>NZ_JBNILH010000001.1:0-661325 GCF_050107595.1 Bacillus infantis
AGATGATCAGGTTGATAGGTCTGAGGTGGAAGCGTGGTGACACGTGGAGCTGACAGATACTAATAGATCGAGGACTTAACCACATTTGATTGCTTTGTAATTCTTCTTCTGCATTATCTAGTTTTGAGGGAATAAAAAATTAAAAAATCCCTTGCAAAACAAAAACAAGATGATATAATAATACTTGTCTTGAAAAAATAGTCTGGTGGCGATAGCGAGAAGGTCACACCCGTTCCCATACCGAACACGGAAGTTAAGCTTCTCAGCGCCAAGGGTAGTTGGAGGTTCTCCTCCTGTGAGAGTAGGACGCTGCCGGGCTTTAATATGGAGGATTAGCTCAGCTGGGAGAGCATCTGCCTTACAAGCAGAGGGTCGGCGGTTCGATCCCGTCATCCTCCACCATATTTGCCGGTTTAGCTCAATTGGTAGAGCAACTGACTTGTAATCAGTAGGTTGGGGGTTCAAGTCCTCTAGCCGGCACCAGTTTCAAATGAGCCATTAGCTCAGTCGGTAGAGCATCTGACTTTTAATCAGAGGGTCGAAGGTTCGAGTCCTTCATGGCTCACCATTCAATCTCTAGCAATGAATTATGCGGGTGTGGCGGAATTGGCAGACGCACCAGACTTAGGATCTGGCGCCGCAAGGCGTGGGGGTTCGACTCCCTTCACCCGCACCAATTTTATATGCGGAAGTAGTTCAGTGGTAGAACATCACCTTGCCAAGGTGGGGGTCGCGGGTTCGAATCCCGTCTTCCGCTCCAGAGATTGCCGGGGTGGCGGAACTGGCAGACGCACAGGACTTAAAATCCTGCGGTAGGTGACTACCGTACCGGTTCGATTCCGGTCCTCGGCACCATTCAATTCATTTTAAATATGCGCCCGTAGCTCAATTGGATAGAGCGTCTGACTACGGATCAGAAGGTTATGGGTTCGACTCCTTTCGGGCGCGCCATACTATTAATGTAATGAAAGCAAGAATATAAGCCAACGAGTGAACACCTGACTGCCATGTGCAGGATGATGTGAATAAGGAAGCACTGAAGCAATTCGACGCTTATCATTTACATGACGGGGAGTAGCTCAGCTTGGTAGAGCACTTGGTTTGGGACCAAGGGGTCGCAGGTTCGAATCCTGTCTTCCCGACCATTTGAAATTTGATATGGGGCCTTAGCTCAGCTGGGAGAGCGCCTGCTTTGCACGCAGGAGGTCAGCGGTTCGATCCCGCTAGGCTCCACCATATAACCTTATGAGAATACTTGATTTGGCGGTGTAGCTCAGCTGGCTAGAGCGTACGGTTCATACCCGTGAGGTCGGGGGTTCGATCCCCTCCGCCGCTACCAAATTAAGGACCTTTAGCTCAGCTGGTTAGAGCAGACGGCTCATAACCGTCCGGTCGTAGGTTCGAGTCCTACAAGGTCCACCACTTACTTGAATTATGGAGGTATACCCAAGTCTGGCTGAAGGGATCGGTCTTGAAAACCGACAGGCGGGTAACACCGCGCGGGGGTTCGAATCCCTCTACCTCCTCCATTATATTTTTTAATAACTCTTATCGACGCGGGGTGGAGCAACGAGCAATTCTCCACTGAAAAAACTGCGAGTTGTACCGGTCGAGCCGCTGCTTGGTTCACTTCCTGAGACCGGGACAGTCTTATGCAAAAAAGATTCAGGAACGAAGAAAAATTATACTTTTATCGTCGCGGGGTGGAGCAGTCCGGTAGCTCGTCGGGCTCATAACCCGAAGGTCGCAGGTTCAAATCCTGCCCCCGCAATACCTGGTCCGGTGGTGTAGCGACAAGCAACACTCCAATGAATATGCTGCGAGCTGTCTCAATGGATTTCTTCCTTGAGTCATCTGTAAGAGGAAGAGACAGTCCTGCAGACTGCTCGGGCATAATTCAGGCCTTATTTATTATACTGGTCCCGTGGTGTAGCGGTTAACATGCCTGCCTGTCACGCAGGAGATCGCGGGTTCGATTCCCGTCGGGACCGCCATTATTTACTTGAAAAATCAATATCCATTATGGCTCAGTAGCTCAGTCGGTAGAGCAAAGGACTGAAAATCCTTGTGTCGGCGGTTCGATTCCGTCCTGAGCCACCATTTATTATTTTATCAAATAGCATTGAATAGTGGCGATTGTGGCGAAGTGGTTAACGCATCGGATTGTGGTTCCGACATTCGTGGGTTCGATTCCCATCAGTCGCCCCATAATATTGCGGGTGTAGTTTAATGGTAAAACCTCAGCCTTCCAAGCTGATGTCGTGGGTTCGATTCCCATCACCCGCTCCAAAGTGGGCCTATAGCTCAGCTGGTTAGAGCGCACGCCTGATAAGCGTGAGGTCGATGGTTCGAGTCCATTTAGGCCCACCATTCCGCAGTAGCTCAGTGGTAGAGCATTCGGCTGTTAACCGAACGGTCGCAGGTTCGAGTCCTGCCTGCGGAGCCAATATGGGGAAGTACTCAAGTGGCTGAAGAGGCGCCCCTGCTAAGGGTGTAGGTCGGGCAACCGGCGCGAGGGTTCAAATCCCTCCTTCTCCGCCATAAGGCCCCTTGGTCAAGCGGTTAAGACACCGCCCTTTCACGGCGGTAACACGGGTTCGAATCCCGTAGGGGTCATACAAAAAAGCTGTCAGCACATGCTGGCAGCTTTTTTGTATGCATTTTTTCTTCCACCAGTATGCCTGATCCTTAATCTGGAATGTCTACTTTATTTTGCAGCCGGTTTCCCGGATTGTTTAAATCTATATCTGATGCGACCCCTGTATAAGGGCCCCGGAACATATCCCCCGTTGCCAGGATTTTTCCATCTGCAGGACCGAACAGCGGCAGCTTTCCTCCGGCATCATGTTTTTCCCGGAGGAGAAATTCTTCTTCTTGATTTGCCATCTTCAATCCTCCCTTCATACATTCATAAGCTTATTATAGGCATTTTCCGTTAAAACCATCTCAAGTTTTAAAAAATAATCGAATTATAAAAGAAAATATCGAAAAATTTAAAAAAATATCGCAAGGTATTTTTCTATAGAGAACGAATATAAAGAGAAAGTTAATGAATTTAAATCTGTTGGAGAGAAGGATGGCAGTGAAAACGATGTTTCCCACCGACTATCAAATGCATTTATTTCATGAAGGCACCCTTTTTGACAGCCACCGCCTATTTGGTGCCCACTTGATATATGAAGATGGCAATACTTTCACAAGGTTTGCTGTATGGGCTCCTAATGCTAAGGAGGTCAGGGTTGTTGGGGACTTTAACAGCTGGAACGGGGAAAATTTTAAATTACATAGAATGAATAATGAAGGGGTATGGCACATAGTAATTGAGAATGATTTGGCAGGCTGCCTTTATAAGTATGAAATATTGACACATGGAGGAACCAGGCTGCACAAAGCTGATCCATATGCCTTCTATTCTGAGAAGAGGCCAGGCACTGCTTCAGTTGTTTGGCCGCTTGAAGGCTATAAATGGAATGATCAATCATGGCTAAAAAGCAGGATGAAGAAAAATACCTTCGCAGAACCGGCAGTCATCTATGAAATGCATGCCGGAACGTGGAAACGAAAAATCGATAAGAGGCTGATGAATTACAGGGAGCTGGCGGATGAAATTGTGCCCTATGTTCTTGAACATGGTTTCACACATGTGGAATTGCTCCCTCTTGTCGAGCATCCGCTCGACGCCTCCTGGGGCTATCAGGGGACAGGGTATTTTTCTCCGACCAGCAGGTATGGAGAGCCCCAGGATTTGATGTACTTTGTTGATCAATGCCATCAGCATAACATCGGTGTCATCCTCGACTGGGTTCCCGGCCATTTCTGCAAAGATGCCCATGGGCTCTATAATTTTGACGGAACCCATCTTTTTGAATATAAGAACGAGAAGGATAGGGAGAATTATGTATGGGGCACTTCAAACTTTGACCTGGGCCGCAATGAAGTGCAGAGCTTTTTAATCTCCAATGCTTTATTCTGGCTTGAAACCTATCATATAGATGGATTCAGGATGGATGCTGTATCTAATATCATTTATTGGCCCAATTCCCATGAGCACCATCAGAATCCGTTTGGGATTGAGTTCCTCCGCAAGCTCAACAGCACAATCAGGCAATATGATCCCTCCATTTTTTTAGCAGCTGAAGATTCATCAAATCTCCCCCAGGTGACCTCTCCTGCCCATTATGGGGGCCTTGGCTTTCATTACAAATGGAATATGGGCTGGATGAATGATGTACTGGCATATATGGAAACCAGTCCAGAGGCGAGATCCGGAAAGCATGGCAATATTACATTTTCACTCTTATACGCGTTCAAGGAGAACTATATATTACCTCTTTCTCATGATGAAGTTGTACATGGAAAGAAGTCTCTCCTCGATAAAATGCCGGGGGATTATTGGAGAAAGTTTGCCCAGTTCCGGCTGCTCCTGGGCTATATGATGGCACATCCCGGAAAGAAACTGCTGTTCATGGGCTTTGAAATCGCTCAATTTTCTGAATGGAAGGATTCGGAAGAGCTTGACTGGACTCTTCTGGAATATGAGATGCACCAGAAAGCAAACAGGTATACCAAGGATTTGATACGGCTTTACAGGAGATCCAAGCCCCTGTTTGAACTGGATCATCTCCATGAAGGCTTTGAGTGGATTGATGCAGATAACCGGGAACAATCGATTTTCTCTTTTGTCCGCTTCAGTGCTGCGGAGGGTGAACATCTTATTGCAGTATGCAACTTTACAGCCGAGCCTTATCGAAACTTCAGGATCGGAGTCCCGCATGCCGGAAGCTACAGGGAAATCTTCAACAGCGATAAGGAGGAATATGGGGGATCCGGCTGGATCAACAAGAAGGTCGTCAAAACAGAAGAACTGGAATATCATGGCCGGCCTTATTCAATTCAAATGGCTATCCCGCCGTTTGGCATTACTATCTTGCGTCCTGTTAAACACCGAAAGGAGAGGAAAGGAAATGGCAAAGACAAAATGTGTGGCAATGCTGCTGGCAGGGGGAAAAGGGTCAAGGCTTAACGCTCTGACAGAAAATCTTGCAAAGCCAGCTGTACCATTTGGAGGCAAATACCGGATCATTGATTTCACCTTGAGCAATTGTACTAATTCAGGGATTGATACAGTCGGTGTTCTGACCCAGTATCAGCCTCTTGTACTTAACTCCTATATCGGGATAGGAAGCGCCTGGGATCTGGACAGAATGAATGGCGGGGTAACCGTTTTGCCGCCATATGCCGAATCTTCAGAAGTGAAGTGGTATACAGGCACGGCGAGTGCGATCTTTCAAAATATCAACTATCTTAAGCAGCATGAACCAGAATATGTGCTCATCCTGTCAGGCGATCATATCTACAAGATGAATTATGACCTGATGCTTGATTATCATATTGAGAAGAATGCTGATGCCACTATTTCCGTCAAAGAAGTTCCCTGGGAGGAAGCCAGCCGCTTCGGAATCATGAATACGAACGATGATCTGAGCATTTCAGAATTTGATGAGAAGCCGGAGAATCCGAGAAATAATATGGCCTCGATGGGAATTTATATATTTAAATGGGATGTGCTTAAGGAATATCTGGAACTGGACGATCTGGATAAGGATTCCTCGCATGACTTCGGAAAGGATATCATTCCAAAGCTTCTAAATGACCGCAAAAGGCTCTATGCCTATCCTTTCAGCGGTTACTGGAAGGATGTGGGAACTGTCCAAAGCCTTTGGGAAGCCAATATGGACTTGCTGGATGATGATTGCCAGCTGGATCTGAATGATTATTCCTGGAGGATCTATTCTGTGAATCCCAACCATCCGCCGCAATATATCGCGCCGATGGCGGAAGTGGATGAGTCGATGATCAATGAAGGCTGTGTAATAGAAGGAGAGATTTATAAAACGGTCCTGTTTCAGGGAGTTGAGGTCAAAGCAGGCTCGATCATAAAAGAATCGGTCATTATGCCGAATGCTGTCATCGGGAAGAATGTCTTTATTGAAAGAGCAATTGTTCCTTCTGAAATGTATATACCGGACGGAACAGTTATCAGGGATGATAAGAATGAGGGTGAAATAATCCTGGTGACAGAAGAAATGATTAAGGAAATCCATTCATAAGAATATAAATCAGGAGGGGATATAGTTGAATAAGAGATTGCTGGGTGTTATAGATGCAACAACCTATCATGAAGGACTGGAGGAACTGATAGTCCACCGCTCTCTTGCGGCAGTGCCCTTTGCAGGCCGCTACCGGTTGATTGATTTTGTTCTCTCGAGCATGGTCAACTCAGGGATTGCCAGTGTGGCCATTTTCCCGAAATTTCAATACAGGTCACTGATGGACCATCTTGGTTCAGGAAAGAATTGGGATTTGAACAGAAAAAGAGACGGCCTCTTTTTCTTTCCATCGCCTCTCCTTGATGGGCCTCGGCAGGGGGTAGGTTCCTTCAATCATTTTGCAGCCAACCTTGATTATTTCTACCGCAGCAATCAGGTATATTCTTTAATAGCAAATTGCTATACGGTTCTTAATATGGATTTTCGGCCGGCCCTTGAAAGGCATATCCAGTCCGGATGTGATATTACGGAACTCAGGCATAACGGAAGATCTCTTGAAATGTACCTTGTAAAAACCTCCCAGCTAATCGAATTCATCGAAAACAGAAATGAAACGGGCTACTCCTGCATGAGTGATATTGCAGCCGACCTGAATCATGTGTATAAAGTCTGCACTTACGAATATACCGGACATATTGCAAGAATCGACTCGATTGAAAACTACTACCTGGCAAGCATGAGCATGCTCGAGCCCGAAACATTCCACAAGCTGTTCCGCAAAGATCAGCCAGTCTATACTAAGGTAAAGGATGAGCCGCCTGCAAGGTATCTGAAAGGCGCAGGGGTCAATAACAGCATGGTGGCAAACGGATGCCTTATAGAGGGAACGGTCGAAAACAGCATCATCTCCAGGGCAGTCAGAATCGGGAAAGGGTCAGTTGTGAGAAATTGCATCATTATGCAAAAATGCCAGATAGGTGAAAATTGTATATTGGATTCAGTCATCATCGACAAAGATGTCAGAATTGAATCAGGGACTCTAATGGAAGGTTCCCCTGTCCAGCCGATCGTAATCCGGAAAGGAACTATACAAGGGGCGCTGATGAATTCATGAAAGTCTTATTCGCTGTATCTGAGTGTGTACCATTCGTTAAATCTGGAGGGCTTGCCGATGTGGCAGGCTCCCTGCCGAAAGAATTGAAAAAGCTGGGGACGGACGTTAGAATTGTGCTGCCTAAGTATGGGAGCATACCGGACACCTATAAAAAGAAAATGAAAAAGATCAGGGAGTTCAGCATTTCTGTTGGGTGGCGGAACCAGTATTGCGGAATCGAAGAGCTTGTCCATGATGGTGTCATTTTTTATTTTGTCGATAACGAGTATTATTTTTTACGGGATCAGCTATACGGATATTTTGATGATGGGGAAAGATTTGCTTACTTCAGCAGGGCGGTCCTGGAAAGCATGAGAGAGCTGGATTTCTATCCTGATATCATCCATTGCCATGACTGGCATACGGGGATGGTCCCCTTCTTGCTGAATGTTCAATACAGAGATGCAAAGGAATATGCTTCTATAAAAAGCGTGTTTACCATTCATAATCTTCAATTCCAGGGCATTATGCCAAAAGAGGCGCTTACTGACTTATTTGGCCTTGACGAGCTTTGTTTTAATGCAGAGCAGCTTGAATTTTACGGCTGCATCAATTTTATGAAGGCGGCCCTTACATCTGCCGATAAGATAACAACCGTCAGTCCTACCTATAAGGCTGAAATTCAGAATAAATATTACGGAGAGAAGCTTGAGGGGCTGCTGAGGCTGCGGGACGAGGACCTGACCGGCATCCTTAATGGAATTGATGCTGATTTTTATGATCCTGAAAATGATCAGATGATTGCTGCGCCATATAATGTGAATCTATTAACAAATAAAGGCAAGAATAAGCGCAGCCTTCAAAAGCTGGCGGGCCTCCCGGAACAGCCTGAAGTGCCTATTATTGCGATGATTACCAGGCTGACGAGCCAAAAAGGGCTTGATCTTGTAAAGTGTGTCTTTCAGGAGCTATTGTCAGAGGAGGTACAATTCGTTGTCCTTGGCACCGGAGAAGAGGAATTTGAACAATTCTTTGCCGGGATGGAGCGGGTTTATCCGGAAAAAGTAAGAGCGTACATACGCTTTAATGAGGAGCTGGCTCATAAAATATATGCAGGCGCTGATTTATTCCTGATGCCTTCGAAGTTTGAGCCATGCGGCCTCGGACAGCTGATCGCCATGAGGTACGGAACGATTCCGATCGTCAGGGAGACGGGGGGATTAAACGATACAGTCCATTCATATAATGGGGAGGCAGGAGAAGGAAACGGCTTCTCTTTTACTAACTTTAATGCCCACGATATGCTCTATACCATCAATCGGGCCATTTACTTTTATAGCCGGAAAGAAGAGTGGAAAGAGCTGGTCAAGAGGACGATGAGCCTGGATTACAGCTGGGCCCAGTCTGCGTTCAAGTACAGCAAGCTTTACGAAGGGCTTGTTTCAGGGGAGTGAGAGGATGTTTTCGGATAAGGAAGAGTTCAAGGAGGTCTTTTTGACAAGGCTTGAAATGACCAGTGGAAAAAGCTTTCCTGACAGCACAAAGCGCGATCAATACCAGACCCTTGGACATATGGTAAGGGAATATGTCAGTATGAACTGGATCTACACAAATGAGCGCAGCAGGATGATCAAGCAAAAACAGGTCTATTATTTATCCATTGAATTCCTTCTTGGGCGGCTGCTGCGCAATAATCTGCTTAATCTCGGCATTCATAAAGTCGTTGAGGAGGGGCTGCAGGACCTTGGCATTGAACTGGGCGGTCTTGAAGAGTCAGAGCCCGATGGGGGCCTGGGGAACGGGGGGCTTGGCAGGCTTGCAGCCTGTTTCCTTGATTCCCTTGCATCGCTCGATCTGCCAGGGCATGGGTGCGGTATACGCTATAAGCATGGGCTTTTTGAGCAGAAGATTGTCGACGGATATCAGGTCGAGCTGCCGGAACAGTGGCTGAGGCATGGAAACGTCTGGGAAATAAGAAAGGCTGATTCTGCAGTGGAGATCCCTTTTTGGGGAAGAGTGGAATGCAGTGAGGAAGAAGGCAGGCTGGTTTTCAGGCATCTGCCTGGCGAGACGGTTACTGCTGTTCCGTACGATATGCCGGTTGCAGGGTACCAAACTGAGACAGTCAATACATTAAGGCTCTGGAGTGCGGAGCCTTCTCCTTTTCCCCAGTATAATAACATCATGCAATATAAAAGGGAAACAGAGCTGATTTCGGAATTCCTGTATCCGGATGACACACATGATGAAGGCAAGATCCTGCGTCTTAAACAGCAGTATTTTCTTGTATCAGCAAGTATCCGGTCAATTATAGAGTCCTTTAAAAAGCAGCATGGAAATATGAAGGATTTCGATCAGTTCATCAGCATCCATATAAATGATACCCATCCGGTCCTTGCGATTCCTGAATTGATGAGAATTCTTGTAGATGAAGAAGAGATGGCCTGGGAAGAAGCATGGGAGATTACGGTTTCAACGATTTCCTATACAAATCATACGACGCTTTCTGAAGCATTGGAAAAATGGCCGATCCGCCTGTTTCAGCCTCTTCTTCCAAGGATTTATATGATTGCAGAAGAAATCAACAAGCGTTTCTGCCTGAAACTGGAGGAAAAGTACCCCGGTGATTGGGAGCGGATCCAGTCTATGGCCATCATTTCCGATGGAGAAGTGAAAATGGCTCATCTGGCCCTTGCCGGAAGCCACAGTGTCAATGGTGTGGCAGCTCTTCACACAGAAATACTGAAACATAGGGAAATGAAACAGTTTTACGAATTATTCCCTGAAAAATTCAATAATAAAACCAATGGCATTACACACAGGCGGTGGCTGCTGAATTCCAATCCCCGCCTGGCGGGCCTGATTTCAGAAGCAATCGGTCCCGGCTGGATAAAGGAGCCCCACCGCTTGGGAGAAATGGCCAAATTTGCGGAAGACAGCAGTATGCTGCTGGAGCTTGAGCTGATCAAAGAGGAAAATAAACAACGGCTTGCCCGCCGGATCAAGCAGCAGACAGGCCTTTCCATTGATGCGTCATCTATTTTTGATATTCAGGTAAAAAGGCTTCATGCCTATAAAAGGCAGCTGTTGAACGTGCTTCATATCATGCATATGTATAATCGGATCAAAGAGGGGGATTCCCACATTCAGCCCCGGACTTTCATATTTGGTGCTAAGGCGTCTCCGGGCTATTATTATGCGAAAAAGATCATCAAACTTATCAATACAGTTGCTGAAAAAGTGAACAATGATTCTGCTGCGAATAAGCTGATTAAAGTCGTATTTCTTGAAAATTACCGGGTATCCCTTGCTGAGGAAATTTTCCCTGCTGCAGACATCAGTGAACAGATTTCCACTGCCAGCAAGGAGGCATCAGGAACGGGCAATATGAAGTTCATGATGAATGGGGCTCTTACCGTCGGTACTCTGGACGGCGCCAATGTAGAGATACTGGAAAGGGTGGGGGAAGAGAATATTTTCATTTTCGGGCTGGCTGCTGAAGAGGTTCTCCGCTTTCAGCAGAATGGAGAATACCGTTCAATGGACTATTATCATCTTGATAAAAGGATCAGCACCATCATCAATCAGCTTACCAATGGATTTTTCCCCTATGCCGGAGATGAGTTTGAAAGCATCGCGGATTCGCTGTTGATGCATAATGATCAATATTTTGTCCTCCGGGATTTCGATTCCTATGCAGCCATACAGAAACAGGCAGCTATTGCCTATGGAGACCGGCTTGGGTGGCAGCGGAAAAGCCTGATGAACATTGCTGCATCAGGTCATTTCTCCAGCGACCGGACCATCCGTGAATATGCAGAGGAAATTTGGCATATCCAGCCGGCAGCAAGCCATTCTTCTAAATGAATTTTCAGAAGCAAACAAAAGGCCTGGTTTCCCCCAGGCCTTTTGTTTGCCGCTTTTTCAGCTGTCATTCGTTTTCCTTATCCTCCAGATAGCTGTCCCCTTTTTTATAAGGGACTTTGCCAAACGGCGCATCGAGGTTTTCTTCTTCTAATTCCTGCTGATATTGCTCCTCTGTATCGGAGCGGACAACCCTTCGATTTTTCCCGTCTATGTCTGTCGCACTGAAGGTCTCATATTCTTCAGTGAATCCTTCATCATTATGATCTGTATCATAGAGGCTGTTATAATCCTCATGCTGTCCATTGAAATCGGACGGTGTTTCGGAAGTGCCATAGCTGGCAGCCTGTACAAAGCTGTCCTGTTCATCATTAATGTCTTTGTAGTCATCAAAATTAAAATGGTTATCATGATTGGGACTCAGCACATCTTCTTCTGCAGGCCGGTCTGATGCAGGATGCTGTGAAGGAGCATGATCAACACAATATAAAGCCGTTGGGACTGCCTCGAGCCTTTCAAAGGGCAGGTCCTTTCCGCACTCCTTGCATTTTCCGTAAGTGCCGTCCTCAATTGCCTGGAGGGCTGTGTTCACTTTATCTAATTCCTCGTTCTGATGCTCTTCAATTGCCTGGTCCTTCTCTCTTTCAAAAAGCTCAGTGCCCGCATCGCCGGGGTGGTTATCGTACATTGAAAGCTCACCGACTGTATCTCTTGCGCTTTCATTGTCAAAGCGGCTGTTCGTGTCACTATCCAGCTGTTCTTTAATGGTTTTCTTATCTTCTTCCAGCTGAGCCTTCAGTTCGTTGATTTGATCCTTGGTAATCATTATTCCACATCCTGTTCCATTAGTAGTATTTATTAGAATAAAAGGCCGTTCCCGGCTAAGCTGACAGTTCATGCAGGCCCATTTGCCTTGCTTAGAAATTACCCTTTATTCAGCCAATGAAACATGGTAAGACGACCGCAAAAAAGCCCTCTGCAGAGTAGCAGAGGGCTTTTGCATCAAACTTTACAATAAATATCCCAGAAACAGGCCGACAGACAGCAGAAAACCGAAAATGGTATTCGTCTGTGCAGTAGCAACCATGGCAGGCATCATTTGGGCCGGCTTTGTTTTGCCGATGAAGCCCTTTGTGGCCTTTACAGCCTTTGGAATACTCAGAGCGACAATGGCCAGCCATGGAGAGATATAACCTGCAGCTATCATCACAAATATCCATATATAGGAAATGGTGAACATGATTCCCAGGAAGTATATCGCCTTGTCCCTGCCGAGCAGAATAGCCAGGGTCTTCCTTCCAAATTCCTTGTCTCCATCCAGATCCCTGATATTGTTGGCCATCAGGATCAGTCCGACAAGGATAAAAATCGGAACTGAAATCATGACACTAAGCATCGTAACTGTGCCTGTCTGGATAAAGAAGGATATGAGGATAATCATCATCCCCATGAAAAATCCTGCTACAATTTCCCCAAATGGCGTATAGGCAATAGGGAAAGGGCCGCCAGTATACAAATAGCCGGCTGCCATACAGACAAGGCCTACAGCTGCAAGCCACCAGCTGCTGTTCATGCAGATATAGACGCCAAGGAGCAGCGCAATGAAGTAAAGTGTAAAGGCAAGCTGAATAACTGTCTTCGGTTTTATCCCTTCACGGACGATGGCGCCGCCGATCCCGATTGATTCAGCTGTATCAAGGCCCCGCTTGAAATCAAAATATTCATTGAACATATTTGTAGCCGCCTGAATCAGGAGGCTGGCCATTAGCATGGCCAGGAAAAGGCTGAAGCTGATTTCTGTTTTATCTATTGCTAAAGCAGTGCCCAGCAGGACGGGCACAAAAGCTGCCGTCAAGGTGTGCGGCCTGGTTAATTGCCACCAGACTCTCCATCCGCCCGATTTCATGGCAGGCGAAGGATCGGGATGCGTTTGTGGTTGCATTTTTGACTCTCCCCTTAATGTATTCTTTGTATAACAAACCTTTATATTTTAGCTTAAAATAAGCTCCAGGTCAAAAATATCCTGACATATTCAAGTTTAGCAAAGATCAATGGGGTGTCAATGGATTTTTGCATACTGCCGAGGCGGGAATTCTCTGACTTTCCGCCTTTTTTCTGCCGCCTGCAGCCAAACAAAGAATATGGAAGGAAAACGTGAAGAGCAGCCTATTATAATAATGAGGATACATGCATCATCAGGCCGATGTTGTTGACATCATATAATCATGAGGTGTATCTTAAAATAAGCTGAAAAACGAAAGAATAACAGCGGTAAAGCTGTTATTGGAGGGATTTTCTTGGTTACGATACAGGATACGGAACTTAAGGAAGGAATCCTGGAAGCAATTAAAAAGGCCGGGGCTTTTTCGGAGCCTATCCTTGTCAGTGAAGTCCATAAATTGGACTATATTGACCCATTATCATTCTTTGCTTCAGGAAGACAGGCGTTTTTTGGTGAACGCTTTTACTGGAAAGATCCTTCAAATGAAACCATCCTAGCTGGTTTGGGAATATGCAAACTTATTCAGTCGGATCAGGCTTCCGGCCGTTTTTCTCATGTAGAAAAAGAGTGGAAGCGCTTTATCCGCAATGCAGTCATATATAATGAATACTCTGCCGCCGCTGCAGGCCCTGCCCTGTTCGGGGGATTCTCTTTTGATCCGGAAAAGGAAAAGACCGCATTATGGTCCAAATATCCGGATTCTCTTTTTCATGTTCCGAGGTATTTGCTGACGCAGACAGAAGGACAAACATTCCTGACGACCAATATTGTCTGCACGAAACATGATGATGTATCGCTTGCTGAAAAAGTCAGGGAAGAAAGACGCCTCCTGCTTGAAGGGATTGGGGCACCTGTTCAGGAGAATGAAGGCAGGCTTATCTCTGAAGAGGAAATTCATCCGCAGGAATGGATGGATTCAGTCACTTCAGCGGTCGAAGAGCTCAAGGCTGGAAAGCTTAAGAAAGTGGTCCTTGCAAGGGAACTGCGGCTTTCTTTTTCCGGGCATATAGAAGCGGAACAGGTATTAGGCAATCTTCACAATGAACAGAATGAAAGCTTTATCTTTGCTTTTGAATCCCAAGGAGACTGTTTTATCGGGGCCACTCCCGAACGGCTTGTTAAAAAGAAAGGAAAAAGTCTTTATTCGACCTGCCTGGCCGGGAGCATCCCGAGGGGAAAGACTCCCGAGGATGACCAGGCACTTGGCGAGGCCTTATTATCGGACGAAAAGAATCTCATCGAGCATCAGTATGTGGTTGATATGATAAAAACAGCCATGGACGAAGCCTGCGAGGAGATTAAGATTCCTTCAAAGCCCCAGCTGTTGAAAATGAAGCATATCCAGCATTTGTACACACCAGTGGAGGGTACGACAAAGGAGGAAGCTTCATTGCTCCTGCTGGTTGAGAAACTTCATCCGACCCCTGCGCTCGGCGGGCTGCCAAAGCAGGAAGCTGTAGCTATGATTAGAGAGATTGAGGAATTAGACCGGGGCTATTATGCAGGGCCGCTGGGCTGGATTGACTACAGCGGAAATGGAGAATTTGCTGTATCGATCCGTTCCGGCCTTCTTCAGGGAGATGAAGCTTCCTTGTTTGCCGGATGCGGAATCGTGGAGAATTCAAACGCTGAGAGCGAATTCATGGAAACCAAGATCAAATTCCGTCCTATGCGGTCAGCTCTGGGAGGACTATCAGAATGAATCATCAAGAAGCATTAACAACTTATATCGCTGCATTTGTCTCGGAGCTGGCCAAAACCGGTGTCCGGGACGTTGTTGTCAGCCCGGGATCCCGTTCTACGCCGATGGCCATGGTCATGGCGGAGCATCCGGACCTCAATGTGCATATTCATGTGGATGAGCGCTCAGCAGGCTTTTTTGCCCTTGGGATCGCCAAAGCATCAGGCATGCCGGCTGCCCTGCTTTGTACCTCAGGGACAGCTGCGGCGAATTATTTTCCGGCCGTTGTTGAGGCAAAGATCTCAAGAGTCCCGCTTGTTGTCCTGACGGCAGACCGGCCCCATGAGCTGAGGGATGTAGGGGCTCCACAGGCAATCGATCAGATCCACCTTTACGGCGGGCATGTAAAATGGTTTGCAGAAATGGCGCCGCCCGAGAATTCGGATGAAATGATCAGATATGCCAGGACAGTATGTGCCAGGGCCTGCGCAGAGTCAGTTAAGGCCCCTGCCGGTCCTGTTCACCTCAACTTTCCTTTTCGTGAGCCCCTTATACCTAAGCTCGATGAAAATCTGTTCGAAAGCCAGGAAAGGCCTGAAGGTTTTGTCTCCATCCAGCAGGGGGAGCTTGCTCTTCCAGATTCTGTTTTTAGAGAGATGGCAGACGTCCTTTCATCCTTCCAAAAAGGCATCCTCATTTGCGGGCCAAATGATGACAGCCGGTTTGTATCTGAAGTGGTCAAGCTGGCAGAGACGCTTGATTATCCAATATTGGCAGATCCGCTTTCACAGCTGAGAAGCGGAAAGCATGGAAAAGCGCTTGTCATTGACGGATATGACAGCTTCCTGAGGACCGATGCGGCAAAAGAAGCCCTGAAGCCCGATGTGGTGATCCGCTTTGGTTCAATGCCTGTTTCAAAGGCACTCACCATATTCTTAAAAGAAAACAAGGATAGCAGGCAAGTTGTTGTCGATGGCGGTGCAGGCTGGCGTGACCCATCCCTGCTTTCTTCAGAAATGGTCTATTGCAGTGAAGCCCTCTTCTGTGAGAAGATACGGAGCTTTGCTGAACACAGGGAGCCTGGCGGCGAGTATAGTGCGCTATGGATAGCGGTCAATGAAAAAACGAAGCTGGTGCTTGCAGAGGCCGGCTCGGCTGTAGAAATGAGTGAGGGAAAGCTGTTTCTCCAGCTTGCAGAGCTTCTGCCTGATGAGAGTACACTGTTTGTCGGAAACAGCATGCCAATCCGTGATCTCGATACCTTCTTCCACAATAATGGCAAAAGCATTCGGGTGATGGGCAACAGGGGTGCAAATGGAATTGATGGGATCGTTTCCACAGCACTTGGAGCAGGCTTATATTCTCAGCCCCTTTATCTGGTGCTGGGGGATTTGACATTTTTCCATGACCTTAATGGCCTGATTGTTTCAAAACTCCACAATATCAATATCCATATCCTGCTCATCAATAACAATGGCGGCGGTATATTTTCATTCCTGCCGCAGGCAGGCGAGAAAAAGAACTTTGAGCTCCTTTTTGGAACGCCTTTGGATCTGGATTTTGAACATGCGGCCAGGCTTTACGGGGCGAAATTCATCCGCGCTGAAACTTGGGAAGACTTTGAGGGTGCCATTAAAGAGGGCTATGGTGAACGCGGCCTAAAGGTAACCGAAATAATGACAAACCGGGACAAAAACCTTGCTGAGCATCGAGAATTGTGGAATCGTGTTTCCCGGGAAATAACCCTGTTCCTAAAAGGAGAATAAGAATGAAATTTGTAAGCGGCGGAGGGTCCTACCATGTCGAAATAGAGGGCAGCGGTTTTCCCCTTATCCTGCTTCACGGATTTACAGGTGACCGTTCCACCTGGGACCCCTTCATTCCCCGCTGGAAATCAGGATCCATGGCCATATCCATCGATATTGCCGGACACGGAGAAACTGATGTGCCTGCTTCAGACGAAAGCTACACTGTCACTGCAGCTGCCCGGATGATCCATGAGCTGATGGAATCGCTGCAGATTCCCAAAGCCGATCTATTGGGCTACTCAATGGGCGGGCGCCTGGCTTTGTCTTTTGCGGCCCTATATCCCGGCAATGTCAGAAAGCTGATTCTTGAGAGTGCATCGCCTGGATTAGAGACTGCTGAAGAAAGAAAGAATAGACGTAATCAGGATGAGCGGCTTGGGGAATACATAAAAGAGAACGGAATCGAAGCATTCGTAGATTACTGGGAAAACATCCCGCTGTTCAAAACGCAGAAATTGCTGCCGGCAGATGTTCAGAAGCAGATCAGGGAGCAGCGGCTTCAAAACAGCCCGGAAGGCCTTAGATTCAGCCTGAGGGGGATGGGGACCGGGGCCCAGCCATCGTGGTGGGGCAAGCTCCCGGATATAAAGGCGGACACCCTTCTGGTCACTGGCTCTGAGGATATAAAATTTTGCGCCCTGGCTGAAAGGATGTCCAAGCTGATTCCCTTATGCCAATGGGAGACTGTATTTGGGGCCGGGCATGCAATACATGTGGAAGAACCAGAAAAGTTTGGTACAATAGTAAGTGAGTTTTTGCAGAAATTATAAAAAGGAGGATTCCGTTATGACTGTAGAATGGATTGCTGGACGCAATTATGAAGATATTTTATACGAAACTTACAACGGAATTGCTAAAATTACAATTAACAGGCCAGAAGTACATAATGCCTTCCGTCCGAAAACGGTAATGGAGCTGATTGATGCTTTTGCTTATGCGCGCGATGATGCAAGCGTAGGCGTTATCATTCTGACTGGGGCAGGAGAGAAAGCATTCTGTTCCGGCGGCGACCAAAAGGTCCGCGGACACGGCGGATATGTGGGCGAAGACGAGATCCCCCGTTTGAATGTGCTGGATCTGCAGCGCCTTATCCGTGTTATTCCAAAGCCGGTCATTGCCATGGTAAAAGGCTATGCTATCGGTGGAGGCCATGTCCTTCATGTCGTATGTGACCTGACTATCGCTGCCGATAATGCTGTCTTCGGACAGACAGGCCCTAAAGTCGGAAGCTTTGATGCAGGTTACGGGTCAGGCTATCTGGCAAGGATCGTCGGCCATAAGAAAGCCCGCGAAATCTGGTTCCTATGCCGCCAATACGGCGCACAGGAAGCTCTTGATATGGGGCTCGTCAACACAGTTGTGCCGCTTGAAAAAGTGGAAGAGGAAACAATTCAGTGGTGCGAGGAAATCCTTGAGAAGAGTCCGACTGCCATCCGCTTCCTGAAAGCAGCGTTCAATGCCGACACTGACGGACTGGCTGGAATCCAGCAGTTCGCAGGGGATGCTACGCTTCTTTACTATACAACAGATGAAGCCAAGGAAGGCCGCGATGCGTTCAAAGAAAAGCGCAAGCCGGACTTTGGACAATTCCCGCGTTTCCCTTGATTTTATATGAAAATAAAAACAGCTTGATGGTAAACCATCAGGCTGTTTTTCTATGGTATTTTAAATCCTGGATATGCAAGGAAGGTGGAGCCAATGGGTGAATTTCTCCCTCAATTTTTAAAGAAAAGAGCCGATTTAACACCGGACAGGCACGCCCTCTATTTTGAAGGCAGTGCCTATACTTTCAAACAATTATACGAAGCATCCTCCCATATGGCCGGAAAGCTGTCGGGTGCAGGGGCAGGCAGGGGCTCCTATGCCGGGGTGCTCCTGAAAAACCATTCTGATTCTGTCTTTATCCTGCTTGCCCTTCAGCTGTTGGGAGCCACAGCGGTTATCCTGAATAATCGGCTGACTGCTGAGGAGATCGGCTGGCAGCTGGCGGATTCCAATGCTTCGATTCTGATTACAGAGGCAGCATTTACAGATAAAACCCGAGAGCTGTCACTGGACGGCTGCACCATGGTGACGAAGGAAGCTCTCGCTGACCAGCCTTCAGCTGCCTTTATGGCAGAGGAGGAAGTTTCGCTGGATGAGGTATGCACCATCATGTACACCTCCGGTACAACAGGACATCCGAAAGGAGTTCTTCAGACATACGGAAACCACTGGTGGAGCGCATCGGGATCGGCCTTCAATCTTGGCGTCAGGGAAGATGACTGCTGGCTATGTGCTGTCCCTTTGTTCCATATAAGCGGGTACTCCATCCTGATGAGAAGCCTGATCTATGGCATCCCCATCGTTCTGCACGGATCTTTCAGCGAAGAGCAGGCGATCAGGGACATCCGGGAGAAAAAGGTGACAATCATGTCTGTCGTCAGCACAATGCTTTCAAGGCTTGCCGCTGCAATTGAAGATAACGGACTGCCATCTCATTTTCGCTGCATGCTTCTTGGCGGCGGACCCGCTGCGCGCGATCTGCTCGAAAAATGCACGGCAAAAGGTCTGCCAGTCTATCAAAGCTATGGCATGACTGAAACTTCATCCCAAATCGTGACACTTGCTCCTGAATACAGCTTCTCAAAGCTCGGTTCGGCCGGGAAGCCGCTATTTCCTTCCCAGCTGAGAATCATGGAGGGAGACAGGGAAGCAGATAAAGGGCAGGCTGGTGAAATTGCCGTTAAGGGACCTAATGTTACACCTGGATATTTGAGCAGGGAAGCGGCGACAGCCAAGGCGATGAGGGGCGGCTGGTTTTACACAGGAGATATCGGCATGCTTGATGAGGAGGGTTTTCTTTATGTACTTGACAGGAGATCTGACTTGATCATTTCCGGCGGGGAAAATATATACCCGGCAGAAATTGAGGGGGTGCTCACTTCACATCCTGCAATTGCTGATGCGGGTGTCATCGGGCTGAAAGACCCGAAGTGGGGAGAAGTGCCAGCTGCATTCATCCAGACCATTGGGGGTACAAAACTTTCATCAGAAGAAATCGAGAAATTCTGCCTCGGTAAGCTTGCAAAATATAAAGTGCCGAAAACCTGCTATTTCGTTGAAGAAATTCCGAGGAATGCATCACGAAAAATATTGCGAAGAGAGCTGCGTGCCATGCTGGGGAAAGGCGGAGAAAAGTTATGAATGTAAAAAAGACTGTATTGCATGTAATCAGCATGCCGCTGAAGAAGCCTTTTTCCACCCATCTTGGCACTGTCAGCAGCAGGGAAGCCATAATTGTCGAGCTGATTGACAGGGACGGTTTGAGCGGATTTGGAGAAGCGGTTGCTTTTTCTTCCCCCTGGTACACGGAAGAGACTGTCAGGACATGCTATCATGTCATTAAGGACTTTCTCCTGCCATTGTTGAAGGAGAGTCCCGGCCTGAAGGCGGAAGATGCTCACTCCCTGTTCAGCTCTGTCAGGCGAAACCAGATGGCAAAGGCAGGCCTGGAAGCTGCGCTATGGGACTTGCAGGCCAAACAGGCCGGAAAGCCGCTTCATTCTTTGCTTGGAGGGACGAGAGGCAAGATAGGATCCGGTGTCGCTGTGGGTGCAAAAACCGTAAAGGAAAGTCTCCTGCAGATCGAAGGATTTCTTCAGCAAGGCTACAGGCGCATCAAGGTGAAAATCAGTCCGGAAAATGATCTGCAGCTGTTATCAGCTATCCGGAAAGAATATCCGGATATCGACCTGATGGCCGATGCCAATTCCGCTTATACGCTCAAGGATAAAGACAGGCTGAAGGCACTTGATGAATTCAGGCTGCTGATGATTGAACAGCCGCTTGCCCATGATGATATTATCGACCATAGTGTCCTCCAGAAAAGCATCAGCACCCCGATCTGCCTGGATGAAAGCATTGTCTCTTTCAGTGATGCAAGGAAGGCAGCAGAGCTTGGCAGCTGTAAAGTGATCAATATTAAAGCCGGACGGGTCGGCGGATTATCAGAGTCAAAAAAGATCCATGATTATTGCCTGCAGAATGGAATTCAGGTATGGTGCGGCGGCATGATTGAATTCGGCATTTCAAGGGCCCATAATATCGCTCTCGCTTCACTGCCGGGGTTTGAGATACCAGGGGATATATCTGGCTCTGAGCGCTATTGGGAAGAAGATATCATTTCTCCCGGGGTCACTGTGGAGGATGGTTTTATAAATGTTCCTGAGTGGCCGGGAATAGGCTTTGAAATAAACAGGCGCAGGCTGGCGGAAGTGACATTGAAGAAAGAAGCTGTGTCACTCGTTTAAACCTCAAAAAACAGGCACTTGCCTAATAGCAGTGTCTGTTTTAAATATAAGGCTCTGTTAAGGTCTGTTGTTGATTTTTTGATTGGATGGAAAGATAAAAAAGGAAGTCTTATCCTTATTTGAGTGACCATAGAGCCTTAAAATAAGCGGAGATTCTCCGGTTAGGATGCTTAATATGGCACGGGTGGGTGTAAATAACCGGAGAATTTCCGGTTATGGTGAGCGAAGTTGCCCACTTTCCTGTTTTTTGATTCGATAGCCGTAATTTTTCCGTCTATTTGAGCTATTTTTTAATTTTTTGAATTCAGGGGGGGTCTTCCGCTTATTTTTCAACCTGTCACCGGTTCCCTCATTCAGGTCCGGGAAGTCGCCCTATTTTGGCTGGGCGGGGATTGCTCTTTTATAGATTTTGATTATAGGGCGGGTCAGTTTAACGCAAATATTAAAAAATAGAACTCCCGCAAATCAGGAAGTGAACTTTGAATATAAAGGACTTTCACCGCAGGATTATATATTAATACAGTCCCCAATTCCTTTAGTCTGCTCCTCATCTTATCCTCAAACAACTCATGTTTACCATAACCCGGCATAGTGAATGAGAATAATATAGATAACAGAAAGGAGGTTAATCTATGGTGCATAAACTAACTGCTGCTGTTCTTCTTGCTGCCCTTTTAGCCGGATGTTCAGAAGGCGGGTCCGGGGATGGTACAAAGGAAGAAGCAGGTGCCGTGGAAGAAACAGCCAGTCCTGAGAATGTAAATGGACAGCAGCCAGAAGGCGGAAAGGAAGGTCAGGTAGAAGAGCTTGAAAAAAACGATGAGCCATTTGAACAATCAGCAGAAGAAATGGCAAAGAGCATTGTGAAGGCGCTGGAAAATGAAAATTACGGCGCAATCTCAGAATACGTCTCTAAAGAGAAGGGTCTGTTGATTTCACCATACGAATTTATTGAAAGCGATGCAGTCGTCTTGTCTAAGGAAGAGATGGAGAATCTAAGCAGCATTCAAAAAAAATATTTGTGGGGATACCATGATGGAAGCGGCAAGCCCATCCGGTCGGTGCCGCAGGCTTATTTTGACCGGTATAAAGGATTTACAGAGCCGGATCAGATCATATTGGATGATGTGCAGCAGAGAGGCAGCACGAAGAATAATATAAAAGAAGTCTTTCCTGATTCAAAAACAGTAGAGTTTTATCAGAATGGTACAGATAAATATGGAGGGATGGATTGGAGGAGTCTGTACTTGGTATTTCAGCAAGATGCAGAAGGCAAGCTG
The DNA here is from genome assembly GCF_050107595.1 of Bacillus infantis. Lineage (GTDB taxonomy): Bacteria > Bacillota > Bacilli > Bacillales > Cytobacillaceae > Bacillus_AB > Bacillus_AB infantis_C. The sequence continues at coordinate 22,071 of NZ_JBNILH010000001.1, forward strand.
AAATTGTCTGCGCTGGTTACAGGAGAATGGACTATTTAAAAGCCAGGCCAGGACAAATTTCCCGGCTTGGCGTTTTACATTTCCTATTCATGCGGCTTGAAGGTTTTGCAGTCCGTTTCATGGCTGTTTTCGGCCTGCTCGCCATGATGGCTGACAACATAAATCCGGTCGGCACCGCAGTTATTCCCTTTTTTCCAGTAGGTGCAGTTGTTTACTTCACATAGTACATCCTGTGCCATCTGTATCCACTCCTTAAAGTATTTGATACAGCATTAGCTTTCGCTGCCTGGTGAGCGGGAATACGTGACAGAAAAAGGGAAGCCTTAATTAGGCTGTTTGCTGCCCTTTTGCCTCAGGTAGCGTTTGTCTTTCATGAACAGGCTCCAGAAGTAGACGAAACCCGGGAAAAGAATGGCAAAGCCTGCAATATAGGTGGCAAACACGGCCCTGAATGAATTGGGGTCTGTAAACCCTGATTCAATGGTGACCTCAGGGTAGACCATGTAGGGGAGGTGTGCTTTCCCGTAAACAAAGCTGGCTGCCAAATACTGCAGTGTTACGGCGATGACAGCAAGCCTTGGGATGCCTTTAGTCCCTTTTTTTGTAAAAGAGGGCAGGAGCAGCGCCGCGATTCCCAGGAGGAATAACCCTGCCGACAGCATCAGAATCGGCATATCATTGATCATTTTATTATAAAGCCAGGCAGCTTCAAGGCTGAGGGTATGCATAATGACTACACCCATCAAAAGCGATACTGGCCCGATCATCAGGGCATCCCGGCGGTAAACATAGTAAGCATCCATTTCATCTGCTGCCTTGGAATAATCGGCCAGGAGAAGAGAAGAAAGGAACAGAGTGCTGCTGACGGCAAAGCCAAAAAAGGCATACTCGTTTTGGCTGGTGAAAAGCTTGGCCAGGTTGAGTGACTGGCCGCCATCTGAAAAGTCTATATAATCGCCGTGTGTGATCGGCAGCACACTGATCAAAAGGCCGGGGATCAGAATACCCGATATGCCGGATATGATGGTGAGCGGCTTTTTATAGTCGCTCGCAATGTTTGAGAACACAAGGAACGCGCTTCGTATGGCAAGCAATAAAAGAATCATGCTGCCTGGAACGAGCAGCACGGTGCCCAATGTGTATGCTGCTCCTGGAAACAGGCTGTAGATTGCAACGACAAGTGCCACAATGAAAGTGTTCGTCACTTCCCATGTCGGGGAAAGATAGCGGTTGGCGATATTAGTCGCCTTCGTTTTGGTCCTCTTCATGTAGACCATCGACCAAAAGCCGGCGCCGAAATCCATCGTTGCCATGACAGCATAGATGAATACAAACCCCCACAGGATTGTGATGGCTAATAGAGCATCTGACATGCTTTCTCACCCCTTATGTATTGGAGCCATACAGCGGGACTCCCTTTTCCTTGGTCCGGTTGATATCGTCGAGTACCGTATTTCTTTTAAAATAATACAGAAGCACCAGAACAACTGTCAGTCCGAGAATGACATAAACGGCCGCAAAAAGGACAAATAAGATACCAAGGTTCCCGGCCGTTGTTACCGAATCTTCCGTTGACAGGACGCGGTAAATTGTCCAGGGCTGCCTGCCTGTGCAGGCGAAAATCCAGCCGAATTCAATGCCCAGGACAGCGGCAGGGCCTGACAGCACAAACGCCCACATAAATATTTTAGGGAACTGGTCCTTTTTTAAGAATTTATTCCAGACAAATGCTACAAAGGAAAGGAGAATCAACAGGCTGCCTATGGCCACCATTCCATTGAAGAGTGTATGGACGAAAAGCGGCGGCCACAGTTCTTCCGGAAAATCGTTCAGGCCGATGACTACTGTGTCAAAGCTGTTTCCTGCCAGAAAGCTGAGCGCCCAAGGAATTTCAATGCCCCATTTTACTTCTTGTGTCTCCCGGTCGGTAAATCCTCCGACTGCCAGCGGGGCATGCGACTGGGTCTCAAAAAGCCCCTCGGCGGCAGCGAGTTTTTCCGGCTGGTACTCATGGAGATACTGGGCGGATGCATGCCCGTTCAAGGCAGTCAGCAATGAGAAAATACCGCCGACAATCAGGCTCAGCATCAGTGCCTTTTTATGGAAGTCATATACCCTCGTCCCGAATTTATTGCGCAGCATCTTAAAGGCAGCAACAGACGCGACGACAAAGGCTCCTGTTGTATAGGCAGAAACAGCCACATGGCCGGCTGTCACAAGAAAGCTAGGATTGAAGAAGGCTGCCCAGGGATCAATGTCCACAATTTCTCCGTTTTCAATCCTGAAGCCCTGAGGTGTCCCTTCAAAGGCGTGGACATTTGTAATCAGGACAGCGGAAGCGAATGCGCCGAGGGCAACGAGGACTAGGCTCGAGATCCTCATCCACGGCGGGATCCTTTCCGCGGCATAGACATAAATGGACATGAATAGCGCTTCTATGAAAAAGGCATAAATTTCAATCTGGAACGGGAGGGCCATAACCCGTCCAATCACTTCCATAAAGCCCGGCCAAAGCAGGGAAAGCTGAACGCCCGCAATGGTTCCTGTCGGAATGCCGACTCCCAGGAGGACAGCAAAGGCTTTTGTCCACCGCTTTGCCATGATGACATAGTCGTGGTCCTTTGTTTTCTGATAAATAAGCTCTGCTGTCAGCATCATCAGCGGAAGCCCAACGCCGATGGTCGCGAAAATAATATGGAAACCCATTGTTGTGCCAAACAGAGAGCGCGCAATTACCAAGTCATTCATATTTATCTTCCTTTCGCCAATTCTTCCATTTACATAGTGTCTGCGATTCATTCTGGAATATGTAAACATTTCCTTGAAAACGGAAAGAAAATGACAGGCAAATCCGCTCATATAAAAAAGCAGCAGGAAATTTCCTGCTGCTGTACTTCTTAATTATTCAAGGCTTTCTCAATCCCTTTCAGGTTGTTTTCCATCAGGGTAAAGTAGGTTTCTTCATTATCGATATTTTCATCTGTCAGCACAGACAAATTATGAAGCTGCAGCGGCTTGGCGCCGACTTCATTCTGGACGATTTCCGCCAGTTTTGAGCTTACATTCTGTTCAAAAAAGAGATAGTTCAAGCCGTTTTCCCTGGCTGTCTTGATAATGTTCTCCAATTCCTTCTGGGTTGGTTCATTGGATGTTGAAAGACCTGATACACTGATTTGCTCAAGACCATATCTTTTCTCCCAGTATCCGTATGCCGCATGAGAGACTAAGATTTGTTTATGTTTCGCAGAATCTATAGTTTGCTCAAACTCATGGTGGAGGGAATCCAGTTCAGCGGCAAGCTTTTGGTAATTCTCTTCGAATTCCTTTTGGTGCTGCGGCATTTTCTCTGCCAGCGCGTCTTTAACGGCTTCAGCCAAATCGGCAGCATAAAGAGGGTCAAGCCAGACGTGAGGATCGACATCACCATGATTGTGTCCATCTTCCTCATGGCTGTCCCCGTCTTCTTCATGGCTGTGCCCGTCTTCTTCATGGCTGTGCCCGTCTTCTTCATGGCTGTGCCCGTCTTCTTCATGGCTGTGCCCGTCTTCTTCATGGCTGTGTCCATCTTCTTCATGGCCTTCCTCTTCTGTTCCTTCCTCATGGGAGTGCCCATTTTCTGTACCGGTCATATCAATATTTTCTCCTGCAGCAAGCAATGTTACATTCTCATTCTCCAGGGTGCCTTCGGCTTTGCTGACAAATCCTTCAAGGCCAAGGCCGATGTAAATGAACAGATCTGAATCGGCAAGTGTCATCATATCCTTTTGCGAGGGTTCGAATGTGTGCTCGTCAGCTCCCGGAGGATAGATGGTATGAGCGTCCACATAGCTGCCGCCGATTCTTTCCGCAAAATATTGGAGCGGATATACCGTTGTATACACATTCAGCTGGTCTTTTGTTTTTTTCTCCGCCTGGTCTGCATTGCCGTCCCCGCAGCCTGCCAGAAAAAGGCTCACGGGCATCAATAGAGTGAGGAGCATGATTAACTTTCTCATAATAACCGCCTTTCTTATTAAACCGTATTTATTCCGATTTGGTTAAGATACATTATCATATGTTTATAATGTTGATCATATAATACGTAATCGTTACGATTTTACTAAGTAATCTTACAAAATTTTTATCTGAAAAGCAAGGGAAAAATTTTGTCTAAGGGAACGGGATTATGTATGCTAGAAGGTAGTGAATCATTCTAAAGTTTACAGGAGGGTATTATGAAACTGTTACAGCAAATTCTAGACCATAACAAGGATTTCGTTGAAAATAAGCGCTACGAGGAGTTTACAACAACAAAATTTCCCGATAAACGGATGGTGATCCTGACATGTATGGACACAAGGCTGCTTGAGCTCTTGCCAAAAGCCATCAATGTTGCGAATGGGGATGTTAAGATCATCAAGAATGCAGGTGCGCTTGTAGCCCATCCGTTTGGAAGCATCATGCGAAGCATCCTGGTGGCTGTTTATCAGCTGCAGGCGGATGAAGTTTTCGTCATCGGCCATCATGACTGCGGAATGAGCGCCATCAAGCCGGAGCTTGTGATTGATGAGATGAAGAAGAGAGGCGTGGACGAGCAGGCATTTGAAACACTTGCATATTCAGGGATCAATGTGGAGGAGTTCCTTAAGGGCTTCAGCAGTGTCAGCGAGAGTGTCGCCCACAGCGCCGATATGATCAAAAAGCATCCGCTGATGCCGAAGGATGTGCCGGTCCATGGCCTTGTCATCAATCCGGAAACAGGAAAGCTGGACCTGGTGGTTGACGGGTACGGGCAGTAGTCATTTCTCTTTTTTCTCAGGAACCGGATCAAAGCCTCCAGGATGGAATGGGTGGCACTTTGTTATTCTGCGGACCGCAAGCCAGCCTCCTTTAAAGGGCCCAAATCTTTTGACGGCCTCCAGGCCATAATGGGAGCAGGTCGGGTAAAAACGGCAGGACGGCGGCTTAAGGGGTGAAATGGCAATCTGATAAAACCGGATCAGTCCGATCATCATCTTTTGGAGCATGTTCTGCCTCATCCTTTCAACATGTACTGGAATCATTATTGATTATACTGTTTTTGAGTCATAAGAGTCCATCTGCATGCATAGTTATGCTGGTAATGAACTGGAAAACTTATTCTATATTAATTTGATGAAAATAGTCGGCTTTTACGTTATAATGGAATTAAGACTTATAAGGAGTGATTATATGCCTTCAGTAGAAAGCTTTGAATTAGATCATAATGCCGTTAAAGCTCCATATGTAAGACATTGCGGTGTCCACAAAGTGGGAAGTGACGGAGTTGTTAATAAATTCGATATCCGCTTCTGCCAGCCTAACAAGCAGGCGATGAAGCCGGACACCATTCATACGCTTGAACATCTGCTTGCTTTTAATATCCGCACCCATTCAGAGAAATATGACCATTTCGATATTATTGATATTTCCCCAATGGGATGCCAGACTGGCTATTACCTTGTTGTCAGCGGCGAGCCGACAGTGGAAGAAATCATTGATCTGCTTGAAGACACATTAAAGGATGCTCTTGAGATCACGGAGATTCCGGCTGCAAACGAAAAACAGTGCGGCCAGGCCAAGCTTCATGATCTTGAAGGGGCAAAGCGTCTGATGCGCTTCTGGCTCGATCAAAGCAAGGAAGATCTAAAGCAAGTATTTGCTTAATAGAACGCAGTACACCAAAAAGTGGCATAATGCCAGTCAGGCTGTCGAGAAACTCTCGACAGCCCTTTTTATTTTGCAGTAAAAAAAGGTGAATTTGAGCTGGCTCAAATTCACCTTTCCCTAACCTGCATATTGTGTAACTTTAACTACAGACTAAAATAAACAATGGATAGTACCCAAAAAGATAAAGCTATTATTAAATATACACTGGCTGCTCTTTTTTTCTTCTCTTTATAGTGCGTAACACAAAATAGGATGTTTATTGCACCGATGATTATAAAGTTAACTCCAAACAAGGTGAAAAAGGAGTTTTGATCGTTTTTTTCAAAAATAGCCCATGCAAAGATGAAAACAATTATTATTAACAAAACCGAGTTTGTTATCAGAAGCTCTCTTCTAGGCATTGGCTAACCTCTTTTCATGGCTGATTTAGATATAAATTATAAACAAATCTTGTCACACCCGATAGTTACAAGTTTGAGTATTGAAGCCTGTATAAGGTCCATTTATTTTTCAATGCTAATACAGTTGCTCCGTAACTAATTGAAGAGCTGCTGCTTATTTAAGATCTCATTTCTATAAAATGGGCGACAGCAGCCGCGAGATGGATTCTTTAAGGCGGATGTAAAAACTTCTTTTGCTGTAGCGCTCTGCATCCATCAGGCTGGACAATTCGATATCATCCCGGAACTTTCCGGCAAGCTGGCCGGATACCTCTTTATCATATATGAAGGCATTGACCTCAAAATTCAGCCGGAAGCTTCTTACATCTATGTTGGCTGTACCGACGGAGGCAATCTTTTCATCTACGACAATGGTTTTGGCGTGGATAAAACCATTATCATAAATATAGATCTCTGCACCGGTTTTCAGCATTTCTCCAATATATGAGTATGTGGCCCAATAGACAAACATATGGTCCGGCTTGTTCGGAATCATGATTTTTACTTTTACCCCTGAAAGCGAAGCAATCCGAAGTGCATCAAGGAGGCTCGCATCAGGGATGAAGTACGGCGTCTGGATCATAATGCTCTCCTTTGCCGAGCTGATCATCTTGATATAGCCATTTTTAATCTGTTCCCATTCTGAGTCTGGCCCGCTGTTGACGATCTGTATCCCGATATTCCCGCTGCCGGTGCTTTCCGGAAAATAGCGGGTATGATAATGGATATCGTGGCGGTGTGACGCCTGGTTCCAGTCAAGAATGAATCTTGTCTGGATGGCGTGGACTGCTTCTCCGGAAATCCTCAGGTGGGTATCCCTCCAATATCCGAAGGAAGGATCCAGTCCCAGATATTCATCTCCGACATTAAAGCCTCCCACATAGCCTATCTTGCCGTCTATGATGGCAAGCTTCCGGTGGTTGCGGTAATTGACCCTGATATTGATAAAAGGGAGCCTTGACGGGAAGAAAGCCTCCACTTCCCCTCCGGCTGCACGCAGCTCCCTGAAGAAACGTTTTGTCACGCCTCTTGAGCCCAATTCATCATACAGGACCCTGACCTTTACCCCTTCTTTTGCTTTTTCGGTTAAAAGGGACACAAGCCCTTTGCCGAGGTTGTCCTTTTTAAAAATATAATACTGCAGGTGGATATGATCTTTTGCCGATTTTATATCGCCGATTAAAGAATCGAATTTCTTCCTTCCGTCGGTAAATATCTCAACCTCGTTATCCTGGGTAAGGACGGCTTCATTATTGATCAAATGCATATAAATCAGATCATAGCTCTCCCTGATGGTTTCATTCCGGAAGGAAAACAATTGATTTTTGATTGAATGGATCTGCTGTCTGATCATTTCATCTATGCCGACCTTTTCCCGGTCCTCCCATTGAAACATCTTCCTTCTCGCAAGATTCTGGCCAAACAGGAAATACATGATGAAACCAAGGATTGGTATGAAAAATAAAACCATCAGCCACGCCCAGGTCCCTCCTGCGTCCCTCCGCTCCAGGAAAATAACAATGACTGCAAAAATCACATTTAATACAAAAATCAAACTGATGAAAATCGAATAAACATCCATGAAAAACACTCTCCCTGCTAAGGCAAAACCGCTTGTATCCAGCAGTCTAACGGCCAGCTGCTCCCTATTCGGATGAATAGGATATTGCCGGCCGCTTAAGCACCGTTGCGTATGATGATTGCAGTATAGGTGTTTTAAGCCTTGTTTTCTGTCTCTGTTTGCTCTTCTTCTGTATTTTCCCCTTCTTGATTTTTCAGATGGGGATTGTTTTCGATTGGATCGACGGTATGTTTATACGTATATGCCTTGGAGGTTGTGACCACGCTCAGGAGCAGTACGACTAAAACAATAATGATGCTGATGATTAAAATGATATACATGATTTCCCTCCTTTTTAAACAGGCGGAAAGAACAGTTGCCATCAAGGCATGTTTCTGTATTTTTCCCTTTAAATTACCTGGTAATCGCGGGTTTTCCAATATTCGTATTTTATCATGAAACAATGGCTTGGTGGGTTATCAGAAAAAAAGCAGCAGCATGTTTTTAAAAAACCGAGGGTGGGTACTATAAAGAAGGGAGGTTGATAGTATGTCAAATCAATTAGTACAAGCAGTTAATAAACAGGTGGCCAATTGGACGGTATTATATGTAAAGCTCCATAATTACCACTGGTACATAAAGGGGCGCCACTTCTTTACCCTTCATGAAAAATTCGAGGAGCTGTACAACGAGGCAAATGAGCATATCGATGTTCTTGCTGAAAGGGTGCTGGCCCTGGAAGGCAGCCCTGTTGCTACAATGAGGGAATGCCTTGAAATGGCTTCTGTTGAAGAAGCATCAGGCTCTGAAAAAGAAGAAGATATGGTCAGGAGCATCTGCAATGACTTCATCAAAATGGAAGATGAATTGCAAAGTGCCATTGAAATTGCTGAAGAGGCAAATGATGAAGGCACGGCGGATATGCTGCTGTCTGTGAAGCAGGGCTTGAAAAAGCATATTTGGATGTTCAAAGCATTCTTAGGATAAGTATAAAAAAGCATCCGGCAGCTGTGAACTGCACCCCGATTGTTAGACACCATTAACAATTGGAGGTGCAGTTTTTCTATGGCCAAATATTCATTAAAAACTAAATTAAATGCCGTTCATGACTATTTAAATGGGACTGAGTCATATAAAACAGTGGCGGACAAACACAATGTAGATATGACCCTTTTAAAAGGGTGGGTTAGAAGATTTGAAAAACTAGGGCTATCAGCTTTTGAAGTATCCTATACAAACTATCCAATCGAGTTTAAAATGGACGTACTTACCTATATGAACGAAACGGGAGCGTCTACCGTTGAATCAGCCGCGGTATTCAATATACCTTCATCAGTGATAGTGCGTAAATGGCGACAATTATTTGTTACCCAGGGGATTGACGCTCTCCAACCAAAGAAAAAGGGGCGTCAATCCATGAAGAATAAACGGGCAAAGGATAAACAAATTGTGGGGTCGGAAGAATCCCTTCGGGCTGAAATGAACAGTTACGAATGGAGATTGCTTATTTAAAAAAGTTACATGCCTTCATTCAAAAAAAAGAAAAGTTACAGAACAGGACAAAGCGAAAATAATTTATGAATTAAGGCATCAGTTTAAAGTGGTGGCGCTGGTGAAGGTCGCAGGCCTTCCACGGAGTACCTACTATTATTGGGTCAAACAAATGAACCGTCCTGACAAATATTCTGAAATAAAAGATGTAATAAAGGCCATTTTCGATGAACATCGAGGCAGGTAGGGCTATAGACGGATCACTTTGGAGTTGCGAAACAAAGGAGTGGCACTCAACCATAAGACTGTCCGTAGGCTAATGAATGAAATGGGATTGAAGTGCTTGGTGCGAATGAAGAAGTACCGATCCTATAGAGGAGAAGCAGGCAAAGTCTCCCCCAATATCCTGGAGCGTAATTTCAAGGCGGACAAGCCTAACCAGAAATGGGTTACAGATGTTACAGAATTCCATTTACATGGGGAAGGACTATATTTGTCTCCGATTCTTGACCTTTACAATGGGGAAATCATTGCTTATCAGCTTGAACACCGACCTATTTATCCGCTTGTGTCAAAAATGCTTGATAACGCCTTTAAGAAACTAAAAGATGGAGATACTCCCATCCTCCACTCAGATCAGGGCTGGCACTATCAGATGCCAAAGTATCAAGTTTCGTTAAAACATTACGGAATTGTACAGAGTATGTCCCGTAAGGGAAATTGCCTGGATAACGCCGTCATGGAAAACTTTTTTGGCTTATTGAAAAGTGAACTGCTTTACCTACATGAATTTAAAAGCATGGATCATTTTAATTTTAAGAAGGAATTAGTCAAATACATAGATTAATACAATCACAAACGAATTAAGGCAAAATTAAAAGGCATGAGCCCGGTTGAGTACCGGACTCATGCCCTAGAGGCAGCCTAAATTTGTGTCTAACTTTTTGGGTTCAGTTCAGCTTCCGGATGCTTTTTTGGTATGCAAAAAAAGGAGAGAAAGGAGCAGCCTGGATAAGTGATACCGGCTTTTCCTTTCTCCATTTATGTATCAGTTTAATGAATATTCCGCTGAGGGAAAATCGGATGCCTTTCCTGGCCGTAGTCCTCATTGGCAAATTTGCCCTTCAGGCTTTCGATTAAATAAAGGCCCATCAGGCTGTATAGCTCCTGTTTATCCATTTCCTTCAGGAGGGAAAGAAGGTCATCATAGCTCATTTCCTCAAGAAAAGCGAATGCAAGCATATCAATGTCTTCCTCATCCCCTGTCAGCTTTCCGCGGTACAATTCATAGAGCTCGTCAACAATTTTCATATGGTACACCTCCTCGTGATGGATTGCTAATGTATATTCGCGGCGGCCAGGAAAAATCCTGCCCGCCAGTCTTTCTATATTATATTTAGTAAATACCCTCCATCATGAAAAGTATTCCCCGAGAATAAAATTGCCTTCCTTGAGGGAAACAAAGATAAGAAGGAAATAAAAAGGGGATGACCAGGATGGAAAATAGGAAAGTGTATTATATAAGCGTTGCAAGCGGAGAAATATCCCAGAGTCCGGACAGTTCGCCCTGGAATTTTAAAATAGAGGCCAATGACGAAGAAATCACCAGGCTTAGGGAGTATTTTGACCAGAACCATTCAACTGACTGGCAGAATTTCTTCCGTGCTCATGTTCCATATGTCCAGTATCATTATGACCGGGAGAACGATGCCTATGATGAAGGCCTGGCCGGGGCATACAAAATGATTTATGAGCTTGGGGATGAAGAAGCCAGGAAGCATATTGGTGGGATGGGTATTCTGGGCAAAAGAAGTTAAAAAAGCGGGGTTTCTGCCACTATTCGGGCTGTTGATTTGCGTTCCAGGCACTCCGCTTTCCGCGGGGCGACGCTGAGCCTCCTGCGCGCTGTGGGGTCTCAGCATTGCCGCTGCAATCCCGCAGGAGTCTGCGTGCCTTCCACTCCAATCAACAGGCGTATCTCGACTTCTACACCGATAGGATCTAGGCAGAACATTATGTCATTCGTACCCCTAATCAATTTATTAGATAAGCTGTTGACTTGTTCCAGACATATCTATCCTTGCATCAAGAGTATAAAAAAGGGGCAAGGAAACTTTCCCGCCCCAATCTGTTATTTTACATCTCCATTTCAACTGCTGTGTCCAAAACCTCTTGAGGGATTGCGATTTCTTTTACTTCGTTGTAGTTAGAATAGTTGCCCTCGATTTTTTGGTTAAGTGTAACGGTCTGGCCTTCAACTGCCATTTCCATGGTCATATCCATATTCAGTGATGAAGGATGAAAAGTTTCCTTATCAACCAGGATGGTGTACTCGACGTTTTCAATGTTCATGTTGTTGAATACTTCTTCATCGGCAGCCATCTCTGGCGGCAGTGTGTCAGCCATTGTTTCTTTCATGAGTTCCGTGAATTTTTCCCCTGATGCTTTCAGTTTGAGAATGAAATGATTGTTGTCCTGTTCAAATGTGAAGTCATCTGTGAACTCCTGCAGCTTTTTTAATTCTTCAGCAGGATTTGTCTGCTGTCCGGACATTTGAATCAGCTGATCTGACATTTCTTTCGGGAACTTCATCCATGTTTCTCCGGCAGGGTCATAGATGAACATGCCTTCTTCAGTAAAATAGCTTTCAGTGTCATAAGTTTCTCCGGACTGGTCCTGGGACATGGTCGTTTTTTGGTAAAAGGCCATTGGCTCTGTAACGACATCCATCTGAATATCAGAGCTGATATTCATGTTTTCCTCCTCCTGGCCGGCGCTGATCATCTGATCCATTGTCATATCGACCGAAAAGCTATTTAGGTTCTCTGAGGCTTCTGTCGTTTTATTCAAGACTTCCTCAAGAGTCAGGTCAGATTCATTCTCTGCCGCTTCGCCATTTTCCGGAGCTGTGCCATTTTCTCCTTTGTTATTGTCCTCACTGACAGGGGCAGCCGTCTGGTTGCATGCCGCCAGCATGAATAGAAGGATAAGGCTTGCTGCTAATGATAGAATTTTTTTCAAAGTATACACTCCTCTGTTAGTATTTGTTATCTTTTTTACGGGCTGTTTGCCGAAAGGTTTCGAATATGCCCTAAAATGGTTCTTTAAGCCTAAATAGAATAATCGTGAGTAAGCTCCCTCCCTTAATGCCACGCCTTATCCTCGGCTTTTTATGTATCTTTTGCGGGTTTCATAGAAAAACCGAACGGATTCACAGGTCCTTTCCCTGTTTAGGAAGAGGTTAAGCTGTTTTTATATGAAAAATTTACCTGAGTGCGCCGCAAAAGTGGTTTCCTGCCGGATGCTTCTTCTATAATAGAGAAAAAAGAAAACAGGAGTGGACTTGAATGGAAGTTTTCAAAGATTATAATGGGGGGGATGTAAGGCTGTCTTTCCGGAGGGGATCCTTCCTTGAAAAAGCAAAGCATGTCCTTGTCATCTGCCGGTATGAAGATAGCTGGCTTCTTACAGATCACCGGGAAAGAGGCTGGGAGTTCCCTGGGGGGAAATGTGAAGCGGGAGAGACGATCGAAGAGGCAGCAAGGAGAGAGGTCCGGGAAGAGACAGGAGCCCTGATTGATGACCTGCAGTTTATTGGAGAATATGAGGTAAAGCTGGATGGCCTGTCCTTTGTTAAGGCCATTTACTGGGGACATGCAGCAGAGCTGGAGAATAAGGACTCTTATATGGAGACGGATGGACCGGTTCTTTTTAATGGGGATTTAATGGCGGAGAGGATGGACAGCCGTTTCAGCTTCATCATGAAGGATGATGTGGTAAAAAGGAGCATTGAAATACTGGAAGGAAAGCTCTAATAGCAACAGCCATTCCGGGTCAAGTCCATCAAAAAGAGGGCCAGAGGGATTTCCCAAACCTTTTTTATACATAGGTTTCAATGAAAAATATAGACGGACTGCAGCTTTGCCCAATAAATTTTATCAACCTGTAAATTGGAGTAAAAGTACGCAGACTCCTCATAGAATTTTTCTCGTGCGAAGCAGATTCCAGGATGGTTATTCAATGTCCTGCGGGAGACAGCGGCAAAGCTGAGACCCCGCAGGATCATGCTCTGAGGAGGCTCAGCACCGCCATGGGGAACCGAGTGCCTGGAACGGAAATTAACAGCAAATTTAAAAAGCAGAAACCCTTAATAAAAAATCTGCCGGCATTCAGCTTTTAATCAGCTTTTTCTCCAGCAGATCCACAAGCTGGTACATAATAGTGGCAAAGACAGCGATGACCAGGAGCGACAGCATGACAAGCGTAAAGTTGAACACCTGGAAACCGTAAATGATCATATAGCCAAGCCCCTTTGAGGATACCAGGAATTCTCCGACAATCACTCCGACCCAGGACAGGCCGACATTGACCTTCAATGTTGAGATGATGACAGGGAATGAGGCTGGAAGGATGGCTTCCTTAAAGCATTGGGCCCTCGTGGCGCCGAAGGTCTGCAGCACCTTCAGATAGTTGGGATCCACTTCCTTAAAGGATGTATAAACGACAATGGTTGTAATGATGACTGATATGATGGCGCCCATGGCGACGATGGATGTAAAGCTCGGACCGAGGGCAACAATCAGGATGGGCCCGAGAGCAACCTTGGGCATGGCATTCAGTATGACAAGATACGGATCCAGTATTTTCTGGATGATGGGAGACCACCAGAGAATGGCAGCCAGCAATGTGCCAAGGAAGGTTCCCAGGACAAAGCCGAACACAGTTTCCGAAAGGGTGATTCCGAGGTTGGCCAGGAGAGAGCCGTCGCTCAGCTTGGACAGGAGCAGGTCCCATACCTTTGATGGCGAGCTGAAAATCAGCGGATTGATCCATTCGTTCCTGCTGAATATCTCCCAGCCGGCAAAAAAGAAAGCGAATATGACCAGCTGAAAAAAGCGGACCCGCCTTTTCTCGCTTCTCAGTCCCTTCTTGTATTCAAGATGCAGGGCTTCAATCCTGTTATTCTGACTCAAGGGACTCCATCTCCTTCCATACAGTCTGGAACAATGTAGAATATAAAGAATGGCTTCTGGCCTGAAAAGGGTTCAGATTCCGCAGCTCATCCGGGATGTGGAAGGTTTTGTGCAGCCTTCCGGGGCGAGGGGAAAACATGAATATCCTATCGCTCATGGCGATGGCCTCGCCGATATCATGCGTCACAAGGATGGCCGTTTTTCCGAATGCCTTAAGCGTGCCTGAGACAAGGTCTTCAAGCTTCAGTTTAGTCTGATAATCAAGGGCGGAAAAGGGCTCGTCGAGCATCAGCAGCTTTGGCTCAGCGGCAAGGGTGCGCACCAGGGCCACCCGCTGGCGCATGCCTCCCGACAGCTCTTTTGGAAACTGTTTTTCCACGCCGGAGAGCCCCATCTCAGCAAGCAGGCTGAAGGCATAATCCCTTTTGCTGCCAGTGTCTTCTCCTGCAAGCTTTAAGCCGATCAAGATGTTCTCCTCGATTGTTTTCCAGGGGAATAGATAGTCCTGCTGGAGCATATAACCGATATTCCGTTCAGAAATATTGACTGGACGCCCCTCAAGGGAAACCTTGCCCTCTGAGGGCTCTATAAGGCCGGCGATAATGGACAAAAGCGTAGTCTTTCCGCAGCCGCTTGGGCCAAGGAAGGAGACAAACTCTCCTTCCCTGATGCTTAAGGTAATATCAGAGAGGGCCGTATTTGCAGTATTTTTAGTGAAATAAGTATGATTGATCTGTTCAATCTCGAGAAAGTCCATTTTTCACCCTCCGTTTCTTTAAGCTCAGAGCCTTGCCTACTTCATCACTTTTTCGGCAATCTCTGTATTTACTAATGTTTTATGATCAATCCGTTTTGGAAGCTCGCCGGCCTCATCCATAATATCCTGGAGGTTTTTCCATTCCTCTTCATCCAATATTGGATCAGCTGCAAACGAGCCTTGGCTTCTGTAGCGGTCCACTACCATTTCAATGATATCAAGGTCAGTATCCTCGAAATATTTTTGGATTGTTTCAGCTGTTTCTTTTGGTTCATGAGAGTCAACCCACTGCTGAGCTTTATAGACTGCTCGGGCAAATTTCTCAACCGTTTCACTGTTTTCTTTCATATAGCTTTCTTTTGCCATAAAAGTGGTATAAGGTACATGACCGGATTCTGTGCCAAAGGAGGCAACAATATGCCCTTTGCCTTCTTTTTCAAACACGCTGGCAGTCGGTTCGAAAAGCTGGACGAATTCACCGGTGCCAGAAGCAAAGGCTGGAGCAATATTGGCATAATCCACATTCTGGATAAGGTTTAAATCTTCCTGGGGATCGATTCCATGCTTCTTTAATACAAACTCCCCTACCATCTGCGGCATTCCGCCTTTGCGCTGGCCAAGGAAAGTTTTACCCTTCAGCTGATCCCAGGAAAAGTCGTCGATCTTTTCCCGGGATACGAGGAAGGTTCCATCTGTCTGTGTCAGCTGCGCAAAATTGATGACAGGATCATTTGTACCCTGGCCGTATACATAGATGGAGGTTTCAGATCCGACAAGCGCCACATCAGCTCCATCCGAAAGAAGGGCTGTCATCGTTTTATCTCCGCCAGGGGTGGTTGTCAGTTTGACATCAAGGCCTTCTTCTTTAAAAAATCCCTTTTCAATGGCAACATATTGGGGAGCATAGAAGATGGAACGGGTAACTTCCGCAATCCGGACGGTCTGGACTTCATCTTTGCCGCAAGCCGCCAGCGGCACCAGCAATACAAATACAGCCAGCAAAGAAAAACTTATTTTTAAAGCTCTTTTCATGCTATTGCCTCCTGTGTGTAAAGGTGTGTGTTCTTATCTAAGCTATCGTATGATTTGGGCAAAAAATGTGTGAATGCCCAGGAACGGAAACTTAATGGAAGGCTTTGTGCCTATTATTCTGCAGGGTCCAAGGAGATGAGAATTGATGGAAGAAATGATTATAGACAGGCAGCGCTATCCTTCCCCAAACCCTGCCATTGAATTAAGCCTTATCACTTATACAGCCGGGGGATTGAAGGTAAAAGGCCTGCTGGCAGAGCCGAAGGATGGAAAGATATATGACGGTTTCCTTTATCTGAGGGGCGGAATCAAAAATGTGGGGAAAGTCAGGCCAGGGCGGATTGTCCAATTTGCATCAGAAGGTTTCATTGTATTCGCGCCATTTTACCGGGGAAACCAGGGAGGAGAAGGCAATGAAGACTTTGCAGGCGAAGACAGGGAAGATGCATTTTCAGGCTTCCGCCTGCTTCAAGAGCATCCCCGTGTAGACAAAGTCCATATTTTTGGCTTTTCCAGGGGAGGAGTCATGGCGCTCCTTGCAGCCATCCATTTTCCTGAAGCGGCATCTGTCGTTACATGGGGCGGAGTCAGCGATATGGCATTAACGTATGTAGAGAGGAATGACTTGCGGAGAATGATGAAGCGGGTCATCGGGGGAACACCGGTTAAATATCCTGAACGGTATGAAAGCAGGACCCCCCTCTACCAGCTTGAGGACATGGGGCCACCTGTCCTGATCATTCATGGAGTTAAGGACCAAAATGTTTCTGTCGAGCACGCCTACAGGCTTGAAAAGAGGCTGAAGGCATTAGGAAAGCCGGTCGAAAGCTGGTATTTCAATGAATATACCCATTACTTCCCGCCGGCAGTCAACCGCAGGGTGGTTTACGATTTAACAGCATGGATGAAAAAACAGGCTGAATACGGTACTATAAGAGTAGATTAGAGAATGAAGGAGAGATATCCTATGGGCATGCCTTTGGAATTAAATACGATGATTGTGACAAAAGGCAGGGAAACCAGGCTTGAAGACAATTATTTTACACTTGAAAAAGAAGGCTACAGGATCTATCCGCTGGACATCCCCGTAGAAGTCCGCAAAACAAAAGAGGCTGATCTAAGCGGAACCGCCCTGATCAGGAAGCTTGAAATGGAAGAGGGAAAAACACGCATCACCTATCAGCTGGTAGCATTGAATTCGACTAACTAAAAACGCAGGCCCCTGTGAAGGGGGCCTGTTCATTTTTTGTTAACATGGAAGAGAACAGATCATTATTAGTGAAGCGGACCGATATACAGCGACTCTGGACGAAAGATCGCATTGTCGTCAGCCTGTTCGATGACGTGGGCTGTCCAGCCTGCTATCCGGGCAGCAGTGAATGTGGGGGTAAAGAGGGAAGGGTCCATCTGGAGGGCTTTCATGATGGCTGCTGCGTAATATTCCACATTTGTGTATAATGATCGGCCCGGCTTATATTCGGCCAGCAGCCTCAATGCTGTTCTTTCTGTCTCCATCGCCATATCAAGCCATGTATCATGGCCGGCAAACTGCTGAAGCTTCTCCTTTAATGCCGCTGCCCGCGGATCCAGCGTTTTATAGATGCGATGACCAAACCCCATCAGCTTTTCTCCCCGCTCCAATTTCTCCCTGATGACATCTTCTGCATCTCCCCGCTCCATTATTTCATCCAGCAGCTCTATCACCCCTGATGGAGCCCCTCCGTGAAGCGGGCCTTTCATTGTGCCGATTGCTGAAGTAATGGCTGAAATAAGGTCTGATTCCGTGGATGCAGTCACTCTTGCTGAAAAAGTAGAGGCATTCATCCCATGTTCCATTGTAAGAAGCAGATACGTTTCTAAAGCCTCTGAATGGGCTTTTTCAGGGATTTCTCCCTTCAGCATATAAAGATAATTCGCGGCATGGCCCAAAGAAGGTTCAGGATCTACCGGCTGCTTTCCTTCCAGCAGCCGGGTCCTGAAGGCAATCATCACTGGAATGAGGGCGGTCAGCTGAACAGCCTGCCTTACCGCAGGCTTTTCGAGGCTTCCTCCAAGAGAGGATACAGCGGTTCTTAAAACGTCCATCACGTCGAAAGACACGGGCATGGCTGTTATGATGCTGGCCACATGCGGAGGAAGCGCCCTGAAGGAGAGGAGTTCAGTCTTCAAGTCGTCCAGTTCCCCGCGGGCGGGCAGGCGGCCATTCCAAAGCAGGAAAGCTGCTTCTTCAAAGGAGCACTTCCTGGTCAGATCCCCGATTTCATAGCCCCGGTAAATCAGCTTACCCTTTAATCCATCCACATGGCCGACGGAAGTTTCAGCAGCAATGATTCCTTTTAATCCTTTAGCAATCATTCTCATTCTCCTTTCCTTATCTGCTTTCATTGTATAAAATATTAATTATTAAGAAAATTAATTATTTTTAATCAAAACGATTAAGAAAACTAATCAGGAAAGGTGGAGCTATGGATTTAAGCTGGGTGACAACATTTATTGCAGCGGCAGAGACTGGGAGCTTCCGGAGAGCGGCAGACCTGCTTTATATCTCGCAGCCTACAGTTACAGTTCATATAAGGCAGCTGGAAAAAGAGACGGGGGCATCTCTTTTTGAACGGGGAGGCAGAAAGGTGGAACTGACCGAAGAAGGCAGAAGATATCTGGAACACTGCCGGAAGCTGCTGGCTGTCCACCAGGAAAGCCTTGAGGATTTGCAGTCCTTTTCACAGGGATTCACTTTATCATTGAATATTGCCATTTCCCCGCTGATAGCTGATACTATCCTTCCATATGTACTGAAAAGCTATATAAAACAGCATCCTCAAGTCGAGATTTCAGTCATGATAGCTGATTCTTCCGATATAGAAGGAGCTGTCAGCAAGGGGGAAGTGGATATCGGCCTGTCATGTCTTCCGGCTGCTGGACCGCAAATGATATCAGAGCTACTATACAATGACAGGGTTATGCTTGTCGCCGGACATGACGGGAGAGATTCGGAAAGTGCCCCGCCACTTGATGAAGAAGAGGTTCTTTTGTCTGCCTATCTTCTGACACATAACCACCCAGGCTATTGGGACGAGCTTTGCAGGGCGGTAAAGATTCGTTATCCCCGCGTGAAAATGATGCGGGTGTCGCAGACGCATATAACCAAGCGCTTTATAGCCGAAGGCCTTGGTGTATCTTTCCTGCCTGAGTCGACTGTGAGGCGGGAGCTTCTGGAAGGACGGCTTTTGGAGGTAGAGTGCAGGAATATACAGCTGCCCGAAGCAGCTGCCTATGCAATCATGCGGTACAGCCATTCAAAGCAGCGGGAATTTTTAAGCTTTCTATCCAATTACAGAATCTAAAAGAGAGCAAACTGCTGCATGTTGTTTTGAAGCCTGCCTGAAAAGGAATGGATAAGCAGGGAGATGATAACAGTGGCATTTGATTATAAAATGGACTTTGAACAGATCGATTTCCGCAAAAATCCGGAGAAATACAGGGTTGGGAGAGGGGAGCAGGGGGTGCTGCTGGTCGAGCCGTATAAAAGTGAAATTCTTCCCCACTGGCGGTTCCGGACGCCGGAGATTGCAAAGGAGTCATCGGAAAAGATTTATCAGCTGTATTTGGATTATAAGAAAAAAGGAGATTTTCCCGGCATGGATATGAGCCGGAAATTCATTCAGATGGGATATACGCGTGCAAGGCGGTATGCGAATTATAAAGGCGGCCGCAAGTATGATGAAGATGGAGATGTAAAGGAAAGGACCATTGATCATGAAAAAGCGGAGTCGGCCCGTATTTTTAAGGAAAAATGGAACCTGATCAGAGAGGACCAGGAGTACCTGGAACTAAAAAAAGCCCATCAAAAGAAATATGGATAGAACAGCAAGCCGTGCCAGGATTCCGGGCACGGCTTGCTGCTTTTACCTATTCACTGTTAAAAGAATCTCAGCTTTAATCAATAGTCAGGCCTCTGAAGGACCGCCTTTTTCCTCGATTTCAGCCGGTACGTCTGTGAATTTTTTGAAATTGGCCCTGAATTGGGCGGCAAGCTCTTTTGCTTTTTCGGCATATGCTTCCGGATCTGCCCATGTTTTTACTGGCTGAAGGACATCATCAGGAACACCAGGCACGTGAAGCGGAATCTCAAGGCCAAAGATTTCATCCTTTGCTGTCTCAGCATGATTCAGTTCACCGATCAAAGCAGATTGAACCATTGCGCGTGTGTAGGCAAGCTTCATGCGGCTGCCTGTTCCGTACTCCCCGCCTGTCCAGCCTGTATTGACAAGGAAGACGTTGGCATTATGCTCGCTGATTTTCTCGCCGAGCATTTGGGCATACCTCATTGCCGGCAAAGGCAGGAACGGTGACCCGAAGCAGGTTGAGAATGTAGCCTGCGGGGAAGTGATGCCGCGCTCAGTTCCGGCAAGCTTTGACGTATAGCCGCTTAAGAAATGGTACATAGCCTGCTCTTTAGAAAGCTTGGAGATTGGAGGCAGTACCCCAAACGCATCCGCCGTCAGGAAAATAATCGTATTCGGATGGCCGGCGACGCTCGGATCGACGATATTGTCGACAGCCTGGAGCGGATAGGCCGCACGGGTATTTTCAGTCAATGTATTATCGTCATAATCCGGAAGGCGTGACTCCTGGTTGACGATGACATTTTCCAGGACAGATCCGAAGCGGATGGCGTCAAAAATCTGCGGCTCCTTCTCGCGTGTCAGGCCGATGCATTTTGCATAGCATCCACCCTCGACATTGAAAACTCCTGTTGATGACCAGCCGTGCTCATCATCTCCGATCAGGCGGCGGTTTGGATCAGCAGAGAGTGTGGTTTTTCCTGTTCCGGACAGACCGAAGAAAAGGGCCACATCTCCTTCTGTGCCGACATTTGCGGAACAGTGCATAGACAGGATGCCGTTTTCCGGAAGGACATAATTCATGATAGAGAATATCGACTTCTTGATTTCCCCGGCATATTCTGTACCGCCAATCAATATAGTCCTGCGCTCGAAGGAGACAATGATGAACGTTTCGGACTGTGTCCCGTCAATAGCCGGATCTGCTTTAAAATCAGGGGCTGAAATGACTGTGAAGGCAGCTTCATGGTCGAGCAGCTCCTCCTCAGAAGGGCGTATGAAAAGCTGATGGGCAAAAAGATTGTGCCATGCATATTCATTGATTACTTGAATAGGAAGCCTGTGCTTTGTGTCCGCTCCTGCAAAACCTTTAAACACATAAACTTCTTCTTTATCTTTTAAATGATCGATTACTTTAGAATAAAGGCTTGAGAAAATCTCTTCGGAAATAGACTGGTTCACTGGGCCCCAGTCAATCTTATCCTTCACGGATGCTTCTTCAACAATATATTTATCCTTTGGCGACCGGCCGGTATACTTTCCGGTTGTTGCGCAGACTGCACCCGTTGCCGTCAGGATGCCTTCCTGTTTATTCAGTACTTTTTCCACAAGCTGGGGTACAGACAATTGCATTTGAATATTCTGGCCTTGCAATAGGGTGCTGAGTTCGTTTGGGATGCTTACAGAATTCATCTGATGAATACCTTCCTTTGCCAATTTGTTTTTGAAAGTGATTACATCTCAAAAATAGTATAACACATTTAAATTATTAATCTATACTATTTAACTTTTTTCCTTGTGTTCACAAGAAATTGTAACATTTCACCTATTTCCAAAGAAAAACTGCATGATTACCTATTCCTAAGGGTAAGAAATAATAAAGTCAAGGGATATTATGTGAAAAGATATTGACAATATGGTGAACGAAGAGGGATAATAAGGAAAAAAGGGGAGCGATAAGCATGAACAGCAATCAAAAGATCATTATCTTCACCAAAAATATCGGCGGAGCCATCCTGGCAGCAGGAATTCTCACTTTTCTGGCTGGATTTTTTGCAAACGGTTCCAGCTTACTGACTCCTGTCGGAATCGGTATGGTCATCGGAGCAGTTTTCATCTTCCTCATGGGCATCTTCTTTAAAGCAACCGAAGAAATGCTCGAAAAAACAGAAGGCGGCAGACTGACAGTACAACATAAAAAATAGGAGCGTCGGATGACGCTCCTTTTGTTTTGCAGGAAAAAGGGTACCGAAAAAGCTTTTCAGTATCTTTTTGATTTCTGGATGTGACTTCAGATCTTGTGTAGTAATTAGTTTAATGTTTTCTTATCTCTCTTAGATACAGGGATGACTAATAAAATGCCGGAACCCAAAACGCAAAAAATTTAGAAAGTCTGTTGATTGGAGTGCAAGGCACGTAGACTCCTCATAAAATGCATGCGCATTTTTCTCGTGCGAAGAAACATCGAGGAAGAGGATTCAACGTCCTGCGGGATTTCAGCGGCAATGCTGAGACCCCACAGAAGCTTGCTCCGAGGAGGCTCAGCGTCGCCCCGCGGAAAGCGAAGTGCCGGGAACGCAAATCAGCAGCCCACATTTATAAGCCAAAAAAAATAGGAGCGCCACAAAAGGCACTCCTATTACTCTTGCTGCAACGCCTAGCCCTCGAGGTCTAAGCTTGTCGGGGCTAACCAAGGCGCTCCCCCTTTTAATCCTACATATAACCCCAAATCATAGTGAGCAATGTACCAAACACAGTCACCAGGGCAATAAAGATCGAATAATAAATATTGGTAAAAATCGTTCCTTTATCCTCCGATTCGCCTGCGTGCATGAATACGACCAGCTGCAGTGCAGCCTGGATGAATGCCGTAATGACAAGAATCGTCAGCCCGACCGCATAGGACATGTCAAAGAAGTAAACCATGAGGGCCACTGCAGTCAGGATTAGTGAGAATACAAAGCCCATCACTTGTTTGCGGGGAAATAATTCGCTCATTGTTTACATCAGTCCTTTCAGGTAAATGAAGCTGAAGATGAAGATCCACACAACATCAAGGAAGTGCCAATACAGTGAAAAGATGAATGACTTATTGGCAGTGTGGGGATTTAATCCGCGTTTTTTCACCTGCAGCATGATTGCCAGTCCCCAGAAAATCCCGAACGTGACGTGGAGTCCGTGAGTCCCCAGCGTTGTAAGCAGGATTGCTGTAAAGGCGCTTGTCTGAAGTCCTGCACCGATATGGACATAGTGTATGAACTCGTAAATTTCTACACTCAGGAATCCAAGTCCAAGAAGGATGGTAATACCAAAGAATGCAAGCATCGCTTTTTTATTGCCGAGCCTCATGGCGTGAATGGCCAGCCCGATCGTAAAGCTGCTCGTTAATAGAACAAATGTCTCAATCAATACTGGTGAGATCTCAAAGATTTCACCAGCAGACGGACCGTTTCCGGTCCTGTCCACCAAGGTAAAATATCCGGCAAAGAGTGTTGCGAAAAGCATGATTTCCGCACCAAGGAAAATCCAGAATCCTAATATCTTCGTTTTATTTTCTTCAGTACTGAATTCAAGCGGCAGCGAGTGATCTATTTTCATTAGTTAGCACCCCGCATATTAGTTTCATTTTCAGTTTTTTCGATTTCCTTAACCGGTATATGGTAGCCATAATCTTTTTGGAACGACCATACTGCCATGCAGGCAAAGATGCCGATCGTTGCAATGATGACTGGGATCCACATAGCAAAGATGAAGGAGAAGCCCCATACAAAGAAGATGCAGCTTAAGATAAATGGCAAACCGCTGTTATTCGGCATATGAATTTCTTCGTACTTGCCAGGGAACAGGTTATGCCCGTGCTTTTTCGCATCCCAGAGACCTTCAGAAGTCTTCACCTCAGGCAGCACGGCGAAGTTATAAACCGGCACCGGTGTGTTTGTCGCCCACTCAAGAGAACGTGCATCCCAAGGATCTGAACCGATATCTCTTGAAGCGTAGCGTGTGCTGTAGTACACATTGTAAACAATCAAGGCAAATCCGACAGCAAGGCCTGCAGCTCCTATAAAGGAAAGCATATTCCAGATGCCGTATCCTGTAGCTTCGGAATAAGTGTACGCACGGCGTGCCTGTCCGTCCAAGCCTGAGAAGAACATCGGCATGAAAGCAAGGAGTGTACTCATGGAAATGATCCATGCAGTCAGCTTTCCGATCTTTTCGTTCAGAATATAGCCGAACATTTTTGGCCAATAGAAATGGAATCCGGCAAGCATCGCGAATACAACACCCGGGATGATAACCATGTGGAAGTGGGCAACCAGGAACATGGTATTATGATACTGGTAATCCGCCGCTGACATCCCAAGCATGACGCCTGTTACCCCGCCGATTGTGAAAATCGGGATGAAAAGAAGGGAATACAGCATTGGCGTCGTAATCGTGATTTTCCCTTTCCAGAGCGTAAGAAGCCAGTTGAAGATCTTAACTCCGGTCGGCACAGCAATCGCCATGGTTGTAATAGAGAAAATACTGTTTGTCAAAGCTCCCTGGCCCATTGTAAAGAAGTGGTGGGTCCAGACAAGGAAGGACAAGAGTGAAATGATCACCATGGATCCTACCATTGATTTATAGCCATATAGATTCCTGCGTGCAAACGTTGAGATAATCTCGCTGTATATACCGAAAGCAGGAAGTATCAGAATGTATACCTCAGGGTGTCCCCATACCCAGAAGAAGTTTGCCCACAGCATATCCATACCGCCATTGCTGGTTGTAAAGAAGTTAGTGGCAAATAATCTGTCAAGAGATCCCATTGCAAGAGCAACAGTCAGTACAGGGAAAGCAAATACGATAATAATGCTGGCAACAAGAGAAGACCATGTGAACATTGGCATCTTCATCAATGTCATGCCAGGCGCGCGCATCCTGAGGATGGTAGTTACCATATTGATACCTGTCATCAAAGTACCCAAACCTGCGATCTGCAGTGAGAACATATAATAGTTCGTTCCGACTGATTCACTGAACTCAGTGCCTGCAAGCGGGAAATAGGAAGTCCAGCCGGCATCAGGCGAACCGCCGATAACGAATGAGATGTTCAGCAGCATGGCACCCATGAAGAAGAGCCAGAAGCTGAGTGCATTAAGCTTAGGGAAAGCAACGTCCCGTGCCCCGATCTGAAGCGGCACGACAAAGTTCATGAATGCCATGATGAATGGCATTGCCATGAACAGGATCATTACTGTTCCGTGTGTTGTAAAGATTTCATTATAGTGCTGTGCGTCAAGAAGTGTATTGTCCGGCACAGCCAGCTGGGCGCGCATCATGATGGCATCTGCGCCGCCTCGGAAAAGCATGAGCAGGGCGGAAATCAGATACATGATCCCAATCCGTTTATGGTCGACTGTTGTCAGCCATTCTCTCCACAGATAGCCCCATTTTTTGAAATAGGTCAAGCCTGCAATAATGGCAATAACCGTTAAACCTATAGCAACCATTGACGCATAGATAACAGGGCTTGGATGCGGAATGGCAAAACGTTCAAAGAATTCCATAGGATTTAAAACTCCTTTCTAGGGTAGCGGGTCTGTTCTTATTAATGGCCTTCATGTTCTGAGTGGCCATTGTCGCCAGACCCGTCCTCTTCCATATCCATATTCTCATGATGTTCATGATCTGATTCAGCGTCATCACTGTCAGAGCTGGAACCATGGTTATGGCCGCCATGCTCGCCTTCAGGAGCAGGCATGAAATCAAGATGTGTCCCGGTATAAGTCGATTGTCCAAGATGCCCTGGTTCAAGCAGTTCATCGAATTTTTCTTCTGTGAGAGGCTCAGCCGTCTCTTTGACGTCATCAACCCATTGGTCAAATTCTTCCTGCGGCATGGCTGTTACATTAAAGGTATTTTCAGCAAACCCTTTTCCATTGAAGTTGGCATTGCGCCCCATATACTCGCCAGGTTCATCTGCGGCCAGATGCAGCGTATTGACCATGTCGGCCATGGCATACTTTTGTCCGCCAAGCTGCGGAATCCAGAAGCTTGTAATTGGTCCGTATGAATACAGCTTAAATTCAAGCGGGCGGTCAGTCGGGACATATAGATAGTTGACTGTTTCGATATCTTCTTCTGGGTAGCTGAAATGCCATTTCCAGTTAGAAGATGATGCATATACGACTAAAGGCTCTTTGTCGCCGTATCCTGTCGGGGCTGATTCCACTTTATAGTTGCTTTGTGTGGATACGACCGAAAGGAAAATAACGATCAGGACAGGAATTCCGACACAGACCGCTTCGACGAGAAGGTTTCCTTTAATATGCGGCGGTTCATAATCCTTGCTTTGCTTCGAAGAGCGGTATTTATAAAGCATGTAAGCAAGCATGGCAAAAACCACAAGAACGATGACAGACATGATTGCTGTTGACAGGATGATGTCCTTTGCCTGGATGGCGGCCTGAGGCCCTTTGGGATCCAGAACCATCAGCGGCTCACAGCCTGATAGAATAGTAATGATTGTAAATATTCCTAAAAGCAAAGAATATTTCTTTTTCATGGATAAGCCCCTTTCTCAATGGCTGAAAGTTTAATAACATAATAATAGTGTATATGTTACATAGTTCACAATCTGTTATCATCATAAGCAATTTTAAAGGGTAATTCAATAGAATGTGAAAGGTGTCACAAATTGTTCAAGAAGATAGAAATTCTTTCCGAACTTTGCGGCATATTATTTGCACAACACAAATTAGAGGGGCTTGCCAAGGGCGGGGAAAACTTCTGCAGCTAAGCAGGCGGGGCACTTTTCTAATGAAACATATATTATATAGATATAAGTTTACACTGCTTCTAAAATGATTGAAAGGTATGGTAAAATTTAATAAAATGCGCGATATCACAGGCGGGAGATGGTAATGTGAAAACGATGGCCCTTTACGACAATACTTGCCAGCTTTGCCAGATGACAAAGAAATCTTTCCAAAAGCTTGACCTGTTTCACAGGGTAGACTGGGTTTCACTCCAAAAATATGAACAGGAGCATGGAGAAACACAGTTCAGCAGCAGGGAGCTGAGGAAAGAGCTTCATATTATTACTCCTGAAAAGAAGGTTCTGAAGGGTTTTTATGCGGTAAGAAAGCTGCTGCTGCTGTTTCCCCTTACCTCCGTTTTCGGGCTCTTTATGCACCTTCCTTTTGCATCTGCAGCCGGGGTTCCGGTATACCGGTGGATTGCACGGAACAGACATAAATTGATTAGGAAGAAATGCAAGGATGGCAGCTGTTCCCTGTGATTAATTCCCATATCAGATATAAAGCTGATCCAGGGTGAATTTCTTCTCTTTATAGCGGAGAAAATGATTGACGCCACTACATCATTACGTTATGATTTTACCTTGAACGGATACTCTCTTATCCCGAGCTGGTGGAGGGACAGGCCCGATGAAACCCAGCAACCTGCTAATGATGCTTTTTGAAAACGGATATATGCTGAAAAGAGCATAACGGTTCAAATTACCAGCCAGCAATGGTCTGTTTTTAGCAAAGGTGCTAACCTGATGCAAGGAAGATTCCTTGAACGATAAGAGTGAAAGGCGCGAATCATTTTGCTTTCAACCTTTTCACTTTGGGAAGGTTTTTTATTTTGCATTTTGAGGGAAGTCTTTTAATTGCATATTATGGTAGTTTTTGCATAAAGCTGATTTACAATGGCTATGCATTTAACAGGATAACATCATACAATCTTATTGAGCCTGGCTTATATATAATGCCTTTGACCGGTTATCTGAATCAGCGTGCACCTGCCTGTTCAGCACTTGCCTGAGACGGGAGGCCCCTGTGAATGGAACCAGCCGGTTATGCAGATTGTGAAGCAATGCATACGCGAGAGCGGGATAAAAACTCCATGTTTATTCAATACTACTTAGGGAATGAGTACCGTATCAATCCGAGGGGAAGAATAAGGTGTAGCGCCGGATAAGAACCTCACTCTATTCTTATAAATAAGGAGGAAATCAGATGTCAAATAAACGCCGTTTGTTTACTTCTGAATCAGTTACTGAAGGTCATCCGGATAAAATCTGTGACCAGATTTCTGATGCTATTTTAGACGCTATCTTAGCAAAAGACGCAAATGCCCGCGTTGCTGCTGAAACATCTGTTACAACAGGATTAGTCCTTGTTGCAGGTGAAATTACAACATCTACATATGTTGATATTCCAAAGCTTGTCCGCGAAACAATCAAGGAAATCGGCTATACCCGTGCTAAATACGGCTTTGATTCCGAAACATGTGCCGTATTGACTTCCATTGATGAGCAGTCAGCTGACATTGCAATGGGTGTCGATCAGGCGCTTGAAGCGCGTGAAGGCCAAATGTCAGATGAAGAAATCGAAGCGATCGGCGCAGGGGACCAGGGTCTTATGTTCGGCTTTGCCTGCAATGAAACGAAAGAGCTTATGCCTCTTCCGATTTCCCTGGCACACAAATTATCACGCCGCCTGACAGAAGTGCGCAAAGAAGAGATTCTTCCGTATCTGCGTCCGGATGGTAAGACACAGGTGACTGTTGAGTATGATGAGAACGACAAGCCGGTACGAATCGATACTATTGTCATCTCTACACAGCATCATCCTGAAATCAGCCTGGAGCAAATCCAGCGAAACCTGAAAGAACATGTCATCAATCCGGTCGTTCCAAAAGAACTGATCGATGAAAATACAAAATACTTCATCAACCCTACTGGCCGTTTTGTTATTGGCGGACCTCAAGGGGATGCAGGTTTGACTGGCCGCAAAATCATTGTTGATACCTACGGCGGATACGCGCGCCACGGCGGAGGCGCTTTCTCCGGCAAGGATCCTACAAAGGTTGACCGTTCAGCAGCTTATGCAGCCCGCTATGTAGCGAAGAATATCGTCGCTGCAGGCCTTGCTGATAAGGTTGAAGTGCAGCTTGCCTATGCCATCGGTGTAGCGCAGCCGGTTTCCATTTCAGTAGATACATTCGGAACAGGAACTGTAAGCGAAGATACGCTTGTCGATCTTGTCCGCGATAACTTTGATCTTCGCCCGGCAGGCATCATCAATATGCTGAACCTGCGCCGCCCTATCTACAAGCAGACTGCAGCTTACGGACATTTCGGCCGTACAGATGTTGATCTTCCTTGGGAGCGCACTGACAAAGCAGATGCCCTGCGTCAGCAGGCTGGAAAATAATCCTTAAATGTACAGAAAAAGCGGGAGTGCTGAAATATGCAACTCCCGCTTTTATATTTCGTCTAAGAGGATAGGAGTGTTTACCGGCCTGATAATCTGTGCATAATTCATGTAAATGCCTAATTTTTCCCCTGCCCGTTTTTTATGTTGATAGTGCCATTTTTTCAGGTTTAATGGTAGTATTAGAGAGTATGTTTTTTGGGGAAACAATGTGTGATATTGCAGATTATGGCTGGCCGGGCAGACACTGCACCGGCATGAGTGCCTTCCGCTGTTTTTTTTCAGACGGAATGGGATTTTGACTAAATTGAAGAAGGTGAACTACATAATGTGCGGTTTTATCGGCTGTGTCCATGAAGATGCGCAAGTTCTGAACGATGCGCAAAAGCAGCAGTTTGAAAATATGAATAATATTATTACCCACAGGGGGCCTGATGATGCAGGCTATTATAATGATGAGCATATTCAGTTCGGCTTCCGCCGCCTGAGCATCATTGACATCGAATGCGGCCACCAGCCGCTGACCTATGAAAATGAAAGATACTGGATCATTTTCAACGGCGAAGTCTACAACTATGTGGAGCTTCGGGAAGAACTTTTAAAAGAAGGCCTTACGTTTGAGACGAATTCAGATACAGAAGTAATTATTGCGCTTTACAGCCACCTGAAGGAAAAATCGGTCGAAAAACTCCGCGGGATGTTCTCATTTGTCATCTGGGATAAACAGGAGCAGTCCTTGTACGGAGCAAGGGATCATTTCGGGATCAAGCCTTTCTTCTACCTCGAGAATGATGGGAAAACATTCTTTGCTTCTGAAAAGAAAAGTATCCTGATGGCGCTGGAAAACGACGTCCTTAACTATGAGTCTCTTCAGCACTATTTGACCTACCAGTTTGTCCCGGAGCCGGAAACAATGTCCGCGGGCATCCATAAGCTTGAACCAGGCCATTATTTCACAAAGAAAATCGGTTCTCCGATGGACATCAAACGCTATTGGAAAGCATCTTTCCAGCCTGTCCAAAAGTCTGAGCCTGAATTTGTGAAAGAAATTAAAGACGTCCTGTTCGATTCTGTTAAAATGCATATGCGAAGCGATGTACCGGTCGGTTCTTTCCTGTCCGGAGGCATTGATTCTTCCATCATTGCATCCATTGCAAAACAGTACCATCCAAATATCAAGACTTTTTCCGTCGGTTTTGAGCGGAACGGGTTCAGCGAAATTGATGTAGCCAAAGAAACAGCGGATAAGCTTGGTGTTGAAAATATCAGCTATGTGATCACACCGCAGGAGTATATGGACGAATTGCCCAGGATCATGTGGCATATGGACGATCCGCTCGCAGATCCGGCCTGTGTGCCTTTGTACTTCGTTGCCCGTGAAGCAAGGAAGCATGTAACGGTCGTCCTATCAGGCGAAGGTGCGGATGAGCTTTTCGGCGGATATAATATTTACCGCGAGCCTCAGTCGCTTGAAATGTTCAATAAAATACCGCAGGTTGGGAAAGCCTTCCTGAGGCTGATTGCTAAGATGATGCCGGAGGGCATGAAAGGCAAAAGCTTCATTGAACGCGGCGTGAC
Source organism: Bacillus infantis (assembly GCF_050107595.1). GTDB lineage: Bacteria > Bacillota > Bacilli > Bacillales > Cytobacillaceae > Bacillus_AB > Bacillus_AB infantis_C. The sequence continues at coordinate 52,621 of NZ_JBNILH010000001.1, forward strand.
GCCGATGGAAGAAAGGTATATCGGAAATGCCAAGATGTTCACTGAAGAAGAAAAGCGCAGCCTCCTTGGCGTCTATCAGAACGGTATCGATTATAAAGATATCACGAGGCCTTTATATGCTGAAAGCCGCGGCTATGATCCGGTGGACCGCATGCAGTATATCGACATCCACACCTGGATGCGCGGCGATATTTTACTGAAGGCTGATAAAATGACCATGGCCCATTCCCTTGAGCTTCGCGTGCCATTCCTTGATAAAGAGGTATTCAATGTGGCATCAAGGATTCCTACAAGCCTGAAGACGGCCAATGGAACGACAAAATATATCCTGAGAAAAGCAGCGGAAGGCGTTGTGCCTGATCATGTGCTTACCCGGAAGAAGCTTGGCTTCCCTGTCCCGATCCGCCACTGGCTGAAGGACGAGATGAACGGGTGGGCAAAAAAAATAATCCGCGAAAGCAGCACGGATCATTTGCTCAACAAAGATTATGTTCTGAAGCTTCTTGAAGACCACTGCCAGGATAAAGCAGACAACAGCCGGAAAATATGGACTGTGCTCATGTTTATGCTCTGGCATGATGTGTATGTCGAAAAGAAATACTCATTTGAAAAGGAACTGATCAGCGAACCATCCTTTCAGCCAATGAAAGGCTAGCGGGAAAGATAGGTAATTGCCTGTCTTCCCATCTGCACCCAGGCTTCTTCAAAGCCATCAATGGGTGCTTTTTTATTTTTCTCTCCTGTGAGCGGATCGTTGAAATATACATATTCGGAATCATATCCGGTGATCAGGACTGAATGTTCTTTATAAGTGATCTCAACCGGCCCGCTTGGCGTCTCCCATGTCTGGAAATAGTCGGGAGACAGTTTCTGATAGGCCGTATTCGTAATCACCCAGACAGGCTGTCCATCTGATAGATGCGTTTTCAGCTCTGTAAAGTCAGAACCGGTCAAATCGATTATATCGCCAGGCAGGTACTTTTCGGCCAGATCCTTGACCGGCTTGTGGTACACACCAAGACCGGGCCCATCAAGTGAATACATGTCCCCGATGAAGCCGTCGTTCGGATGGCCGTAATATACTTTGCCATTCTCCTTTTTGTAGGGAGTCGGTTCTTTTTCTATTTCCTTTGCGAGCGTCATTTTATCTGCCTGAACCCCGGCATGCTGCAGCAGCATGCCGAGACTTGTGACCTCGCAGCCCCGCGGAAGCTCCGGGAGCTGATGCAGGGCAGGGGCGTCAAGCAGCACCTCATCCTTAATTTTTATGATGGGCCGGTCAAGCGTCTTGTCTAAAAAGGAACTTGCTGAGGTCAAAGGAGACCTGATCCATGACTTTACCCGGTCCGCAATTCCCCCTGGTGAACCTGGCTGATTATGGTCAATGGCCATGGCTCCTGCAAGAAGAACAGCAATGAAGATAAATAGAATAAAAGGGCTGACGAGCCGTTTCCCTTTCTTCGCTTTAAAAAGAAGAGAAAGAAAAAAGATCAGCAGCAATAGAATAACAATTAAGAGATAATTCATTTGCACCACCCTGTGTTGTCTTGTTCCAGCCCATTCAGCCGCTTTTTGCTGATAAGCATAAGTTTTTTCCAATAGGGTAACTATAAAGTAACTAGCCTGTCCGTACTGCAGCCGCCTTCTAGTCTTTGAGCGACTTATAATACTGGCCCTTTTCGGCATATTCGCGGCTGATCCGCTCCATATCCTTAATATCCTCTTCTGTCAGTTCCCTGATTACCTTGGCTGGCCTTCCGAATGCCAGCGTATTGGGCGGGATCTTCTTGCCCTGAGCTACAAGGCTGCCGGCCCCGATAAAGGCGCCTTCCCCGATTTCGGCGTTGTCGAGGATGATGGAGCCCATGCCGACCAGCGCTTTTTTGCGGATGGTGCAGCTGTGAAGGATGACCTGGTGGCCGATGGTCGCTTCATCTTCAATGATAAGCGGGCTGCCAGGGCTTTGGTGAAGGACGGAATTGTCCTGCACATTTACTTTTTTGCCGATGATTGTCGGAGCTACATCGCCGCGGATAACCGTATTGAACCAGATGCTGGATTCGTCCCCTATTTCAACATCCCCGGTGATGGTCGCATAATCAGCGATGTACGCTGTCGGCGAAATGCGGGGCGTCTTCCCTTTATATGGGTATATCATTTTATACACTCCCTAGTTGTAATAGTTAGATTTTATCATCTTTTGTCAGAGCAGGCCGCCATTTTTTTTAGAAGATTGTTTTTTTCAGCCGAAGCTGCCATTTGGCAAATAGCTTCAGGTTATAGGATAATGCAAGTAGAAAATTTGTGTACTAACAGGAGGAAGACTATGTGGAAATGGGAAGCTGAAGGTGAGGCTAAAGCGGTTATCGTTATGGTCCATGGCGCCATGGAGCATCATCGCCGATACGGCTGGCTTATCGAAATGTGGCGCTTATCCGGTTTTCATGTAATTATGGGCGATCTTCCCGGCCAGGGCATGACAACCAGATCAAGAAGAGGCCATATTGACTCCTTTGATGAATACATATTTGAAATTAAGGACTGGATCCAGGCTGCCTATCAGTTTGAACTGCCGGTATTTCTGCTCGGGCACAGCATGGGGGGCCTTGCCTCGATCAGGCTGCTTCAGGAAGAGCGGATGAATCTGGCGGGGATCATCTTATCCTCGCCATGCCTTGGGCTGATCCAAAAGCCATCCGGTATGCTGAATCTTTTATCTTACGGGCTTAATAGAGTGGCGCCGAGCCTCAGGATGAGTTCCGGGCTGACGATTGACATGGCCACAAGAAACAAGGATGTCCAGGAGGCAGATCTGAATGACAGCCTTTATGTGACAAAGGTGTCTGTCAGATGGTACAGGGAGCTGGTCCATGCCATAAAGCTCGCTTTTGAAAATCAGGAAAAGACACAGGATATCCCCATGCTTGTCATGCAGGGAGGGGAGGACAAGATTGTCAATAAAGCGACGGTCAAAAACTGGTTCAATCAGGCGCCCTTGTCTGAAAAAAGATTCAAGGAATGGCCTAAATGCTATCATGAAATCTTCAATGAACCGGAACGGGAAGAAATTTTCGAATATGCCAAGGACTTTGTCGACAGCCAGCTGAAAACGCTCGGCTACCTTGTGTAAGAGGTGTTAAAATGACTGTACCTTCCATGCCGATTCCTTTAATGACAAAGGTATATAAAAAAATAATCCCTGAAGTCCACCGCGAGCTGGCGTACTGGAGGGAAAGAGCAGAAAACATCCCTGATCCGGAGCTTAGAAAGCAGGCGCTGGCAAGCATCGGCCATAAAGCCTTCCACTGCGAGGGAGGCGCCATCATGGCCCTTTTGGCCAAGGACCGGTACAAGGAGGCAGTCCGTTTCATTGTCGCCTATCAGACGGTCAGCGATTATCTGGATAATCTTTGTGACCGAAGCACTTCCCAGGACCCTGCTGATTTCTCCGCTCTTCATGAGGCAATGGATGATGCCCTTTCCCTTGAGCCGGGAGCAGGTGATTACTACCGGGAGCGGCAGGAGAAAGAGGACGGCGGGTATCTCGCAGAATTGGCCGGCGCCTGCCGGGGGATGCTGAGGGGCTGCAGGCATTATGAAAGCATCCGCTCTTATTTGAAGGAGCTTTGCCGCTATTACTCCGATCTGCAGATTCATAAACATGTCTGTCTCGAAGAACGTGTCCCGAGGCTGCAAAATTGGCATGCAGAATACAGGGGACTTGTGCCTGAAATGGAATGGTATGAATTTTCAGCCTGTTCCGGCTCTACACTCGGCATTTTCAGTCTTGTGTCCTTCGCCCTGTCTGATGAATTTGCCGAGGAGGATGCAGCAAAGATCCGCCACGGCTATTTCCCTTATATCCAGGGACTTCATATCCTCCTCGATTACCTGATCGACCAGGAGGAAGACCTGGAGGGCGGAGACTTGAATTTCTGCTTCTATTATCAGGATGAACAGCAGCTTTTTGCACGATTGCAGCATTTTATTGCCGAGGCGGATAAGCATATTGAAGGACTGCCGCACAAAAGCTTCCACCGGCTTATCAACAGGGGGCTGCTCGGCATTTACCTTTCCGATGAAAAAGTGCGCAGGCAAAAGCATGTACGCCGCCTGGCCCGCCATATCATAAAAACAGGCGGTCCAGTCAGCTATTTCTTTTATGTAAATGGAAGGGCCTATCGGACCGTACAGAAATGGGTGCCTGCAGGATTGGCCAGGCTGCTTTTATAAAATTGTCATCGTACAGCGCTGTCTTAGGCAGCGCTGTTTTCATTGAATCAGGAGAATAATAAAACTGGCCCCGTCTTGCCATGCTCCGCAGTGTTTCTCCGCCCGTTCATTGCAGCGATATAACAAAGAAGCCTGCACAGCGGCAGGCTTTCATCTTTTTTCAATGGCAATAATAAAAGGCGGTTTATTGGCCTGGTTGATGAATTGGTATTGCAGGACATGGGCGCGCTCCTGCTCAATTGTTTTAACATATCGCAGGAGATAGTCCCTTTCAACAGCCCCTTCAAAATGCCCATGGTAGATCACCAGGACGATGACCGCTTCTGGCGGCATGACTTCCAGGAGCTGTTCAATTGCAGAAATGGTTGTTCGCGGACGGGTGACCACAGTTTTGTCGCTTCCTGGCAGATAGCCCAGATTGAAGACGGCTGCAGTTATTTTTTTATGATGGACAGGCGGTATGCATTCCAGGAGCTGTTCATGGCCGCTGTGGAAAAGCGTTGCGCGCTCTTCCATGCCATGCCCGGATAAGCGGATCCTGCTATTTTGTATAGCCTGTTCCTGGATGTCAAACCCATATACCCGCCCATTCGGACCGACCAGATTGGCCAGGAAAAGGGCATCATGGCCATTGCCAAGAGTGGCGTCAACAACGACATCCCCGGGACTTACCGCTTTCTCAAGGATGGTTCTGGCGTAGGGAAGAATTCTCTCAAGTTTCATGACAAACCTCCAATTGCATAGCAGTATGTATTATTGGTATAAGCTATAAAGACAAAACAGGCTGCACCGATGAATTGCCGGTGCAGCTGATGTGAACACGAATTTACTGTAAAGCACCGGTTTCTGAAGGCTGTTTATAATATTTCCCCTGCCAGCTGCCGCGGCGCTTAAGCTCGGCATCAATGGAATTAAGGACATCCCATTTATTGACGCTCCACATCGGGCCGATCATCAGATTGATTGGGCCATCCCCTGTTATCCGGTGAATAATCATTTCTGGAGGAAGGATTTCAAGCTGATCGCAGACGAGCCGGATATAGTCTTCCTGGGAGAGGAATTCCAGCATTCCTTTTTCATACTGCTTGACCATCGGCGTTCCTTTCAGCAGATGGAGCAGGTGAATCTTTATTCCCTGAACGTCAAGTTTGGATACCTCTCGGGCCGTCTCCATCATCATGTCCGGCGTTTCAAGCGGAAGGCCGTTAATGATATGTGAACAGACGCGGATGCCATGCCTGCGGAGCTTGCTGACACCGTCGATATAGCATTGGTAATCATGCGCTCTGTTGATCAGCAGGGCCGTCTTCTCATGCACTGTCTGCAGGCCAAGTTCCACCCACAGGTAAGTTCTTTCGTTCAGTTCAGCCAGATATTCGATGACATCATCAGGAAGGCAGTCAGGGCGCGTTGCTATCGACAGGCCGACTACGTCTTCCTGTGCAAGCACCTTTTCGTAGCGCTCTCTCAATACTTCGACAGGTGCATGTGTGTTGGTGAAGGCCTGGAAGTAAGCCATATACTTGCCGTCCTTCCATTTATGATGCATCTTCTGCTTGATTTCATTAAATTGGTTTTCCAGATCATCAGCCCGATTGCCGGCAAAGTCGCCGGAGCCGGCGGCACTGCAGAATGTACAGCCGCCAAAGGCACGTGTACCGTCACGGTTCGGGCAGTCAAAACCTCCGTCAAGAGCCACCTTGAAGACTTTATGGCCAAAAACCTGGCGGAGATGGTAATTCCACGTGTGGTATCTTTTATTGTCTGAGGCAAATGAAAAAGGATTGGCCTGATTCATGTCAGACACCTCCTTTGATAAACGCGGACATCCGCTTTTCTATAATGGATTTTACCATAAATCAAATTGAAGAGGCATGCAGTATTTACTGTGGTGGATTTTGGACTCATACGTGTGAAAATTTGTTTCAACGCCTTTCAGCAGTGATTTTCCGGATAAATGAGCCCAAAATCAACAACAATGTTTACCAAAGCAACTGTTAAAAAATTTTTGCCAGTCAGCCGTTTGGGAGGAGTTGGCTGCCATGATTTCCCGCCTTAAGTCTGTGATAGAAATGTGCCCGTGAAACACACTATAAGGGAAGCTTAAGCTTCTCCACTGAGATTTATAAGGAGGGTATATGATGGCTACCCGTCAATCTGTAGAGCAATTTCTTCAGCAGTGTGAAGATGCGATAAGAAATGCAAATGAGCAATACCAGCAGGCGAGCATGCAGGAACACTATAACAACCATGAATATGCTGATGCGATGCAGGGGCTGGAGGCTGCTTTCAATGATATGGCAGATCTTGCCCATAGCGCCAATGCACAGCAGCGGGAGCAGCTCCACAGGATGAGGCTTCAGCTGCAGCAGCTTCAGAACAGCATGACACTGCTCAGGCATTAAGGGGGAAGCATGATGAAAAAACGTTCAAAGCAGAATAATCCCGAACAAAAGACACGAAACGGCATCAATAACCAGGATATTGAGATTGGCAGGGATTATGATCCTGTAAAAGAATCAAAAAAGAAATATGAAAAAAATCTTGGGAGCCAGCCCATTAAGTCGAAGCAGCATCCCGAACCTGAACAGCTTTCATAAAAATAAGCCGGCTCATCCTGAATGAGCCGGCTTAACCTGTTATCCAATCCTGGCAAGGAAACGTTCCACCGTTTTATTGAATAAATCAGCTTCTTCAAGGAAGGGGCAATGGCAGCTGTTTTCAAAGATGATCAGCTCAGAATCAGTGCTATGCTCTTGTATATATTGGCCAGCCGCCACCGGAATCAGTTTTTCTTCCCTGCCATAGCAGAGCAGGGACGGCTTTTTCAGGGTGGGATAGAGCGGCCGGTAGTCAACGATTGATTGATCGAATAAGATGCTTGATGCAATTGATTCAGGCATCGCTGTAACAGCATCCATCATCCATTCTAAATCGTTTTCTTTAATGCTCTCCTTGAACATCAATGGCAGAAATCCGCTTACGAACTCCCTTCTGTTATTTTGAATTTCCTGCATGAAATGGATTAGGGTTGGCATATCAAATGCGCCCATCGGAAAATCCGGCCATCTAAAATCAGATGGCAATTCATCCACAATGATCGTACCCTTGAGGTTCTCCTCGCCGAACTGCTTAATATATTCCCAGACGACAAATGCCCCCATTGACCAGCCGGCAAGGACCACATCCTTTAATTCAAGCTTCTCCATAAAGCCGTGGAGATCCCTGGCATACGAAGAAATGGTATGGCCGGAATGAGGCTGGCCTGATTTGCCATGTCCCCTCATATCGACTGCAATAGTCCTCGCACCGGAAATCCTTCCAATCTGCTTTTGGAAAAAAGCACTGCTCATCCAGACGCCATGTATAAAAATGACAGGCGTCCCGCTGCCGGACTCCTCATAATATAATTCAAGTGATTCGCTGATGGCTGCCCTTGGCATGAAAAATCCTCCTTTATTTTTCAGATGAAAAGTGAATATAAACCCATGGACTATACAGGTTTTCCGCCTGTTTTTCATTGAGGAAAACAGCCGCTGGACCGGACGTTATTTTCTTCTATTTATTTTTATTCATTTCCTGGCAGCATTAGGCGAAAAAACATGAAACTTTTCTATTGCAGGGAAGGGTAAAAACCACTAGAATTGTTTTGGTGTTCGAAATATCATTTAAGCAAAGGAGCGTTTTTCATGCCTCGTGCCCTCTGGCTTTTAATTATAGGGATGGCGGTGAATGTAACAGGCTCTTCTTTTTTGTGGCCTCTTAATGCCATATACATTCACGATCATCTGGGCAAGTCGCTGTCGGTTGCGGGGATTGTGCTGATGCTCAATTCTGCAGCCAGTGTTGCCGGAAATTTATACGGCGGATATCTTTTTGATAAAATCGGGGGATATAAATCGATCCTCCTTGGAATAGGAATTACTTTATTGTCTCTTACTGGCCTAACCATCTGGCATGGATGGCCGCATTATGTGATCTTTCTGACTGTCATCGGATTCGGATCCGGGATTGTCTTTCCGTCAATGTATGCCATGGCCGGATCGGTTTGGAAGGAAGGCGGCAGGAAATCCTTCAACGCCATTTATGTGGCACAGAATTTGGGGGTTGCGGTTGGAGCAGCTCTTGGGGGGCTTGTCGCCTCCTATTCTTTCCAATTGATTTTTCTTGCGAATGCATTGATGTATATACTGTTCCTTCTGATAGCTGTCTTTGGCTATAAAGGGATTCAGACAATTACCGGAAACCAGACATCTGTCCTGAAGGAGAATAAAAGGATCAAGAACCATGCCAAGCTATACGCATTATTGATCCTTTGTGCAGGCTATCTGTTGTGCTGGGTCGGCTATGTCCAGTGGCAGTCCACGATTGCGGCATATACACAGGAAATTAATATTTCCCTGAAGCAATACAGCCTGCTGTGGACCATCAATGGAGCGCTTATCGTCCTTGGACAGCCGTTCTTAAATGCAATTCTGAAAAAACTCGGCAAGAATCTGAAGACCCAGATCATTACCGGGATCATTATATTCATCGTTTCGTTTGCCCTGGCTGCTTCTGCTGAGCAATTCTCTGCATTCATTGCTTCCATGGTCATCCTGACAATCGGCGAAATGCTCATTTGGCCGGCTGTGCCGACTATCGCCAATGACCTTGCCCCAAAAGGGCGGGAAGGCTTCTACCAGGGAATCGTCAACAGTACGGCGACCGGCGGCCGCATGATTGGGCCGCTTCTTGGAGGAACCCTTGTAGATATGAATGGGATGGGCATGCTGTTCTCCGTATTGATTGGACTCCTGGTCATTTCCATCTTTACAACCATTATGTATGATAAAAAGCTGAAGCAGTCGGAAGAAATGACTGTTCGAGCATCCTAAGCGCCGGATTCCGGCGCTTTTTTTCTATTTGGCTGTGTTAGTGCCCATATGGATTTGGTCTCAGCCGTGGAAGACTCTGTTTCACGCATTTCTGGACAGCCTTCTTCCACGTGTCCTTTGAAATTTTTATTCACAAAGGAGGGCGGTAAGACAGGGGGTTCATTTCCGTTCCAGGCACTTCGCTTTCCGCGGGGCGACGCTGAGCCTCCTCATCGCTCCGCGCCTGCGGGGTCTCAGCATTGCCGCTGCACTCCCGCAGGACGTTGAATACTCTTCCTTGTATTTTCATCGCACGAGAAAAATGCGCATGCATTTTATGAGGAGTCTGCGTGCCTTGCACTCCAATGAACAGGCTTTTTACACTTTGATGGCAATTAGAACCATTTTGAAAGAACAAAAATATTGTTTTATCAAAAAGATACGCCAAACCAGCTTTTCCAATTATTTTTATCTCCTTCCTTTATTATCAGAAAAATGTGATAAAATCCGAAGTAAGATTAGAGTTAAAGGGAGAAGCAGATGAACAAAACATTAATGGAGCTTCCATACGAAGTCCTGGAAACGATTGTTGAAAATGCCTTCGGCTGGCTGGTTGTGGTCGATAAGGAAGGCAATATCATCTACATCAACCGCAACTATTGCGAGTTTATCGGCTGTGAACGTGATGAAGTGATCGGCCGGCATGTGACAGGTGTGATTGAAAATACACGAATGCATATCGTTGCAGCAACCGGGAAGGAAGAAGTGGCAGATCTTCAGTATATAAAAGGGAATTATATGATTGCCAACAGAATGCCGATACTGTCAGGCGGAGAAATCATCGGCGCATTCGGAACTGTCTTTTTCCGTGATACACAGGAATGGATGAAGATGAACAGCCATGTCAAAAGCCTGCTGAACAAAATCCAGAATTATATCCAGCATATCGACAGCGGGGTGAAATACAGCCTTGAGGACATCTTGGGAGAATCAAAGCAGATCGCCAGCCTGAAGGAAAAAGTCAAAATGATCGCTTCCAGCGATATCTCCATTTTGATCAGGGGTGAAAGCGGGACTGGAAAAGAGCTTTTTGCCCACAGTATCCATCAGCTCAGTGCGCGAAGCCATCAGCCTTTTGTCAAAATCAATTGCGGTGCGATACCTGAGCATCTTCTTGAATCCGAGCTTTTCGGATATGAGGAGGGAGCTTTTACCGGAGCGAAAAAGGGCGGGAAGAAGGGGAAGTTCCAGCTGGCGCACGGAGGGACTTTATTTTTGGATGAAATCGGCGATATGCCGGCCAATATGCAGGTTAAGCTTCTTCGCGTTCTTCAGGAAGGTGAGGTAGAGGCTGTGGGTTCTGTTAAGCCCATCTCAGTTGATGTCCGGATCATTGCCGCGACAAACAGGCCGCTGGAGAAAATGATGGAGGAAAAACGATTCAGGGAGGATTTGTTTTACAGAATAAATGTTGTTCCGTTTTTCATTCCGCCCATTAGAGAACGATTGGAAGACCTTGATAAGCTGGTCGACTATTTTACAGGAAAAATTACTAAAAAGTCCGGCAAGAGAATAACGGGCATAGATGAAGAGGTGCGCCAGATCTTCCGGGCCTACAGCTGGCCGGGAAACATAAGGGAAATAGAAAATGTAATGGAAGCATCCATCTACCTGACCAGCGATGAACGAATCCAGAAGGAATCGCTTCCAGAATATTTGCGGGAAAGGGCCGTTCTCCCGATCGGGACGAGAAAACTGAAGGAAATCCTAGAAGAGACAGAGAAGAGAGTACTGGCGCAGAGCCTGGATAAGTATAAGGATGATAAACTGAAAGCTGCTGAGATGTTAGGCATCAGCAAGTCGACTTTTTATGAAAAGGTGAAAAAATACGGACTGGAAATCTAGCAGTCCGGAAAACCGGAAAGCATTCCGGGTTTCCGGACTTTTGTTTTTTTATGAAAAGGAGACATAGGTTCCTCATGCTTGTTTAAAGAAGGCATTAATCTAGTAATCTAGAACCTTTGGAATTTTTATAGGAAAACTATTTTTCCGGGAATCCGGAAAAATAGTTCACAGAATAACCATCTTTTCAACGCAGTTGCTTTTTTCGGACACCTGGCACACATCTTGCATTGGATTATATGCAGACAAATTTTTGAGAAGGGAGGAAGCTTTCATATAAATGTAAACGATTTCAAAAAGAGAATGAATAAGGGGGAAAACGAATGCTCAGTATGATTGGATTGATAGGAGGCCTTGCCCTCCTGATATTCCTGACGATGAGGGGAATGAACCTGCTTGTTGTCGGGCCGCTTTCAGCTCTGTTTGTTGCTGTATTGAGCGGGATGCCATTGTTTCCGCAGTTGGCGGGCGAAGGGGAGGCCAACCTGGTAGGGAATTATATGACCGGCTTTTCCGGGTTTGTAACATCCTGGTATCTGATGTTCCTGCTCGGCGCCATTTTTGGAAAAGTGATGGAGGACAGCGGTGCAGCCGACAGTGTCGCTGAATTGATTGTTGGAAAGCTGGGAATGAAATATGCGGTCCTTGCCATAGTTGCATCCTGTGCGGTCTTGACATATGGAGGCGTAAGTTTGTTCGTCGTGGCATTTTCTGTCTACCCGATGGCATTGAGTCTTTTTAAGCAGGCCAATCTTCCGCGCCGCTTCATTCCGGCTGCTCTTGCATTTGGGTCGGTCACCTTCACTATGACTTCTGCGGGATCTCCTGAAATCCAGAACTGGATCCCGATCGAACACTTGGGGACATCCCCGTACGCCGGCTGGGAGGTCAGCCTTATCGTTGCAGCCTTTATGATGATCTTCGGATACTGGTGGCTGAAAAGGATCATTACGAAAGCCGTCAACAAGGGTGAAACCTTTATTTCCAGGGAAACAGATCCGGTGGCAGAGAAAAAAGAGCTTCCGCATCCTGTAATGGGAGTCCTGCCTTTGGCAGTCGTGCTGGTCATTGCCTTTATTTTTCATGACTCACTCGCACAATCCGCACTTATTATAGCTTTATTGGGTGGAGTCATCGCTACTTATCTGCTGAATAGGAAGTACTTCAGGAATTTCTGGAATGCTGTTTCCGAGGGGACGCTTGGAGCGCTTATTGCCATCGGCAATACTGCCGCGGTCGTCGGGTTTGGCGGGGTGGCCAAGGCAGTGCCTGCGTTCCAGACAGCGGTCGACTTTATGACAGATATCCCCGGAAGCCCTCTGATCGGGGGAGCAATCGCGGTCAGTGTCATCGCCGGGATGACTGGCTCCGCATCCGGAGGCCAGGTAATCGCCCTGCCGCTGATTGCGCCGCACTATATGGATATGGGTGTCAACCCTGAGGCATTGCACCGTGTGGCGGCCATATCATCGGGTGCACTGGATTCCCTGCCGCATAATGGCTATGTAGTTACTACGGTCAGATCTATCTGCGGAGAGACCCACCAGGATGCATACGGAGCTGTCGGCATTGTAACAGTCATCGTCCCTCTGCTCGGCCTGGCATTGGCAATTTTTTTATTCTCGTTTGGGCTGGGCATATAACATTTTCGGGACAGGAAGGAGGTTTCCAACCCCTTCCTGTCCTTGATGGAAGGAGAAAAGAAATGGTGCAAGGAAGAACAGTACTTATCACCGGGGCAGCCCAGGGGATAGGATATGAGATAGGAAAAAGGTTTGCCAGGCAAGGAGCCAATCTTGTCCTGACTGATATCCAGCAAGAACAGGTGGAAAAGGCTGCTGAGCAGCTGAGGGCAGAGGGGTTCAGGACAGTTGGCCTGAAATGTGATGTAACGGCTGAAGATGAAATGGCAGGATCCATTCATGCTGCCGTGGATGAATTTGGGAGATTGGATATACTGATCAATAACGCGGGCCTTCAGCATGTATCCATGATCGAAGATTTCCCGACAGAGAAATTTGAGTTTCTTTTAAAGGTTATGCTGACTGCTCCATTCACCGCTATCAAGCACAGTTTACCTATCATGAAAAAGCAGGGGTTCGGCAGGATCATCAATATGGCCTCGATCAATGGTCTGGTCGGGTTTGCAGGGAAGGCGGCCTACAACAGCGCCAAGCATGGGGTAATCGGGCTGACAAAAGTCGCGGCCCTTGAAGCTGCTCCTTATGGAGTCACCGTGAACAGCATCTGTCCGGGCTATGTGGATACCCCGCTTGTCCGAAACCAGCTTAAAGACCTGGCTGGCACAAGGAAGGTTCCGCTGGAAAAAGTCCTTGAAGAAGTGATTTACCCGCTGGTTCCCCAGAAAAGGCTTTTATCAGTAGAAGAAGTCGCCGCCTATGCCGTTTTCCTGGCTGGAGAAGAAGCGAAAGGCATAACCGGGCAGGCCGTAGTTATTGATGGCGGATATACAGTCCAATGAAAAAGATGCAGCCAGCCTGCCGGCTGGTGCGGTTTTTATTTGCCGTAACCGGAGAGAACTTAAGCCCGTTTGCACTCAAGTACAGCATTTGCATACACTGAAAAGTATAATTTTTCTTATTCAAGCGCATACTTGCATACCAAGGAGAATTTTAATACAATAGCTTTATATATTTTTAAGCAAAAACTATGATGAGGAATAGTAATGATGTCGTTCCGCTCATTAGAGAGCTGGCGGGAGGTGCAAGCCAGCCGGGACTGTCATGAACTCGCCTTGGAGTTGCAGGTGTGAACCACAGTAATGCCTGCCGTTTTCCGCGTTAAGGATGAATGAAGAGAGCGGCAATGCCGCTAATGTGGGTGGTACCGCGGGAGAATACATATCCTCTCGTCCCTGTTTTTGGGATGAGGGGTTTTTTTATGGTCTTTTTCGCTGTAAAGCAGAAAAAGCAGACCGGCAAAAACCTTTCCCCAAAAGAAAATTCATATATTGCAGGAGGAAAGCGCGATGAGCTTCAATCACAGGGAGATTGAAAAGAAATGGCAAAAGTCTTGGGAAGCCAATAAAACATTTAAAATGGGCGAGGAAAAGGGAAAAAGCAATTTTTATGCGCTTGATATGTTCCCATATCCTTCAGGCGCCGGACTTCATGTCGGGCATCCGGAAGGATATACAGCGACAGATATTCTGTCACGTGTAAAAAGGATGCAGGGCTATAATGTACTCCATCCAATGGGCTGGGATGCTTACGGGCTTCCGGCAGAACAATATGCCCTGGATACAGGCAATGATCCGGCAGAATTCACGAAGAAAAATATCGATACATTCCGCCGCCAGATCAAATCGCTCGGTTTTTCATATGATTGGGACCGGGAAATCAGCACGACGGATCCGGAATATTATAAGTGGACACAATGGATTTTCACTAAGCTTTATGAAAAAGGGCTGGCTTATATTGACGAGGTGGCTGTCAACTGGTGCCCGGCACTTGGAACAGTCCTGGCCAATGAGGAAGTAATCGACGGCAAGAGCGAGCGCGGCGGGCACCCGGTGGAGCGCCGCCCGATGAAGCAATGGATGCTGAAAATCACGGCTTACGGCGACAGGCTGCTTGAGGATCTGGAAGAGCTTGACTGGCCGGAAAGCCTGAAGGACATGCAAAGGAACTGGATCGGCCGTTCTGAAGGAGCAGAGGTGACCTTCAGCATTGAGAACCATGAAGGGACATTCACAGTCTTTACAACCCGTCCTGATACGCTCTTTGGGGCGACCTATGCGGTACTTGCGCCAGAGCATTCTCTTGTTGAAAGCATTACGGCTGAAGACCGGGTTGAGGCGGTCGAAGCTTATCTTGAAAAAGTGAAGAGCAAAAGCGACCTTGAGCGTACAGATCTGGCGAAAGAAAAAACAGGCGTATTTACCGGCGCCTATGCCATCAACCCTGTTAACGGCGATAAAATGCCGATCTGGATTGCCGACTATGTGCTTGCAAGCTATGGAACCGGGGCTATCATGGCCGTTCCTGCGCATGATGAGCGCGACTATGAATTTGCGAAGGAATTCAGCCTGCCGATCAAGGAAGTTGTAGCAGGCGGAGATATTGAAAAAGAAGCATATACAGGCGATGGGGAGCATGTAAATTCCGGATTCCTTGATGGCCTTCAGAAAGAAGAAGCCATTTCCAAAGCAATCGAGTGGCTTGAAGAAAAGGGCATCGGGACGAAGAAGGTAACTTACCGCCTCCGCGACTGGCTGTTCAGCCGCCAGCGCTATTGGGGAGAGCCGATTCCAATCATCCATTGGGAAGACGGCACGATGACTGCCGTACCGGAGTCAGAGCTGCCGCTGATGCTTCCGAAAACAACTGAAATCAGGCCATCCGGAACAGGAGAATCACCGCTCGCCAATATTGATGAGTGGGTCAATGTAACAGATCCTGAAACCGGCAAAAAAGGGCGCCGAGAGACGAATACAATGCCGCAATGGGCGGGAAGCTGCTGGTATTATCTGCGCTATATCGACCCTAAAAACGAAAATGCGATCGCTGATGCCGATCTGCTGAAAGAATGGCTTCCGGTTGATATTTATATCGGCGGTGCCGAGCACGCGGTGCTTCACTTGCTGTATGCACGATTCTGGCATAAGTTCCTGTACGATATCGGTGTCGTTTCTACCAAGGAGCCGTTCCAGAAACTGTTCAACCAGGGGATGATTCTTGGTGAAAATAATGAAAAAATGAGCAAATCAAAAGGCAATGTAGTGAATCCGGATGAAATCGTCGAGTCACATGGGGCCGACACACTGCGCCTGTATGAAATGTTCATGGGGCCGCTCGAAGCCTCTGTTGCCTGGTCAACGAACGGTTTGGACGGAGCCCGCCGCTTCCTTGACCGTGTGTGGAGGCTGCTGATCGACACTGATGGAAACCTGCACAGCAGAATAAAGGATGCAGAGCCGGAATCAGGCCTGGAAAAAGCCTACCATCAAACAGTTAAAAAGGTAACAGAAGATTATGAAGGGCTGAGGTTCAATACAGCCATTTCCCAGCTGATGGTATTCATCAATGAAGCTTATAAAGCAGAGACACTGCCGGTAAGCTATATTGAAGGATTTGTCAAAATGCTGTCGCCGATTGCTCCGCATATTGCGGAAGAGCTTTGGGAAAAGCTTGGGCACAGCGGCACAATTTCTTATGAAGCATGGCCTGCTTATGATGAAGCCAAATTGGTCGATGATGAAGTTGAAATCGTGATCCAGGTCAACGGCAAGGTCAAAGCGAAGCTTATGGTGCCTGCCGATGCGGGACGTGAAGCCTTGGAGAAGATTGCAATGGGTGATGATAAAATCCAGGAGCAGATTGATGGCAAAACAATCCGCAAGGTCATTGCCGTCCCAGGAAAGCTTGTCAATATAGTAGCCAACTAAAGCCAATGATCCCCTGTTTCAGTGAGAGACAGGGGATTTTTTTAAGGCAAGGAAGATGATTGCGATAGAAACTGTCATCAATGGAACCAGTTTTTTGCCTTATTTTACTTCCTTTGTTTATACTAATCATATTGGGTAGACGAATTCATGAGAGGGTGTCATAGATGGAGAATATTGAAATCATCACTACAGAAGAGCTTGAGCAATTGCTGAAGGAAGGCAAAAAGCTGGAGCTTGTAGACGTAAGGGAAGATGAAGAAGTGGAGCAGGGCATGATTCCCGGCGCCAAGCATATCAGGATGGGAGATATTCCTGCCAATATGGATTACTTTGATGATGAGAAAGAATATATTTTCATCTGCCGCTCCGGCCGCCGCAGTGAGAACGTCTGCTATTACATGCAGGACCAGGGCTTCAAGGTCCGCAATATGGCTGGCGGAATGCTCGAATGGAAAGGCGAAACAAAGTAAAGAAAAAAGCTGCCTGTCGCAGGCAGCTTTTTATCATGGTTATAATTTCTGAATATTTCGTCCATACTTTTAAAAAAAGCAATTGAGGAGGGGCGAAATTGATTAAAGTGAAGCTCTTTGACCATGAGCATGAAAAAGATCTTGAAAAGGATATGAACCATTTCCTGGAACGGATTGATGAAAACAGGCTGATTGATATTAAATATAATGTTGCAGCCATCCAGGAAGAGGAAGAAGATCAGATCTACTGCTTTTCCGCTATGGTTGTTTACCGGTCCTGAACAGAAGGGCCGGTTTTGCTATTTAAGAGCAATTTTTCCCCCGCCTAGCCATAAAAGAGCGGACCTGACTGAGGGAATCAGTGACAGGCTGAAAAATAAGCGGAGAAATTCCCCCTACTTTCGAAGAAGCTCTAAAAATAGCTCAAATAGACGGAGAAATTCCGATTATCGACTCAAAAAATAGGAAAATGGGCAACTTCACTCCGCTTAACCGGAAAATCTCCTTTTATTTTAAGGCTTGCTGGTCACTCAAATAAGGTTAAGACTTCCTGTTTTTAAAACATTCCTTCACTATCTTTCTTGTTAGCTGTAAGCCTCTCTTTATCAATTAACATAAAATGTAAAATTTCCCTTGTTATAATTAAAGGAAACATTCTTTACCAAAAGAGCCTTTCATTAATACGCTGCAGCCTCTGCCGCATTGGTTCCGGCAAGCCTCCCTGTCACCAGTGCAGAGGTTATGTTGTAGCCGCCGGTATAGCCGTGAATATCCAGGATCTCACCGCAAAAGTAAAGGCCGGGCATCAGCCTGGAAGCCATTGTCTGCGGTTCGATTTCCTTTGTGGATACACCGCCGCCTGTGACAAATGCTTTTTCGATCGGAAGGGTGCCATCGGCTTTAAACTGAAATGCTTTGCAGCTTTTTACAAACAAGCGGATCTTTTCATTAGAAATGGTGCCGCCCTGTGCAGATGGATCGATTTCATTCCAATCGAGCAGGAACAGCAGGTAGCGTTCCGGCAAAAGCCCTTTCAGGATGTTTTTAATGCTCTTTTTCGGATCTGCCTTTATCATAGAGGACACTTCCTGGAATAACGGCTCTTCCTTCCGGTCCGGAACAGCATCCAGGCTTAATACGACTTCTTTCAGATCCCATTTCTTCATCGCTTTCACGACATACTGCGAACATCTCAGGACCGCAGGGCCGCTTACGCCGAAATGGGTGAAGAGCATGTCCATCTTATGGGTGATGAGGGGTTTGCCTTTAGGATTCAGGACACTTAGAGCTGCATCCCTGAGTGCGAGCCCCTGCAGAACTTTATTCTTTATAAATGGCTCAGAAGAAGTGACAGGCACCTCTGTCGGAAATAAATCAGTGATCGTGTGTCCGGCTTTTTCCGCCCATGCGTAGCCATCCCCTGTAGAACCGGTATGCGGGACTGATTTGCCTCCCACCGCAATAACCAGGGACCTCGCTTCATACTCTGCCCCATTTTTCAGGAACACTGTATGGCCATTCTCCCCATAGGAAATATCCTCCACCGGTGAATCGGTTTTCACCTCGACATGGAGCTCCTTCATTTTAGAAAGGAGCGCATCAACGACCGACTGGGCCTTGTCTGTGACAGGGAACATCCGGCCATGGTCTTCCTCTTTCAGCTGGATGCCCATATCCTCGAAAAAGCTTATGATATCTTCGTTGCTGAAAATTGAAAAAGCGCTGTATAAAAATCGCCCGTTGCCGGGAATATGTTTTATGATTTCATCTATTGGCAGGCGATTCGTGACATTGCACCGGCCGCCGCCTGAAATGGCAAGCTTTCTGCCAAGTTTATTTCCTTTGTCGATAAGAAGGACTTTCATCTTCTTTTCTGCCGCAGCAATCGAAGCCATCAGGCCGGAGGGGCCGCCTCCAATTACAATTACATCGTACATTTTTTCACCAACTTTATTTACTTTTTGCTTTTCTAACATTAGTACAAACAGATGGGAAAGGCAAATTTTTCAGGGGAAAACCCTCCAATCAGGCGGCAGCAAAGGAATCTGCTTTTTTTCTAACGGCAGGGCCCGCAATAAAGTAGCATTGAGGGCTAAAGAAAGGTAAACTACTAATAGTGTGTTTACATTTCGACAGAAACTGATAAGATCGGCGGTCTGCTGTTCATAGACTGGCTGCATTGATGCGTTAAGCAAGATTTTTCTTTTTAGGAAGGGATTATATGTCATCTAAGCTTTTAAGAGGTACCTTTATATTGACCCTCGGCACCATTATATCAAAGGTTTTGGGCCTGTTTTATGTGATACCATTCTACCGGATTGTTGGGGACCACGGAAATGCTCTTTACCAATACTCCTATGTGCCATATACGATCTTCATCAGCATTGCCACAGCGGGGATCCCTCTGGCAGTTTCCAAATTCATCTCTAAATATAATGCCCTAGAAGAGTATACAGTCGGCAGGAAGCTTTTTAAATCCGGGCTGATCGTGATGCTCTGCAGCGGGATTGTTTCTTTTCTTGTTCTTTATTTTGCGGCGCCTGTCCTTGCAGAAATCAGCATACCTGATAATGACCTGGATTCAAGCGTCAAGGATGTAACAACGGTCATTAGGGCTGTCAGCTTTGCACTGATAGTTGTCCCATTTATGAGTTTAATCAGAGGATTCTTTCAGGGACATCAATCAATGGGGCCATCAGCCGTCTCCCAGGTGATCGAGCAGATTGTCAGGATCGTGTTCCTCCTTGCTGGTGCTTATATTGTTCTTGAATGGATGGGCGGAAGTCTGGTTACAGCTGTCAGTGTAGCCACCTTTGCAGCTTTTGTGGGAGCGATTGGCAGCCTGGCCATTCTGATCTGGTACTGGTATAAACGAAAATCCCATCTGGATGAGCTCCTCCTCCAGGACAAAGGGACGATGGATATTTCCCTGAAGGAAATGTATAAGGAAATTATCATTTATGCGGCGCCTTTTGTGTTTGTCGGCCTGGCCAATCCGCTCTTCCAGTTCATAGACCAGCTGACATTTAATCGGGCGATGTCAGGCATCGGCCTTGCGGACCAGGCTGAGACAGCTTTTGCCGTGCTGAATTTCCAGACCCATAAGCTTGTGATCATCCCTGTATCTCTGGCGACAGCATTTTCGCTTACACTTGTGCCTGCCGTTACAAGGGCTTTTACCGATAATGACCGCACCAGCCTGAACAAGCAGCTGAACCAGACGTTCCAGGTGCTCCTTTTTCTTACACTGCCTGCTGCAGCCGGGCTTTCACTGCTGGCTGAGCCGGTTTTCACGGTCTTTTATGAACACAAGGAATTGGGTACAGAGGTTTTGAGAACATATGCGCCGGTGGCGATGCTGTTTTCCTTGTTCTCAGTTACAGCGGCGATCCTGCAGGGGATCAATGAGCAGAGATTCACGATTCTGAGCCTGCTGGTCGGCCTGCTCGTCAAGCTGAGCCTGAATATTCCGCTCATCAAGCTGATGGAAACACAGGGGGCAGTATTGGCTACGACCCTTGGATACACTGCAGCTATCCTGATCAACCTATATGTCATCAGGACCTATGCAGAATATCCATTCCGCCTTGTCGTCCGAAGAAGCCTGCTGATCATCCTGTTTACGGCATTCATGTTTGCAGGCACTGCACTATCCTATAAGCTGCTGACTTTATTCCTGTCTCCGGCTTCTACCATCCAGTCGCTGATCATCATTTTCATTTGCGCAGGGATTGGAGCGGCCATCTATTTTTATTTGGCCTTCAGGACGAGGCTTATCTATTTCCTATTTGGGCAGAGAGTGGAAAAAATCAAACAGATGCTCCGCCTCCGTTTTTAATAGAGCAAAACGAAAGGCCGCCGCAGCACAAAGCGGGGCCTTTCGTTTTTTCCGGACAGGCGCTAGAGCTCCGGATTATAATAGACTGGTGAGGATCCGCCGATCCCTAGCCTCCGCTCAATGCGGTTCATCCTCCTGTTAAACCGGCTGCATTGTTTGCTAAGCTGCCCGACAGTGCGTTCAAGCTCGATGATGCGCTGCAAAATCTGGCCATCCCCTGGTGGAAGCAGGGCAGGGGATGTGCGAAAAGCCGGGTGCAGTGAATATGGATAAACGGAAATATGGTGCATAAGCAGCGCTCCTTTCATTTTGTGAAAAGTTCTACTATACTCAGGAAAAAAACCAGATAGTGCAGTCTATGATAAAAGCAATGGTTCCGGGACTGAAATCTATAAGGAGGAAGAAGGATGAGAATTGATAAAGTGCTGGCCAATCTTGGATACGGGAGCAGGAAAGAGGTTAAAAAGCTGCTGAAGGACGGTTCGGTGACCGTCAATGAGGAGAAGATCAAGGATGCCAAGCAGCATGTCGATCCTGAAAAAGATCTGATCCGTATAAACGGTGAAATCGTCGAATACCGGGAATTTATTTATTTGATGATGAACAAGCCGCCTGGCGTCATTTCAGCAACAGAGGATAACAGAGATGAAACGGTCATCGATCTCCTTGAGGCAGAAGATCTCATTTTTGAGCCTTTTCCGGTCGGAAGGCTTGATAAGGATACTGAAGGTCTGCTCTTGATTACGAATGATGGCCAGCTGGCCCACCGCCTGCTCTCCCCAAAGAAGCATGTGCCGAAGACGTATTTTGCAGTCATAGACCAGGAAGTGACAGAAGAAGATATCATTGCCTTCCGCAAAGGAGTCATCCTTGATGACGGCTATGCGACAAAGCCGGGAGAGCTCAATATTCTGAAGTCCGGAGAGCGGTCTGATATCGAACTGACGATTACAGAAGGAAAGTTTCATCAAGTCAAAAGAATGTTTGAGGCTGTGGGGAAGAAAGTGGTATATCTGCAGAGGCTTTCGATGGGCCCGCTGCAGCTGGATGAGACGCTTGAGCTTGGTGAATACAGGGAGCTGACAGAGGAAGAGCTGCAATCTCTGATGGACTATGAAGTGAAGTAACAAAAAAATCGCCTTATAAGGCGATTTTTTTGTTTATGGATCCCCCGGACCCCGGGAGACTGTATTTACGATGATAACTTAACTTTTCTTTGCGTCGTCGTCCATTTTCCTCTGCTTGGACTGATGACTAAATCATTATAGGCCAGGACATTCAAATCTCGTTGTATGGTGCGAGGAGTAATACCAAATTCCTCTACAAGCTCCTGAGTTGTTACAGTTCCGCGCTTACAAATAAACATGTAGACGGCTTTAATGCGGTTTAACATCCGGTTAGTCGAAGGTTTCAAAGAACCACTCCCTATCCTTTTTTCAAACCTTTGGCAAATTCCTGCAACCGACAGCTTCGATGAAGAAACATGTCTTCAAGGTATGTAGTTTTCTTTTCCCCAGACAACTCCTTTTCTAATCATTAAAGAATGTTCTAGATGTCATACTTCTACAATAATTGTACTCTTTCTTGCTTGATAATGCTACTTTAATACTTGAATTTACAAAAGATTAATACAACTTGGGCGGAGCTGGCCGTATTTTCATCGGGGCATGGGTTCCATATAAGAGTCCGCAGGCTGCCTGGCTTCCTTATAACCTTATGCTTTATTGCAGTGGCATATGTATATATCGGTATTTTGCTGAATAGGTCTTATTGCCTGTATTACCAATGGGGAAATTTCATTATAATCAATGAGTACTTCATATAGATAACCGAAAGGATTGGAAAACTATTGGATCAGTCATTGCGTGAACAGCTCGTTCACAGAAAAGAAGGCCTGTATTTTGCTTTTGTTATTTTATTCGGCATTCTTACGTATTTGCTATTATCTATAACTATTATTGGCATTATCATGCTGGCCATTTTGCTGGCTGCCACAATCATTCTACATGGGCTGATGATGGGCGGGATCCGCAGGAACGGTGTAAAGCTCGGGGAAAAGCAATTCCCTGAGCTGTATGGAAAGGCGGTTTCAGTGGCGGGGAAGATGGGGCTGGCGAAAGTTCCTGATATTTATATTGTGGAATCCGAAGGGGTTTTAAATGCTTTTGCATCCAGGTTTTTCAGAAAAAATATGGTGGTGCTGTATTCGGGTATTTTTGAATTAATTGAGCAGAAAGCGGAGAAGGAGGTACTGTTTGTACTGGCCCATGAGTTTGCCCATCTGAAACGAAGGCATGTGACTGTAAGCTTCCTCCTATTGCCTGCCCTGTGGGTGCCCTTCTTGGGAAATGCGTATTTAAGAGCTTGCGAGTATACCTGTGACCGCTATGCTGCCTACTATACTGAGTCTTATGAAGCTTCCAGGAACGCGCTGACAATGCTTGCCATCGGGAAAGAATTATATAAGAAGGTCGACCAGGAAACTTATATGGAACAGATCGAGTCGGAGCAGGGCTTTTTCATCTGGCTGAATGAAAAGCTGTCCACCCATCCGCATCTTCCGAAAAGGCTGCATGCACTGGCACAGTTTTTTGACCCGGAAACTGCACTGGTGCTTAAAGAGAAGCGAAGTACCGTCTGGATTGGTTCTATCGCTGCTGCGCTCTTTCTGGTCCTTGCCGGAACCGGGCTCTGGTTCGGCTTTAAAGGAATCGAAAATCTTGCTTTACTCTCAGATGTTCCAATTGATGGACAAGCAGAAGACGTGGAAGGAATTACACCTCTAATGGAAGCTGCAGAGACAAATGACCTCGCCTCTATTGAAAGCCAGATTGGCGATGGGGCTGACATTAATGCTGCTGACAGTGAAGGCTCCACTGCCCTGCACTGGGCCGTGTACAGCGGACAGGCCGATGCCGCCCGGCTCCTGGCAGAACACGGAGCTGATACGAATACTGTGGATGCCTATGACACAACGCCTTTAATGAGCGCGGTTTTTGCAGATGATGCCAGTATGGCTGAATTGCTTCTGGAATATGGGGCAGACCCGTTATTTACAGATGCGGAGGGTCTGACAGCCTATGATTACGCTCTGGAATACCGAAATCCGGATATATTGGAAGTGCTTAAGCCATATTATGAATAAAAAATGCACGCTGCTGAAAATTCAGCAGCGTTTTTTTGTTGTTTAGAAATTATAAATTGTAAGCCTTGTGGATTATTATCAATTCTTGATCCACGTCCAGCAGCTGCGCCGAGGTCACAAGCCAAACCTCCGAAAAAGGCAAAGAACGCCTTTCCGGGAGGTTCGTCTTGAGGCCCCCAGGAAGCTGGTCATGCAGAAGTTGCCACAGGACGTGGCGTTCTTAGTCTGCGTTCCTTAAGGGTGATCAAGGCGCTTGTGCTTTTGTTCTGCTTATCCATGAATCTTTCAATTAAGCGCTCTCTGCTGTCTGAACAAACACCGTGCTATAATATGGAAAAAGCACGGGAAAGGGGAGAGATGCATGAAAGTGGGCACTATTAAAGAAATCATCAGGCACCCTGTCAAATCCTTTGGCGGTGAAAGCGTGGCAGAGACGCGGCTGATGTCTTACGGGTTATATGGAGACAGGAGCCATGCTTTCCTGGATAAAACGAGGCCTGGAAAATTCCTGACCATTACCCAGGCCCCCGAAATGGCAACATTTTCGGCGTGTTTTGCAGGAAAGGAACAGGATAACATGTTTCCGGCAGTCATCATCAGAATGCCTGATGGAAGCAGTGTCAAATGGGGCGATTCTCGCGTACGGGAATACTTAGAAAACCTTACAGGCAAAAAAACTGAGCAGATCCAATACTCGCCAAAGAGTGTACCTTTAGGTCCCATAGAAGAGGAGCATCTGCAGCTCGTTTCCGTTTCTTCATTGAAAAAGCTCGGTGAAATGCTGGGCAGGGAAGTGGACCACCGGCGCTTCCGGCCTAATATAATCGTTGATATTGAAGGATCTGTTCCCTTTGCAGAGGAAAGCTGGTTTGGGAAAAAGCTGATCATTGGGAGCGGAGGATCGGCTATCAGGATTAAGCGCCATTGTGAAAGATGCCAGATCATTACAGTGGATCCGGTGGATGCCGGTAAGGATGCCAGCCTTCTGAAAATGGTTGCCAAAGAAAGGAACAATCATTTCGGTGTCTATGCTTCAGTATTGCGTACAGGCTTGATCCGAACAGGTGATGCAATCTATCTTGCAGATTGATCAAGGAAACTTTTTCCTTCTTATCTCCGTATATATATCGGGAGGGAAAACAATGAAACTATTATCAGCGCAAATAAAACAGGCTGGATACAGCAAAGAGGCGCCATATCTGCAGGATATTCAATTTGAAGTCCATTCAGGAGAGCTGATCGGCCTTATCGGGGCAAATGGTGCGGGAAAGAGCACAACCATCAAAACAATCCTTGGCCTGATGGAATATACAGAAGGAGAATCCGTTTTTAAAGAAGGGATCAAGTACTCTTATGTTCCCGAGCGGCCCATCTTTTATGATGAACTTACATTATGGGAACATCTCGACTTTATCGCTGCAGTAGAAGGGCTCAGCGATCAGGAATACAGGAAGCAGGCAGAGGGGCTGCTGGAGATTTATAAGCTGGCAGACTATGCACATGATTATCCCCATACATATTCAAAAGGGATGCAGCAGAAGGCCATGCTGGTCCTCTCCATGATCATTAATCCTTCTGTATATATCATTGATGAGCCTTTCATCGGCCTGGATCCTAATGCAACCAGGCTTTTTCTGGAATCAGTCGAAAAGGAGCGTCAAAAGGGTGCAGGCATTTTGATGTCGACCCATGTTCTGGACACTGCCGAAAAGGTTTGCGACAGATTTGTGATCATTAATAAAGGCAGGCTCGCGGCATCAGGGACCATAGATGAAATCAGGCAGAAATGCGGTTTGCCGGGCGGGTCGCTGTTTGACTGCTTCCACAAGTATTCAGAGGAGCATGAAAATGAATAGCAGCAAGCTCCTTTTTAAAAGGCTTTCGGCAGAATGGAAATACCAGTACAGCGTCTTTAAATCAATTGCGGACTGGACCATCATTCTTTATGTGGCGGTTCCTGCAGCATTCATCTCCTTTTTCATATACAGGTCCTGGTGGACAGAAATGCCCGAGTGGATCTCAATGGTGCCGGCAGTTTTCCTGTTCCTTCCGGGATATATAGCCTCATGGGGCGGCCATTACCGAACCTTTATCCAAGAGGCGGATAAGGTATTTCTTATTAAAAACAGGAAGCTTTATTTTGGACTTAAAAAAGGAGCTTTCTTCTATTCTCTTCTGGCCGGAGCGAGTCAGGCAGCCTTGATAGCCATTCTGCTGCTTCCCTTTTTAATGGGGCATTACGGCTTTACAATGGCATATGCCGCTTCCTATTTCCTGTTTTTCTTTTCCTGCAGAGTGTTTATTATGTGGCTGAAGCAAAAACTGAGAAAGATAGAAGGGAAGTTTTTAAGGATATTATCCAATCTTGGAAGCTTTGTACTGCTAAGCTGGGTGGTCCAGCTGATTTTTGCCTTGTGGATCGGGGGAAATCTGCTGCTCTTTAATATGTCTGCGATCCTGCTGCTTGCCCTGGGAATATTCCTGTATAGCAGGATTCTGCCAAAAACGTCTACGTTTGATAGTGAAGCTGCATTTGAGAGGGAAGAAAGAGTCAAATATACAGGTCTGATTTTCCAGCTTTCCTATGAGGTAGAGATGCCTTCGACTTCCACAGTAAGAAAAAAGCCTTTTTTGTTCCGGCATTCAAAAAGGATATTCAAGAATAGGACAGTCTCCGCCGGATTTCTGGAAGTGTTCATTAAAGTATTCCTGCGCAGCCCGTCTTATTGGTCAAACTATCTGAAAATCATATCACCTGCAGTGGCAGCGATCATCATCATTCCGCCTATCTGGTTAAAAACGCTCATAGCCATCTGCTTCCTCATCATGATGTTTTCATGGCTGCAGATGATCTGGGGGAAAATCACTATCTCCCATCCTCTCACAAAGAAATATGGTGAAAGGGATGCTTATTTTTCGGCACGGTCCAAAGCGGTATGGGTTCTCTTTCTTCTGTCCATCATTCTTGTTATACTGGCGGCAGCGGGAGGACTTTGGCTGACAGGCCAGATGCCTGCTGGCAGCCCTTCTCTTTGATTTAAGGTTTTTCTTTGAGATGATTTATAATAGAAGAGCGAAAGTGGTTTTATTATTCCGGCAGCAGCCGGGCTGTTTCCGGAATATACATAAGGAGGATTACGATGAAAAACATTGATTGGCAGAAAGAAATAGAAGAACGGGAGCCGGCTTTCCTGGCTGACACCCAGAAGCTTCTGCAAATCAGGAGCGTCCTTGATGAGGAAAATGCGACTGAAGAAGCCCCTCTGGGAAAAGAAGTCAAAGAAGCACTGGATTTTATGCTGGAGCTGGGCAGCAAGGACGGATTCTCTGTGAAAAACACCGGCAATGTTGCAGGACATATTGAATTTGGAAATGGAGAAGAAATCGTCGGGATCCTTTGCCATGTCGATGTTGTCCCTGAAGGTGACGGATGGACAAGCGATCCTTTTGCTGCAGAAATAAGGGATGGAAAGGTATTTGCACGCGGGGCGCTTGATGATAAAGGGCCTACGATGGCCGCTTATTATGCTATGAAAATAGTCAAGGAGCTGGGACTGCCGCTAAGAAAAAAAGTGCGGATGATTGTCGGCACGGACGAAGAAAGCGACTGGCGCTGTGTGGACCATTATTTTAAGCACGAGCAGATGCCCGATATCGGCTTTGCCCCTGATGCTGATTTTCCGATCATCTATGCAGAAAAAGGGATTTCCGACTTTGACCTTGTTCAGGAAAGCACGGCAGAGAACCAGGATGGCGATGTCAAAGCAGAAGTTGCCTCTTTCCAGTCTGGCCGAAGATACAACATGGTCCCTGACTATGCTAAAGTATCCCTGCTTGTCCATCATGAACAGACAGAGGTGCTGCAGCGGTTTGTCGATTTCCAGAAGCAGCATGACCTGAAGGGCAGCTATCATGTAGATAATGGTGAGTTGATTCTTGAGGTTGAAGGAATTTCTGCACATGGAATGGAGCCGGATAATGGGAAGAATGCGGGCTTATACTTAGCGAAATTCCTTTCAGAGCTTTCGATTGATTCAAAGGCAGCCCAATTTTTCAGCTTTGCTGACCGCTATTTCTTTAAGGATTCACGCGGCAGGCAGCTGGGAGCGGCCTACTCTGACGATATCACAGGCGATCTGACCATTAATCTTGGGAAGATGAGCTATACACAGGCAGAAGGCGGACGGCTTGGATTGAATCTCCGCTACCCTGTCACCAATGATATGGCCTTAACCAAGGAAACCGTCATGGCTGCCGCTGGAAAAGAAGGTTTCCGCCTCGAAAACTTTACAGATTCCAAGCCGCATCATGTGGATGAAGATACTTTCCTTATCCAGACGCTGAAAAAAGTGTATGAGGAGCAGACTGGAGATGAGGCCAAGCTCATTTCGATCGGCGGAGGAACGTATGCCCGTTCACTAAAGGCCGGTGTCGCTTTTGGCCCATTATTCCCTGACAGGGAGGACATTGCCCACCAAAAGGATGAATATATGTTTATTGAGGACCTGGTGAAAGCTGCAGCCATCTATGCCCAGGCTATTTACGAGCTGGCGAAGTAAAAAGAAAAAGCATAGGCTTAATATTGTATAGGGGAGGAACTGAAGTGGAATATGCAATCCTGAATGGGGAATTGATCGAACGCAAGGATGCCAAGGTTGACATTGAAGACAGAGGCTATCAGTTTGGCGATGGTGTCTATGAAGTAATCAGAGTATATAACGGCAAAATGTTTACAGCCGAGGGCCACCTGAACAGGCTGTCTGAAAGCTGTGAAAAGATCGGACTGAACCCTGGTTATACAAAGGAAGAGCTCAAAACAAAACTGGAGGAGCTGATCGGGAAAAACAAAATCGATTTCGGAACAGTCTACCTTCAGTATTCAAGGGGCATTTCACCAAGGAACCATGCCTTTCCCGGCGATGATGTCCCTGCCGCTTTCGTGGCCTATACACGTGAAGCGGCGCGGCCGGAGGATAATATGAAATCCGGAATCAAAGCTATCCTGACTGAAGATATCCGCTGGCTCCGCTGCGATATTAAAAGCCTTAACCTGCTCGGCAATCTGCTGGCCAAGCAGAAGGCGGTCCAGTCCGGATGCTTTGAAGCCATCCAGCACAGGGGAGATATAGTGACCGAGGGCAGCTCATCTAATGTCTTCATCGTAAGCGAAGGCAAACTGGTGACACATCCGGCTGACCATTTCATCCTTAACGGGATATCACGGCAAAAAGTGCTCGAGATTTCCCGTGAGAACGATATCCCATATGAGGAGAAACCATTCACGATTGATGAGCTCCTGGGTGCAGATGAAATCTTCATTTCCAGCACAACAGCTGAAGTGATGCCGGTCGTCGGGATCGACGGCAGCCCTGTGAAGGACGGAAAGCCAGGAGAGCTGACACAGAAGCTGCAGGGCCTTTTCCTTGAAGAAATTGAAAAGGAATGCGGAAGCATTCAAACCGGTGCTTTGAACAGCTGATAAAAACCGGCCAGGCACTCCAGATCGGGAGGCTTGGCCGGTTTCTTTTCATATAAAGCTGTTTCAGTCATTTACTCCATCCTACTCAAATCGGAACAGGTCACTGGAAAGGTATCTTTCCCCGGTATCACAGACGATGAAGACGACAGCATCTTCGGGTGTGAGCCTTTTGGCGACTTCAATGGCCGCAAAGCAGGCTGCCCCTGAGGAAGGGCCGACTAGGATACCTTCTTCCCTGGCGAGCCTTCTTGTTGTGTCATAAGCTTCTTCGTCCTTGATCTGGTGGATTTCATCATAAACATCCTGATTAAGGATTTCAGGGATAAAGCCGGGGCTGGTACCTACAAGCTTATGCTTCCCTGGCTTGCCTCCTGAAAGGACTGGAGAGCCTTTCGGTTCGACAACGTGGACCCCAAGACCCGGATATTTCTCTTTCAGCACCTCTCCGGTTCCGGTGATCGTTCCGCCTGTGCCTGCAGTTGCGACGAAAGCAGCCAGGGGTTTTCCGATTTGTTCCATCCCATCAATGATTTCGAGTGCCGTTGTTGTTCTGTGGGCATCAGGGTTTGCTTCGTTATCAAACTGCATCGGGACAAAGCTGTCCGGGATTTCCTCTGCAAGCTCCAGCGCCTTTTTGATCGATCCGGGCATCTTCTCATCACCTGGTGTGAGGACCACTTCCGCACCGTACGCTTTCAGCAGATTGATCCGTTCGAGGGTCATTGTGTCAGGCATGACAAGGATGGCCTTATAGCCGCGTGCTGCTGCATTCATCGCAAGGCCGATCCCCGTATTCCCGCTTGTAGGCTCAATGATGGTCGAGCCCTCTTTCAGCCTTCCTTCTTCCTCTGCTTTAATAATCATATTAAAAGCTGCCCGATCTTTGACGCTTTTGCTCGGGTTATAAAATTCGAGCTTAGCATAAATGGCTGCCCCATTCTCTGGAGCCAGCCTGTTCAGCTTCACGAGCGGCGTGTCGCCAATCAAGTCAGACAGGTTGTCTACAACCTTCATAAAACTCTTCCTTTCCAAAAATAATAATAAAGCTATTTTGCATTCCTTCAGCAAATCTCATGCAAAAGGAGGGAAACGAAATGATTTTCTTTTAATTCTGTGCCCCATAATCATACCTAAAAGGAGGGAAGGCTATCAAATCTTAAGGATTATCCGGCAGCTTTATGTTCCCGGATGTACAAATTTTGTTAAAATAGATAGAAATGTCGTGAAAGGACGTTTTATGGATGCAAACACATTATTTTTTTGCTGTACGGCTGCCTGAGGATGCTAAAGAAAGACTGAAGCTGAAATGCGGGGCGGCAGCAGAAATGCTTGAATTTCAGAAATGGGTCCATTATCTGGATTATCATATTACTCTGGCTTTCCTTGGCAATGCAGGGAAGGACAAGCTGCAGCATGCAGCAGGCCTTGTCGGGAAAGCGCTTCTGGAAGAAGAGGCCTTCAGCCTTTCCACCTCAAAGTTCGGTGTCTTCGGAAAGCCGGAACAGCCAAGGATATTTTGGGCGGACACAGCTGCCCAGCCCAGGCTTGCGGAGGTAAGGCAGAAAGTATTTGATGCCTGTACAGAAGCAGGCTTTCAGCTGGAGCTCAGGCCTTTTAAGCCGCATATCACTCTGGCAAGGAGGTGGGCAGGCAGCAGCCCTTTTGACCCCGCCCTTTTGGAAAATGAATCTCTTTTAACAGAAACAATTTCGTTTCCTGCGGCAGAAGTGGTTTTATATCAGACGCATATGGATAGAAGTCCTAAATACGAAGCAATCGAAGTTTATACACTGAAATAAAATACTAGGAAACAAGGAAGGCAGAGGGAATGGGACAGTTAATAAAGCTACAGGATTATATTTCACGCTATGAACAGGATATCTTTTTATATCCTTCCAGATATGTCCGATTGAAAAAGCAGCGGTGGGAACAGCTTTTGGACGCTTGGGAAAAAAACGATGGGCGGTTTTTCGGCCCTGAACCGGGAGAAGCAGCAGATGATTGGAAGCTGGAAGAAAAGCAGCCCCTGTCTGAGAGGATCAAAGGAATATTCAGCCTGAAAAGGAGGCCAGAGGAACCTGAGCCGCTGCCGGTTCCAGAAAAGGCAGTGGAGGAGAAGCTCGATTTTGATCCTCAGTTTGCCTCAAGGCCGGATACGGCAGACGAATTGAAGCAGCAATTCCTGGATCAGCTTTTTAAATTTCAAATGAAATGGGCGAGCTCGACCATCATGGAAAAATCATTTGTGCAGAGATCTTTTTTCTATGACCCTGAGCTCCGCTTCCTCCTTCAGCGTTTTCCGGACACCTATCTGCTCCTTTATAAGCCTGTATTCCGTTTGAAAAAGGCGCCTGTGGAGGCAGAGTCGGTCTTTATTACGCCGACTGGGGCATATTGCCTTTCTTTTATGGAAGAAGATGAGCAGGCTGTTTTCATCGGTTCCAAGGAGCATTTCTGGTTAAAAAGGACAGGAAAGGAAGAAAAGAAAATACTGAATCCGCTCATCGCCCTGGACCGGACAGAAAAAATTGTGAAGAGCATTTTTCAAATGTATGAAATCGATTTCCCGGTACATAAAGTATTAGTAAGCCGGAAAGGCTATTTTGATTTTCCGAATGTACCGTATGGGGTGGATCTGATTGAGAAGCGGGGATTCGAGGAGTGGTTTGAAGGTATGAGAAAAAACACATCTCCCATCAAGCATATTCAGCTTAAAAGCGCGCAGATCCTCCTGCAATATTGCCAGACAACTTGTGTGAAACGCCCGGAATGGGGAGAATCGGAATAAGGCAGAAGGTCGTTTTATATCGAAATTGGGCCCATTCGTATAAAACGCTGTTAAGACACCCTTTAAAAAATGCCCTTGGCAAGGTTTGGGGCAGCCTGTATTAAAGGTAATAAGGAAGTACTCGGAGGGTAGCCGAGAAGAGAAGCGGAGTGAGACGATGATCACAGTGGAACGGATGTACCATGCGTATCTTGATGAATTGAATATCATTGCCATCCTGCTTCCCCGTTCTTATTACAATGGCAGCTGTACTGAATTTGCTCTTTCAGAACTGGACGGGAAGAAGGAGCTAATCATTAAAGAACGGCAGGAACTGGAAGAGGAGACTAAATATATTTGCACCTTCGAAGGTGATCTGGATCTCGGAACAACCTGCTGGATTCATGATGAATACGGGGGGAAGACAGACCTTCAGATCGGATCTGTTATCCGGACAAAGGCATTTGATGAGAAATATTATTATGGCGGGAGCCTTGGTTGCTTTTATACAGAAGAACAGACGTTGTTCAAGCTATGGGCCCCTACTGCCACTCAAGCCAGGCTGTCGATAGAGGAGCCCGGGAAGGGTATCACGGAATATGCGATGGAAAGAGGGGATTATGGGGTCTGGTCCTATTGTGCCGAGGGAGATCTTGAGCTTCATGCCTATTCTTATAAAGTATGCATCGATCTTGAGTGGCGGGAGGCTGCAGACCCATATGCTGCCGCCCTTACGGCCAATGGGGAGAAAGCCGTCGTTGCAGACCCCGGGAAAATAAAGATATCTGAACATGAGCTTCCGCAGCTGGAACATGATACAGATGCGGTCATATACGAAACCCATATCAGGGACTTTACCATCCATCCCGGAAGCGGTGCGGATAAAAAAGGCACATACCGGGGCGCGGCAGAGCTGGGTACAAAGGGGCCTGACGGCTGTTCGACCGGCCTTTCCTATGTGAAGGAGCTTGGGGCAACTCATATCGAATTCCTCCCATTCCATGACTTTGCGGGGGTGGATGAGCTTGGGGGAAAGTCGGATTATAACTGGGGCTACAACCCGCTCCACTTTAACGCGCCTGATGGCAGCTATTCCGAGGACCCGGCAGACCCGTATTTGCGGATCCGCGAACTGAAGGACTTGATCTCAGCGGTCCATTCTCAGGGGCTGCGGGTCATAATGGACGCTGTGTACAACCATGTTTATATCAGGGAAACATCTGATTTTGAAAAGCTTGTGCCAGGCTATTACTTCCGGCATGATGAGTTCGGGATGCCTTCAAACGGAACCGGGGTTGGCAATGACTTTGCCTCTGAGAGGAGAATGGCAGGAAAGTTCATCATTGATTCCGTAAAGTTCTGGCTGCATGAATATAAAATTGACGGTCTGCGCTTTGATCTGATGGGAATCCTGGATGTCGGGACGATGAAAGAGGTCAGGAAAGCTGCAGATGAAGCCGGCAGGCATATCCTCGTCATCGGAGAGGGGTGGGACCTTAACACCCCTCTGCCGCATGAACAGAAGGCCAATCTGCGCAACCAGGCCAAGCTCGACAGGATCGGCCAATTCAATGACTGGTTCAGGGATTCTATTAAGGGAAGCACATTCAATATTTATGATAAAGGGTATGCACTGGGAAATGCACATTACCGCGAGGATGCGAAACAGGTTCTTGCCGGAAGCATCGGAGTGGGCAAAAAGGCCCTCTTTCGTTCACCGGGGCAGTCTGTGAACTATGCCGAATCACATGATAACCATACATTATGGGATAAGATTGGCGCATGTTTCCCTCAAGAGGGAGAGGAGTTCAGGCAGAAGCACCACCGGCTTGCTACGGCAATGGTCATCCTGGCACAGGGGATTCCTTTCCTTCACAGCGGACAGGAGTTCTTCAGGACAAAAAACGGGGACGGCAACAGCTATCGGTCGCCAAATGAGATCAACTGGCTTGATTGGGAGCGCCGCCTTTACTATCAGGATAATGTGGACTATATAAAAGGGCTGATTGACATAAGGAAAAAAATCAAAGCTTTCCGCTTCCACAGCACAGACCTGGTCAGGAAGCATATGCAGTTCATCCAGGCAGAAGAGCCGATGATTGCATATGAACTGCAGGATATCAGGGAATTCGGGGGCTATGATTCCATCAGGGTATGTTTCAATCCTTTCTGGGAAGAGCGTATGATCCCTGCAGAAGGAGAATGGGAAGTTTTGGCGGACGGAGATGGGGCGGGTGCAGAACCGGTGAATACTGTGAACTCGGGAACTGCAAGAATGGCCCCATGCAGCCTGCTGATTCTTGCCAGAAGGTGAAAGAAGCTGCCCATTTGCCGGCCCGGGGCTGATTCGGGATCTAACCAATAAAATTAAAAGAGAAATCATTATAATAAAATACTGTTTTTATCTCTGATTGACTTGACTAGAAAACACGCTAAGAGATAAAATTTATAAGATAGCTATTGCAGGACATTTGCTTCAATAGCTTTTTTTTATTTTACTTTGCTTTTCTATACAAAAGTCCTTTAATCAATTAGCGGCGGAATGGACAGGGAGCAGACTTTGCTTTCTTGTGCAGATACGCATATATAAATGGGAGACTGCAGAGGCCTGGCTGAGATGCGGGCCTTGCACTTTCCTTACTCGCATTTAATTTGCAGAAAAACATTGTAGGTGAACAATTTTGGAACATTTATTTGGACAAGATTGGGAGATAGTTCCTGCCGGAGGAGCGACAGGTGAAGCATTTTTTGCCCAGCATGAAGAGCAGCAATTATTCTTGAAGCGGAATTCTTCGCCATTTCTCGCTGTTTTGTCAGCAGAAGGAATTGTTCCAAAGCTTGTGTGGACAAAAAGGCTTGAAAACGGGGACGTCATAACAGCCCAGCAATGGCTTGCCGGAAGGGAATTGAAGCCGGGGGATATGGAAGATGAACGGGTAGCCAGGCTTCTCAAGAAAATCCATGACTCCAGGCCGCTCCTTGGGATGCTCAGCAGGCTGGGAAAGTCCCCGCTGAAGCCAGTGGCCATACTGAACGCGGTCACAGAAGAGCTGGATGAAGAAATCAGCAGACTGGATGCTGTCAGGAAGGCCCTCGGGTTCCTTGAAGAAGAGAAGGGGAATATCAGCTGTGAAGATATGGTCGTCTGCCATTGCGACGTCAACCATAACAACTGGCTGCTCACGGAGAACGACCAGCTGTATCTGATTGATTGGGATGGAGCGATGATTGCCGATCCCGCCATTGATCTCGGAATGCTCTTATACTGGTACATCCCCCGCGAAAAGTGGCATTCCTGGCTGGAGCGCTATGGCATGGAATTGACATCCTCCCTTGCCCTTCGCATGAAATGGTATGTGGCTGCCCAAACTCTGACTTCAATTCAATGGCATAAAAGCAAGGGAAGATATGAAGAAATGGATAGGTGGATCCAGTTCCTCAAGGAGCTTGAGCTGAGCTAGGAAAGCTGGTCAATACTCTCTACCCACTGGGAGAGCTCCTGCTGGTGCAGCTCTATATGGCCGTCGAGATTGGAAGAGCCGGCGCCGTTTTGGCTGTAGCTGTAAACCTGCTCCAACACTGTCCTGACCTCCTGGCCGATGTTTGCGTTGACCATGAGGGATTTCACCAAACGCTCCAATTGTTCACACTCTGAAACCGATCCGCAGCAGTCTGTCTGATGGCTGCTTAATATATCCCTCAGCAGGGTTAATTGATCTGTATGGCACAGCGGCATATGATTCAGCATCCTTTCTATTTGTACATGAATGGAATTGAGGGACCAACAAAAAAAGGAATTCACATTTATCATGTGAATTCCTTTTTTTTATTATTCATCAGCTTAGCGCTTATGCATGGTTGACAGGCTTGCCGATATAAAGGCTCTGCCTCTTTGATCTGACTTTCTGAGTCCATTTTCTGTTTTTAAGCTTCTCATAAGGATAGACAGTCACACTGTAGCCAAGGAACATAATGCCTATAACTAAAAGGACGGCTATTTCCAATCCTGTCTCAATCAATTTTTTCATGCTAATTCAGCTCCTTTTTATGCCTGAAGGCAAAGCCTGACAGGCAGCGTTTTCCCGTTCGCGTACACTCTTAAAACCTTAACAAAACATCCCATAAATGAAAAATGCATTCTCGTGTGATATACAGGAGATATTTCCGGTATCATAAGATGAACACGCTTTAACAGACAGTGCCCTTACATATGCGGCCATATGCTCCCCGATCCTTCCTGAACGAGGGTTGCATCGTTTGGGAAGGCATGGTATTGTTTGAACGATATTATTATTTAGGGGTGTCCTCATGAGACAAAGAAACAAGCCTTGGGCTAAAGATAAATTAATGCAGCATCCGCAATATGTCATCCTGGAGCCGGATCAGTATAAAGGAAAATGGGCTGAAGTATTTGGGGCAGACCAGCCTCTCCATATTGAGATAGGTACAGGGAAAGGCCGGTTCATCACCGGGATGGCTAAGGCCAATCCTCATATCAACTATATCGGAATAGAATTGGCAGAAAGCGTTATCGTTACTGCCCTTGATAAGCTTATTGAAGAAGAACTTCCCAATCTGAAGCTGATGAATGCCAATGCCAAAAACCTGGCGGAGTATTTTAATAAAGGGGATGTAGACAGGGTTTATCTTAATTTCTCAGACCCTTGGCCAAAGACCCGGCATGAAAAAAGAAGGCTCACATTTAAAAGTTTTCTTGATGTCTACAAAAGCATCCTTGTGGATCAAGGGGAAATCCATTTCAAGACTGACAACCAGGGACTGTTCGAATATTCACTTACAAGCTTCTCCGAATATGGACTTCTCCTCACTTACGTCAGCCTCGACCTTCACAACAGCGGCTATGAAGGCAATATCATGACCGAATACGAAGAAAAATTCTCCGGCAGAGGCAGCAGAATCTACCGCTCTGAAGTGAGATATCAATAAAATTGCAGAAAGCTGCTCGCGGGCGGCTTTGGTATAGACAAAAGGAGTACGGACATTTCGTGCTCCTTCTTTGTTTATGTTTTTTAGGATTTACTGTGAAAGGCCACAACAATCGTTCATTTGTTTAGCTTTTTAAATGGGCTGTTAATTTCCGTTCCAGGCACTTCGCTTTCCGCGGGGCGACGCTGAGCCTCCTCTTCGCTACGCTCATGCGGGGTCTCAGCCTTGCCGCTACTTCCCGCAGGAGTCTGCGTGCCTTCCACTCCAATTAACAGGTTCAATAACCTTGGGTATGCAACTAAGTTTTTTAAAGATAAAAACCAAGAATCTTCCTAAATTCAATACATATCAATAATTCTGATGTAACTTATTTTATGCTGGGAATATTGAGCAAATATTCCACCAACTCCCCTCTAAATGATAAACTAACAAGTATACATACAATCTGCTGAAAAAGGGAGTGTGCACATGGAAACTTTAAAATTGAAAACGGTTAAGCTTACGTGGCTGAACGGAGGAGTCACACAATTGGATGGCGGCGCCATGTTCGGCGTTGTTCCAAAAGCACTGTGGGAAAAGAAATACCCCTGCAATGAAAAAAACCAGATCGAGCTTAGGACAGATCCAATCCTTGTAGAAGCTAACGGGAAAAAGATGCTCATAGAAACAGGCATAGGTTCCGGCAAGCTTAACGAAAAGCAAAAGCGGAACTACGGAGTGACAGAAGAATCCAGCCTTGAAAAATCTCTAGGAGAGCTTAACCTTGGCCCGGAGGATATCGATTATGTACTGATGACCCATCTGCATTTCGACCATGCATGCGGCCTTACCAGGCTTGAAGGGGAAGAATTTGTATCTGTGTTCCCCAATGCAAGGATTATTGTATCGGAAACCGAATGGGAAGAGATGCGCAATCCGAACATCCGGTCCAGGAATACATACTGGAAAGAGAACTGGAGCGGAATAGAGGGCCAGGTAGTCACATTTGAAGATGAATGGAGCTTCGGCCCAGTAAGAATGGTCCACACAGGCGGCCACAGTGATGGGCATTCCATTATTCTCATCGAGGAAGAAGGGGAAACAATCGTTCATATGGCTGACATCATGCCGACTCATGCCCACCAGAATGTTCTATGGGTGCTTGCTTTTGACGATTATCCGATGGACTCAATCGCTGCAAAGCAGAAGTGGCTTGAGTACGGAATCAGCAGGGATGCATGGTTCACGTTTTATCATGATGCCTATTACCGGGCGATAAAATGGGGTGGAGATAAACAGCTGAAGGAAGAGCTGAAACGAACCAGATAAAAAAGGCATGTAAAAGGCCGGAACAAAAGAATCCGGCCTTTTACATGCTTGCAATCTCTAAGACAGCGGGTAGGCATCCAATATCGTTCCGGTGCGGCTGTCTGAGACAAATTCGTATTGTGATACCGCTCCGTCAGCAGTCCGTGAGATGCCGCCTTTATAGACAGTATAGCTAAGACCGTGCTTTTCATAAGGCTCAGGCTGCATATGTATCCATGATCCGCTGATTGGGCCATTTTTCTTGAAAGCGGCTTTAGCCTGATCAAGCGCTTTTTCTGGAGATACCGCTGTTTTATCTGCCAATAATTCCTTTGCAGCCAAGCCGCCTGCTACTCCGACTCCAACACCAAGCAAAAATGATTTCCAGTTCATAGTCTGCCCCTCCGTCTTTTTCCAGCATAGTTGTTCATTATTCCATTCTACCAAATGTAACCGGATATATTAAAGCGATTCACATAAAGTGATGGTACTTGGGGCCGCATGCCGGGCCAAGGTAAGAGGAAAAGGTGGTAAGAGGTATGAAAGTTCTGTAAAATAAATGTATACATAATAAGAAAGAGATAAAACCCATTAAAGGAGCAGGTACAATGAACAATAAAACATTACAGCTTTTTAAAACACTGACAGAATTGCCGGGAGCGCCGGGAAATGAACATTTGGTCCGCAAGTTTATGCGTGAGCAGCTTGGCCAGTATGCAGATGAAGTGGTCCAGGACAAGCTTGGGGGAGTATTTGGAGTAAAGAGGGGAGATGAGGAAGGGCCGGCTGTAATGGTTGCAGGCCATATGGATGAAGTTGGCTTCATGGTCACCTCCGTTACCGATAACGGTATGATCCGCTTCCAGACCCTTGGCGGCTGGTGGAGCCAGGTTCTTCTTGCCCAGAGGGTGCAGATCATGACCAATAATGGGCCAGTCACAGGCGTCATTGGATCCATCCCTCCACACCTGCTGGATGAAGCCAAGCGCAGCAAGCCAATGGATATTAAAAATATGCTGATTGATATCGGTGCAGATGACCGTGCAGATGCAGAAAGGATCGGCATTAAGCCAGGCCAGCAGATCCTGCCGATTTGTCCGTTCACACCAATGGCAAATGAAAAGAAAATAATGGCAAAGGCCTGGGATAACCGTTATGGATGCGGTCTCGCGGTTGAGCTTCTGGAAGAATTGAAAGACGAAAAACTGCCGAATATCCTTTATTCCGGTGCGACAGTCCAGGAAGAAGTCGGATTAAGAGGTGCGCAGACAGCCGCCAATATGATCAAGCCTGATATTTTCTTTGCACTTGATGCAAGCCCTGCGAATGACATGACAGGCGATAAAAGGGAATTCGGCCAGCTTGGGAAAGGCGCGCTGCTCCGCATTTTGGACCGCTCCATGGTTACGCACCGCGGCATGAGGGAATTTGTACTGGATACAGCTGAAAAGAATAATGTGCCTTACCAGTATTTTGTTTCCCAGGGCGGAACAGATGCAGGGCGTGTCCACACTTCAAATGAAGGAGTCCCAAGTGCGGTAGTCGGCATTTGCTCCCGTTATATCCATACCCACGCTTCCATTATCCATGTGGATGATTATGCGGCAGCGAAGGAGCTTCTGGTCAAGCTTGTTAAATCCTGCGACAAAACCACTGTCGCATCCATCCGCGAAAACGTGTAAAAACAAAAGCGAGGGGGCAGCAGCAGTGCTGCCTCTTTTCAGTGTGCCATTCGGGCAATATAGAAACAAGCAGTGAAAAAAGGAGGGCAGCTCTATGAAAATTATAATAGGTTCTAAAAATCCGGCGAAAATTAGCGCGGTGGAAGCTATTTTCAATGAAAGCAGCTTTAAAGTCATTCCTGTTGATGTACCTTCCGGTGTGAGCGACCAGCCTTTTACAGATGACGAAACGATCAAAGGGGCTGTACAAAGAGCGGAACTGGCACTGAGAGAAGGAAGCGGGGATATAGGGATCGGTCTCGAAGGCGGGGTCCAGAACACAGCAGCAGGTTTATTTCTCTGCAATTGGGGGGCGCTTGCGCAAAAAGGCAAAGAAACAATCGTCGCCGGCGGGGCCAGGATCCCTCTTCCGCAGGAGATTTCCGAAGAGCTGCTCGCAGGCCGTGAGCTTGGGCCTGTCATGGATGCATATGCCCAAAAAGAAAACATCCGGAAAAAAGAAGGCGCCATCGGTGTTTTTACAAATGGCAGGGTCGACAGGGCAGAAATGTTTGCGCATGTTGTCAGACTGCTGGCCGGACAGTTTGAGTATGGGAACAGGAAAAGGGAGAGGCTGTGAACCTCTCCCTTGCTTTTTATTAAGCAAGCCGCTTCCGCATATCGATTGTCCAGCTCCAGCGGCTAGAGCCTCGAGTCATAAGCCAATCAGGCTAAAAGGTTAAAGAACAACCTTTCATCCTGCTCGTCTTATGCTTGTAGGGGCTGAGCAAGCGCCCTCCGCATTTCAGCTCTCTTCAAAGACATAAGAAAGGATTTTGATGGCCTGGTTAACCGTTTCGACTGTCACGTTTGCTTTTTGTGACAGCTCTTTAAGCGGGTGGTGCAGTTTTTCGGGCCTGATCAGGATCAGCGGCTTTTTTAGTGCAGCGGCAGTGCTGGCATCCATGCTCGTGTTCCATTGCTTATACTGCTCACCGAACAGGGCGATGACCAGGTCTGATTTTTCCATCAGCAGCTGGGTCCGCAGATTGTTGATGCTTGAAGAAGCCTGATCAAGGTAAACAGGGCCCGGCTGCTCCCCAAGTATTTCTTCTCCGATCTTATCAGAGCGCTCATGGTTTTCCATTGGTCCGACAAAATGGACTGGAAGCTGAAGGGCTTTTGCTTTTTCCTTCAGCTCTCCTCTCCAGTCAGTATGAATCTCGCCTGCCAGATAAACTGTCAATTTCATCATATTTCCTCCTCTTTGGCAGATATCTTACATTTTACCACTTCTGTTAATAACAAACCGTCCACAGTCCTGAAAAAGCGGCAAGGGGGGTTGTCAGATAATTAAAAAGACAGTTATGATAGAAAAGGCCGATATTTTTTCCAGCAGGGAGGAAAATAGTATGAAAAAAATCAGCATCACCGCCTTGCTTATGATGTGTTCCGTTCTGTTCCTGAGCGCCTGCTCTGCATCCTTCCAAGAAGAGCAGAAGGAAGCAAAGAGGGCAGCGGAGACCGCTTTCACCCAAAAGCCCAAGGATGCAAATAATAAAAATGAAGAGATAGACTATTATTTGCCTTTTGGCGTCGAGGTTGAAGAAGAAAGCCCAAACAATCTTATATTAAAAAATGGAAGCAAAACATATATCCTGTTTTATAACCAGAATGAGGGCAAAGGCAGCAAGGTGGTTTATGAGTCTGCTAAACTTCAGAACGAAAGCTATGAGGTGGATGAAACCTTCCAATATGATGGAAGATTCGGGTTTATTCTTATTAAAAAGCTGGATGATGACAGAAGCGAATTGATTGTCGGAGCTGATGGGGTCAAGATTACAGCGGAAACAAAGACATCCAGCCTGAAAGCAGATGCTTCGATGATGATTGATATCGTCAACTCTGTCCAGATAAAATAACGAACAAAAGCGCAAGCTCCACAAATCTTACAATTTATAAATTCCTTAACAACAAGCAAAGGGCGAACCCTTTGCTATTTTTTTTGCGCATATTTATTAAATGTCAGGGTAGTGTTCTATATTGATCTTGGGCTTATTTCAGCATACTTGGCTAACACTACTACAAGGTCAGCAGCAGCTTCCAATCAAAAAAACAGGGAAAAGCAGATTTCACGGAGCATGATGAGCTCATACTAGGAGGGTTCCGGTATTTTTTCCTTCCTTTTTACCCCAGCCATGCTTACAATATAGGTTGTAACATCTGTCTTGACACATGACAATGAAGAATGAACGGGGGATTTTACATGAGAGAATTTTTGAAGAGAAAAGGGGTCAGCCTGTCTGCGAGGGTTTACTTTATAGATGCATTGAGCAGCATGGCATTAGGCTTGTTTTCTTCACTGATTATAGGACTGATCATCAAGACAGTGGGAGAACAGCTGCCGGCAGGTTATGGCGGGAGTTTCTTCATAGAGATGGGGACGCTTGCGATGGGGCTCATGGGGCCGGCAATCGGCGTTGCTGTTGCTTTTGGATTAAATGCACCGCCCCTGGTACTGTTCGCTGCGATTGCAAGCGGGGCAGCAGGGGCCGCGCTGGGCGGACCGGCAGGAAGCTTTGCCGCTGCCTTGATATCTGTAGAGATTGGGAAGCTTGTCAGCAAGGAGACGAAAATTGATATTATTGTTACCCCTTTTGTTACAATACTGGCTGGATATGGAACAGCAATGTTGATCGGACCAGGAATAAACTTCCTGTTAAAGGGTCTTGGAAGCATGATCATGTGGGGGACGGAGCAAAGGCCGATATTGATGGGGATCATTGTAGCAGTGCTGATGGGCCTCGCCCTTACAGCGCCTATCTCCAGTGCAGCCATTGCGCTGATGCTTGATTTGCACGGGCTTGCAGCAGGGGCAGCAACAATCGGATGTGCGGCCCAAATGGTCGGTTTTGCAGTCAGCAGCTACAGGGAAAATAAGGTAGGCGGCCTCATTGCCCAGGGGCTTGGAACTTCAATGCTGCAGGTGCCCAATATCATAAGGAACCCGATGATCCTTCTTCCGCCGACCATTGCGGGGGCTGTTCTTGCACCGCTCGGTACCACTTTATTTGTACTCGAGAACAATGCGGCTGGTGCGGGAATGGGGACTGCAGGCCTTGTGGGGCAGATCATGACAGTGACCGCGATGGGATTCAGCTCGGCTGTCCTCCTGAAAATAGTCATGTTGCATTTTGTTGGACCAGCCGCAATAAGCTTGTTATTATCTGAGTATATGAGGAAAAAAGGCTGGATCAAACATGGCGATATGCTGATCCAGACAGGAGGAGAAAGAAATGAAAAAGCTTGAATCAATGGACCAGTTTGAGCAAATGAAAAATGAGGGACAGCATATTTTTATGTTTTCAGCAGACTGGTGCCCTGACTGCCGCATCATCGAACCGATCCTTCCAGAGGTAGAAGAGAAGTTCAGCGATTATACCTTTGTATATGTAGACCGGGATGAATATAT
Source organism: Bacillus infantis (assembly GCF_050107595.1). Taxonomy (GTDB): domain Bacteria; phylum Bacillota; class Bacilli; order Bacillales; family Cytobacillaceae; genus Bacillus_AB; species Bacillus_AB infantis_C. The sequence goes on from NZ_JBNILH010000001.1 coordinate 96,085, forward strand.
TGATCTATGCGGGCAGCTCGATATCTTCGGCATCCCTAGCTTCATTGCTTTCAGGGATGGAGAGGAATCAGGCCGCTTTGTCAGCAAGGATAGGAAAACACAGGAAGAAATCGAGAATTTCATCGCCGGCCTCAGCCGCTGATATCTTTCGCCCTCCGTCTCCTTTGAGATGGAGGGCTTTCTATTGTACAATGGAAACTGCAGAAATTTCCCGTAAGGAGGGAAAAGGGATGAAAATGGACAGCAGGAAAATGAAGAATGAATTAACCAAGAGGCTGGATGCTGAGAATCGGTCTTTCTTATTTGATAAACAAAAAGATACCCTTCGGATCGAAAATAAAGAAACAGGCAAAGGGATCACCATTTCGCTGCCTGGGATCATTGCTAAATGGCAGGAGCAGAAGGACAAGGCGATTGAAGAGGTGGCTTATTATGTGGAAGAAGGCCTAAAGGCTATGTCGGGAGAATCCGGGCTTGAAGGCCATGAAAAAAATATCTTCCCTGTCATCAGGTCAACGTCTTTTCCGCAGGAATCCGAAGAGGGAATTCAGTTTCTGTTTGACGAACATACAGCAGAAACAAGGATTTATTATGCCCTTGACCAGGGCAGAACCTACAGGCTCATTGATTCAGTGCTCATGAAAAAAGAGGGCTGGACAGCTGAAAGGATCAGGGAGATTGCCTTATTTAATGTCAGGTCCCTGTCCACAGGGTTTAAAAAGGACGAAGTGGCCGGCAATATCTTTTATTTTCTGAATGCAAATGACGGCTATGATGCGAGCCGCATTCTCAATGAAGCTTTTCTGAAGACGATGGAGCAGCAGATAACCGGTGAGATGGCACTTGCCGTTCCCCATCAGGACGTCCTGATCATAGCGGATGTGCGGAATAATACGGGCTATGATATCCTCGCCCAGATGAATATGAGCTTCTTTGCAAGCGGCAGGGTGCCGATTACGGCATTATCATTTCTTTATGAAAACGGGGAGCTTGAGCCGATTTTCATACTCGGCAAAAATAAGAAAAAGTGACTGGGGAAGGATCACAGAATGTGGTCCTTTTTTTATATCTGATTAACAGGGAGAAGCCTGCAGGTTACACTGCCTGTAACAGTTGTAAACCCGATGTTAAACTGATTATGCCAAAAGTATAAGCATGCGGGTTCAAACTGTGGCAATTTAACCCATAAAGCCTATAAAAAGGCTCATTCTCTCTTTTTGACTCGAATTTTTATGAATAGCTGATAAAATAAAGGGGTAGGAAAAATAAGCTGCTCTTTTATCTGCAGCTTAAGGGTTATTCTGCCTTTGTACCAGGAAATTGAGCATCCAAATACACCGACAGCTTTGCCTAAACAGCCTTTAAGAAAGAGTGATTAATATTGAGTTGGATAAAAAAACTATTCCGCGTGTTTAATAATGAAGACGAGTATAAAGAAACGGAAGAAGAGCAGCCGTACATAGAACCGGCAAAACCGAAAAAAGACAGAGATGGCCGTGAGATCGAGGCCAGGATTCTCTACCAGTACCCTAAGGGTCAGTTCAGATTTCCGCTTATCCCTGATGAAGGCTCCCCGGGTAAGGAAAGGAGACCCGGAGAAAAGCCGGAAAGTCCTGGACAAAATCCGCGGAGTAGCCAAAGGGAGCGGCCGGCGTCAGGAACCTGGAATCATGAGCGGGAAAAGTCCGGCCCGCTGAATGATAATCCTAATCAAGGAAAAAGAAATAAACGTCAGCCGGAGCAGCAGGAATCTTATTCGGAGCAGCAGGAATATTTTTCGGAGCCATCCAAAAAAAGCAAAAGCGAGGCGCCGATAGACAACCGCCACCGGCGCCCCTTCAGGCCAACGGAAATTCCTTCACCGATATACGGGTTCGAACGGCCAAAGAAAAAGGATGAATCGGTAGTCTATGAGATGAATAGCTTCGGACAGGAGAAAAACGCGCCATTTTTCGATGATATTGATTTCCTGAAGAAAACGGTCCTTGGCGGCGGCCGGGAAGAAGAAAGCAAAATTTTGGATCATACGCTGGAGCCAGTGCCTGAAGAGCAGCCGGAAGGCATCACTGACCTGAAGGGAACCATCAGCCCTGATTTACGGGTAGGATACGAAGAAGCATCTGCCGTGCCAGGCAGGGCGGAAGAAAGTCCTGGTATGATCATGGATAAGGACACATATACCGGCGGCCTTTTCAATCCAGCTGCTGAGAAAGCTTTTTCTGCAGAATTGCAGGAAGATGAACATATCGTGACAACAGAAGCTGGGCAGGAGCATGTGATGCCTGAAAGTGGGGATTCCTACGCAGATGTGAAAGCAAACAGGATTGAAGCTGACAGGAGCTTTGAAACCCCGCCGCTGGCTGACGTTGACACAGGGATTGCCAGCAGTAACCCCGAGGTTCCGGACAGCAGCATTCCAGTGGCCGGCTATAATACTGCCCCGGCTTCCAATTTAGATTTTGAGGCGGATGAAGCGCTGGATGATGATGCCGGTGGACCGCTGGATGATGATGCCGGTGGACCGCTGGCGGCTGGCAGAAATGATGCATCTCTGCTCGAAGATGCTGAGCTGACTGGAATAGAAACTGAAGAATATAATATTCCATATAACCCAGCCGGAACAGAGCCGGCTCTGCTTAATTTGGCAGCAGTGCCGGAATCTGCGGACGATCCTGAGGATTCTCTGGATAAGGCTGAAATTGATAAAGGAGCAGAAGATCTTAAAGAGGTGTCAGCAGAAGAGGCAGAACTGTCCCAGAACCATGAAGAAAAAAATGCTGAGCTCCAAATGGGTTCTGTGAAAGGTGAACAGGGTTCCCGGGAAACGGGCCTGCATGAAGCAGCATCTGCCCTGCAACTGTATGAGGCTGAGCCGGAAACTGAAGAGGAAAGGGCCGGGGAAACCAGCGGGGACATACCGGCCAAGGCTGAAGAAGAGCCTAAGCCAAAGCCAAGATCGCCCCTGCCATTCAATGTGATTATGCTGAAGCAGGATAGAAGGATTGCAGAGCAAAAGATAAAAGAACAAAATGCCGGTGTAAAACAAATGCCTGTCACCCGGGAAAATACAGAAGAAGCAATTGGGAATGAAGCACCTGCAAATACAAATGAACAGGTATGCCAGGAGGAAAATGTCCGCGCTTCTGATTATAAATATGCTTCACAGTCCAATGAAACTGTGTTAGCGTCAGAACCCGTTCAATCACAGCAGCAGGCTGAAGAGCCAGATGAACAGTCACAAGCATGGAGCCATCAGAAACCGGACGGATTCCATCTGGATGGCCAGCCGGCGGAACCTGCCCTTTTAGAACAGACAGGAGAGCCGAAATACAAATCTTATGAATTCCCGGCAAAAAGCCTGCTTGCCCCCCCAGTCATTCCTGAGGACAATGAGGAGTGGCTGCTGGAGCAGGAGGAATTCCTTAATCTGACACTGAAGAATTTCAATGTCAGGGCAAAGGTTGTTAATGTGACCCAGGGGCCTTCTGTTACCCGATTTGAGGTTCAGCCTGAGCCCGGCGTGAAAGTGAATAAAATCACGAACCTGACTGATGATATCAAGCTCAGCCTGGCTGCCAGGGATATCCGGATGGAAGCGCCGATCCCGGGCAAGCATACAATCGGAATTGAGGTTCCGAACCAGAAGAGCAGACCGGTATTGATCAGTGAGATCATCAACACTCCTGTGTTCAGGGATGGCGAATCGCCTTTGACGGCAGTCCTTGGGCTGGACATCTCGGGAAGCCCGATCGTCACTGATCTCAGGAAGATGCCCCATGGACTGATTGCCGGTGCAACCGGATCCGGAAAAAGCGTCTGCATCAACTCAATTCTTGTCAGCCTTCTATATAAGGCATCGCCGGATGAGCTGAAGCTGCTGCTGATCGATCCGAAAATGGTCGAGCTTGCTCCATACAACCAGATACCCCATCTCGTCAGCCCGGTCATTACAGATGTGAAGGCCGCCACTGCAGCACTGAAATGGGCGGTGGAAGAGATGGAGCGCCGCTATGAGCTGTTTGCCCACGCAGGAGTCAGGGATATCAACCGCTTCAATCAGGTGGCTGAACAGCATAAGCGCTATTCTGACAAGCTTCCGTTCATTGTCATTGTCATTGATGAGCTTGCCGACCTGATGATGATGTCTCCGGCAGATGTTGAGGAAGCAATCTGCCGGATCGCCCAAAAGGCGAGGGCATGCGGCATTCATTTGATCATCGCCACACAAAGGCCGTCTGTTGATGTCATTACCGGCCTGATTAAAGCCAATGTTCCGACAAGGGTGGCGTTTTCAGTATCCTCTCAGGTGGATTCACGCACCATCATTGACATCAGCGGTGCCGAAAAGCTCCTGGGCAGGGGAGATATGCTTTTCCTGGAAAATGGGTCATCAAAGCCGGTCAGGCTTCAGGGAACTTATGTGTCCGATGCAGAGATTGATGAAGTCGTCGCCCATGCGAGGAGCCAGCGTAAGCCGGATTATTTATTTGAACAGGAAGAGCTCCTGAAAAAAGCACAGGCAACCGAGGAGGAAGATGAGCTTTTCTACGAGGCGTGCGAGTATGTTGTCGATCAGGGCAGCGCATCGACCTCAAGTGTCCAGAGGCGCTTTAAGATCGGCTATAACCGTGCTGCAAGGCTGATTGGCATGATGGAGGACTGCGGCTACATTTCTGAGGCAAAAGGAAGCAAGCCGCGTGATGTGCTGATCACGGAAACAGACCTTGAAGCCATGCAAGACACTAGTACAATGATATAATACGTGGTATTCTTTACATGCATGTAAAGAATACTAAAAATAACGGTAGTTATAACTGATTTGGTATGAGGAGCTTTAGGATGAAAGAAATTGAGCTAAAGATTCAAGGCAAGATCAAGCGGCTTACAAATAAGACTTTTAAATTTGATGAAAGAGTAAGAGACGGCTGGTTTTCAGCTGTCTATTTCTTAAAGACACGGGAAATTGTCAGGAAACATCACAAAGATAATATCGTGACAATGCAATTTTTCCAGAAAAGCCATGCTGTCCTTTGCGGCACCGATGAAGTGATTGCACTGATCCATACTTTTGCAGAAAATCCGGAGGAGCTGGAGATCTTTTCTTTAAAAGACGGAGATAAAATCAGCCCATTCGAAACGGTCATGACGATTACCGGTCCCTATCAGAGCTTCGGCTATCTTGAGGGGATCATTGACGGCATCCTGGCAAGAAGGACTTCTGTTGCCACTAATGTGTATAACACGGTCAAGGCGGCAGGAACGTCAGGCAGGCAAAAGCAGGTCATTTTCATGGGTGACCGGGATGACCATTATATCACCCAGGCCGGAGACGGCTATGCCGCCCATATAGGCGGGGCGACTGCCCAGGCTACCCATGCCATGAACGAATGGTGGGGCAAGCAGGGGATGGGGACGATGCCGCATGCCCTTATCCAGATGTTTGACGGGGATCTGGTGGCAGCAACCAAAGCATATCAGGAGACATACCCTGAGGATGCCCTGATTGCGCTTGTTGATTATAATAATGATGCCATAACAGATTCCCTGAAGGTTGCGAGAGAATTCGGCGATGAGCTGAAGGGTGTCCGTGTTGATACCTCCAGGACAATGATCGACCAATATTTCCTGAGGAATCAGCATCTTCTCGGGACCTTTGATCCGAGAGGAGTTAATGCAGAACTGATTTTTGCATTGCGGAAAGCGCTGGATGATGAAGGGTTCAATCATGTTAAAATTGTCGTCAGCGGCGGCTTTAATGAAACAAGAATCCAGGATTTTGAAGAAAACGGTGTGCCTGTCGATACATACGGCATCGGCAACAGCCTGCTGAAAATCAATATCGGCTTCACAGGAGACAATGTGCTGATCAATGGCAAGCATGCGGCAAAAGCAGGAAGGCGATACAGGCCGAATCCGCGGCTGGAAAAGGTAGAGCTCTGATTCATTTTCGGCCCTGTGGAATGGGAGGAGGAGCCGGATATGGAGAATTCAATAGAAGACTTGGAAGCCTACCGCAAACAAAAACAGGCCATAGGCGAAGAGAATGCTCTGGCCCTTTACAGGAAAGCACAGAGGGATTCTGCAGTGAATGCCAACATTAGGGAAAAGGTCCGTGCCCGCCATATTTTCCGGGAAACAGCGGGCCTCCCGGGCGGAATCCCTTTCAGCAGTGAACAGGAAGATGTGTTTGAGGACTGGTTCTTATTCGATTATATAAGCATCAGGGGCTCCACGATGTTTAACCTTTTCCTCCGCCGGGACTCCGGCCAATTGGCCGAGGCTGATCTCATTCAGGGAGCCCTTTTCCTCAGCTCTGTCCTCCAGCCTGTAAAGATTGAAAGGGCAGAAGGAGAGAATCTTGCTGCCTTTGACATCCTGAGCGGGGAAAAGCTTCAGCTGAAGGCTGCAGACAGCATCAATCTTGAGGAGAGGCGCTCCTATTGGATCAGGTGCATACCGGTTTTCACCCGGAATTTTTGTTTTGGTCCTGCTTTTCCAATGAACAATGCAGACGCCGTTGTTGAGCGGTACAAAGAATTGATGGCTTCTGGGGAAGGCATGACCTGGAGGGCGTTTTTAAAAAAGTCTGCTCTTGTTTTACTGTTCAGGGAGGGGGCTATTTGAGACCTTCCCTGCTGCTATGTCTGCTAATTTTATCCATATGATGCCGGCCTAAGCCCATGCTAACCGCTTCTTATGGCTGGCTGGGCCAAGTGCTACATAGTGTTTGTGCTTGAAAGATGATATAATACTTTAATCTGCTTATGCAGGAAACGTTTGTCCGTAATGAAGTTATGAGCAAAATATATTCAGATATCATATACTGTGTTACAGATAGACGACAGTTGGAGGTTCTTTATATGACTATTTACCATTTTGTAGGTATAAAAGGGTCTGGAATGAGCGCCTTGGCTCAAGTCCTTCATGATATGAATTATCATGTTCAGGGATCTGATGTAGAAAAGCGTTTTTTTACACAGATTTCGCTTGAACAGTCAGGAATAAAGATCCTTCCTTTCCAAAAGGAAAACATACAGCCTGGAATGACCGTTATAGCAGGCAATGCGTACCCGGATACGCATGAAGAAATCCAGGAAGCCATGAAGCTCGGCCTTCCGATCGTCCGCTACCACCGCTTCCTTGGAGACTTTATGAAGAAGTTTACCAGTGTAGCTGTTACTGGGGCGCATGGCAAGACCTCCACTACAGGGCTGCTGGCCCATGTTATGAAGGGAGCAAGACCTACTTCCTTCCTCATTGGGGACGGAACGGGCAGAGGGGATGCCGATGCTGAATATTTCGTTTTTGAAGCCTGCGAATATAGAAGGCATTTTCTTTCATATTTCCCTGATTATGCAATCATGACGAATATAGATTTTGACCACCCTGATTATTTCGCCAATATTGATGATGTGTTCTCTGCATTCCAGGAGATGTCATGGCAGGTGAATAAGGGTATTTTTGCATGCGGAGATGATGAGCAGCTGCAAAAGATCCAGGCAAAGGTTCCTGTCCTGTTCTACGGCTTTGGCGAGGAGAATGACTTCCAGGCCCGCAATGTCGTCAAAAGCACGGAAGGAACAACCTTTGATGTTTTTGTGCGCAACACTTTTTATGATACTTTCTCAATCCCTCAGTTCGGCGACCATAATGTACTGAATTCATTGGCCGTTATCGCACTTTGCCATTATGAAGAAATTGGTTCGGAAATCGTCAAAGATCTCCTGCTGTCATTTGAGGGAGTGAAAAGAAGATTTTCGGAGAAGAAAGTGGCTGGCCAGGTTATCATTGACGACTATGCCCATCACCCGACGGAGATACGAGCGACGGTTGAGGCAGCCAGGCAGAAATATCCGGAAAAAGAAATAGTGGCTGTATTCCAGCCTCATACCTTTACAAGGACACAGACGTTCCTGGATGACTTTGCGGAAAGCCTTAATAAAGCTGATAAAGTTTATCTTTGCGATATTTTTGGCTCAGCAAGGGAAAACCATGGAAAGCTGACCATCACAGATCTTCAGGACAGGATCCCAAGCTCAGAGATCATAAAAGAAGAAGATACAAGTGCGCTGAAACAGCACGAAAACAGTGTCATCCTCTTTATGGGAGCGGGAGACATCCAGAAATTCCAGGAAGCCTACGAGGGCACCTTATAAGTTCCGTGCAGGAGCGCTGGGCAGGCTGTCTCACGGCGCTCTCCGGATCCGTCCGGCTGGCTACATAGAAAAAGGATGCAGATTTTGCTGCATCCTTTTTGTTTGCTCTATTTAAGGTTCTCCGGATTCAATGCTTCGAGTTCCGGGATTACGAATCTTCCGTCCTTGCGGATCAGAACATCGTCAAAGTAGATTTCCCCTCCGCCATAGTCCGGGCGCTGGATGTTGACCATATCCCAGTGAATATTGGAGGAATTGCCGTTATAGGCTTCATCATAGCATTGCCCTGGCGTAAAGTGGAAACTTCCATCGATTTTTTCATCAAACAGAATGTCCTGCATCGGATGGAGGATATAAGGGTTCACGCCGATGGCAAATTCCCCGATATAGCGGGCGCCTTCATCTGTATCAAAGATCTTGTTGATCCTGTCTGTATCATTTGCTGTAGCCTCAACAATCTTTCCATCCTTAAAGGTGAGTTTGACATTTTCAAAAGTAAATCCGTGATAAGGCGATGGGGTATTATATGTAATAACGCCGTTAACAGAATCTTTCACAGGAGCCGTATAGACTTCGCCGTCAGGGATATTCATCTGCCCGGAGCATTTAATTGCCGGAATATCCTTAATGGAGAAAGTCAAGTCTGTCCCAGGGCCGGTCAGCCTTACTTTGTCTGTTTTGTCCATAAGCTCTACAAGGCTGTCCATCGCTTTGTCCATCTTGCCGTAATCCAGATTGCAGACATCAAAATAGAAATCCTCGAACGCCTCTGTGCTCATTTTCGCAAGCTGTGCCATTGAAGCGTTAGGATATCTCAGTACAACCCATTTTGTTTTTGGCACGCGGATTTCCCTGTGGACTTTCTTGCCGATCGTGCTGCCGTGGATTTTCATTTTATCATCCGGCACATCGGCATGTTCATTGATGTTATCTCCGGATCTCAGGCCAATATAAGCATCCATCTTGCCCATCACGTTCGCTTCAAAGTCAGCCATCATATTGAACTGCTCATCCTGAGCCCCAAGTAAAAGCGCCCTGTCAACCTGCTGGTCTTTCAGAAGCACAAATGGATAGCCTCCCGCTGCATATGCTTCTGCAACAAGTGCAGTAACAAGCTCACGCTGGAGACCAAAGTTCTCGATCAAGACCTTCTCGCCTTTTTGAAGGCGCACTGAATAATTAATCAAATTTTTTGCCAATGTTTGAATCCGGGGATCTTTCATCCTGATTCCTCCTTCATTTCTTCGTACAGCTATTATTGTACCCGAAAAAGTTTTTTTCTGCTGTAAATGATTGCGCTGAAGGCTATTCACCTGATGGGACTTGCATAAGCTCCATGCTGATGGATATAATGTTTTTCGTACATAGTCTATCTTAGAATTAAGCTCTGTTAGTGTTCTGTGGGCTCATCGGTGTTTAACTCTGGTTCACACGTCTTTCAGCGGATGGATAAACATCTGGCTAAATGAGCCATAGATTCAGCAGTAATGTTTAACACAGCCTGAAAATTGAAAAGCAATATGCCGTAAAAAGCAGGAGATTAAAGCCGCATAATGGAATTACTTACAAGGACGCCCTTGGTTTAGGGTGCTTATCCCCGGGTAATAGAATAAATATATAACAATCATGGAGGTGCTTCTTTTGGAAATTATTCTATATTTGAGCGTGGCTTTAATAGCAGTAGCCTTTTTAGTGCTCGTCATTTTCCTGTCCCGGACATTGAAATCCCTGGCGACTACCTTGGATAGTGTGTCTACTACCTTAGATGGACTTGAACAGCAGCTGGACGGTGTAACCCGTGAGACCACTGTTCTGCTTCATAAGACGAATGCCCTTGCAAGCGACATTCAGCAGAAATCGGAAAGCCTTAATGGGGTTGTCAACGCGGTAAGGGATGTCGGAGATTCTGTTAGGAAGTTCAACGGCACGATTCAGTCTATTTCTTCTTCTGTTAATACGCAGGTTGAACAAAACAAGGATAAAATCTCCCAGGTGGTGCAATGGAGCAATGTATTCCTTGAGCTGAAAGACAAGTGGAAGCTCCGCAAGCAGCAGTCTTCTCCGCTTCAAAACCATATTGAAGATATACCGCCCGCAGAGAGAGCAGTAGAAAGAGCGGCTGTGAGAGCCCGGGAAAGAGAAAGAGCAAAATATTAATGGAAGTGTAGGAGGATCCCACATGGCTTACAATGAAAGAATGAATACGCAGGCAAACGAAACAAGGCAGGAAGACAATATTAATTCCAAGGATTTTCTGATTGGTGCCCTTGTCGGCGGAATGGTGGGGGCAGCAGCAGCGTTATTCCTGGCTCCCAAGACAGGGAAAGAGCTGAGGACAGACCTGAATGAGCAGGCTGCAGTGCTGAAGGAAAAAACCGGCCATCTTAAAGAGACGGCTATGACAAAAGGGTCTGAGCTGGCTTCTGCAGCAAAAGAAAAGACCAGCACTCTCACCCAGAGCGTATCCAAGCAGTCTTCAGGCCTGGTTGAAAAGGTGAAGGGCATGTCAGGAAAGTCCGGCAGCCAATCTGATGATTCCAGCGAAGAAGAGGAGGCGTTCACCGAAACAGTGCCTTCCGGCTCGGCTGCAATGCTTTCAGAAGAGGATGGGGAAAGCATACAGCAGAAGCTGGAGGAAACAAAGAACGCTTTTGATGAAACAGAAATGAAATACCGATAATTAGGAAATCAGGCGGCGGAGTGTTAAAATGACTCTGCCGCATTCTTAATTTCAGGAGGAAATAAGATGAAACAAATACATTCAATTGAAGAATTTAATAGCATTTTAGAAGAAAAGAGCCCGGTCTTTCTGCTGAAGCACAGCACCACCTGCCCTGTCAGCCAGGCGGCGTATGAAGAGTATGAAAGCTTCACGTCTGCAAACAGCAGCGTTCCTGCTTATTTTCTGACTGTACAGGGTGCCCGTCCGGTTTCCAATCATGTGGCTGAGGAGTATCATATCAAGCATGAATCTCCCCAGGCGATCCTTTTCTCGAACAAAGACGTTGTATGGCATGCATCCCATTGGAAAATAACAGAGGATTCACTGGCAAAGGCTGTAAGTGAAAACAGCTGAATACAAAAAGGCCGTTCCCGTAAAGGGACGGCCTTTCTGATTTATTTAACCTTAATATGCTCAGGCCAGTGGATATGGAGGGTGTCCCCTGCGTTTACCGGTTCATGGAAGGAACATTTCCTTCCGTTCTTAATCAATTCAAAGCTGCCGGCTGCATGAGCGGGCGGCTTTACTTCAACATAAGTGAAAAGATCCTGGAAAATGAATGGTTCTTCAGGCAGTTGCCTGATCAGGATCGAATCCCCGCTCCTGATGATACTTTCAGCATCCAGTTTCATATCTCCGCGCCAGATCTCGACTGCCTCCCTCTTTAGGGTAATGCGCTCTCCATTAAAGAAGACTGGCAATGTCCGTTCCAGTGAGAGCTGCTTCTTTTCAGCCAATTCAGCCACTGTTGTCTGATTCCTTCCGGCGGCCTCGATTACGTCCCTGTCCTCACAGCTGCTTCCGGGCTTTGCATCGATCCCGTTTCGGGTGAGCCTTCCGGAAAGGGAAGGGATGTAAGTTTCTTTCCCGTTAATTCTCAGATGGAATGGCTTTATGCTTTTTAATAAGTCTTCCAAGCTCAGAGCCTTTAATACCGATTCAATGCTGTCAGCACTTCTGCATTCAATTTTGTCGCGGTCCTCCACAGAATCATCCGGAGACGCTGCTATACCGTTCTTGGAAATGATTGCTTGGACGGTATAGTCCTTCCCGTTAACTTTTACGTGTTTATCCGGAATGGTATCGACCAGATCTTTAACTTTAAGAAAAGATGCTCTTCCATCAGCTCCCCTGGCAACTGTCAGCATATCTCCATCCCTGACCCCGTCATCCAGAGAACAGGCAGAGCCATTTTGCAGAAGAACAGGCGGATTGCCGTGCTCTCCGGGTATCGTAATGCTGAGGCCATTCAGGGAAATGATTTTGGCCATTCCAGGCTTTCCATACAGCTTGCTCATTTTGATTCCGGCAGCAAGGAGGCAGTCGCCCACTGTCAATTTTTTCACTTCAAAAAGGCGGACAGGCAGGTCATTTACATAGATTGTCCTGTATTGGACAGGAGACTGCAAGGCCGCTATCGCTATCCCAACCGGTGTGACAAGATCAGGACCTTTTAATATATGATCGGCGAAGGCCAGGGAAGCGACTGCATCAATTCCCCTGATAGCAACCCGGTTCTCCGGGAGATGCAGGCGGGCTGCCACCATTTGCGGCAGGCGCGGCGTAAGACTCCCGCCCCCTACAAGCATTACGGCCTTGGGAGATTTATGATTATTGAGCTGCAGAATTTCATTACAAATCGAATCTGCAAGCTTTTCGATTGCCGGTTCAATTTGTGAAATAATATCTTCACTTGCCCATTCTGTTTCAAAGCCGAGAATATCTGTCGTTTTGATCGTACTGTGATCAAGCAGACTCCGTTTTGCTTCTTCAGCCAAAGGGAAATCGAGAAGAAGCTGATCACTGAGCGATTCCGTAATCTCATCCCCTGCTACAGGGACCATACCATAAGCAATGACAGTTCCGGTATCTGTCAGGGCAATATCCGAAGTACCTGCCCCGATGTCAACAAGCGCAACGTTCAGCCTCCTCATGGAAGGCGGGATGAGGACATTGATGGCGGCAATAGGCTCGAGTGTAAGAGCCTGCATTTCAAGGCCGGCACGGTGGAGGGCAGAAATCAGCGACTCAACGACCACTCTGGGAAGGAATGTTGCGATGATATCGACTGAAGCTTCTTCTCCCTGCTGATCAATGAGATTGCCAATTTCTTCACCATCCAGCCTGTAATGCAGCACAGAGTATCCGACACAATAATAATAGTGGCTTTTATCCGTCTTCTGCTCTTCCGCTACTTCTGCCTGCGCCTGCTGTACCGCGCTCAGCTCAAGGTGAAGGATATCATCCTTCTGTATTATCGGCTTGCCGGTGATGTTGACGGATGCCTGAGCCCTTTTAGTTTTGAGGGCCCTTCCGGCAGCTGCAACGCAGACTTTTTTTAAGGGGCCGTGGGCGGCTTCAAGGTCTTCCTTAATCTCAGTGATGATTTTGGATACAGAGATGACGTCATGGATCTGTCCATCAAGCATGGCGCGTTCTTTATGTTCTTTCGTGTGGATATCTATTACTTTGAACTGCCCGTCCTGCTCTTCCAGGATGATTCCGACCACTGAACGGGTACCGATATCAAGGGCAAATATTTTATTTTTAAGCAAAGGATGCACCTTCTTTTACAGGATAGAGGAAACTTAAGCCCATCTGCACAGATATATTTCTTTAATGCTTAAAAGCGTTTAACTAATAAAGAAAAAATACGTGACATTGGCAGTTAATTCATATATAATAATCCCTAATTATAAAAAATGTATCATATTTTAACAGGCCGATAAAGAAGAACCGTTGCGGATACTAATTTAAGGCGCAATACTTCGGTTCAGCCAAAGAGAAGGGACGGGACATGATGAGCAATAAAGAATTAGATCAGCTGCGCGAACGAGTAGAGGAAATCAATCTTCAGCTTTTATCATTGATCAGCGAGAGGGCAAGCCTTGTTCAGGAAATCGGTAGGGTTAAGGAAACTCAAGGAGTTAACCGCTATGACCCTGTCCGTGAAAGAAAAATGCTGGATTCCATTAAAGAACATAACGAAGGGCCGTTTGAAAACTCAACGATCGAGCATCTTTTCAAGGAAATCTTTAAGGCAGGGCTTGAACTGCAGAAAGATGACCACCGCAAAGCGCTCCTTGTATCCCGGAAGAAAAAGCCTGAAAATACCATTGTCGATTTAAGAGGCGAAAAAATCGGCGACGGCAACCCGCACTTTGTCTTTGGACCATGTGCTGTCGAGTCCTATGAACAGGTGGCTACAGTTGCGGCAGCCGTAAAGGCTAAAGGCATGAAGCTTCTCCGCGGCGGTGCCTACAAGCCTAGAACCTCTCCTTATGATTTCCAGGGGCTGGGACTTGAAGGCCTGAAAATCCTTAAGAGGGTTGCAGATGAGTATGACCTGGCCGTCATCAGTGAGATAGTCAATCCGGCTGATATCGAAACGGCTTCAGAATATCTGGATGTCATCCAGATCGGTGCAAGGAATATGCAGAACTTTGAGCTCCTGAAAGCAGCGGGTGCAGCCAATAAACCGGTATTGCTTAAGAGGGGCCTTGCGGCTACCATTGAAGAATTCATCAATGCTGCTGAATATATCATGGCTCAGGGCAATGGGCAGATCATCCTCTGCGAGAGGGGAATCCGCACATATGAACGTGCAACAAGAAATACCCTTGATATTTCTGCGGTGCCAATCCTGAAGCAGGAAACGCATCTTCCTGTTATGGTCGATGTCACCCACTCAACAGGAAGAAGGGATCTGCTACTTCCAACTGCCAAAGCAGCGCTTGCAATCGGCGCAGACGGCGTCATGGCCGAAGTCCACCCTGATCCTGCGGTGGCTCTCTCAGATTCAGCACAGCAGATGGACCTGAATCAGTTTGACGATTTCATGGCACAGCTCAAGGCTTCATCCTTTGTAAAAGTATAAGGCAGAGGCTGCTGGGATATTCCTTAGCCGGCTATATAAAAAGGGCTCTTCTGATTTTTTTCAGGGGAGCCCTTTTCTATGACAGGAAGAATATTTGCACAAAATAAAGAGGTTTTGGCATTTACGGAGTGATGTCTTTGAATAATTCCCCGCTTTTTTGTAAAATAAAAGGGCTTTACATTGCGGCAAACGCCTGTCTGTCGTATGATTAAAGACATAATTAGACAAGTTTAGTTATTCACAAGCAGGAAAATTGCGTTACTGTTTGGAATATCAGGACAACATAAGTAATGAACTTAAAAATGTATGGCAAAATTATATTATATTTTTCTTTTTATTAGGCTGTGTTAGTGTACCTTGATGATTTTGGGCTCATTCGTGTGAAACTTTGTTTCACACGCATTTCAGCACAGCTGAAATGCTGCCAGATATTCATCCTGCAGCCTAGAAAGCTCGCTTTCTTGGCTGCAGGATGAATATCTGGCTAAAATGAGCCCAAAATCAATAACAATTTTAACAAAGCCTTTTATTAATAAAGCTGACTGGCAAAGAATACCGAGACAGTGTGATAAAAGAGGAATGTTCAAGTGAAAAAGGAGTGTTTTAAATGAATGTAACAATCTATGATGTTGCCCGTGAAGCAAATGTTTCAATGGCAACGGTTTCCCGGGTAGTGAACGGGAATCCAAATGTAAAACCAGCGACAAGGAAAAAGGTGCTTGAGGTCATCGAGAGGCTCGGATACCGCCCTAATGCTGTCGCCAGGGGACTTGCCAGCAAGAAAACGACCACTGTGGGTGTCATCATCCCGGATATTTCAAGCACCTTCTTTGCAGAGCTGGCAAGGGGCATCGAGGATATTGCAACGATGTACAAGTACAATATTATCCTGAGCAATTCTGACCAGAATAAAGATAAAGAGCTTCACCTGCTGAATACAATGCTCGGCAAGCAAGTGGATGGAATCGTGTTCATGGGCGGAAATATTACGCCTGAACATGTGGAGGAATTCGAAAAATCCCCGGTGCCGATCGTTCTGGCCGGTTCCATTGAGGAATCAGAGAAAATTCCTTCTGTAAATATCAATTACGAGCAGGCCGCTTATGATGCGGTACAGACTTTCATTGAAAAAGGCCATAAGCAGATCGGGATTGCAATCGGTCCGCTGCATGAACCGATCAATGAGGCGAAAAAGCTTGCCGGCTACAAAAGGGCACTCAGTGAAGCGGGCATTGAATATAAGGAAGAGCTCGTTGCAGAAGGAGATTATACGTACGATTCCGGAATAGAAGCTTTTGAAAAGCTGATCGAAGCATCTGCAAAGCCGACAGCCATCTTTGCCGGTTCTGATGAAATGGCGCTGGGCGTCGTCCATGGTGCAGAGGACAAAGGCTTTTCTGTTCCTAACGACGTTGAAGTCATCAGCTCAGACAACACGCGCCTTGCATTAATGGTAAGGCCGCAGCTGACGAGCGTCGTACAGCCGCTTTATGATATCGGGGCGGTTGCCATGCGCCTTTTGACCAAATACATGAACAAAGAGAAAGTAACAGAAAACATTGTCGTCCTGCCTCACCGGATTGAATATCGCGACTCAACAAAATAATAATAGCGCCGATATAAAGAGAGAGCGGGCAGAATTAGGGCAGGGCCCGAAAATTCTGCCTACAGGCGTTATTGGATTATAAGCTGACCAGGGAGAGGAATTATGAGAAAGCTCGATACTCTTACACCGATTGGCTTGTTTATCGGTTTTGCAATGCTGGTTTTTGGAATTATGACAAACGGGGGATTCAGCGGCTTTCTGTCATTTGTGGATCCCGCCTCTATACTGATTGTCCTTGGCGGACTGGTTTCCGGCCTGCTGGTCAGTTTTCCATTGAGGGACATCAAGCATTCCTTTACAGTGGTCCGCCAATCTTTTTCAAATGATGAAAAGAATTTGGCCGAGATCATCGATGTATTTGTCAAGCTATCGGACAAGGCCCGCCGGGAAGGGCTGCTGTCTCTGGAACCCGAGATTGAACAGATGGAAGATCCTTTTGTCAGGAAGGGTGTCATGCTGGCGGTCGACGGGCTGGAGCCGGATGTAATTAATGATATTATGAATGCCGAAATTGCGGCGATGGAGGAAAGACATCGGAAGGGCAGGAGCATCCTGGATAAAGCGGGGGAATATGCACCTGCCTGGGGGATGATCGGGACTCTTATAGGACTTGTGCTGATGCTGAAGAATCTGAATGATCCTGCAAGCCTCGGTCCGAATATGGCAATCGCCCTTCTCACCACCTTATATGGTTCGCTTTTGGCCAATCTTGTTTTCCTGCCGATGGCAGCCAAGCTTCTCCTGAAAACGGAGAAGGAAGTGTTTCAGAAGCAAATCATCATTGAAGGTGTTCTGGGGGTGCAGGCAGGGCAGAATCCGAGACTGCTGGAAGAAAAGCTGGGCGCTTTCCTTTCTGCTCAGGAAAGAAAAGAGAAGTATGAGGCTCAAGCATCAGCGGAGGCCTTAGAATATGGCGATTAATAGACGCCCCAGAACAGAGCCGAAGGGTGCGCCGAGGTGGATGGTGACATTCTCCGATCTTGTCACACTGATTCTCGTATTCTTTATTTTGTTATTCTCAATGTCACAGATCGATATCGTCAAATTCAAGGCGGTTTCTGAATCGTTTCAGGACAAGCAGTTCATGGATTTTTATCCATCGATCATCCCATTTGAAAATCCTACTGAAAATGACGATAATGTCGTGAATCAGGGGCCTGAATCGGACAGGCAGGAAGAGGAGAGGCTGGAGAACCTTCTGCAGGAAGTGGAAGGCTATCTTGAAAAGAACGGCCTTGAGGATGTTATTGTGGCCAACCGGACAGAGCGCGGGGTGGTGCTGGTCCTTCAGGAGCAGGTGCTGTTTGAATCGGGTGAAGCGGAAATCGTAGACAAGGACAGCGGCTTTCTCGATAAGGTGGGGTCTTTGCTGGCCGACATGCCGAACCTTGTGAAGGTAGAGGGGCACACGGACAACAGGCCGATCGCCACCTACCGATATCCGTCAAATTGGGAGCTATCTGCCGCGCGGGCAAGCAGCGTCATACGGTATCTGGCAGGCACAGGCCTTGACAGTAAACGCTTTATTGCTGTTGGCTACGGAGACACCCGGCCGCTTGTCCCGAATGATTCGGCGGAAAACCTTGAAAAGAACCGGCGGGTTGAAGTTATTATTTCAGACCCCCGCTATGAGGAAAATACAGATTGAGAGAAATAGGGAAAAGGCTGTATCTCATTAGAATGGTTTCTTGAGATACAGCCTTTTTCTGCCTTCATCTGTTATTTTTTATCCAGAAAGTTCTTACCAAACTCCGAGATCAGCCAGGGCCAGGGCAAGGATTCTAAATTTAATTCAAATTTGCCGTCCTCGTTCCCGCCTAAAGGCGTAAGCTGCTGGTAGAGAACTGTATTCCCTTCCTGGGCAGCAAGGCTGGCATTTCTGCCAAAGCAATTCGCTATCACTTCCTTGCCGCCGATAATCCGGATTTCATAGAAAAGTACATCAGCTAGATTTGTATACATGACCGCCAGCTTCTCGGATTCCAGCTTGTGCGGGAACATCACCGCATTATTCTTCCCGATAAGGACGGGAAGCTTTGCCGGTTTTGAATAGGACGACCAGTTCCATACTTCCACAATCACTTCCTGCTCGCTTTGCCCTGTGTTGGCCAGATTGATAACCGCAGCCACTGTTCCTGGCTCCTTGCGCAGAACACCTGTGGTGAGAGTCCTCATTTTCCCCAAATTGCATATCTCCTTTCATAGAAAGCATCGCAGCATATTGTATGCAAACTGAAAGGATAAGCTTGGACAAAAGGCATGGCTGGCAGTATTTTTGCCGGAAAAACTAGAGAGATTCAGAATGTGTCTTATTGCGGATAGGGTACAGGGCCTTGGCTGCTGTATTGGCATTTTTCTCGGTTATTTCAGGTTTGCGGGGGATGGGCGGATACAGATTGTCCGGATCATCCCACTCTTCCGGCAGCTCGACCGGAGCCTGGTCTTTCCATTTCTGGATCCATCCCTCAGGCAATCTCCCATAGCAATTGGTATTTCCCGTCATTTCCATCCAGATCAGGGCCCAGGCCCTTGGCACAACCCGCCAGATATCATAGCCGCCCCCGCCGACGGCGATCCATCTTCCATCACAATACTGATGGGCGATTTCATGCGCCAGCTTAGGAATTTCGCGATAAATTTTCATTGTTGCAGATAAGTGTGTAAGCGGATCCAAATAATGAGAGTCGGCGCCATTTTGAGTCACGATGACATCGGGGCGGAAAAAGTCGGCGATCTCTCTTACTGAATCCCGGTATGCGTGAAGCCATGATTCATCTTCCGTAAAGGCGTCCACCGGGATATTGAAAGAATAGCCATAGCCTTTCCCCTGCCCTCTTTCATTGACATTGCCGGTTCCGGGAAAAAGATAGCGGCCGGTTTCATGGATAGACAGGGTGCACACATCAGGATCATCATAGAACGCCCATTGAACCCCGTCACCGTGATGAGCATCGGTATCGATGTAAAGGACGCGGGCTTTATACTTTTCCTGAAGATATTTTATGGCAACAGAGCTGTCATTGTATATGCAAAAACCCGATGCTTTGCCGCGGAATCCGTGGTGAAGGCCACCGCCGAGATGGAGCGCATGCCGCGCTTTGCCCTCCATTACATAATCTGCCGCAGTCAGGCTTCCCCCGACAAGCAGGGAGCTGGCTTCGTGCATATCAGCAAAAATCGGGGTATCCTCTGTGCCGATTCCATAGCTTTCGGCCATTTCCGCCGGAAGCTTGCCCTGGCCTGCCAGCTTCACTGCCTGTACATAATTGGGATCATGAATAAGGCATATTTCTTCATCTGAAGCTGGCCTGGGCGGGATAATGCTGCCGGGATCAATGGCCCCGGCCTGCTCAAGAAGATCAAGTGTAAGTTTTAATCTCTGCTGGTTAAAAGGATGCTGGGGATTGAACTTATAGTTCAGCAGCTCCTCTGAAAATATAAAAATGCTATCGCGGGTCATGTCAGCATCCCCTGGACATTTGGCCACAGCACATGATATCCGGACTTTTTAAGATCTGATATCAAGGTTTGCGGATTCATAGTCCTGACCCGGAGCACAATGATTTTATATTGTTCATCCTGCTTGTCAGGATAGACGAGGACACTTTGGATATTGACCTTGCGATCTTTGAAAACCTCAGTCAGGTCCGACAGAACGCCGGCCCTGTTTGGAACCCTCACTTCAATCTGTGAACCGGGCTGGTTGGCGCCTGTCAGCTCCACCAGGGTATACAGCAGGTCTGTTTCCGTTACAATGCCGACCAGTGTCCCTTCCTTTACGATAGGGACGCAGCCAATATTATGTTCATATAGCACTGCTGCAATTTCCTCCGCAAAATCAAGCGGATGGCCTGTGATGATATCTGTTTTCATGATTGTCTTCAGCGGCTTGCCAAGCTCGCTCCTGTCCGCATCCAGCTGGAAAATGGATGGAGCTGCATCACGGATATCCCTGTCAGAAATGATGCCGACTAACCGCCGCTCCGGATCTATGATCGGAAGATGGCGGATTTTCCTGTCATTCATAAGCCTGAGGGCTTCTGCAATAGAATGGTCAGGAGAGAGTGCGGCTACATCGACTTTCATTATGTCTTCTACAATCATGGACTTCTCCCCCTTAACTAGAGAAATAGAAAAGGCTAGTACATAAATCTGTTCATAAAACGGAGCTGATCAAATCTCTGGATAGATTCAGGGTCCACTCTTTTTCCGATCCTTGCCATCAGACAGTTTGCCGGATGGGAACTGATTTCCGGATCGTCGGTGGCATACCATTCGAGGCCGCCTGCATTCATCATTTTTTCCATTACCTTGCGATATTCCCACACATTCAGTCCTGTCCCCTTTAAATCCCAATGCCAATAATATTCTGTCGTTATGATAATATAATTTTCCATATAATCATCCATCATGGATACCTGCAGCAGGCTTTTTCCTGTACCTGAGCCCCTGAACTTCGGGATCACCTCAATGGCCCCAAGCTCAATCAGATTTTTCATATTGCCTTCCGACCATCTTTCGAGGGGATCGGGGTACAGATAGGTCACATAGCCCACAATCGTCATCCCGTCTCTGGCGATGATGATTCTGCCTTCGGGAAGGGACGAGATTTCAATCAGGGCTTTATGCTGCTGCTGAGGAGGGCGGAATGCGACCAGGTCCTCGTGAAACTCATACTGTGCCAATTTTTCTGAAGGGACGGGACCCTCGATGATCAGGCTCCCTTTAACAGTCTTTAATTCTTTCGCATTATAAGTCATTGTATGTTCCATCAATTCACCACCAAAAAATCATTGCATTTCAGTTGTACTCCTATTATACATAAAATCGAACATTAAAAGCGCTTTCAAACTATTTTATCAATAAATTGCAAATATTTAATCTTAAAAGATAGTATATTTCCTGTATGACAAAAGTATTAAATTGTTACACGGAATCGCTTGCAATATTTTAAAAATTGAGAAAAGAAATGTTTTGTACTATAATAATGACAAACATTGTAAAAGGGGGAGCATGCAAATGAAAGTGGAAGCGCTGCCAGCAGTCCAGGGGAACTTCAACCTGGCAAACTATGACGAACTGTACAGTCAATTTGACTGGAAGGAAGCAGAAAAAGAGTTTTCTTGGAGCGAGACCGGGAAAGTCAATATGGCTTATGAAGCCATAGACCGACATGCAGAATCTTTCCGAAAAAACAAAGTGGCATTATATTACCGGGACGGCCAAAGAAAAGAGAAGTATACCTTCAAGGAAATGAAGGATCTTTCCAACAAGGCCGGCAATGTTTTAAAAAATTATGGTGATGTCGAGAAAGGGGATCGCGTCTTTATTTTCATGCCGCGTTCGCCTGAATTGTATTTCTCTGTCCTTGGAGCCATAAAGCTCGGGGCTATTGTAGGGCCTTTATTCGAAGCATTCATGGAAGGAGCAGTCCGCGACCGCCTTGAAGACTCGGGGGCTAAGGTTCTTGTCACAACGCCGGAGCTGCTTGACAGAGTGCCGGTGGATGAACTTCCAGATTTGAAGACTGTATTCCTGGTTGGGGATGGAGTAGAAGAAGAGGGCCCGTTCATCGACTTTAATAAAAGATTCGCTGAGGCCGGCACAAAGCTGGGAATAGAATGGGTGGAACGTACAGACGGGCTGATCCTTCATTATACCTCCGGCTCCACAGGGAAGCCAAAAGGAGTCCTGCATGTACATAACGCTATGATCCAGCATTACCAGACAGCCAAATGGGTGCTGGATCTGCAGGAAGAGGATGTCTATTGGTGTACAGCCGACCCTGGATGGGTGACCGGGACTTCCTATGGAATCTTTGCTCCATGGCTGGCTGGTGCGTCCAATGTCATTGTCGGCGGGCGCTTCAATCCGGAAACATGGTATAAAATGATCGAGGAATATGGGGTTACGGTCTGGTACAGTGCACCAACAGCCTTCCGCATGCTGATGGGGGCCGGCGATGAAGTGGTGAAGAACTTCGATCTGGGCAGCCTGCGCCATATTTTAAGTGTCGGGGAGCCTCTGAATCCTGAAGTGGTCAGATGGGGAATGAAGGTCTTCCATTTGAGGATCCATGATACATGGTGGATGACTGAAACCGGTGCACAGCTGATCTGCAATTATCCTTGCATGGAGATCAAGCCGGGATCAATGGGCAAGCCGATCCCAGGCGTTGAAGCCGCCATTGTGGATGATCAGGGAAATATCCTTCCGCCTCACCGGATGGGGAATCTGGCTATCAAAAAGGGCTGGCCTTCCATGATGCAGACCATCTGGAATAACGAACCGAAATATCAATCCTATTTCATGCCTGGAGACTGGTATGTTTCCGGTGACTCAGCTTATATGGATGAAGACGGCTATTTCTGGTTCCAGGGGCGCATCGATGATGTCATCATGACCTCAGGGGAACGGGTAGGGCCATTCGAAGTTGAGAGCAAGCTTGTTGAACATCCGGCTGTCGCTGAAGCTGGGGTCATCGGCAAACCGGACCCAGTCCGCGGGGAAATCATCAAGGCTTTCATTGCATTGAGAGATGGCTATGAAGCGTCTGACGAATTGATTGAAGATATCCGCCAGTTTGTCAAAAAAGGGCTGGCCGCCCATGCAGCACCGCGCGAAATCGAATTCCGCGACAAGCTTCCAAAAACCCGGAGCGGAAAAATCATGCGGCGGGTCCTTAAAGCCTGGGAACTGGATCTGCCTACAGGCGATTTATCAACAATGGAAGATTAATAAAAAGGGAGAAGCCATTTTGGCTTCTCCCTTCGTTATTTTACTGGCTGCCGCTGTCATCCTGATTTCCATCATCAGGATTAGTTTCCCCTTCAGCGGGCTTTTCTTCATCCGGTTTATCTTCAGGCTTTTCCTCTGGTTTATCTCCAGGTGGGTCGGCCGGCTTCGTTTCTTTAGGCTTGTCTGATGCCGGCGGAGCGGCCTGGCCGATTTGAATCGTGTTTGATGGACCAGATTCCCTGCCGGCAATATCGACTGCCGTCACATAATAGGAACCATTGCCGCCGCTGAATGAAAGGCCTGATCCGGCTTTCACGCTGCCGACTCTGGCTCCGCCGCTGTAGACCCTGTAGCCGATTACATCAGATTCAGGATGCTGCCCCCATACAATAGAGCTTCCTGATCCTTTGATTGACGGAGCGGAAGGCGTTTTGCCGTTATCCTCGATTTTATCCTGGGGAACGAGAACCTTTGACCATCTGTCCTTTTGCGGAATCAGCTGGTTGGGATCCACATTCACGCCAAATAGCTTTTCAATATAATCAGGGTTAAGGATAAGCCCTGATTCAGCAAATTCGGCTGGCGTTGAATCAAGCGCCAGATATTTCCTATCGCCAATGCGGACGAATTTACCGTTCACAAGGCTGTCATCTGTTTTGGTCGGCACATATTTGCTGTTGAACAGGTCTGTCTCCACCAGGCCGGCCTGTGAGCAGGCTGCTGATGGAAGAAGGCCGGATACACCGCAGAAGGATCTTCTGACAATCCCTCCTGGCATCTTGATGCTTTCGCTCGGATCAACGAGATCCGGGGCAACATCGTAGGCTGCATTCATCAGATCTGCCCAAAGATAAATATTCCGCATGCTGTAGCTCATGCCGCCTGTTTTTAATGACTTCGGCGTGTCATATCCGGTCCAGATGCCGAAGGAGACATTCGGGTTCGTCGCTACAAACCATGCATCATGGAACATATTGCCTGTACCGGTCTTTCCGGCCCAGTCAGAACTGAATTTCAGCCTGTTTTTCAAAGAGGTGGCAGTCCCGCTGTTGATGACATCCCGCATCATATCGTAAGTAAGATATGCCGTCTGCGGGCTGAAGACCTCAACAGGCTCAGGTTTATGCTTGTAAACGATATTCCCGTCTCTGTCAGTGATTTTATCAATTATATAGGCATCAACGAATTTGCCGCTGTTGGCAAAAGTCCCGAATGCATTGGTATTTTCCTCGACTGTCACACCGTTTTCCAGAGAGCCGATGGCAGTTGCCAGGTTCGTATAGTCCGGCTCAAGCAGAGAAGTGAAGCCCATCTTTTTAAGATACTCTGCCGGCCTTTGGCCGACAATATCCTTGTAGAGCTTGACGGCCGGGACATTATAGGATTTCGCAAGAGCGTATCTTGCCGTTACAAGTCCGGTATAGCGTAAATCATAGTTATTTGGCCATGGCCTATTCAAGCCAGGTGCAAGCATCAGCGGCACATCTGGAAGTATGGTGCCCGGAGATGCTTTCCCAAGCTCAAAGGCAGGTGCGTAAACCAGGAGAGGCTTCATGGTAGAGCCATTCTGCCTGACTGCATGTGTGGCGTGATTCAGCTTCTCTTTCTTATAGTCACGGCCGCCCACAAAGCTGATGATCTTTCCGGTAGAATTCTCGATGAGGATAGCCCCCACCTCGACTGGTTCCATGATGCTTACCTCTTCTCCGGTATCTGGATCAGTCACCCTCTGGGCTTTATCAGGACCGTAATGCTGGTACTGATTTTTTACCTGCTGCATTCTATCGTAGATTTCCTTATTGATGGTCGAGTGGATCTTGTAGCCGTTTTGGCGCAGATTCTTGTCAGCCAAAGCCAGATATCTCTGCTTGACCTCTTTGTCATTATTGTACTGCTCCATTGCGCCATCTTTTTCAGCCAGCACCTTGGACATGACTTCAGCTGCCCGCTCTTCTATCTCAAATGTGACCCAAGGGTATTTTTCAACCGCACTTGAGCCTGCGGGAACGAAATCTTTCGTAATATCATAAGCAAGTGCTTCCTGATATTCTTTGTCGGATATCTTTCCGTCATCATACATCCGTTTCAGAACGGTCTTCATTCTTGTTAATCCAGGTTCCAGATCCTCTTTAACGGTCCCTTTGTTTGTAAAAGGGGTATATCCGAAAGGGCTCTGCGGAAGACCGGCGATAAACGCGGACTGGGCAATATTAAGGTCGCTGGCAGGAACTCCGAAGATTCCCTTCGCGGCTGCCTGCACGCCGCCGATATTCCGGCCGGAAGAGTTGCGCCCAAATGTCGACACATTCAGGTAGGCTTCAAGAATTTCTTTTTTATCAAAGAATTTTTCAAGCCGGAGCGCGAGCAGGATTTCTTTTGCCTTCCTTTCGAATGAAACTTCGTTTGTCAGGATCTGATTCTTGATCAGCTGCTGTGTCAGGGTGCTTCCGCCGCTCTGTACAGCGCTGTTTGATACTTCCTGATACAGTGCGCGCAGAATTGCTTTTGGCACAACACCATCATGCTCATAAAAATATTCATCTTCGGTCGCAACGACTGCATCCTTCAGATGCACTGAAACATCCTCAAGCTTCACTTCCTCCCGCTCAAGGTCTGTCCGGAGCTTTCCGAGATAGACATTATTGGCAAAATAAAGCTCTGATGTTTCTTCATAATTGTATATATCTTTCTTCATGCTCTCATAGGAACGGATCGGCTCGTCCTTCACCAGGGAGGCAAAATACCCGGCACCCACTCCTCCTGCAAAAGCTCCTCCGAGAACAACGAGTATAATGAACAGAAGAGTTAAATTCCACACGACTTGATAGGTAATAGAAGCGCCTTTTACTGTCTTTTTATTTGTAAAAAGGCTTAGCCAGGACCTGAATTTATTGTTCAAATTATGTTTTTCCCCCTTCTTTTTATAAACCCCCAAAACCACATACATTATAGCACAAACCCAGGCGCCATTTGACAAGCACTGACACTTTTCTGAAATTTCCTTTTAAATGAGGATGGGGAATTTATTTGGGTTTAAAGGGGGGAAGGAGGCCAGTTGCAAATATATGGGGAAACTCGCAAATAAAATGAAAAACCCGCAAATATATCAAAAATGGCGCAAATATATCGAAAAACCCGCAAATATAGTAGAAATCTCGCAAATATCTGCAGCCTGGGGTATTTTGAATGGAGTTTTAGCCGTTCGATGGCGGGGCTGGCAAGCGTCCTCCGCGTTCCTTTATTGAACAAGGGGCTTTTCTGAATTTCGATTTGTCCAGCTCCAGCGGCTAGAGCCGACAAGCATTTCGATTTGTCCAGCTCCGGCTCCTAGGTGCTCGAGTCATAAGTCACTTTGGAACCGAAGGCAAAGAACGCCTTCAATTCCAAAGCGCCTTATGCTGGGCCCGCAGGACGCGGGTCATGCAGGCGTTGCCACAGGACGTGGCGTTTTTAGCCTGCGTTCCTTAATTCTCAACAGTCGCCTCCGCATTTCGATTGTCCAGCTCCAAAGCCTAGCCCCTCGAGTCATAAGCCAATCAGGCCAGAAGGTTAAAGAACAACCTTCCGTCCTGCTCGTCTTATGCTTGAGGCCCGCAGGACGCGGGTCATGCAGACGTTGCCACAGGACGTGGCGTTTTTAGTCTGCGTTCCTTAGTGAACAAGGCTTTTCCGCATTTCGATTTGTCCAGCTCCGGCTCCTAGGTGCTCGAGTCATAAGTCACTTTGGAACCGAAGGCAAAGAACGCCTTCAATTCCAAAGCGCCTTATGCTTGTCGCACCTCAACAGTCGCCTCCGCATTTCGATTGTCCAGCTCCAAAGCCTAGCCCCTCGAGTCATAAGCCAATCAGGCCAGAAGGTTAAAGAACAACCTTCCGTCCTGCTCGTCTTATGCTTGTCGGGGCTGAACAAGGCTTTTCCGCATTTCGATTTGACACACCCCCTTTCTTTATGGTAAAACTTTTGTATTATCTTATGAATTTGAATAGCTGCTTTGATGGGAATGAGTAGTGCTTCTGTCTCTGTTTCAGAAAGCCGGCGGTTGCTGTGAGCCGGTGCATGCAGAAGGATGAATTACCTCCCGGAGCTTCTGTTGCGAATCTGCGTATGCAGTAGTAGCAATGGACGGTTGAACCGTTATCAGGAAAAGAGCGGAGGACAGCTGTGTCCTCAATTTGGGTGGTACCGCGCTGTTAAGCGTCCCTGCATATTTGCAGGGACGCTTTTTTGTTTTTTCCGACGGAGGCTGCCGGCGTTTGAAGAAATGAATGGAGGAAGAAAGATGAGTTTGCTTGAGGATTTAAAATGGAGAGGCATTGTTTACCAGCAGACAGATGAGGAAGGAACAGAAGAGCTGCTGAAAAAAGAGAAGATTTCGTTATACTGCGGGATTGACCCGACGGCTGACAGCATGCATATCGGCCACCTGCTGCCGTTTTTAACACTGCGCCGCTTTCAGAATGAAGGTCACAGACCGATTGTGCTAGTCGGGGGGGCCACAGGACTGATCGGCGATCCGAGCGGAAAGAGCGAGGAGCGTAAACTGCAGACGCTGGAAGCCATCCAGCATAATGTCAGCAGCATTCAGCAGCAGCTGAAGAAAATCTTCAGCTTTGAGGGTGAGAACGGTGCCCTTATGGTCAATAACTATGATTGGGCAGGCTCGATGGACATTGTTACATTCCTGAGGGATTACGGGAAACATGTCGGTGTCAATTATATGCTGGCTAAGGATACAATTGCATCACGTCTTGATACTGGTATTTCATTTACTGAGTTTACTTATACCATTTTGCAGGCAATGGATTTCCTTCATCTGTATGAGAAGCATAACTGCAAAATGCAGATTGGCGGAAGCGACCAGTGGGGCAATATTACAACAGGGCTTGAGCTGATCCGAAAGATGATGCCTGAAGGTGCTAAAGGCTATGGTGTCACAATCCCGCTTGTAACGAAGGCGGATGGAACAAAATTCGGCAAAACAGAAAGCGGGGCAATCTGGCTCGATCCTGAAAAGACTTCTCCATATGAGTTCTATCAATTCTGGATTAATACAGCTGATGCCGATGTCATCAAATACCTGAAATACTTCACTTTCCTTTCAAAAGAAAAAATTGAGGAGCTGGAGAACTCGCTTGCAGAGGAAGCGCATCTCCGCAGGGCGCAAAAGGCGCTTGCTGAAGAAATGACAAAGCTGATCCATGGTGAAGCAGCGCTTGAACAGGCTATTAAAATTTCAGCCGCACTGTTCAGCGGCGATGTCAAAAACCTTACAGCATCAGAAATTACTCAAGGCTTCAAGGATGTGCCATCCTATGAGCCGACAGGCGAAGAGAAGGGAATCGTCGATTTGCTGACGGCTGCAAAGATTTCTCCATCCAAGCGCCAGGCCAGGGAAGATGTATCGAACGGCGCCGTCTATGTAAATGGTGAAAGAATTACAGCAACAGATTATGAACTAACAGAAAAAGACCGCATTGAAGGCCAGTTCACAATCATCCGCCGCGGCAAAAAGAAATACTTTCTTATCAAATATTAAACCGCAAAAAAGTCCGCTTCCGGCTGGAGGCGGACCTTTTTGTTTAATTGGAAAAAAGAAAAACACCAGCCAAAAGGCAGGTGCTTTCTTGGTTTTCCCGATTAACGAGAGTAGAATTCAACGATAAGAGCTTCGTTGATTTCAGCAGGAAGTTCAGAACGCTCAGGAAGACGAGTGAATGAACCTTCCAATTTGTCAGCATCGAAAGTCAGGAAGTCAGGTACGAAGTTGTTTACTTCGATTGCTTCTTTAACGATGTCAAGACCGCGTGATTTTTCACGCAATGTGATCGTTTGACCAGGCTGAACGCGGTATGAAGGAATATCAACGCGTCCTCCGTCAACGATGATGTGGCCGTGGTTTACAAGCTGACGAGCTTGACGGCGAGTACGTGCTAAACCTAAACGGTAAACAACGTTGTCAAGACGTGATTCTAGAAGAACCATGAAATTTTCACCGTGCTTACCAGCCATTTTGCCGGCCTTGTCGAATAGGTTGCGGAATTGACGCTCAGTAACTCCGTACATGTGGCGAAGTTTCTGTTTTTCCTGTAATTGTAAACCGTACTCAGAAATTTTTCTGCGCTGGTTTGGACCATGTTGTCCTGGAGCGTAAGGACGCTTTTCTAATTCTTTACCAGTTCCGCTTAGAGAAATTCCAAGACGGCGGGATAGTTTCCAGCTTGGACCTGTATAACGAGCCATGAATGACTCCTCCTTGTGTTTTTATTTTGTTGTAAAATAAAAACAGATGCGTACGATCATTAAGCTCATTTTGTTTTCATGTACCTTCGCCCTAGCAGCAGCGGGTTACACAGTACCCCTTCGAATAAAAGGCTAAAATGCCATGCTTACCGGCATCTTGGGCCTAAACCCGTGCTTTCCGCCTCAAAAGAGATGGGAAGCGGTGCCTTATTGAGGAACAAAATGATCACCTAAAGTGTCACATTTGCTGCGATATTTTACACAAAGGATATTATATAATTTTTATAAACTTTATGTCAAGGCATGTTTTGCTTTTCGCGGAATAAGTGCTCCTGCCTTCTCAATTTTATCATCTTATGATGCCGGCATAGAGGGCAATTTACTGGAAAATATTTTTATCATATCATAACGGGGAGAATTTTCCTGTGGTATAATAGTCTTAATTAATTCTAGTAAAAGTGTTGATGAAATTGAGAGAAACGAAGAAGGAAAAACAAATCCGCCTTTTTCTGGCTTTGGCGTTTGCTGGAGTGGCCCTTGCCGCCATGTACTTCCAGTATCTCAAGCCGGCGGGCGGGACAGGGAGCCCGCTTGCCCTGGTCATAAAGGAGGGCTCTGCCGGAGGCACAGACCCCCTAGTTGTTTTATATGATGAAAAAAAACAGGACCATGTGCTGGCCCTTTATGAGGTAGAAAAAGACAATGATTTTAAGTTTCGCCTGATCAAGTCTGCCTCTTTGGAGAGCGCCCCTGAGAAATTGGCAGTTGATCGAGAGGGTGCCGGTTTTTGGGCTGAATTGGATGGAAAATGGGTTTATCTGGATCCGGACCTGAAAGTGCGGGAGCGTGAACCGGGCCTTCGGGGCACCATCACTTCGGATGGAGAACCTTTTGAAGTAAGGAAGACTTCAAATCATACCGTTCTTGAAGCGGAGGGCCAATATGAAGTAGCCTTCAATGTTACAGGCAGGCCGGAGAGCGTCCATGCCCTCACAGCCGATCATTCTTCATGGCTTATCCTGCTTGAGGATGGGGTGAGAATTGCCTCCGGGAGGACGCTGTAACACGGCATTTATATAAGAATGCCTATATGAACTGGGTAAATAGGGTGATGAATATGGAAATGCTCAAAAGCCAGAAAATAATGTGCTTGAAAAGCCGCTTCTTTGACCTGATTGATACAACTGACGGATTTATTCATTCTGACTCTTTGATTGAGCAGATGCTCGGAGCCGTCAAAGACTTTTCTGAGGCCTCCGAAGTCCGCTATCAGGGTCCAGGCGGCAGTGTCATAGGTACAGATTCCTCAGTTGGGGGATATGGCCAGATTGGCCATCCGGCAGGGGAAGCGGAACTCAGGGGTGCCGCGTGCTGCCGGATTTCGCTTTCTGCCAGGTCAATGGATTTGGGATTCCTTGAGCTGAACGGGCTCCCGGATCCCCTGAATGAAGAAATCATTAGGGAATTGAGCTCTGCCTGTGCCGCCTTCATCATGAAGGCCAGGGAACTCGGGGGAATCTCAGCCAGGGAAAAGCGCTACAAGCAGCTTTTTCGCGTAACTGAGCAGTTTCATTCCTCAATGGATATGGATGCTGTCCTCGGAGAAATCATCAAAACTCTTCAGGAAGTTTATCCTGAATTTACCTATTATCTAATGCTTTCGCATGATAATAACAGCCATGGGGACCTCCCTTTAAAAGATCTTGAATATGACAGCCAAAATATAGCGGCCATGCAGGCATATGTCACTGGCGCCATACAGTTTGAGGATTCAATTTCTGAGAAAAAGTCTGTCCTTTATGCCCCTCTAAAAGGAAAGCAGGGTGTATACGGCGTGCTCCAGGTCATTGCTCCGAATGCACTCGTCTTTCCTGAAAGCGAAGTCGAATTCATTTCCATTCTCGCCAATACGGCAGGGGGTGCACTTGAGAACGCCCAGCTGTATCACCAGTCGAAGAGGCTGATTGCCGACCTCCAGCTAATTAATGAGACTTCGCACCAGCTTAATTCCAATCTTCGCCTGACGGAAACGATGACCTATATGGCTGAACAGATTATTAAGTCTTTTGATGCGGAAGAGGCAGGCTTCGTCCTTTTGTCTGAAGAATCCGAACAAGTCAGCATCCTTAAAGGAAGCACTTCTTTCTTCCGGACAAGGGAATCCGGCATCTATATAAAATATATCAAAGAAAAGATCAGGCAAGACAAGGACAGCCTGTTCATTGGCGAGCTTGACCTCCAGAACGATGCACTGATTGAGCAGTTCAAATCCGTCATGGCGGTCCCAATGTCCCAGTCTGGTGTGCTGAAAGGGTTTGCCCTTATCCTGCACAGAGATCCTTATCATTTTTCATTTGAAACATTTAAGCTTCTTCAGTCCCTAATCCACCATTCCACTTTGGCCCTCACGA
Organism: Bacillus infantis; assembly: GCF_050107595.1. GTDB lineage: Bacteria > Bacillota > Bacilli > Bacillales > Cytobacillaceae > Bacillus_AB > Bacillus_AB infantis_C. The sequence goes on from NZ_JBNILH010000001.1 coordinate 127,836, forward strand.
ATTCAATGCTGAGAGAGGAGCTTGAAAAGATGGTCGTCACAGACCACCTGACCAGACTTTATTCCCGGAATTATCTGGATGAACGGATACACCAGTCCTTAAAAGAGGATTCAGAGGGTGCTTTTATTCTGGTTGATATTGATAATTTTAAATCTGTCAACGATACATACGGCCATCAAGTCGGTGATGAAGTCATTGTCCAGGTAGCCGGGATTATTATGAACAGCATCCGCGGCACCGATGTTGCCGCCAGATGGGGAGGAGAAGAGCTTGCCGTTTATCTTCCCTCTATTTCCCTGGAAACGGGCGTTGCGATTGCAGAGCGGATCGTCAGGAAGGTCTCTGAAAGCACGAATCCCGTTGTCACCATTTCCTGCGGGGTATCCCACTGGAACATGGCAAGGGAGGATTCCTATTCCTGGCTGTTCAAGCGGGCGGATAAAGCTTTATATACAGCGAAAGAATCCGGAAAAAACCAGGTTGTGGTCCAGGGATTCAGCATTCTTTAAAGACAGGCCAGTCAAAGCCTGTCTTTTTCATTTTCCTTTATACACTCAAATTGCTTTGCAAAAACAGAAAAATAACATATCCTGTAAATATAGGATGTTGAAAACGCTTTCAAATTAAGGGGGATATTCAATGGAGAAAAAGAATGTGCGGTTCGAGACTAAAGTGATCCATGAAGGTTATGATGCCCGGGAGTTTAAAGGGAGTCTGGCACCGCCGATTTTTCAAACCTCCACGTTCGTGTTTGATAATGCAGAACAGGGGGAACGGAGGTTTTCTGGAGAAGAAGAGGGATATATCTATTCACGGCTCGGCAATCCGACTGTTTCTGTCCTTGAAGAAAGGATGGCTGCACTCGAGCAGGCTGAGGCTGCATTGGCCTTCAGCTCGGGGATGGCTGCTGTCTCCGCGGTGCTGGTTGCCCTGACAAAGGCGGGGGATCATATATTATGCTCCCAGGGAGTATATGGGTGTACATTTGGCCTTCTTCAGCTGATGAAAGAGAAATACAGTATCAGCCATGATTTTTCCTTGATGGAATCGAAGGAGCAGCTGCTGGAGGCAATCAGGCCGGAGACTGCCTGTCTTTATATTGAAACGCCGATCAATCCGACTATGAAACTCGTTGATTTGGAAATGGCTGTGGAGGCCGCCAGGGAAAAGGGAATCCCGGTTATAGTGGATAATACCTTCTGCTCGCCGTATCTGCAAAATCCGCTGTCATTGGGCTGCGATATTGTCATCCATAGTGCAACTAAATATATATGCGGCCATGGAGATGTGATTGCCGGCATTGCAGCGGGCAGGAAAGAGCTGATGGATGAAATCTCCTTTACAACCCAAAAGGATATCGGGGGCGTTATTTCCCCATTTGATGCCTGGCTTCTTTTAAGGGGGCTGAAGACTTTGCCGGTAAGGATGGACCGGCACACAAGCAATGCGGAAAAGCTGGCCGCATATTTAAAGGGCCATCCAAAAGTAACGGACGTTTATTATCCTGGCGATCCCGAGCATAAAGATTATCCTCTCATGCAAAAGCAAATGAGAAGCGGAGGCGGAATCCTGTCATTTTCAATTAAAGGCACAAAGGAGAGGGCCCAGAAATTCATGAATCAGCTTCAATTCATAAAAATTGCTGTAAGCCTCGGGGACGCAGAAACCCTTATCCAGCATCCTGCCACCATGACACATTCGGTAATTCCGCCAGAAACAAGGGAGAAGATGGGGATTTCTGACACAATGCTCAGGCTGTCTGCCGGGCTTGAAGCCTGGGAAGATATCCGGGATGATTTAGAACAGGCTTTTGCTTCAATAGAATAAGAATGGACCGGTACAGAGTGATGGCAAAAAAATGAATGCCCCCGGCCTTCTGCCGGAAGAATATAAACAGCAAAGATTTTTTATATAAGGATGGCCATAAAGGAGGATATATCATGGATATGACGGTAACCTGGACTGGAAAAATGGCGTTTGATGGGGCTGCGCCTTCCGGCCATAAAATTGTGATGGATGCATCTGAGGAAGCCGGGGGAGAGAATTCCGGAGCTAGGCCGACAGAGCTGCTGTTGAGCGCGGCGGCAGGCTGCACGGGAATTGATATTGTGTCTATCCTGAAAAAGATGCGGCTTGAGCCAGCTTCTTTCCATATGGATATAAAAGGGTCAAGGGCTGAGGATCATCCGAAAAGGTTCACTGATATCCATATCCACTATGCATTGGAGGGGGAGCTTCCTGAAGATAAAGTGGTCAGAGCCATCAAGCTTTCAAACGATAAATACTGCTCTGTCTCAAAGTCTTTAAATGCGGATATCACGGTAAGCTACTCTATTAACGGGTCTGCCGGCGGCCAGCACCTGTAATATAACTCATTAGAAAGCAGCAAAAAAGCCTGATTCCGAGCGGAACAGGCTTTTTTCTTTGTTATATATGTTTTACGAGTGTTTCAACAAAGTCTTCAAGGCCCTGCTGGTCGATTTCGTCAAAGCGGTTCTTTTCAGGAGAATCAATATCAAGGACGCCGAATACTTCTCCATCTTTTATGATGGGAACTACAATTTCTGATTGGGATGCTGCATCACAGGCAATATGCCCTGGGAATACATGGACATCCTCAATTCGCAATGTCTCGCGCTTCTGGGCAGAAGTGCCGCAGACCCCTTTTCCGAGCGCGATCCTCACGCAGGCCGGAAGCCCCTGGAAAGGACCGAGGACCAGCTCCCCATCCTCCATGATATAAAAGCCGGCCCAGTTAATGCGGTCAAGAAATTGATTAAGCAGTGCTGCTGCATTGCTCAGATTAGCAATGCGGTTTGGTTCGCCTTCCAAAAGAGCATGAAGCTGTTTATTTAATAATGCGTAATTTTTTTTGCGGTCTTCGCTGTATGTTTCGACTTTAAACAACGTGTTTCCCTCCACTATTCGAAGAATTATTATTCATTCTATCAAATAGAGATGAAAAAGAGGAGACTTTGTCGATATTTTTTAAAAGGACAACCGGAAAATAAAAAGAATGTTTTATTAAGAAAGGTAATTGCACTGATATGCGATGTATACCACTTTCTGCTGTCCAGTCCCTGTATATCCATTTATACTGCGTTGTGCCAATGGGAATTTAAGAAGCGAGGTAGGATTATGAAAAAAAATTCGAAAGATGCCATTGTTGCTGCAGCGATTTCCCTTTTTAATACAAACGGATTTACCGGCACATCCATACGTGACATAGCCGCGAAAGCCAAAGTGAATGCAGCCAATATTGCCTATTATTTTCACAATAAGCATGGGTTGCTGGAACATTGTTTCACTGAATTCTTTGAGGGATACATTGCTGAAATAGAGAAGGGTTTTTCTTGCTTGCACCTGGGGGCAGCGGCTGCCTTGAAAATTATTTCAGAAAATATCCTGTTGTATCACAGCCGGAATATCCATCTGACCCGTTTTATCCTGAGGGAAGTTTCGCTGGACTCCCAGGTGGTGAGGGAAATTATGTCTACCTATTTGACGAAGGAAAAATATTATCTGAATAAAGTATTTGAATTCGGAATGAGAGCGAAGGAATTCCGCTCTCAGCACCCAAGTTATTTTATCATCCAGTTTAAAGGGCTATTGTCGATGCCATTTTTAAATATGCAGTATCTGTCAGAGGTGCTTCACGTTTTTCCAAACGAAAGATATTTCGCAGATAAATACTTAATTGAAATCTATAATTGGATTGACGGAGCCGTCCGGGAACATGGTGCAAGGGAAATCGTCATGGCCAATTAGCCTTCAAAGAAGAAACTGCTAAAGCCCTGCCCCAATTCTTTAGCCTGATGTGCATCCGAACCATAGACGAGCTGGATGCCAAGGGACTTGGCCATCGAAGCTGCCCATTCCGGCGGATAAGGCTCCCGGCAGAGCGGTTTTGCGGTGCCGGCCCCGTTGCAGTCCAGTGCGTAACCGTGGAGCTTCATCAACTGAAGGATATTTGAAATTTCCTGTTTGTCTTCAAAGCCGGCAGGATATTTTTTTTGGAATTTATGGATCAGCGAAATATGGCCGATCCTCTTTGGCTTATAGGGACCCAGGTCAGCTGTAATCGACCTTCTGACGGTTTCATAGTATTTTCTGTAAACAGCCTCTGCGGAACCGTAGCGGCTGATCATGGAGGAGAAGACGTCCGGGCTGTAATCTGCACATTCATATTGCCCATCATAATACAAAAAATGGACCGAAAGAATGCTGTCATCCAGAAGATGCCCGACCTTTGAGAGGAAGCTGCCTGTTTCTTTTTCAAATCCCTCTATAAAATCCACTTCAAGCCCTGCATTGATTTTGATTTTATTTTTGTAGAGAGCTTTTACACGGCTGATTTCTTCGAAGTAGGCTCCAAGATCATCTGCCTGCATGGCGCTGTCCCGTGCAGGGGCTGTGTCTGTGAACTCGTCGGGGAGCGGGGCATGCTCAGTGAAGGTCAGTTCTGCAAAACCGAGCGAAAGAGCCCTGTCGATATACTCTTCAAAAGCATCCTTCGAACCATGGGGGCAAAATGGTGTATGTATATGTCCATCCCTTAGCATAGGGGCATCGCTCCATTCTGTCGAAAATCAAAAATGCGAATTATTTGTAATGCGGCAAAACGTATTGTTCAATTATAGGTGCCGGGCTAAAAAAACGTTCAGTTCCAGTTTCCAGGAGGAAAAACAAGCTCAAGGCATCAATAAGGGAGCAGTGGAACAGTCAATTCTGAATCCCGGGTTTTGCACAAAAACGGCAAGCAGGTTATAATAGCAAGTTTCTCTCAAAAAAAATTAAATTAATAGTCAAAAATTGTCGTTTACATGGTATCATAAAAACATTGAATTGCATATTTCAAGTTTTTTTTACATATATCTATCAGTTATCAGCTCGGCAGCAGAACAGGGGGCTTTCAATGGAGTACATAATTGGAGGAATAGTGATCGCGATTGCACTATTTCTGACGGGATACCTAATGAAAAAGAAGTATTATAAAGAAATAGACAGGCTGGAAGGCTGGAAAATGGACATAACGGACAGGCCGGTCCTCGACGAGATGTCCAAAGTGAAGCAGCTGAATATGACAGGCCAGACAGAGGAGCTGTTCGAACGCTGGCGGAATGAGTGGGACGATATCGTTACCGGGCAGCTTCCTGGAGTGGAGGAGCTGCTGTTTGACGCAGAGGAATATATCGACCGCTACCGCTTTAAGAAGGCAAAGGAAGTTCAGCAGGCAATCGAGGAGAGCCTTGCAGGCATAGAGGATAAAATAAAATCCCTCCTTGCTGAAATCAATGAGCTGGTCGGAAGCGAAGAAAAGAACCGCACCGAGATCGATGGACTCAAAGATCAGTACAGGGAATGCAAAAAGGCGCTGCTCGCCCATCGGCATACCTATGGAAAGGCTGAAACCATCCTGGGCGTCCAGCTTGATGAAGCTTTTGCGAAGTTCCAGGACTTTGAGGACCGGACAGCAAACGGCGACTATCTTCAGGCCAGGGAAATCGTCCTGACCATCCAGGCACAGCTTGACAGTATCCAAAAGAAAATGGAAGTTATCCCCGATTTGCTGGTGGATGCCGGGTCAAATATCCCATCCCAGCTTCTTGAGGTGAGAGAAGGCTTCCGTGAAATGGAGGAGCAGGGATATATTCTTGAACATGTAGAAGTGGACAAGGAAGCAGAGTCATTAGAAAAAGAGGCTGCCGAATATCTCGCCATGATCGAACGCGCAGAGACCGGAGAAGCGCATGAGGGCCTTGAGGATATCAAGCAGAAAATAGATGCGCTCTATGATCTGCTTGAGAAAGAAGTGTATGCAAGAAAGTTCATCCAATCGCATGATGAAAAGGTCCGTACAGAGTTATACAATGCCAAGGATGCAAACTTTATGCTGAAGAAAGAGCTCGGCATCGTACAGCAAAGCTACCACCTCCAGGAAAAGGACGAAGAAACACACAGCCTGCTTGAAACGAAGCTGACCAAGCTTTTTAAACGCTTTGAAATACTTGAGCATAAAATCAGCAATCAAAGCTCTGCCCATTCAGTTCTTGGTGAAGAATTAGAATATATAAAAAATGAACTGGAAGCATTGTCAGAAGAGCAGGTCCATTTTGCCGAAAAGCTGCAGGCCTTAAGGAAGGACGAGCTCTCCGCACGGGAAAAGGTAAAGGAAATCAGCAAAAAGCTGTCGGAAACCATCAGGCTCGTATCCAAGAGCAATATACCTGGGCTGTCCCAAAATTACCGGTATTTAATGGAAGACACGAAGGAAAGCATTCAAAATGTCATTGACAAGCTTGATGAAAAGCCCCTTGATATCCCTGCTGTCCAGCAGTATCTGGAAATAGCGGTGATGACAGTTGATAAAGCTGCAGACAGCACGGCTGAAATGATTGAAACCGTCCAGCTGGCTGAAAAGGTCATCCAATATGGAAACAGGTATCGAAGCAAGTATCCTTCCATCGCTAAAGCACTGAGAGAAGCGGAGGATTCATTCAGGAACTACAATTATAAAGAGGCACTGGAGCAGGCTGCTTCATCTATTGAAGAGATTGAGCCAGGAGCTTTGAAAAGAATAGAAGAAATGATCGGCGAAAAAGAAGAAAATGCATAAAAAACCAGATCTGCTTTGGCAGATCTGGTTTTTTATATGGGGAAAGTTAATCTGTCTATTCTGCTGTGTTTCTGCCCCTTCCGGCAATGAGAAGACCGAGCAGGCCACCGGCAATGGCTGGAATGACCCAGCCGAGTCCTTCTGCATAGAGAGGAAGGAACCCAAGCATTTCTGAAAAAATACGGGTATCTGCCCCGGCTGCTTTTATTGCATCAATAATACTGATCAGACCTGCCGGAATCAGGGCTCCTGCATATACAGCTCTTGAGCCGCCAAAGGCATGATGCAGAAAAGAGAGCAATACCAGAACGATTGCCGGCGGATAGATCATCGTGAGCATTGGCAAAGATATTGAAATGAGCTGCGTCAAGCCGATATTGGCGATCATCATGCTGAATAAGGATAAAATCAGCACAAATGTCTTGTAAGATATGGCTGGCACAATTCTTGAAAAATATTGTGCACAGGAAGAGACGAGCCCAATTGAAGTGGTAAGGCAGGCAAAAGTAATGGCCAGCCCAAGGATGACAGCCCCAAAAGATCCGAAAAGACGGGAAGCGGCGGCGGAAAGGAGAGCTCCCCCGTTTTCCTGAAACCCAATCGATTCTGCCCCGGATGCCCCAATGTATGCGAGCGAAAGGTAAACAAGCATAAGGGCAGCGGCTGCAATAAGTCCTGAATAGATGCATATTTTTGCAATCTGCCTTGAGCTGCTGATGCCTCTTTCTTTAATTGAACCGATCACAACTATGCCAAAAACAAGGGCGGCGATTGCATCCATGGTTAAGTAGCCTTCGACGAAACCTTTAAAAAAAGGCGTTTCGGCATATGCGCCTTTGGCAGCCATTGGCTCTCCCAAAGGAGTGATGATACTCTTTACAGCCAGAATGGCCAATATAACAAGAAGAATCGGAGTAAATAACTTCCCGATCCGGTCCACAAGCTTAGAAGGATTCATTGAAAGCCAGGCTGTGACGGCAAAAAAGATAATGGTATAAAAAAGCAGTGCCATCCCGTACTTAGAAACGGTATCAGGCAAAAACGGAGTGATGCCAATTTCGTAGGCTACGGTTCCGGTCCGCGGAATCCCGAACAGCGGGCCGATGGCAAGATACAAAAGCAAAGTAAAGATAGCCCCGAAAACAGGGTGGACCCTGCCGGCCAGCGTTCTGAGATCTCCAGCCTTGGCTATGCTGATGACTCCCAGAAGCGGCAGGCCGACGCCGGTTATGAGGAATCCGATGATGGCCTTTCCCATGCTGACACCAGATTCCTGGCCGAGATATGGAGGGAAAATCATATTCCCTGCTCCAAAGAAAAGAGCGAAAAGCATCAGTCCTATTGCGATTGTTTCTCTGCTGGATAGGCTCTTATTATTCATACAAACCTCCATGACTGTCTATCGAAATGTTTAGAACATTTAACATACTAACACAGGAAATGAGAAATTTGTCGAAAGGAATTATAGTCAAAACATTCAGACTTATAATTCTGTCTTTTGTTATGTTTTTGGTTTCCAAAAGAAATATAAAAGATTATGCAGATGAAAACATTGTCCCAGTGTGATAAGATTTACTATTGGCTAAACGGTTTTTCAAGGAAGGGGAAGACCCATGATTTACTTTGATAATAGTGCAACAACTAAACCATATAAAGAAGTGCTGGATTCATTTAATAAGGTGGCCTCAGATTACTTTGGCAATCCCTCGTCTTTGCACGGAATCGGGGGCAGGGCAGAAAAGCTCCTGTCACAGGCCCGGATGCAGATTGCCGAGCTCCTGGGAGCCGGCCAGAAGGAAATTTTCTTTACTTCAGGCGGAACTGAAGGAAATAATCTGGCTGTAAAAGGGACTGCCATGATGCATAAAAGCAGGGGGCGCCATCTTATTACGACTGCCTCGGAGCATTCATCAGTGGCAGAAGCATTTGAACAGCTGAAAGAGCTCGGGTTCCGGGTTACGTATATTCCTGTAGACCAGGATGGGAGAATCAGGCCGGAGGACATAGAAGCTGCCTTATGCCATGATACGATTCTTGTGAGCGTCATCCATGTTAATAATGAGGTTGGCACCATCCAGCCGATTGCTGAAATCGGCAAAATGCTCAAGCCCTATTCAAAAGTGCTTTTCCATGTGGATCATGTACAGGGCATTGCAAAGGTTCCGCTTGATTTTCAAAAAAATGAAATAGACCTTTGCACCATTTCTGCCCATAAATTCCACGGTTTAAAAGGCACAGGTGTCCTTTACATCAGGGAAGGCGTCAAGCTTTCACCGCTGTTTTCAGGCGGAAGCCAGGAATGGAACCAGCGGAGCGGAACAGAGAATGTTCCAGGGATTGTCAGTATGGCCAAGGCGCTCAGAATCAGCCTTGAAAGGTACAGGAGCCGGCTGGAGCAGCTTAGACACGTAAAATCTTTGCTTAGGGAAGGACTGGAATCCATTGAAGGCATCTCTGTCCATACACCGCTAGAAGACTCGGCGCCGCATATCCTCAATTTTTCTGCACCAGGCTTAAAGGCAGAAGTATTTGTGCATTCCCTTGAGGAAAAAAATATATATGTCTCCACCACAAGTGCCTGTTCCTCGAAAAAGAAAGCTGTCAGCAGGACACTGCTGGCTATGGGCATTCCTGAAGAGGCTGCGGCAAGCAGCATCAGAATCAGCCTTTCTTATGATAATACAGCAGAGGAAGCAGAAGCTGTGCTGCAGGCAATTGAAGAAACAGCGAAAAAGCTAAGGAAGGTAATGAAATAAATGAATTATGACCGCATATTAATCCGCTATGGAGAAATTTCAACAAAAGGCCGAAACAGGGGGAAGTTTGTCGAGAAGCTGAAAAGAAGCATTAAGAAAGTCCTGCACAGCTACCCGGCCGTCAGGATCGAGGGCCAGAGGGACAGGATGTTCATCCAGCTTAACGGTGAAAATGGGGAAGAGATCATAGAGAAGCTCAAAGGGGTCTTTGGCATTCAATCCTTCAGTCCTGCTGTGAAAGCTGAAAAGGATATAGAAAAAATCAAGGAAGCTGCCCTGGCACTTTTAAAGCGGGTATACAAGGATGGAGATACCTTCAAGGTATCGGCGCGTAGAGCGGACAAGGGCTTTCACCTTGACACCGGAGAACTGAACCATGCCCTTGGCTCACATCTCCTGAAGAATATGGAAGGCTTGAAGGTGGATGTAAAAAAGCCGGATATTAATCTCCAGGCTGAAATAAGGCCGGAAGCTGCCTATCTTTCATGCGAAAATATTCAGGGAGCCGGAGGTATGCCTGCCGGATCAGGTGGCAAGGCGATGCTCATGCTTTCTGGGGGAATAGACAGCCCGGTCGCAGGCTATTTATCCATGAAGAGAGGGCTTGATGTGGAAGCTGTCCATTTCTACAGTCCTCCCTTCACCAGCGAAAGATCCAAGCAAAAGGTGGTTGACCTGGCTGAAAAGCTGGCGGGATATACAGGGCAAATGGTCCTTCATATTGTTCCTTTTACGGACATCCAGCAGCTTATCCAAAAGCAGGTGCCTGAAAATTATACGATGACAACCACCAGAAGGCTGATGCTTAAAATTACGGATCTGATCCGGGAAAAGCATGGAGGGCTCGCTGTCATTACAGGTGAGAGCCTCGGCCAGGTTGCAAGCCAGACACTGGACAGCATGTATGCCATCAATGAAGTGACAAGCACGCCGGTCCTGCGCCCGCTGATAACAACGGATAAGACCGATATCATTGAGATCGCCCAGGAAATTGATACCCATGATATATCAATCCTGCCATATGATGACTGCTGCACCGTATTTGTCCCGGCTTCGCCCAAAACGAAGCCTAAGCTTGAAAAGGCAGCATATTATGAAAGCTTTGTTGATTTTGATGCGCTTATTGCAAAAGCTGTGGAGCATATTGAAACAATTCGCATCAAGCCGTATGAAGCCGGTAGTGACAGTGAGGACGATCTTTTCTAGGGAGACTGAAAGTCGGACGGGTGAAGAAAACATTACCAATTAATATTTGCATGAAGCCATGTGATTCTACACATTCTAAACTCACAAGGAGGTGAGATCACATGGCAAGCAGCAACAACTCTAACCAGCTTCTAGTACCTGGCGTACAGCAAGCTCTTGACTCAATGAAATACGAAATCGCTACTGAATTTGGTGTAAACCTTGGCGCAGAAACAACTTCACGTGCTAACGGTTCAGTAGGAGGAGAAATCACTAAGCGTTTAGTTCAAATGGCTGAACAACAGCTTGGAGGTTTCCAGCGCTAATCGAAAAATAAATAATATGGCTACAAAGGAGCAGGCTCACCAGCCTGCTCCTTTACTTTTTGTTATATATTTTTAAATTTTTAAAAAATTATGTATAATATAATTATTGATACAATTTCAGATGAGGAGGACATATGACATGAAGCGTGAAGATCTGCTGGCGCCAGAAAAATATAATCTGGTCTCTGAAATGGAGAAGTTTGCTGATAAGCCTGAAAGGACAGCCATCCTCTGGGAAAGCGGGGAAGGCGAAAGAAAGGAAATTACATATTCCAGGCTTTTATCAAATGCCAATAAAATTGGAAACGTTTTCTCCGGGAACGGCCTGAGGCAGGGGGATGTGGTCCTGATCATGGTCCCGCGCCTGATAGAAGCTTACCAGACGTACATAGCTGCACTTAAAATGGGCCTGGTAGTCATTCCCTGCTCTGAGATGCTCCGCTCTAAAGATATTCAGTACAGGATCAATCATGGCGATGTGAAGGCCATTGTATGCTTTTCGCCGTTTACAGAGCAATTTGCAGATGTTCCTGAAGCAGAGGACCTGCCTAAGTTTGTGATTGGAGAGCCTGTGCAAGGCTGGATTCCTCTGGACGAAAAGATGGATGCAGCCTCTGATATCATGGAGACTGCGGGAACAAGCAAGGACGATATGGCTTTCCTTTCCTATACTTCCGGCACAACGGGCAATCCCAAGGGAGTCGTACATACACATGGCTGGGCATATGCACATCTCCGTGCCGCCGGTCCTAACTGGCTTTGCATCAATGAGGGGGATACTGTCTGGGCAACTGCTGGCCCGGGCTGGCAGAAATGGATATGGAGCCCCTTCCTCTCCGTGCTGGGATCAGGAGGAACAGGACTGGTATATTCCGGGAAATTTGAGCCGAAAAAATATCTGGCACTCCTTCAGGACTACAAAGTCAATGTCCTTTGCTGCACCCCTACAGAATACAGGCTGATGGCAAAGGTCGACAATCTTGCTGAATACAGCCTCCCGGATCTTCATAGTGCCGTCTCGGCAGGGGAGCCGCTCAACCGCGAAGTGATTGATACTTTCAAAAAGCATTTTAATATTGAAGTGCGGGACGGATACGGCCAGACGGAAAACACCCTTCTGGTCGGCATTACAAAAGGCATGGAGCTTAGGCCGGGTTCAATGGGCAAACCGATCCCCGGAAATTCTGTCGAGATTATTACTGAAGACGGTCACGCATGCGGACCAGGGGAAGTCGGCGATATCGCCGTCCACATTGAAACCCCTGCATTATTTAAAAACTATTATAAGGATCCAGAACGGACGGCCATGCAATTCCGGGGTGAATACTATGTAACCGGAGACAAAGCGAAAAAGGATGAAGACGGGTACTTCTGGTTTGAAGGCAGGGGAGATGATATTATCATCAGCTCCGGATATACGATCGGGCCGTTTGAGGTGGAGGATGCCCTTGTCAAGCACCCGTACGTAAAGGAATGCGCCGTCGTGGCGAGCCCGGACGAAATCCGCGGAGCAGTCGTCAAAGCCTTTATCGTCCTGCAGGATGGCATCGCGGAAGATAAGCCGGATCTCATCAGTACCTTGCAGGAGCATGTAAAGGAGCTGACTGCTCCTTATAAATATCCCCGCAGGATCGAGTTTCTGTCAGAGCTTCCGAAGACCACATCAGGAAAGATCCGCAGGGTAGAGCTGAGGAAAAAAGAAATGGAGGAGGCTGCCCGCAGCTAGTATCCACCTGGGAAGCCCCTATATAAATTGGTTTTAACCCTGAGCTTTTTTAAAGCTCAGTTTTTTTGTGTCCCGAAAGAAGATATAATCATATCAGCAGGCACTGATTATTGTTTCTGTGCCAGAATAGGAAGCAAAGGAGCAAGAAAAAGATGCGAACTTTATGGCATGGAGGACATATATACACCCTTCAGCAAGAAGGACAAAAAACCGAAGCGGTCATGACGGAGAATGGAAAGATCCTGGGGGCAGGGCTGCTGGAAGAAATGAAAAGAATCTACTCGGTAAAACCCTCTGAAATGAGGGACCTTGAGGGAAGCCTGATGCTGCCCGGATTTGTGGACAGCCATATGCACTTGATCGGACATGGGGAAAGGCTGATAAGACTTGACTTGTCCGGCTGCACCTCTAAAACAGAAGTGCTCGATGCTGTGAAGGAATATGCAGGCAGGTTTCCAAAAGGCAGCTGGATCATCGGCGAGGGCTGGAATGAAAATTTATGGGACAGCCCTGACCCCTTGCTGGCAAAGGAGCTTGATGAAGCGGTTCCTGAACATCCAGTCTGCCTGAAGAGGATTTGCCGGCACGCAATCGCCGTCAATTCGAAAGCATTGGAAGCGGGCGGAATCACCCCGGATACCATTTGCCCTCCAGGCGGGGTCATTGAAAAAGATGAGGCAGGCCTTCCAACTGGACTATTGAAGGATCAGTCCCAGGAGCTTATTTTTTCTATTCTGCCGGGGGCATCGCGTGAGTATCTCGAAACGGCGATGCGTGCAGCCATACAGGATGCCTATGCACTGGGCCTGACAGGGGCACATACTGAGGATCTTAATTATTATGGCGGCTTCCAGGGTACCTATGGGACATTTAAGGAGGTCATTGGCGAAGATAAACTGCCTTTCCGTGCCCACCTGCTCGTCCATCATGAGGTTATCGATGAGATGAAGCTTGAGGGCGGAAATTATCTTGGCGGGGATGAGTGGATAGAATTCGGTGCAATGAAAATTTTTTCTGACGGGGCTTTGGGAGGCCGGACCGCTTTGCTGAGCCATCCGTATGCGGATGATCCTTCAACCTCAGGAGTGGCCATTTTTACACAGGATCAGCTTGACGGGCTATTGAAAAAAGCCAGGGAGCTGGATATGCCGGTTGCCATACATGCCATTGGTGACAAGGCTTTTGAAATGTCGCTGAACAGCATTGAAAAATACCCGCTGAAAGGAAAAGGCAGGGACCGGCTTATCCATGCACAGATATTACGGAAAGAACTCCTTCCGCGAGCAAAAAAGCTGCCGCTTATACTGGATATCCAGCCAAGATTCCTGGCTTCTGACTTTCCGTGGGTCATCAGCAGGATCGGCGAAGAGCATATGGATTACTGTTATGCCTGGAAAACATTGCTTGATGAAGGAATTCCGTGTGCAGGCGGATCTGATGCGCCAATCGAGCAAGCTGACCCGCTCCTCGGCATCCATTCTGCGGTTACAAGAACCAGCAGCGATGACCCGGGGAGGATCGCCTATATCAAAGAGGAGGCATTATCCATGTACGAAGCTGTTTCCTTATATACCAAAGGCAGCGCATATGCAATCTGCCATGAAGGTGACAGGGGAATGATCAAGGAAGGATATCTTGCTGACTTCACAATCCTTGACCGTAATATATTCGAAGAAGATCCGGAGACACTCCTCCGTACAAGAGTCAATGAGACAGTCATAGGAGGAAAAACCGTTTATAAGCGCGGACAGAATTAAACGAGCGAATGCTGCTAAAACGAATAGGTTGCCAGTTTTTTTCTTTTGGCTTTATAATTATTTCGATATTAGAAAGAATCGAGGCTAACCAAAAATGACAGATACTGAAGTAAAACAAGGGGCCCTGTACGCAGGGCTGTCTTATTTGATATGGGGCATCCTGCCGATCTACTGGAAGCTTCTCAATCATGTGAGTGCTGATGAAATTCTGGCCAGCCGGGTTTTCTGGTCCTTCATCTTTATGCTGGCTGTACTTGCCCTGACCAGGAAATGGCCGGATTTTATCAAGACATTGAGAGGAATACGGGATAACAAGAAGCAAATGCTCGCTCTGACAATTGCCTCTCTGCTCGTAAGCTGCAACTGGTTCATATATATTTGGGCAGTCAATTCCGGCCAGATGATTGAAGCAAGCCTTGGCTATTATATCAACCCGCTGGTCAGTGTCCTTCTGGGTATAGTCGTTTTAAAAGAAAAGCTTTCCTCTGTGCAGACAGTTTCTTTCCTGCTGGCGGCTGCGGGTGTGCTTATCATGACCTTCTCTTATGGCAGATTTCCATGGATTGCGGTTGCGCTTGCTTTATCTTTCGGCCTTTACGGTTTGGCAAAAAAACTGATCAAGGTGGAATCTGCCATTGGACTGACGCTTGAGACGATGGTTGTCATGCCATTGGCACTTGGATATCTGATCTATTTATTTGCAGACGGAAAACAGTCATTCCTGGCCATTTCCACAGGAACGGATCTCCTGCTGATCGGGGCAGGGGCAGCCACCGCGATCCCGCTTCTGTATTTTGCCAAAGGAGCACAGAAAATTCCGCTTTCCATGCTGGGTTATCTGCAGTATATCGCTCCGACATTAACACTGCTGCTCGGCATTTTTGTATATGGTGAAGAATTCACAAAGACCCACCTGGTCGCATTCTTGTTCATTTGGCTGGCTTTGACCGTCTACTCGCTGTCCAGGACTAAGTTATTTGCCAATATGAAATGGAAACATGGGAAAGGGCTGGGGATGTAAAAAGGAAGAGGCGAAGGCCTCTTCCTTTTTCTAATTGTGCGTCCCTTGGCCAGGGCTGCAGGTTAGGTGCGAGGAGGGCGGACAAAGGGCCTTTTTGGCTGTGGGACGAATTATATTTAGATGTTATGGTCTGGATAAAAAAGGAAGTTATGTATCCTAGCAGGCTCCTGGGATACATGAGTGTGGAGAAAAAAGAGAAGTCATGTATCCCAACAGGCTCCTGGGGTACATGAGTGTGGGGAAAAAAAGGAAGTCATGTATCGCAACCGGCTCCTGGGATACATGAGTGTGGAGAAAAAAGAGAAGTCATGTATCCTAGCAGGCTCCTGGGATACATGAGTGTGGAGAAAAAAGAGAAGTCATGTATCCTAGCAGGCTCCTGGGATACATGAGTGTGGAGAAAAAAAGGAAGTCATGTATTCCAACAGGCTCCTGGGATACATGAGTGTGGAGAAAAAAAGGAAGTCATGTATTCCATCAGGCACCTGGGATACATGAGTGTGGAGAAAAAAGAGAAGTCATGTATCCCAACAGGCTCCTGGGGTACATGAGTGTGGGGAAAAAAGGTAAGCCATGTATCGCAACCGGCTCCTGGGATACATGAGTGTGGAGAAAAAAGAGAAGTCATGTATCCCATCCTGTATCGGGATACATGACTTGTTCAGACAATCCCGCCTTTTTTATAGAAAACTCCTCTTCACCTTTTCCCAGAAGGAGTTGTCCTTAAGTTTGACGGTCTTGATTTGTTTGCCGCTCAGTTTGGCTTCAATTTTTTCGACATGCTGGATGCTTAGTGCTTCGTTGTCCATTCCCATTGTCGGGTGGTCATTGCCGTCCTGGATGACTCTGAGGGTCAGGCTGCGGCCGCTGCTCAGGATGAATGAAGAACCCAGTGTCCTGTAGCGGTTATTGTTCAGGGATGCCAGTTCGCTGACCTGGAGGCAGGGGAGCATAGGGTCAACGATGGCGCCATTGACCGATTTATTATAGGCTGTACTGCCTGTCGGGGTTGCGACAATCATGCCGTCGCCCCTGAAGGTTTCGAAATGGAGATTATCGATAAATACATCCATTACAAATGTTTTGATGATCGCAGACCGTATGCTGAATTCATTCAGGCAATAGAAGGAGGATTCATCATCCACCTTAATCTCCATGGTCGGATATCTCCTGACTTCGATCTGTTCATTGGCCATCGCTTCAATCATTTTGGATGTGTCATCCAGATGGAAATCGCAGTACATGCTCAATGTGCCGGTTGTAGAGATGCCTGCGTACAGGCAGTCCTCGCGGAAACCGGTCTTGCGGACGGCCTGAAGAAAGGTCCCGTCACCGCCAATGCTCACAATGATATTAGCCTGTTTAAAGTCATTGACTAGGGTAAATCCGTATTTTTCGGCCAGCTCATAAAGATGGCCTGCTTTTTCCATCATTTCAGAATCTTTCTTATGGTAAAAATATAAGTTTCGGCGCGTCACTTTCATTCCTCCCATTCAAAATGATAATATTTGCGTATGATTGGTATTTTGCGGCAATAACGTTTATTGTCATCAGTGTACATGTTTTTGAAACATTTTAAAAGTTATTGCGTATTAACACATGGAAAAGGAAAAAAGGAGGAGAAGTTATGAATGGAAAAAGATGGGCGGCTCTAGGGATAGCTGCTGCACTGCTGTTTTTCTCCATAATTACTAGTGTGCTGTCGACTTTCGCATTTAGGAATGCCGAAAGCACATTTGCGGATCTGTTTCCGGTTGATGAAGCATTTGCCGAAGAAATTATTGAACAGGGCAGCAGTACAAAGAAAATTGCCGTCCTGAATGTAGATGGGACCATCCAGGATGCCGGAGATGCCAGCTCACTGTTTGCCAGTCCCGGCTATAACCACAAAACTTTCATGAAAAAGCTGGACCATGTTAAAGAGGATGATAGCGTGAAAGCGGTCATTCTCCGCGTAAATTCCCCAGGGGGCGGTGTAGTGGAAAGCTCGGAGATCCATGATAAGATCGTGGAAATCCAGAAGGAAGCGAAAAAGCCTGTGTACATATCAATGGGATCAATGGCTGCTTCCGGCGGCTATTATATTTCTGCTCCGGCCGAGAAAATTTATGCCAGTCCGGAGACGCTTACAGGTTCCCTCGGTGTCATCATGCAGGGCTATAATTATGCAGGCCTTGCAGAAAAGTATGGCGTGGAATTCGTAACGATCAAAAGCGGGCCTTATAAAGATATCATGAGCCCTACAAGGGACATGACCGAAGAAGAACGGGAGATCCTCCAGTCTATGATCGACAATTCTTATGAAGGCTTTGTTAAAGTCATTTCAGAAGGAAGGGGCATCCCGGCAGAACAGGTACGGAAAATCGCTGACGGACGGATTTATGACGGCCGCCAGGCAAAAGAGCTGAATCTGATTGATGGTTTCGGCTTCTTTGAAGATGTTGTCGATGAACTGAAGAAAGACCATAAGCTTAAGGGTGCACAGGTTGTCAGCTATTCGGAAAATATGGGCTTTGGCTCCCTGTTCAGCATGGGTGCAAGGAAAGTAATGGGCGATGATATTGAAATGGCCGGCATGATGAAGCTATTGTCACAGCCGAATGCCCCGCGCCTGATGTACATGTATTCAGAATGAGGAGGGATGGCAAATGACCACAATAGACAGCCATTTGGAAAAAGATTCTCCTGCTGACAATCATTCACCAGCCAGCCAGCCCTATGAAGATCATTTGGCAGCACCCCGTTTTGCCGGTTTCTGGATGAGGTTCTGGGCCTATCTGGCCGATCTCATTGTCATTGGCAGCATTAATCGCATCATTGTGCATCCAATTTTTCGGGCGGCGGATCTTCCCCTTGCTGATTCGGGGATTTTCACTCCGGCAAATATCGTTACAAGCATCATCTTTTACGCCTATTTTGTCCTGATGACAAAGTATTTCAGGCAGACGCTCGGGAAAATGATATTTGGGCTGAAAGTAATCAGTCTTAAAGATGAAGAAATGTCCTGGAGCACCATATTGTTCAGGGAGTGGGTCGGGCGCTTCATTTCCGCCACTATCTATATTGGCTATATCATTGTCGCTTTTCTGCCGAAAAAACAGGGGCTTCATGACCTGTTTGCCGATACAAGCGTCATTCACGAAAGAAAATAACGGATAATTGAAAGAATCAACCTGCCGGCCTGCTGCCGGCAGGTTTATTTTTTTTCCCAAAAGGAAAGCCTAGATTTAGCGTCTGGATATCTTTAGCAGAATCATAATGCGAAAAAATACACCAGCCCGTTAATAGGGGGTGATCGGATGTGGTGGGTGATCCTGGGGGCAGCTGCAGCAGTCATTCTGCTTTTGCTCATTATTCTTCTTTTCTCAAAGCTTACAGTTTTCTTTAACTTCTATCATGGCCAGGATAATGACCATATATCAATAAAGTTCAGGGCCTGGTTCGGCCTTATCCGCTATAACATACAGGTTCCGCTGATAAAAATTGATGATAACTCCCCTTCCATTGTTGTTGAAGAGAAATTAGAAGCCGGCCAGAAGGAGGAGAAAAAGCAGGAAGACCGGAAAAAATTCACGCCGGAGGACTTCCTGGACAGTCTCAAGGATGCCGAGGAGCTGATACGGCATGTATTTGGCCTGCACATTATTATCCGGAGATTTCTGAAAAAGGTGGCAATCAGGGATATCGAATGGCATACATTGGCCGGAATTGGGGATGCGGCGCATACTGCTGTCCTTGCCGGGGTAATCTGGTCTGCAAAAGGAAGTCTGATCGGCTTCCTCAGCCACTATATGAGGATGAGGGACATGCCCGTTTTGTCGGTGACCCCCCATTTCCAGGCAGCTGTTTCCCAAACCCGTTTTTCATGTATGTTTCAATTCCGCATCGGGCAAGCTATGTTGGCAGGAATTAAACTGATTAAATATTGGAAAGGCGGAATGCCGGACTTTAGGACAAAGCCGTTATCCGTGCTATCTGATAATAAAACAAAATCCGTTTAGATGAGGAGGAAGTTTACTATGTCTGATCATCCGATACAAGGCTTGATGACGACCGCAATGGAAAATCTGAAAGAAATGATTGATGTGAATACAATCATCGGGGACCCGGTTGAAACTCCTGATGGAAGTGTGATCCTTACCGTATCAAAGGTTGGATTTGGATTTGCAGCAGGCGGCAGTGAGTTTATGCTTGAAGGATCAGGCCGCGAGGGAGAAGGCAAGCCGAAGCATCCGTTTGGCGGAGGAAGCGGCGGCGGGGTTTCCATTACGCCGATTGCTTTTTTAATCGTGAGTTCCCACGGAGTTAAAATGGTCCACCTGGACGAAAGCACACATCTTTATGAAAAAATCCTTGATTTGGCCCCTCAGGCTGTTGATAAGATCCAGCAGATGATGTCAAAAAATAACGGATCAGGAAGCAGCGGCCAGGATGGAAAGAGCGAAGGCCAAAGCAGCCAGAACCGCTCGAACGAATACAATGGACCAAAGCATGACCTGGACTTCTAAAATGGTTGTTTGAAGAGGCTGGCCTTCGTCCCCGGAGACAGCCTTTTCTATTGCAAAAATGGAATGGCTTTTCATTGCAAAAAGATTTTCCAGGAAGTATGATTGCACTGTACATATATGAAAAATAAGGAGGAAGAAACCAATGGCATCAATTACTTTTAAAGGAAATCCGGTTACTTTGCTGGGGAATGAAGTGAAAGCAGGAGACCAGGCTCCGGAATTTAAAGTGCTTGCCAATGACTTATCTGAGGTGACGCTTGCGGATTCCAAGGGCCAGGTAAGACTGATCAGTGTTGTTCCCTCTATTGACACAGGCGTTTGCGACGCCCAGACGCGCAGATTCAATGAAGAAGCATCAAAGCTTGATAATGTAAAAGTTCTTACAGTCAGCGTAGACCTTCCTTTCGCACAGAAGCGCTGGTGCGCGGCTGCCGGCATTGAAAATGTCCAGACAGTTTCAGACCACCGCGATCTTTCGTTCGGTGAAGCGTACGGGGTAGCGATCAAGGAGCTCCGCCTTCTTGCACGCGCAGTATTTGTTGTTGATTCCAACGACAAAGTGGTTTATGCCCAATATGTGAGCGAGGCAACTGACCATCCTGACTATGAAGCCGCAGTGGAAGCTGCAAGGCAAGCTGAATAATTCTTCTAGGAACCCCGGGCAATCGGGGTTTTTGTATGCCTTTAAGAATGCACAGGCTGCGTTACCGGATCCCCTGACTGCAGGCGGCGGGCTTGTGATCCTGCCGGAACCCCGTTACAATAAGACAATAATATTTTAGCAGGAGGAATGAATTAGTGAGTATCACTCCCGTAGAAGAACTGTTCTCAGTCTTTAACGAAACAGCTATGATCTTGCAGGAAGAACTGCAATGTACATATTTAGAGGCGCTTGCAGAAACAGGCGATAATATTTTTCAAGAGTCCATTCTCCAGGACGGGCTCAGTGAGCTGAACGTGAAAAGGCTGAAAAAAAGCTATGAGACGCTGAATCTTGACCTTTATACAAGCGAGAATATCAGAAAGTCGTTTCAGCTGGCGATTTTAAAGGGCATGAAGGAAAATGTGCAGCCAAACCATCAAATGACACCGGATGCTGTCGGAATGCTGACGGGTTACCTTGTGAATAAATTTGTCGGGGCAAAATCTTTCCGCCTTCTGGATCCGGCGGTAGGGACAGGCAATCTCCTTACTACTGTCATCAATCAGCAGGAAGGAAAGAGCATTGAAGCTGTCGGGTCAGACGTGGACGACCTTCTCATCAAGCTTGCCTACATCAATGCCAATCTTCAGAAGCACCCGATCCAATTCTATAACCAGGACAGCCTTGAGCCGCTGTTCATTGAAAGCGTGGATGCAGTCATCAGCGACCTTCCAGTTGGGTATTATCCCAACGACATAAGGGCGCAGGAGTATGAACTGAAGGCAGACGAGGGCCATTCTTATGCCCATCATCTTTTCCTGGAACAGAGCATGCGCCATGTAAAGGAAGGCGGCTATCTATTCCTTATTGTGCCTAATGGCCTGTTTGAAAGTGAACAGGCGGACAAGCTGAAGGAGTATATAGGCAAGACAAGCATCATCCAGGGCCTGCTTCAGCTGCCAGAAACATTGTTTAAAAATAAAAATGCCGCAAAAAGCGTTTTTATCCTACAGAAAAAAGGTGAAGGGGTCACAGCTCCGAAGCAAGCCTTGCTTGTGAACATGCCGAGCCTATCAAAAACTGAACAGGTCGAGAGGATCCTTAAGCAGGTGGACGCCTGGTTCAGGGAAAACAAGTTATAAAGACAAAAGCATGATTCCAAAGTGGATCATGCTTTTACTTTTTGCATGAGAAGCCAATAATTAATGGGGCTGTCCACCCTCAATACCTGCCCGCAGAAGTCTTCAGGATGAGGGGTATGCGAATGCTGCAGCATTAATCGGCAGTCTTTAAAGGGAAGTTTTGTTTTAGCAGAAGAGCCGCAGGGGTAATGGGGAAATAAGAAGCGAAGATAACCGAAATGTCGGAATACACTTAATTTTTACTGTAAACGATACCAATTATGAATGTTCCTTGAAATCATGCAAGTACAGTGATTAAATGGGGAATTGAGAGATAAAATGATGCCAGTTGCACACAATAAATGTGTACCACATCAGGCATTAGATAAGCATCAGTGTTATATAAAGGCTGGCATCCTGGAGGGAAGAGAGATACATTTTCCCCTTGGTCCCCATTGCACTGGTTAAACATACAGGACGTATGCGAGTCCGCATTTAAAAGGAGCGACATATCGTGGCGAAAATTATTGCAATTAATGCTGGAAGTTCTTCATTGAAATTTCAATTATTTGAAATGCCAAACGAAGAAGTAATTACAAAAGGTTTAATTGAAAGAATTGGTCTGAATGATGCGGTTTTCAGTATTTCTGTCAACGGCGAGAAGCAGACGGAAGTAACGGAAATCCCTGACCATGAGGTTGCAGTCAAGCTTCTGCTCAATAAGCTGACTGATCTAAAGATCATTGAATCCCTGGATGAAATTGAAGGAATCGGCCACCGTGTAGTACACGGAGGAGAAGAGTTTGCAGATTCTGCAGTGATCACGGAAGAGGTGCTCAACAAAATCGATGCCCTTTCCGAGCTGGCGCCTCTGCACAACCCTGCAAACATTACGGGAATCAAGGCATTCCAGCAGGTGCTTCCAAATGTGCCGGCAGTAGCTGTTTTTGATACTGCATTCCATCAGACAATGCCTGAGAGCTCGTTCCTGTACAGCCTTCCTTATGAGTATTATGAGAAGTTCGGCATCCGTAAATACGGCTTCCACGGAACTTCACATAAATATGTATCAGAGCGTGCAGCAGAGCTTCTTGGCCGTCCGCTTGAGCAGCTTCGCCTGCTTTCCTGCCACCTGGGGAACGGTGCGAGCATCGCGGCCATCGAAGGCGGAAAATCAATCGATACATCCATGGGCTTTACACCGCTTGCCGGTGTGACAATGGGTACCCGTTCAGGGAATATTGACCCTGCTTTAATTCCATTCATCATGGAGAAAACAGGCAAGTCAGCTGATGAAGTACTTAATGTACTGAATAAAGAGAGCGGGATGCTTGGAGTTTCCGGTTTCTCAAGCGACCTTCGCGACATCGAGGTACAAGCATCTGAAGGCAACGAAAGAGCAGAGCTTGCTCTTGAAGTGTTTGCAAACCGGATCCACAAATATATCGGCTCTTATGCTTCCCGCATGTACGGTGTAGATGCCATTATCTTTACAGCGGGCATCGGCGAAAATAGTGCAGAAATCCGTGAGCGTGTTCTTCAGGGACTGGAATTCATGGGCGTATATTGGGACCCTGCATTGAACAAGGTCCGCGGAGAGGAAACATTCGTAAACTATCCTCACTCACCGGTCAAGGTCATCGTCATCCCGACAAATGAAGAAGTTATGATCGCCAGGGATGTAGTAAGGCTTGCGAAATAATATTTGAATTACTGGAAGGACAAAGGAGCCGAGGCTTCTTTGTCCTTTTGTTTTTCTGCCTTCTCCATTCAATGAAACAGGAATTGCCTGAACCTATATGCTATACTGAACAAAAACACTGGCAAGGAGGATGAAGATATGGCTTTAAACGGACGGGAAGAACAGGCTCTATCTGAGATTGCACAATGGGAAGACAAGCTGGCGCAGTATGAATCCAATGATTTGGAGCTGACCTATGACAAATATTTAGAAAAGGCATTCCTGCTGCTTCCTGATAAGACTCAGCAGCAATTTTTTGCGTCCCTGGATAACTGGCTGTTCCATCTCCATGCCTTGATCCAAAGCTCACAGCTCCAGCTGGATGCAAAGGAACGGATCCTTTCTGCTGGACGCATCTTTGATGAGGGCATTGAAACAGTGGAAGATCTGGCCTCATTAGATATCAATCAGCTGCAATACATAGCCAATCAGCAGATTGCACGCCACCGCCTTTACTCATTTGCACAGGGAGGGGCTTCCGGGACCGGCGGAGTGCTGCTGCTTGGATCCGATCTTCCTGCCATGGCTGTCATCAATTTGCGTGCAGTCCAGCTCATTGCAATGACATATGGAATTGAAGTGAACACGCCTTATGAGATGATGGCTTCCTTAAAGGTGTTTTGCGCATCGATCCTGCCTCCGCGCCTGCAGGGACAGGCTTGGGAGCAGCTTTTGGCCGAACTGGAGAATGCGGAAGAAGCTTATTTTTATGAGGGGCAGGAGGAACTGACAGACATCGCATGGATGGGCCAGCCAATTAAACAGCTTTTTAAAGGCCTGGCTATAGCGGCATTCAAAAGGAAATCCATCCAGGGCATCCCGCTTGTCAGCATGGCCATAGGAGCTGGGGCAAACTATCAGTTTACCAGGAAGGTCACTGGTTTCGCCCACAAATATTATCAGTACAGGTATTTGCTGAAGAAACAGGGAGAAGTGCGATGAGCAGCGAAGAACATAAAAAAGCAGCTCCAAAAACAGTCAACTGCAAAATCATTACCATCAGTGATACGAGAAATCCGGAGACTGACAAAAGCGGAAAGCTGATGAAGGAGTTCCTTGAAGCGGAAGGCCATCTGGTATCTTCCTATCAGATTGTGGCGGATGAAAAAGAAAAAATCAGCGAGGCGGTTCTGGAGGGATGTTCAGACCCGGAGATCGATGCAGTACTTACCAATGGAGGGACTGGAATTGCTTTAAGGGACGTAACCATTGAAACGGTGAGCGCTCTTTATCAAAAGGAAATTACCGGCTTCGGGGAATTATTCCGGATGCTAAGCTACCAGGAGGACATCGGCTCGGCTGCAATCCTCTCCCGCGCTTCTGCTGGCATCATTGAGAATACGGCAGTCTTTTCCACACCGGGATCATCGGGTGCAGTAAGGCTGGCTATGAATAAATTAATCATCCCGGAGCTCGGGCATGTTGTAAGGGAAATAAAGAAGGATCTTAAATAAAATGAAGGCGGGGTGCCATTATGGCGCCCCGCCTTTTTGCTTTCGTGCACATTATTTCTGTAGAGCTAATTCAGCGGTGCAGTTTTCCCCTGATTTCCTGATTGGCCCTGTACCACAGCCAAAGATCGTTGATGATGGAAGCAAGGTCCGCGATCTCGCTGTTCAGTCTGCATGAAAGCTCAAAATTTTCTTCATCTGCAAGCTGATCCTGCCTGCCGTTTATCTGCGACTCAAGCTCTGAAATCCTGTCCGGGATCCCCCCGCGGATTTTCTCCCATGTATACAGGATTTCCTGGCGCTCTTCCTGCGGGTACTCTTCCCACTCGCCATCCAGCACAGGAACCGCAATCCCCAGGCGTCCATCCAAAACAAAAACATCCTCCATCTCATCCGTCCCCCAAAAATAGGCTGCTTTTATTGTACATGGTGACAGGCACCTATACCAGCCGGCCGACTGGTACAGGTGCCTGTCACCATGGGTGATGTGATAAATTTTTATACATTTTAACGAATAACTATTGAATTAATCCTGGAATATTGTTAGAGTAATAACTAGTTAATTGTATAAAAACATAATTTAAATGAATATTTATTCGTTTATCTATAGAGGAGGAAATTTTCATGTCAAATCAAAAAGTTGTTTTAGCATATTCAGGCGGACTGGATACTTCTGTGGCGATTAAATGGCTTGGCGACCAGGGTTACTCGGTGGTTGCATGCTGCCTTGACGTTGGGGAAGGCAAAGATCTGAAGTTCATCCAGGAAAAGGCGCTAAAAGTGGGAGCCGTCCAGTCATATGTGCTGGATGTGAAAGAAGAGTTTGCGAATGAATATGCACTAGCAGCCCTTCAGGCGCACGCTCTTTATGAAGGCAAATACCCGCTTGTATCCGCTCTTTCAAGGCCTCTTATTGCTAAAAAGCTTGTTGAAGTGGCTGAAAAGGAAGGCGCCGTTGCGGTTGCCCATGGCTGTACAGGAAAAGGAAATGACCAGGTAAGGTTCGAGGTATCGATCCAGGCGCTTAATCCAGATCTCAAGGTGCTCGCGCCTGTAAGGGAATGGAAATGGTCCAGAGAAGAAGAGATCCAATATGCAAAGGATAATCATATCCCGATTCCGATCAATCTGGATTCCCCCTTCTCCATAGACCAAAACCTCTGGGGCCGCAGCAATGAATGCGGAATCCTGGAAGATCCATGGGCTGCACCGCCTGAAGAAGCATACGATCTGACAACCAGCCTTGAGTATACGCCTGACACCCCTGATATCGTGGAAATTGAATTCAGCAAAGGGGTGCCGGTAAGCCTGAACGGCAAAGTTTATCCGTTATCCGAATTGATCCTTGAGCTGAACCTTATGGCAGGCAAGCATGGGATCGGCCGCATTGACCATGTTGAGAACAGACTTGTCGGCATCAAATCAAGGGAAGTATATGAATGTCCCGGAGCCATGACGCTGATCAAAGCGCATAAAGAACTTGAAGACCTTACCCTTGTGAAAGAGCTTGCCCATTTCAAGCCAGTCATCGAGAAAAAACTGACTGAGCTGATCTATGAAGGGCTCTGGTTCTCACCATTGAAAAAGGCTTTAACGGCTTTCCTTGAGGAAACGCAAAAGCATGTGACTGGAACTGTAAGGGTGAAACTGTTCAAGGGGCACAGCATCGTCGAAGGCAGAAAATCTCCTTATTCCCTTTATGATGAAAAGTTGGCCACTTATACCTCTGAAGATGAATTCGACCATAATGCTGCTGTTGGCTTCATCCAGTTATGGGGTCTGCCGACCAAGGTTCAAAGCATTGTACAGAATAAGAAGGTGACAGTGTGAAGAAACTTTGGGGAGGAAGATTCACGAAATCGGCAGAGGAATGGGTGGATGAATTCGGCGCCTCCATCTCCTTTGACCAGGAGCTTGTTGAGGAGGATATAGAGGGAAGCCTTGCGCACGTGGAAATGCTGTCCCGCTGCGGCATCATTGAAAAAGAGGAAGCAGCACAGATCCAAAAGGGGCTCAAGCTGTTAAAGGAAAAATCCCAGGAAGGGGAGCTTCCTTTCTCCGTAAAGCTTGAGGATATCCATCTGAACCTGGAAAGCCTGCTTACGGACGAAATCGGGCCTGTCGGCGGCAAGCTTCATACAGGCAGAAGCAGGAATGACCAGGTAGCAACAGATATGCACCTGTATTTAAAGAAACAGGCAGCACATGTTATCGAGCTGATTGAAGAGCTCCAGGCAGCACTGCTTTCCCAGGCAGAGGAGAATGTGGAAACCCTCATGCCGGGCTATACTCATCTTCAGAGAGCCCAGCCCATTTCGTTTGCGCATCACTTGATGGCTTATTTCTGGATGCTGGAAAGGGATAAGGAGAGATACAGTGAGAATCTGAAAAGGATCAATGTTTCTCCTCTTGGTGCAGGCGCCCTTGCCGGTACAACCTTTCCGATCGACCGCGAGCTGACAGCGAGTCTGCTCGGCTTTGATAATATTTATGAAAACAGCATGGATGCCGTAAGCGACAGGGATTTTATCCTTGAATTCCTCTCAGCAAGCAGCATCCTGATGATGCACCTGTCCCGTTTCAGCGAGGAAATCATTCTCTGGTCCAGCCAGGAATTCCGGTTCATTGAGCTCGATGACAGCTTTGCGACAGGGAGCAGCATTATGCCGCAAAAGAAAAACCCGGATATGGCAGAGCTGATCCGCGGAAAAACAGGCCGTGTCTATGGCAATCTTGTCGGCCTGCTTACGGTGCTGAAGGGGCTGCCTCTTGCTTATAACAAAGATATGCAGGAAGATAAAGAGGGAATGTTTGATACGGTTAAAACGGTTATTGGCTCACTTAAAATTTTTTCCGGCATGGTCGGGTCCATGACGGTTAACAGTGAAGTAATGGAAAATGCCACGAAAAGCGATTTTTCCAATGCGACAGAACTGGCTGACTATCTTTCCGGTAAAGGCTTGCCATTCAGGGAAGCGCATGAAATTGTCGGGAAGCTTGTACTTGACTGTGTGAATAGATGCTGCTTCCTTTCCGGCCTGCCAATGGATGTATATAAAGAGGCAAGCGCACTTTTTGAAGAGGATATTTATGAAGTCCTTGACCCGAGAGCGGCTGTCGCGAGAAGGAACAGCCAGGGGGGCACAGGGTTTGCCCAAATAAAAAAGGCGCTGGAAAAAGCAAAAGGGCGCCTGAAGGACAAAGTCTATTCATAACAATAAAGGCCGCTGCCGGGAGGCAGCGGCCTTTAACTTTTATTCCGGGTCTTTTTCGGTCCTGACCACAAGCACATCACAAGGGGCATAGCGGGTGATATGCTCGGAAACGCTGCCGATGAGGAAGCGTTCGACTGCATTCAAACCAGTTGCCCCGCAGACGATCAGATCTGCATGCTGGACCTTGGCAATTTCCTTGGGGATCTTCACTTTCGGAGAACCATAATCTGTCACATATTCCACATCTTCTACTCCAGCCTCCACTGCTTCCTGCTGATACTTTTTAAGCAGCTCGCCTGCAAATGTGTCAGCCCTTTCAGCAATTGTCCTGTCATAGGCTTCGACAGTTGCAAAGGTGCGTGTATCGATGATATGGGCAAGGGTCAGCCTGGCTTTGTTCCTGACCGCTATCCCGACTGCCTTCTTGAAGGCCCATTCCGCCTCTTTGGAGCCGTCTACTGCTACTAAAATGTTTTTATACGTGAGCGTCATTTGCATCTCCTCCTTTTACCTTTATTATACATTACCCCAAAATGCATAACTGTTACAGAAATTCGAAAGATAGTAAAGATGAAAAAAATTTATAAGGGGGAAATGACGATGCCAAAAGAGCCAAAAGGGCAGTCTCATTATATCTATGACGATCAGGGACACAGCCAGGTAAGTGCACAAATCATGGATTCGTACAACAGCGGTGTCATCGACCAGGAAAATGGAAGAGTCGACACTTACAGCAGCAAAGAGGAAACAAAATAAAACATTGAAAAAAGTGCAGGGCGTTTGCCTTGCGCTTTTCCCTTTATTGCCTCCCTTTTCGCAGCTGAAGACAGATGTAAAGGGAAGCGGTGGCTATAAATGAAACAAAGCCTGGAGAAGCATTTTCTGGCAGGAGGCTGTAAAAAATGATCCCAAAAGCCATGCTGATGATCGCCTGCTTATTTACAAAACCAGGCTCCCGCAGGACGAGCAGATCTGCTTCAGTCAGCTTCCGCCTTTTTACAAAAAGAAAATCTGCTGCAATAACCGCAGAAATGGGAATGACAAAGGTGCCGAGCAGAGATATGTATTTCTGCGCTGATTCAACGATATCAGGGAAGCAGCTCAGAATGACCGCAGCGAGCCCGAATAGACATGCACTTTTTATCCTTCCAAGCCCCTGGAGTGTATTCAGCAGACTGAATCCGCCTGTATAGGCGTTATTCAGGTTAATGGAAATCATGGACATCATGGCACAGGCGAAAATCAGCACCAGCAGGGGAACAGAAGATGTGAGGGTGCTTGCAGACACAAAAGGATTCAGCTCTCCCAGGAGGCTTGCAGACAGTGCGCCTAAAACGGCTGTGACCGCAAAGCCAGCTGTATTTCCTGAAAAAAGCCCCCAAAAAGCCCCCCGTTCTGATTTCGCGTACCTTGCCATATCAGAAGAGGCACTGACTCCTGAAACGTATTGGACAAAAGCCAGGCTTGAATAGAACAGGAATGAAGAAAGCTCCCAGCCGCCATGGTTTAGAATCGGACTGTAATCAGTCTGGCCCGCTTTTTGGATCAGCAGGACAAATAGTGCAGCCTGGCCGATCAGCAGAAATGGCATAAAATAACGTGTTGCCTTTTTCACCGCATCAAAGCCGACAAGAGCCAATATGGCCATGATCAGGGCAAGGCAGACCGAAACTGCCAGAAAAGGCAGCCTGACAGAAAAAAGCCTGCTCCCCAGCTCAGTCAGTACAGCGGTCCCGCCAATCGTCTGAACAGCAAACCAGTATAAGGATGTCAAAGTACGGATCGGGGACGAAACATATCTTGCCGCCCCTGTGCCAAGCATGCTTCTGATTGCATATTGGGCAGGAAGTCCGTAGCGGGATCCGGGAAGCGTCAAGAAGGACACAAGCAGAAAGGCGAAAGCAGCCCCAATCATAGTGGATGCCACGGCAGCATAAAAAGAAAGCCCCCCTGAAATCACGGCAAGTGCAGGGACAAGGAAATTCCCCGAATTTACCGAAAAGGCCATCTGCAGAATCGTGAAATCATACCAGGGAGTTTGTTTAAGGTGGGAGGGAACGGCCTCCAGCCCAAGCTGCTCAATTTTTCCCCTGCTGTCTTGTTGTATGTTGGCAGTTGAAGCCATACTTGCATCAGCTCTCTTTCTAACACCCATTTTACAATAAGCAGTGCTGCCGCAGGATATTTTTTTATCGCCGGCCCGCAAAGATGTCATCATCACCTAATAACTATGCAATTTTAACCAGAGCGTATCATGACGGCAATGTAAGGGTTTGCAGGCAATATAAAAATTTTTCTTTCTTCTTTTCCTATAAAGGTGTTATAGTAGTATCGGTTCTATCCTATTTACTATATTTTGCAGGAGGTATGCAGCATGCGTATCGGAATACCCAGAGAGATAAAAAACAATGAAAATCGTGTCGCAATGACACCGGCTGGCGTTGTCAATTTGCTGAATTTTGGCCATGAAGTATTTATTGAAACCCAGGCTGGCATGGGATCCGGTTTCACTGATGAAGATTATACAGCTGCTGGCGCGAAAATTGTAAACAGTGCAGAGGAAGCATGGTCCATGGAAATGGTCATGAAGGTAAAAGAGCCCCTGCCTAGTGAATATGCTTATTTCCGCGAAGGCTTGATTTTATTTACATACTTGCATTTAGCTCCAGAGCCGGAGCTGACGAAGGCTCTGATTGATAATAAAGTGGTTGGGATCGCTTATGAAACGGTCCAGCTTGCCAATAATGCGTTGCCCCTTTTGACCCCTATGAGCGAGGTTGCCGGAAGGATGGCTTCCCAGATCGGAGCGCAGTTCCTGGAGAAGGTCCACGGCGGCAAAGGGATTCTATTATCCGGTGTGCCTGGCGTGCAGCGCGGAAAAGTGACGATCATCGGCGGAGGTGTTGCCGGTACCAATGCAGCTAAAATGGCGGTAGGACTTGGTGCAAAGGTGACTATCATCGACCTGAGCCCGGAACGCCTGCGCCAGCTGGATGATATCTTCGGTAATGATGTGACAACATTAATGTCCAATCCATATAATATTGCGGAAGCAGTCAAAGATTCTGATCTGGTAATCGGTGCGGTTCTTATTCCGGGAGCAAAAGCGCCAAAGCTTGTGACAGAAGAAATGATCATGAGTATGAACCCAGGCTCTGTCGTGGTTGATATTGCGATCGACCAGGGCGGGATCTTTGAGACGACTGACAGGATCACTACTCATGACAATCCAACTTATGAAAAGCATGGCGTCGTTCATTACGCGGTCGCCAATATGCCTGGCGCTGTGCCGCGCACATCGACGATTGCCCTGACAAACGTCACTGTGCCGTATGCGGTCCAGATCGCCAATAAAGGCTATAAGCAGGCATGCGCTGATAATGAAGCTTTGCTGAAGGGCATTAATACCCTTAACGGCTATGTTACGTATAAAGCTGTAGCCGAGGCACATGGCCTTGACTATTCTGATACAGCGACACTGCTTGAGCAGCAGTAAAACAGAAAAGATCCGGAGCAGCTGCTCCGGATCTTTTTGTTGTTAAGGAATTTATAAATTGTAAGACTTGTGGATAATTTTCAATTCTTGATCCACGTCCAGCAGCTGCGCCGAGGTCACAAGCGAACCCCCCCAAAAAAGGCAAAGAACGCCTTCCCGGGAGGTTCGTCTTGAGGCCCCCAGGAAGGGGATCATGCAGACGTTGCCACAGGACGCGGCGTTTTTAGTCTGCGTTCCTTAAGGGTGATCAAGGCGCTTGCGCTTTTGTTCCGTCAATCAGACAAATTGAAGTTCCTTCGGGAATTTCGTTAAAATCTCAACGCCGTTTTCTGTTACGGCCAAATCATCTTCAATCCTGACTCCGGCAGTACCAGGTACATAGATGCCAGGTTCAATGGTAAATACCATGCCTTTTTCAAGCTGGAGGGAGTTGGCTGAAGTCAATGAAGGATATTCATGTACACTCACTCCGAGACCGTGGCCAAGGCGGTGAGGGAAGTATTCCCCATAGCCGGCCTCTGCGATGATATTCCTTGCCGTCATATCTATTTCAGAGCAGGCAGCCCCCGGCTTTGATGCCTCCACGGCAGCCAGCTGCGCTTTAAGAACTGTATCATATATTTCTCTCTGCTTCTCGCTGATCTCCCCGTATGCGACAGTGCGGGTAATGTCTGAGCAGTAGCCGTCGACTACGACACCCAAATCAAAAAGGACAAGATCGCCTTTCTTGATTTTGGTCATTCCCGGAGTTCCGTGCGGGGAAGCGCCGTTTGCGCCGGTCAGGACCATCGTGGAGAAGGACATTTCATTGATGCCCTTTTTCTTCAAGGCATACTCGACCGCAGCGAGGACATCCATCTCGGTCTTTCCTTCTTTAATTTCCTCACAGCCTGTTTGAATGGCAAAATCGGCCAGGGCGCAAGCTTCACGGATGATTTTCAGCTCCTTCTCATCCTTCACCATCCTTAGCTTTCTCAGCTTCTCTTCGGCAGAAACGAATGCTCCGCCGGAGAATAAAGCAGAAATTGCCTCGTATCGCTCTACATTCATATGTTCTTTTTCAACTGCAGCCCTGCTGACTTTTTGATTCCTTTTCTGGATGGCCGACGAGATGAATTCCCAAGGATTATCCGTATCGCTGTAGCCGATGATTTCATAATTCCATCCGGCATTCTTTGCATCATTTTTTTCCATCCCGGGGCAGACAAGGAAAGGCTCTTCATCCTGGAAAACGCCCAGGCCAAGGAGGCGTTCGTGAGGATCGCTGAGAAACCCGCTTAAATAAAAGACATTATCGGGAGAAGTGATAAAGCTGAAGTCTATATTCTCTTCCTTCATCCATTGTGATAACTTGCTGATTCTGCTGTCCATGCAAAAAACCTCCTAAATCGTATGTAAGTGCAGTTTGCTTCACGTTAATTGTAAACTTTTAATTGTGAATAAGAAAGGGTATAGGACTATATCCAGGAGGAAATCCTGTATTTTTGTTGAACATTAGTTTACATAAGAATTTGAAGGGAGAAGATAGCGATGAAGGTTTCATACCATGGGCATGCTGTCGTAAAAATTGAAACAAAAGGCAAAGTGATCTTATTCGATCCATTCATCACAGGCAATGAACTGACAGACCTGAAGGCAGAGGACGTCAAACCGGATGTCATTATCCTGACACACGGCCACAGCGACCATCTGGGAGACACAGTAGAGCTGGCAAGAAACAATGATTCTCTTGTCATTGCAAATGCCGAGCTTGCAGCTTACTTAGGCTGGCAGGGCATCAAGACGCATGCGATGAGCATCGGGGGCGCTTATGAGTTCGACTTTGGAAAGGTAAAGCTTACACCTGCCATTCATGGCACGGGACTGATGACAGAAAATAAAGAGATTATCTATCTTGGCATGCCGGCCGGCGTTCTTTTCATGGCTGAGGGCAAAACGGTTTACCATGCAGGAGATACTGCATTATTTTCCGATATGAAGCTGATCGGCGACCGTCATCCGATTGATGCTGCATTCCTTCCGATTGGAGATAACTTCACAATGGGTCCTGAGGATGCAGCATATGCAGCTGAGCTGCTGCAGGCAGGGGTGACAGTCCCTATCCATTTTAATACTTTCCCTCCGATCAAACAGGATCCGCAAAAATTCATTGAAATGCTTCCTGAAGGCAAAGGCAAGGTGCTTGAAGCGGGAGAATCCATCGAACTGTAAGTGCAGCTGCGGCTGCACTTCTTTTTTTCTGTAAAGGAATTTATAAATTGTAAGTCTTGTGGATAAATATCAATTCTTGATCAACGTCCAGCAGCTGCGCCGAGATCACAAGCCAAACCTCCCAAAAAGGCAAGAACGCCCTTCCGGGAGGTTCGTCTTGAGGCCCCCAGGAAGGGGGGGCATCCAGACGCTGCCACAGGTCGTGGCGTTCTTAGTCTGTGTTCCTTAAGGGTGATCAAGGCGCTTGCGCTTTTGTTCCTGCAACCAAACTCTCCTTCTCTAAAGGTCTTTTTCAGGCATGTCCGCATAGATATAAAATAGAAAAAGGAGGAGTTGCAATGAAGAACAATCGGTATTTACTGTGTATCCTGCTGTGCGGGATGATGCTATACTATGCGGTCCCGAAGCTGTCGATTGAAAGCCCGGGGGCGGAAGGCATTTTTGCCGGGGTCTGGCTGCTGCTGGCCCTGTTTGTGATGGCCGGCAATTTATCCGGACTCCTGTTTTCGCAAGTCAAAGCAAAGGCAAGGCTTTCTGCGGGAGCAGCAGCCAAAAGGAAAAAGAGGCCGGCCAGGAGCTTCAGCAAGTAGCCTGAAGGCTTCAGTTCTGCGATCATTTGTTATAACATCAATAGTAAAATTGAATCGGCCGGGAATTCACCTTATAATAAAATAAGAAAATTTTACAAGATGAACAGCAATTTTAAATAAAGGGTGAAGGTTTTGGCTACTAAGCATGAACAAATTCTGCAATATATAGATGAGCTTCCGATCGGTGAAAAAATATCCGTCAGGCAAATAGCAAAGGCCTTGTCAGTGAGTGAGGGGACGGCTTACCGTGCAATCAAGGATGCTGAAAATAAAGGCTATGTGAGCACGATTGAAAGAGTAGGCACCATCAGGATCGAAAGGAAGAAAAAAGAGAATATTGAAAAACTGACATTTGCTGAAGTGGTCAATATTGTAGACGGGACTGTCCTTGGAGGGCGCGACGGCCTCCATAAGACTCTCAACAAATTCGTGATCGGCGCCATGAAGCTGGAAGCCATGATGCGCTATACAGGCGCCGGAAACCTGCTGATCATAGGGAACAGGACACGCGCCCATGAGCTTGCCCTGAAAGCAGAGGCGGCGGTCCTGATCACAGGCGGATTTGATACGGATGATGAAGTCAAAAAGCTGGCAGATGACCTTCAGCTGCCAATCATCTCTACAAGCTATGATACGTTTACTGTAGCCACGATGATCAACAGGGCCATCTATGATCAGCTGATCAAAAAAGAGATTGTCATGGTGGAGGATATATTGACCCCTCTTCAGGAAACGGTATTCCTTAATTCCTCTGAAACTGTCTCAGACTGGCATGGCCGCAACAGGGAAACCCTTCACAGCCGCTTCCCTGTCGTGGATCAGAATATGAAAATCCAGGGCATGATCACTTCGAAGGATATTATGGGACATGCTCCGGACGCAGCTATCGATAAACTGATGACCAAAAGCCCGATGACTGTAAACGGAAAGACAAGTGTAGCTTCTGCCGCCCATATGATGGTCTGGGAAGGCATCGAGGTCCTTCCTGTTGCGGATGAGGCAAACCGGCTTCAGGGAATCATCAGCAGGCAGGATGTGCTCAAGGCGCTGCAGATGATCCAAAGGCAGCCGCAGGTGGGTGAGACGATAGATGATACCGTAACAAGCCAGCTGGTCCTGTCGCGCGGAAAGGCAAGGGGAGAAGATGTATACCGCTGCGAGGTCAGCCCCCAAATGACCAATCCGCTCGGCACCATCTCTTACGGCGTGTTCACAACCATTGTCACCGAAGCAGCCAACAGAGTCCTGAGAAGCTATAAAAAAGGGGATCTTGTCGTAGAGAATATGACCATCTACTTCCTAAAGCCCGTCCAGATCGACAGCATACTCGAAATCGTCCCGAAAATACTTGAGGCAGGGCGCAAATTCGGCAAAGTAGACGTAGAAGTCTTCAGCGAAGGCATCCTCGTAGGGAAAGCCATGATGATGTGCCAGCTCATTGACCGGCATTAAGAAAAGTGGAGGGCGCTTGCCCAGAGACGGCGACAAGGATAAGACGAACAGAGCGAATGATTTGCTCTTTAACCTTTGGCGCTGTTAAAGTTCAGTGTTGATATAAAAAATAAAAAATGGGCTTCCTGATTTGTGGAAAGTTCCATTTTGTAAGATTTGCTTGTTAAGCTGATGCGCCCTATAGTTAAAATCTATTTAAGAGCAATCCCAGTCCAGCCATAAAAGAGCGGATCCTTCCCGGACCTGAATAGGGATCAATGATAGGTTGAAAAATAAGCGGAGAAATTCCCCCTAATTTCAAAAAAGCGCTAAAAATAGCTCAAATAGACGGAGAGATTCCGGCTATCGATTCAAAAAACAGGAAAATGGGCAACCTCGCTCCGCTTAAACGGAAATCTTCCGCTTATTTGCACCTAATCGTGCCATATTCAGCAATTAACCGGAGAATCTCCGCTTATTTAAGCCCTGCTGGTCACTCAAATAAGGCTTCCTGCTTTTATATTTCCATTTAATCAAATCTTCAACAACAGACTTTAACAGAGCCTAACCTTTTGATCTGCTTAACTTAAAACCTCGAGGGGCTAGCGCCCGGAACTGGACTGTTTTAGAAGATCGAAGAGGAATAACTGTAAATGATAAAAGCGGAGGCGGCTTGCCCATGAGGCAGCATCCGCATCTTTAACCAAGCCATAAATAAAAGCCGCTTCCATAAGGAACGGCTTTTTGAAAAAGGCTTCAATTTTGCTGTTTGCGAATTTCTTCTGCTTCCTTAGCGGCATATGGGAGATAGTGCTGGTAGGCTTTAAAGCCTGCCCAGACATTGATTCCGCCGAGAATAATGAAGACAGCAGCGACAATATAGGTGACAGTTGTGCTGTAAAGGAAGAGCTGGTTGATGCCGAATAAGGCGACAAACAGTCCCAGCGCGATGCTTGACTTGGCAGACAGCCACTTTTTTTCCGCAGGCCTCTGGCTTCTTACAGTCTTTATTTTATAGAATACATAGAATGCAATGGAAATAATAATCAGTATGACTAAAACAGGCATTTGAATTCCTCCGGGATCATTCTCTTAAGATTAGTTTAAGTGACAGCTGATTATGAGCCGGCACCTCTATTATTTTAACGATAATCAGGAGGAAAAGCCATAAAAAGAGCAGGACGTTTCTTTTTCTTTTGATTCTTTTATGCTAATAATTAGATATTCTTTCTAAAAGGAGATCACAATGAAAGCAAAAATTCTTGATGAAATAAAAAAATATGATTCCATCATCATCCACCGCCATGTAAGGCCTGATCCTGATGCATACGGCTCCCAGGGCGGGCTTGCGGAAATTATTAAAACTTCTTTCCCGGAAAAAAAGGTATATACGGTCGGGAAGGAGGAAGAGTCGCTAAACTTCATGAGGCGGCTTGACAGCATCCCGGATGAAGCCTATAAAGGGGCTTTGGTCATTGTGTGCGACACAGCCAATCAGGAGCGTGTCTGTGATCAGAGATATACGATGGGCGATAAGCTCATTAAGATCGACCATCACCCGAACGAAGATCCTTATGGCGACCTTATGTGGGTTGATACCGATGCCAGCTCTGTCAGTGAAATGATCTATGAATTCTACCTGGATGGGAAAGATGCCGGTTTAAAGATGTCTGATGAGGCAGCAAGGCTGATATACGGGGGAATTGTCGGGGATACGGGACGGTTCCTGTTTCCGAGCACAACGGAAAAAACCTTTGAAATTGCTGGAGAATTGATCCGCTATAACTTTTCCCGTACAGATCTTTATGACAAGATGTACGAGCTGAAGCCGAATGTGGTCAAACTGAACGGATATGTCCTGCAGAATTTCGAGGTTCTTGCAAATGGGGCAGCATCCGTGACTATCAGCAGGGAGCTTCAGGAGCAATACGGACTTAAGGCCTCAGATGCATCCCTTCTTGTCGGGGTGCTTGGCAATGTCCAGGGAATCAAAGCGTGGGTATTCTTTATAGAGGAAGAAGACCAGATCAGAGTCCGACTCCGTTCAAAAGGGCCGGTCATCAATGGCCTGGCCAAAAAGTATAAAGGCGGAGGACATCCTCTGGCAGCAGGTGCTTCCATCCATTCATGGGAAGAAAAGAACAATGTCATCAAAGATTTGGAGGAAATCTGCCAGTAACAGGGCTGAAAGGGCGCCGGCTAAATGGGCGCCTTTCCTTAATCTTCAAATGATATCTTCAGGGAAATCGTCAATGTTGTGAAAATAACCATTTCACTTACTTCAAGGCGGTATCTTTTATCATTGATGCGGAATGTCCGGTTTTCGATGACTTTCCTGATCAGCCCTGTGCTTTTCGATACGCTTTCCATATCCTTGGCCACCAGAATTCTTATATCCTCCTTGACGCTGTCCTCGACCTGAAGCACACTCAATGTATCAAGCTTGTATTTATCGGCGTTTGTTATTTTTACTTTTATGTCCTGGACAGTCATCTGTTTAAGGCTTTTCTTGTTCTGTTCCTTGAAGCTCTCCTGCCATAGCTTGATATCATTTCTTAGCCCTGCAATTGTTTCTTCCTGTTTTTCTATCTTAAAACTATAATCCTCCTGCCATACGCCGAAGATAAACAAAAAGATGAACCAGCTGACAGCGCCGCCAATGGCCATGCCGGCAAACAGCTGCTGCCATGCCGGCTTCCTGTAGTAAGGAGGAATCCTCATGATATATGCTCCTGTGTGAGCCAGCTGATGATCAATGCCCCCGTTTGTGCTCCGCCCAATGCGGAAAGAATGAGCATGAACTGTTTGAAGATATCTTTTGTCTCTCCCTGAAACAGCCCTCTTTCAAAACTGTATACAGCATCAAAAGTCCCCCCGATCGCGGCGACGATCGCCCAGATCCTGATCATATTGGAGAGGCGGAACACCTCAGTCAGAGGCGGCTTGCCGGTCAGGAAAGCTGCAAGTCCCCCGATAATCGATCCGCCGATCAAAACACCCAGTGCAATAAAATAGCTTTCCATCATTGAAGCAAAAAATGGCTGGTGTTTCATAGTGTAATCCTTCCTTATCGAGATAGTCGCTCGTTTAAAAGATTCATAAATTTCCCCTATTCCATCTTATGGACAAACTTCGGCCATTATGTTCATGATCAGGAAAGATTAGAGGGATTTTTAAGGCAGATGAGCAAGGCTTTTCCGGATTTCTTTTTGTCCAGCTCCAGCGGCTAGAGACTCGAGTCATAAGCCACCTGAGAATTAAAGGCAAAGAACGCCTTTTATTCTCAGGCGTCTTATGCTGGGCCCGCAGGACGCGGGTCATGCAGGCGTTGCCACAGGATGTGGCGTTTTTAGCCTGCGTACCTTAATTGGGCAAGCCGCTTCCGCTTTTCTATTTTCTTTTTGGAAACGGACGTTCTATAATTGATATTATAAAAGTTTCTTTCTAGTGCGGAGCCGGCGGGGGAGGTTCAGATTCCCTGCAAGGCTTTGTGCCCGGAACGACGGATTAAGGGTGTGAGTTTATGTCATTTATTCACCTTCATGTATATAGTGCATACAGCCTGCTGACAAGTACCGTTTCGGTTGAACAGCTTGTGGCGCGGGCAAAGGAGAAAGGCTTCCGTGCCATTGCCTTGACAGACCGGAATGTGATGTATGGTACGGTTCAATTTTACAAGGAATGTCTCAAGCATTCTATTAAACCAATCATCGGCCTTTGCGCAGATATTGAATCAGGGGCTGGGGAAAAGGGACCGAGCCCTTTAGTTCTCCTGGCCCAAAACCAGGACGGCTTCCAGAACCTCCTGAAAATATCGAGCACTCTTCAAACGAAAGCGGACGGGGGAATCCCTGTCAAATGGCTGAAGCATTATTCCTCAGGGCTTATTGCACTTACACCGGGCCTTGAAGGAGAAATCGAACAGTATATTGCGGGCGGTGAAGAAGATAAGGCGCTTGAATCCATTCGCCTCTATACAGAGATTTTCGGAAAAGACCGGTTTTATCTGGCCTATCAGGATCATGGCCTTCCGGAAGAAAAGAAGATATACAGGAAGCTGAAGGAAATGTCTGTGAAGCATGGCATCCAGACCGCTGCGGCAAACCAGGTGTTTTATGCCGAAAAAGAAGATGCTTTTGCCCAGGAATGCCTTCTGGCCATCAAAAACGGCGATAAACTGCAGGACGAAAACCGCTTCCGTCTTCTTAGTAATGAATATTATCTTAAGACAGCAGAAGAAATGTCAGAGGTTTTCACAGAAAGTCCTGAAGCTTTGGGGAACACCATTAAAATTATGGAGCAGTGCAATGTCATGCTGGAGCTTGATAAGAAGCATCTGCCAAAATATCCTGTTCCGGAGGGGGATGCAGATACCCTGCTGGAAGAACTGTGCTGGAAAGGATTTGAGGAACGCTATCCTGATGCTTCGGAGGTTCACCGCAAACGCCTTCTATACGAGTTAGGCATCATTAAAAAAATGAAGTTCAGCGATTATTTTCTGATTGTCTGGGATTTTATCAAATTCTCCAGGGAAAATGGCATCCTTACTGGCCCTGGCCGGGGATCAGCGGCCGGATCCATGGTGTCGTACGTCCTTTATATAACCGATGCGGATCCAATTGAGCATGAGCTTCTGTTTGAGCGCTTTCTGAATCCCGAGCGGATATCCATGCCTGATATCGATATAGATTTTCCAGACCATAGGAGAGATGAGGTCATCAAATACGTCGCAAAAAAATACGGCGAGCTCCATGTGGCCCAGATTATTACGTTTGGCACGCTGGCAGCCAAAGCGGCAATGCGGGACACAGGAAGGGTGTTCGGCCTGAATGCAAAAGAGCTTGAGCAGGTTTCGCGCCTGATCCCGTCCCGCCCAGGCACAAACCTGAAAACAGCCTACAAAGAATCAGAACAGCTGCGTGCTTTTACGGCAGAATCCAGCCTGAATAAGAGGTTATTTGAAACAGCGCTGAAAATTGAAGGGCTTCCAAGGCATACGTCAACACATGCTGCAGGTGTGGTTATCAGCGAATTTCCCCTCGTTAATGTGGTTCCAATCCAAGCGGGCCATGAAGGAGTCTACTTGACGCAATACTCAATGGAGCATTTGGAGGATGCCGGCCTATTAAAAATGGACTTCCTCGGGCTGCGCAATCTTTCCCTTATTGAAACGATTTTATCCTCCATACAGCGGAAAACAGGAAAGAAACCCGATATAAAAAAGATTCCCCTGGATGATGAAAAGACATACAGACTGCTGAGCTCCGGGGAAACGACAGGTGTCTTCCAGCTTGAATCCGATGGGATGCGGAACGTGCTCAAGAAGCTGAAGCCGACCAGATTTGAAGATATCGTGGCGGTCAATGCATTATACAGGCCGGGGCCGATGGAAAATATCCCATCCTTCATTAACAGAAAGCATGGGAAGGAGCCGATTTCTTACCCGCATCCTGACTTGAAGCCATATTTAGAGAAAACTTACGGGGTCATTGTCTACCAGGAGCAAATCATGCAGATTGCTTCCAAGATGGCCGGCTTTTCTTTGGGGGAAGCAGATTTGCTGAGAAGGGCTGTCAGCAAAAAACAGAAGGATGTGCTGGACCGGGAGAGGGCCCATTTTGCCTCAGGTGCCGTGAATAGCGGCTATGACGAGAAAACAGCCCAGGAAGTTTATGACCTGATTGTGCGTTTTGCTAATTATGGCTTTAACAGAAGCCACGCTGTCGCCTATAGCTTTATCGCTTACCAGCTTGCTTATTTGAAAGCTAATTACCCATTGAACTTTATGGCGGCACTCCTTTCGCAGGCTTCAGGCAATGAAGACAAGCTTGCCCAGTATATCCGTGAGCTGAAGCATCTGGGGCTCACGCTTCTTCCGCCATCAATCAATTCGAGCGGCTATACCTTCCAGGCGGAGAGCGGCGGCATCCGCTACAGCCTTGCAGCAGTGAAAGGGATAGGCGCATCAGTCCTGAAGGATGTCTTCCACGCCCGGAGGCAGAAGCGTTTTGAAGACTTGTTTGATTTTTGCATAAGGGTTCCGGCAAAATCAGCATCCCGAAAGGTTCTCGAGGCATTTGTCCATTCGGGCAGCTTTGATGAATTCGGGGAGGACCGGGCTGTTCTGCTTGCCACTCTGGATATAGCGATTGAGCATGCAGAGCTGGTTAAGCCAGATGAGTCCGGCCAGGAGGATTTCTTCTCTGAAGATGAATTTTCCATCAAGCCGAAGTACGCGGAAAATGACCCCATCCGCATTGAAGATAAGCTTCAGTATGAAAAAGAGTATCTGGGCCTGTATCTGTCAGACCACCCTGTTTCCGTGTACGCTTCCAGTTTTGCTTCCCTCGGTGTCACACAGCTGGCAGATATGGAACCAGGCAGCAGGAATATAAGAACTGCGGCTTATCTATCTGAAGTTAAAAAAATCAGGACGAAGAAGGGGGAGGCCATGGCTTTCCTGTCCCTGAATGACCAGAGCGGAGAAATGGAGGCAGTCGTATTCCCTGCGGTATATAAGAGAGATTCGGCACTTCTGAAGCAGGGAGCTATTCTCCTTCTGGAAGGAAAAGCCGAGGAGCGGGATGGAAAGAGGCAGTTTATTGTGAACCGCGCGGCAGAGATGGGACAGGCTGCAGCAGAAGCAGGCAAGAGTGAGAGGACATTATATTTGAAGGTCTCCGAAGATAAAGAAACACCTGAAGGCCTGAAGGAGCTCAAAGCTATTCTGGGGAGGAATCCTGGATCTGTTCCGGTCGTCCTTCATTATGCAGGTTCCCAAAAGACGATCCGCCTGGCAGAAGGGAACGGAGCAGATGCCTCTGAAAAGCTGCTCAAAGATCTGGGCAGCGTGCTCGGCACTGAAAATGTAATTATAAAATAGTGGGATTCTTGCCTGTTACAGGCAGGAATTTTGCTTCTTCCGGCAGAAAGGTTACAGCAGCAAGTCGTCCTGAAATTAGGCAGAAACGGACGAAAATACGTCATTTGGACCGGTTGTTTTGTCTTTACATCAAATCAGGATATGTTATATTGGTAAATAGATTGACTGGTCTGACCACTAAAATAAGTATTTAATAATATAGCAAATGAAACCTTTTCTGCATAAACGAAGGAGTGAGCCGTTTTGACACTAAGAGAAGAAGCTTTGCATATGCACCGCGAAAACCAGGGAAAGCTGGAGTCGAAATCCAAGGTCCAGGTACGTAATGCCAAGGATCTGAGCCTTGCTTATTCGCCGGGAGTGGCTGAGCCGTGCAAGGCGATATATGATAAACCGGAAACAGTATATGAGTATACAATGAAGGGCAATATGGTTGCTGTAGTATCAGACGGGACAGCCGTGCTTGGACTCGGCAACATCGGCCCGGAGGCTGCGCTTCCTGTAATGGAAGGGAAAGCGGTCCTTTTCAAAAGCTTTGCAGGCGTTGATGCATTTCCCATCTGCCTGAATACAACCGATATTGATAAGATCGTTGAAACTGTAAAGCTTCTTGAGCCGACCTTCGGGGGCGTCAATCTGGAGGATATTGCGGCTCCTAATTGCTTCGTGATTGAAGAAAGGCTGAAAAAAGAAACCAATATCCCGATCTTCCACGATGACCAGCATGGCACAGCAATCGTGACAGTTGCAGGGATGGTCAATGCCCTTAAGCTAGCCGGAAAGAAGATGAATGAGGTCAAAGTCGTAGCCAATGGTGCAGGCGCTGCCGGAATTGCCATCATTAAGCTCTTGTACAGCTATGGCGTCAGGGATATCATCATGTGCGATACAAAAGGCGCTATTTATGAAGGCCGTCCGCAGGGCATGAATGATATTAAAAATGAAGTGGCGAAATACACGAACCGCGACAATAAGCAAGGAAGCCTGGCGGATGTCATCGTCGATGCAGACGTATTTATTGGAGTTTCTGCAGAAGGAGCTCTGACATCAGATATGGTCAGGACAATGAAGCAGGACCCTATTATTTTTGCGATGGCCAATCCTAATCCTGAGATCATGCCTGAAGAAGCAAAAGAGGCAGGTGCCATGGTAGTGGGCACCGGAAGGTCGGATTTCCCTAACCAGGTGAACAATGTCCTTGCTTTTCCTGGAATTTTCCGCGGAGCCCTTGATGTAAGGGCAACACATATAAATGAGAAAATGAAGGTGGCTGCGGTGGAAGCAATCGCCAGCCTGGTCAGCACCGAAGAGCTGACTGCCGACTACGTCATTCCGGGGCCATTTGATCCAAGAGTTGCGCCGGCGGTGGCTGCAGCGGTAGCGAGGGCAGCAATGGAGACTGGCGTTGCCAGGATCAAAGTGGATCCAGAAGAAGTAAAGGCAAAAACAAGCAGACTTGCAGTCATTGGAAAAAGTGAGTGATCAGAGAGCGTGAATTTGTCGGAAGGCTCCAAAGTATATGTTGAAATCGTGAAAGAATTAAGATCGATGATCCAGGAGGATGGCTTGAAGCCCGGGGACAAATTGCCTTCTGAACGGGAACTGACAGAGCGTCTGAATGTCGGGCGCTCTTCCGTCCGAGAAGCGCTGCGTGCGCTTGAACTGCTTGGCCTTATTGAGACAAGGCGCGGGGAAGGGACATTCATCCGTGACTTCAGGGGGCACCAGCTTGTACAATTATTGAGCACATTCATCCTGCAGGATGAAAGATCAAAGCATGATGTCAGGGAAACAAA
Organism: Bacillus infantis; assembly: GCF_050107595.1. Lineage (GTDB taxonomy): Bacteria > Bacillota > Bacilli > Bacillales > Cytobacillaceae > Bacillus_AB > Bacillus_AB infantis_C. The sequence goes on from NZ_JBNILH010000001.1 coordinate 172,309, forward strand.
GTACCTGATTGAGATGGACTGCCTGTGGCTGGTCATGCGCAAGGCAGAAGATGCCCAGCTTCTGAAGCTGCGGAAGTGGGTGAATTCATCCGCTTTTGCAGATGATGATTTTTTTTACAAAATTGTCAGCCTGGCGGATAACCATCTGTTCATCAGAATGTGGCTGATCCTGAAGGATTATTACAATTCACTGCATCTGCAAGGGGCGGATGCCGGACTCGAAGACTATACCGGTCTTATCGATGCTCTTTCTACCCGCAAAGAATCCGAAGTCAGGAGAGTGTACCGGGAGTTAAGGAAATTGTCGATTCCGCGGTGACAGTTTTTTGCAGATTCTGCAACACGCTTGTTCTATATTGATAGGGACAAACATACGAAGCACCTGAAAAGGCTTCGTTTTTTAGGGCAGTGGTCTGACCACTGGCTCTTAAGCAGTATTTAAGTACATTGGGACTAATAGTTCCTGAGGCATTTGCCTGATATTAATTGCTTATGTAACGAATGGGGGAGGTTCACCTTGCTTAAAGATATATTCAGTAAACCAAAAAAGAAGAAATATGCAACCATACCTTCGGAAACCGCAAAGCATGATGTTCCAGAGGGAATTATGACGAAATGTCCTAATTGCAAAAAGATCATGTATACGAAAGAGCTGTCAAAGAATTTAAAAGTGTGCTTCCACTGCCAGCACCATCATTCCATGAATTCCCGTGAGCGGCTTAACAGTTTCCTTGATCCGCATACTTTTGAAGAGCTGGATGGAAATATGATTTCTGAGAATCCGCTTGGTTTTCCTGATTATGTGGAGAAGCTGGAGAAGGATCGCAAGAAGACAGGCATCAATGAGGCTGTCGTAACGGGGACTGGTGAAGTAGAAGGCATGAAAGTCTCTGTAGCTGTAATGGATTCAACTTTCCGGATGGGAAGCATGGGGTCTGTTGTCGGGGAGAAAATCACCCGGGCGATTGAGAAAGCGGATGAGCTGTCTGTTCCGTTTATCATTTTCACTGCTTCAGGCGGCGCAAGGATGCAGGAAGGGGTCCTCAGCCTTATGCAGATGGCCAAGACGAGCGTTGCACTCAAACGCTTCAGCGATAATGGCGGCCTGATCATCTCGATCATGACTCATCCTACCACAGGAGGCGTTTCAGCAAGCTTCGCCTCACTGGGAGATTACAATTTGGCAGAGCCGGGAGCATTGATCGGCTTTGCGGGCCGGAGGATCATTGAACAGACGATCAGGGAAGAACTGCCTGAGGATTTCCAGACTTCTGAATTCCTGCTTAAGCATGGCCAGCTTGATGCAGTGGTGCCAAGGCCGGAACTAAAGGAGAAAGTAGCTAACATACTCAGCATTCATCAAGGAGGTGACTTCGAATGGTAGGAGAACTTGAATTTGAAAAGCCTGTCGTTGAACTGAAAAAGAAAATTGCCGAACTTAAGGATTTTACTAAAAATGCAGAAGTCGACCTTTCTGACGAAATAACCAAGCTTGAGAACCGCCTTGAGAAGCTGGAGAAGGATATTTATGAGAATCTGAAACCTTGGGACAGGGTGCAGATTGCACGCCATCCTTCACGGCCGACGACGCTTGATTATATATCCCACATCTTTACTGACTTTTTTGAGTGCCATGGAGACAGGGCGTTTGGAGATGATGAAGCGATTGTCGGAGGTATTGCGAAATTCAGGGGACTTCCTGTCACAGTCATCGGCCAGCAGCGCGGCAAGGATACCAAGGAAAATATTCGCAGGAATTTCGGGATGCCTCATCCTGAAGGATATCGCAAGGCCCTCCGCCTGATGAAGCAGGCAGAGAAGTTTGGCCGTCCGATCATTTGCTTCATTGACACGAAAGGCGCTTATCCCGGGAAGGCAGCAGAAGAGCGGGGGCAGAGTGAAGCCATTGCCCGCAACCTGTTTGAGATGGCTGGCCTCACAGTGCCTGTCCTTTGTGTCGTCATCGGTGAAGGCGGGAGCGGGGGCGCCCTTGCATTGGGAGTCGGGGACCGTATTATGATGCTTGAAAACTCCACCTACTCCGTCATCTCACCAGAAGGGGCAGCAGCAATTCTCTGGAAGGATGCAGCCCAGGCGAAAAGGGCGGCAGAGTCAATGAAGATCACCGCTCCGGATCTGAAGGAGCTGGGAGTTGTTGACAAAGTGATCCCGGAAATCAAAGGGGGAGCCCATAAAGATGTGAGGGGACAGGCCTTCGAAATCGAAAGCATTTTGTACTCCGCACTGAAGGAATTGAAAGGCTTGCCAGTGGAGCAGCTTGTCAGCCAAAGATATGATAAATATAAGTCAATCGGGGAATACTCGTTTTTGAATGACTATATTGGGGTAAATTAAAAAACGTGCTTCCAGCACGTTTTTCTTTTACTCAGTCGTGAAAGCAGTCAGTTTTCGGATTAAACGCTTTCATTTTAGCGATAATTCCGTCTTTTGCTGTTTCGTGCATGATTAAGTTGAGATAGACCATTCTTCATGGTATTTTAGAAATATTCCCTGCTATTATGTTTATAATAAGAGGGTATGGACTATCCTCTCAAATATATATTTCCTATTTTATCCATTTACATAGTTTGTTGCTATTGACAATTAATGAGGTGATTATGTTGAAACGAATTGGCGTATTAACTAGCGGAGGGGACGCTCCTGGAATGAATGCAGCTGTCCGTGCCGTAGTCCGAAAGGCAATCTTCCATGAAATTGAAGTATATGGCGTTTTCGGCGGATATGCAGGCTTGATCAGCGGAAATATCAAGAAACTTGAGCTCGGTTCAGTCGGCGATATTATTCACCGCGGCGGCACAATGCTCTATTCAGCAAGATGCGAAGAGTTCAAGACAAAAGAAGGACAGCAAAAGGGGATCGACCAGCTCAAGAAGCATGGTATTGACGGCCTTGTCGTAATCGGCGGGGATGGCTCCTACATGGGCGCCAAAGCCTTGACTGAGCAAGGATATCCATGTGTAGGGGTGCCGGGCACAATCGATAATGACATTCCTGGTACAGAGTTTACAATCGGCTTTGATACGGCTCTGAATACAGTAATTGATGCGATTGACAAAATCCGCGATACAGCTACGTCTCATGAAAGGACCTTCATCATTGAGGTTATGGGCCGTAATGCAGGCGATATCGCCCTATGGGCTGGCCTTGCAGGCGGAGCGGAAACCATTCTGATCCCGGAAGAAAATTATGATATGAATGATATTGCAGAACGCCTGAAAAAAGGGAATGAGCGCGGCAAGAAGCACAGTATCATCGTGGTTGCCGAAGGTGTATGCAGCGGCCATGAGTTCGGAAAGCAGCTGAAAGAAGCCACCGGCACTGATAACCGGATTTCGACACTGGGCCATATCCAGCGCGGCGGATCTCCGACTGCTTTTGACCGTGTACTTGCCAGCAGGCTCGGCGCAAGAGCTGTGGAATTGCTGCTGGATGGCAAAGGCGGCCGTGCAGTAGGCATGGAGCAGAATAAATTGGTTGATTATGATATTATTGAAGCATTGGGCAGAAAGCACACTGTCGACCTTGACTTGTACAAACTGTCACAGGAGCTTTCCATTTAAAAAATGGCGGAGGCTTGCGAGGAAGCCTCCCCGCCTTTTTCATCCGGGCCGGCTCAGGATCGGATTCAGCAGCCGGGATGCCTGGATTATAAACGCATGGCTTGCAGAAGCAAGCCCAGGCACAGTAAGTGGAATCTGACTGTGCAAATATATCAGGAGGTTTGTGAAATATGCGCAAAACGAAAATCGTTTGTACGATTGGCCCTGCCAGTGAAAGTATTGAGAAATTGACACAGCTGATTGAAGCTGGAATGAACGTTTCCCGTCTGAATTTTTCACACGGAGATTTTGAAGAACATGGAGCGAGGATCAAAAACATCCGCGAAGCTTCAAAAAGCACTGGCAAGACGGTCGCAATCCTGCTTGATACAAAAGGACCTGAAATCCGTACAAACAATATGGAAAACGGGGCAGTCGAGCTTGAAGCCGGAAATAATATCATTGTTTCAATGAATGAAGTTCTGGGGAATGCGGATAAATTTTCTGTTACATATGCTGGATTGATTGACGATGTCCATACAGGCTCTAAAATCCTGCTGGATGACGGCCTGATTGGATTAGAAGTAACAAAGATTGATAAGGCAAACAGTGAAATCCATACAAAGATTCTCAACAGCGGAACTTTGAAAAATAAAAAAGGCGTTAACGTTCCTGGCGTTTCTGTAAAGCTTCCAGGGATTACAGAGAAGGATGCGAATGATATCCTTTTTGGAATTGAGCAGGGAGTAGACTTCATTGCGGCATCATTCGTGCGCCGTGCTTCGGATGTTCTGGAAATCAGACAGCTGCTTGAAGATAATAATGCTTCACATATCCAAATCATCCCTAAGATCGAAAACCAGGAAGGCGTCGACAACATCGATGAAATCCTTGAAGTATCAGACGGTCTGATGGTAGCCCGCGGTGACCTTGGCGTTGAAATTCCTGCAGAAGAGGTTCCTCTTGTGCAAAAAAGCCTGATCAAGAAGTGCAATATTCAAGGCAAGCCTGTTATTACTGCTACACAGATGCTTGATTCCATGCAGCGCAATCCGCGCCCTACGCGTGCAGAAGCAAGCGATGTCGCCAATGCGATCTTTGACGGCACTGATGCCATCATGCTATCCGGTGAAACAGCAGCAGGCACATATCCGGTAGAAGCAGTGCAAACGATGCACAATATCGCTTCCCGTGCAGAATCAGCGCTTGATCATAAAGAAATCCTTTCCAACCGAAGCAAGGATAACGAACATAATATCACAGATGCAATCGGCCAGTCTGTGGCACATACAGCATTAAATCTTGATGTGAATGCGATCATCACCCCAACAGAAAGCGGCCATACAGCAAGGATGATTTCAAAATATCGTCCGAAGGCTCCGATTGTTGCGGTAACTTCCAAAGAATCTGTTACACGCCGCCTTTCATTGGTTTGGGGTGTATATCCTCAGGTTGGACAGGAAGCTTCTACAACGGATGATATGCTCGATTCAGCTGTACAGGAAAGCATGAACAGCGGACTTGTGGGGTCAGGCGACCTGGTTGTCATCACTGCAGGCGTCCCTGTTGGCGAGGCAGGTACAACGAATCTTATGAAGATCCATGTGATTGGCGATGCTGCACTGAGAGCACAGGGCATCGGCCGCAAATCAGCGTTCGGCAAAGTGGTTGTCGCAAAGGATGCGAAAGAAGCAATCGAAAAGGTCACTCAAGGCTCTATTCTTGTCACAGTCGGCTCAGACCGTGATATGGTTCCAGCCATTGAAAAATGCAGTGCCCTGATCACTGAAGAAGGCGGATTGACAAGCCATGCAGCTGTTGTCGGCCTGAATCTTGGAATCCCTGTCATCGTGGGGGCGGAAAACGCCACTTCCATTTTCAAGGATGGCCAGGAAATCACTGTCGATTCACGAAGAGGCATTATCTATAATGGACATGCAAGCGTCCTGTAAGTAAGAAAGAGAAGAAGGGTTTTGCTGCCCTTCTTCTTTTTTTTCAAAAATATTCATATTCTTGGTCCGCAGCTCCTGCATAATTGGTCTTTTAGACCATACAGTTTTATAATAGGGACAGGCAGGTATTTTAGAAAACGTGCTTTCTGGCATGTAATCCATCACCTGTTCAAGACTGGAGGAAAAGAAATGCGCTATATTCTTCTGCTGTTGATCATCATCCCGGCAGCTGAAATAGGAGTTTTGCTGCTGTCAGGGAAGGTCATCGGTGTATGGCTGACCATCCTGCTCATCATTTGTACAGGCCTGCTGGGTGCTTACCTGGCAAAAAAGCAGGGGCTTGAGACAATCCGCAGGGTACAGGAACAGCTCGGGCGCGGCCAGCTTCCGGGAGATGCGGTCCTGGATGGCATCTGTATCCTTGTCGGCGGCACGCTGCTCCTGACGCCCGGATTTATTACAGATATAACTGGTTTCCTTCTGCTGCTGCCCCCTTCAAGGATATTCTTCAAAAATATCCTGATGAAAATCTTCAGGAGCAGGATCCAAAGAGGAAATATTAAGATTATCAGATAGAAAGAAAGTCTGCCCTGGAGCAGCGGGTTCCTTACCTCCCCGCTGCCTGGATGGCAGACTTTCTTCTTTACATTGCCTGTTCATACAGGCTTTCTTCGGTCATTCCCTTTAATGTAAAGCCACAAATCCCTGAAAACGCCTGCCTTATGGAGGGTCGTGATGATAACTAGGACTACAGGGCCGGCGATGAGGCCAAGAAAGCCGATTGTCTTAAAGCCGACAAACAAAGCAACCAGGGTAGCAAGCGGATCCATGCCAATGCTTGAGGAGAGCACCTTCGGCTCCATCACCTGCCTTTGTACGAGCACGATGACATATAATACTCCGAGACCGACTGCGGTGCTCATTTCTCCTGCAATGGCCTCGTAAATGATCCATGGGACAAAGATAAGGCCGGTGCCCAGGTAAGGGATGATGTCGACGATCCCTGTAACGAGGGCAATTGTGATGGCATAATCGACACGAAGGATGAGCAGCCCGATTAAAATGATGATGGCAGTGATAGAAACCAGAGTGGCCTGTGCTTTGACAAACCCGAATAAGGCCTTTTTCAGATCGGTGAAAACTGTTGCACTGCTGGCTTTTGCTTTTTCAGGCAGCAGCCTGTTCCCCAGGATGGATAGCCTGTACCAGTCTTTGCTGATAAAAAAAGTAGCCAAAAGGGAAAAAATCACGACCGATGCAGCATTAGGGAACCAGGAAAGGATATTAGGAATCTTTTCGAAAAACGATTGTATAAAAGATCCTGCGGTCGCTCCGAACCTGGAGCCTACATTTTGGATATTGGCGAGGATGGTATCCTTTTGTCCTGTATCCAGGCTGTTGAACATACTGGTGAGCTGATTGTAAAGCGGGATCAGCTGTCCGGCAAAAAAGTCTTCGGCATATGTAATCAGGGTTTCAAGATGATTCGGGACCACCTGTGCCAGGTAGTCTGCACCAGAGACGATCTCGGCAATCAGCAGAGTAATAAGACCGGCAAAAAAGGCAAAAATAAGAATCAGGCTGATAAGCACAGCGAGGGCCCTTGGCATCCGCCCTTTCCTGACGAGGAAATTGACAAGCGGATTCATGAGGAACGCAATGGCAAATCCGATTATAAACGGATAGGTTACCTTTGAAATATAAAATAAACCAGCCAGGAGCAGGAGGACTGCTCCAATAACTACAATAAACCTTAGGGATCGATTCAGATAAACAGTATTCAAACCGTTTTTCCTCCTTGGGATATTCAAATTTGTGCTGGCGGTGCAGCCCTCTGCCAGAACTGCACATTTCAGCAGGCGTCACATCATATTTACGAAACTGGCTGGATTAAGATTCAGCACTGCTGGAAAAAATATGTTTTTGGGGCTGCCAATAAATAGACCTGGACTGCATCTAGTGACATATTCGTTGAAGGCGGCCCATTGTCCTGCTGCATATGCCGCAAAACGAAAAAGCGATTAAGCAGCACCAACAGCATCAGAATCAGGAAGAAGACCTGCCTGGAAAGCAATGTGACAGCATATGCGGATTTTAAGGCAAATCGATAAAAAACCTTATTTATATTATGTTAAAATAATGAAAATATGAAGGAAGGAAGAAGAACATGTCACAGTCGCTCATTTTTTTGATCCTGCTGCTGGCCATCGGGCTGGCTGCAAAAAATAACTCTCTTGTCCTCGCTGTCATGGTGCTGGTGGCCATAAAAGCCATAGGTGCAGATTCAAAAATATTTTCTGTGCTGCAGACAAAAGGAATCAATTGGGGAGTCACGGTCATTACGATTGCGGTGCTGGCCCCGATTGCAAGCGGTGATATCGGGTTCAAGGAACTTACAGCAGCCTTTAAATCGCCGTATGCCTGGATTGCCCTTATTTCCGGAATGGCAGTCGCACTGATTGCAAAAGGCGGACTGACACTGCTGACCGAGGATCCTCATATTACGGCAGCGCTTGTCCTTGGGACCATCCTGGCCGTATCACTGTTTAAGGGTGTCGCAGTCGGGCCATTGATCGGAGCTGGAATCGCTTACATGGCAATGAGACTATTTGAATTTCTAAAATAGTTTTCTCCAAAAATAATAATTTTTTCACATTTCGAGTGCCTTTTCGTTCACAAATATCAGATAATTGTTTATAATAGGACTTGTAAGCGTATCCTTTTGATAGTTTCCTGCCGCCAGAATCAGTAAAAGGCGGCAACGAAAAAATGAAAGCATTTTCTTTTTTTTAATACTGGTTCCGAGCAAGCGCTCGATATATCAGGCTTGCGGAGCTTTGTTCAAAAACCTGCAGCATCAGCTCTGCAGTCTATTACACAACAGGCTCGGTCGGGCTGAACAGAATGATCTTTTACCGGTGCTATTTTTGGACATGCCGGCATGTTTACAGGCATACCGGCAAGGGGAAAATCAATTTGTAAAGGAGAGGTTCATATGACAGCAACACGAGGACTTGAAGGGGTAGTGGCGACTACTTCCTCTATCAGCTCGATCATCGATGATACGCTCACTTATGTGGGATATAATATCGATGATCTGGCAGAAAATGCAAGTTTTGAAGAGGTAATCTATTTATTGTGGCACAGGAAGCTTCCGACTGCCAAACAATTGGAAGAGCTTAAGAACCAGCTGGCAGAAGATATGGAGCTTCCACAGGAAGTGCTTGAGCATTTCAAAATGTATCCGATTGATAAGGTGCATCCTATGGCAGCGCTGAGGTCAGCTGTATCCCTGCTTGGCTTGTATGATGAGGAAGCAGATGAAATGAATGAAGAGGCCAATTACCGCAAAGCTGTCCGCCTGCAGGCCAAAATGCCTGCAATCGTTACGGCATTCGCACGCGTGCGCAAAGGGCTTGATCCAATCGCTCCTAGAAAGGATCTCACTTTTGCTGCCAACTTCCTTTATATGCTTACTGGCAACGAGCCGGAAGATATCGCAGTGGAAGCTTTCAACAAGGCGCTTGTCCTTCATGCCGACCATGAATTGAATGCATCGACTTTTACTGCCCGTGTCTGTGTAGCGACATTGTCTGACGTATACTCCGGTGTCACTGCAGCCATCGGCGCCCTTAAAGGCCCTCTTCATGGGGGAGCAAACGAAGCTGTCATGAAGATGCTTACAGAAATCGGCGAATTGAATAACGTAGATTCATATATTCGTGAAAAGCTGGACAATAAAGAAAAAATCATGGGCTTTGGCCACCGTGTATACCGTAAAGGCGACCCGCGCGCCAAACACCTGAGGGAAATGTCTGAAAAGCTGACTCATCTGACTGGTGAGCCGCACTGGTACCAGATGTCAACACAGATTGAGGACATCGTGACAGGCGAGAAAGGCCTTCCGCCGAATGTTGATTTTTATTCTGCTTCTGTTTATCACAGCCTGGGAATCGACCATGACCTGTTTACGCCGATCTTTGCCGTAAGCCGTGTGTCCGGATGGCTTGCCCACATTCTCGAGCAATACGAAAACAATCGCCTCATCCGTCCGCGCGCCGACTATACAGGACCTGGCATGCAGACATATGTTCCGGTTGCTGAACGCGGATAATATAGTAAACAATTTTACTTTTCAGTAAAAAATTGATGTAATAGAAGAAGGGAATTCGGATGCCTCTTTATAGTGGGGATAGGATGGCAGCATGATAGAATGATAGGCTGTTCATTTCACTTCCGTTTCCTGGAGAAAACCGCGCACCGATCGGCATTCCGGCCAGCTTTATCGGGCTGGTCTCTATTGCCGGGATGAGTGTGCCGGCCTAAGCTTAAGAATTTGGAGGGAAAAACCATGCAAGGTGAAAAAATTACTGTAACGAACGGCGCTTTAAATGTACCTAACAATCCAATCGTCCCATTTATCGAGGGCGATGGAACTGGACCGGATATTTGGGCTTCAGCATCAAGAGTATTGGATGCTGCAGTTGAGAAAGCTTATAATGGTGAGCGCAAAATCGTCTGGAAAGAGGTTCTTGCTGGTGAAAAGGCATTCAACAAGACCGGTGAATGGCTTCCATCTGAAACACTTGAACTTATCAACGAATACCTGATTGCAATCAAAGGTCCGCTTACAACTCCAATCGGAGGCGGGATCCGTTCATTGAACGTTGCCCTTCGCCAGGAGCTTGACCTGTATGTTTGCCTGCGCCCTGTACGCTGGTTCGAAGGTGTTCCTTCTCCAGTCAAGCGTCCTCAGGATACTGATATGGTTATTTTCCGCGAAAATACGGAAGATATCTATGCAGGAATTGAATATGCAAAAGGCTCTGATGAAGTGAAGAAGCTGATCGGCTTCCTTCAAAACGAAATGGGCGTCAATAAAATCCGTTTCCCTGAGACATCAGGAATCGGCATCAAGCCAGTTTCTGAAGAAGGCACCAGCCGTTTAGTCCGTGCAGCTATTGATTATGCCATCAAGGAAGGCCGCAAATCAGTAACGCTCGTACATAAAGGCAATATCATGAAGTTCACAGAAGGCGCATTCAAAAACTGGGGTTATGAATTGGCTGAGAAAGAATACGGCGACAAAGTATTCACTTGGGCCCAGTATGACCGCATCAAAGAAGAGCAGGGCACAGAGGCTGCCAATAATGCACAGGCTGATGCAGAAGCTGCCGGTAAAATCATCGTCAAGGATGCCATTGCAGATATCTTCCTTCAGCAGATCCTTACACGTCCGCGCGAGTTTGATGTAGTGGCTACAATGAACCTGAACGGAGATTATATCTCTGATGCACTGGCTGCACAGGTAGGCGGCATCGGAATCGCTCCTGGAGCAAACATCAACTATGTAACAGGGCATGCAATCTTTGAAGCAACCCACGGTACTGCACCTAAATATGCAGGCCTTGATAAAGTCAATCCATCTTCAGTAATCCTGTCAGGCGTATTGCTGCTTGAGCATCTTGGCTGGACTGAAGCTGCAAACTTAATCGTCAAATCTATGGAAAATACAATCGCATCAAAAGTTGTGACATATGACTTTGCACGTTTGATGGACGGTGCGACAGAAGTGAAATGTTCTGAGTTCGGCGATGAGCTGATCAAGAACATGAAGTAAGAGCAGCAGGAATTTTACAGGAGGCCGGTTCTCATCTGAGGACGGCCTCTTACATAATCGGAATTATCCGGCCGCTGCCCTGCCAGCTGCAGGCTGCGTGCCAAACCATTCCTTAAGGGGGAACATGTCATGACATTGAAACGCAAAAAGATTTCTGTAATCGGCGGAGGATTTACCGGAGCAACGACAGCTTTCCTGCTCGCCCAAAAGGAGCTTGGGGATGTAGTCCTTGTGGATATTCCTCAAATGGAAAACCCTACAAAAGGAAAAGCGCTTGATATGCTTGAAGCAAGTCCTGTACAGGGCTTTGATGCCAATATAACAGGCACATCCAGCTATGAAGATACGAAGGATTCCGATATCGTGGTGATTACAGCCGGAATTGCCCGCAAGCCTGGCATGAGCCGCGATGACCTTGTTCAGACCAATCAAAAAATCATGAAAAGCGTCGCGCAGGAAATTGTAAAATATTCTCCTGACAGCTATATCATCGTCCTGACAAACCCGGTTGATGCTATGACCTATACAGTCTTCACAGAGTCAGGATTCCCGAAAAACCGTGTAATAGGCCAGTCGGGCATCCTTGATACGGCGCGTTTCCGCACATTTGTCGCCCAGGAGCTGAACCTTTCCGTTAAGGATATTACAGGCTTCGTCCTTGGCGGACATGGAGACGATATGGTTCCGCTTGTCCGCTATTCATATGCAGGAGGCATCCCGCTGGAAACATTAATTCCGAAGGACCGCCTGGATGCAATCGTTGAACGGACACGCAAAGGCGGAGGGGAAATCGTCAACCTTCTTGGAAACGGAAGCGCCTATTATGCTCCGGCTGCTTCTTTGGTGGAGATGTGCGAAGCAATCCTAAAAGATCAGCGGAGGGTGCTTCCTTCCATCGCTTATCTTGAAGGGGAATACGGTTATGAAGGCATTTATCTCGGCGTTCCAACCATCCTTGGAGCGAACGGAATTGAAAAGATCATTGAACTGGAACTGACAGAAGATGAAAAAGCTGCGCTGGATAAATCTGCGGAAGCTGTCCGGAATGTAATGGATGTGCTTGCTTGATATTCAATTAAATCGGGGGAATACCCCCGATTTTTTTAAAAGAAAATAACTGAATTATCAAACATAAAAATGAAAACGATTACAAAAATTAGGGGGTGCTCTTCCTTGCTTCTAGGAAAAAAACGCAAACTGGGCAGGAAAATAGACGAAATAACCGCAGGAGAAAAGCTTACATTGACAGAAAAAATCGAGGATAAGGATCTGCTGCTGTATCTTGGCTTGACCAATGATGCCAATCCTCTTTATATCCAGCATGACTATGCTTCCCAGACGCCTTATAAAAAACCGATAGTACCGAATATCATGCTGAATGGCATTATATCATCGGCCGTTTCAAAGTATTTGCCTGGACCTGGATCTCATATCCTTAAACAGGAGATTGAGTACCATAAACCTGTGTACCATTATTCTGTCATCGAATTTTTATTTTTGGTGGATGACGTAAACGAAAGCAGCCATACAGTAACAATCAAAGTGGAGGCCATCACGGAAGAAGGCGAACTCGCATTAAGCGGTTCTCTCCTTGTATGTCCTCCATACCGCCTGGAAGGTATGGAAGGCAGCGCATTGGAAAACTTTTAATAGATGAAAGATTTAGGGGACCTGGAATGGAAGCATTCCGGGTCTTTTTTATTTTTTGCTAAACCTCATGCCTGGATTGTCCATCTGCGGCGATACTCCCAGAAGGTGATATTGCTTATCCCGGAATATTCGTTATTGCTTTTCCTCCGGCACCATATATTATAATAGAGCTGTGGTACTTGGGGTTTTTACAGGGGTAATATAGATTATTGGAGGCCTTTATGGATAAAAAAGTGCTAGTAGTTGATGATGAACAATCCATTGTCACCCTTTTGGAGTATAACCTGAAACAGGCAGGATATGAGGTAATCACTGCAATGGATGGAGAATCCGGCAAGGATTGTGCCCTGCAGGAAAGGCCGGATCTGATCGTACTGGATCTAATGCTGCCGAAGCTTAATGGTATAGAGGTCTGCAAGCAGCTTCGCCAGGAAAAAATACATACACCCATCCTGATGCTGACTGCAAAGGATGATGAATTTGATAAGGTGCTTGGCCTGGAGCTTGGCGCTGATGATTATATGACAAAACCTTTTAGTCCAAGAGAGGTTGTTGCCCGGGTAAAAGCAATCCTGCGCAGGACCCAGCTGACGGCCGGGCAGCAGGAGCATGAAGAGGATGCTGATTCTATCCGGATAGGCGGCCTGAAGATCTTTCCGGAGCATTATGAGGCATATTTCTCGGAAGAACTGCTGGAACTGACACCGAAGGAATTTGAACTCCTGCTTTATCTTGCCCAGAATAAAGGCAGGGTGCTGACAAGGGACCAGCTGCTGAGTGCGGTGTGGAATTATGATTTCGCAGGTGATACAAGAATCGTGGATGTGCATGTCAGCCATCTGCGGGAAAAAATTGAAGAGAACACGAAAAAGCCGGCTTATATAAAAACAATCAGGGGTCTCGGCTATAAATTGGAGGAGCCGAAGGGCTGATGACTAAATTCCGAACAAGGCTCCTTTTTGCTTTGATCACGCTTATCATTGCCGTTTTGGTGGGACTGGGCCTCCTGCTGGGCCAGCTGTTTAAAAGCTATTATCTTAAGTCATTTGATGAAAGGCTCATCAAGGAAAGTGAGATGCTTTCTACATATATTGAGGACAGCGGGGGAATTGATGCGCTGAGCCAAAAAACCATCCTGGACTTTGGAGAGATGCTGGGCGTCCGTGTCACCATTGTCAATGGGGACGGCACCATCCGGTATGACAGCAAAGGTGAAAGGGAAGACATTGCTAGCAGGCATGAAGGAATTATAAAGGGGATCCTAAGCAAGACAGGGCGAGATGAGGAAGTCTTCGAGGTAGAAGGCGGCTTTGATCTGCATTATTACTGGAAGCCGATCATCCAGGGCGGAGAAAATGAAGGCTATATATTTCTCAGCTCACAGATGACAGAGCTGAAAAAAGCCTACAGGCAGATTTGGTGGATATTGACCGTCAGCCTCGGGCTTGCACTGGCAGTCATCATCCTCCTCGGTTCAAAGATCGCTGCGAGATACACAAAGCCAATTGAATCTGCTACAAACGTCGCCATTGAACTTGCAAAAGGAAATTACCGGGCAAGGACGTATGAGGACAATATAGATGAAACCGGAATGCTCAGCTCTTCGATCAATGTACTTGCCCGAAATCTGCAGGATATGGTCAAGGCCCAGGAGATGCAGCAGGACCGGCTGGGAACCCTGATTGAAAATATGGGCAGCGGCTTAATTTTAATCGACAGCAGGGGCTATATCAGCCTTGTGAATAAGCCATACTATGAAATTTTCGGCCTGGAGCCTTACGGCTATGTCGGCAATCTTTATTATGAAGTGATTGAACAGAAAGAAATAACCGACCTGGTTGAAGATATCTTTATGACAGAGCAGAAAACAAGAAAGCAAATGGTGATTCCTGTTGCGATTGAGCGTAAGCATTTTGAGGTGTATGGAGTTCCGATCATCGGAACAAATGATGTATGGAAAGGGATCCTGCTGGTTTTCCATGATATTACGGAATTAAAAAAGCTCGAACAGATGAGAAAGGACTTTGTCGCTAATGTTTCTCATGAGCTGAAGACACCAATCACCTCTATTAAGGGGTTTTCTGAAACACTGCTTGACGGAGCTATGAATGATAAAGCAGCGTTATCGGCTTTCCTGGACATTATATTGAAGGAAAGCGACCGCCTCCAGTCTCTCATCCAGGATCTGCTGGATCTCTCCAAAACAGAACAGCAGGGGTTCAGGCTTTCTATCCAGGAGATGGATCTTTCCGGCTTGCTTGGTGAATGCCTGGCGATATTGAAGGGAAAGGCAAAAGATAAAGATATTGTTATAGAGTATACAGATCAATCGGGAAATGGATGGATGAAGGGAGACCCGCACCGCCTCAAACAGGTGTTCATCAACCTGCTGACCAATGCCATCACTTATACTCCTCAGGGCGGAAAAGTATCCGTATTGCTCGAGGAAAAGGGAGATAAGGTTCAGGTTATGGTTAAAGATACAGGCATGGGAATCGAACAGGATGAAATTCCCCGGATTTTTGAGCGGTTCTACAGGATCGACAAAGCAAGGAGCCGGAATTCCGGAGGCACTGGCCTAGGCCTTGCAATCGTTAAGCATCTCGTTGAGGCACATAAAGGCAGCATTACGGTTGAAAGTGAAGTGGGGAAAGGGACAACTTTTAAGGTACAGCTGCACAGGGAAATTTCATAAATCGTACATAAGGGGATTTAAGTTTACACATTCTTTACATGGTATTTATTGTTCCTTAATATTCCATTGATACAATCATTTATGAAAAACCCCTTCATCCAAGGAGCCAAACCAGAAAGACGAAAGCAGACCCCGCTTTCGTCTTTCGCCGTTTCTTCAGCTTTTTTTGTAATCTTATTGAAACCTTTCTGTTATATAGCCGTATTAACAGGCAGAGATAAAAACAGAAAGGGTGAGCAGGGGAATGGTCAGCTTAAAAAGGATTTATACGATATCAGGCCTCGTAGTCCTGATTATCATACTAAGCATTGCAGCATTCACCACCTGGTATACAGTCGACGAATCTGAACAGGCAGTCATATTGACATTCGGTGAAGTGGAACAGGGCATCAATGAGCCTGGATTGCATTTTAAAATGCCTTGGCCTATCCAGTCAGTAGAAAAGCTATCAAAAGAAACCTTCAGCCTTCAATTCGGCTATGAAGAAAAAGATGGGAAGGTAAAGGAATATCCTCAAGATACAAAGATGATTACAGGGGATGAGAACATTGTCCATGCAGACCTTGTGGTGCAATGGAAAATTACAAATCCTGAAAAATTCCTATTTAATGCAGATGACCCTGAAGAAGTCATGTATGATGCAACTTCTGCCTCATTAAGAAGCATCATCGGCAATTCTAAGATTGATGATGCCTTAACCTCAGGCAAGGCACAGATCGAGGGGGACGTCAGGGAGATGCTGACTTCTCTGATTGAAAAATATGATATTGGCATATCGATACTGGCAGTCAAACTCCAGGATGTCGAACTTCCCAATGATGAAGTCCGCAAGGCGTTCACCAATGTAACAGACGCCCGTGAGACGATGAATACTAAAATAAATGAAGCTAAAAAATACAAGAATAAAAGAATGAATGAGGCAGCCGGTGAAGAGGATGCCATGATCTCCAAGGCAAAAGGAGATAAAACTGCAAGGATCCAGGGAGCAACTGGTGATGTAGCAGTATTCAACAAGCTTTATGCGGAATATAAAAACAGCCCTGATATCACAAGGGAGAGGCTGGTACTCGAAACGCTTGAGCAGGTTCTTCCAGGTGCTGAAATCTATATCATGAATGATGACGGCAATACGATGAAATATTTCCCGATCAGGCCACTTGAGAAGGAGCAGCCTAAGGCACCCGCAGAGGAAGGAAGTGAAGGCAATGGATGATCAGAATGTAGTGAATATAAATGAGCGCGGAAACGGGTTCCAATGGCGCAACTATATAAAAGCAGGAATTTTTCTGGTTGTGGTCATCGCGGCACTGATTCTGATTTTTGCCAACCTCTTTATCGTGAAGGAAGGTGAGTACAGGGTTATCCGCCAGTTTGGAGAGGTAGTCAGGATTGAGAAGGATCCCGGACTCAGCTATAAACTTCCTTTCATCCAGAGTGTCACTTCCCTGCCGAAGTATCAGATGACATATGATGTCAATGAGGCGGAAATCAATACGAAAGACAAGAAAAGGATTATCATCGATAATTATGCCGTTTGGAGAATCGAGGATCCCAAGAAGCTGATCGCAAATGCCCAGACGATGGAAAAAGCAGAGTCAAGGATGGAAGAATTCATCTACTCGGTGGTAAGGGCAGAGCTTGGTAATTTGGAATATGAGGACATCATCACTGATGAAGAAGCCTCTTCCCGCGGTTCAATCAATGACAGGATCACTGAACAGGTGAATGAGATGCTGTCCAGGGACCAGTATGGGGTGGTTGTGACAGATGTCAGGATGAAAAGGACCGATCTGCCAAGCGAAAATGAGCAATCTGTTTATACAAGGATGATTTCCGAGCGGGATACTAAGGCGCAGGAATATCTTTCCCAGGGGGATGCACAAAATAACAGGATTGTAGCGGAAACTGACATGAACGTTAAGGAGATGCTTTCAAAGGCACAGGCTGAAGCAGAAACCATCCGTGCGGAGGGCGAGGCAGAAGCTGCCCGCATCTACAATCAGTCTTTTTCAAAAGATCCTGAATTCTACTCGCTGTATAGAACACTTCAATCTTATAAAAAGACGATTAATGGGGAGTCTGTCATTGTGCTTCCTTCCGATTCGCCGTATGCCCGCCTGCTGATGGGGTATACAAACTAGCAGTCAAATAGCTGCGCGCCGTTATTTTTCTTTCTTTATCCAGTCGTGATAAAATGAAAGAAGAATAACGGTTTTTTATGTTAAGCTTTTTTCTGCCAGGCTGAAGGCCAATTTTGGCTGGCTGAAGAATTCGGCGGCGCTGACAAGAGTGCGCTTCCCGGACTTTCAAGAACTATGCTGCAAGGAGGATGGACCATTGGCTAAAAAGCTTGTGTTGATTGATGGAAACAGTATTGCATACAGGGCCTTTTTTGCGCTTCCGCTGCTGAATAATGACAAAGGCATACATACAAATGCGGTTTACGGTTTTACTATGATGCTCATGCGCATCCTGGAGGATGAAGATCCTTCTCATATTCTGGTTGCTTTTGATGCAGGAAAAACAACCTTCCGCCATAAAACATTCACTGAATATAAAGGAGGCAGGCAAAAAACTCCGCCAGAGCTGTCTGAACAATTCCCGTTCATCCGTGATTTGCTTGATGCTTATCAGATACCGCGCTATGAGCTTGAGAATTATGAGGCGGATGACATCATCGGCACCCTTTCCCTCCAGGCAGAGCAGGAGGGCTTCGAGGTGAAAGTCATTTCCGGGGATAAGGATTTGACCCAGCTAAGCTCTGAACATACTACCGTCGGAATCACCCGCAAGGGAATAACGGATATCGAAGAATATACTCCGGAACATATCCGGGAAAAATATGGCCTGTCACCTGGACAGATCATTGATATGAAAGGTCTGATGGGGGACAGCTCAGACAATATTCCAGGGGTGCCTGGTGTAGGAGAGAAAACAGCAATCAAGCTGCTGAAGGAATTTGAAACGCTTGAAAACCTGCTTGGATCCATTGATCGTGTGAGCGGCCAGAAGCTGAAGGAAAAGCTTGAGGAGCACAAAGATCTGGCCGTGATGAGCAAGGAGCTTGCCACTATCACAAGGGAAGCGCCTGTTGAAGTGAAAGTAGAAGATGTGGGCTATTCAGGCTACGACCAGGCTAAAGTCGTTTCTCTTTTCAAAGATCTCGGATTCAACTCGCTTCTTGAGAAGATCGGCGGAGAAGTAACTGAAGAAGCAGCTGCGCCCCTTGAGGATATCCAGTTTGAAACAGCAGAGAATATCCTTGACGATTTATTTGCTGATGAAACTGCTTTTTATGTCGAGATGCTTGAAGAGAATTATCATACTGCAGAAATAGCCGGCTTCTCGGCTGCAAGCGGAAATGGGGTCTATTTTATTCCGGCTGAGCTTGCTTTAAGTTCTGAGACCTTTAAGAAGTGGGCCGAGGACGAGTCTAAAAAGAAGATTGTCTATGATGCCAAGCGAACGGAGGTCTCACTGCGCCATCACGGCATCCACCTAAAAGGAGTGGAATTTGACCTTCTTATCGCTTCCTATATCATCAATCCGTCAGAATCAATCGAAGACTTTGCTTCTGTTGCCAAACGCCATGGATACAATGGTTTACAAACGGATGATGCCGTCTACGGGAAGGGTGCGAAGAGAAAAATTCCTGTACAGGAAGAGCTTGCAGGACATCTTGCCAGAAAAGCTGCAGCGCTGGAAGCCCTTAGGGACAAGCTTGAAGATGAGTTAAAGGAAAACCGGCAATATGAACTTTTTTATGATCTGGAAATGCCGCTTTCGCTTATTCTGGCTGATATGGAGTCCCAGGGCGTTAAGGTCGACCTTGAAAGGCTACAGGCGATGGGAGAACAGATCAATCAGAAGCTTGGCGATATCGAGGAGCGAATCCATGAGCACGCCGGTGAGGCTTTCAATATTAATTCTCCTAAGCAGCTTGGGGTCATCCTCTTTGAAAAGCTGGGCCTGCCTCCTGTTAAAAAGACAAAGACAGGGTATTCGACTTCTGCCGATGTCCTGGAAAAGCTGGAAGAGAAGCATGAAATCATCAGGGAAATCCTTCAGTACAGGCAGCTTGGCAAGCTTCAGTCGACTTATATCGAAGGGCTTCTAAAGGTGACGGACAAGAAAACTGGAAAGGTTCATACCCGCTTTAATCAGGCACTCACACAAACTGGCCGCCTCAGCTCGACGGATCCGAACCTGCAGAATATCCCGATCCGCCTTGAAGAGGGAAGAAAGATCAGACAGGCCTTTGTACCTTCTGAAAAAGGCTGGGTCATTTTTGCAGCTGACTATTCCCAGATCGAGCTAAGGGTGCTTGCGCATATTGCTGGCGATGAAAAGCTGATCGAGGCTTTCCGTGAAGATCAGGATGTCCATACAAAGACAGCTATGGAGGTATTCCATGTTTCAGAAGGCGAAGTGACATCGAACATGAGACGCCACGCTAAAGCAGTCAACTTTGGAATTGTATACGGAATAAGCGATTATGGGTTGTCGCAAAGCCTCGGAATTACAAGGAAGGAAGCCGGGCAGTTCATCGACCGTTACCTGGAAAGCTATCCGGGTGTCCGCGAATATATGGACGATATCATCCAGGAGGCGAAACAGAAGGGATATGTTTCGACCCTTCTTCATAGAAGAAGATATCTTCCTGAGATTACAAGCCGGAATTTTAATCTAAGAAGCTTTGCAGAGCGTACAGCCATGAATACGCCGATACAGGGCAGTGCTGCCGATGTCATTAAGAAAGCCATGATTGACATGGCCGATCGGCTTCGTGAAGAAGGACTGCAGGCCCGCCTTCTTTTATCGGTGCACGATGAATTGATCTTTGAGGCGCCTGAGGAAGAAATTGAGACACTGAAGAGAATTGTGCCGGACGTGATGGAAAACACAGTGGATCTGGATGTCCCGCTAAAGGTTGACTTCTCATACGGGCCGACATGGTTTGATGCAAAATAGAAGGAAGATAGCAAGCGCTTGGGTACAGCCGGGCGCTTTCTTCCTTGCCAGCAGTCTAGGCTTGCATAAAGAAGAAAGGAGAATGAATCATGCCTGAATTGCCTGAAGTAGAAACAGTCAGGAAAACATTGAAAGAGCTTGTCAGCGGCAAAGAAATCAAGCAGGTGTCCATCCATTGGCCGAAGATGATCAAGCAGCCAGGCGAAGCTGAGCAGTTTGCCGATGCCCTTGCCGGACAGACTATCCTGGATGTCGGGAGGCGGGGAAAGTTTTTGATCATTTACACAGATGATTATGCTTTGGTTTCCCATCTCCGCATGGAAGGTAAGTATGCTCTTTATTCAAAAGAAGAGGACAAGGATAAGCATACCCATGTTATCTTCCATTTCTCAGACGGCTCTGAACTCCGCTACAGGGATGTAAGGAAATTCGGTACCATGCATCTGTTTGCCAAGGGAGAGGAATTTGCGAGTCTGCCCCTGTCCCAGCTGGGGCCTGAGCCCTTTTCGGAAGAATTTACACCCCAGTTTCTGCAGCAGCGGCTTGCCGGGACAAATAGAGCGGTCAAAACTGCTCTTTTAGATCAGAAAGCGGTCGTTGGACTGGGGAATATCTACGTGGATGAGGCGCTGTTCAGAGCAGGCATCCACCCTGAACGGCTGGCCAGCTCTCTTTCTGGTGATGAAGTAGGCAGGCTGCATAAGGAAATTGTCGCCACACTTTCTGAAGCAGTTGAGAAGGGAGGGAGCACCATCAGGTCTTATGTGAATTCGCAGGGCCAGATCGGCATGTTCCAGCTCGAGCTTTTCGTTTACGGGCGAAAAGGAGAGGCATGCAAATCATGCGGCAGCACACTCGAAAGAATCATCGTCGGCGGGCGGGGCACAGTCTTCTGCCCTGTGTGCCAGGTGAAGTAGAGGGTCTTTTGCCCTCCGCAATTCGATTGTCCAGCTGCAGCGGCTAGGGACTCGAGACATAAGTCAGCCTGGCTAAAAGGTTAAAGAGCGAACCTTTCATCCAGTCTGCCTTATGCTTGTCGTCCCTGGGCAAGCCGCTTCCGCTTTTCGATTGTCCAGCTGCGGCTCCTAGGTGCTCGAGTCATAAGCCACTTTGGAATCGATGGCAAAGAACGCCTTCAATTCCAAAGCGTCTTATGCTTGTCGCACCTGAACAGTCGCCTCCGCATTTCGATTGTCCAGCTCCAGCGGCTAGAGCCTCGAGTCATAAGTCACCCAGGAATTAAAGGCAAAGAACGCCTTTTATTCCTGTGCGCCTTATGCTTGTCGGCTCTGGGCAAGCCGCTTCCGCTTTTCGATTGTCCAGCTGCGGCTCCTAGGTGCTCGAGTCATAAGCCACTTTGGAATCGATGGCAAAGAACGCCTTCAATTCCAAAGCGTCTTATGCTTGTCGCACCTGAACAGTCGCCTCCGCATTTCGATTGTCCAGCTCCAGCGGCTAGAGCCTCGAGTCATAAGTCACCCAGGAATTAAAGGCAAAGAACGCCTTTTATTCCTGTGCGCCTTATGCTTGTCGGCTCTGGGCAAGCCGCTTCCGCTTTTCGATTGTCCAGCTGCGGGCGCTAGCCCCTCGAGTCATAAGCCAATCAGGCCAGAAGGTTAAAGAACAACCTTCCGTCCTGCTCGTCTTATGCTTGAGGACCACAGGATGTGGGTCATGCAGACGTTGCCACAGGACGTGGCGTTCTTAGTCTGCGTTCCTCAGTGGGCAAGCGCCCTCCGCAATTCGATTTGTCCAGCTGCAGCGGCTAGGGACTCGAGACATAAGTCAGCCTGGCTAAAAGGTTAAAGAGCGAACCTTTCAGCCAGTCTGCCTTATGCTAGTCGTCCCTGGGCAAGCTGCTTCCGCATTTCTAATAACATTGGATTGGCTTCTTCCATATACTATCCTAGCGATTTACAGGAGGAAGGAGCATGATCCATGGTACACACTCTCTCACTTCTTATGCTTGCATTTGCTGTCAGTCTTGACAGTTTCAGTGTTGGCTTGACATATGGGTTAAGGAAAATGAGCATACCCTTAAAGTCGATTTTGATTATTGCCTGCTGTTCGGCTATCACGCTTATAACAGCAATGACCATCGGCCATGTGATCGAGAGTTTTCTGTCACCTCAAGCTGCCGAGAGTCTTGGCGGAATTCTTTTGATTCTTCTTGGAGCCTGGGTCTTATACCAGTTTTTCCGTCCGGAAAAGTCAAAGGATGTACTTCCCCACGAAAAAACGATTGTTAATTTTGAAATTAAATCATTAGGTCTTGTTATAAATATCCTGCAAAAGCCGATGGCTGCCGATTTTGATAAATCTGGCACGATTACAGGGATTGAAGCATTTATGCTGGGCCTTGCCTTATCTTTGGATGCATTTGGAGCAGGGATAGGAGCCGCCATGCTGGGCTATTCTCCTGGCTATCTAGCTGCCGCGGTGGCTGCAATGAGCTCGCTTTTTGTTTTTGCCGGAATGAAGATCGGCACTATTTTCAGCCACAGCAGCTGGGTGCAGCGCTTTTCTTTTATTCCGGGGCTTTTGCTGATCGTCATTGGAATCTGGAAAATATAACGAGTCCGGAAAGGACAGAATATGCCGTTAGTAATAGGGTTGACCGGAGGCATCGCCAGCGGGAAAAGTACCGTATCCGCCATGCTGATGGAAAAAGGGATTACAGTCATTGATGCAGACTTGGAAGCACGGCTTGCGGTGGAAAAGGGCGAAGAAGCATATGATGGTATTGTCAGCCGATTTGGAACCGAAATTCTTCAATCTAATGGAGAAATTGACCGGGCAAAGCTCGGAGCTATC
This sequence comes from Bacillus infantis, assembly GCF_050107595.1. Lineage (GTDB taxonomy): Bacteria > Bacillota > Bacilli > Bacillales > Cytobacillaceae > Bacillus_AB > Bacillus_AB infantis_C. The sequence continues at coordinate 195,571 of NZ_JBNILH010000001.1, forward strand.
ATTTTTCATAATGAAGAGGAACGGCTGGCTCTTAATGCGATCGTCCATCCTGCTGTCCGCAAAAGGATGCTGGAGAAAAAAGAACAGGCCATCCAAAAAGGGGAGCAGCTTGTAGTGCTGGATATACCGCTTTTGTTCGAAAGCAAGCTGGAACATTTGGCTGATAAGACATTGCTTGTTTATACAGATAGGGAAACTCAGCTGAGGCGTTTGATGAACCGGAATTCTTTAAGTGAGGAAGAAGCGGAGGCACGAATCAATTCTCAAATGCCTCTTCCTGAAAAAGTCAGACTGGCAGATGCCGTCATTCATAATAATGGCACCATTGAAGAGACGAAGGAGCAGTTGTTGGGGCTGCTGGACCAATGGCTGCCGGAGGAAAAGGGGAAGAGCTGATGCCTTCCCTCTTTTTTATGCCTAATGAAGCTAAATGTTTATAGCTTTTGCTTTGTTCTTTCCGTTCATAAAAGGCGTAAAGCAGACTATATTGAACTAAGGTCCAAAAATGTTATTCTGAATAATTAGACTTTTTGAAAATGTGCACAATCTTGAGCACAAAAGTTACTATATATGTTATACTAATCGTAAGGATAAACAGCTAAAGTATAACACTTATTCGGAAGGGGCCGTATAATGATGGCGAGAATAGCGATTAATGGTTTTGGAAGGATCGGAAGAATGGTGTTCAGAAAGGCAATTATGGAGAAAAATCTTGAAATTGCAGCAATCAACGCCAGCTATCCTGCTGAAACTCTGGCTCATTTAATCAAATATGATACGAATCACGGTATGTTTGAAGGCGAAGTGATTCCTGAAAATAATGCAATAGTCGTAAACGGGAAGCGCATCAGGCTGCTGGCAAGCAGAGATCCCCTTGAACTCCCGTGGAGGGACCTGGAAATCGATATTGTCATTGAAGCAACAGGCAAGTTCAATTCCCGCGAAAAAGCAGCGCTTCATCTTGAGGCAGGAGCTAAAAAGGTAATACTGACTGCCCCGGGTAAAAATGAGGATGTCACAATTGTGATGGGAGTAAATGAAAGCGCATTAAATATATACGAGCATGACATCATTTCTAACGCATCATGCACAACAAATTGCCTGGCGCCTGTCGCAAAGGTGCTTGATGAAAAATTCGGGATTGAAAACGGACTGATGACGACTGTCCATGCCTACACAAACGATCAGAAAAATATTGACAATCCGCATAAGGACCTGCGCCGTGCACGAGCATGCGGCCAATCAATCATTCCGACATCAACAGGCGCTGCCAAAGCCCTTTCCCTTGTCCTGCCCCAGCTGAAGGGCAAGCTTCACGGAATGGCCCTCCGTGTCCCGACGCCAAATGTGTCCTTGGTTGACCTTGTGGTGGACCTGAATAAAGAAGTGACGGCCGACGAAATCAACGATGCCTTTGAAGCTGCAGCCAGAGGAAGCATGAAGGGCATTTTGGATATCACAGAAGAGCCGCTCGTATCTGTCGACTTTAATACAAATGAACATTCTGCCATCATTGACGGCCTCTCAACAATGGTCATCGGCCCCAACAAAGTAAAAGTACTCGCCTGGTATGACAACGAATGGGGCTACTCCTGCCGGGTCGTAGACCTCGTCAACTTTGTTGCCGGAAAAATGGCTAAACTAACAGAAGTAAAAGCAGGCTGACAACACCGGAAAATAGTAAGCTGATGCTTGTTTATTAAAGCACGTTTGTTTTAGAAAACAGGGGAACGGAAGAACTCTTCAGTTCCCCTGTTTTTATTTTATGTATTAGGCTTTTGACTTTAAAAAATTTAAAAACCTGTTGATTGGAGTGGAAGGCACGAAGACTCCAGCGGGATTGCAGCGGCAGAGCCGAGACCCCGCAGGAGGTACGACGAGGAGGCTCAGCGCCGCCCCGCGGAAAGCGAAGTGCCTGGAACGGAAATCAACCCCCCATACCTAAAGCTAACCCTCCAATAACCAGCTTTTTAAGACATATTCCAGTCTTTTTCCATCTATTATTCAAGACAAACTACACCTCTAAAAAAATCAAAAACTCCTGTTGCAAAAAAAATATAAACAAAGTATACTATTCCTCGTGAACTTCTTGAATTTTGGCAGTGATGGCTACTTAAAGGGTTAGGACCTCTCTGGACTAACTTTCCCCCGTGGTAGTTGTTGGCCAGTAAAAATGAAGAAGCTCATTAATTCGCTTGTATTTTTAAAAAGGGGGAAATTTGAATATGGAAACAATGGGCCGTCATGTTATTTCAGAGCTATGGGGCTGCGATTTTGAAAAGTTGAATGATATGGAATTTATTGAACAGACATTTGTAGGGGCTGCATTGAAGTCTGGTGCAGAAATCCGCGAAGTCGCGTTTCACAAGTTTGCACCGCAGGGTGTAAGCGGAGTAGTAATCATTTCCGAATCTCATCTGACCATCCACAGCTTCCCGGAGCATGGCTATGCAAGCATTGATGTATACACATGCGGAGATCTCAATCCTAACATTGCTGCAGATTATATTGCAGAAGAGTTAGGCGCTCAAACTCGTGAGAATATTGAAATTCCTCGCGGTATGGGTCCTGTTCAAGTTAAGCAAGCTCAAGCAAACGCACTATAAAAATGACAAACTGATAAACTGACAAATCAAAGGGGTGTATCCGTACACCTCTTTTTATATTGGCCGGGACAGCAGGGCAGCATGATCCGAAAAATAAGATAGTTTTTACAACTGCGGTTACTGTCTAGCCCAGCGCCTGCCCCCTCGAGGTCACAAGCCGATCCTCCCGAAAAGGCAAAGAACGTCTTTCCGGGAGGATCGTGTTGAGGCCCCTGGGAAGCTGGTCATGCAGACGCTGCCACAGGACGTGGCGTTCTTAGTCTGTGTTCCATTTTTGACAAGGCGCTTGCGCTTTTCTTGTGTTAAAATAAAGAAAAGTGATAACTCGGAGGATGAATGGATGTCAATTTTTCGGACAGTTTTCGGCCGCTTTCAAAAACAGTGTGAAACAAGTGAAAGCCATCGGGATGAGAATCTGCGGACAAGATACTATAAGGCCAGCTTTAATAAGGCTTTTGAAACTGCAGAAAACGTTTTGCGGAAGGATCCCAGCGTGAAAATGATCAGCTCTGCCAAGGAGCATGGAGAAATGGCTGCGGAAATTACCCGCGGCAGAAAGTACTTTGCCATTATCACCATTGTGTCTGTAAGGGGAATGGAGTCTGCCATTGATGTAAATATATCGACTGAGCAATTTTCTCCTACTGGAGCATTTCCTGCCCTGAAAAAGGAAATCACAGGTTTCTATAGCAGGCTGGATAAAGAGCTTACATATCTTGGTTCCGGCAGGAATGCTGAATAGCGGAAGCTTGTACCGCTGATGTGTTTTTTATATGATAGAAACAGAATGGCCTTCGTGCAGAGAAACGGCCAGCAAGTACATGAATGAGGATACGGAGCTGATTGTATGAAATGCCCTTCATGCCAGAATAACAATACACGCGTCCTTGATTCCCGTCCGGTCGATGACGGCCGTTCCATTCGCAGAAGGCGGGAGTGCGAGAAATGCGGCTATCGCTTCACCACATTCGAGAAGGTGGAGGAGATACCCCTTATTGTCGTAAAAAAGGAAGGTACGCGCGAGGAGTTTAGCCGCGATAAGATGCTGAGGGGCCTGATCAAGGCCTGCGAAAAACGTCCTGTTGCCCTTAAGGAGCTTGAAGAAGTGACATCTGAAGTGGAGAAGGAGCTTCGCAGCCAGGGGGTTTCTGAAATAAAAAGCGAATTTATCGGTGAAATGGTCATGGACAGACTGGCCAAAATTGATGAGGTTGCTTATGTCAGGTTTGCCTCTGTTTACCGGCAATTCAAGGATATCAACGTATTTATCGATGAGCTGAAAGAATTGATCAAAAAAGAACAATGATTTTTTGGAAGTGATGCACTGAAGTGCCTGCAGCCAGAGCCGAGCTAAAGACTGTCTTTGGCTCTTTTTTGGCTGGTTTCCCGAAGATCGTAGAAAGGTTGGCAGCTATGACTCAGCATTGGCAAGAAATGCTTCCAATTGACCGCTATGCAGTGGCCGCGAGCGGTCTTTTGCATGAGTATGACCGAAAGGTACTGACTTTGTTGTATCAGCCCTTAATCGGGGCTTCCTGTTTCAGTTTATATATGACGTTGTGGGCTGAACTGGAGGAAAACAGGCTCTGGTCTCAATCAAACAGCCATCATAGCTTGATGAATTTCATGGGGATGAACTTAAAGGAGATTTATGAAGCAAGACTGAAGCTTGAAGGAATTGGTCTTTTGAAGGCTTTTGTGAAAAATGATGAAGGCAGCCGCTCTTTTATATACGAACTGCAGCCGCCGCTGAGTCCGGAGCAGTTTTTTCTGGATGGGATGCTTAACATCTATTTGTATCGAAAAATCGGCAAAAATCAGTTTCTGAGGCTTAAACGATTTTTCTGTGACTATGATTCTGGTATGATGCAGGGTTATGAGGAAGTAACTAAAGCCTTTCAGGATGTATATGAATCAGGCCATCCTGCAGCTTTCTCCCCTGACCAGGATACAGGAAGGGATCTTTCCCTTGAAGATGGCTTTGCCTTCATAGGCAGAACAAGCACTGAAGAGATAAAAATCGACGGGTCATCCTTTGATTTTGAGCTGCTTGCAGCTGGTTTGAATGAGTCTCTTCTTCCCAAGTCGGCGCTGACCCCGAAGGTCCGGGAGGCAATAAGCAACCTGTCCTTTCTTTACGGGATTGATGCCCTGCAGATGAAAAACATCCTGATCAGTGCAATGACGGAAGACAATGATATTAATATTGAAGAGCTGCGGAAATCCGCACGTGACTGGTACCAATTTGAGCATCAGGATCAGCTGCCGTCCCTTATAGACCGGATCCAGCCAGGCATCCATCAAATTCAGGCCGCTGAGCCGAAAACACAGGAAGAAGAATTGATCAGATATATGGAGACCACTTCTCCGCGCCAGCTGTTAAAGGACATCTCCGGCGGGGCTGATCCCTCCAAGGGAGACCTGCAGATTATTGAGGATGTTATGTTTCAGCAGAAGCTGAACCCTGGCGTTGCTAATGTTCTAATTCAGTATGTTATGCTAAAGACAGATATGAAGCTGACGAAAGCCTATGTAGAGAAGATTGCCGGGCATTGGGCTAGAAAACAGATTAAAACGGTCAAAGAAGCCATGATCCTGGCCAAAAATGAACACCGCCAGTATCTGGAGTGGGCAGAAGGCAAAAAGGCAAAGCCTGCTTCAGCGAAAAAGCCGATCAGAAAAGAAGCACTGCCGGACTGGTTTGATGAGCAGCAGGAAGAGCAGCCGCAAAAAGCATCGGCCGCCAATGACTCGGAGTATGAGGCAAAAAGACGGGCCTTAGAGGAAAGGCTTAAAAAATATAAGAAATAAGGAGGTGGCAGCATGGAAAGGATCAATGAGACATTGAAAAAACTTGCAGGTAACGAAAGCTTTCAAAAAAGGTACGAGCAGCAAAAGAAGGAAATTTTCTCCCATCCTGATGTAAAAGCTTTTTTGCAGGAGCATCGCGCAGAAATTACAAATGAAATGGCAGAAAGAAGCATGATCAAGCTCTCGGAGTATGCCCAGCAGAGCAAGGAATGCAGAGAGTGCCCAAGCCTTGGGGAATGCAAGAATATGATGCAGGGGTACCATCCTGAACTGGTCATCAGGAGGGGGATCATTGATGTCCAATACAACCGCTGCCCGCGCAAGGTGATCCATGATGAACGGAAGAAAAATGAGAAGCTGATCCGAAGCCTGTATATTCCAAAAGAGATTGTCAGCGCCTCCTTCGCTGATGTTTACCTGGATACCAGACTGGATGCGGTTGATAAAGCGGAAAGCTTCGTCGAGAATTATCAGCCGGGTACAAGGCAGAAGGGGCTTTATTTCTACGGAAAGTTCGGGGTCGGCAAGTCCTTTCTGCTTGGAGCAATTGCCAATGAACTTGCCAAGAAAAAGATCTCGTCCATGATCGTTTATGTCCCGGAGCTCTTAAGGGAAATGAAAAGCAGCATCGGAGACTCAACCTTGAATGAAAAGCTTGAGGCCATCAAGCGCGAGCCGATCCTGATGCTTGATGATATTGGCGCCGAAACGATGTCCAGCTGGACAAGGGACGAGGTGTTAGGACCAATCCTGCAGTTCAGGATGCTGGAGAACCTGCCAACCTTCTTTACATCCAATTTTGATATGCAGGGGCTGGAGCACCACCTGACCTACAGCCAGCGCGGCGAAGAAGAAAAAATGAAAGCGCGCCGGATCATGGAGCGCATCCGCTACTTGTCTGAGCCGGTCCTGGTTGACGGGCCGAACCGCCGTGTATAAAGAGTGATTCTGAAAAAACTGCCTTGTATTTAGGCAGTTTTTAATTGTTTAGGAAATTATAAATTGTAAGCCTTGTGGATTATTATCAATTCTTGATCCACGTCCAGCAGCTGCGCCGAGGTCACAAGACAAACCTCCCAAAAAGGCAAAGAACGCCTTTCCGGGAGGTTTGTCTTGAGGCCCCCAGGATGGGGGTCATGCAGACGTTGCCACAGGACGTGGCGTTTTTAGTCTGCGTTCCTTAAGGGTGATCAAGGCGCATGCGCTTTTGTTCTTTTGTCTCCAAATTTCTTTCCCGCAATATGTCCCCCTTTTTATCCCTGTTATGCTTCGCATTTGCTTCTAAATTGTACAAGTTTCCCATATACATGGAATCAGGGATATTAACGAAGGAAGCCGTATAGGTAAGGAGAGGATATCTCCCGGCACTTGCTGCAGCTTCGAATATTGTTTAATAAACAAGGGGGGATATGATTGATTGAAATCATTTTCCAAAATCAGCAGGATGCGAGGAAACTGCAGGAACTCCTGGAGCTTGAACTAGCATCCTCTAATATAACAGCACTTCAGCTGAAAGACGGGCATACTGTTCAGGTCAAAGGGGGCAGAGTACAGGAGACGGCAGACCTGGTAAAAAGGGCGATGACACACTTCATTATAGAAACTAAGCAGGATGACTGGTTCCGCAGGATTCTTTCGGAGCAGTATTTTTATGAAGATGAGGAAGAGCAGCAGCAGATCATGGATATTATCCATTCCATTCTTGAGGGAAACAGGGATGATTTGTCTGCTTTTCTGGACGGTCCTGGACCGGAGAAAAGCCTTAGCCTCGCAATTGAAGAATTAATGTCAGGGGACATCTCTTCGTTTTCGTTCGACTCTTTTGTAAAATTCCGCCTCCGCCCGATGATGGACCAGCTTGAACGATATGCAGCGCTTTCCATAGATGAATATAAGATGGAGCAGGAATATCAGATGTTCATCCATATGCTGAGGGATTTCCTGAAGGGCAGGGCCCCTAAGCGCAGTGCTGTCCATCTGGTGATGGGGGAGGAGACTGTCTTTTATGATGGCCGGCTTATTGAGATCAAGCGGGCTGAGCTCTTGAAGATGGTTGACCGCCGGCTGCTTTTTAACCATCCTGTATACGTCGATTCCGTTACGATCGCCCCGCTTCTTTCAATGGCGCCGTCAGCCATTTTTCTTTACTCAGATGTACCAGACTGTCCGCTGGCCAGGACCGTCCACAATATATTTGAGGAAAGAGTGGTCATCCAGCCTCTTGAAGTCTTTACAGAACTGAAGAAAATCCTCTCTGCAGCAGGAAGGGAGAAAATCTGAAATCCCTTGATTTTTCCAAGATAAACTACTATAATAACGTACATAATAATTCAAACACCACAAATGTAGTGACGAGGACAAGGGTATTCATTACGGTTCAAAGAGAGGGAAGCCAAGGCTGAAAACTTCCCAGCACGGATGAAATGCTTACCGCCTCCGAACAACAGTCAGGAAAGGACAGTGGCGCAAGAGTGACGAAGATTCGCCGCTTATCATTGGTCTAAGTATTGGCTGGCGGGCATGGGACCGTTATATCCCTCACTAAGCCGGACTGCGTGATTTAATGCGTCTGGGAATTTGGGTGGAACCACGTGTTAAATACAACTCGTCCCTTCTTTAGGGACGGGTTTTTTGTTTTTTAAGCACATAAGGAGGAATTTTTCATGTCAGAAGTAATTAAATTGACTTTTCCGGATGGAGCTGTAAAGGAATTTCCGAAAGGAACATCTACAGAGGATGTGGCTGCATCCATCAGCCCGGGATTGAAGAAAAAAGCGCTAGCAGGAAAGCTGAACGGCACTATGTACGATCTTCGCAGGCCGATAGAAGAAGATGGTTCTATTGAAATCGTCACACAGGGCAGCGATGAAGCGCTCGAGGTTCTTCGCCACAGTACAGCCCACTTAATGGCACAGGCCATCAAACGCCTGCACAAGGGCGCCAAATTCGGTGTAGGCCCTGTCATTGAAGGCGGATTCTATTATGATGTGGATCTTGAAGAATCACTGACTCCAGAAGACCTGCCCCTGATTGAAAAAGAGATGGCCAAAATCGTCAATGAAAATATTGATGTGCATCGAAAAGCAGTAAGCCGTGAGGAAGCGGTGGAGTTCTTCAAGGAAATCGGCGATGAGTACAAGCTTGAACTGATTGAAGCGATTCCGGAGGGGGAAACTGTCACTCTTTATGAGCAGGGTGATTTTACAGACCTTTGCCGCGGTGTCCATGTGCCTTCCACAGGCAAGATTAAGGAATTCAAGCTGCTCAGCATAGCCGGTGCTTACTGGCGCGGAGACAGCGACAATAAGATGCTGCAGCGCATTTACGGGACAGCATTCTTTAAGAAAGAAGATCTGGCTGAGCATCTGCGTTTGCTCGAAGAAGCGAAAGAGCGTGACCACAGGAAGATCGGCAAAGAGCTTGATTTGTTCATGACTTCCCAGAAGGTCGGCCAGGGGCTGCCAATGTGGCTGCCGAAGGGTGCAACCATCCGCCGCATCGTCGAGCGCTATATCGTTGATAAGGAACAGCGCCTCGGCTATGAGCATGTATATACGCCAGTTATGGCAAATGTTGAGCTTTATAAAACATCCGGACACTGGGACCACTACCAGGAAGATATGTTCCCTGTCATGGAAATGGATAATGAGGAACTTGTCCTGCGCCCGATGAACTGCCCGCACCATATGATGATTTATAAAAACAGCATTCACAGCTACCGTGAGCTGCCGATCAGGATTGCCGAGCTTGGCACCATGCACCGCTATGAAATGTCTGGTGCGCTGTCCGGACTGCAGCGTGTGCGCGGGATGACTTTGAATGATGCCCATATTTTTGTGCGCCCGGACCAGATCAAGGAAGAATTTAAGCGCGTCGTCCACCTGATTCTCGAGGTATATAAAGACTTCAACATTGAAGATTATTCTTTCCGCCTGTCTTACCGCGATCCTCAGGACACAGAGAAATACTTCAATGATGATGAGATGTGGGAAAAAGCCCAATCCATGCTGAAGGAAGCAATGGACGAGCTTGGCCTAGACTACTATGAAGCAGAAGGCGAGGCAGCATTTTACGGCCCTAAGCTGGACGTGATGGTAAAAACAGCGCTTGGCAAAGAAGAGACCCTTTCCACTGCCCAGCTTGATTTCCTTCTGCCTGAGCGCTTTGATCTCTCTTATGTCGGCGAAGACGGGAAGCAGCACCGTCCTGTCGTCATCCATCGAGGTGTCGTCTCCACGATGGAACGCTTTGTAGCTTTCCTTATCGAGGAATATAAAGGGGCATTCCCGACATGGCTGGCACCAGTACAGGTACAAGTGATCCCGGTTTCCCCTGACGCCCATTTCGACTATGCAAAAAAGGTTCAGGAAGAGCTCCAGGCTCAAGGCTACAGGGTGGAATTGGATGCCCGCAATGAGAAGATCGGCTACAAAATCCGTGAAGCACAGATGCAAAAGATCCCTTATATGCTCGTTCTTGGGGACAAGGAAGTTTCAGATAATGCGGTAAATGTCCGTAAATACGGTGAGCAGAATTCTGAGACCATATCATTTGATGCGTTCAAGGATGCATTGAAAGAAGATGCAGTGAGATAACAATTTTTACAGGGAGGCTTCGGCCTCTCTTTTTTAATAGTTAAACTTTGTTAGTAAAGTTGATTTTGGGCTCATTCGGGTGAAATTCTGTTTCACACGCCTTTCAGCTGTACTGAAAGGCAGCTGGATATTCACTCTGCGGCTGAGAAAGCTGGAAGGGTGAATATCTGCTTAAATGAGCCCAAAATCAGCAACAATGTTTAATTCAGCCAATAATTAGAACGATTAAGAAAAAATATCTGCGAAAACTATTGCAAGAAATCAATTTCTTTGATAGAATTCAAATCGTTGTGATAAAAACATCTATTCGTTTGACACGAAATTATCATTTGTGATATAGTTACTTAGGTAAATTGAATACGGCTTTGAGGAAAAGAAGAAGCACCCGCTTCTCACCTGGCTGACGCAAAGAGCAGTTGGCAGGTTTTACTGAAACAGCTTTTAACTTGTCGTTTCGTAAGTGTGGGTGATTTCATCCGCACTTTTTTATATGTCTATAAAGCTTTATGATGTAATATTGTCAGTGTCATGCTGGATGCAGCGTGGGATTCGGTGCAGGTTCTGCAGCTTGCGGCTGCTCTTGACTCAGACGTTGTATTCGCACAAAACCTTGGAGGTGGCTAACTATTAGCAAACAAGATATGTTGTTAAACGAGGGCATCCGCGCCCGTGAAGTTCGTCTAATTGACCAAAATGGCGAGCAATTGGGAATCAAGTCCAAGAATGAAGCGCTGGAAATTGCTACACGCGTAAATCTTGACGTTGTTCTTGTTGCGCCAAATGCTAAACCTCCTGTAGCCCGCATCATGGACTATGGAAAGTTTAAGTTTGAGCAGCAGAAGAAGGAAAAAGAAGCTCGCAAAAACCAAAAGATTATCAATATCAAAGAAGTTCGCTTAAGTCCGACTATTGATGAGCATGACTTTAATACAAAGCTGCGAAATGCAATTAAGTTTCTGGAAAAGGGCGATAAAGTAAAAGCTTCGATCCGATTCAAAGGTCGTGCGATTACACATAAGGAAATTGGTCAGCGTGTTTTAGTCCGTTTTGCGGAAGCCTGCAAGGAAGTTGCAGCTGTGGAATCACATCCGAAAATGGACGGACGCAGCATGTTCATGGTCTTAGCACCTAAAATCGACAAGTAAAGAGGGGGAATTCCACATGCCAAAAATGAAAACTCACCGCGGTACAGCTAAGCGCTTCAAGAAGACTGGTTCAGGTAAACTGAAACGTTCTCACGCTTACACTAGCCACTTATTTGCTAACAAATCAACTAAACAAAAGCGTAAGCTTCGTAAAGCTGCGATTGTTTCCAAAGGCGATTTCAGACGCATTCGCCATATGCTAGACAACATTAAGTAATTTCCGAATATAGGAGGGAAAAGATATGCCACGTGTAAAAGGCGGTACAGTTACTCGCAAACGTCGTAAAAAAGTTCTTAAATTAGCCAAAGGTTATTTCGGTTCAAAACATACATTATATAAAGTTGCTAACCAGCAGGTTATGAAATCATTAATGTATGCATACCGTGACCGTCGCCAGAAAAAGCGCGACTTCCGTAAACTATGGATTACTCGTATCAATGCGGCTGCCCGCATGAACGGTCTTTCTTACAGCCGTTTGATGCATGGTCTTAAAGTTGCAGGCATCGAAGTGAACCGCAAAATGCTTGCTGAACTTGCAGTTGCTGACGAAAAAGCATTTGCTGAATTAGCTTCTGTTGCAAAGCAGAACCTGAGCAAGTAATAAGGCTGAGGCCTTTAGAAAGCCATTCTCGCTATGAGGATGGCTTTTTTCAATAATAAGACTATACATAAAGGGGCTGACTGATAATGGAATGGGCTGCTCTGTATTTGCTGCTGATCAATGCAGCGGGCTTTTTTATTATGAGGGCAGATAAACAAAAAGCACGGAAAAATCAATATCGGATAAGCGAAAGAACACTTTGGACCATAGCTTTTGTTTTTGGAGCCCCGGGAATGTACGCCGGCATGAACAAATTCAGGCATAAAACAAAACATGATGCTTTTAAATACGGGCTGCCGGCGCTGAGCATGCTTGAAGCGGCAGTCTGTATATATTTGCTAGCCGTTTGGGCATAAGCTGCCTTCATTTGCTATATGTTAAAGTAACATCATGATTTAACAGCAAAGAAGGTGGCTACCATGAATGAAATGCTTTCTCTCGTATTGGCCGCCGTTCATACGGGCGGCTGGCTGTCTCCGGTCTTATTCATTCTGCTCCATACAATAAGGCAGTTTCTTTTCGTGCCTGCTGCCGCCATTTGCATAGCTGGAGGAGCGGCATTCGGAACGGCTGCGGGCACCGCTTATTCTGCTGCAGGACTGCTGCTTGGGAATATGCTTTTTTATTGGATGCTGGAAAAGTTGCCGGCTGCCCGCAATAAGCTGTCTTCTTTAAAGAAACGCTGGTTCGGGGAATACAGGAATCTGACTGCAGGCCAGGTGGCTGTTCTCCGGCTGATCCCTTTCGTTCATTATCATCTGCTCACCTTTTGTCTGCTCGAGCGATATAAACGGTTTGGGGAGTTTGTGAAGGGCAGCTGGGTGACCAATCTGCCGATGGCGGTATGCTATACCATGTTTGGCGGTTTCATCAGCCGATTTTCGCTTCCGGCCGCGGGGGCAATCCTGCTGCTGCTTGGAGTGTTAGTGTATATACTTAGGGAAAAGATGAGCGTCATTGAATGGCGGGATTTTTTCAAGGAAACAGCATAAGAAGAATATGGCTCCTCCCGCTGGCGGGGACCTGGTATAAGTGTTTTTCTGCATGAAAAAAGGCGCCAGCCGAAGGATTGGCGCCTCTTCCTTTTATAAAATTTAGCTTTGGCAGTGCTTCATGTTAAAATCAGGCTCGAAACTCCCTGAAAATTAAATGGAATCTGTGCCTTTGCTCATGAATTCCTTGATGGGGCTCTTCCAGTCAAGCTTTGCATTGGGATATTGCTCCGATATTTTTCTTTCAATGAATAGGAAATCTTCCCTTACCATCCCTTTGAGAGAGGACAGGTTATGCGGCCAAATGAAAATGGAAACAACCTCAAAAGCATTGTCAGTGGTGCCTAAATATTTCTCCCCCTCAAGCAGTACGCCCTTGTACGTAATCAGGAAATTTTTGCGGACATTATTCTGGTCATCCAGGAAATAATAGCGCTTTTGTTCATGGGCAAGCTCGAGCTTCCGCTTTGGGTTAACGATATATTTAACGCATGTGTAGATGAGAAATAAAATGAGTGCAAACAAAAGCAAGCGTATCGCCCACATCATAAAATACCTCCGCTGGTCACAGTTTTATCTTTATTTACGGATATATCTCAAAAAAGTTTCGTTCTTTTTTTTATTTGTTATAATTTTTTCTGACGGGTGATTTTTGCTGGCCAATCTCCGTCAGCAAGTTTTTCTGAAGCCAGCTGAAAGGAGATGTTTATCTGCTGTGAATATCAACAAACTTTTTGATATGCAAAAAGCGCTTGACCATCATATTGAGACTGAGCATAAATTGACGGAGGAAAATCTATTTGACAGAAAGGTCCTGGCCCTTTTGGTAGAGTTGGGTGAGCTTGCCAATGAAACGAGGTGCTTTAAGTTTTGGAGCCAGAAGCCAGCTTCTGAGCCTGCAGTGATCCTTGAGGAATTCGTCGACGGCGTCCATTTCATCCTGTCACTCGGAATTGAGTGCGGATTTGTGGGCGGTGCCGCCATCGAGCCGCAGGAAAAGGGCGAATCACTGTCCCATCAGTTTCTGAACCTCTATCATTTGATAGATAAATTCAGTGCTTCCAGGACCCTTATGGACTTTAATGTGCTTTTTGGCGCATATGTATGCCTGGCAGAAATGCTTGGGTTTTCTGAAGAACAAATCGAGAGGGCTTATGTGGAGAAGAATGAAGTGAATTATGAGAGGCAGCGCCAGGGATACTAGCAGATAGCTTTGCCTCGTTAAGGAAACCCGCAAGATTCGGATTTTTCTTTTTACACCATGGGACAGTAAGGTATAATGAAGAAGAAAATAAATATTAAGGGAGTCGAAACATATGGCAAAATTAGATGAAACGCTGACGATGCTGAAGGAATTGACCGATGCAAAAGGCATTCCGGGCAATGAGCGCGAAGTTCGCGATGTCATGAAGAAATACATAACAGAATTTGCAGACGAAGTGACAACTGACGGCCTTGGCAGCCTTGTGGCCAAGAAGACCGGCCAGGAGGGCGGACCGAAGATCATGATTGCCGGCCACCTGGACGAAGTAGGATTCATGATCACTAGCATTGATGACAAAGGCTTTCTCCGTTTTCAGACTGTAGGAGGCTGGTGGTCACAGGTTATGCTTGCACAGCGTGTTACCATTGTAACAAGCAAAGGGGATATTACAGGCATCATAGGATCCAAGCCGCCGCATATCCTTCCTGCTGAAGCCCGCAAAAAGCCGGTCGACATCAAGGATATGTTCATCGATATCGGTGCTTCCAGCCGCGAAGAAGCGATGGAGTGGGGAATAAAGCCAGGTGATATGGCAGTCCCTTATTTTGAATTCACTGTGATGAATAACGAAAAGATGCTGCTTGCCAAAGCATGGGACAACCGCATTGGCTGCGCGATCGCCATCGATGTGCTGAAGCAGCTTAAAGATGCCGAGCATCCAAACGTGGTATACGGCGTTGGAACTGTACAGGAAGAAGTAGGGCTGAGAGGGGCAAAGACAGCTGCCAACCTCATTGAACCGGATATCGGCTTTGGCGTGGATGTAGGTATCGCAGGTGATACACCTGGTATTTCTGAGAAGGAAGCATTGAGCAAGATGGGCAAAGGGCCGCAGATCATCCTTTATGATGCATCTCTTGTATCCCACAAAGGCTTGCGTGACCTTGTCACAGATACAGCGGACGAATTGAATATCCCGTACCAGTTCGACAGCATTGCCGGCGGAGGTGCAGATTCAGGAGCCATCCACCTTTCCCATAATGGAGTGCCTTCCCTGGCCATCACGATTGCCACCCGTTACATCCATTCACATGCAGCCATGCTTCATCGCGACGACTATGAAAATGCAGTCAAGCTCATCGTTGAAGTGATTAAACGTTTGGATAAGGAAACTGTTGATAGGATTACTTACGAGTAAAAAACAGCAGCCCCTCTTGGGGCTGCTGTTTTTTTCGGCGGTGACAGGCACCTATGCCACTTTAGAAATTGGTATGGGTGCCTGTCACCTTCCCTGCAGCATTATTTCAAACTGCTCTCCAATGTCTGGAGCATTTCTTTTTTGTCTTCTTCTGATGAGTTCTGCCAGATGACTTCGAAGAGGACGCCAAGGCCAGGCAGCATTTTTTCTTCGCCGTTCTGGATTGCGTCGACTATCGTCTCCTTCAGCTCGTCCTGAGAGTTGCCGGAAACATTGTGGATAATGGCATTGCGCAAATTCAGATTCATCTGCACGCACCCCTTTCATATTCAATTCTTTAATATGTTTTCTATTTTTGGATTTATTATGTACAGAGGGTAAGCTATAATAAGAAAATTGAAAGCTGAAAGATAAAGGAGAGACCGTGTTGAAGCATATTCAATCTGCAAATAATCCGCAGATCAAACAATGGAGGAAGCTGCTGGCCAAGAAAGAGCGCGATAAAACGGGCATGTTCCTTGCTGAAGGCTATCACCTGGCGGAGGAAGCCCTAAAGGGAGAAAAAGCTACCGAGCTGATCATCAGTGAAAATGCAGAGCTGCCTGCCCGCTGGAATTATGGCGAGCTTCCGGTAACAATAGTGACCGATGAAATTATAAAATCACTTTCAGACACCGAAACTCCCCAGGGGGTCATCGCGGTATGCAAAGAAGAAAAAATGCTGCCCGCTTCTGTAAAGGGCAGTACCTTCCTGCTGATAGATGCTGTACAAGATCCAGGCAATCTGGGAACCATGATCAGGACTGCAGATGCTGCCGGAATTGATGCAGTGATAGTCGGGAAAGGCAGTGCAGATATCTATAACCCTAAGGTTCTCCGGTCCGCCCAGGGCAGCCACTTCCATCTTCCAATCATAAGAGGCAGCCTCGATGAGTGGATGGACAGGCTTAAGGAAGAGGAAATACCGGTCTACGGAACCGCGCTTGAAAATGGATCATCTTACAAGGAGACCCAGCCGGCCGGGCGTTTTGCGCTCCTCGTCGGGAATGAAGGGAGCGGGGTCAGTCCTGATCTCCTGGAGCGGACAGACAAGAACCTTTATATCCCGATATACGGAAAAAGTGAGTCGCTCAATGTAGCGGTTGCAGCAGGCATTCTTCTGTATTATCTGAAGAATTGAATTGGGCCTGCAAAAACTTGAAAAGAGTTTGAAACAAAGGGAAGAATATACTATAATAAACAGCAAAACTGCATTACATAAAAAGCGATGATGGAGAAAAGTAGCTTATAAAAGCTCAACAGGGATAAAATGCCGTGACTGGAAGCATTTTAGAGTGTTTTTTAAGTGAAGTTCACCTCCTGAGCTGGCATCGGGAACATTTGCGGACAGCGCAAATCGAAAGATGCCCCCGGCACAGCCGTTATCTGAATGAAGCGAACAGCACCTTCTTTGAAAGGCGGCTGTTAATAAGGGTGGTACCGCGAATCCAAAACCTCGTCCCTTAACAGGGAGGGGTTTTTTATTTTGCCTAAAAATATCGCTGATACGTAAAAAGGAGGAAAAAAGATGCAAGATCGTTTAAAAGAATTGCAGCAGGAAGCTTTAACTTCAGTTGAAAAAGCTGAGAACCTGAAAGAGCTCAATGATATCCGTGTTTCTTATCTTGGCAAAAAAGGCCCGATTACTGAGGTACTGAAAGGGATGGGCAAACTGTCGGCGGAAGAACGCCCGAAAATGGGGGCACTGGCAAATGAAGTGCGCGACAGCATCTCTACAGCCATTGAAGAAAAACAGGTAAAGCTCGAGAGTGCAGCTGTTGAACAAAAGCTGGCTGAAGAGACCATTGATATCACCCTCCCGGGAAGCCCTGTCAGAACCGGGACTCATCATGCGCTGACAAAGATTGTGGAAGAAATCGAAGACCTGTTCATCGGAATGGGCTATAGCGTAGCAGAAGGCTATGAGGTAGAAAGCGACTATTATAATTTTGAGGCGCTGAACCTGCCGAAGGGCCATCCGGCAAGGGATATGCAGGATTCTTTCTATATAACGGAAGAAACGCTTCTCCGCACGCATACTTCACCTGTACAGGCACATACGATGGAGGCGAACGAAGGGAAAGGGCCTGTCAAAATCATCTGTCCAGGTAAGGTATACCGCCGCGATAACGATGATGCCACCCATTCCCACCAATTCATGCAAATCGAGGGTCTTGTTGTAGCTGAGGGAATCAGCATGGCAGATTTAAAGGGAACACTTGAAGTGTTTGCTAAAAAGATGTTCGGCGATGAAAGGGAAATCCGCCTCCGCCCGAGCTTCTTCCCGTTCACAGAGCCTTCTGTTGAAGTAGATATTTCCTGTAAGATCTGCGGCGGAAAAGGCTGCAGTGTCTGCAAGGGCACCGGCTGGATCGAAGTCCTTGGTGCAGGCATGGTCCATCCGCATGTACTTGAGATGGCAGGCTATGATCCTAAGAAATATACCGGCTTTGCATTCGGCATGGGCGTAGAGCGGATTGCAATGCTGAAATATGGCATAGATGATATCCGCCATTTTTATACAAATGACATTCGTTTCTTGAAACAATTTTCAGTACAGGAATAGGAGGACTGCTTTATGTTGGTTTCATATAAATGGCTGCAGGAATATGTAGATCTATCCGGCATCTCCGCAGCAGAATTGGCAGAAAAGATTACAAAGAGCGGAATAGAAGTCGAAGGAATTGAAACATTGAACGAAGGCATTAAAGGGGTAGTGATCGGTCACGTGCTGGAACGCGAGCAGCACCCGAATGCCGACAAGCTGAATAAATGCCTTGTAGATACGGGCGGGGAAGAGCCTGTACAGATTATCTGCGGTGCGCCGAATGTGGATAAAGGCCAGAAGGTTGCCGTTGCAACAGTAGGAGCTGTCCTGCCGGGTAATTTCAAGATCAAGCGTGCAAAGCTGCGCGGTGAAGAATCAAACGGCATGATCTGCTCTCTTCAGGAGCTTGGGATCGAGGGCAAGCTTGTGGCAAAGGAGTTCTCTGAAGGCATCTTTGTTTTCCCGAATGATGTGGAAGTGGGCCAGGATGCGCTTGAAATGCTGAACAGAGATGATCATGTCCTTGAACTCGGCCTTACTCCTAACCGTGCGGACTGCCTGAGCATGCTCGGCGTTGCTTATGAGGTTGCGGCCATTCTGGGAAGAGAAGTGAAGGTCCCATCCCCGCAGGCAGCAGGATCAGCTGAAAAAGCTTCAGACTATATCACTGTGAATGTTGAAGCTAAAGAAGACAATCCGCTTTATGTGGCAAAAGTAATTAAAAACGTGAAAGTCGGCCCTTCTCCTCTATGGATGCAGACGAGGCTGATGGCTGAGGGCATCAGGCCTCATAATAATGTGGTCGATATCACGAACTATGTTCTGCTTGAATACGGCCAGCCGCTCCATGCTTTTGACTATGGACGACTTGGTTCCAAAGAAATCCTTGTACGCCGCGCGAATGAAGGTGAAACCATTGTCACACTGGATGATGCAGAAAGGAAGCTTTCAGCAGATCATCTTGTCATTACGAATGGAAGTGAGCCTGTAGCGCTTGCAGGTGTAATGGGCGGCGCAAATTCCGAGGTGCAGTCAGATACAACGACAGTCCTTCTTGAATCTGCTTATTTCACAGCGGGGACGATCCGCAAATCTTCAAAAGACCATGGCCTGAGAAGTGAAGCCAGCACCCGCTATGAAAAGGGGGTAGACCCTAACCGTGTCCGTGCTGCAGCAGAAAGAGCGGCTGAACTGATGGAGAAGTATGCATCAGGCGAAGTTCTTGAAGGAGCCGTTGAATCTGATTCACTTACACTTGAGCCAGCCGTCATCTCCATTTCCCTGGAAAAGATCAACAGGGTGCTCGGAACTGAACTGGCAATGGGAGAAGTAGAAGATATCTTTGCCCGCCTTCAGTTTGAAGCATCTGCTGACAATGGTTCCATTACCGTAACAGTCCCAAGCCGCCGCGGGGATATTACGATCGAGGAAGACTTGGTTGAAGAAGTGGCAAGACTGTATGGCTATGATAATCTTCCTGTTACATTGCCTTCCGGCGAATCTACTCCTGGAAGCCTGACAGAGTATCAGAAAAAGCGCCGCACCGTCCGCCGCTATCTTGAAGGTGCGGGTTTATTCCAGGCAGTGACCTATGCTTTGACAAGCGAAAAAAAAGCAGGCCAATATGCCATTGAAAGCCGCGAACCGATCAAGCTGGCGATGCCGATGAGCGAAGACCGGAGCATCCTGCGCCAAAGCATTGTGCCGCAGCTGCTCGAGGTATTGAAATACAACACAGCCCGCCAGAATGACAGCCTCGCCGTATATGAGACAGGTTCCGTATTCCTGTCGAATGGCAGCGAGAGCCTTCCGGAGGAGCGCGAGCATCTCGCAGCTGCCGTCACTGGCCTTTGGCACTCCCACCCGTGGCAGGGAGAGAAAAAGCCGGTCGACTTCTTCGTGTTAAAAGGAATTGCGGAAGGCTTATTTGCCCGCCTCGGTCTTGAAGGTAAAGTTGAATTCCGCCGTGCAGCAATCGACGGCATGCACCCGGGCAGAACGGCGGAAATCGTCCTTTCCGGCAAGAAAATCGGTTTTATCGGCGGAGTCCATCCAACAGTCGAGAAGGATCTTGACCTGAAGGAAACCTATGTATTTGAGCTTTCCCTCAAGGATGTACTTGAAGAAGAAACTGCGCCGCTTCAATATCAAGCGATTCCGCGCTACCCGTCCATTACTAGGGACATCGCCCTTGTGATTGATTCTGAAAAAGAAGCAGGAGAGCTGGAGCATATCATCAAGGAAGCTGGCGGAAGCCTTCTCAAAGAAGTAGCAGTGTTCGACCTTTATGAAGGAGACAGAATGGAGGCTGGCAAAAAATCGCTTGCATTCTCCCTGAAATATTTTGACCCGGAGAAAACACTGACAGATGAAGATATCGCCAAAGCCCATGATAAAGTGCTTGAAGCGGTAAAAGAAAAAGCCGGAGCAGTATTGCGCGGCTAATAAAAACGCCTGACATAAAAGATGTCAATTTGCAGACAAAAAAGGGGTACGGAAATTCTTCCGTACCTCTTTTTGAGCTTACTAATTTTATTGAAGGCATCTGTTGTATCTTTCCAATAGGAGTAAAGCAGGATAACATAAAGTGCACAAGTTTATATGTTTATGACTTTCTTTTCCTGTTATATATCATAATGACGGAGAATATCCCTTTGTTTCTATTGCAGAATTGCCCCAAAAGTTTAAAAAGCCCTGTTGATCGGAATGGAAGGCACGCAGACTCCTGCGGGATTGCAGCGGAAATGTTGAGACCCCACAGCGCGCAGCGCGAGGAGGCTCAACTTCGCCCCGCGGAAAGCGAAGTGCCTGGAGTGCAGATCAACAGCCCCATAATTACTGAAAACTTCCTGCGAACTTAATTCTTTCTTGCCATTAAATGCCCGCAATCCGCGAAGCTTTCTCTGTATTAGCGAAATGCAGCTTTACAAAATCAGGCAGTGCCTGCTTACCTTTAGCCTTGATCAGCCGTGCAGCAGCTTTATCGACCTGGGCACCGGCTCCTTTTGGCAGGGTAAAGCCGGCTTCTTCGCTGAGTTTGTCAAAATACCGCAGGAAGGCATAGCGGGCAAGGATCGAAGCGGCGGCGACCGAAAGGTGGATGCCTTCAGCCTTTGTGCTGAAGTAGACATTTTCCCTTTGTATCACTGACTGCCCTTTCAAATGATTATAGTACACATCTTCTTTTGCAAACTGGTCAATCAGAATGGCTTCAGGCTTTTCAGGGGAGATCTTTTTCAGTACATTGCCGATCGCCTGGTTATGCAGGAGGGCTTTAATTTTCCCCTGAGACATGCCTGACTGCTGCAGCTGATTGTATTTGCTGTTTCTAAGGGTCAGCAGGCTGTACGGGACAACCTCTTTTATTTCCTTGGCAATCCTGATGATCTGCTCGTCTTTTAGATTTTTTGAATCTTTTACGCCCAGTTCCTTAAGCAGGGGGAGGTTTTCTTTCTTCGCATATGCTGCGACTACGGTTATGGGTCCAAAATAATCCCCTGTCCCGACCTCATCTGAACCGATGACAGAAAGGCTTTCAAAAGAAGGAGGAAGGCGGGAGCCTTGAGGGCTTTTGGGTGATGCCGCCTTTTTTTCGGCTGTGCTTCCCCATTTTGCCGCTTCTGACGCAGAGCCGGCCCCTTGGAAAAGCACCTTCCCGGATTTATATGCAGTGATGCTGCAGTTTGCCGTTTTGGCGGCAAATATGCCTCCCTGGGGAGTTTTCCCCGTCAGGTTTGCCGCATAATAGGCTTTCATCTGTTCGATTTCCGCTGGACGCTTCTGAAGTACAACATGGCTCATATCCACCACTCCTAAAAAAGATATATTATTTATGTATGATCCAAAGACTAAATCATTTTTAACTTTCAGCATCAGGAGCTTATGATAGTGACTGGCTGATCCCTGATAATCTGCATCATTCCCCTTGTTGCGGCTTAATTTGACAGGCTTTGACTTCCCACTCTTTTACGTTCATGTTATCATATAGATTAGGATTTGGAAGGAATGGGGGCATTAGCGTTGTCAGATACGCAGAAAAACCGCACAAGTGTTGATATTTATGGACAGCAGTATGTCATCGTCGGCCAGGAAAGCTCAGGCCATATCCGGCTTGTCGCTTCTATGGTTGATGAAAAGATGCGCGAAATAAGCTCCATGAATCCTTCACTTGACAGCAGCAAGCTTGCCGTCCTGACGGCAGTCAATGCCGTTAATGATTATATTAAGATATTAGACCGCCTTGAACGGCTTGAAGATGAATTAAAAAGAGTAAAGGACTGAACAGGGTCATGTTGGATCTCGCCATTTTGGTAATACTGGTTTTTGGATTTTTTATGGGATTAAAAAGGGGTTTTATCCTTCAGCTCATCCATTTAGCAGGCTTCATCGTTGCTTTTATTGCAGCTAATATGTACTATGATGATCTCGCTCCCAAGCTGAACCTCTGGGTACCCTACCCGAATTTCGGAAGCGATTCTTCCCTTCAGCTGTTTTTCGACAATGCCAATATGGAGGATGCCTATTATCGCGCCATTGCTTTTGTCGTGATTTTTTTTGCTGTGAGGATCATTCTGCAGATCATCGGCAGCATGCTGGATTTTGTATCTTCACTGCCTGTGCTGAAGCAGCTCAATGTCTGGGCAGGCGGACTGCTCGGTTTTGCTGAAGTCTATCTTATCATTTTTATCCTATTATACATAGGAGCACTGCTCCCTGTGGAAGCAGTCCAGCAGCCGATCAATGATTCCGGCACGGCAAAGTTTATCATAAACCATACACCTGCACTTTCGCAGCAGCTTAAGGAAATGTGGATTGAATATAAGGCTGCATAACTTCTCTTTGCGCAGAGAAGTTTTCTTTTTATAATGCTTTGTTAGCAATGTTTAACACATGTTTCTTAAAAAATCATGATAAAAGGCTATGTTTGCTATTATACTTATGTTCTCTCCTGGACGGAATGGGAGAATAATCGCTGTTTCAGGGTAAGGATAAAGAGAGAGAATGTTCTAAAGGCAGGTGCAGAAAAAATGAACCCGAATAAAAAAGATGTGGTAAGACTATTGGAGACAATAGCAGTATATATGGAATTGAAGGGTGAAAATCCGTTCAAGGTCGCGGCGTTCCGGAAGGCTGCAGGAGCCCTGGAAGCAAATGATGACAAGTTTTCAGAAATAAAGGATTTCACGAAGCTTTCCGGTATCGGTAAAGGGACGGCTGCGGTCATCGAGGAATATATCGAAGAAGGAACATCAACCGCACTGAAGGAGCTGCAGGAAGAAGTGCCTGCAGGGCTCATCCCGCTGCTTCAGCTCCCTGGCCTTGGCGGCAAGAAAATAGCGAAGCTCTATAAGGAGCTTGGGATAGAGGACGCCGAAGACCTTGAGCAGGCTTGCAGGGACAGCAAAGTTCAGGCGCTTGCAGGCTTCGGAAAGAAAACAGAGGAAAAAATCCTTGAAGCGCTGGCCAATGCCGGCAAAAGGCCGGATCGTCTCCCGGCTGCCTTTATGCTTCCGATCGCAGAGGATATTGAAGCAAGGCTTGCAGGGATGGAATCGATTATCCGGTTCTCAAGGGCAGGCAGTCTGCGCAGGATGCGGGAAACAGTCAAGGACCTTGATTTTATCATTGCTTCCGATGATCCTTCATCAGTCAAAGAAGCCCTGCTCAGCCTTCCAGGCATTAAGGATGTCATTGCTGCAGGCGACACAAAAGTCTCGCTGACATTTAACCACCAGTATGATGTGTCTGCTGATTTCCGGATCGTCTCACAGGATGAACTTGCGACAGCGCTCCATCATTTCACTGGTTCTAAGGATCATAATGTGCGGATGCGCCAGCTGGCAAAGGAACGCGGAGAAAAAATAAGCGAGTATGGTGTTGAGAATGCCGAAACGGGCGAAATTCTTACTTTTAAGGATGAAGCAGCCTTTTATGCACATTTCGGACTTCCATTCATCCCTCCTGAAATCCGCGAGGACGGCCGTGAGGTAGATGAATTTAAGACAGGCATGGAGCTCATTTCCCTGGAAGATATAAAGGGAGATCTTCATATGCACTCCACCTGGAGCGACGGTGCCCACACTATTGAAGAAATGGCAGAGGCATGCCGCAAAAGAGGCTATCAATATTTGGCCATCACTGATCATTCTCAGTACCTGAAGGTAGCAAATGGACTGACGCCGGAAAGACTGAGAAAGCAAATGGAAGAGATCAGGAGTTTGAATGAAAAATATGACGACATCAAAATCCTGACAGGGATCGAGATGGATATCCTCCCTGATGGGACGCTCGATTTTGAAGATGACTTGCTGGCAGAAGTTGATGTGGTCATCGCCTCGATCCATTCCTCCTTCAGCCAGCCAAAGGATAAAATAATGGAACGTCTGAAGACCGCCCTGATGAACGGCCATGTGGATATCATCGCCCACCCGACCGGCAGGCTGATCGGCCGGAGGGAAGGCTATCAGGTGGATATGGAAATGCTGATCGAGCTTGCCAGGGAGACAAATACTGCCCTGGAGCTGAATGCCAACCCGAACCGGCTTGATTTGGCAGCAGAACATTTAAGGAAGGCACAGGAGGCGGGAGTGAAGCTTGTCATCAATACAGATGCGCATAAGCTTGACACTCTCGTCCATATGGAAATCGGTGCTGCAGCAGGGAGAAAGGCATGGCTGAGGAAGGAAAATGTGATAAATGCTTACAGCATGGAAGAACTTCTTTCCTTCCTTAAAAGGAATGATGGATGATCCCTTTGTTAAAGGCGGAGAATTACAGCCGGACTTGAGGGCTTATATAGAGAAGGACTAGAAAGAAAAAGGGAGGAATTACTCCATGGATTCACGGGTGCTTAAGGTGCTTGAATTTAATAAAGTCAGGGAGCAGCTGCTTGAGCATGTGTCATCTTCGCTTGGACGCAGCAAAGCAGAAGTGCTCCTTCCTTCTGCCGATTACGAAGAAGTGGTGCGGCTGCAGGAGGAAACAGATGAAGCGGTTAAAGTGCTGCGGATAAAAGGCAATATTCCGCTTGGGGGGATTTTTGATATCCTTCCCCATGTAAAAAGATCAGTGATTGGAGGCATGCTGAGCCCCCAGGAACTGGTGCAGATTGCAAGCACAGTTCATGCAAGCAGACAGCTGAAGCGCTTTGTTGATGATTTTTCAAACGAAGAATCTGAACTGCCGATACTGACTAAGTATATGGATAGGGTAATCGTGCTGGCTGAGCTTGAAGAGGCCATCCGCATGGCAATCGATGAAAACGGCGAAATGCTGGATAGTGCGAGCGATGCCCTCCGGTCCATCAGAACACAGCTCCGCACAAGGGAGTCACGTGTGCGTGAGCGGCTGGAGAGCATGATCCGCTCTTCCAATGCTGCAAAAATGCTGTCGGATGCCATTATCACCATCCGGAATGACCGTTTTGTCATCCCGGTCAAACAGGAATACCGCGGCCATTACGGGGGAATCATCCACGATCAGAGTTCTTCAGGGCAGACGCTGTTCATTGAACCTCAGGCAATTGTGCAGCTGAACAATGAGCTGCAGAGCATCAGGGTGAAGGAACAGCAGGAAATTGAGCGCATACTAGTGGAACTTTCCGGACGGACGGCGGCCTATCAGCCGGAGCTTGATATTATCGTCGAGGTCCTGGCAGAGGTTGACTTTATGTTTGCAAAGGGAAGATACAGCAGGAGGCTAAAGGCCTCCAAGCCTGAAGTGAATAATGAGCGAAGGATCAATCTATTCAAGGCAAGGCATCCGCTTTTGCCGATAGATGAAGCAGTGGCTAACGATATTTCCTTAGGCAAGGATTATACCACCATTGTGATTACAGGACCGAATACCGGAGGAAAGACTGTAACGCTTAAGACTGTGGGATTATGTACGCTGATGGCCCAGGCTGGGCTTCAGATTCCTGCTCTGGATGGTTCAGAGGTGTCTGTATTTGGAGCTGTCTATGCTGATATCGGGGATGAGCAGTCTATTGAACAAAGCTTGAGTACATTTTCTTCCCATATGGTTAATATTGTTGACATTTTAGCTAAGGCGGATTTTGAAAGCCTCGTTCTCTTTGATGAGCTTGGGGCTGGGACAGATCCGCAGGAAGGGGCAGCCCTTGCCATTTCCATCCTTGATGAGGTGTACAAAAGGGGCAGCCGCGTTATTGCGACGACCCATTATCCTGAACTGAAGGCTTATGGCTATAACAGGGAAGGAGTTATCAATGCAAGTGTCGAATTCGATATTGAGACGCTCAGCCCTACTTATAAGCTCCTGATCGGGGTGCCGGGCCGGAGCAACGCCTTTGAAATCTCCAGGCGCCTTGGCCTCGACAATTCTGTCATTGAATCTGCACGCTCCCATGTGAGCGAGGACAGCAGCCAGATCGAGAACATGATTGCGTCTCTTGAGGACAGCAGGCGCCAGGCGGAAAAAGAGCTGGAAGAAGCCCACGAGCTCCTTCGCGGTGCTGACATGCTCCACAAGGATATGCAGAAGCAGATGATGGAGTATTATGAGCAGAAGGATGAAATGCAGGAAAAGGCTGCTGCCAAAGCCGCTGACATTGTTGAGAAGGCGAAAGCGGAAGCAGAAGAGATTATCCGTGATCTCAGAAAAATGCGCATCGAAAAGCATGCTGAAGTGAAGGAGCATGAGCTGATCGACGCGCGGAAGAAGCTGGAGGATGCTGCACCGAAAGTCAGCAAAAGCAAAAAAGAAGCAAGAAAGTCTGACAAGCATGATTTTGCAGCCGGGGATGAAGTGAAGGTACTGACCTTTGGCCAAAAAGGACATCTTCTGGAAAAGGCTTCAGATGATGAGTGGCAGGTTCAGATCGGCATCCTGAAAATGAAGGTAAAAGAACGGGACCTGGAATTTATTAAGAGTCCAAAGCCGAAGGAAACCAAGGCAATGGCCATCGTAAAAGGCAGGGACTCCCATGTGGGCCTTGAGCTGGACCTGCGCGGCGAGCGGTATGAGGATGCACTGATCAGGGTCGAGAAATATATTGATGATGCGCTCTTATCCAATTATCCCCGCGTCTCCATCATTCATGGGAAAGGGACAGGGGCTCTGCGCCAGGGAGTGCAGGAATACTTGAAGAACCACAGGTCTGTGAAGCGTATCCGTTTCGGGGAAGCGGGGGAAGGCGGATCAGGCGTAACCGTGGTGGAGTTCAAATGATGGGGAGAGTCTGAATGAACGGTTTTTGGGAAAATGAGTATATCCAGACAGCAGCATATTACAGCGTCGTCATTTTGTGCATGATTGTGTTTTTGGCCATTTTTGAACTTGTCACTAAATATAAAAACTGGGAAGAAATCAAAAATGGCAATATTGCTGTAGCCATGGCAACAGGAGGAAAGATATTCGGGATTGCCAATATCTTCAGGCATTCCATTTCACAGCATGATTCACTTTTCACTATGATCGGCTGGGGCGTCTTCGGTTTTTTCCTTTTGCTGACAGGCTATTTCATTTATGAATTCCTGACCCCGAAGTTCAGGATCGATGAAGAAATCGAAAATAATAACAAGGCGGTCGGATTTATATCCATGGTCATTTCAATCGGATTGTCATATGTCATCGGGGCAGGCATCTAACAGGGAGCGGGAGAACTGTGGAAAAATTGGCGAAAATTCTTATGGTGCTTTGCGGACTATTTATAGTCATCGGAGCCGTGTATATACTTTTTATCGCATAAAGTAGAAGCCGCCGGCATATGGCGGCAAAAACTGCAGATAAACCCGCAGAGACGGGCATGTCTGCAGTTTTTTAATTTTTCAAGAACCAAACAGCAGGTCCTTTGGCTTATACAGATTGTCATGATTATTTCCTTATACTATAATGAATGGGAACAGTTAGAATGTTCTAACAAATCATTTTTGAAGGAGGGAAAAAAATGACAGAAGAAAGGCCTTGGCTTCAAAGCTATCCGGAAGATATCCCCCCGACTTTGACATACAAAGACGAACCGGTACAGCAGTATTTAAAAAGAGCAGCAGAGGAGTTTCCATCCAAAAGCGCCATTCACTTTATGGGCAGGGAATTTACGTTTAAGGAGGTGTATGAGCAGGCACTCAAGCTTGCCTCCTATCTTCAGGGGCTGGGCATTGAAAAAGGGGACAGAGTGGCCATCATGCTTCCCAATACTCCGCAGTCAGTCATCAGCTACTATGGCATCCTGATAGCAGGCGGGGTGGTAGTCCAGACCAATCCGCTCTATATGGAAAGAGAAATTGAGTACCAGATGAAGGACTCCGGGGCAAAAGCGATCATAACACTTGATATTCTGTTTCCGCGTGTTTCAAAGGCTGTCCCAAAAACAGGGATCGAACATGTAATTGTAACCGCTGTCAAAGATGCGCTCCCTTTCCCGAAGAACCTTGTCTACCCATATATCCAGAAAAAGCAATATGGCATTGTAGTCAATGTGAAGCATGAAGGAAATAACCATTTGCTGAAGGAAATATTGAAGCGTCCCATCGGCAGCCTGAAGGAGCATAGCTTCGACTATGAAGAAGATATCGCCCTTCTGCAATATACCGGCGGGACCACAGGATTTCCCAAAGGGGTTATGCTTACCCACAGGAATCTTGTCAGCAATGCTTCCATGTGCCAGGCCTGGCTCTATAAATGCCGCCGCGGGGAAGAAATTGTTCTCGGCCTGCTGCCTTTTTTTCATGTATACGGCATGACCACCGTGATGATCCTTTCCATCATGCAGGCGTATAAAATGGTCTTGCTTCCGAAATTCGATGCCGAGACAACGTTGAAAACAATCCAAAAGCAAAGGCCAACCCTTTTTCCGGGAGCGCCAACCATCTATATAGGGCTTCTTAACCATCCGGATCTTCAGAAATATGACCTGTCATCAATCGATTCCTGCATCAGCGGCTCAGCTCCCCTGCCGGTTGAAGTACAGCAGCGTTTTGAGGAAGTGACGGGAGGAAAGCTTGTTGAAGGCTACGGGCTGACAGAATCTTCGCCGGTCACCCATTCAAATTATTTATGGGACCGTCCGCGTGTGAAAGGAAGTATAGGTGTCCCATGGCCTGATACAGATGCTGCAGTATTTTCAATGGAAAACGGCGAAAAGCTGCCTCCCGGGGAAGTTGGGGAAATAGCAGTAAAGGGTCCTCAGGTCATGAAAGGCTACTGGAACCGTCCGGAGGATACGGCCCAGACTCTAAGGGACGGCTGGCTCCTTACAGGTGATCTTGGGTATATGGACGAATCAGGCTATTTCTATGTCGTGGACCGCAAAAAAGATATGATCATTGCCGGAGGGTTCAATATTTACCCGCGTGAAATAGAAGAAGTCATCTATGAACATCCGGGCGTACAGGAAGTTGTGGCTGCAGGAATCCCTGACCCATACAGAGGGGAAACGGTCAAAGCCTATATAGTCTTGAAAGAAGGGCATGAGGCAACCGAAGAAGAATTGAATGAGTTTGCCCGCAAGCACCTTGCTGCCTACAAGGTTCCAAGGGTCTATGAATTCAGGAGTGAGCTCCCGAAAACAGCCGTCGGCAAAATACTCCGCCGGGCACTTGTAGAAGAAGAGAAAAAGAAATTGGAAGAAGAACAGAAAAAGCAAGCCTGATCGTTTTTAAAATAATGGATAATAGAGTAAAGTATAAACAAACAGATTCAGATCCTTCCTGAGGCCGGATCTCCATTCGGACTCTTTATTTTGGAGAATTGGGCTTGTCCGCTACAGCAGCGGCAGGAAAAATTATCATGATAAATTCTTGACAACTATTACTTGTGATACTATTATAAAAATATGAATGATGATTCATTCATTTTAGCACAAAGGAACAATCTGCATGACAGCATTATCCCTTTCTTTGCGCTTTTTGATAAATTGAACGGGGGAAAAATGTTGAAGAAGAATAAACCTAAATATATGCAAATCATTGAAGCTGCTGTAGTAGTTATAGCAGAAAACGGCTACCATCAGGCCCAGGTTTCGAAAATTGCGAGACAGGCCGGGGTGGCTGACGGGACGATATACTTATATTTTAAGAATAAGGAAGATATCCTGATTTCACTTTTTGAAGAGAAAATGGGATCCTTTGTTGAAAAAATCGAACAGAATATTGCAGGAAATGACTCAGCCACAGAGAAATTATTAATGATGGTCGAAAATCATTTCAAGCTTTTATCTGAAGATCACCATCTGGCCATTGTCACCCAGCTTGAATTAAGGCAGTCCAATAAGGATTTGCGCTTAAAAATCAATGACGTGCTGAAAGGCTATTTAAAGGCGATCGATCAGATACTTGCATCAGGGATTGAAACCGGGGAATTTTCACCCTCGCTTGATATCAGGCTGGCCAGACAGATGATCTTCGGCACAATAGACGAAACTGTAACGACCTGGGTCATGAACGACCAAAAGTACAGCCTGACTGATCTGGCCCCTGCTGTCCATAAGCTGCTTGTGCATGGCTGTTCAAACCGCTAGGGCAGGCAAAACCTGATATATGAGTAAACCGACGATTATAGGAGGGGAAATATGGAGTATTTAACTTGGTCGCATCAGGACATGGTTGCAGAGATTGCAATCAGCCGGGCTCCTGCAAACGCGCTTTCTTCCGGTCTGCTGAAAGAGCTTTCCGGTGTACTGGATGAAATCGAAGAAACACACGAGGTTCGGGTGGTCCTCATTCGTGGGGAAGGCCGCTTCTTCTCAGCAGGCGCTGACATTAAAGAATTTACAGAAGTAGAGTCCAGCGGCGACTTTTCTAAACTGGGCAAGTTCGGCCAGGATCTGTTCGAAAGGATGGAATCATTTCCAAAGCCGATCATTGCCGCCATTCACGGAGCTGCGCTCGGAGGGGGCCTTGAGCTTGCCATGGGCTGCCATTTCAGGCTGGTATCCGAAACAGCCAAGCTGGGCCTTCCTGAGCTTCAGCTGGGCCTTGTCCCGGGCTTTGCCGGCACACAGCGGCTGCCAAGGCTGGTAGGATCTGCGCGGGCAGCGGAAATGCTGTTCACAAGTGATCCGATCACAGGCATCCAGGCTGTCCAGTATGGCTTGGCTAACCACGCATTCCCGGAAGAAGAGCTGCTGGAAAATGCGTTTAATATGGCAAAGAAAATTGCCAGGAAGAGCCCGATCGCACTGAAAGCTGCAATTGAGCTTCTCAACTATTCCAAGCATGCTGAGTTTTATAAAGGGGTGGAAAAAGAAGCTGAACTCTTCGGAGAAGTATTCGCCTCTGAAGATGGGCAGGAAGGAATTTCAGCTTTCATTGAAAAAAGAGAGCCTGCTTTCAAAGGAAAATAAGTGCTGTATAAGAGTTTTTCCCTCAGCTTCATGGCTGGGGATTTACTCCGCCTTGAATTTTCCCAATCTTTTAAACTGACGTTTTTTTCAAAAATGTAAACGCACACAATTTTTTAATTCATCTAACCTATCAATTTGGGAGGGAACATAATGAATATTTATGTCTTATTGAAAAGAACCTTTGATACTGAGGAGAAAATTTCCATTTCAGGCGGCCAGATCAATGAAGATGGCGCAGAGTTCATCATTAATCCGTACGATGAGTATGCCGTCGAAGAAGCCATCCAGGTAAGGGATGAGCATGGAGGTGAAGTCACGGTCATTTCCGTAGGCACGGAGGAAGCTGAAAAGCAGCTCCGTACTGCACTTGCGATGGGAGCTGACAAAGCGGTCCTGATCAATACGGAAGATGATGTGGAAGCAGGCGACCAGTTCACAACTGCCAGGATTCTGTCCGAATACTTAAAGGACAAAGAAGCCGATTTGATTCTGGCAGGCAATGTGGCCATTGACGGCGGCTCAGGCCAGGTTGGCCCGCGTGTTGCAGAGCTGCTGGATATCCCTTATATCACTACTATCACAAAACTGGACATCAGCGGTACAACAGCTACAATTGTCCGGGATGTTGAAGGTGATTCTGAAGTGATTGAAACAAGCCTTCCTCTGCTCGCTACAGCTCAGCAGGGCTTGAATGAACCAAGATACCCATCTCTCCCTGGCATCATGAAGGCGAAGAAAAAGCCGCTTGAAGAGCTTGAGCTGGATGATCTTGACCTTGAAGAAGACGATGTAGAGGCGAAGACAAAGACGATCGAAATATATCTTCCTCCGAAGAAGGAAGCCGGTAAAGTGCTGGAGGGGGACCTGGAAGACCAGGTTAAAGAGCTTGTCAGCCTTCTTCACACTGAAGCGAAAGTCATCTAATTCATTGATACAGAATAAATACTCAGGAGGTACACAAAATGGCTAGAAAAGTATTGGTATTGGGCGAAGTCAGGGATGGATCATTGCGCAATGTATCGTTCGAAGCAATTGCAGCTGCCAAAACTGCATCTGAAGGAGGAGAGGTTGTCGGCGTTCTGATCGGGGACTCAGTCAGCGCTTTGGGAGCAGAGCTGATCCAGTACGGTGCAGACAGGGTTGTTACAGTGGAGGACGAAAAGCTGAAGCAATATAGTTCAGACGGCTATTCACAGGCACTCCTGGCTGTCGTGGATTCCGAAAATCCGGAAGGGATCGTGTTCGGACATACGGCGCTTGGGAAAGACCTGTCGCCGCGGATCGCAGCAAAGCTTGAATCCGGCCTCATCTCTGATGCAGTCAGTGTCGAAGAAAGCGGCGGAAATATTGTATTCACTCGCCCGATTTATTCAGGCAAGGCTTTTGAAAAGAAGATCATCACAGATGGGCTGATTTTTGCAACGATCAGGCCAAACAATATCGCTCCGCTTGAAAAGGATGAGTCACGCACTGGGGATACAGCTTCACTTTCTGTAGAAATTAAAGACCTGCGCACAATCATTAAAGAAGTGGTGAGAAAAGCATCAGAAGGGGTGGACCTCTCTGAAGCGAAAGTAATCGTAGCGGGAGGACGAGGAGTCAAGAGTGAAGACGGCTTCGGGCCGTTGAAGGAGCTTGCGGATCTTATGGGAGGAGCAGTAGGGGCTTCCCGCGGTGCCTGTGACGCAGAGTACTGTGATTATTCACTTCAGATCGGACAGACTGGTAAAGTGGTTACCCCGGATCTTTATATTGCATGCGGCATCTCCGGAGCCATCCAGCACTTAGCAGGGATGTCCAATTCAAAGGTGATTGTAGCCATCAATAAAGACCCTGAAGCAAATATCTTCAAAGTGGCAGACTACGGAATCGTCGGAGACTTGTTTGAAGTACTCCCGCTGCTGACAGAGGAATTCAGGAAAGTCGTTGTAAACGCATAATGAGGGGAGCGGCACAAGCCGCTCTTTCTCTTTTGACCCCGGGTTTTAATAGGGCAAAATCATGAATATATCAGCGTTAAAAGGGTATATTACGGACGAAACAGATTATTAGCTTCGTCAGGGAAACGGTGATATACTGTCATTAGAATTCGAGCTGGCGGTTTTTGATTGGGCAGCCAGGCATAGATATGCTGCCCGGGAAAACTGTATTGTTCAATCTGAATCCAGACGGGACTTCCCGGCAAACTCTATACTTTTTAGGAGGCATATATTATGGCAATTACAAATGCAACTGATCAAACTTTTGCAACAGAAACTGGCTCAGGCCTGGTTCTTGCTGACTTCTGGGCACCTTGGTGCGGACCATGCAAAATGATTGCACCAGTGCTTGAAGAGCTTGACAGCGAAATGAGCGACAAAGTGAAAATCGTTAAGATCGATGTAGATGAAAACCAGGAAACAGCAGGCAAGTTCGGTGTCATGAGCATTCCTACACTGCTGGTGCTTAAAGATGGCGAAGTCGTTGACAAAGTTGTCGGCTTCCAGCCAAAAGAAGCTCTTTCCGAACTTCTTTCAAAACACGCGTAAACATTGCAGATGGCCCCGGTTCTAAGAGCCGGGGTTTTGTTATGTACAATATTGCCTTTTGTCTCCTGATGCCGGGTTAGAAGTTATCATAAAAAAAGAAGGTATTGACTCAGTCTAATGGAATTTTTATAATAGTAATCTTGCCCTCCATTTCTATTTTGCTTTTTTCCTTTTGTTTTTTTTATTAAAATGGAAGGGCGGCATTTAAAAAATTGTTACGCAATGCGTGTATATAGATGATTTTGCACCGGGGGTGAATATATGAACGAAAGAATCAAGAATAAGCTGATGCTGCTGCCGGACCAGCCTGGCTGCTACCTTATGAAAGACAGGCAGGATACCGTGATCTACGTTGGGAAGGCAAAGGTATTGAAGAACCGTGTGCGCTCCTACTTTACCGGTTCACATGACGGCAAAACGCTCCGCCTGGTAAATGAAATTGAGGATTTCGAATATATTGTCACATCATCAGATATGGAAGCCCTCATTCTTGAAATGAACCTGATCAAAAAGTATGATCCAAAATACAATGTCATGCTGAAGGACGACAAAAGCTACCCGTTCATCAAGCTGACCGCGGAACGCCATCCAAGGCTGATCACAACCCGGAATGTCAAAAAAGACAAAGGGAAGTACTTTGGGCCATATCCGAATGTCCAGGCGGCTAATGAAACGAAGAAGCTGCTCGACCGGATTTATCCGCTGAGGAAGTGTTCAACCCTGCCTGACAGGGTCTGCCTTTACTATCATATGGGCCAGTGCCTGGCGCCATGCGTCAAGCCGGTCAGCGAAAAGCAGTATAAAGATATTGTCGATGAGATTGCACGGTTTTTGAATGGCGGCTACAAAGACATCAAGAAAGAGCTTACGGTCAAAATGACGGCCGCGGCAGAGGAACTGGATTTTGAAAGGGCGAAGGAACTGAGGGACCAGATTGCCCATATTGAAGCAACAATGGAAAAACAGAAAATGACATCGACCGATTTTACTGACCGCGATGTGTTCGGCTTTGCCGTCGATAAAGGCTGGATGTGTGTTCAGGTCTTCTTTATCAGACAAGGGAAGCTGATTGAAAGAGATGTTTCGCTGTTCCCGGTATACAGTGAGCCGGAGGAAGAAATGCTCACCTTCATGGGCCAGTTCTATACAAAGGCAAACCATTTTAAACCGCGTGAAATTCTGGTGCCGGATACTGTGAATGAAGAACTGGCAGAAAAGCTGCTGGAAGTAAAGGTGCTGAAACCGCAGCGCGGCCAAAAGAAAGATCTGGTCAAGCTGGCAGGGAAAAATGCCAGGATTGCCCTTCAGGAGAAATTCTCCCTCATAGAACGGGATGAGGAACGGACGATCAAAGCGGTTGAAAACCTTGGCAGGCAGCTGGGCATTTATACGCCCCACCGGATTGAAGCTTTTGATAATTCCAATATACAGGGCACTGACCCGGTTTCAGCCATGATTGTTTTCATTGACGGTAAACCGGAAAAGCGTGAATACAGGAAATATAAGATTAAGACAGTCAAGGGCCCGGATGATTATGAATCCATGCGCGAGGCTGTAAGGAGGCGGTATACCAGGGTGCTGAAAGAAGGTCTGCCCATTCCGGACCTTATTATTGTTGATGGCGGGAAAGGCCATATTGAATCCGTTAGGGATGTACTTGAAAATGAGCTGGGGCTCGATATCCCGATATCCGGCCTTGCCAAGGATGAAAAGCACAGGACCTCCCAGCTTTTACATGGAAATCCGCTGGAGATCGTTCCGCTTGAACGGAACAGCCAGGAATTTTATCTGCTGCAGCGTATCCAGGATGAAGTCCACCGCTTCGCCATCACCTTCCACCGTCAGCTCCGCGGAAAAAGCGCCTTCCAATCATTATTGGATGACATTCCTGGAATTGGCGAGAAGAGGAAGAAGCTGCTTTTGAAAACCTTCGGATCCGTAAAGAAAATGAAGGAAGCCGGCTTGGATGAATTTACGGCAATCGGAATTCCGGCAAATGCCGCACAGGAATTAAAAAATAAATTATCTGAATAGCATTGATATAAAAAAAACGCTATGATATAATGATTTCAACTTTATAGCAATATCACTTTATAGCATTAAAGTGAAGGTAGAGGTGCAAACTTCATCAGTAAAAGCTTGGAGAAAGATGAGTTTCAATGAAAAGCTTTGAAAGGGAATGTTTGCCGAAGAAAAGGAAGTCTCATTTCTTTCTTTTCTGGTCCTGTATTGAATAAATACTGGATTGTCAAGACAGCGCCGTCTTGGAGAGCTATCTCACTGTGTGGGCATATTTTATATGTATTTTAAACACAGCAATGGGATGGTTATTCTCATTGCTTTTTTGTGTTCAAATAAGCAATGGATGACCTCTCTTTAAACGTCAGGCGGCCGGAAACACGATATCCAGATGAAAGAAGGAGAAACGATGGGATTAATTGTCCAGAAATTCGGAGGGACTTCTGTTGGCAGCACAGAAAGAATCATGAATGCAGCAGAGCGCGCAATTGAAGAAAAAGAGAGAGGCAATGACGTCGTTGTTGTGGTATCCGCAATGGGGAAAACGACTGACCAGCTTGTCGGCCTGGCTAAGGAAATTTCCGCTTCGCCGAGCAAGCGTGAAATGGATATGCTCCTGACAACAGGGGAACAGGTGACAATCAGCCTCTTAAGCATGGCTTTGAACGAGAAAGGCTATGAAAGCATCTCCTTCACTGGATGGCAGGCAGGGATAGAGACTGAGCCTGTGCATGGGAATGCAAGGATTGTACATATAGATCCCCAGAAAATCCAAAATCAGCTTAATCAAGGAAGAATCGTCGTTGTTGCCGGCTTCCAGGGAGTAACAGAAGATGGGAGCATCTCTACTCTTGGACGCGGGGGCTCGGATACGACTGCAGTGGCGCTGGCAGCAGCACTCAAAGCGGATAAGTGTGATATTTATACAGATGTGACAGGCGTTTATACGACTGACCCGCGCTACGTAAAAGGAGCGAGGAAGCTGCAGTCTGTATCATATGACGAAATGCTTGAGCTTGCGAATCTTGGCGCCGGTGTGCTTCATCCAAGGGCAGTGGAATTTGCCAAGAACTATGAAGTGCCGCTTGAAGTCAGATCAAGCATTGAGAGGGAAAGAGGAACGATCATTGAGGAGGAGCCAACAATGGAAGAAAATTTAGTTGTACGGGGAGTAGCATTTGAAAATGCGATCACCAAGGTAGCGATTCTGGGGCTGGAGGACAGCCTGAAGGGCCTGTCCACTGTCTTCACGACACTTGCTGCCCATCACATCAATGTGGATATCATTATTCAGAGCGTTTCTGAAGGGCAAACAGGAAGCCTGTCTTTCTCTATTAAAAATGATGACTTGGAAGAAACACTTAAGGTTCTGGAGAACAATCGGGATACTCTTAAATATGACCGGATTGAATCAGAATCAGGACTTGCAAAGGTTTCTATCGTCGGTTCGGGAATGGTGTCGAATCCTGGTGTGGCAGCAGAGATGTTTGAAGTGCTTTCTTCAAATGGAATTCAGGTCAAGATGGTCAGCACTTCTGAAATCAAGGTGTCGACGGTCATCAGTGACAGCTCTATGGTCAAAGCCGTGGAAGCCCTCCACGAAGCATTCGAACTGTCAGGCACACCTGCCAGAAGCCTTTAAATCAAAAAGATGGCAGATGCGCCTGGCTGGATGCATCCGGGAAGGATCTCCTCCCGGATGCGCGCGGCGCTTCGTGCCATCCTTTTTTTTACGCTGTTTCAGCTTTAAGCATGGGCTCATAGTACTGCCCTTATCTGTTATAGCGGGCTGATGCGGTCTTTTTTATCCCACTTTACTGTGAAAAGGACAAGGCCGCCCCTTTTTTTGGGGTGCTCAAAGGCTTCTGAGAGCAGTTCTTTTTGAAATTCCAGCTGCTGTGCGAGAAAACCGGCTTCGAGCTGGAAGGTGCAATCAGGATTTTCCTTAAAGCGCCTGGCGAACAATGGGCTCGAAAGCTGGAGCTCCATTTCGTTCCTTTTTTCTTCTTTTACAGCAAGGGTTCCCCAGCCGGCATTTTCAAAAAACTCAATGACTGCTTCCATCGATTCAAGCGGGTATTTCCTGGCCAGCCTTTTGCCGGACCAATAAAGTATTTCGGCTGCATCCTTGCCCAGCATATCGGAAAGAACGCCTTCCCTGATCAATTCATAGCCGAAAGCAGGGACGGTTTCCGGCCCGTGCTCAGCCTTTGTTTCTGCAGATGTCATAATGCTCAATCGTCTCCCCTCTTTCTATGATTCTATTATATACAATCCAGATTAAAATAAAGCACAGATTCAAGAAAAAACAGCTTCAGTCCTATAAGAAAAAAATGCTATTTCAATATATTCTCCTATACATAATGAATCATAGCCAGATAGGAGATTTTCGTTCTTTATATAATATCAATATATTTTAAAAATTTTATTTTTATCATATACTTTATGTATCCGTTTTCTTGACGCTCTATTCCGATGGGAGTAAAATGGACATGTCACTTAATTGTAAGAAAATGAATAATTAACATTTTCTCGATGGTGGAAAGGCCCTATTTTCCAGAAATAATATTTTCATAGAAAAAGCCTTTGCATCATTTCTTCAAAATTCAGGGGGGGTAAATCAATGGCAGGTAATCGGGAGTTTTTTAATCGCAGACTGCATTCATTACTTGGGGTCATTCCAGTTGGGCTGTTTCTTGTTCAGCACCTTGTAGTGAACCATTTTGCAACAGGAGGAGAAGAATCGTTTAACAAGGCAGCACACTTTATGGAACAGCTTCCATTCAGATATGTCTTAGAAACTGTAGTTATCTTCCTGCCTTTGCTGTTTCACGCGATCTATGGCCTTTATATTGCTTTTACTGCTAAGAATAATGCTAGCAGATTCGGATTTTTCCGCAACTGGATGTTCCTTCTCCAGCGAGTTTCCGGTGTAGTGACGCTTATTTTCATTACCTGGCACGTGTGGGAGACAAGAGTTGCTGCGGCTTTCGGAGCAGATGTTAACTTCCAGATGATGGAGAATATTTTGTCGAATCCGTTTATGTTCTGGTTCTACATTGTCGGCGTTATTTCTACAATATTCCACTTTGCAAACGGTTTGTGGTCTTTCGCAGTAAGCTGGGGTATCACCGTTACTCCTCGCTCACAGCTGATTTCCACTTATGTTACAATCGCAATTTTCATCGCCCTTTCCATTGTTGGAATCCGCGCAATCACGGCATTTGTTTAATAGATTCAGAGTTTTTGCACCGCGGGCCAAAATGTTTATGTGCTTAACAATAATGTAATTTTCAGCATAGCGCACGGGAAAATGCGCTTAGGCTTAGTTTGAAATAGAGCTGTACTAGTATTGAGGGAGTGAGCCATGATGAGTAAAGGAAAAGTAATCGTTGTCGGCGGCGGACTGGCCGGCTTGATGGCAACAATTAAAGTAGCAGAATCAGGGACTCCGGTTGAATTGTTTTCTCTTGTCCCGGTTAAACGTTCTCACTCTGTTTGTGCCCAGGGCGGTATTAATGGAGCGGTCAACACAAAGGGTGAAGGAGATTCACCTTGGGAGCATTTCGATGATACGGTTTACGGGGGAGATTTCCTAGCCAATCAGCCGCCTGTAAAGGCCATGACTGAAGCAGCGCCGGGGATCATCCATCTATTGGACCGCATGGGCGTCATGTTCAACCGTACACCGGAAGGACTGCTGGACTTCAGGCGCTTCGGCGGGACCCAGCATCACCGTACAGCATTTGCGGGCGCCACAACCGGCCAGCAGCTTTTGTACGCATTGGATGAGCAGGTGCGCCGCCACGAGGTTGCAGGCCTTGTTACAAAATACGAAGGCTGGGAGTTCCTCGGCTCTGTAGTCGATGATGAAGGCATTTGCCGCGGGGTAATTGCTCAAAATCTCACATCCATGGAGATTAAGTCCTTCTCAGGGGATGCCGTGATCATGGCAACTGGAGGCCCGGGCATCATCTTCGGTAAATCAACCAACTCTGTCATCAACACAGGGTCTGCTGCATCGATCGTCTATCAGCAGGGAGCTTATTATGCAAACGGTGAATTCATCCAGATCCACCCGACGGCCATCCCGGGGGATGACAAGCTGCGCCTGATGAGCGAATCGGCGCGCGGTGAGGGCGGCCGTGTATGGACTTATAAGGATGGAAAGCCATGGTATTTCCTGGAGGAGAAATATCCTGCCTACGGAAACCTGGTGCCGCGTGATATCGCAACACGTGAAATCTTCGATGTCTGCGTAAATCAGAAGCTTGGCATCAATGGCGAGAACATGGTTTATCTTGACCTATCCCATAAAGATCCTAAAGAGCTTGACATCAAGCTTGGCGGTATCATTGAAATCTATGAAAAATTCATGGGTGATGACCCTCGCAAAGTCCCTATGAAAATATTCCCTGCCGTACACTATTCAATGGGCGGACTGTGGGTAGATTATGATCAGATGACAAATATTCCAGGCTTATTTGCGGCAGGGGAATGCGATTATTCCCAGCATGGGGCAAACCGCCTCGGCGCCAACTCCCTTCTGTCTGCCATCTATGGCGGTATGGTTGCAGGCCCGAAAGCGCTCGAATATATCGCTGGCCTTGAAAAGAGTGCAGAAGATGTTTCTTCTTCCGTTTTCGACAGGTTTGTCAAACAGGAAGAAGAAAAATGGAGCAGCATCATGTCCCTTGATGGAACAGAGAATGCTTATGTTCTCCATAAAGAGCTGGGCGAATGGATGACAGATAATGTAACGGTTGTCCGCCATAATGATAAGCTATTGAAAACAGATGAGAAAATCGTAGAATTGCTTGAACGCTATAAAAATATCAATATCAATGACACAGCAAAATGGAGCAACCAGGGAGCTGTCTTCACACGCCAGCTTCAAAACATGCTGCAGCTTGCCAGGGTCATCACCATTGGTGCCTATAACCGGAATGAAAGCCGCGGGGCCCACTATAAACCGGAATTCCCTGACCGTAATGATGATGAGTTCCTGAAAACGACTATGGCTAAATTCGCAGGTCCTGACTCAGCTCCTCAATTCCATTATGAGGAAGTAGATACAGGCCTGATCAAGCCTCGTAAACGTGATTACACGAAGAAGAAAGGGGGAAAATAAACGATGTCTGAAAACAAAACAGTTACATTTCAAATCACCCGGCAGGACTCGCCTGATTCAGCCCCTTATCAAGAAGAGTTCAAACTGGCTTACCGCCCGAATATGAACGTTATCTCAGCGCTGATGGAAATCCGCCGCAATCCGGTAAATTCCAAAGGGGAGAGCACCACGCCGATCGCATGGGACATGAACTGTCTTGAAGAAGTATGCGGCGCCTGCTCAATGATCATCAACGGCAAGCCTCGCCAATCCTGTACAGCGCTTGTCGACAAGCTGGAGCAGCCGATCAGGCTTGAGCCGATGCGTACATTCCCTGTCGTCCGTGACCTTCAGGTAGACAGAAGCCGCATGTTCGACTCTCTGAAGAAGGTGAAAGCATGGATCCCGATTGACGGGACATACGACCTGGGACCTGGACCGCGCATGCCTGAGAAGAAGCGCCAATGGGCATATGAGCTGTCCAAGTGCATGACTTGCGGCGTCTGCCTTGAGGCCTGCCCGAATGTAAACAGCAAAGCCGATTTCATCGGCCCTGCCCCATTATCTCAGGTGCGCTTGTTCAACGCCCATCCGACTGGTGAAATGAATAAATCCGAACGCCTTGAGCAGATCATGGGCGATGGCGGACTGGCAAACTGCGGAAATTCCCAGAACTGCGTTCAGTCCTGCCCGAAAGGCATCCCTTTGACAACTTCAATCGCAGCATTGAACCGGGATACAACGATCCAGTCATTCAGAAGCTTCTTCGGAAGCGATCAGGCTTAATAGAACAGACCCCCTTTCACGCTGAAAGGGGGTTTTTATTCATTTAATGTTTTCAAACGGAGCGAAAGAAATTATAATAATATAAAACGACTGAATGTTCATTCATTATTGGAGGCAGCGTCATGAGTAAAATGAATTATGTTGATGACTTTGCGGCTTGGGAGGAAAGCTTTGAGTTTTCCCACCCTGTCAAGGTCCGTTTTTCAGAAACAGATATGTTTGGCCATTTGAATAACACAATTCCCTTTACGTATTTTGAGGAAGCAAGAATAGAATTCTTCAAGAGCATCGGCTTCATGCAGGAGTGGGTAAGGCCTGATAACGAAACGATTCCTGTTGTAGCCGATCTGCAGTGTGATTTCCTGAAGCAGGTATTTTTCGATGAAAGCCTGAACATCCATGTAAAAGCAGAAAGCATCGGGCGGTCTTCAGCAGATCTTCATTATATGGCAAAAAGGAAAGATGGGGCAGTCTGCTTTGCGGGCAGAGGGACAATCGTGCAAATATCCAGGAAAACGGGAAAAGGCGTACCCTGGACAGAGGAAATGAGAAATCTTCTTTCAGCTGGAAAGACCATCAACGCTTGAGCCCTGGCGCAGGTTCATTCACACCTGCTCCTATGGCTGCATATAATTGGGGGAGCAGGTGTATGGAGCATGAATCATAAATCATGTGGCTGTATGGCGCGGACCTCCAACTAAACAAGATAATAGCCCTTTTGGAAAAAATAATCTCTCCTTCCAGGAATTGCAGTCACTCCGCCAGTACAGATTACATATGATATGGTGACTAAATATATACCCATCCCGCGGTTCATAGCTGGCGAAGGCAAGGAGGGTTACAATACTTGAAGGAGAACGAATATACTCACAAGCCGTTACTCACCAAACGTGAAAGAGAAGTATTCGAGCTATTAGTTCAAGACAAGACAACGAAAGA
Organism: Bacillus infantis; assembly: GCF_050107595.1. Lineage (GTDB taxonomy): Bacteria > Bacillota > Bacilli > Bacillales > Cytobacillaceae > Bacillus_AB > Bacillus_AB infantis_C. The sequence goes on from NZ_JBNILH010000001.1 coordinate 237,996, forward strand.
AATCGCTGGTGAACTATTTATTAGCGAAAAAACGGTTCGCAACCATATTTCAAATGCTATGCAAAAGCTTGGCGTTAAGGGGCGTTCTCAAGCCGTTGTAGAGCTCCTTCGAATGGGAGAGCTAGAACTTTGATTATGGCCGGCAATCTTGGATAAGGTTGCCGGTTATTATATTGCAGAGGAGATATTTGCAGGACAGAGAGTGCCGGCAGAATGTTCAGCCTGCTGAATTGACGCATTTTCTTGCATTGCCTGGATTTCCATCTTGAAAATTGGATGAAAAAAGTAGACAATAAAGCAAAGAGCTGCAATCTTTCCGCCTGCATATAGACTGGAATTGCTTAAATGGGAGTTGTATGGGATGACGCATGGAAATAATAAAGACATAAAAGAAACGATTGATATTGTTGCAGATATCGAGAAAGACCTTCGCTACATATCCGGCATCATTAAGCAAAAAGGCCGGGAAATCTTAAGCAATTATACAATTACGCCCCCTCAGTTTGTTGCCCTGCAGTGGCTGCATGAGGAAGGGGACATGACAATCGGCGAGCTTTCTAATAAAATGTATTTAGCCTTCAGTACAACGACAGACCTTGTGGACAGAATGGAAAAGAATGAGCTCGTGCAGAGAGTGAAGGACCCGAATGACAGGCGGGTCGTCCGTATCCATCTGCTGCCGGAGGGAGAGCGGATCATCGAAGAGGTTATCGTCAAGAGGCAGATTTACTTGCGCGAGGTTCTCAAGAATTTCTCCAAGGAAGAAGTAACTGTACTGAAGAACAACTTAACGCAATTACACCAAGATATGCGCGAAAAATGAGGCGGTATGTTTGAAACAACCAATTGGGATCATAGATTCAGGGGTCGGCGGCCTGACAGTGGCAAAAGAAGTCATGAGGCAGCTGCCGAATGAGAATATCGTTTATTTGGGGGATACTGCACGGTGCCCCTACGGGCCGAGGACGGCTGAAGAAGTAAGGCGGTTTACATGGCAGATGACTGAGTTTTTATTGACTCAGGATATCAAAATGCTTGTGATTGCCTGCAACACGGCAACTGCGGTTGTGCTTGAGGAAATACAGGAAAAGCTCCCTATCCCTGTTCTTGGGGTCATTTATCCTGGGGCAAGGGCAGCTTTAAAGGTATCCAAAAGCAATAAGATCGGAATCATCGGCACGGTTGGTACGGTCAACAGCAAAGCCTATGAAAAGGCCCTTAAGCAAATCAACCGGAAGGTATGTGTGAAACCTTTGGCCTGCCCGAAATTTGTCCCGCTTGTGGAAAGCGGGGAATACGGGAGTGCGGTAGCCAAGAAAATTGTTGCTGAAACCTTGAAGCCTTTGAGGAACAAAGATCTTGATACATTGATCCTTGGGTGCACGCACTATCCGCTGCTTGAACCCTTGATAAAAAATGTCTTGGGGCCAGGTGTGAAAGTGATCAGCTCAGGTGAAGAAACCGCAAGGGAAGTCAGCACCATACTCGACTACAGAGGTTTGCTCAATCAAAGTGCGGACGAGCCTGTCCATAAATATTTTGCAACAGGATCCATAAGCATCTTTACGAAGATTGCGGGCCAATGGCTGCAAAGCCCCATTGACCATATTGAAAAAATAAAGCTGGAAGCATAGCCTCCTTTTTGGGGGCTTTTGCTGTTCAAATTTTTAAAAAGATAATAGTGAAATAAAGCATAAGGCTTCCGAAAATGGTACAATTCTAGTATCTCTTATAGAAAAAGGTGATGATATTGATAGAACAAGCGGAAAAGCTGCTCAAGCAATATTTCGGCTATTCCACCTTCCGTAATGGCCAAAAAGAAATCATTCAGAATGTCATAAATGGCCGCCATACTCTTGGCATCCTCCCGACAGGAGGAGGAAAATCCCTCTCATTTCAAATTCCCGCACTCGCGATGCCTGGCACCGCCATCGTCATTTCCCCGCTCATTTCTTTAATGAAGGACCAAGTAGACGCATTGCTTGCAGCAGGCGTGTCCGCCACTTTCATAAACAGCAGTCTCACTCAGCAGGAGCTGATGGAAAGGACCTCAGGGATCCGGAATGGAGAGTATAAGCTGGTTTATGCTGCGCCGGAGCGTTTTGATTCCACTGGATTCATTCATCTGCTGAATTCCATCGATATTTCGATGATTGTATTCGATGAAGCACATTGTATCTCCCAATGGGGCCACGATTTCAGGCCGAGCTACCGCTCCATTATTCCTGCGCTCGGGCAGTTGAACGGCAGGCCGATCCTTGTCGGGCTCACCGCAACTGCGACAGAGGATGTGGCCAATGATATCTGCGGGCTGCTGCAGATCAGGGACGAAGATATATTCATTACCGGGTTCGCGAGGGAAAACCTTGCTTTTAAAGTGGCCAAAGGCGTCAACAAGAGAGAATTCATTGCGAGCTATATCCGTAAGCATCAAGGGCAGCCGGGTATTATTTACACCTCGAGCCGCAAGGAAACAGATCAGCTGCAGCAATTTTTGCAGGGGAAAAACATCCCGGCTTCACGCTACCATGCCGGCATGAATGAGGAAGACAGGAAAACAGCCCAGAATGATTTTGTCCATGATCAGACAGACATCATGGTGGCCACCAATGCGTTCGGCATGGGGATCGATAAATCAAATGTCCGGTTTGTCATCCATTACAGCCTGCCGAAGAATATTGAGGCCTATTATCAGGAAGCCGGCAGGGCCGGGCGTGATGGGGAGGAGAGTGAGTGCATCCTTCTTTTCGCCCAGCAGGATATCCAGCTGCAGAAGTTTCTGATAGAGGAAACCGGCTTGGACAGCCGGAACAGGGAGCTTGAGTTCAGCAAGCTGAACCGGATGGTGAACTATTGCCATACAGAGCAATGCCTTCAATCATACATCATTGAGTACTTCGACCAGGGAAGCGATGAAAGCCGCTGCGGAAAATGCAGCAATTGCATTGATGACAGAGAGAAGATCGATATTACACTTGAAGCACAAATGATTTTCTCATGCATAAAACGCATGGGTGAGCGCTTCGGCGTGAGTCTGACAGCCCAGGTGCTGAAAGGTTCCAACAATAAAAGGATCCGCGATATGAAATTCAATGAATTGTCTACCTATGGATTGATGCGAAATCGTGCGGAAAAAGAAATTGCTGCTGTTATCAATTATCTGCTTGCCGAAGGCTTTCTCAGCCTGACAGACGGGAAATATCCGGTAATCATGCTGACATCAAGGGTCCAAGGGATTCTTAAGGGTCAGGAAACGATCATGATGCGCAAAACAAAGGCGATTGAACAGAAGCCCGAGGCTGAAGGGGACCATGATCTATTTGAGCGGCTGCGTTCACTGCGGAAGCAGGTGGCTGAACAGGGGAAAATCCCGCCATATGTTGTTTTCCCTGATAGCACATTGCGCGAAATGAGCAAGTACTACCCGGCTGATGGTGAATCTATGCTGCAGATCAAAGGCGTCGGCCAGATGAAATATGATAAATATGGCAGCATGTTCGCTGAGGAAATCAAATCATATATGCAGGAAAACAATATCGAACCGCCGTCTGCCCTTCCGCCGAAAGAGGAAAAACAGTTGGACAGGCTCAAGGCTGATGAGGAGCCAAGCTATATGATTTCCTATAATCACTATATGGAAGGGCTGGGCATAAAGGAGATTGCCAAGCAGCGCGGCTTTTCTCTAGTGACCGTCCAGAACCATGTCCTCAGGGCAGCGGCTGAGGGAAATCCTTTCAACTGGTCTGAGCTGTTTGATGAGGAACTGGAGCGGAAAGTCCTGAAGGCGCTTGATGAAAGCGGGGATACCAAACTCAAGCCCATTAAAGAGCTCCTCGGGGATGAAACCGACTATTTTACAATCAAAGCAGTACTGGTTAAGAATGAAGCAGCCGTCACTTCATGATAAGTATGCTTAAAACAAGCAGGCCTTTAGCGGGTCTGCTTTTTTGTGTTGAGCAGAAAGCGGTGAATGAGCTGTTTTAGAGATTTTTTATGAGCAGGCGCCCTCCGCATTTCGTTGTCCAGCTCCAGCGGCTAGAGCCTCGAGTCATAAGCCACCCAAGAATTAAAGGCAAAGAACGCCTTTTATTCTTGCGCGTCTTATGCTTGTCGGCTCTGGGCAAGCCGCTTCCGCATTTCAGTTTTGTCCAGCTCCAAAGCCTAGCTCCTCGAGTCTTAAGCCAAGCAGATCAGAAGGTAAAGAACAACCTTCCGCTCTGCTTGTCTTAAGCTTGTCGGAGCTGAACAAGGCTTTTCCGCTTTTCTTTGTCCAAATTTTCTTTTTCTAAAGGGTCTATTTTTCCGGAAGGCTCGTATATATGTAGTACAAACTGTTCTGGGAGGGATTTTAATGTCTATAAATAAAAAGACAACAATGGTTTCAGCCGTACTGGCTTCTTCTGTGCTTTTATCCGGATGCGGGCTGTTTGGGATCGGGGAAAAAGAAAAGATCGATCCTCCGAAAGAAGTCAGCTATACTGAAGATGGTGAAACGGCTGTTGAGGAAACGGCAGGAACTGAAACGGAGCAGGCTGGTGAAGAGGCAGAGGTTGCTGGGACTGTCCAGACAGAGTTATACCTGGTCGATAAAAACGGCTATGTCGTGCCGCAGACGCTTTCCCTGCCAAAAACCGATTCGGTCGCTAAGCAGGCACTTGAGTATCTTGTGCAGAATGGGCCTGTTACCGATATGCTGCCCAATGACTTCCGGGCCGTCCTTCCTGCAGATACAAAATTAAGCGTAAACGTGAAGGATAAGGTAGCAACCGTTGATTTCTCGAAGGAGTTCGGGGACTATCAGGCCGAGGATGAAGAAAAAATCCTTGAGTCTGTGACCTGGACGCTGACACAATTTGATTCGATCGAGAAAGTGAAGCTCCAGATGAATGGCCATGCACTGACAGAAATGCCTGTAAACGGGACGCCGATCAGCGAAACCCTGTCCAGGGCAAAGGGCATCAATATGGACACTTCCGATGCGGTGGATATCTCTAATACAAAATCCCTGACGGTCTATTACCTGGGCGGTGAAGAGGGCGCCTACTATTATGTACCGGTGACAAAGCGCATCAGCGCCCAGGAAGACAATCAGGTTGAAGCGGTAGTAAAGGAGCTCGTCAAGGGCCCGAGCTTTACTTCCAACCTGTTTACAGACTTCATGCCTGAGGTTGAGCTTCTAGGCGACCCTAAAATCGAAAACGGGCTGGCAACATTGGATTTCAATGAATCCGTTTATGGCAGCTTTGAAGAAAAAATCATCTCTCAGCACCTGCTTAATTCACTTGTACTGTCCCTGACTGAACAAAAGGGCATTGAAAGTGTAGCAGTCACTGTAAATGGTAAAGCCGATCTTGTGGTAGAAGGGAAAAAACTGACAGAACCGGTTACACGGCCTGAAAATGTGAATACAGGTAGTTTTTAAAAAAACTTTTTTGATATACTATATAATGACAAGGATAGAGGTTGGCAATTATTTGCCGCCTCTTCTTTATTGGATTCCGGTTACAGACAGCCGGAACAGGTTCTAAGGAGGAATGAATATGCGGAAAGACGGGCGTGAACAGCTGCAGTTAAGGCCGATACATATTGAAACGAATTATTTAATGCATCCGGAAGGCTCTGTACTGATCAGTGTAGGCAATACCAAGGTGATTTGCACAGCCAGCATTGATGAGCGGGTGCCCCCATTTATGAGAGGGGAAGGAAAAGGGTGGATTACTGCTGAATACAGCATGCTGCCGCGGGCAACAGAGCAAAGGAATATACGTGAAGCCGCAAAGGGGAAAATCACCGGGCGCACGATGGAAATACAGCGCTTGATCGGACGTGCATTAAGGGCAGTCGTTGACCTTGAGGCCCTTGGTGAAAGAACAATCTGGCTGGATTGCGATGTTATCCAGGCTGATGGCGGGACAAGGACAGCTTCCATCACAGGTGCATTTGTCGCAATGGCAATTGCTGTCGAAAAGCTGTATGCCAGCAAGAAGTTATCAAAATACCCGATTACGCAATTCCTTGCAGCTACAAGTGTGGGAATCCTCGAAAACAAGCAGGTAGTCCTTGACCTGAATTATGCCGAAGATTCCAAGGCGGAAGTTGATATGAATGTGGTCATGACAGGCAATGGCGAATTTGTGGAGCTCCAGGGGACAGGAGAAGAAGCAACATTTTCAGCGAGCCAGCTGACAGAGCTGTTAAAAGCGGCGGAAGAAGGCGTAGGCAGGCTGTTTGATATCCAAAAGCAAGTGCTTGGCGAAAAGATCAGCTCACAGATCGGAAAGTAAATCCAGGGAGATGAAAACTGTGCAGGAAGTTATTATTGCAACGAAAAATGCAGGGAAAGCGAAAGAATTCAGCCGGATGTTCAAGCCGCTGGGCTATGAAGTAAAAACCCTTCTCGACTTTCCTGAATTTGAGGATATTGAAGAAACTGGAAGCACATTTGAGGAAAATGCAGTCCTTAAAGCTGAGGCTGTCTCTAAAGCCTTTGGAAAAATCGTCATTGCGGATGATTCCGGCCTTATGATTGATGCCCTTGAGGGACGTCCGGGCATCTACTCGGCAAGGTACGCAGGAGAAACGAAAAGTGATGAAGCAAATATGCAAAAGGTGCTCGCAGAGCTTGAAGGTGTTCCGGAAGAAAAGAGGACAGCCAGATTTTATTGCGCCTTGGCTGTCTCGGTGCCAGGCAAGGAAGCTTATACAGTCTCCGGCACGTGTGAGGGCAGGATTCTGACTGATAAAAGGGGCAGCCATGGATTTGGCTATGATCCGATCTTCTTCGTGACTGAAAAAAATAAAAGCATGGCAGAACTCCCCCCTGAAGAAAAAAGCCAGATCAGCCACAGGGCCAAAGCCCTAGAAAAGCTGGAAAACAGTCTGGGTACCCTTTTTAAAGGTGATGGAGCCAATGGCTAAAATACTTATCGTAAGCGACAGCCATGGGCTGGAGGAGGAAGTTGCGCAGCTCGCTGAGAAGCATGGAAAAGATGCTGATCTTATGATTCACTGCGGGGATTCCGAGCTGCCTGCCGGACATCCGGCTATGTCGGGTTTTGCTGGAGTAAGGGGAAATTGCGATTATGATGATGCCTATCCTGATCAGCTTGCCAAAAACCTTGGAGGCTTGACGATTTTTGTTACCCATGGGCATCTGTACGGAGTGAAGAGCAGCCTTATGAAGCTGAAGTATAAAGGCGAGGAGGAAGGAGCAGATATCATCTGCTTCGGACATTCGCATGAGCTTGGGGCAGAAATGATTGACGGAAGGCTGTTTTTGAACCCGGGGAGCCTGAGGCTGCCGAGAGGGCGCTATGAAAGGACCTATCTCCTGCTGGAAATGGCAGGGAGGGAGATCCGTGTGGATATATATGACCTTGAAGCCGGAAAGCTTGAAAAGCTGTCACAGACTTTTCAGATTCCGGAAAGGGCATGAAATCCGTTTATTGTATGAGGGGGAAACCCCTCTTGCAATAAGCAGATGTATATTGCCGGAAAAAATGATGCCAGGTTTATTATATTTTTCCTGAAAAGCTGTTGACTTTCATTTATTTGTCTACTATAATAAAAAATGTCTTCGAGATAACTTATTAAATAATGTCCCAGTAGCTCAGCAGGATAGAGCAACGGCCTTCTAAGCCGTCGGTCGGGAGTTCGAATCTCTCCTGGGACGCCATTACTACATACACCTATATTACCGCTGTTTGATTTTTATCAAATAGCGGTTTTTTTGTCGTAAAGGAAATAATAAATCCTTGATCCGCGTCCAGCCCCTGCGCCTGGGTTCTCAGGGTTACAAGCATCTTTCCTATAAATAACTTCTTTTTTTCCAGTCATGCATCAATTAGACTTCTTACCATGCATGAGTCTCTGTTTTTCTTGCTGATCATGCATAGAATAAGCCTCTTACTGTGCATGACTCACTGCTTTTCTTGCTAGTCATGCATAGAATAAGCCTCTTGCTATACATGACTCACTGCTTTTCCTGCCGATCGTGCATAGATTAGGCCTCTTTGTATGCATGGCTCATCCCTTTTCCAGCCAATCATGCATCGATTAGGCTTCTTTGTATGCATGGCTCACTCCCTTTCATGCCGATCATGCATAGAATAAGCCTCTTGCTATACATGACTCACTGCTTTTTATGCCGATGACGTTTCTATGCCCCCAGGGAAGCTGTTCATTATGCTGAAAAATTGCCCTAGGACGGGGTCTGTTTTTTGTATTCAAGGCACTTACACTTTTGTTCTTCTTCGAAAACCTGTCTCTTTTCCGATTAAGGTTACAGAGTTTATAAAAGTACTCAGTACTGCAGCTAAATATTATACCTCCCGCCAAATGAAAGCGCTTCTTTGTATGTCAATAAACCTGACATGATTAACAGGTTTCTTCTATATTATATGCTCATTGAAAATGCGCCATTAAATCCTAAATGCTGCATCTTTATATTGAAAAAGCATTCATAAGAATATCTCCAGCACGGATCTTTCAATGATGGTAAAAAAGAGCGGGAAATCACGCGCGAGGGATTGAAAAATAAAATAAAAAATTTCTTGGCTGAATAAATTCATATATACAAGCAATGAAAGCGCATTCAATATATCTGATAAATCTAAATTATCAAATAATTCTTGAAAATGGTGTTGACTCCCAAAAAAAATGAGCGTAAGATAGTCCTCAAATAATAAAACAAACCGCTCCACACCGGAACTGAAAGCGTGGAACCTATATTTTTTTAACTTGTCATTTCAACCGTTTAAAGCGTGTATACATTAAATCGAAGAGGTGTTTTCCGTGTCTGAGCAATTGATATTTTTAAACGGGGAGTTTGTGACGAAAGAGAATGCAAAAATATCCGTTTATGACCATGGCTTCCTTTATGGAGACGGCATCTTTGAAGGGATCCGGGTATACAGCGGAAATATCTTCAGGATGAAGGAGCATATGGACCGGCTTTATCGTTCAGCCCAATCCATTTTACTGACAATGCCGTATACGGAGGAAGAGCTGACAGATATCATTGTTGCCACTGTCGAAAAGAATTCGTATGAAGATGCCTACATCCGGGTTGTTGTTTCCAGGGGAGTGGGCGACCTCGGGCTGGACCCTTACAATTGCAAAAAAGCAAATGTGGTAGTCATTGTCGAGCCCCTGAGCATCTTTCCGAAAGAATTGTATGAGACAGGGCTTGAGATTGTCACTGTAGCGACCAGAAGGAACAGGCCGGATGTATTAAGCCCTAAAGTTAAGTCGTTGAATTATTTGAACAATGTCCTGGTAAGGATTGAGGCCCGCCTGGCAAATGTCAGTGAAGCGCTCATGCTGAATGATCAGGGCTATGTGGCAGAGGGTTCGGCAGACAATGTGTTCATCATCAAGGATAAATGCTTTTACACGCCTCCGGGATACGTTGGGGCGCTTGAAGGGATTACCCGCAATGCAGTCATGGAAATTGCCAGGGAGCTTGGCTATGAAGTGAAGGAGGAGCCTTTCACAAGGCACGATGTTTATACGGCGGATGAGGTATTCCTTACAGGGACGGCAGCCGAGGTCATTGCAGTCGTGAAGGTGGACGGACGGACAATCGGTGAAGGCCATCCGGGGGCACATACAAAAGAGCTCCTGGTGAAGTTCCGGGAAAGAGTGGTTTCGGAAGGTGTTAAAGTAGCATCGAAGCATTTTGAACCCCATGTAAGCTGACAGCTAAAAACACTATATGTTAAAAGCGCGGATGAGGATAAGTAGTTTTGCGGATCAGGATTTACAGAGAGCCGGGCAGGCTGAGAGCCGGCACTCCTGCCGCATTATGAACTCCCCTCAGAGCGCCGGCCTGAAAGCTTGACGAGTAGGGCCGGCCGGGTGTGAGAGCACCCGTTATCAAAAAGGATGGCAGCTGCCATCCATAAGTGCACGCAAATTGCGTGAATCAGGGTGGTACCGTGGAACAGGCTGACAAAGCCTTTTCATCCCTTCGTCTGCTGATGCAGGCGTTCTTGGGGATGGGAAGGCTTTTTATATTGTTTTTTTCTTGAATCAAAAGGAGGTTATTTCAAAATGCTGCAGGAAGCTGCCTTTGCAGAAAACAAGACTGGCTTGAAGCCGGCGACCGGCGCGGAACTGCTATTGCAGGCGCTGGAGAAGGAACAGGTGGAAGTGATTTTTGGCTATCCGGGAGGGGCTGTCCTTCCGATATATGACAAAATCTATGATTCTGGCATACTTCATGTGCTTCCCAGGCATGAACAGGGAGGCATCCATGCTGCGGAAGGATATGCGAGGATTTCCGGCAAGCCTGGAGTTGTCATCGCCACTTCAGGGCCGGGGGCGACCAATATTGTAACAGGCCTTGCCGACGCGATGATGGATTCTTTGCCTCTTGTCGTCATTACCGGGCAGGTGGCAACAGGCGTCATCGGAACGGATGCCTTCCAGGAGGCTGACATCCTCGGGATTACCACCCCGATAACCAAGTATAACTATCAGGCAAGGAGCATAGCGGACATCCCGAGGATTGTGAAGGAGGCCTTTCATATTGCTTCCACGGGGAGGCCTGGTCCGGTATTGATCGATATTCCGAAGGATATTGCAGCAGGCGCTGAACAGCCTCCGGAGGAGACAGAAGTTTTTCTCCCAGGCTACCAGCCGACCTTAAAGCCAAACTATCTCCAGATCCGAAAGCTGACAGAGGCAGTGAGCCGTGCGAAAAGGCCGGTCATCCTGGCAGGGGCGGGCGTCCTCCATGCAAAGGCTTCCGGATTGCTTAAGGAATATGCCGAACAGCAGCAGCTTCCGGTCGTGCATACCCTTCTCGGACTTGGGGGCTTTCCTGCAGACCACAGCCTGTTTATCGGGATGGCCGGGATGCATGGGTGCTATGCAGCCAATATGGCTTTGCATGAATGCGATTTGCTCATCAATATCGGAGCGAGGTTTGATGACAGGCTCACAGGGAATCTTGCCTATTTTGCCCCTAAGGCAGAAGTAGCCCATGTTGATATCGATCCTGCCGAGATCGGCAAAAATGTCCCAACCCTAATTCCAGTTGTGGCTGATGCAAAAGAAGCTTTGAATCAGCTTGTGGGCCAGAAGGGGAAGCCTCCCGAACATGGTGAATGGATGGAAAAGCTTAGAAGCTGGAAGGAAGAATTTCCTTATTATTTTCACAAATCGGCTGAACTGAAGCCGCAGCGGGTCATGGAGCTCTTGTTTGAAAAGACGGCGGGAGAAGCGATTGTCACGACAGATGTCGGACAGCATCAAATGTGGGCAGCCCAATATTACCGCTTTAAGAAAGCTGGTAGATGGGTCACTTCAGGGGGGCTCGGCACGATGGGATTCGGAATGCCTGCGGCCATCGGGGCTCAGCTTGCTGCACCGGATTCCCTGGTCGTTTCAATTGTTGGCGATGGCGGCTTCCAGATGTCCGCACAGGAGCTGGGCCTGATCCGTGAGCTTAATCTCCCGGTAAAGATAGCGATCTTCAATAACAGGGCTCTTGGGATGGTAAGACAGTGGCAGGAAATCTTTTATGACTCACGGTTTTCGCACAGCAAAGCCCAGTATCAGCCTTCCTTTGTCAAGCTGGCGGAAGCCTATGACATCAAAGCTTATGAAATCCGTACGGAGGAAGAGGCCGAAAAGGTGCTGGATGAAGCACTCAAAAGCGATGAACCGGTGTTATTCGACTTCAGGATAGCTCCTGATGAAAATGTATTCCCGATGATCGCCCCGGGCAAAGGGCACCATGAGATGGAAGGTGTAAAACCATGAAACGAATCATCTGTTTAACCGTGATGAACAGGCCGGGGGTCCTCAATAGAATCACCAACCTGTTCTCAAAGCGCAACTTCAACATTGAAAGCATCTCGGTCGGGCACTCCGAGCAGGAGGGAATTTCCCGGATCACCTGCACGGTCCACGTGGACAATGAAGAGGCCGCAGAGCAGATTGCGAAACAGCTCAACAAACAGATTGATATTTTAAAAGTAAACGATATAAGCGGCCAGCAGATTGTCGCCAGGGAGCTTGCGCTCATAAAGGTGCTGTCCCTGCCGCAGGCGAGAAGTGAATTATATTCGCTGATTGAGCCATTCCGGGCTTCGGTGATAGATGTCGGCAAAGACAGCCTGGTTATCCAGATCACAGGCGAGTCGGAAAAAATAGAAGCCTTTATAGAGCTTGTAAAGCCGTATGGAATCAAGGAGATTGCCCGGACGGGGACAACAGCCTTTACAAGAGGAAGCCAGAGGAGCCAGGGGCAGCCGAAGAATTATTCAATTGTATAAAAATATTTTTTTATAAAAAATCCAAAAACGAGAGGGAGAATGAATCATGGCGAAAATGTACTATAACGGAGACGCAAATCCAGCTTATTTAAACGGAAAGAAGGTAGCGGTGATCGGGTATGGATCACAGGGCCATGCACATGCCCAGAACCTGAGGGACAGCGGTGCTGATGTAGTAATCGGGCTAAGAAAAGGAAGGTCATGGGATAAAGCATCAGAGGATGGGTTTCAGGTATTTTCTGTAGGAGAGTCTGTTGCACAAAGCGATATTGTCATGATCCTCCTGCCGGATGAGCTTCAGCCTAAAGTCTATAAGGAAGAAATTGAGCCGAATCTGACAAATCAGGCCCTGCTGTTTGCACACGGTTTCAATATCCATTTCCATCAGATTGTGGCGCCAAAGACTTGTGATGTCCTCCTGGTGGCTCCAAAGGGCCCTGGCCATCTTGTAAGAAGGACCTATCAGGAAGGAGCAGGGGTTCCGGCTTTATTTGCAGTCCATCAGGATGTAACGGGAGAAGCCCAGGAGCTTGCACTGGCTTATGCAAGAGCGATTGGGGCACTGAGGGCAGGAGCGCTTGAAACCACATTCAAGGAAGAAACAGAAACCGATTTATTCGGCGAACAGGCTGTACTGTGCGGTGGCCTGACATCACTTGTGAAAGCAGGTTTTGAAACATTGACTGAGGCAGGCTATCAGCCTGAGCTGGCATATTTCGAGTGTCTCCACGAGCTCAAGCTGATTGTAGACCTGATGTATGAAGGCGGCCTTGAAGGAATGCGCTACAGCATTTCCGATACGGCCCAATGGGGTGATTTTGTCAGCGGGCCTAGAGTAGTGGATGAAAGAGTGAAGCAGGAGATGAAAGCTGTTCTGAAGGATATCCAGGAAGGCAAGTTCGCGAAAGGCTGGATCCTGGAAAATCAGGCAAACCGTCCAGTCTTCAATAGTATCCTTGCAAGTGAAAATGAGCATCCGATTGAACAGGTCGGCAGGGAGCTGAGAAAAATGATGCCATTTGTGAATAAAGAGAAAAAGAAAGAAGTGGCTGTCAGTGCGAACCATTAACATTTTTGACACGACTTTGCGTGACGGGGAACAATCTGCAGGAGTCAACTTGAATCTATCTGAAAAGCTGGAAATCGCAAAGCAGCTCGAAAGGCTCAATGTCGATATTATAGAAGCCGGTTTTCCGGCAGCTTCAAAAGGCGATTTTACTTCTGTCCGGGAGATTGCCGGCCTAATCCGGAACTGCTCGGTTACAGGGCTTGCAAGATCGGTGATGTCAGATATTGATGCAGCCTGGGAGGCATTGAGAGAGGGGGAGGATCCGAGGCTTCATGTCTTCCTCGCTACCTCCCCCATCCACCGGCAGTACAAATTAAAGCAGTCAAAGGAGGAAGTCATTGAGACGGCGGTTTCTGCTGTAAAATATGCAGCCGGGAAATTCCCGCTCATTCAATGGTCGGCAGAGGATGCCTGCCGGACGGAGCTGCCCTTTCTGGCCCGCATCGTTGAGGAAGTCATCCAGGCCGGGGCCAGGGTTATTAATATACCGGATACGGTCGGATATATTTCGCCTGGAGAATATGGCAAGATTTTTCACTACTTAAGAGATAATGTCCCTTCCATAGATAAAGTCATTTTATCGGCTCACTGCCATGATGATCTTGGCATGGCGATTGCCAACTCCCTTGCAGCCATCGAAAATGGGGCTGGACAGATTGAAGGGACGATCAACGGCATCGGGGAACGGGCTGGGAATGCTGCGCTGGAAGAGCTTGCCGTCGCTCTGCACATACGGAAGGACCATTATCAGGCGGGGACCCGCCTCAAGCTGGAGGAAATCAGCAGAACAAGCAGTCTTGTCAGCAAGCTGACTGGTATGGCTGTCCCGGCGAATAAGGCAATTGTCGGCAGAAATGCTTTTGCGCATGAGTCGGGCATCCACCAGGATGGCGTGCTGAAAGAGAAGACCACTTATGAAATCATTTCACCTGAACTTGTCGGCTTCCACTCCAATTCCATGGTACTCGGAAAGCATTCTGGCAGGCATGCGTTCAAATCCCGCCTTGAAGAGCTGGGGCTGGCTGTTCCAGATGAGGAAATCAAGCCGCTGTTTGCTATTTTTAAAGACTTGGCAGACAGAAAGAAAGAGATGACAGATGATGATCTTGCAGCCATTGTCCTGGAGGAAAGGCTGTCGAAAGATCAGCAATTCTATGAACTGCTCCAGATTCAGGTCCAGTATGGGACCAATCAAGTGCCGACTGCGACGGTGACGCTGTCAGGCAGGGAGAATGAAGTCGTCCAGGAAGCAGCAACCGGGGCAGGGAGCATAGAAGCGCTTTACAACACGCTGGAGATATCAGTGAATGGTGCGGTGAACCTCCTGGATTACCGGATCCAGTCGGTCGGGGCCGGAAGAGATGCCCTTGCACAGGTGTTCGTCAAAATGAAATACAACGGCAGGGAAACGAGCGGGAGGGGGCTTGCGCAGGATGTCCTTGAAGCATCTGCGAAAGCATATCTGAACGCTGTAAACAGGGTCATCTATCTGGAGGAAAAGACGAAAGTGGCTTTATAAAACTTGCAACGGAGGGATTGGGCATGAAGAAACGGATCGCAGTGCTGCCGGGTGACGGCATCGGAAAAGAAGTGGCAGCAGGGGCAGTTGAAGTGATGCAGGCTGCAGGAGAACGATTTGGGCATACATTTGAATTCAGCTATGGAAAAATTGGCGGAACAGCAATTGATACCACCGGAGTGCCGCTGCCGGAAGAAACGGTCGAACTCTGTAAAAGCAGTGATGCCATTTTGCTTGGAGCTGTTGGCGGGCCGCGCTGGGAGAAGCTTCATCCAAGCCTCCGGCCGGAACGCGGCCTCCTGAAAATCCGCAAAGATCTGAATCTATATGCCAACCTCCGGCCCACCAGCTATTTTGCGAGTGTGGCAGATTCCTCGCCTTTAAGGAAGGAAGTCATCGAAGGTACCGACTTTTTAATGGTAAGGGAGCTGACCGGCGGACTCTACTTTGGAAAGCCGAGTGAAAGGACCGGGAATGGCAATGATGAATCTGCCGTGGACACTTTATTTTATAAAAAGGAAGAAGTGCAGAGAGTGGTAAGGCTGGCTTTTGAACTCGCCCGCGGAAGAAACGGAAAGGTTACGAGCGTAGATAAGGCGAATGTTCTTGAATCAAGCAGGATGTGGAGGGAAACGGCAGAAGAAATTGCAGCCCAATATCCCGATGTACAGCTCGAGCATATGCTTGTCGATAATGCGGCCATGCAGATCATTAAAAACCCAAAACAGTTTGATGTGATTGTCACTGAGAATATGTTTGGAGATATTTTAAGTGATGAAGCTTCTGTTCTGACTGGATCTCTGGGCATGCTCCCATCTGCAAGCCTGTCTGAAGGAGGGCCATACCTTTATGAGCCCATCCATGGATCGGCTCCGGACATCGAAGGCAGAGGCATCGCCAACCCGGTTGGAATGATTCTTTCCGCGGCCATGATGCTCCGCCTCTCTTTCGGGATGGAAGAAGAAGCTGCTGCAATCGAGAAGGCAGTCAGTGATGTACTCGAGTCAGGCATTCGCACAGCCGATCTGGCTTCAGGAGGGAAGGCAGCTTCTACCAATGTGATGATTGAGGAAATTAAAGCTGCCCTGCTGGATAATGAAGCCATCCTGCAGATTATGGGGGCATATGCCTGACAGTTCAGGATCTCGCGGCTGGTCTTCCAGCCGTGTACTTATTTATAAAAGATTCCGGGAGAAGGAACCGGAAAAGATGGAGGGAGAAAAATAGATGGGCAAATCAATTGTGGAAAAAATTTGGGACCGGCATATCGTCCATACAGAAACCGATAAGCCTGATCTGCTTTATATCGATTTGCATTTAGTTCATGAAGTGACTTCCCCTCAGGCATTTTCCGGCCTGCGGATGAAAAACAGGAAGGTCAGGCGTCCGGACAAAACCTTCGCTACTATGGATCATAATGTGCCGACAATCAACCGCGGCCAAATAGATGATCCAGTCGCCAAAAATCAGATGACCACTCTTGAAAAAAATTGCCTGGAGTTTGGTGTGCCGCTTGCAGGAATGGACAGCCCGGATCAGGGCATTGTCCATGTCATCGGCCCGGAGCTTGGCCTGACCCGCCCGGGGATGACCATTGTCTGCGGGGACAGCCATACTTCCACCCACGGTGCTTTTGGCTCACTCGCTTTTGGCATCGGCACAAGCGAAGTGGAGCATGTGCTTGCAACCCAGACATTGTGGCAGTCCAGGCCGAAAACCTTGAAGCTTCAGATTGATGGCCAGCTTGAGAGCGGTGTTACAGCCAAGGATGTCATCCTCTATATCATCAGCAGGTTTGGCATCGGTTTTGGAACAGGACATGTCATTGAATACTGTGGAGAGGCTGTAAGAGGGATGTCGATGGAAGAGCGGATGACCATTTGCAATATGTCGATAGAGGGAGGGGCAAGGGCAGGCCTGGTCAGTCCTGATGAGACCACTTTCTCTTATATAAAGGGGAGGAAATATGCACCTAAAGGCATGGAGTGGGATATTTCCCTCGCTCATTGGCAGGCTCTAGCCTCAGACCCTGATGCGAACTATGATAAAGAAATTACGCTTGATGCTGGAGAAATCCCGCCGATGGTCAGCTGGGGGACCAATCCATCCATGGCAGCGGGGGTTGATGAAAGGATACCTTCTGAATCTGATTGCAAGACCGAAACAGAACGGGTATCCCTTGAGCGGGCTCTTCGGTATATGGGGCTTTCTGAAGGACAGGAGATCAGCGATATCAGCATTCAGCATGTGTTCATCGGGTCGTGCACAAATTCACGCATCGAGGATCTTAGGCAGGCAGCGGAGTTTGCGGCAGGCAAAAAAGTCCATCCGGGTGTCAGGGCCCTTGTAGTACCTGGATCACAGGCTGTGAAGGAGCAGGCAGAAAAAGAGGGGCTTCATCAGGTTTTCATAGAATCCGGCTTTGAATGGCGGGAATCCGGATGCAGCATGTGCCTCAGCATGAATAATGATATCGTGCCTCCGGGCGACCATTGTGCATCTACCTCTAACCGCAATTTCGAGGGGCGGCAGGGATCTGGTGCGAGGACTCACCTCGTCAGCCCGCTCATGGCAGCAGCAGCTGCTGTCAATGGAAGATTTGTTGATGTCAGAAAAACATTGATAGAAGAATCAATCATTATATAGGGGGAAATGGAATGGGCGGTTTCAAAAAGCTGTCAGGCAAAGCAGCTGCGCTTGACAGGGTAAATGTAGATACTGATCAGATCATACCGAAGCAATTTTTGAAAAGAATCGAGAAAACCGGATTCGGGAAATACCTATTCTATGACTGGCGCTTTAAAGATGGACAGCCGGATCCTGCCTTTGAATTGAATAAGCCTGAAAACCTCGGTGCAAGTTTTCTAATCGCAAATGAAAACTTCGGCTGCGGCTCTTCGAGGGAGCATGCCCCTTGGGCTCTGCAGGACTATGGATTCAAAGCGGTGATTGCCCCCTCCTTCGCTGATATCTTCCATCAGAACTGCCTGAAAAATGGGCTGCTGCCGATCCGGCTGAGCCAGGGGGAGACAGAACAGCTGCTTTCTAAGGCAGCAGAGGCGGAACTCGTTTTGACGGTAGACCTTGAAACGCAGTCAGTCTATAGTGACGATGGCTTTTCTGCAGCTTTTCCATTGCAGCCATACTGGAAAAACATGCTCCTCAATGGCTGGGATGAAATTGAAATCACGCTTCAGCTGGAGGAAAAAATAGAAGCATATGAAAAAACTAGCTAGATCCACTCCCCTGTGGATCTTCTTTTTTTCCCATGGAAGCACAGAAGTATCCCCTCTCAAGACTCTTTCCTCCTAATTTCTTTTTTCTCTCCATGCGTGCTATACTATCTTCAATATTAACAGGGAAGGCGGTTTTTCATGACTAAGCGGAACCAGAACGACAGCAGCAATATCATCCCCTTTCCCGGTCTGGAAAAACGTTTGCTGGAAAAAGGGCTTGAGAGCCTGCAGGGAAAGAATTTTTCAGATGCAATCAAGCTTTTTGAGGACGCTAAGGAGCTTGACCCGGAGAGCAGTGATATACATATAGGGCTTGTCCTGGCCTATTTTGAGGCCGGAGCGCTGAAAAAGGCCAAAAACCTAGCAAAATCCATGCTTCAGGAGGGGATCGGAGATTATTTTGAAATCGCAGACCTCTATCTGATGATCATGGTTCAGCTCCATGAATATGGGGAAATCGCGGCAACCATTGAAGCCCTCCTCCAGGAAAGGGAGATTCCGAAGGATAAGCTTGAGCATTTCGCTAAAATGCTGCACTTCAGCAGGCGTATGGCGGAGGGAAGCCCGGATCCTGATGCGGAAGAAAAGCTTCACGGGGAATATAAGGATAAGGAGCTGAATCTCCTATCCTATCAAGACCCGAAAGAGCAGGTCCTGCTGTTGGCAAAGCTTGCAAACATCAACATCAGGCCGTATCTTGACGAGCTGAAGTCTTACCTGATTTCAGAGGAAGGGCATCCTTTCCTGAAAACAATGATTATCAATATACTGAAAGAGCAGGAATATGATAAGCCAGTGACTGTAAAAAAGCTCGGGTTGAAAGAAGAATTCATACCATCTGCACTTCATGACGTTCATGATCATAAGCAGCTGAGGGCAATTGAAGCAGCGGTAAAAAACAAGCTTGAACACGAAGATCCGGTCCTGCTGGAAAATATCATCGCTTTGCTCGAGAGGCAGTTCTTTCTGCTGTACCCATTCAAGCTCCCTGGTGAGCCTGACCTTTGGGCGGCTGCATACCATCTTGTCGGATGTTCATTTTACGGCATGGACGGAGATCCGGGTGAATTGGCAGGCCAATATGGGGTGGAAGCTGACAATCTTGAGGCATCCAGGATTTTTATAGGGAAGATAGAAGAAATTTCTTATCCCAATATTTGAGTATCTCTGTTGAAACAAAGATAACGTATGTTATAATATAGTGGCTGTTATGTGTAAAAATAGTTATTTTACATATCAAAAAGATGAATATGCTATGATATTAAGGCAATATTCATACAAAGTCCGCAAAAATGGTAATGACAATAGATTGTTGGAGGGAATTATAGTATGTCTGCTAAGTTTGAAAAGCTAGAAGGGAACCAAGGGGTTCTTACAATTGAAGTAGAAGCAGAGAAAGTCAAAGAAGGTCTGGACGCTGCTTTCAAAAAAGTTGTTGCTCAAGTAAATGTGCCAGGATTCCGTAAAGGAAAAATGCCGCGCGGAATGTTCGAAAAACGCTTTGGCGTTGAATCTCTATACCAGGATGCAATTGACTTCCTTCTTCCTGAAGCATATGCAAGTGCAATTGATGAGACAGGGATCGAGCCTGTTGACCGTCCTGAAATCGATGTAGAGCAAATCGAAAAAGGCAAGAGCCTTATTTTCAAGGCAACTGTTACAGTTAAGCCTGAAGTTAAGCTTGGCGAATACAAAGGCCTTGAAGTAGAAAAGCTTGAAACAGAAGTGACTGAAGAAGATGTGAACAATGAAATCACTTCCCTTCAGGAGCGCCAGGCTGAATTGGTCGTTAAAGAAGAAGGCAAAGCTGAAAACGGCGATACAGTTGTCATGGACTTCGAAGGTTTTGTTGACGGCGAAGCATTCGAAGGCGGAAAAGCTGAGAACTATTCACTTGAGCTTGGTTCAGGCCAGTTCATCCCTGGTTTCGAGGAGCAGCTTGAAGGAACAGCTGCAGGCGAATCCAAGGATGTTGAAGTCACTTTCCCTGAGGAATACCATGCTGCTGAGCTTGCCGGCAAGAAGGCAGTATTCAAGGTGACTGTTCACGAAATCAAAGGCAAAGAGCTTCCTGAGCTTGATGACGAGTTTGCAAAGGATGTTGACGAAGAGGTTGAAACTCTTGATGCCCTTAAGGAAAAAATCAGGACTCGCCTTGAAGAAAGCAAGAAGCAGGAGTCTGAAAACAACCTTCGCGACACTGTAGTCGAAAAAGCTGCTGATAATGCTGAAATCGACCTGCCTGCAGTAATGATCGATAATGAAGTCGACAGAATGATGCAGGAATTCGAACAGCGCCTTCAAATGCAGGGCATGAACCTTGAGCTTTACTTCCAGTTCTCCGGCCAGGACGAAAGCGCCCTGCGCGAGCAGATGAAAGAAGAAGGCGAAAAGCGTGTGCGCATCAACCTGACTCTTGAAGAGATCGCAAAAGCTGAGAACATCGAAGTAACAGACGAAGAGGTTACTGCTGAGCTTGATAAAATGGCTGAAATGTACAACATGACTGCCGATGCAATCAAGCAGGCGCTTGGAAGCCTCGACAGCGTGAAAGCTGACCTTAAAGTGAAAAAAGCTGTTGACTTCCTTATTGAAAACAGCAAAACTGCTTAATAGTCAAAATAAATGATAGTAATAGCAGCAATGTCTGCATAAACTTTTTTAATAAAACAAGGCGCGATTTGATCGTGCCTTGTTTTATACAATAAAAAGCAGCATATAGTATATAAGAGCTTAAAATGGACAGGAAAAATTCTATACATAACGCGCCGTAATTAAATATCCCTTAATCGGGATTTAACTCTCTGTTTTATGGATAAGCTTATTGGGTACATATTTTTTAAATGCGGATCAGCAGGCAGAAATTGAAACATACTTTTCTAAGAGTTATCATTTCCTGTCCAGTTGTTAAATGTGTTACAATGCAATACATAACTGTTAAAGTTTTCTCCTGTGCAGCTGTTCCCAACAGTCGATTGACAAGAAGCAATCAAAAAGGACAAAAAGGCACAGGGATTATTTGGGGTCTCCCCAGCCGGTTTTTCATAAGCTGAAAAAGCTGAATAGTAAAAATTGTTTGCAGTGATCCGCAAGCTTTATATAAGGCACAGAAGTAATTCAAGGGGTGAAGGCATTGTTTAAATTTAATGATGAAAAAGGGCAATTAAAGTGTTCCTTCTGTGGGAAAACACAGGATCAAGTACGTAAATTAGTTGCCGGACCAGGTGTATATATATGTGACGAGTGCATCGAGCTCTGCACTGAAATCGTGGAAGAGGAGCTTGGCACAGAGGAAGAAGTGGAATTCAAGGATGTGCCAAAGCCGGCAGAAATCCGCGATATTCTTGACGAGTATGTAATCGGCCAGGAACAGGCAAAGAAGTCTCTGTCAGTGGCCGTTTATAACCACTATAAGAGAATCAATTCAAACAGCAAGATTGACGATGTTGAGCTTTCAAAAAGTAATATCAGCATGATCGGGCCGACAGGAAGCGGTAAGACCCTCCTTGCCCAGACGCTTGCCCGCATTCTCAACGTTCCGTTTGCAATCGCTGATGCAACATCTCTTACGGAAGCTGGCTATGTAGGGGAAGATGTGGAAAACATTCTCCTGAAATTGATCCAGGCTGCAGACTATGATGTAGAAAAGGCGGAGAAAGGCATAATCTATATCGATGAAATCGATAAGGTTGCCCGCAAATCTGAGAACCCGTCCATTACAAGGGATGTATCAGGTGAAGGTGTACAGCAGGCATTGCTTAAGATCTTGGAAGGAACTGTTGCGAGTGTTCCTCCGCAGGGCGGCAGAAAGCATCCGCACCAGGAATTCATCCAAATCGATACAACAAATATCCTGTTCATCTGCGGCGGTGCGTTTGACGGCATCGAGCAGATCATTAAGCGCCGTCTTGGCCAGAAAGTGATTGGTTTCGGTTCTGACCAGAAGCAGCAGGAGCTTGACCAGAAGGAATTACTTTCTAAAGTCCTTCCTGAAGATCTGCTGAAATTCGGTTTGATCCCTGAATTCATCGGGCGTCTTCCGGTTATTGCCAGCCTTTCCCAGCTGGATGAGGAAGCCCTTATTGAAATTCTCACAAAGCCGAAAAATGCTCTCGTAAAACAGTATCAGAAAATGCTTGAGCTTGATGATGTTGAGCTTGAATTTGAAGAAGGTGCCCTGCATGAGATTGCGAAGAAAGCAATCGAGCGCAAAACAGGCGCCCGCGGACTCCGCTCAATCATCGAAGGCATTATGCTGGACGTTATGTTCGATCTTCCGTCCCGCGATGATATTTCTAAATGCATTATCACAAAAGAGACAGTTACAGATAACAGCGTGCCAAAGCTTGTGCTGAATGATGGTACTGTCGTGGAAGAAGAGCGTAAAACATCTGCATGATAAAAGAATTAACAAAGCCAGGCCGGAGTTTTCTCTGCCTGGCTTTTTTGCATTCGCTGCTGTACATCTGGATCCTTTACAAGTCTTAATTCAGGAAGTTTTTTACAGTGCATTCTTGTTTATTCCAACCTGCACAAGGAGATACTACCAAGTATCAGCTTGAACAAAAGTGCAGGAGGGATACTATGAGTTGGACCGGAATAGCTTTATTCATCCAGCTGTTTTTCGGAATCATTATCGGGCTTTATTTCTGGAATCTGCTAAAGAGCCAGCGGACTCAAAAGGTGTCGATTGACCGGGAGTCCAAAAAAGAAATGGACCAGCTGAAAAAAATGCGTTCCATCAGGCTGACTGAACCGCTTTCGGAAAGAGTTCGTCCGGCAAGCTTCGAAGATATCGTCGGCCAGAGAGACGGGATTAAGTCATTAAAAGCAGCACTCTGCGGACCAAATCCTCAGCATGTCATCATTTATGGGCCTCCCGGAGTCGGAAAAACCGCTGCGGCAAGGCTGGTGCTGGAAGAAGCAAAGAAGCAGGACAAGTCGCCGTTTCGGAAATCTTCTGTTTTCGTTGAACTTGATGCGACAACAGCCCGGTTTGATGAAAGGGGTATTGCAGATCCGCTGATCGGTTCTGTCCATGATCCTATCTATCAAGGGGCAGGGGCTATGGGACAGGCTGGCATTCCTCAGCCGAAGCAGGGAGCAGTCACCAATGCACACGGTGGAGTGCTGTTCATAGATGAAATTGGCGAGCTCCATCCAATTCAAATGAATAAGCTGCTTAAAGTTTTGGAGGATCGCAAAGTCTTTCTGGAAAGCGCCTATTATAATGAAGAAAATACGCAGATCCCTCAGCATATCCATGATATTTTTAAAAACGGGCTTCCAGCGGATTTCAGGCTTGTGGGAGCGACGACAAGGACTCCGAGTGAAATTCCGCCGGCAATCAGATCCCGCTGCATGGAAGTGTTTTTTAAGGAGCTCACTGAAGAGGAAGTTGAAATGATCAGCAGCAAGGCGGCGGATAAGGTCAATATGCCAATCAGCGCAAAAAGCTTAAAGACACTGGCCTCATATGCACGAAACGGACGCGAAGCAGTAAACCTTGTGCAGATATCTGCAGGGGTTGCCATTACCGAGGATAGGGACTACATAAAGGATGAGGATATTGAATGGGTCATTAACTCAAGCCAGCTCTCTCCAAGGATGGAAAGAAAAATCAATGAAGAATCGGCGGTCGGGCTTGTAAACGGACTTGCTGTATATGGGCCCAACACAGGCGCCCTGCTGGAAATAGAAGTAACGGTCATACCTGCAAAAGAAAAAGGGTCTATCAATATAACCGGGATTGTAGAAGAAGAAAGCATCGGGGACCGCGGCAAATCGATTCGCAGGAAAAGTATGGCAAAGGGGTCAATTGAAAATGTGTTGACCGTTTTAAAAACAATGGGAGTCCCTGCTGAAGATTATGATATCCATGTAAATTTCCCTGGGGGTGTCCCGATTGACGGACCATCAGCGGGAATTGCCATGGCGACAGGCATTTATTCCGCTATATATAAGAGGCCGGTGAACAGGGAAGTGGCCATGACTGGGGAAATCAGCATTCACGGCCATGTTAAGCCGATCGGCGGAGTATATGCCAAAGTGAAGGCTGCCCAGAAAGCCGGTGCCAGGACCGTAATCATCCCTGAGGAAAATATGCAAAGCATTTTGAATGAGATAGAGGGAGTCGATATCATTCCTGTCAGCCACCTCAGCCAGGTGTTCACTGCAGCTCTGCTGAAGGACTATGCAAGAGACCAGTCCATCACGGCGTCCATTGAGCTTTCTAAGAAAGAAAGTATGTAAAGGAGCTCCGGTTTGCAGCATATGCTTCAAACCGGAGTTTTATTTTTTCCTGGAAGGATAAAAGAGAAATAAGCTGACTAACAGGAAATCATTTGTCATATAATCAATGAAGCAATACAGGTAAGGGGGATGACCAAGCCGCCCACCGCATTTCGTGTTGTCCAGCTGCGGCGGCTAAAGCTTCGAGTCATAAGCCAATCAGGCCAGAAGGTTAAAGAACAACCTTCCGTCCTGCTCGTCTTATGCTTGAGGCCCACAGGATGTGGGGCATGCAGGCGTTGCCACAGGACGTGGCGCTTTTAGCCTGCGTTCCTAAATTGGGCAAGCCGCTTCCGCATTTCGTGTTGTCCAGCTGCAGCGGCTAGGGACTCGAGACATAAGTCAGCCTGGCTAAAAGGTTAAAGAGCAAACCTTTCATCCAGTCTGCCTTATGCTTGTCGTCCCTGGGCGAGCCGCTTCCGCATTTCATTTAATAGACACCCACAAATAAATAAGTTAGAATTGTACAAAGGCTTGACCTGTGATATGATGCGGGTTTGGAATGATTGTTTGATTTCTCTTTCTCATTTTTTGCAGCTGATGTGCAAAGAATAAGGTAGAGGCAGATAATATATTTTGATTTGCATTTGGAGGTGCAAACTATGGCGAATAAGAAAGACATCATCGTCCCCCTCCTGCCGCTTCGGGGCTTGCTCGTCTACCCTACAATGGTCCTTCATCTGGACGTTGGACGGGAAAGATCCGTGCAGGCGCTTGAAAAAGCAATGGTAGATGACCATCTTATTTTTTTGACGACTCAAAAGGATATTTCAATAGATGAGCCGGCGGAAGATGACTTATACAAAATGGGTACTCTTACCCGTGTAAAACAAATGCTGAAGCTTCCAAACGGCACAATCCGTGTGCTGGTGGAAGGATTAAAAAGGGCAGAAATTACCGAGCTCACCGATGAGGGAGATCATTATACAGTCAGTGTTGAGACTTATGATGACAGAGAAGACAAGGATGCCGAAGACCAGGCGCTGATGAGGACGATGCTTGAGTACTTTGAACAGTACATAAAAGTATCCAAGAAGATTTCTGCAGAAACCTATTCCTCAGTGTCTGATATAGAGGAACCTGGGCGCATGGCAGATATTGTCGCTTCCCATCTGCCGCTGAAGCTGAAGGAAAAGCAGGATATTCTCGAAATGATCGATGTCAAAAAAAGGCTGAATCAGGTTATAGAGATTATCCACAATGAAAAAGAGGTCCTGAATCTTGAGAAGAAGATTGGGCAGCGCGTCAAAAAAAGCATGGAAAGAACGCAGAAGGAGTATTATCTCCGTGAGCAGATGAAGGCGATTCAGAAGGAATTGGGCGATAAAGAAGGCAAAACAGGCGAAATCGCCGAGCTCAATGACAAAATCGAACAATCCGGAATGCCGGACCATGTAAAGCTTGCAGCATTAAAAGAGCTTGACCGTTATGAAAAGGTGCCATCCAGCTCTGCTGAAAGCGCCGTAATCCGCAACTATATCGACTGGCTTGTTTCTCTGCCATGGACAGAGGCAACTGTTGATGACCTGAATATCCATAATGCCGAACGGATCCTGAACAGGGATCATTACGGCCTTGAAAAGGTCAAGGAGCGGGTGCTTGAATATTTGGCTGTGCAACAGCTCACCAATTCGCTGAAAGGTCCCATCCTTTGCCTGGCGGGGCCTCCGGGAGTCGGTAAAACGAGTCTTGCCAAATCCATCGCTGCGTCGCTGAACCGCAACTTTGTCCGCGTTTCCCTTGGGGGTGTTCGGGACGAATCTGAAATCCGCGGACATAGAAGGACCTATGTCGGCGCCATGCCGGGCCGGATCATCCAAGGCATGAAAAAGGCAGAAACCATCAATCCGGTGTTCCTGCTTGATGAAATTGATAAAATGTCCAATGATTTCAGGGGAGACCCTTCATCAGCCATGCTGGAAGTCCTGGATCCTGAGCAGAACCACAATTTCAGCGATCATTATATTGAAGAAACATATGACCTGTCGAAGGTTATGTTCATTGCAACAGCGAATAATCTGGCAACAATACCGGGCCCTCTCCGCGACCGGA
This sequence comes from Bacillus infantis, assembly GCF_050107595.1. Lineage (GTDB taxonomy): Bacteria > Bacillota > Bacilli > Bacillales > Cytobacillaceae > Bacillus_AB > Bacillus_AB infantis_C. The sequence continues at coordinate 264,447 of NZ_JBNILH010000001.1, forward strand.
TGGAAATCATCACGATTGCGGGCTATACGGAGCTCGAAAAGATCCATATAGCAAAGGACCACCTCCTGCCTAAGCAGATCAGCGAACACGGGCTTTCTAAATCCCAGCTGCAGATCAGGGAGGACGGAATCCAGAAAATCGTCCGCTATTATACAAGAGAAGCAGGCGTCCGCGGGCTTGAGCGCCAGCTGGCTTCCATCTGCCGTAAGACTGCAAAGATTATTGTTTCGGGCGAGAAAAAGAAAGTCATCATTTCTGAAAAGAATGTAGAAGACTTCCTTGGCAAGCCTAAATTCAGATATGGCCAGGCAGAGGTAGAGGATCAGATTGGTGTTGCGACCGGCCTTGCTTATACAACAGTTGGCGGAGATACACTGCAGATTGAGGTATCCTTATCTTCAGGAAAAGGCAAATTGGTCCTGACAGGCAAGCTTGGGGATGTCATGAAAGAATCTGCACAGACTGCATTCAGCTATGTCCGTTCAAAAGCGAAAGAGCTGGGCATCGAGGCAGATTTTTATGAAAAGTACGATATCCACATCCATGTGCCTGAAGGCGCCGTTCCGAAAGACGGTCCATCTGCAGGGATTACAATCACTACAGCCCTTGTTTCGGCGCTGTCGGGGAATCCGATACGCAAAGAAGTAGGGATGACAGGAGAAATAACGCTCCGCGGCCGGGTCTTGCCGATCGGCGGAGTGAAAGAAAAAACTTTAAGTGCCCATAGAGCGGGATTAACTAAAATTATCCTTCCTAAAGATAATGAAAAAGATATTGATGATATTCCAGAGAGTGTCCGCGACGAATTGGATTTTGTTCTCGTATCACATGTTGACGAAGTTCTCAAGCACGCCCTGAATGGAGTGCACAGCAATGAAAATAAATAGTGCTGAAATCGTTATAAGTGCGGTCAAGCCGGCACAATATCCTGAGGAATCCCTGCCCGAGTTCGCCCTGGCAGGGAGATCCAATGTCGGCAAATCCTCATTTATTAACAAAATGCTTAACCGCAAGAACCTGGCGAGGACATCCTCTAAGCCAGGCAAAACCCAGACATTGAATTTTTATCTGATCAATGAAATGATGCATTTTGTCGATGTTCCGGGGTATGGCTATGCCAAGGTTTCCAAAAAGGAGCGCGAAGCATGGGGGAGAATGATTGAAACCTATTTTACCTCCAGGGAGCAGCTGAAGGCTGCTGTTCTGATTGTTGACTTGCGCCATCCTCCTACTAAGGATGATATCATGATGTACGATTTCCTGAAGCACCATGGAATCCGATGCATCATTATTGCTACAAAGGCTGATAAAATTCCTAAAACAAAAAGGCAGAAGCATTTCAAAATCACTAAAGAGACTCTGGAGCTTGAACCCGGAGACGATATTGTTTTGTTTTCATCCGAGACCGGTGAAGGCAAGGATGAGGCCTGGGGCATCCTGAAAAAGTATATGCAGAGTTAAAAAACGCCGCTTGGCGTTTTTTTTATGCAAAAAACAGCTTTTTTTCAGCAGTATGGCAGCCTTCCGGGAGGAAACGGGAGGAGAAAGCAGTATATGCCGCTATTTAATAGCATTGGTCAGCTGAGTGTCTGTCAGGGCAGTATCAGCATAATTGACTGAAAATATAGCTAAATTTGAATTTTGTGGTAAAAGTAGGTGTAATGTTATGGTAATAAGGGTAATAAGTTTGAAATATAATTCGGAAAACATTGAGGGGGAAAACAATTGAAAAAATGGTTCATAGCTATTGTGATTTTATGCTGTGCTGCTGTTCTTGGAGCATGCGGGACAAAGGAGGCATCCTCAGGCGGGGCGGAGCTTGCAGACGAAGGTAAGTTTACATATGCTGCATCAGGTGAATTCAAGCCTTTCAGCGTGACAGAAGCAGATGGGACAATGACCGGGTTTGATATCGAAGTCGGAGAAGCAGTGGCCAAGGAGCTGGGCCTTGAACCGGTCCAGAAAAAATTCAAGTTTGGCGGAATTGTGGAGGGTGTCAAATCAGGGCGTTTTGATGCTGCGGTAGCGAGCCACACCATCAATGAAGACAGACTGAAGGCAGTTAATTTTTCTATTCCTTACTATTACTCAGGGCCGCAGATCTTTGTCCGCCCGGACAGTTCAGCGGAGGTACTGGATGATCTGAAAGATTTGGAAATAGCCGTTTCCAAGGGTTCTACCTATGCAGATTCAGCTGAAGAGGTGACAGATAACATCATTTTTTATGACAGTGATGTTACCGCCCTTGAAGCATTGAGCAGGGGGAAGCATGATGCAGTGATCACTGACTTCATTACAGGCAAAGAGGCCATCGGCTCCGGGATGGAAATTGAAGGCAGGGAGCTGCTTGGGCGCAGCGAACAGGCAATTGCCGTGGCGAAGGAAAATGAAGAGCTGCTAGATCAAATCAATGAAGCGCTTGAAAAGCTCCATGAAGATGGAACTTTGACAGAAATCAGCAAGAAGTACATCGGTGAGGACATTACAAAAGACCCTGAGAAGGAATAAAGGGGAAGGCGAATGTACGGCAGCTTGCATTCGCCTCTTTCTGTACATAAAAGAGACGCCAAATATTACATTTAAAGAGAGGAAAAGCCTATGGAACTTGCAGGAAAGTTTATAGAAACATATCCCGTATTTTTAAGAGGCATGCTTCTTACCTTTGAATTGACGATTGTTTCTGTTTTTATAGCGATCTTCATCGGGCTGTTTTTTGCCTTCTTAAAAATCTCGCGAATAAAGATTCTTGAATGGATTGCAGATATATATATATTCCTTGTCAGGGGAACGCCTTTAGTCGTCCAGATATTTATCTTCTACTTCGGGCTGACATCTCTGAATATCTCGCAATTTCTGGCCGTTGTCCTTGGGCTCGCTTTCCATAACGGCGCCTATATAGCGGAGATCTTCAGGGGCTCTATTCAGTCCATTGAAAAAGGGCAGATGGAAGCGGGCAGGTCGCTCGGCATGTCAGTCGGACTTGCTATGAGGCGCATCATTCTGCCGCAGGCAGTTCGAAGGGCCCTGCCGCCGCTTGGCAATCAATTCATCATAGCGCTGAAGGATTCTTCACTAGCCTCATTCATTGGAATGTACGAGCTTTTCAATGTGGCGACCACATATGGATCAAATGAGTATGACTATATGAGCTATCTTTTGATCGTTGCAGTTTATTACCTCATACTGGTGCTCGTATTCTCATTCCTGGTCAGCATAATTGAAAAGCGGATGTCAATCAGTGATTAAAAAGGAGGCTTTGGCAGATGGATGAAGCAGTCATGATCAAAGTGGAGAAACTGAACAAGTCCTTTGGGGACCTTCATGTATTGAAGGATATAGATATGACAGTGAAAGAAAGTGATGTAGTCTGTCTGATCGGGGCAAGCGGGTCAGGAAAAAGCACGCTGCTGCGATGCCTCAATTTCCTTGAAATGAAGGACAGCGGGAACATTGTCATTGAAGGGGAGAGGGTTGAGAAAGAAACGCATGACCTGAACAGGATCCGGTCAAAAGTGGGGATGGTGTTCCAGCATTTCTATCTGTTCCCACACCGGACTGTCCTAGAGAATGTAATGGAGGCACCGGTCCATGTGAAAAAAGTGCCAAAGGAGCAGGCAAGGAAAGAGGCAAAAGAGCTTCTGGAAAAAGTGGGATTATCAGATAAAGAGGACGTGTATCCCGCTAAGCTGTCAGGAGGGCAGAAACAGAGGGTGGCCATTGCAAGGGCCTTGGCCATGAAGCCGGATATCATGCTGTTTGACGAACCGACCTCTGCGCTAGACCCAGAGCTGGTCGGTGAAGTGCTTGCCACCATGAAGGACCTTGCGAAGGAAGGGATGACCATGATCGTCGTAACCCATGAAATGGGCTTTGCGAGAGAAGTCGCAGATTTTGCGGTATATATGCATGAAGGAAGGATTGTCGAGGTAGGACATCCGGAGCAGCTGTTTTTGAATCCGAAGGAAGAGAGGACAAAAAGCTTCCTCGACTCGGTGCTGTAAGGCAGCGGAGATTTTTGAATAAACAAAGATAAAACACCCGACCGGGTGTTTTATCTTTGTGCAAGTGTGGAATGATAGGCAGTATAAGCCTATTTTTTCTTTGATAACAGCAGGTACAGGCCGACCAGCACCAGTGCAGCAGGCCAGAATCTTAAGATGGATGACAGGCCCGGTCCCAAAGGTCCTAACAGTTTTTCTGCTTTGTCATAAAATAGAAGCAGGATGCTGATGGCCAGGAAAAGCAGCCCCTGGAAAAAACCGGCCCCCGCCTTTTGGGCCCTGAGCAGGAATCCGAGGGCAATGATCAGGATGAAGGTGCCGATATGGTCCGGCCACACTTCGAGGCGCCTCACGATATGGAAGTGCAATCCAAACCCTGCCAGAATGACGCCGGGGAGGATCGCCTCATAATCTTTGGCTCCGTATCCCTGGAATAAAAAAGCAATTCCGACAATCATTAATAGGGTCGGCCAGGAATAGAAATCCTGGAATAATTGTACGTTTGAACGCTGCATCAGGAAATAGGCACCGAAGCCTATAAGGATGATTCCTGGGAATATCCGCTGGTTTTTCATTTTTACACCACTTCCAGTAAGGTTCACTTGAATCCCGGCTTTATTTTTGGTACTGTACATAAGTAAGCCTTTTTGTCGATATATGTAATTTTGACTAAGGCTTTCTGCTCCTGCAAGCTTTTTTTGAGCAGTGCATCGAGAGCACTTATCAATCATTTATATTACCATATGAGTTCATTATCTGTTCACAATTTCACACGAAAAAAATGTTATAATTATTGTATTGAACTACGTACTTAGCTGGGGGTGCAAACATTTTATGCATATTATTGTAGCAGGTCTAAATTATAAAACTGCCCCTGTCGAAATCCGCGAGCGTTTGACATTCAATCCGGACTCTCTGGGAGATGCCATGACGGCATTGAACAGCAAAAAGAGCATCCTGGAAAATGTTATCCTTTCTACTTGCAACCGCACTGAAATTTACGCAGTGGTCGATCAGCTTCACACCGGCCGCTATTATATAAAAGAATTTTTGTCTGAGTGGTTTGATATGGCCCATGAAGAATTCTCTCCGTATCTGTTTGTTTATGAACAGGACGGTGCTGTAGAGCATCTGTTTAAGGTTGCCTGCGGTCTGGACTCCATGGTTCTTGGCGAAACGCAGATTCTTGGACAAGTGCGTACTAGCTTCCTGGCTTCACAGGAAAAGCAGGCGACAGGCACTGTATTCAATCAGCTCTTTAAACAGGCGGTTACATTGGCAAAGAAGGCCCATTCGGAAACTGAAATTGGCGCAAATGCGGTTTCAGTGAGTTATGCTGCCGTTGAGCTGGCGAAGAAGATATTCGGATCTCTCGACCGGAAGCATGTCCTTGTACTTGGTGCAGGGAAAATGGGAGAACTGGCCATTCAGAACCTGCATGCCAATGGGGCAAGCAAGGTGACTGTCATCAACCGTACATTTGAAAAGGCTCAGGATCTGGCGAGCCGCTTCCATGGTGAAGCCAAGACCCTTCAGGAGCTGCAGTGCGCTTTAATGGAAGCTGATATCCTGATCAGCTCTACTGGTGCAAAGGAATTCGTCATTACGAAAGAGATGATGGTCCATGTAGAGAAGATGCGCAAAGGCAAACCTCTTTTTATGGTGGATATTGCCGTGCCGCGCGATCTTGATCCTAAGCTTTCAGAGCTGGACAGCGTATTCCTTTATGATATTGACGACCTGGAAGGTATTGTAGAAGCAAACCTCCAGGAGCGCAAAAAAGCGGCAGCAAGCATCATGCTGCTGATTGAAGGCGAGATTGTGGAATTCAAGCAGTGGCTCAACCTCCTTGGGGTTGTTCCTGTCATTTCAGCCTTGCGTGAGAAAGCTTTGGCTATCCAGTCCGAAACCATGAACAGCATTGAAAGAAAACTGCCTCATCTCAGTGAGCGCGACAAAAAAGTGCTGAATAAACACACGAAGAGCATCATCAACCAGATGCTGAAAGACCCAATCCTGCAGGCCAAGGAAATGGCTGCACAGGCTGATGCCGATAAAGCGCTGGATTTATTTGTGAAAATCTTCAATATTGAAGACCTTGTTGCAGAACATGATGATGAAGTGAAGGCAGCAGAACCAAAGCGGGCAGCAGTTAAGCCGGCAGTGCCTTCTTTTCAGTCATAAGCGGGGTTCTGGGCAATGTTTGACATCTATATGACAAGGCTGCATGAGTTAACAGTCGTTCTGTATGCTTTATGCGTGCTTTTATACTTCATCGACTTTCTTCACAATAACCGGAAGGCCAACAGGGTTGCCTTCTGGTTACTTGCATTTGTGTGGATTTTGCAGACTGTTTTTCTGTTTTTGTACATGAAAAATACTGGGCGTTTTCCGGTCCTGACCATATTTGAGGGGCTATATTTTTATGCATGGGTGCTTATTACCCTTTCACTCGGAATTAACCGTCTGCTCAGAGTGGATTTTATCGTATTTTTCACTAATGTGCTCGGTTTTGTCATCATGGCGATTCATACTTTTGCACCCGTTCAGTATGAATCTGAAGTCATGGCCCAGCAGCTCGTCTCGGAATTGCTCCTGATTCACATAACAGTCGCAATCCTTTCATATGGCGCCTTTTCACTGTCATTTGTCTTCTCTTTGCTGTATCTTATTCAGTATGACCTGCTAAAGAGGAAGAAATGGGGATCCAGGCTCCTGAGGATTGCAGATTTGTCGAAGCTTGAGCATATGTCATACGTATTAAATGTAATCGGTGTACCGATGCTGATTATAAGCCTGATCCTTGGAACGCAATGGGCTTATATCAAGGTAGCTGACATGCATTGGTATGATGCGAAGGTCATTGGCTCATTCATCGTGCTTGGCGTATACAGCGTATACCTGTATGTGAGGGTGGCAAGGGGCTTTTCCGGCAAATCGCTGGCCCTGTGGAATATCGCATCCTTTTTAATTGTACTCATCAACTTTTTCCTGTTTGGGAGGCTTTCATCCTTCCATTTCTGGGGTTCATAATAATGGTTTATATCAGGGGGCTTGGCAAAAAGCCTTGCCCCCTATACATAGGAGGCTGTCATGAGAAAAATTATAGTCGGTTCTAGGCGCAGCAAGCTTGCATTAACACAGACAAACTGGGTGATGGACCAGTTGAAGAAGATAGACGATTCTTTCGAGTTTGAAGTGAAAGAAATCGTGACAAAAGGAGATCAGATCCTTGATGTGACCTTGTCAAAGGTTGGCGGAAAAGGCTTATTTGTTAAAGAAATTGAGCAGGCTATGCTTGATGAGGAGATCGATATGGCTGTCCACAGCATGAAAGACATGCCTGCGGTCCTTCCGGAAGGGCTTGTAATCGGCTCGATTCCTGAAAGAGAGGACCACCGTGATGCATTGATTTCAAAAGGGCATCAGACGCTGGATCAGCTTAAGCCGGGAGCGGTAGTCGGCACAAGCAGCCTGCGGAGAGGTGCGCAGCTGCTCGCGAAGCGCCCGGATCTTGAAATCAAATGGATCAGGGGCAATATTGATACGAGGCTCGCAAAGCTTGAAACAGAGGAGTATGATGCCATTATTCTGGCTGCAGCTGGACTGTCAAGAATGGGCTGGACAACTGATACTGTTTCGGAATTCCTTGAGCCGGAAGTTTGCCTGCCGGCCGTTGGCCAGGGGGCATTGTCCATTGAGTGCCGCGAGAGCGATAAGGAGCTGCTCGAGCTTCTGAGCAAGTTTACTTGCAGGACAACAAACCAGACAGTGCGTGCCGAGCGTGCATTCCTTCATAAAATGGAGGGCGGATGCCAGGTGCCGATTGCAGGATATGCTGTGCTGAATGAGCAGGATGAAATTGAGCTTACAGGCCTTGTGGCATCACCGGACGGAAAGACGATTTATAAAGAAAAGGTTACAGGGGCTGATCCAGAAGAGGTAGGCCTGAGAACTGCGGAAAAGCTGATTGAACAAGGTGCCAAAAAGCTTATTGATGATGTAAAAAAGGAGCTTGACGGAGAATGACCGGGGAGAGCCTTTCCCTTGCAGGCAAAAAAGTGCTTGTGCCCAGGGGGAAGGATCAGGCCGGATCATTTTCTGAGCTGATACGCCGCTATGGCGGCATCCCCGTGGAAATACCGCTGCTTGCTTTCAGACCGGCAGCCAAAACAGAAGAAATCCTTCATGCTGTCAGGGAGCTACCTACATACGATTGGGTCATTTTCACAAGTAAAAATGCCCTTGAAACTTTTATATCCTTTGCCGGAAAAAATGCGCCTTTTCCCAAGGTTGCGGCCATTGGCACAAAAACAGAGAGGGCCGCAGAGGAGTCAGGGCTTGCTGTCAGCTTTACTCCGGCAGAATTTGCCGCAGAAGGATTTGTTGAAGAGTTCATCCCTTTTGTCGAAAAAGGCATGAAGGTGCTGATCCCCAAAGGGAATAAAGCGAGAAGCTATATTGCAGACCAGCTTAGGAAGGCAGGGGCAAAGCCGCAGGAAATCATTATTTATGAAACCGGATTTCCTGAAGATAGCGGAGAAAAGCTTTCAATGATGCTGAAAAATGGATCATTGGATGTGCTGGCCTTCACCAGCCCGTCGACTGTAGAGCATTTTATGGAGATTGTCCGCAAGACGGGTGCGGAAGCAGCTGTCAAGGGCCGCCTTGTGGCCTGCATCGGCCCGGTTACCCGGAAAAGGGCGGAAGAACTCGGGCTTGAAGTCCATGTGGTCCCTGCCGGATACACGATTGAAGATATGACAAAAAGCATAGCAGCTGAATTGAATCAAAGGAGGAAATGAAATGGATATGCAGTTTAAAAGATACCGCCGTTTACGGCAGTCAGCCAGCATGAGAGCGCTTGTAAGGGAAAATCATCTTCGCATTGATGACTTGATTTATCCGATATTCGCCGCAGAAGGAGAAAACATTAAAAGGGAAATCCCTTCAATGCCTGGCCAGTATAACCTTTCCCTTGACCGCATTGAGGAAGAAATGGAAGAGATCGTATCATTAGGGATCAAATCCGTTCTCTTATTCGGAATTCCACTTGAAAAAGACGAATGCGGCCAGCAGGCCTATCACGACCATGGGATTGTCCAGGAAGCCGCAAGACTGATCAAGTCCAAATTTCCCGAGGTGGTCATCATCGCAGATACCTGCTTGTGCGAATACACAAGCCATGGGCATTGCGGGCTGATAGAAGATGGAAAAGTCCTGAACGACGCGTCCCTTGAGCTCCTTGTCCAGACTGCAGTCAGCCAGGCAAAAGCTGGCGCCGATATCATCGCTCCTTCCAATATGATGGATGGATTTGTTGCAGCCATCAGGGCCGGTCTTGATGAGGCAGGATTCCAGGATGTGCCGATCATGTCTTACGCAGTCAAATATTCTTCAGCATTCTACGGCCCGTTCCGGGATGCAGCCGGCAGCACTCCACAATTTGGCGACCGGAAAGCTTATCAGATGGACCCTGCCAACCGCATGGAGGCTCTAAGGGAAGCAGAAGCAGATCTTGCAGAAGGTGCAGACTTCCTGATTGTAAAGCCTGGAATGCCTTATCTGGACATTGTAAGAGACGTGAAAAATGCAGTGAACCTGCCAATGGTCATCTATAATGTAAGCGGCGAATATTCAATGGTGAAGGCGGCAGCGCAAAATGGCTGGATTGATGAGAAGAGCATTGTGATGGAGATGCTGACCGGGATGAAGCGTGCCGGCTCAGATTTAATCATCACCTATCATGCCAAAGATGCTGCAAGATGGATTAAAGAACAGCAGTAATGCCAGTAAAGCCATTCTTGAATACTCAAAAGAAGAAAAGAGGGAAAAGCATGCGTTCTTATACTAAATCGGCTGAAGCCTACAATGAAGCGAAATCCCTGATGCCAGGCGGCGTCAACAGCCCGGTCCGTGCCTTCAAATCGGTCAATATGGATCCAATCTTCATGGAGCGGGGAAAAGGCTCGAAAATCTATGATATTGACGGCAATGAATATATCGATTATGTGCTGTCCTGGGGGCCGTTAATTCTGGGGCACACAAATGACAGGGTCGTGGAAGGAATTAAGAAGATCGCTGAACTTGGCACAAGCTTTGGCGCCCCGACCATTGCTGAAAATGAGCTGGCCAAGCTTGTGATTGAGCGGGTGCCGTCCATCGAGATCGTCAGGATGGTTTCTTCAGGTACAGAGGCGACAATGAGTGCCCTGCGCCTTGCCCGGGGATACACAGGGCGCAACAAAATCCTTAAATTTGAAGGATGCTACCATGGCCATGGCGATTCCCTCCTGATCAAAGCCGGCTCAGGTGTTGCTACGCTGGGTCTTCCTGACAGCCCAGGGGTCCCTGAAGGTATAGCAAAAAACACTATTACAGTACCTTACAATGATATGGAAAGCGTAAAATATGCCTTTGAGCAATTCGGCGAAGATATTGCCGGGGTCATCGTAGAACCTGTTGCCGGCAATATGGGGGTTGTCCCTCCGCTGCCAGGATTCCTTGAAGCATTAAGGGACATAACGAGTGAATATGGGACGCTTCTGATTTTTGACGAAGTCATGACAGGCTTCCGGGTCGGCTATCATTGCGCTCAAGGCTATTACGGCGTCACGCCTGACATTACCTGCCTTGGCAAGGTAATCGGCGGCGGCCTCCCAGTAGGTGCCTATGGCGGCAAAGCGGAGATCATGGAAAGAATCGCCCCGAGCGGACCGATTTACCAGGCAGGAACACTTTCAGGCAATCCGCTGGCTATGACTGCCGGATACGAAACGCTGAGCCAGCTGACGCCTGAATCGTACAAAGAATTCGAACGGAAGGCGGACAGACTTGAAGAAGGGCTTTATGCAGCAGCGAAAAAGCATGATATCCCGCTGACAGTCAACCGTGCCGGTTCAATGATCGGATTCTTCTTTACAAACGAAGAAGTCATCAACTATGAAAAAGCGAAAACCTCCAATCTGGACTATTTCGCTTCTTACTACCGAGATATGGCGAATGAAGGAGTCTTCCTGCCTCCATCCCAATTCGAAGGTCTATTTTTATCAACCGCCCATACGGATGAAGATATTGAAAAAACGTTGAACGCAGCCGAGCTTGCATTTTCCAAGCTGAAAGGCTGATGAAAGCAGGCCGGCTAGCTCCGGCCTGTTTTTTTGTCTAGTGGAGAGAGGTTGGTAAGCCAAGATGGTACAGAAGAACTTTCCCTTAGAATTCAGACGGTAGGGCTGGAGTACATGAGGCTGTGAACTTGCAGGAATCATGAATCCCAGGAAGTCTCTAGTACATGAGGCTGGAGAAAAAGGGGCAGTCATGTATCCCAAGAAGACTCTGGAGTACATGAGGCTGGAGAAAAAGGGGCAGTCATGTATCCCAAGAAGACTCTGGAGTACATGAGGCTGGAGAAAAAGGGGCAGTCATGTATCCCAGGAAGACTCTGGGATACATGAGGCTGGAGAAAAAGGAGCAGTCATGTATCCCAAAGGGCTGCATCCGACGTGAAACCGGCGAAAATTTTGCCCTTACTGCATAGCGCATATTCCCAAAATCATTGCTGCTTACTGCAAGCCTCCGTTAACTTTCCCATTTAACAATCAAATTCCATCATTCCAGGATGCAGTCTCTGCCCCCCCCGCCTCCTTCACTTCCATAACTTTTCACAATCTAATCATAAATAATATCAGCCGTTCATAGAGTGATAATGACATAGTGATTATACGTGAAAGAGCTGAAAGGAGGAGTCGCTTTGTCCCAGGAAGATCAATCTTGCCTGCGCTTTTCTTTAGAAGAATCCGTCTGGTTCCAAAAAGGACAGGAAGTATCTGAGCTTGTTTCTATTTCGCTTGATCCGAATATAACCATCCAGGAGCATGAACAATATGTATCAATCCAAGGATCGCTGAAGCTGGCAGGGGAGTACAGGAAAAATGAAGGAGCTGAACTGGAAGAGCCATTTTCCAGTCCCAAGTTCATACAATCTGTTGAAGAGAGGGAAGGGGGGATCTGTGAATTTTCTCACCATTTTCCTGTTGATATAACCATTCCGAATAATAGGATAGGAAGCGTCTATGATTTGGATGTCTATATTGATTCTTTTGATTATCAATTCCAGGAAAGAAGCTGCATGAGACTGACTGCTGATCTGACTATCACCGGCCTGTACGGCGAACAGCAGCATCCTGCCTCGGAATATGATGAGGAGGAAGCTGAACAAGAATACGATGGAAGGCCGGAAGATCAGGAAGAAGAGGCAGAAGAACAGGAAGAAGAGGCGGAAACTCAGGAAAAGGAGCCGCAGCAGGAACATTTTGAGCCATTGCTTGCAGCAGAAGAGGAGACTGAAAGGGAGCTGGAGCCTTTATTCCGTTCGGCAGCGCCGGCAGAGTTGAAAACAGAGGAATCTGAAGAGCTTCAGACTCCGGAATTTGCTGATTGTACTGAGTCTATTTATAAAGCCGGGGCAGGTGCGGCCGAGGAAGAAGAAACAGAAGACGCAGATGCTGCCGATTTATTTGCCCCTTTTACTGCCGAAGCGAGAAAGCAGCCGGTGGAGGCTGAAAAAGAAGAAAAGCCTGCGGCATTTTTTGACACCATCGATAAAGATCATGAGCTTCCAGTCCCAGAAGCAGCATTCCATGCTGAACCTGCAGAACAAGTCTCTGATAATGTCTTTGCATCGTTCAGGAGTGAAAAGCCAGCAGAAGATACTTATGCCGATGTCACAAAGACAGAAGTGCAGCCTGCAGAAATATTGACCGGCTTTAAGGCCCAGCAGGAAGAAAGTGAATCTTCTTCTGACCAGGCTCCAAAGAAGAAAGCAGCCAATAAGAAAAAAAGCAAGAGCTTATCGCTGGCTGAATTCCTTGCACGAAAGGAAGAAGAGCAGTCTGCCAGGATGAAGGTGTGCATTGTCCAGCATGGCGATACGCTCGATATTATCGCAGAAAGATATGAGGTCCCTGTTCCGGCACTGCTGAGGGTCAATCACCTGGAGCTGAACCAGGAAATTTATGAAGGCCAGGTGCTGTATGTTCCTGCGCACGCCTATCAGAAATAGCCTTCTGCAGGCCATACGACATGTTTGAAACAGGCTGGGCAGGTATGCAGGTACCTGTTCAACTGTTTCTTTTATTTCCGGAGGATCACTACCCCGATAAGAAAGTGGGATACTCGTATGGAAGGTAGCAACAGGTTAGCAGAGGTTTCCCCGATTTTAAAGCACTATGCAGTCCAGCCTCACTTTGTGGAGGACTACGGCAGGACCAGGAAGATCTATTCCGACAAAGGAGTATTTGCTCTGAAAAAGCTGAAAGCCCGGCATGGTACCGATTTTATCAGGCAGGTGCAGTCCCTTTATCAGAGAGGCTACAACCGGATAGTGCCGATCTATCCGGCTGCCGACGGCCGCTATGCAGTACTCCATGATAGTGAACTGTATTATTTGATGCCATGGCTGGCCAACGAAGAAAAAGAAAACCGTTTTGAACGCCATCAGCAGATGTTCCGGGAACTGGCACGGCTGCACACACTCTCATTGAAGGAGGTCAATGTAACCAGCGAGGAACGGCAGGAGCATTATGAAAAGACCATGCTCGCCTGGGAGAAGGAGACAGAATTCTGCGAGGGATTTATTGAAGAATGTGAAAGAAAGCAGTATATGGCGCCATTCGAGCTTCTTTTCTGCCTGTATTACCACGATATAACCCAGGCGCTGAAATTTTCGAAGGGCAAGCTGAAGGACTGGCATGAAAAAACGAAGGAAGATGAAAAAGCGCGGACCGTCATTATCCACGGGAAAATTTCAACAGAGCATTTTCTTTATGATGAAAGAGGCTACGGCTATTTCAGCAATTTTGAAAATTCGCGCCAGGCTTCCCCGCTCCACGATCTTCTGCCATTTCTGTCGCGGTCTTTAAGAAGCTACCCGAAGCGGAGCGATGAAACTGTTGAATGGCTGTATACCTACTTTAAATATATGCCTTTCAAGCAGGATGAAATGCTTTTGTTCCAAAGCTATCTCGCCCACCCGGGTCCTGTCCTGAGGGAGGCGGAAACGTATCACAAGAACAGGGGCGCAGCAAATGAAAGAAAGCTCGTCCAGCAGTTTCAGCGCCAATTCTGGCTCCTGAAGAATACAGAGTACATCGTCATGAGGATTGATGAAATCGAGAGGCAGAAGCATCAGGCACAGGAAGCAGCAAAAGCACAGGCCGAACAGGAAGGAGCCCCGGACAATTCGTCCTGAGGGCTCCTAAATGAATTCAAGATGCAGTGCCAGCGCCAGCAAGATAAAGACTGAAAGCAAAAGAACATCAAAGGTCGTCGGAATGAGAATGGTCCGAATCCCCTGAAAAACGCAAAAAGGAATAATGAACTGAGCGCAAACACTTCTGCAGGTCCTCAGCCAAGGAGGCAGAGTATAAGGATTGAATTTCCTCTTCATTTGATTTCCCCCTCATCTCTTTTACTCCATTCTATGTCCCCTTCCCAGGTTAAGTGCCTATTTTTTAGAATCGTACGGGCGGATGTATGATTTTAAAAAATATTGCCGATACTTATTGACTATAAACCGCGAAATTCGGTACTATATCATATATAAATATCATTAGAAAAGCATTGACAGGGAAGAGTACGGTGCAAGCTGCTTAAAGAGAGGAAAACCGGAAGCTGAGAGGTTTTCCAGGCAGAATCATTGGAATGTCGCCCTTGAGCTTCTTTCGCGAACAGAACGTGTTCACAGTAGCGAAAGACGGGAAAACCGTTATCTTATTAAGCGCCTGGCAAGGAATGCATTGCTTGCCCGGAAAAAAGGTGGTACCGCGAAATCAGCTCCATTCGTCCTTTTATTGACGGATGGAGTTTTTTATTTGCTCAGGTACTCAAAACACTGATAGATACAAGGAAGGTAGGGAATACAATGGAAAATAATGAATTGGCCATGCCAACAAAGTATGATCCCCAGAATATTGAAAAGGGACGGTATGAATGGTGGATAGGGAACAAATTTTTTGAAGCGAAGGATGATCAAAGCAAAGAGCCTTATACCATCGTCATCCCGCCGCCGAACGTAACAGGAAAGCTTCACCTCGGCCATGCCTGGGATACGACGCTGCAGGATATCCTTACCCGCATGAAGCGGATGCAGGGGTATGATGTATTATGGCTTCCAGGCATGGACCATGCCGGCATCGCAACACAGGCGAAAGTCGAGCAGAAGCTGAAAAGCGAAGGAAAATCCCGCTATGATCTTGGCCGCGAAGCATTTGTCCAGGAAACATGGAAATGGAAAGAAGAGTATGCAGAGCATATCCGCCAGCAGTGGTCTAAGCTCGGCCTGGGACTTGACTACAGCCGCGAGCGCTTCACAATGGATGAGGGGCTTTCAAAGGCGGTTAATAAAGTTTTTGTCTCTCTTTATAAAAAAGGCCTGATTTACCGCGGCGAATATATCATCAACTGGGATCCTGCGACAAAGACGGCTCTTTCTGATATCGAGGTTATCCATCAGGATGTCCAGGGCGCTTTTTACCATATGAACTACCCGCTTTCTGATGGTTCTGGATCCATTGATGTTGCCACAACCCGTCCGGAGACCATGCTTGGCGATACAGCGGTAGCGGTTCACCCTGAAGACGAACGCTATCAGCACCTGATCGGAAAGACAGTTGTCCTCCCGATTACCGGCCGTGAAATCCCGATTGTTGCCGATGATTATGTAGATAAGGAGTTCGGATCTGGTGCAGTTAAAATCACTCCTGCTCATGACCCGAACGATTTTGAAATCGGAAACCGACACGATCTTCCGCGCATCCTTGTCATGAACGAGGATGGAACCATGAATGAAAATGCCGGCAAATACAATGGCCTCGACCGCTTTGAATGCCGCAAGCAGATCGTGAAGGATCTGCAGGACAGCGGCGTCCTATTCAAAATTGAAGAGCATATGCATTCTGTCGGCCATTCTGAGCGGAGCGGAGCTGTAGTAGAGCCATATCTGTCCACACAGTGGTTCGTCAGGATGCAGCCGCTGGCAGACGAAGCGGTAGCGCTGCAGCAGAAGGAAGATAAGGTCAACTTCATCCCGGACCGCTTTGAAAACACGTATCTGCGCTGGATGGAAAATATCCGCGACTGGTGCATTTCAAGGCAGCTCTGGTGGGGCCACCGCATCCCGGCCTGGTATCATAAGGAAACAGGCGAGGTGTATGTAGATTCCGAGCCTCCGGCTGATGCTGAGAATTGGACACAGGATAATGATGTTCTTGATACCTGGTTCAGCTCCGCCCTATGGCCATTCTCTACAATGGGCTGGCCTGATGAAGAAAATCCTGATTTCAAACGCTATTATCCGACAGCAAGCCTTGTAACAGGCTATGACATCATTTTCTTCTGGGTATCACGGATGATTTTCCAAGGCCTTGAGTTTACAGGAGAGCGGCCATTTAAGGATGTTCTCATCCACGGCCTGGTTAGAGATGAGCAAGGCAGGAAAATGAGCAAATCACTAGGCAACGGAGTAGATCCGATGGACGTAATTGCCCAGTACGGCGCCGATTCACTCCGCTACTTCCTGTCAACTGGAAGCTCACCTGGACAGGATTTGCGCTTCAGCATGGAAAAGGTGGAAGCGACCTGGAATTTCGCCAATAAAATCTGGAATGCCTCCCGATTTGCCCTTATGAATATGGCTGGCCTGAAATATGAGGAGATAGACTTGACGGGAGAAAAGTCAGTAGCTGATAAATGGATTCTGACAAGGCTGAATGAAACGATTGAAACGGTAACAAGGCTTTCTGACCGCTATGAGTTCGGGGAAGTCGGCCGGGTGCTTTATAACTTCATCTGGGACGATTTCTGCGACTGGTATATTGAAATGGCGAAGCTTCCGCTTTATGGAGAAGATGAAGCTGCAAAGAAAACGACCCGTTCGATCCTGGCTTATGTACTGGATAATACCATGAGGCTTCTCCACCCGTTCATGCCGTTCATTACAGAAGAGATCTGGCAGAACCTGCCTCACAGCGGTGAATCAATCACTATCGCTGAATGGCCGAAGGTGAAGGAAGAATACACGGATAAGAAGGCAGCAGGCGATATGAAGCTGCTTGTTGAAATCATCCGTTCTGTCCGAAACAGCCGTGCAGAAGTGAATACACCATTAAGCAAGAAGATCAAGATGATCCTGAAGCCGAATGATGACGAGGTTCTTGCTACACTCACATCCAATAAAGCTTATATTGAACGCTTCTGCAATCCGGAAGAGCTTGAAATCAGCCCTGCTGCCGCAACACCCGATAAGGCGATGACAGCAGTCGTTTCAGGAGCTGAAATCATCCTTCCGCTTGAAGGCCTCATCAATATCGATGAAGAGATTGCCCGTCTGAAAAAAGAATGGGATAAGCTGAACAAAGAGGTTGAGCGTGTGCAGAAGAAGCTCTCTAACGAAGGCTTTGTTAAAAAAGCGCCTGAAAAGGTTATTGAAGAAGAGCGCGCCAAAGAAAAGGACTATACTGAAAAGAGAGCGATTGTCGAAGCTCGCTTAAATGAACTAAAAGGGTAAACCACCCATAACGGAAAAGGCGGATCCAGGAAGGATTCGTCTTTCCGTATGGTTTCCTATGCATGGAGGCAGATACTTATGTTTCAAACGTACGAAGAAGCAATATCCTGGATTCACTCCCGCCTTCGCCTCGGAATCAAGCCAGGGCTCAAGCGGATGGAATGGATGATGGAAAAACTGGGCCATCCCGAGAGAAGGATCAAGAGTGTACATATCGGAGGGACGAACGGCAAGGGATCAACGGTTGCCTATCTGCGTTCCATCCTGGTGAGTGCCGGATTTAAGACCGGAACCTTCACCTCTCCTTATTTTGAACAATTCAATGAAAGAATCAGTCTGAATGGCCAGCCTGTGAAGGATGAAGAAATCCTCAGGCTTGTTAACGATATTTACCCGCTCAGCGAGGAGCTTGAAAAGACAGAGCTTGGGGCGCCGACTGAGTTTGAAGTCATCACTGCAATGGCCTTCCGTTATTTTGCCGATGTGAATCCGGTGGATATCGCAATTTTTGAAGTCGGCCTGGGAGGAAGGTTTGATTCGACCAATATCGTCCATCCGCTTCTGTCCATCATCACTAGCATCGGCCTCGACCACACGGCGATCCTTGGAGACACCTATGAACAGATAGCTTTTGAAAAAGCGGGGATCATCAAGAGCGGCGTCCCTGCCTTGACTGCTGTTTCACAGGAGGGAGCCCTTTCTGTTATTGAACAAACAGCTAAAGAGAAGAACGCGAAGCTGTATCGGCTAGGCAGCGAAATCGGAATCAGCGATCATCGATCGGCTGAACATGGTGAAAGGTTCACCGTCAGCACGATTTTCCGGGAATACAAGAACCTTGAAATCAGCATGCTGGGATCACATCAGACAAGGAATGCCGCGCTTGCCGCTGCGGCAGCAGGAATCCTGAACCAGTACTACTCCTTTATGATAGAAGAAAAAGATCTTAGGAAAGGCCTGTCCGAAGCCTATTGGCCAGGCAGACTTGAACTCCTTTCTGATAAACCTGTCGTCCTGATGGACGGCGCCCATAATGAAGAAGGCATCATGGCTCTGGCAGCAGAGCTGGACAAAAGATATTCGGGCAAAAAGATAGCAGTTGTTTTTGCAGCATTGTCAGACAAGAAGCTGGATAAAATGATCGGCATCCTTGATGAAGCTGCCGATAGAATTACATTTACCCAATTTGATTTCCCAAGGGCGGCAGATGCTGAAATGCTTGCCGGCCTTAGTGCATCCAGAAATAAAACCTCATATGCCAGCTGGGAAGAGGCCATCAGGACAGAGCTGTCGAACCTGCAGTCTGCTGATGTTCTGGTAGTTACGGGATCGCTCTATTTCCTCTCAGCCGCAAAACCATTTCTGAATTCGCTGCTTGGGGGAAAATGTTAAATACTTCTGTAGAGTAACGCATTATTAGAGTGACAAATTTTTGGAAATTTGATACAATAATATTTATTTTGTGACTATTCTACTAGTTTCGGTATTATAGGCTGGATAAGGAAGAAGGGGGGATAAAGGTGAATCAGGGAGCGATAAAATATATATGGATTATTTGGGCGCTGATTGTGCCTGCGGGAGTCTGGCTTACCTATACCCTTTATCCCCCGCAGCCTGCTGCTTTAAATGTTGATGTCCTGGCATTTATGCTGCTTATGTTTTTTGTATCATCCATGCCGATCATCATTAACAATGTGCCCGTCTTTATGCTGCAATGGGTGTCTTTTGCCGTCTTTTTGGCTTTCGGCATATTTGTCGAAATGCTGCTGGTGCAGGCTTCAGTTTTCTTTCTCCTCCTGAAGCTCAGGCTGCCGAAAAGCCAGTCTTACAGGTTTCCGCTCAATTCGTTCATGTTTTTTGTGGTTTCCTTTATCAGCGGGATGTTCTATTATTCCCTTGGAGGTAAGCAGGGGGCAGACCTGATGGAACACGGCCCTTCATTATGGCTGTCCATCCTGTATCCGATTGTCTATTATTTTGTGAATCAGCTTGTCCTTTCCCTGATCCTCTTTTTCCTGCACAAGCAGAAAACCAATTTCTTCGGGAAGGATTTTATATGGGAGTCGCTTACATCAATCATGACGCTGCCGGTCGGATTCATGCTCTACATCCTGTATCAGGAAGTGGGGCTATTATCCATCCTGTTTGTGGGCGTCCCGTTCGCCAGCCTGTCTATCATTCTTGGACTCTATAATTCCAGCGAAAAGGTGAACGATTATCTGCACAAAGCAGCCGAAATCGGGCATCAGCTTGCTGAGCGGCTCAACAGGAATGAAGTGATGGAGCTTTTTATCGAAAAGCTGATCGGCATGCTGCCGGTAGACTATGCATATATCCTTGATGTGGTCGATGAGTCTGAGCTCAAGCTCCTATACCAGGTAGAGGATGGAGAGAGGACCACACCGTCAGCACTTCCGCTGCGCAGAAATGAGGGCATCAGCGGACTTGTATGGGCGACAGGGAAAGCTGCCCTATTCAGCACAAAAAAAGAATGGAAGACAGCAGCCAAGGGCTATATGCCAGAAGAAGTCGAAAGCGTCCTGTGTGTCCCTATTGCCCGTTCAAGCAAGGTTGTCGGTGTCCTGCTTCTGGCTTCTCGAAAGAAAAGGGCCTACGAGAAATATCAGCTGATGATCGTTGATATCCTTTGCTCTCACTTTGCTGTTGCCATTGAAAATGCCAGGAACTATGAAAGAACGAAGGAAAACAGTGAACGCTGTGCTTTAACGAAGCTGTACAATTACCGCTATTTTGACGGGCTACTTGCAGAAGAGTTCATCGGGATGGAATCTGGAAAAAGGAGCGTCCTTTCGCTTATCATACTGGATATCGACCACTTTAAAAGTGTCAATGATACTTTTGGGCACCAGAGCGGAAACGAGATCCTGATCGAACTGGCAGAGAGACTGTCCTTGCTCACCGAGCCATATGGAACAGTAGCCCGGTATGGCGGAGAAGAGTTTGTCGTCCTGCTCCCTGACATGGAAAAGCAGGAGGCTCTCGAGCTTGCCGAAGTCATCCGCCTTGCCATCGCTACCCAGCCTTTTACCATCAGCCAGCATATGGACGGAGACGGCTCCAGACTCTCTGTCAGCATCACCGCCTCGATCGGCGTCGCCTCTGCTCCAGTGGATGCAGATGATCCGCTTGCCCTCATCCGCCATGCCGACCGCGCTTTATATGTAGGCGCGAAAAGGGCAGGGAGGAATCGGGTGGCGGAGTATGTGAAATAAAAAAGAAGGAGATGCGAATTTGCATCTCCTTCTTCCTATTCATAGACAACATCAATTTCCTTTACCTGCATTTTTTCAACCGTCGGAATGCCTTTTGGCGGGTTGAGGATCATTTCCTTTTTATAATAAATGGCCAGGCGGGATTTTGTTGGATCAATTTGGTCTTGATTTCCTTCAAAATACAAGTTGCCTGTCCTGTCAGCACCAGAGAAATTGCTTTGTCTTGTCTTGCCTTTAGAGGCATTAAGAATGATAGGATTGCCGTAAATGCCTCCTTGGATATTCATATGAGATCCTATCCCGTAGATTTCAAGCATCCTGTTCGAATACAGATAGGCATTGATAATTTTGGGATTGTCATTATAAAGGTTATTGTTTGATAATTGGATGGTGCCATTGCAGAGCAGGATTAATGTACCGCCGCTGTTGTTAGAGAGCTCTTCTACTGTGGCGTCCCCCATAACAAAGAGTGTTCCGTTAGTATTCAAGTCATTTGTGATGTCCACAGATCCGCCGATATACATTTCTCCATCCAGATTCAGTTCACTAATGACCGCATTCCCGCTTATGAATATATATTTATTTTGATTAGGAACACTTAAAGTGCCGCTTAATAAAGCACCTCTTCCTACATAAACCGATCCGCTTACACTTAATTTAGCGCCCTTCCTGACAGTCAAATTTCCTCTGACAACCAAATTCCCGTTTATGGAAGTATTCCGATCAATGGTTAGGTCACCATTATAAGTATTGCTTGCCGGCGCTGAAATAATCCCGCTTTTATTTATAACATATGAATTTACCGGCAGTGCATTAACATCAAGGCTCCTGTCCTTGATTTGAGGCGGGACTGAAAAAAATAAATTCATATTGTATGGAGTTGGGCTGAATTGCCTGAAGCTGTTTCCCTGCTTATAATAATAATTTTCGCCAACTGTTAAATTCCCTTTTATGGCAGGATAAGAAGTTGGCGGATAGTATGTCCATCCCTGAATGAATTTTCCTTGATCTGAGTTTAATAGATTTTCTTTAACGAGCACATCCCCTTCTATATAAGAAGCGCCATTAAATAGAAGATATCCGGGGCTTACTGCCCCATACTTAAACACCTCTGCAATAGTAGAAACAGTGACGGTTTTGGTAATGCTCCTATTTGTGTCTCCGATCGGTGCCTTAATGATTACTTTTTCCAGGAATACCCCGTTTTGGCCGCTTTTCAGTGTTTCATGGCTGATCGTATATTTGTACGGGCCCAAGCTTCTAATGCTTCCTAGTGAAGAAGACAGCCTTCCTAAAACATTATCTACAAGCAGGACACGGTTTTCAATGTCTTTATTAATTTTTTCCACTTCGCTGTCAATTTGGGCCATTGCTTCTTCAATGCCCATTTCAGCTGAGGCTTTGTCCTGGATGGAGCTTTTATTTACTGAGACAAATTTCATGGAGTTTATAGTAAGCGTCAATAGCGAGAGGCCCAGGATGCTGATTATGGCAAAGACAAGAATTACGCTTAATAAGGAGTATCCTCTTTCATCTTTAAGTGGGATCAAATCAATCACTCGCTTTGCAGATTATATATTTTGTAAACTTCATATTTTTGCTTGTTTGTAAGGTTCGCCACAATCAGCTTTACATGTAATTGCCCGTTTTTTAAGATGAATACGGTATCTTTTGCAGTAAATCCATCAGAATTTATTTTTTTGCTCCCGATCGTAAAATCGTTCCCGCTGATTTGGACCAGCGTATTGATTGGCGCTTCCTCAAAGATCCCTGGAGATGTTTCATCCATTCTTTTATCAACAGCAGTGTAAGCTTTAAAAGAGCCGTCAGCCTGCTGGCTGCCGGAGATTTCAGCGGCATCAACATTGTCCATTGCTTTATCAAGCTGCTGGGTGATATAGATGGTTTCATTTCTCAAAAGTGCATCGTTCATAGATTTTTCAGCAGCTTTGGACATGGATGCCAGGATGGAAAAGGCAATGATGATAAATGCGGAAGATATGGCCAGGACAACAAGGGTTTCTACAAGAGTCAAGCCTTTTTCATTCTTCATTTACGTATATATCCTTCCAGTGCGGTTTGTTTGCCGAGCCCTTCTTTTCCTGATGAAACCACAACCTTTAACAAGAGCAGCCTATGCCCCAATGAAGGGCTGGAATGCCTTGTTATGGTTATTTCTGCATCGTACGCTGAAAAGTCAGCATCAGCATTTAATGTGTTTTCTATGTCAATTGATTCAGTTTGTCCAGCTTTAGCTTCCAGGTCTGTAAATTTCATAGACTGGTATTGGTCCAACAAGCTTTCTGCGAGCTGGACTGCCGAATATTTAGTGCTGATGGAAGCAGAAGTTTTAAAGCTGTTTGTAAAATAAGCGCCGACTATAACAAAAATTATGGAAATGAGGACAATTGAGGCCAGCACCTCCATAAGAGTAAATCCTTTATTGTTAAGAAATTTTTTCATCATTTGCATGCTCCTCTTCCGCCCCATATGAATGAAAAGATTTTCGTTTGTTTTTTTCACTGTCTTTCCTTATACCTAAGAATATTATACAATAATTTATAGTCATAATTTGTCTATATAAGTAAAATGCTGCAGATTCTTATAATGAAAGTGCATTTTTTCCTATTATTTTATCAAAAAGAGGTGAAGGTTTGGAATCTTTTGTATTTGCTCTGGCCTCATTATTGCTGTTATTGCCCATTTTTTATTTTTTGCCGCTGGGCATCTCAGGAAAAGGGAAGATTTTGCTGATTGCTGCCTCTTTTTTTCTGTCTTTGCTGGCAATGCTGGCAAGCGTACAGTTTCATGTATGGCAGTCACTGCTGCTTGTGTGCCTCTTGGCTTTGGTAACTGCTTATCTTTTGGAAAAGAAGCTGGCAAGCTTTTTTCAGCTGGGGTATGAAAGCTCCGGAGAAGAAAGGGAAAGAGAACAGGACCATCAGCCAGAAAATAATGAGTATTACATAGAATTGGGAAACAGCTCTGAAGAGGGTGCCGGGTCAGACATTGAAGGCAGTTTAAATTCAGAGACGGAAGAATATGAATCTTTCCAGGCGCCAGCGGATTCTGTAACAGAAGAAACAACGGATATTCTGGATTCATGGCAACTGGAAGAAAGCCATGAATTGGAGATGGAAGACAGCCAAGAAGTCAGTGAAAGTGGGACAGAATATCCAGGTGAAGCTGAAGAAGCAGCCGAGCTGCTTGATGATCTGGAATTTTTGGAGAAAAAGATTGATCAGATGGCAAAGGGAGATGAAGAACAGGAAGCCTTTGAAAAAAACGAAGAAAACCTTTCGGAAGATTCCTTCAGTTATCTCTCAGAGATAGAAGAACTTATGGATGGTATAGACGCCTCCTCCGCAGAGACAGGCAGTGAAGGAAATGATGCGGAAATGCTAGATAGGACTTCTGAACCAGCGGATGTCTTTTCCGGCAGCCATCTCTCAGAAATAGAAGAGCTTATGGAACTTGAAGGTGAAGATGAACCTTCCGCAGAGACAGGCAGTGAAAGCAATTATGCAGAAGAGCTTGATAAGACTTCTGAACCGGCGGATGTCCTTAACGGCAGCAACCTGACAGAAATAGAAGGGCTTGCGCTGCCTGGTGATGATGAAACTGAAGTGAAAGCAGCAGATGTATCAGCGCAAGAACATGAAGATTCTATAGCCACCGCACCGGTACTGGATGGTCAAGAAACGGAAAATGAACAAATAGATGAGCCTAATGGGGAAATAATACAAGCAGAACCATCCGGCCATTCTGAAGCCTTTATTCAGGAACAGAGTGAATGGGAAGAGCTTGAAATAATCGAAGCTCCATTCGGTCAGAATGAAAGCGAGATGGAAGAACTGCCAGGCCAATCAGGTGAGGCCTATACCCATGAGCCGATAGAAGGGGATGCAGAATCGGGAGGTTCCGCTGAAACAGAGCCTGAATCGGCATGGGAAAAAGAGGATCTGCTAAGAAGGAAGAAGGGCAAAATTGAGCTTCAGCAGCAAATGATTCTGTCGGTCGTATCGCAGCTCCGGCTCTCCAGACATAGCATTGGGCAATATGAATACGAGAGTATTCTAAAAGAGCAGCTGAAGCCTAATCTCGATTTTAAGCATTACTACTCTTTTGCCAGCCTCCTGATTGAACATTATATACAAACCAAAGAGCTTGATAAGCTGCAGGAGCTTCTTCAGGATCTGTCTTCAAAGTCTGGCGGAGTTCCTTTAATTAAAGAAGAAATTAACTTTTTGGTCCAGAAATACAGCAATCAATAAACCGCAATCCGTTCTTGCAGATTCGTGGAATTCTAAATAGGTATGGTGAAAATAATGAAGAAAAGTATTGAAATAAGCGGGCTTCCGATTATTAGCATTTCTGACGGCAATCAAATTGGCATAGTAAAATCCCTGGTTATCAATCCAGATAAAGGTTCAGTAGATTTTCTCACAATTGAACACGAAGATTTTCAAGTGAGTGTGAAGGCTATTCCTTTTAAAAAGGTAGTTGGAATCGGGGAGTATGCTGTTACAGTTGAAAGCGAAAATGCCGTGATCGACTTAAATGAGATCCCTATTGCCAATCAGCTTGTCAATAAGAAAATCAAAATAACGAATACGCGTGTTATGACCAGGAAAGGGGAACTGCTGGGAGAAGTTCAGGAGTATTATGTGAACCAGGACACGGGGCAGATTTTGGGAATGGAGCTTAAGCTTTCCAGCCGGGAAGCTGTTTTATCCTCTGAAATAGTAGTCACGTTCGGGAAAGATATTATCATTGTAAAAGAGGATGCAGCTTCCCATTTTCTTGAAAACGCCGGAGAGCTTTCTCCTGCAAAGGATAAAGAACTGCCGGAAAGCCGGGAAACTATTGAGTCACTCAGTGCTGTTATGGAAAGCGAAGGAGATTTAAGGGAACTGAGAGAAAAACAAGTAGAGCTTTTAAATGGAAGGAAGGTTACTGAGGATATTCTTGCAAAATCAGGGGATATTCTTATACCGGCAGGAACAATCCTCACTTCTCAAGATATTGAAAAGGCCCAGGAGGAAGGCCCCAGCACTGTCGTCGAATTATCTTTCAATGTGGAAGCATAATGGAAGGGGTGTGCTTTAATGAAGAATCAGCATGGAGTTAAGCTGTTCCTCGTTTTAATTGCCTGCACCTTCTTTATATACGGTTTTTCCCGGTTTGGGGCAATGGCAGTCGACTCGCTGCAGACAAGGAATCTTTTTTCCAGCGGAACAGCCATTGCCTCTGTAGACCTTGCGGGGAGCACTGAGTCCGGGGCCATGGAAGCGGCGGACAAGCAGATTACAAGCTGGCTTGAAACCGCAGAGCTGCTTATGGTTTATAAAGAGAAAACGGTACCTTTTGATCTGTCACTCATAAACTTTTCGGTTGAGCAGTCTATCCAGCAGATTGAAGATGGACAGCAGAACTTTCTTTTTGCAGATATTGATAATGATATCCTGACAGATTTCCTGCTTAATATATCCCCTGCACTGCAGCCTGGGGAGACTGATTTGCAGCGGTTGAAATCTGATCTGCTGCTGTTTGCAAAAAATCTGAATCCGGGCATCCATACTATCAATCTGGAAAACTATCTGTTGAATCAAGCAGATGGCGGCGGTGTAATCAATAGTGTGGTGGTCGGCCTTCCTGAAGGGGTGAAAGCCCAGCCTGAAACGTTTAAGGCGGAGGTGCTGGCAGAGTCCAATTTTTCACTTCTTGAATTTCTTGATGCGCGAGAAGAAGGCCAGCCTTTGAATGCCCTTCTTTATAGTGCCATCGGAACGGGAATTTATGGGGCAGTCCTTCCTGCGAATTTTGCCATAATTGAAAGGCATATTGGAGAAAAGCTTCCTCAATATGCAAAGCCGGGATTTGAGGCAAAAGTCGATCCAGGGCGGAACGAAGATCTGGTCATTGCAAATCCCAATAAGACAAGCTACTTCCTTGAAGTAGTGATTGAATCGTCCAGAGTCACCGTCAGCCTTGAAGGCGAAAGCTTCCTGAATAAGTATATTGTCAATACGGCAGACCAGGAATCCTTCAAGCCAAGGATTATTAAGCAGTATAATCCCCTGCTGGGGCCAAACGAAGTAAAAGTCAAGCAAGAAGGCAAGAATGGCAAATTAATCAGGGTAATTCGTGAAGTCTATGATGAGAAAGGGGAACTTCTTGAAAGAGAGTCCATCTCGGAAGATTTCTATCCGCCTGTACACCGTATAGAAGTCTACGGGCTGGAGGACCTGGCTGAAGATGAGGAGCCGCTGCTGGAAACTGAAGATTCCGAAGAAGCTGTGGATGAAGAATCGGGAACAAGTTCTGAATCGGCAGAGGGACAGGAATCCGGCGGAAGCAGTATAGGTGATATTTCTCCTGAAGATCCAAAGAAAACCGGCGATAAGGAAAATACATCGGCAGATCAAGAAGGCGGAAGTTCTGAAAGTGAAGATGACTCTTTATGGGGCAAGCCCAATGAAGAACCGAAATAAAAGGTAAAGCGGGGAATAATCATGAAGCAAACCCGGAAAAGGCTGGGAGACCTGCTGGTGGAGTCCGGCCTCATATCTGAAGATCAGCTTCAGGCTGCACTTAGGGAAAAAAGCGATGGGCAAAAGTTGGGGGATGCCCTTCTCCAGAGGGGATATATCACTGAACAGCAGCTGATTGAAGTGCTGGAATTCCAGCTTGGAATCCCACATATAAGCTTATACAGATACCCCTTTGATACAAAGTTGTTCAATGTAATCTCTAAAGAAACAGCCAAAAGAAAGCTTCTTATCCCCTTAAAAAAAGAGGGGGATAGGCTTTTTGTTGCCATGGCCGATCCGATGGACTTTTTTACGATTGATGATCTGCGGCTTTCCACAGGATTTCAGATAGAAACGGCAATTGCTTCTAAAGATGATATTTTAAGGTCAATCAACAAATATTACGATATTGACGAAGGATTTGAAGAGCTGATCGGCGACCTCCCCCAGCCGGAAACAGTGAAAGAAGAAGCAATGCTGGATCAGGATTCTCCTGTAGTTAAACTGGTCAACCAGCTTCTTTCCAATGCTGTATCGCTGAAAGCCAGCGATATACATATAGACCCTCAGGAAACGAAAGTGGTGATCAGATACCGGGTCGACGGAGTTCTAAGAATTGAAAGGATTCTTCCAAAACATATGCAGAGTGTACTTTCTGCGCGGATAAAAATCATGTCCAACCTCGATATTACAGAACATCGCATCCCACAGGACGGCAGAATTAAAATCAACCTGGACTTTTACCCGGTTGATTTAAGGGTTTCCACTCTTCCGACTGTTTACGGCGAAAAGATTGTCATGAGGATACTTGATCTTGGCAGCTCCCTCAATGACCTGAACAAATTGGGCTTTAACTCCCTGAATTTCAAAAGATTCAGCAGCCTGATAGAAAAGCCTACCGGAATCGTCTTGATTACAGGGCCGACAGGATCGGGTAAATCGTCAACTCTTTACGCGGCTTTAAACAAGCTGAACACTGAAGAAGTCAATATCATCACGATTGAAGATCCGGTGGAGTACCAGGTCGAAGGGATCAACCAGATTCAGGTAAACTCCAATGTCGGCATGACTTTTGCAAAGGGGCTGCGCTCCATATTGAGGCAGGACCCGAACATCATTATGGTAGGGGAGATAAGGGATAAAGAAACGGTCGAGGTTGCCATACGGGCCTCGCTGACAGGCCATCTTGTTTTGAGCACCCTCCATACGAACGATTCGATCGGAACAATAACCAGGCTGATTGATATGGGAGTGGAGCCGTTTCTGGTTGCGTCTTCAGTCAGCGGGATTGTAGCGCAAAGGCTCGTGAGAAAGGTCTGCCGCGACTGTGCACAAGAAGAGGCCCCTTCCAAAAGGGAGATAGAGATATTCGCCAGAAGAGGCATGAAAATTGAAAAAATCACCAGGGGCAGAGGATGTTCCTCCTGCAATATGACAGGCTATAAAGGACGAATGGCTATCCATGAGGTATTGATGGTCAATGATGATATCCGGCGGGTCATCATGAATGGTGAATCCCTCTCAAGCCTCAGGGAGCTTGCTGTTAAGCATAAAACAGTGTTTCTTATAGATGACGGCCTTCTAAAGGTGAAGCAGGGGCTGACAACGACGGAAGAAGTACTAAGGGTTGCCATACCTGAATAGGGGAAGATCAAAATGATGAACAGAATAGACCAATTGCTGAAAGCGGGATTCGACCTCGGCGCCTCTGATATCCACCTTACAGTTGGCGTGCCGCCCATCATGAGAATCAATGGAGAGCTGAAAAAGTACGGCAGGGACATCCTTAATCCAGGGCAGACAGAAATGATGGCAAAATCCATCATTCCAGAAAACATGTGGGATAAATTCAGGGATAAGGGGGAACTTGACTTTTCCTATGGGATTATCGGTGTTTCCCGCTTCAGGGTAAACGCCTACCTGCAGAGGGCCAGCACCTCATTAGCCATCCGGGTAGTCCCGACGGTTATTCCAACAATTGAAGAACTGGAGCTTCCTCCCGTACTCAAAAAAATCTCTGAAAAGCCCCAGGGGCTTGTGCTTGTCACAGGGCCGACAGGAAGCGGGAAATCTACCACGCTTGCCTCCCTCATTCAATATATGAACCAGACGATGAGGAAGCATATCATCACGCTCGAGGATCCAATTGAATACTTGCATAAACATGGAAATTCGATCATTGACCAAAGGGAAGTAGGCTTTGATACCCATAATTTTGCAAATGGGCTTCGTGCGGCCTTGCGCCAGGATCCTGATGTCATCCTTGTAGGGGAAATGAGGGACCTGGAAACGATTCAGACCGCCCTGACCGCTGCAGAAACCGGACATCTTGTCCTCGGCACACTGCATACATCCAGTGCCCCTTCAACTATTAACCGGATCATTGATGTCTTCCCGCCTTCCCAGCAGCCCCAGATAAGGCTGCAGCTGGCGACTGTGCTGGTTGCTGTCATTTCGCAGAGGCTTTTTTCAAGATCAGACAAAAAAGGGCGAAAAGCGGCAACAGAAATATTGATCAACAATCCGGCTGCCGCCAATCTGATCAGAAGCGAAAAGATCCATCAGATTGCGAATATCATGCAAACCTCCAGAGCACAGGGGATGCATACGCTTGATTCCAGCATCAGGGAACTGGTGCAGGCAGGAGTCATTACTAAAGAAAGTGCAGATCCATTCTTACAGGAGATATCAGGCTAATGGCACGATTTAAATACAGCGGCAGGGACCGGAGCGGAACAAGAACCGGAACGCTCTCCGCTTCATCTAAACGCGAAGCAATCATCAAGCTTAAAGAAGAAAATATCCGTGTCGTTGATATAACCGAAGTCCAGGAAACAGCATTGACAAAAGATATCTCGATCGGAAATCCAGTGAAGCTTCAGCATTTCGTCATCTATCTGCGGCAATTCTCCACTCTCCTCAGGGCGGGGGTATCTGTGGTCGAATCCACAAGGATTCTGGCAGATCAGACTGAGAGCAAGCCGCTCAGGAAAGCTTTGCTGGACGTAGAGCAGGATCTTAGGGAAGGAAATCCTTTCTCGAGTGCTGTAAGCAGGCATAAGAAAATATTCACCCCGCTTTTCATCAATATGATGAGGGCGGGGGAGGCAAGCGGGACTATTGATGAGACGCTTGAAAGGCTTGCCGAGCATTTTGAAAAGCAGCACCAGACAAGGCAGAAGATCATTTCGGCGATGGCGTATCCGATCATCCTGCTTTTCATTGCAATAGGAGTAGTCATTTTTCTCCTCGTTTCAGTCGTCCCAACTTTTGTGGAAATGTTCGCGGACTTTGGCGGTGAACTGCCGGCCATCACGCAGTTTGTGCTGCATGCCAGCACCTTTATGCAGGGATTCTGGTGGGTGATTGTTCTGCTTGCGATCCTTTTTGCAGGGAGCATTATGCTGATCAGGCAGAATAAAGAAACAAAATACTATCTGGATTACTTTTTGCTTCGTGTCCCAATCTTTGGGAAGATGCTGCAAAAGGCAGCCCTTGCCCGCATGACAAGGACGCTGAGTTCCCTGTTCACAAGCTCGGTGCCGATCCTCCAGGCTATGGGCATCGTAGAAAATGTGGTCGAAAACGAGGTTATCGCAAGGGTCATCCGCCAATCGAGAGACTCACTCGAAAAAGGGCAATCATTGACAGTGCCGATGAAGAACCACTGGGCTTTTCCTCCTCTTATTTCTCATATGATCGCCATCGGCGAAGAAACCGGGTCATTGGATGCGATGCTTGGCAAAGTGGCCGATTTTTATGAAAGAGAAGTGGAAAACAGCACTGAAAGACTAAAATCACTGATTGAACCGCTGATGATAGTCCTTCTGGCTGGACTGGTCGGAACGATTGTGACTTCAATTATGATTCCGATGTTTGATATCTTTAATCAGGTGCAGTGAGTAATAGAAAACTAATGAAATTGTTACCAGGTACAAGGTACCTGAAAATTTAAAAAACTTGTCAAAAAATGTCTTTATTTTAACAGTTTTATCTGATAGAGTACAAATATAATAGTTATTTTTTACTAAAGGAGAGAAAATAATGTTAAAAATGTTGAAAAAGAAGTTAAAAGATCAGCGCGGTCTGACATTGATTGAGCTTTTAGCAGTTATTGTTATCTTGGGGATTATAGCGGCGATTGCGATTCCTAGTATTGGGAAAATTATTGAGAATTCGAAAATTGATGCGGTGAAGGCTGACGCGATTCAAATTATTAATGCAGCTAAGGTATACTATACTGAACACGGTGAGGCAACAACTGTAACACTTGCTGATCTAAAGCCTGGGTATATTGATAATGTAACAACTTTTGATGATGATGTATCAGTCGCTTTACCAGCGTTTACAATTAATGGTGATGGCGAGAAGGGTGGTACAACAGTTACCTTTACTAATGTAACAATACAACAGATTGATGCTGCTGATAAAGGAGTAAAATCTATTGGTACAACTGCAACTCCATAATATAACAATTAAAATGTTTAATTGGGGGAAGTAAACTGTGCTCCTAACCTACATCACCATCTGCGGCCTGGTCCTCGGCTCATTCTACAATGTCGTAGGGCTCCGGGTGCCGCTGAAAGAGTCAATTGTCCGGCCACGGTCAGCCTGTCCGAACTGCGGACATCAGCTGACGGCAAAGGAACTGGTGCCAGTATTATCTTATGTGTTCCAGAGGGGGAAGTGCAGCCGCTGCAAGGCGGGCATTTCTCCTATTTATCCTTTGACAGAGCTGATGACCGGACTGCTCTTTTTGGCAGCGCCCCTTGTCCTTGGATGGACATCTGAGCTTTTTGCGGCCTGGACGCTGATTTCACTGTTTATGATTGTTTTTGTCTCCGATATAAAGTATATGATTATACCTGATAAAGTTCTGCTCGTATTTGCAGGAATTTTTTTGTTTGTACGGATATTCGTACCTTTGACTCCATGGTGGGACGGACTCCTTGGCGGTGCCGCTGCTTTCCTTGCCCTTCTGTTCATTGCTGTGATCAGCAAAGGGGGTATGGGCGGAGGAGACATCAAGCTGATGGCCCTTGTCGGCTTTGCTGTCGGCACTAAACTTGTGGTTCTGTCCTTTTTCCTGGCAACCCTTTATGGAGCTGTCTTTGGCATGATTGGTCTGGCTGCCGGTATCGTCAAAAAAGGAAAGCCGATTCCTTTCGGTCCTTTTATTGGCCTCGGGACCCTTTCGGCTTATTTCTTTGGAGATAAGCTGATCGGCGCTTACCTGGAATTTTTATCACTGGGAATTTAATATGTAAGGAGTATCGTTCATGGCTCTATCCTTTTTTTCAAAGAAGAACCGAATATGCAACCTCATCATCAATGATTATTCTATCCGTATGATTGAATTAAAAGCGATAGAGCCGCTTGACATCCAGCAATGGGGAGAACGACTGCTTCCTGCTGGAGTGATTAGAGATGGGAAGATCCTTGATAAAGGGGCCCTCCAGTCTATCCTTGAGGACTGCATTGATGACTGGAAAATACATAAGAAGCAAGTGCGTTTCACAGTCCCTGATTCAGTAGTGATTATCCGGAAGGTCGCCATACCGCCTGAAATCCATGATGATGAAATAAAAGGCCATCTGTTTCTAGAGCTGGGATCAAGCATCCACCTGCCGTTTGAGAATCCGGTTTTTGATACAGTGACCCTGGCGGAAGGGAAAGAAGGCAAAGAAATACTGATTTTTGCTTCCCCGGAAGAAGTGGTAAAAGACTATGCAGATGTCCTGGAAGATGCCAAATTGCGGCCCTCGGCAGCCGATATCTCGCCTCTTGCGATGTACAGGCTGTACCGGAAAACGCATCCTGCCATCAAAGATGAGAAGCTGATGCTTGTCCAGTTTGATATGACTAAAGTCAATATCAGCATATTTGACAAGCAGTTTCCTTTATTTATGCATCACCTGCCCCTTGAAAATGCGGACGGGGCCTGGGAAGGGCAGATGGATAAAGAAGGGAAATCCCAATTTACATACAGCGGGGAAATAGAAGATTTACAGTTTTCCTTTGAGGACATTTACAAAGAAATCAGCAAACTGATGGATTTCTATCGGTATTCTGTCACTAAAGGAAAAGAGGAAGTTACCAGGATTCTCCTAAGCGGCGACCATCCTATGCTTAATAGCATCCATGAAGAAATGGAAAGGCGTTTTTCTGTCCCGCTGATGGAAATGGGAGAATTCGGGCAGATTCCGCGCACCCATAGTTTGGCACTCGGCCTGGCATTAAAAGAGGTGGACTGATGTTAGTAGAAATTAACCTTTTCCAAAAGAAGGAACAGCAGAGATCTTTCCTATTGATAACCGCCATGGCACTTCTTTTAGTTGTTTGTCTGATCTTTGCCGCTTTTTATTTTATTGGAAATCACTATAGCAGCAAAATTGAATCAGCCCAAAGCAGAATTAATGATGCAAGAGAAACCGCATCAGCGATTGAAGCACAGCTTAATGAATTTGAGTCCTCCAACTCTGCCCAAATCCTGCAGCAATCGGTAG
Organism: Bacillus infantis; assembly: GCF_050107595.1. GTDB lineage: Bacteria > Bacillota > Bacilli > Bacillales > Cytobacillaceae > Bacillus_AB > Bacillus_AB infantis_C. Next base: position 298,284 of record NZ_JBNILH010000001.1, read on the forward strand.
AGTGGGCGAAGGAATATCCAGTTAAATCTGTTCCCCTCCTCAGGAAACTGACCCAGCTGCTGCCGGAAAGAGGTTTCATCCAGGCGTTTACTTATGAACAGTCTGGCATTGTCCAGCTGGCTGTACAGTTTGATTCGAGCAGGGAAGCTGCTTATTACTTGAATTCGCTCCATGGATCGCCGTGGATAAAAGATGCGGCAATAAGCAGCGTGACAACCGGGGATCAGGATACACTTCCTGATGCTGAAGGTCCCGGTTTTCTGCCTAGATACCTGGCTGAATTTGAAATTATCATCAATAACAATTTTGAAGAAGATCAGAACGCAGAAAATTCCCTTGATGAAGGGAGCGGGGGCATATGAGCCGAATTAATATGAAGCCTAAACTGCTGTTGGCTATATCGGTTGTGATCGCAGCGATTGCTGCAGGTTCCCTGTACTTTTTGTTCCTTAGTCCGAAGCTCGATGAATTGGATAGAAAAGAAACAGAACTTAAAACGGAACAGCAGCTTCTTGCTGCAATTGAAAATAACGCAGCGAGCCGCCAGGCAAACAGCTTCAGCAGTACTGTTGAACTGCAGAAAAGAGTGCCTGTCAAGCCGCTGATTGAGCAGCTTTTGCTTGATATCGAAAAAGCTGAAGTTGTATCCGGCAGCTTTGTTGCTGAAATGAAGTTTGAAGAAGGAGAAGTGGCTGCTGACACTCTTACTGAAGAAGTAGAGTCTGCCGAAGACCAAACTGCTGAGGCTGCTGCTGATGGAGAGACAGTTCCAGCTGCATTGCCTCAAGGAGTCAGGAAAATAACGGTGGCCTTAACTGCCCGGTCATCAACTTATTATGAATTTGAAAGATTTATTGAATCGTTGGAAAATAATAAAAGAATCATCCTTGTAGAGTCGATTGAATTTGAGGGCCAGGAAGAAATCAGCACTGTAGAAAATGATTCACAGCCTTTCAATTACAATATAGCAGTCTCGGCTTTTTATATGCCGGAACTGGCAGAGCTGGAGAAGCAGCTTCCAGCGATTGACTCTCCGCCGCCGGGCAATAAGCGCAATCCGTTGAACAGCTTCGCAGATGTAAAAGTAAAAAAGAACAGCGAAGATGAGGGAGATCTCTAGCGGCCCTTCAATCATCTGCGAAAAATTTGACGAAATCATCCTATAACAAGACGACAAAAGTCTTGTTATTTTTTTTTGCCCCTGTGTTAGGATGAAGGCAAATCCAGCAATCGACACGGGGAGGACAAGCTGTGGAAAACCGAGGGAACGGCCGGACCATTACGATCAAGCTGAATGGCAAGGATCGGGAAGCCGTGCATGTGATAGACAAAACGGCTCAAAAGGAAAGAGATTCTGTAGAAGAAGTGCCGCACATAGAGATTGTGGAAGAAGAGCTGGCAGAGGGGAAGGCTCTGACAGCAAACGAAGACCTGGCTGAATTGGAGGCGGCTCCAGCCAGGGAAGCTGCAGATGATGAGTTTGACTGGATTCTCCCGGAGATCATGGAGGAAGATCCAGAACCGAAGGAATATAAGGTTGCCGAAAAGCCCGAAAAAGGAAGCGGAAAGAAAGGGAGTATTTTCAGCTCGCCTGGGAAGCCTTCCAATCAGAAAGCACTGGTCCGATCAGTGGTGATTTCTGTATTCTTTGCTGTGCTGTTCGGGACAAGCCTTGGATTTTTGATGCTTAAGATGGTGATCCATGACGGAAGCACTGAAGAGCCTGAAGAAGCAGCGCAGACAGCAGCAGGGAGTGTGAGCAGCAGCGATCAGGAAAGCGAAGCGGGAAGCGGAACTTTGGCCCTCGAGCCTCTTACGGTTTTCGTTGTTCAGGGCGGTGTCTTTTCAACGAAGGATGCGGCTGAAAAGATCCAAAGCACGATTTTTGAGAAAGGTGCACCGGCACAGCTGCTGGAGATGGAAGGAAAATCATATCTCTTCCTTGGGGCTGCAGGGTCGCTTGAAGACGCGAAACAGCTGGGAACCGATTATAAGAGCAAGGGCATGGATGCATTCGCCAAGGAATTGGCTGCCGGCGGAAAAACACTGGAGAAGCTGCAGGAGGAGGAGAAAAAGTTCCTGCAAGCGGCTCCAGGGATATATTCGTCCATGGCTTCAGGGGTTGGGGCTGCTTCACCAGGAGCTGCGATACCGGAAGAAGCATTAAAGCAGGCGGCAGATATATCAGCACAGCTTGCAGGGTTTGATGAATCAAAGCTTTCAGCGGATCGTGTGGCGGTTATGCAGAAGGAGCTTTCAGAAGCAGCAGAGCTGATCGCAAGCTATCAGCAAAACCCGGATGAAAAAGGCTACTACGCAATTCAGCAGCATCTGCTGTCATTCATAGCAGCGTATACTGCACTTTAATAAAAGGGTGAATATTTTCCAGGAAATATCGCACATTATAGGGGGCTGTCGGAAATCATTCGACAAGCTCCTATTTTTTTTGACAAAACTCTTTTAAAAATTGTTAGAACCTATAAATTTTGGTACGATTAGTTTGTATCTCCCAAAATGATACAAGTAAAGGATAGGGTGATTTTTTTGCAGAACCTCATATTAGCCTCTTCTTCTCCGCGGCGAAAAGAACTTCTTGAAAATCTTCAGCTGAAATTTGAAGTCTCCAGCAGTGATGTGGACGAAACATTCGAACCGGGGATGCTTCCTGAAAAAGTTGTCATGGAGCTTGCTTCCAGAAAAGCGGAGTCTGTCGCCAGGAAGAATCCAGCTTCATTTGTCATCGGTTCGGATACGATTGTCTTTGCAGACGGTCTTATTTTAGGGAAGCCGGATGGGCATGGCGAGGCATTTGATATGCTGTCGCGTTTGTCCGGCAGGGTCCATTCGGTTTATACGGGAGTATCGATTTTTACTCCGCAAAAAAGCAAAATTGAATTTTACGAAAAAACGGATGTGGAATTTTGGGAGCTGACAGATGACGAAAAGTCGGCATATATCGAAAGCGGCGAGCCCTTCGATAAGGCCGGATCATATGGAATTCAGGGTCTCGGTGCTACGCTTGTGAAGCGGATCAGCGGTGATTACTTCGCGGTCGTCGGGCTCCCGCTTTCAAGAACAGCAAGAGAGTTGAAAAAGGCCGGGTTCCAACTGCCTTTTTAATTACTTCAAGCTCATCTGCCTCCCTTTCCCGCCGGCAAGGGAGGAACCATATTGAAAACTGAATCATTGATGATCCGTGATTTCCCGCAGGATGAAAGGCCGCGCGAGCGCTTTATCCAGAATGGCCCGGAAAGTCTGTCCAATCATGAGCTTCTTGCTCTTATGCTCAGGACCGGGACTAAAGAGGAGTCTGTGCTCCAGCTGTCAAACAGGCTTCTCACCCATTTTGAAGGCCTCCGCCTCCTGAAGGATGCGACGCTTGATGAGATGACCAGCATCAAAGGGATCGGCATGGCAAAAGCCATTCAGGTGCTGGCCGCGGTCGAGATCGGGAGGCGAATTTCCAGCCTCTCCTATGATGACCGCTTTGTGATCCGTTCACCTGAGGACGGCGCCAAATATGTCATGAATGACATGCGCTTCCTTTCGCAGGAGCATTTTGTCTGCCTATACTTGAACACAAAGAATCAGGTGCTCCATAAGCAGACGATTTTTATCGGCAGCCTGAATGCTTCGATTGTCCATCCAAGGGAGGTTTTTAAGGAGGCCTTCAGGAGGTCGGCTGCGTCTATTATCTGCATTCATAACCATCCTTCCGGCGATCCCGCCCCCAGCAGGGAGGATATAGAAGTCACTAAGAGGCTGGCGGAGTGCGGGAAAATCATTGGCATTGATGTTCTGGATCATTTGATTATCGGTGAAAACAAATATGTCAGCTTAAAGGAAAAAGGTTATTTATAACACTATGATTTTACCGTTTGTTAGGATATAATATAATTTATGATTTTTTAGACTAGAATAAGTCTGCCAACTGCTAAATAGGCTGCTTTTTCAGCCTTCTTCGAATATAAAAATCACCTTAAAAAAATTGCATTTCGTATCAGAAAGGGAGATACAGCTATGTTTGGAATCGGAACACGGGATCTTGGGATCGACTTGGGGACTGCCAATACACTCGTTTATGTAAAAGGAAAAGGAATTGCTGTAAGGGAGCCTTCTGTCGTTGCCATGCAGACGGATACTAAAAGTATTGTCGCTGTCGGCAATGATGCGAAGAATATGATTGGCCGTACGCCGGGGAATGTCGTAGCGATGCGCCCTATGAAGGACGGCGTCATTGCTGATTATGAAACAACTGCTACTATGATGAAATATTATATCAGACAGGCTGTCAAGAAGGGCTTCTTTGCCGGCAAGCCTTATGTGATGGTGTGTGTGCCTTCAGGCATAACAGCTGTAGAACAGCGTGCTGTCATTGATGCAACACGCCAGGCTGGTGCACGTGATGCTTATCCGATCGAAGAGCCGTTTGCTGCTGCAATCGGTGCAAATCTTCCTGTTTGGGAGCCAACAGGAAGCATGGTTGTCGACATAGGCGGCGGGACGACTGAAGTGGCCATCATTTCACTTGGCGGCATCGTTACAAGCCAGTCAATCCGTATTGCGGGGGATGAAATGGATGATGCAATCATTAATTATATCCGCAAAACTTATAACCTGATGATTGGCGACCGGACGGCTGAAGCCATTAAAATGGAGATCGGCTCCGCCGGTGAGCCTGAAGGCATTGAAAACATGGAAATCCGCGGCCGCGACCTTTTGACAGGACTGCCGAAAACGATCGAAATTACGGCAGAGGAAATTGCTGCTGCCCTTCGTGATACTGTTTATAGCATTGTAGATGCCGTGAAGGTGACCCTGGAAAAGACGCCGCCTGAACTGGCTGCTGATATCATGGACCGGGGGATTGTGCTGACTGGAGGAGGAGCGCTTCTCCGCAATTTGGACAAGGTGATTGCAGAGGAAACAAAAATGCCTGTGCTCATCGCTGAAAATCCGCTTGACTGTGTGGCAATCGGAACAGGGAAGGCTCTTGACCATATCCACTTATTCAAAAACAAATCCAAAGATTCTTATTAATAACAAAAAGGGCGGCTCCGGGCATGAAGCAGTCATTCGCTTTTATCCTGGAGTCCTTTCTTTTTAAAGAAATAGAGGTGTGAACCATGCCACAGTTTTTCCTGAATAAACGCCTGATCATCCTGCTTGTCAGTATCATTATTCTGGTGGCATTAATTGGCTTTTCCCTGAAGGAAAGGGAAAAGCTTTCATGGGCAGAGCAATTTGTCAAAGATACAGCAAGCTGGGCGCAGACCATCGTTTCCAGGCCGGCAAGCTATGTTGCCGGATTCTTCGAAAATGTAAAAGATTTGCAGAATACATATGAAGAAAACAAGGAATTGAAGGGCAGGCTAGATGAGCTTGCTATGCTTGAGGCCGATGTCCAGCGCTTGAAGGATGAAAATGAAAAATTGCAGACGATACTCGATAAAAAAGGTGATTTAAGCAAGTATAAGCCCATCCAGGCGACTGTGATTGCGAGAAATCCCGATCGCTGGGAAGAGACGCTGATCATCAACAAAGGTGAAAAAGACGGCTTGGAAAAAGATATGGCTGTTATAACCTCCGGCGGCTTGATCGGCAAAGTGAAGAATACAAGCCCTCTTTCCGCCAGTGTTCAGCTCCTCAGCAGCACCGATCCTGCCAACCGGATTTCTGCTGTCATTAATGAAAAGATCTATGGGACGATTGAAGGGTATGATACTAAAAAGAAACTTCTTTTGCTAAAGCGGATTCCTTATGATGCCGAAATTAAAAAAGGAGAGATTGTATCAACCTCCGGACTTGGCGGCGTATTCCCATCAGGCTTGCCTGTCGGTGTAGTAGAGGAAGTCGTTCCTGATGAGTTCGGCCTGAACCAGACTGCTTATGTGAAGCCTGGGGCGGATTTTTATGATATAGAGCATGTGATGGTTGCAAAGCTTTCTATGGAGAAGCCTGACCTGGATATATTGGAAGAAGAGGAGGAATAGAGATGAAACGGTTTCTTCTCCCTCTTCTCGTTTTATTCTTTTTCGTCCTGGACAGCGTTTTTGTCCAGCTGCTGTCTGCCGAATTGTATAACAGCAAACGGATCATGGTCCCGCATTTCCTGGCGGTCATCATCATTTTCCTGACCATCTACGGCAGTAAAAAACATGGGATCATCTATGGACTGATTTTCGGCCTGCTGTTTGATATTGTGTATACAGATATCATCGGCATCTATTTATTCATGCTGCCGCTGCTGGCCTATATTGCGTCCAAAATCATCCGGATCCTGCATACCAATCTTGCTGTGGTTGCCCTTATCACTCTGTTTGAACTGGCGCTTCTGGAACTGGGTGTGTACGAGATGAATTTCCTGATCCACCGCACTAACATGGAGTTTTCAGTGTTCCTGCAGCAAAGGCTCCTGCCGACGCTTGTGCTCAATCTGGCTTTCATCGTTGTGGTGTCCTTTCCTTTTAAGAAGTTTTTCGAAAAGTTCGCACGCGAGCTTGATGAATACGGCCAGTAATGTGGAAAGTGCTGGTGGCCAGCCGATAAAAATAGTGAAACAGCAGGTAAAACTGCACAGGCGAAAAAGGATTTTGTGAGCTCATGTCGAATTGTATTATGTGGAGCCGCAGAAAAGGCATACATTGAATCTATGTATGGCGTACGGCTTGTATCCTTGACAGAGGCAGCGCAGCTGTCCTGAAGGGGATGGGAAGAGCCGGTCAGCCGGCAATGACTTGGCAGAGTGCCAGGTTTTTCTTATCAAAATAAGAAAGTTTATATTTTTTCTAGTTTGATCACTGTCTAGCTCCAGCGCCTACCCCCTCGAGGTCAGAAGCCAATCCTCCCAAAAAGGCAAAGGACGCCTTTCCGGGAGGATCGGAGGCCCCCAGGATGGGGGTCATGCAGACGTTGCCACAGGACGTGGCGTTCTTAGTCTGCGATCCTTTGGGGTGACCAAGGCGCTTGCGCTTTTCTTATTGAGGTGAACATCTTGCAATGAAGAAAACTCAGAATGTGACAATAAAAGGGACAAAGGACGGCCTGACTCTTCATCTGGACGACTCCTGTTCCTATGAGGACCTGAAAAAGGAGCTGGATAGAAAGCTCTCCGAAAGCGCCAGGACCAATGTTGACCGTCCCCTTATGTCTGTAAGGGTGCAGGCGGGAAACCGCTATCTTAACGCTGATCAGGAGGAAGAGCTGAAGGACTTGATCAGGGCAAAGAAGAATTTTGTCGTTGATTCTGTCAGCTCAAATGTCCTGACTAAGGAAGAAGCTGACAGGGAGAAAAAAGAAAATGGGATTATGTCTGTGGCGAAGATCATCCGCTCAGGCCAGGTCCTTGAAGTTCCAGGCGATCTGCTCCTGATTGGGGATGTAAACCCCGGCGGCACTGTCATGGCGGGAGGAAGCATTTTCATCATGGGAAGCTTGAAGGGAATTGCCCATGCCGGATGCTACGGAAACCGGCAGGCTGTCATTGCGGCAAGCATGATGAGGCCTTCCCAGCTAAGGATCAGCGACTGCATCAACCGGGCGCCTGATCACAGCAAGGATGAGGACATGAGGGAAATGGAATGTGCCTACATAGACGAAAATGAACAAATGATAGTTGATAGATTACAGGTTTTGATGCATCTCAGACCAAACTTAACGAGATTGGAAGGGGGACACTAGTGTGGGAGAAGCTATTGTAATTACTTCAGGCAAAGGCGGTGTCGGCAAAACGACCACATCCGCCAACATCGGTACGGCTTTGGCTTTGCAGGGCAAGCGGGTCTGTCTTGTCGATACAGATATCGGCCTGCGCAACCTGGATGTGGTGATGGGGCTTGAGAACCGCATCATCTATGATCTGGTGGATGTGATTGAAGGCCGCTGCAAGGTCCACCAGGCTCTTGTGAAGGACAAGCGCTTTGAAGATCTTCTTTATTTGCTGCCTGCTGCCCAGACAAGTGATAAAACCGCTGTGAATCCTGAACAGATGAAGAAGCTGGTAGAAGAGCTGAAGCAGGACTATGATTATATCATTATCGATTGTCCTGCAGGGATTGAACAGGGCTATAAGAATGCCGTTGCCGGAGCAGACAAGGCGATTGTCGTGACGACTCCGGAGGTTTCAGCCGTCCGTGATGCCGACAGGATCATCGGCCTGCTTGAAAAGGAAGAGAATGTCGAGGCTCCAAGGCTTGTCATCAACAGGATCCGCAGCCATATGATGAAGAATGGCGATATGCTGGATGTCGATGAAATCACCGCCCATCTATCAATCGACCTGATCGGAATTGTAGCCGATGACGACGAAGTCATCAAAGCATCAAACCATGGCGAGCCGATTGCACTCAACCCAAACAGCAAAGCATCCGTCGCCTACCGCAACATCGCCCGCCGCATCCTCGGCGAAGCCGTTCCGCTGCAGCAGCTGGAACAAGAAAACACAGGCATGTTCACCAAATTGAAAAAATTCTTTGGTGTGAAATAGGAGCGAGAAAGCTAGCTTCGAATACAAAAGTTATTAAGAGCTTTAATTTTAGATATTCTATTTGTTTATGATCTTATGACCTAGCACTTTGGTGCCATAAAAGTTTAAAAACCCTGTTGATTGGAGTGCAAGGCACGAAGACTCCTGCGGGAAATAGCGGAAAAGTTGAGACCCCACAGCGCGCAGCGCGAGGAGGCTCAACTCCGCCCCGCGGAAAGCGAAGTGCCTGGAACGCAAATCAACAGCCTCATACTTAAGCGCAACAAAAAATCTATTTTTTACGATTGGTCTTCAGTCAAAAAAGTCGGTAATCTCCGGCTTTTTTTGTTTGCTTTTTTTAACTGTTCCCAATCGTTGATATTCTCCCAATCTCTCCGCCTCTTTCTCCCCCAAAATGTCATACTCCACTCAAACACCTCATAGACTTGTACAAATCAGGTCAAGGGACAGGTGGGGAGATTATGCGTTCAAGAGCAGATGAAATACGCAAAAGAATTGAAAAGCGGAAAAAAGACCAGGAGCGGATGAATAAACAGATTCAGCACAGGCTTCCCTGGGCAGATGAGGAGGAAAAGCACGGGTTTGGAAAGCTGCCTTCCTATGAAGGCACCTCTCCCGAAGGAGAGCATCCCCTTTTTAAAAAAGAAGTATTCTTCTTTAAGCTGCTGGCCTCTGCATGCCTGGTGCTGGTCACCGCCATCCTTTTCAAAAACCCGTCGGCAGCCTTTGAGCCGGCCAAAAGCTTTGTGGCCAAAACGATGGAGACTGATTTTCAGTTTGCGGCTGTGTCGGAATGGTATGAAGAGCAGTTCGGGGAGCCTTTGGCGCTGGTGCCTTTTACGGATTCAAAAAAGGAGAGGAACGAGTCAGCTCCCGCCCAGGAATATGCTCTCCCAGCCTCCGGCAAAATCCTTGAGGAGTTCGATGAGACAGGCCAGAGGGTGACGATTGAGGTCTCAATCGATGCAAATGTGGAGTCAGTAGAAGAGGGGCTTGTTAAGTTTGCCAGCAATAAAGAAGGATTCGGAAAAACCGTCATTGTGCAGCATGCTGATAAAACTGAGACATGGTATGGGAATTTGAGCGAGATCAAGGTCAATCTTTATGATTATATCGGCAAAGGTGTCGCAGTGGGAACAGCCGCCGAAGTGCCGGAGAGCGGCAAAGGGTCTTTTTATTTTGCGTTAAAGCAAGGCGATGATTTTATCGATCCGATCCAGGTGATGCAATTTGACTAAAATGCTCAGTCTATTCCGGTATATCCACATTCATCCCCTGCTGTGGGCTGTCATCGGGCTGGCAGTGGCAACAGCCCGTTTTCAGGAGGTGATGATGCTCCTCCTGATTGTCTTTGTGCACGAAATGGGTCATGCTTGGGCGGCAGCCCGCTTTTCATGGCGAATCAAAAGAATATCATTGCTTCCATTTGGCGGGGTAGCCGAAATGGATGAGCATGGAAACAGGCCGCTGAAGGAAGAAGCGGCCGTTATTTTGGCCGGGCCTCTCCAGCATGTCTGGCTGATTGCCCTTTCTTACATTCTTTATAGTATGTCAGTGGTGGACGGGGCACTGTTTGAGCTTTTTTTTCAATATAATATCATGATTCTGATTTTCAATCTCCTGCCTATCTGGCCGCTTGATGGGGGGAAGCTGCTGTTTTTATACCTTTCCCAAAAGAAGGCGTTCCCAGATGCCCACAAACAGGCCTTAAGGATTTCACTTGCGGCTGCCCTTATTTTTGCTGCGGTTATGCTGCTGGCAGCACCCCTTAATCCAAATATCTGGATTGTGCTCGGCTTCCTGCTTTTTTCCCTGCATTTTGAATGGAAGCAGCGGCGATTTATTTTTATGCGATTCCTGCTGGAGCGTTATTATGGGAACCGGAATGAATTCAAAGTATTGAAGCCATTGATCGTCAAGGAGGATGAGATGATTGTCGAAGTGCTGGAGCGTTTCCAGCGCGGCACCAAGCATCCAATCATCGTTGAAAAGGATGGGAAGGAGCATGCAGCACTTGATGAGAATGAGCTCCTGCATGCTTATTTTTCCGAAAAGCTTACTACAGCACGGATGGCTGATTTGCTTTATGCCTATTAAAGCTTGATAATAATAGACAAAGATTTTTAGATATATTAAAGCGGGGAATAAAGTTGAAAAAATTAGTCATCAATTATGCAACAAGGGAAAAACGCTATGCTGTGCTGAATGAATCGGGCAAGCCTGAAAAGCTGATCATCGACCAGCCCAAAAATCTGTCAGCAGTCGGCAGCATCTATCTCGGGACGGTCGCAAAGGTGCTGCCAGGGATGAATGCTGCATTCGTTGAACTTGGCGAGGAAAAGAGCGGATTTCTGCACCGCGACAGGCTCGCATCGTTTGTGCGTTCAACCGAAGACAAAGAGGTGAAAGACAGAAAATCAATCTCCTCTTTTGTCCGTGAAGGTGAAAAGCTGCTTGTACAGGTTGAAAAAGATGCTGCCGGGACAAAAGGTCCCAGGCTTACCAATATCATAGAATTCCAGGGCGAGAAGCTAATCTATATGCCCTTTGGCCGGTATGTGGCCGTTTCAAGGAAAATAGGGGATGAATCCGTACGGGAAGATTTGAGGACTCTAGGGATGAAGCTGAAGGAAGAAGAAGAAGGGCTCATTTTCCGCACTTCTGCTGAAGGAGCTTCATTAGAAGAGCTTCAAAAAGAACTGGAGGATCTTCGTGCTGAACACAGGGAGCTTTCTAAAGCGGCTGCTTCTGTAAAAAAGCCTGCAAAGCTTGCTGAAAAAGAAACCTTTCTGGAGGAAGCAGCCGCTGAGATGGCCAGGCTTGGAGCCGGAGAGGTGCTGGTTGACGACCTCGCTGTAAAGCAGAAACTGGAAAAAACAGCTGCAGGGTCTGAAGTGCGTTTTTATAATAAAAAGGAAAGCATTTTCTCTGCCTATAATCTTGACCAGGAAATCGATAAAGCGCTCAAAAGGATCGTCTGGCTTGATAACGGGGCCTATCTTATCTTTGATGAAGCAGAAGCACTGACTGTCATCGATGTGAATACAGGAAAATATTCCGGCCGGGAAAATCTGCGCGACACGGTTCTCAGGACCAATGAATGGGCTGCGGCAGAGGCTGCAAGGCAGATCAGGCTCAGGGACATTGGCGGCATGATCCTGATTGATTTCATTGATATGAAAGAGGAGAGGGACCGGCAGCATATTTCACGGGTGATGGAAAAAGAGCTCCGCAAAGATGAACGGAGAACGAGGATCGTCGGGTTCACCCCGCTTGGCATTTTGCAGATCACAAGGAAAAAGACGCGGGCTGCCCTTTCTGAATCGCTCACAGTCAAGTGTGCGGCCTGTGAAGGGACCGGGCGGATGATCAGTGCAGAGACAGCGGCCTTCCGGCTTGAGCGGGAGCTCTGGGAGCATAGGGGGAGCGATTATGAGGCTGCCCTTGTCAGGCTTTCAGCCGATGTCCTGGACGTTTTTTCCGGCGAACAGGGAATCCACCGGAAAAGACTGGAAGAAACATGCGGCCTCAGGCTGTTTTTTACCGCAGAAGACTCCAGGACTCCCTTTTATGAGATCCGCCAGCTGGGAAGCCTGATGGAAATTGAATCAAAACATAAGAAGCAATGAAGCTCCCTGATTTAAACCTGGGATAATGTATTGACACACTCTTTGAATATATGATAGTATTCTTATGTTATGTTTGTAGCGCACCAAGCTACAACCGCTCAGAGCAGGTATTCAAGCTTTTGCTCTTTTTTGCAAAACGCCTGCAATTGGCGAGTCTTAGTCTATAAGGAGGTGCAGTTCATGTACGCTATTATCGAAACTGGTGGAAAGCAGATCAAAGTTGAAGAAGGCCAAGCTATCTTCATCGAAAAGCTGGACACTGTAGAAGGCGAAACAGTTACTTTTGACAAAGTTTTATTCGTAGGCGGCGACAATGTAAAGGTAGGAAGCCCTGTAGTTGAAGGCGCTACTGTAACGGCTAAAGTTGAAAAACAAGGCCGTGCAAAGAAGATCATTGTCTTCAAATACAAAGCGAAGAAAAACTATCGTAAAAAGCAAGGTCATCGTCAGCCGTTCACTAAAGTTGTAATCGAAAAGATCAACGCATAAGGTTTGGCTGTATGATCCATACGACGATTATTCGTACTGAAGCCGGCCGCGTCAGATCCTTTTCATTGAGCGGGCATGCCCTTTTTGCCAACCATGGCAAAGATATCGTATGTGCAGGCGTTTCTGCAGTGTCCATCGGTGCCATCAACAGCATCATGGCGCTGACAGGAGTCGAGCCTGACATCGAACAGGGAGACAGCGGCTTTCTCCGATGCGACATCCCGCAGGACCTTCCTGAAGAGACGCAAGAGAAAGTCCAGCTTCTGCTGGAAGGCATGATTGTTTCATTGGAGACGATTGAGCGCGAGTATGGTAAGCACATAAAAATAACCTTCAAAAAATAGGAGGTGAAACAAATGCTAAGATTAGATCTTCAGTTTTTCGCTTCTAAAAAAGGAGTAGGTTCTACAAAGAACGGCCGTGACTCAATCTCTAAGCGCCTTGGCGCTAAGCGTGCAGACGGTCAATTCGTATCCGGCGGTTCTATCCTTTACCGTCAGCGCGGTACAAAGATCTACCCTGGAGTGAACGTTGGACGCGGAGGCGACGATACTCTTTTCGCGAAAGTGGACGGAGTTGTCAAGTTCGAGCGTGTAGGCCGTGACCGCAAGCAAGTGAGCGTTTATCCAGCTGCTCAAGAAGCTTAAGCTTACTACAGAAAACTCTAACCGACAGGTTAGAGTTTTCTTTTTTCCTTTATATGCGATTCCTGCTATAGGGCTGATGATCAAGCGTGGACCGCGGAAAGGGCATGGATCCCAAACGGGCTGCCGTGGCTTTTCCGCGGTTCGCCGGCTTGTACCTTGTCGATTTTGGGCTCATTCGTGTAAAACTTTGTTTTCACACGCATTTCAGCAAAGTTGAATATCTGGCTAAAATGAGCCCAAAATTAACAACAATGTTGAACATAGCCAATTTTGAAAGGAAATTGCTTACTCCCATCTTCTTTTTTGATATACTATCAGCAGGCAATCTTATGACACTAATAATTGTGTAGGAGTGCATTTATGGAAAAAGATTGGAGCACAGTTGAGGTTTTGCGGCATGCACGCCATGACTGGATGAATAAAATACAATTAATTAAAGGAAATCTTTCCCTATGCAAATATGACAGGGCCAAGGAAATCATCGATGAAATCGTTGTAGAAGCCCAGAATGAAGCAAAGCTTTCCAACTTGAATATTCCTCAATTTGCCTCCCTGATGTTTACCTACAATTGGGAAAACCATTCGTTCCAGATTGATTATGAGGTGCTGGATGACGTCAAGTGCAGAAAACTGGATGACCAGTTCCTTGAGAGCTGGACAAGGTCTTTTTTTGCAAGGCTGGACGGTTCGGTTAAACCCTTTCATGATAACCATTTATCGGTATTGATAGAGCCTCAGGAGGATGGAATCCGTTTGTTTTTTGATTTTAGCGGAATAATAACAGAGAGAGAATCGATCAGATCTTATCTGGGAGAGCAGCACCAGGCCATCAGGATGAAGATGGAGGAGCTGTCAGAGCAGGAGCTGGCCCTGGAAGTGTTTATGCCATTCAGCAGGGGATTGGAGTAGCTGGGTGGGCCCTGAAAGGGGATATGCAGCGGAAAATGCCGCTGTGCCTTAAGCAGATTTTTACTGCTGTAGCTTCACGGTTTTGTGTACATACAGCAGACAGGAGGAGTTTTTTAGTATGTTTGTCGATCAAACGAAGATATATGTGAAAGGCGGCGACGGAGGCAACGGAATGGTTGCTTTCCGCCGTGAAAAGTACGTGCCAAAGGGCGGCCCTGCCGGCGGGGACGGAGGCAAGGGTGCAGATGTTGTATTTGAGGTGGAAGAAGGTCTGCGGACTCTTATGGATTTCCGCTATAACCGCCATTTCAAAGCATCCCGCGGGGAACATGGAATGTCCAAAAATCAGCATGGCAGAAATTCAAAGGATATGATCATCAAGGTTCCGCCGGGAACGGTTGTGACCGATGCGGATACAAAAGAGGTAATAGCTGATCTGACTGAGCATGGGCAAAGGGCCATCATCGCAAAAGGCGGACGCGGAGGGCGGGGCAACACCAGATTCGCTACTCCTGCCAACCCTGCGCCTGAGCTGTCAGAGCATGGCGAGCCTGGCCAGGAGCGTGAAGTAGTCCTTGAACTGAAGCTTCTTGCTGATGTTGGGCTTGTAGGCTTCCCGAGTGTCGGGAAATCGACTCTGCTTTCGGTTGTTTCTTCAGCAAGGCCTAAGATTGCTGAATACCATTTTACAACGATCGCCCCGAATTTAGGGATGGTTGAAACAGAAGATGGAAGAAGCTTTGTAATGGCAGACCTGCCTGGGCTGATCGAAGGGGCGCACTCAGGTGTTGGACTGGGACATCAATTCCTCCGCCATATTGAAAGGACCCGTGTCATTGTCCATGTCATTGATATGGCAGCAGTGGAAGGCCGTGATCCGTATGAGGATTACCTCACGATCAATAAAGAGCTGAAAGAGTATAATCTGCGCCTGACAGAGCGTCCGCAGATCATTGTAGCCAATAAAATGGACATGCCGGAAGCTGAAGAAAACCTGAAGGAATTCAAAAGCAGGCTGACTGATGATCATCCGATCTTCCCGATTTCCGCTTTTACAAGGCAGGGCCTCAGGGATCTGCTGTTTGCTGTTGCAGACAAGATCGAGGAAACACCTGAATTCCCTCTCATGGAAGAAGAAGAGGATAACGGCATTAACCGGGTTATCTACAAGCATGAAAAACCTCAGACTGAGTTTGTGATCACAAGGGATCCGGACGGCAGTTTCGTCCTTTCCGGCGATGCAGTCATCAAAGTGTTCAAGATGACCGATTTCTCGCGGGAAGAATCTGTCCGCCGTTTCGCGCGCCAGCTGAGAGGCATGGGCGTGGACGAGGCACTGAGAGAACGCGGAGCCAAGGATGGCGACACGATCAAGCTGCTTGAGTTTGAATTCGAATTTGTTGAATAGCCTATAAAGCCGCTGCGCCGGATCCCTGATGGGCCGGTGCAGGCTTCATGGCTTTTCAGGGATCAATATACATACATATAAGTGGACACTGCTTTACGCGAAGGGGTGAAAGGAATGAGACAGGATAAGTCAGATAGGAAGTTTTATTTGGTCCGTGAAGATGTCCTTCCGGAAGCCATGAAAAAAACGCTTGAAGCGAAGGAAATGATTGATAGAGGGAAAGCAGAATCGGTGTGGGACGCTGTCCAGAAGGTCGACTTAAGCAGAAGTGCCTTTTATAAGTACCGGGATACGGTTTTTCCTTTCCATACAGTGATCAAAGAGCGGCTCATCACCCTGTTTTTCCATTTGGAGGACAGGTCAGGGACATTATCACAGCTCCTTGGGATTGTTGCATCCTCAGGCTGCAATGTTTTAACGATCCATCAGACCATCCCTCTGCAGAGCAGGGCGAATGTTACCATGTCGCTCAATACGAGCGGGATGGGGATAGAGATTGATGAGCTTTTGGCCAGGCTGAGAAAATTGGAATTTGTTGAAAAAGTAGAGGTGCTGGGATCAGGTGCATAGCCGATTTCCGGCTCCTTTTTTTAAAATTGGGCGTCCTTGTCAGCACGATTTGTTCAGATTTATCCATTCCAAGCCATAAAAACTAAGGACATACATAGTGTAAAGTGTTAAAGTATATAAAAAGGACTGTGGATCTGTTTGGGAGGAATATTGACTATGAAAGCAGGCTATCTTGGGCCAAAGGCTACATTCACTGACTTGGCAGTAAGAGCGATGTTTCCGGAGACGGAATCCACCCCTTACCGCACGATTCCGGGCTGCATGGACGCAGTCTTGAATGGAGAAATTGATTTTGCGGTTGTTCCAATAGAAAATGCGCTTGAAGGATCTGTCAATATTACACTGGATTATTTGGTTCATGAAGTGGATTTGCCGATCTGCGGGGAGATAACGGCTCCGATCAGCCAGCATCTGATGGTGCATCCGGAGCATGCACAAGAGTGGCAGGATACTGAAATTATTTACAGCCATTCTCATGCGATTGCGCAATGCCATAAATTCCTGCACCAGGATTTGAAGGGCATCCCTTCTGAAAATATGACCTCTACAGCTGCCGCCGCTCAATTTGTTAAAGAGAATCCGGAAATGAAGGCAGCCGCTATTGCCAATGAACTGGCTGCAGAGGAATACGGATTGGTTATTGTGAAGAGGGATATTCATGATTTTCAATATAACCACACCCGCTTTGTTGTTATTTCGAAAAATCCTGTCAAGCTTGATAGAACAAAGGCGCTGGGCTATAAGACAACCGTTATGGCCACCTTGCCTTCAGACCGGGCGGGTGCACTTCATCAGGTTTTATCTGCATTTGCCTGGAGAAAACTGAATTTGACCAAGATTGAGTCAAGGCCGATGAAAACGGGGCTTGGCAATTATTTTTTCATCATTGATATTGATATGGAAGCTGATGATATTCTGATACCCGGAGCGGTAGCAGAGCTGGAAGCGCTGGGCTGCGGGGTGAAAATACTTGGAAGCTATCCGTATTTCCAGATTGGCAGGAAAGCGAGAGATAAGGCGTCCAATGTGCATTAACAAACATAAAAGAAAGGCCAGGCTTGCTGAAGCCTGGCCTTTTGTATTTTCCGGCACTTATGGAAGGTCAACAAGAAAAGCTGCTTCCGCAAGTGCCTGTTCTGCTGCATCCAGAATCGCTTCTGATGGAGCGGTGATTGTATGGAGGTGAAAGCCTCCGGTAAGCTCTGAGAGGAAGGAAGCATTGGTTTTCCTGATTTTTTCCAGGAACTGTTTGACTTCCCGCCGGTTGGAGACCATGATGGAGGCTGTCAGGTCTCCATACACAGGATGCTCAATCTTTACATCTTTAACAGTTGCCCCATGATCTACAAGCAGATTCAGCTCATCTTCTGTCTTGTCTGGAGAGTGGGAGCAGGCGACCGTCCGTTCAAACAGCTGGGCGGGCGGGACCTGCTGAAGATAGAGGTATCCCTGGCTTGTGGCAATAATCGGTTCATTCTTTGCCTTAAGAAGCGTGATATCGCCGACGATGACCTGCCTGCTTACATTCGCCTTTCTGGCCAGCTCGCTCCCTGTAACAGGCTCCTGGCGGGATTTCAGGAGATCAAGCAGCATAGTGCGCCGTTCATCCCCCAGCACTTTTTTCTGTCCGTTCATACTTAAACTCTCCTAACACCTTCTATAATGAACCAATTTTAACACAGCATTTTCCTGAAAGCGATCATTCAGCAGCAGGCTTGTGGCGGCTGTATTCCCTGACGATGCCCGCAATTGTGCAGCCAAGCCCGTGGATTTCCTCCAAGGCAGAATCCCGGCCAAAGGAAATCCGGATAAACTCTTTTGCTGCAGCATCCTCCATCTCCATCGCCTTCATGGCCTTGGAAGGATTCTGCATCCCTGTCTGGCAGGCGCTTCCTGTTGATATCGCAAATCCTCTCCGATTGCATTCAAGCATCATCCATTGTCCTTCAATTCCCCTGATCCCAAGTCCGACCGTAGACGCAAGCTGCTCCCCGGGTAAGTCGGAACCGTATACTGTAATGGGAAGGCCCGCCTCTTTCATCACTCCAAGAAATACTTCTCTCTGCCTGGCAGCAAGCACCGAAAAGTCAGCCAGGGAGCTGTATGCCTTTCCTGCTGCTTCTATCATAGCTGCTATGGCTGGGACATTCACTGTGCCGGGCCTGAAACCATCCTCGTGCGAACTGCCTGGATAGTATGGCTTCCAGGAAAGAGCAGGTTTGACGTATACAGCGCCAACCCCTTTAGGCCCGTAAAATTTGTGGGCCGAGATAGAAAGGCTGTCTGCATGATCAAGAATGCCGGCCAGATCCATTTTCCCGAAGGAGTGGACCATATCGCTGTGCAGCAGAATCTCATTCTTCCGGCAAAGAGCGCTTATTTCCATCAAAGGCTGGATGGTGCCAATTTCTGAATTGCTGTGCTGGATGACAGCGAGCACTGTATCTTTTCTTATGGCAGCTTCAAAGTCGGAGATTCTGATTCTTCCTTTTTCATCGAAAGGAAGGAAGGTTATATCAAAGCCGTCTTCCATAAGCCGCCTGAGTGTACTGTGGACAGAAGAATGCTCTGCCCTGCCCGCTATGATGTGCTTTCCTTTCTTGTCCGCAGCAGAGAGCAGTGCATGGATGGCAAGGAAATTTCCCTCACTTCCCCCGCTTGTAAAATAAATCCCTTCTTTTTCGGCCCCGAGCATGAGGGCAAGCTGGGCACGGCAGCTTTCGAGCAGGGAAGCTGCCTGGCTCCCGGTGTCATGCAGGCTGCCAGTATTGCCGAAAAAATCACCTGACGCTTTCAGATATACATTTGCCGCATCAGGATCTAATGGAGACGTTGCAGCATAATCAAAATATTTCATCGTAAACCAGCTTCCAATCTATGAATGTTAAAAATCACTTGTCATAAGTTTAAATCTATGTAAATATAGGTGTCAAGACACCTGTAAAACAGGAGGGAGAAAAAATGGCAAATCGCACCGATGTGATCATCATTGGAAGCGGAGTGGCAGCTTTGCAAATGGCAAAGGAGCTCAGCCGTGATATGAATGTGATTATTTTCACAAAATTAAAGGTGACAGATAGCAATTCCTATATGGCCCAGGGCGGCATAGCGGCAGCTCTCGGCAGTCAGGACAGCCCTTCTCTCCACTTAAAAGATACATTGGAAGCGGGCCGCTGGCATAATGACGAAAGGGCAGCAAGGCTTATGATAGAAGCGGCTCCCGGTATAATCAATGAACTGCGAGCATCAGGATGCCCTTTCGATAACAGTCCATCAGGGGAACTGCTCCTTGGAATGGAAGGTGCGCACCGTGAGAAGCGGATTGTCCATGGGGGCGGTGACGCGACCGGACAAAAGCTTGTCGGGTTTTTAATGGGACAAGGAAATGAGAATATCGAAATCATTGAAGATTTTTTTGTGTATGAGCTTTTGACAAATGACTCCGGCTGCTATGGGGTGAGGGGCATAGGGCAGAATGGGAAACGGTCTGAATATTGCTCAGATCACATTGTACTGGCAACAGGGGGCTGCGGTCAGCTGTACAGTTTCACTTCCAACGCCGAAACTGTCACGGGGGATGGAATTGCCTTAGCCTACAGGGCCGGGGCAGAGGTTGCGGATATGGAATTCATTCAATTTCATCCGACATTATTGTCAATTGGCGGCAAAGGCGCAGGCCTGATATCTGAAGCTGTACGGGGTGAAGGAGCAAGGCTTGTCACGGCAGATGGCAGCACCATCATGGAGAACGTCCACCCATTGAAGGATCTGGCTCCGCGCCATATCGTGTCGCAAACCATTTTCGAGTATATAAACAGCGGAACTGAGATTTTTCTTGATATTACCTCTATCGGGAATTTCGGTGCCCGGTTCCCGACGATAACGGAGATGTGCAGGAAAAACGGGATATCCCTGAAGCGGGGGCTGCTGCCGGTCATTCCCGGCAGCCACTTCCTGATGGGCGGTATAAGGACCGATCTGGACGGCAGGACCTCAGTCAATGGCCTTTATGCCATAGGGGAGGCTGCTTGTACAGGTGTCCATGGGGCGAACCGGCTGGCGAGCAATTCTTTGCTCGAAGGGCTTTATTTTGGAAGGCAGCTTGCCCGGTATATCTTATCCAGTCCGATGCAGCGCAATGAGGCGGGGAGGAGTATAAAGAAAGGGGGATCCCGTCCTTCGCCATGCCTGCCCCCCATCAAGGAAATAAAAGAGCGTATGATGCAGAATGCCGGGATTGTCCGCACCGCCTCCGGCCTTCTTGCACAAAGGGAATGGCTGCAGGGTTATGGGACGGAAAAGTGGGTCAGTGCCTCGCTTGAAGGGTATCGTCAGGAGGAGGTAAAGGTTATCTTCATGCTCATTGCCTCCTGGCTTATCACAGAAGCGGCCTTAAGAAGGACCGAAAGCCGCGGGGGGCATTTCCGAAGCGACTTTCCATTTGAGGATGACCAGAAATGGCTGAGGGTACAAATAATCCAGCAGAAAGATCAAAAAGAAGAGGATGGGGAGAATGAACAGATTAAAGCTGCGGCTGCTACTTGAGCAATTTTTTCTCGAGGACATCGGGGACCGGGATGTGAGCAGTGAATTGATATTTGGCGAACAAGAGCAGGGTGAGATCGTATTTTTGGCCAAGGAAGATGGCATTTTTTGCGGAGCAGATATCCTTTTGACAGGCTTCCCTTTACTGGACAGCACTATTTCGGTTGATTTGATTGCGGGAGACGGCGGGCAGATAAGAGCCGGCCAGACTCTTGCCAGGGTGAGCGGGCCGGTTCACAGCCTCCTGAAAGGGGAGCGAGTCATCCTTAATCTGCTGCAGCGTATGAGCGGGATCGCGACAAGCACAAATAAGGCCGTACAGTTAATGGCCGGAAGCCGCACGAGGATCACGGATACAAGAAAAACGACCCCTGGTTTGAGGATGCTGGAGAAATATGCAGTCCGTACAGGAGGGGGCTTTAACCACCGATATGGTTTGTATGATGCTGTCATGATCAAGGATAATCATATTTCCTTTGCAGGCAGTATTTCAAACGCAGTTGAGGCGGTCAGGTCAAAACTTGGGCATATGGTGAAAATAGAGGTTGAAACAGAAACGAAGGATCAGGTGCTCGAAGCGGTCGAAGCAAAGGCGGATGTTATCATGTTTGATAACCGGTCACCCGAAGAAATCCGCGAATGGCTGCCGCACGTTCCAGAAGGAATCACAACAGAGGCATCAGGCGGGATTACGATGGAGACACTTGCCGCTTATGGGGAAACAAATGTAGATTATATTTCGCTCGGTTTTCTAACGCATTCTGTCAAATCGCTGGATATCAGTGTGAAAGTCAAAATGCTTCAGGAGGTAAATGGATGAATATTTTTGAGATAGCGGAGCAAGGTGCAAAGCTGCTGCCGGAAAAATATAAAACGATGTCAACGGAAGAGCTTGAGGAAAGGGTCCTGGCTGTAAAAAGCAGGCTTGGAAAGAAGCTCTTCATCCCCGGACATCATTATCAGAAAGATGAAGTCATCCAATTTGCCGACTCTACTGGAGATTCGCTTAAGCTTGCCCAGCTGTCTGCTGAGAACAAAGAAGCAGAGCATATTGTATTTTGCGGGGTCCATTTCATGGCAGAAACAGCAGATATCCTGACCGCAGAAAGTCAAAAAGTGTATTTGCCTGATATGAGGGCCGGCTGTTCCATGGCTGATATGGCCGATATCCGCCAGACTGAGAAAGCCTGGAGCCGGCTGTCTGCCATGTTCGGCGAAACGATGCTGCCTCTGACTTATGTGAATTCAACAGCCGCGATCAAGGCGTTTGTAGGTGCACATGGAGGAGCCACCGTTACCTCTTCGAATGCAGAAGAAATGGTTAAGTGGGCGTTTACGCAAAAAGAAAGGCTGCTTTTTCTGCCTGATCAGCATCTTGGGAGGAATACAGCCTTCAATCTAGCTATCCCGCTCGACAGAATGGCCGTCTGGAATCCCATCTCTGAAGTTCTTGAATACGAAGGCAATCTGGAGGAAGTGAAGGTTATCCTTTGGAAAGGGCACTGCTCTGTCCACGAAAACTTTACCATGGCAAACATCGAGCAGGTCAGGGCAGACTATCCTGACATGAAAATCATCGTGCATCCTGAATGCCGGAGAGAGATAGTCGAACGATCTGACTTTGCCGGATCAACCAATTACATCATCCAGGCAATCGAAAAGTCTGCTCCGGGGACCCAGTGGGCGATCGGGACCGAAATGAATCTTGTGAACAGAATCATCCAATCCCATCCGGACAAAAAGATCATCTCCCTCAACCCGAATATGTGCCCATGCCTGACAATGAACAGAATCGACCTTCCGCATCTGGCCTGGTCGCTTGAGATGGCAGCGAAAGGGAATGGCGTGAACAGGATCACAGTGCCGGAGCCTGATGCATCCAATGCGAGGCTTGCCCTTGAGAGGATGCTTGCACGATCCTGATCCTTTTGAAGTAAATTAAACAAATAAATATCAGAGCTTTTCAGCAGTCCCTTTTCTTCTGTGTTATATGGCAAGCCTGCCAGTCATATCATTGAAGACGAAGGGACTGTTTTATTTTTTTCAATAGAAGCAAAGTTTATCCGGAACCGCATATGTTTTTTTAATAATGATTAGCAATTTGCCCATTCCGTCATACAATGTATGGACTTATGCATAGGAGGGATATCAGAGTGAAGATCCATATCGTACAGAAAGGGGATACTCTTTGGAAGATCGCCAAGAAGTACGGCGTGAACTTTGAAGAGCTGAAGAAGATGAATTCGCAGCTCAGCAACCCTGATATGATTATGCCCGGGATGAAGATAAAAGTTCCTACAGCAGGGGGAAGTATAAAGAAAGAAGCCCCGATGGGAATGTCTCCTGAAGCAAAAATCAATATGGGCGCGAAGAAGGAAATGCCAAAAGCAGAGCATCCTTTTGCAAAAGAAAAGCCAATGCAGGCTGTGGAAGCGCCGCAGCCACAGAAAGAAGCACCAAAGCCGCAGGTGACGGCTCCAAAGATGGAACAGCCGAAAGCACCTTTTGTTCCAAAAATGCCGCAGCCGATCATTCCGGATATTGATATCAATAATTACTATATGATGAACATGCCTGCCCCTAAACCGCAGCCAAAGCCGCAGCCAAAGCCGCAGCCAAAGCCGCAGCCAAAGCCGCAGCCAAAGCCAAAGGCCATGCCGAAACAGGAATACAAGCCGAAGCCGATAGAAGAGCCGGCAGCCCAGATGCCGATCACCATGCCAAAGCAGCAGCCGCAGCTGCCGCCAAAGCCGATGAATATTCTTCCCGGCATTAAGCAGATTGGTGAAGAAAGCCCTGAAATGGAAAGTCCAGAAACAGCGCAGATGCCGCTGCAAGGAGGTTATAAACAGCCTATGTACCCTTATCAGCCAAACTATTATCAAGGATCTCCGGTGAACCCGGGGCATGGTTATCAGCAGCCTGGCCAATATCCGCAGGTTCAGGGGGCTTCCATGCCATATCAGCAGCAGATGCCATATCAGCAGCAGATGCCGTACCAGCATGGCATGATGCCTGGAATGGAAGGTGCCGGCCAGATGCACCACCAATATGAAGAATCTTCATCCTTTATGCCTATGGCCAACACAAATCCGATGTATGCCCAGCCGACAGGTGTTATGGGAATATCAGATCAGCAGCAGCAGCTGCCATTGTCTCCTATGTCCCAGCAGCAGCTTCCGCTCCAGCCGACCCAGACGATGCCTGCCATGCAGCAGCAATATCCATTTCCTCCATACCCAGCCTGCCTTCACCCGGTTTCACCGGTAATGCCTGGCCCTGGCTACGGTGCCTGTGAACCGGGGATGCCATACGGATATCCTCAGCAGCCTATGGTACAGGGAGCAATGGAGGAATATGAGTCACCTTCTATGGCCCAGATGCCATTAATGCCTTCGCAAAGCCAAATGCCGCTTATGCCTTCTGAAGCCCAGATGCCGCTCATGCCTCAGCAGGGTGTCCAGGGAGTGTCTGATGACTGCGGTTGCGGCTCAGGCATGCCGCAGATGATGCCGGGCATGCACTATGGAATGCAGCAGGGAATGCACCATATGGGGATGGGCATGCCGCAAATGGGGTATGGAGCCCCATACCAGCCTCAGTATGGACAGCAGATGGGCTACGGCCAATCGCCATACATGGGACAGCCGCAGGGTTATGGCCCGATGGGCGGCCAGGCATTCGGAATGCCGCGCTTTGACGATGAGAGCTATGAATTTAATGGTTAAAAGCTGGGGAGACGATTCTTATTGCAATCGTCTCCTCTCCTATTTGCGCCAAACCCTCCCTTTTCCTGTTAAGAAACTCTCGCCGGTCAGAAACAATGTCATGCTGATTGATGCCGGGCAGGACATGTATGTGTTGAAAGGGTATTCCTCTTACCAGCGCCTTAAAATCCAGGAGGCCTTCACCTCTTCCCTCAAAAAAGAAGGTTTTGATTCTGCCTGCAGCTTTGAAACAGTATCTTCCGTCCAGCCGCTTTATGATGGGAGGTATTATTATGGAGTCATGGAGTACATTGTCCCTGGCGCCTCTTTCTCTTATCTTAATGAAGCTGACCGCAGCGCCGGGCTTGACCTGTTAGGCCAGTACCACCATACAGCAGCGAAGGTGGCCGGACGCTATGATCGTGTCCTGCCGCGTTTCAGCCAGATTGAAAAATGGCGTGAAAGGGCAGCGCTGTTTTTGAACAATCAGCCAGTGGTTAAATTTTTCGTCCAGAAAGAATTGATTGAAGAGCTAATGGGCTGGGCGGATTGGTCCCTGAAAGGTATGGAGCGGGAAAAGGCATTTTTCGAAGCTGAAAATGAAACAGTTCTTCATGGGGATGTAGCCCACCATAATTTTCTAAGAGATGAAACCGGTAAGGTTCATTTGATCGACTTTGACTTAATAAGCATTGGCTCAGTTTGTATGGACTACCTTCAATATGCCAACCGGATCCTGCCGTTTATCGGCTGGTCTGCCGAAGAGCTGGCAAAGTATGATGTTTTATCTCCGTACCTTAGGAAAAAGGGATTTATTTATGCCCTGGCGTTTCCCTCCGACATTTTTCGGGAATGGAACAGATTAGTCAGAGAAGGGACATATAATGAACCTTATAAAACAAGGCAGCTGCTTGACATGACAGCAGGGCAGTTTACCGAAAGGAAGGCTTTTATCAAAGAACTGATGGAGCTTGAGAAAAATCTCCCGGATTAGCTGGACAAAACTTTCAGGATGAAATCGAACCTTCGCCGGTAAGCTATTAAGGAGCCTAGCTCAAAATTGGCGAAGGGGGTCAGCCGCTTGAACCAAAAATTTCTGGCAGTACCATTTGCAGCATTATTAAGTCTTGGCCTCACAGGCTGCGCTATGGGAGGAAGCGGCAAAGATACAGCTTCTGAAGCGGGACACCGCACAGAGTCGCTGGGAGCCGGCAGGGAACGGGATAAGAATCCATCCAGTCCGCTTGCAGCCTATGACAAGAATTTTTATCAGCATGATAATCGTTTCAGCCACAGTGATGCCAATTATCACGGGCATCTGGATGATAATACAAAGGAAGCAAAAAGATCCTATTATACGGCTTACGAAGGGCAGCTTGCGGAAAAGATAGGCGATGAAACGGCAGCTGTCCGCAATGTGGAAGATGTCCGGTCTGTCGTTTACGGAAGCGATGTGCTGATTGCTGTCGATCTGTCCGACTACAGCAGGGAAGAGCAGACAAAGCAGGACATACGGCAGGCTGTGTCCCCTTATCTGCGGGGGAGGTCCTGTACAGTGGTTACAGATGAAGGCACCTTCAGCCGCATCCGCAATATAGACAATGACCTGAGGGATGGCGGGCCAAGAGAGCAGATCGACCTGGACATGAAGGATATGTTCCATTCGCTCAGGCACAGGCTCAATGGCGATGGCCGCTGATTTTTGGAAAAGCAGAGCTGCGGCTTTGCTTTTTCAATACATAGATAAAGGCAAAAAGGGAGGACAAGGAGTTGAAAAAGAGAATAAGCAGGAAAAAATTCTGGTCGTAATTTTATTCACCGTCGCTTTCCTTTTAATGTTGTCCATGCTGAGGAGGCTGTTTTTCTAAAATCCCTGCTCCGGTATACCCCTAAAAAAATTGGCATATTTAATGTGAAGCTGGAAACAATAGAAATAAAGTTTTGGAATCCAAACCAGGGGTGATCTGTTATGAGAACCAATCCAATCCGGCTGCTTGCCTCATTTCTCCTGATAGCTGTATGGTTTGCTGTAATTGCAGGTACAGAAACAGGAATCCCGGTGCAGGCATCTGAAAGCGGCCCGCTCGAGCTTTCAGTTATACTGGAGAGAGTGTATCTCGACGGGGAAATGAGCGAAGAGGAAATTCAGGAAACCGTCTGGTCCCTGGAGGATTTCTGGTCCAAGTATGACGAGTGGCAGCTGGTTGAAATGGATGAGGGCCAAATGGTTTTCCGGCAGTCGGTGGACGACATTTCACCTTTATTAAAATCGAACGGGTATTTTGGATTGACGGATGAAGGCATCTTGACCATCTATAACGGCAGGCCGGACAAAAGCCGCATTATCCAGTCTTTTTTTCAGATTGATATAAGGAAGCTTGAAAGCAAGAAAAGGGAACAGCTTGAAAAGGGCATCCCAATCATGACGAAGAACAGATATGCGGAGGTGCTGGAGGCCTTTCAGTCCTATTCAATAAGCGGAAGCGGCCAGTAGCATAAGCAGAGTGTATAAAAAAGCCCTGGTCCAATTGGCCAGGGCCGGCTTCATTACTTTTCATAGCCGGTTACAATATAATTTTTGTCTTTCATTTCCACTGTATATACTGCATTTTCAGCAGTTGTCACAGTGGCTTTGTCTGCATCGCCTTCAATCTTGACGTCTTCCTGCGTTGTATCAAGGAATGAAGGGTTGAAGAACGGATCAGTATTGACAATCATCTTGCCATCTTCAGATTTCTGGTCTGTAGCATAGTGTGCATACATTTCTTTTGCCAAATCTTCGCTGTAGTATTTTGAAAGGAATGCGGATGCAGAGCTTTCATCAGCAAAGCTTGAGTTAATGACGATCGTTTCTTCATCAGCAGCTGTTTCTTTGTTGAATACCTCGTTTACCTTCAGCTCTGCAATGCGGACGCTATTATAGATTTTTGATTCAGCAGCCTCATTCAGTTCAGCTGTCTTTTCTTCAGAAGCTTTTTCCTCTTTGCCCTCATCTTCATTTGAAGAGCAGCCTGCAACGGCAAATAATAGTGTGAAAATTGCTAAAAGAGATAATAGTTTCTTCAATTCACTGACCCCCAGTCATTTTTTAAAACCTCTCCCATTATATAGAAATAACGCTGAAAATTGCAACTTTTTTCTTCGGCAAATCTTTGTAGTATGATAGAATGAGGTACAGAAAATTTGGGGAGCGAGACATTTGTTTGAATATATAAAAGGCACGGTCGAATTTATCGGCCCTGAGTACATAGTGATTGAAAATAATGGGATAGGCTATCAAATTGCCACACCCAACCCGTTCAGCTATTCAAATAAGCAGGGAGGGGAAATCCGGATTTTCACCTATCATTATGTAAGGGAAGATATTTTCGCCCTGTACGGCTTCCATTCCCGCGAGGAGAAAATGCTGTTTACAAAGCTTCTGAACGTTTCCGGCATCGGGCCAAAAGGAGCCCTTGCAATTCTTGCTTCCGGAGAGCCGGCTCAGGTCGTCCAGGCGATTGAGGATGAAGATGAAGCGTTCCTGGTCAAATTCCCGGGCGTTGGCAAAAAAACAGCGCGCCAGATGATCCTTGATCTGAAAGGCAAGCTGCAGGATGCCATTCCGGACTTCTTTCCCAATCTGTTCAATCCTGATGCGGCCAAGCCTGCTGCCACAGGAAGTGCAGCTCTTCTTGAGGAAGCCATCCTGGCACTCAGGGCGCTTGGCTATTCCGAAAAAGAGGTCAAGCGCATCAAACCGGCATTGGAAAAAGAGAAACTTACAACAGATGAATATATTAAAAAAGGCTTGCAGCTGCTGCTTAAGTAGGACGGAAGTCTTCTTTTGCAGGGCTCGGCAGCCAAGGGGTGAATACAGCTTATGGAAGATCGGATTATTTCCGGTGAAGCGGACCTTCAGGACGTCTCCTTTGAACAGAGCCTGAGGCCGCAGACGCTGAGGCAATATATCGGGCAGGATAAAGTGAAGGAAAACCTGGAGGTCTTCATCCAGGCTGCGCGAATCCGCGGAGAGACTTTGGACCATGTCCTGCTTTACGGTCCCCCGGGGCTCGGAAAAACGACGCTGGCCGCAATCATAGCCAATGAGATGGGGGTCAATCTCAGGACAACCGCCGGCCCTGCCATTGAAAGGCCGGGGGATCTTGCCGCCATACTGACTGCGCTGGAGCCGGGTGATGTTCTTTTCATCGATGAAATCCACCGGCTGCCGCGTTCGATAGAAGAGGTGCTGTACCCG
This sequence comes from Bacillus infantis, assembly GCF_050107595.1. Taxonomy (GTDB): domain Bacteria; phylum Bacillota; class Bacilli; order Bacillales; family Cytobacillaceae; genus Bacillus_AB; species Bacillus_AB infantis_C. The sequence goes on from NZ_JBNILH010000001.1 coordinate 326,913, forward strand.
GCGATGGAGGATTTCTGCCTTGATATCGTCATCGGCAAAGGCCCGAGTGCGCGGTCTGTGAGGCTCGACCTTCCCCCATTCACTCTGGTGGGGGCAACGACAAGAGCGGGTTCAGTATCAGCGCCGCTCAGAGACAGATTTGGTGTCCTCTGCCGCCTTGAGTATTATAATGAGAGTCAGCTCAAAGATATTGTTTCAAGGACGGCCGATGTCCTTGAAACGGGCATAGACGATCTGGCGGCTTCTGAAATAGCCAGGAGATCCCGGGGGACGCCGCGGATCGCCAACCGCCTTCTGAGGCGGGTAAGAGACTTTGCCCAGGTCAAAGGCGACGGCAGCATCGATGCAGTTCTTGCCCATGATTCTCTCGAACTTTTGCAGGTCGACCGTTTAGGCCTTGATCATATTGACCATAAATTATTAAGAGGAATCATAGAGAAATTCCGCGGCGGACCTGTCGGGCTGGAGACGATAGCCGCTACAATCGGGGAAGAGTCTCATACAATTGAAGATGTCTATGAACCGTACCTGCTTCAGATCGGCTTTTTGCAAAGGACCCCAAGGGGGAGGATTGTGACGCAGCTTGTCTACCATCACCTTAACCTTGAGCTGCCAGAGGCTTGAAGCTGTTATTGAAATAATAAAATTGAGTAATAAAACAGATAGGGTGAAACACCATGAAAGTAGAAATGTTTGATTTTCATTTGCCTGAGGAGCTGATTGCCCAGACTCCTTTAGAAGATAGAACAAGCAGCCGGCTGATGATGCTCAACAAGGAAAACGGAGCACTGCAGCATGAAACATTTAAAAACCTGCCCGAATATTTGAATCCGGGTGACTGCCTTGTGCTCAATGATACAAGAGTGCTGCCTGCAAGGCTGTTTGGCGCCAAGGAAGGAACCGGCGCGAAAATTGAAGTCCTGCTGCTGAAACAGCAGGAAGGCGATGTATGGGAAACGCTCATTAAACCGGCAAAAAGGGTTAAGGAAGGAACAAGGATCGAGTTCGGGGGCGGCCTTCTGTCAGCTGTCTGCACTGGTACGGAAGACCAGGGGGGAAGGCTGCTGAAATTCGATTATGAGGGCATTTTTTATGAAGTGCTGGAACAGCTTGGAGAGATGCCCCTTCCGCCTTATATCAAAGAGCAGCTGGATGACCGTGAACGGTACCAGACTGTCTACGCAAAAGAAAGGGGATCAGCTGCCGCACCGACCGCCGGACTTCATTTTACCGAAGAACTGCTGGATGAAATCAGGGAAAAGGGTGTGCATATCGCTTTTATTACCCTGCATGTAGGGCTTGGGACCTTCAGGCCAGTCAGTGTCGAGGATATTCAGGAGCACAGTATGCATGCCGAGTACTATCAGGTCACTGAAGGAACCGCAAGGCTGTTGAATGAGGTCAGGGAAAACGGAGGCAGGATCATCACTGTCGGCACCACCTCAACACGCACACTTGAGACGATTGCAGACGCCAATGAAGGCAGGTTCGAGCCTGGAAGCGGATGGACAAGCATTTTCATCTACCCTGGCTATGAGTTCAAGGCGATTGACGGGATGGTCACCAATTTCCATCTGCCCAAATCGACGCTGATCATGCTGATCAGTGCACTGGCAGGCCGGGAAAATGTGCTGAACGCCTATAATGAAGCTGTGAAGGAGCGCTACCGCTTTTTCAGCTTTGGAGACGCCATGCTGATCATCTAGCATGGAAACGGAAGGAGAACGAATAACTTGACAGCAATACGGTATGAATTGATAAAAACATGCAAACAGACAGGGGCGCGGCTGGGCCGGGTGCACACCCCGCACGGATCATTTGAAACGCCTGTCTTTATGCCAGTAGGAACACTGGCCACAGTTAAGACAATGTCGCCGGAGGAAGTGGCAGGCATGGGTGCCGGGATCATCCTCAGCAACACCTATCACCTTTGGCTTCGCCCGGGGCACGATATCATCAAGGAAGCAGGCGGCCTCCATAAATTCATGAATTGGGATGGCAGCATCCTGACAGACAGCGGGGGCTTCCAGGTATTCAGCCTCAGCCAATTCAGAAAGATTGAAGAAGAAGGAGTCCACTTCCGGAACCATCTGAATGGAGACAAACTGTTCCTTTCGCCGGAAAAAGCGATGGAAATCCAGAACGCACTCGGCTCTGACATCATGATGGCTTTTGATGAATGCCCTCCTTATCCGGCTACATACGAATATATGAAGAAATCAGTTGAGCGGACATCACGCTGGGCAGAGCGCTGCCTGAATGCCCATGAACGCCCGGATGACCAGGGCCTCTTTGGGATCGTCCAGGGCGGAGAATACGAAGAATTGAGGAAGCAGAGCGCCCGTGACCTTGTATCGCTTGACTTCCCGGGTTACGCAGTCGGCGGCCTCTCTGTCGGCGAGCCAAAGGACGTCATGAACAGGGCGCTGGAATTTACGACGCCGCTTCTTCCTGCGGATAAGCCGCGCTATCTGATGGGGGTCGGATCTCCGGATTCTTTGATTGATGGCAGCATCAGGGGCATCGACATGTTCGACTGCGTCCTGCCGACGCGGATTGCCCGCAATGGGACACTGATGACCAGCAATGGGCGCCTTGTCGTTAAAAATGCCAAATTTGCCCGCGATTTTGGACCGATTGATGAAAATTGCGACTGCTATACTTGCCGTAATTACAGCAGGGCCTATATCCGCCACCTGATTAAATCTGACGAAACATTCGGCATACGACTTACAACTTACCATAACCTTTATTTTCTGGTAAACTTAATGGAACAGGTTAGACAAGCAATCCGCGAAGATCGCCTGGGTGATTTTAGAGAAGAATTTTTCGAACGTTACGGTTTCAATAAACCGGATGCGAAAAATTTCTGATACATGAAAGGGGTGAAAAAAAGGAATGGATATTTTAGGTACATTAGGACCATTATTACTGATGTTCATCTTATTTTATTTCCTGCTTATCCGTCCGCAGCAAAAGCGCCAGAAATCTGTGCAGCAGATGCAGTCGGATCTGAAAAAGGGAGATAAGATTGTAACGATCGGCGGCCTCCATGGCATTGTCGATGCTATCGATGAAGATAAGATCGTCATCAAATGCGGTGACGGCAGCAGACTTACATATGATCGTGCAGCGATCAGGGAAGTACGGGCAGCAGCCGAAACAACATTGGCGAAATCATAATAAGAAAAGCGCAAGCGCCTTGCTCACCCCCGACAAGCACAAGCCAATCCTCCCGGAAAGGCGTTCTTTGCCTTTTTGGGAGAATTGGCTTGTGACCTCGAGGGGGTAGGCGCTGGAGCTAGACAGTGATTAAGTTAGAGAAAATAAATATTTTCTTTTAAGAAAAGAAGCAGACACATCGTGCTGCTTCTTTTTTATTGCCTTTGTAAAACTATAGCGTTTTGGTTTGGGCTTCTATGCTGCCCTTGATTTTGATGACATGTTAACCCCCAGGATCCCGCCCATCATACAGACCAGCAGGAAACACGTATGATAAATCGTCTGTTCAGCGGAAAACAGGCTGTCATGCCCGAGATATTGGAACAGGAAAATGATCAGTGTAAAGATGGCGCCAGTCAGTCCCCCGAGCAGCCATCCTTTCTGCTTTCCTTTTCCCCCGGAGATGAAGCCGCCGGCAAACAGTGAAATGAAAGCCAGGATTTCTGCGGGAAGCTTTATGGATGACTCGTCCATTGAAGTGAATTTCAAGAGCAGCGAGAACACCAGGCTGCTGGCAATCGCAATGATAAAGATGCTCCCTATCCCGTATAGCACCGCACTCCCCATATGTTTGGATTCTTCCATTCATTTCCTCTCCCTTCAAACGATAAATCCTAGTACAAGCATATTCGCAGCCGTATCCTTTTAGAATAAAAATTTTTAGCATGAGGGCGGGCTTTTTCCTCCAGGATGAAGTGTGTGGTAAGCATCAGAGCCATATGGAAAAAGCTTTCTTAATGACAGTCCTGGACGTGAAGCATACTAATGTTGGAATGTAATGAAGAGGAGGAGGCAGTTTTGGCAGAATATATAATAATCATTGCGAGGACACTTTTATTGTATGGGGTCATCCTCCTGATTTTTCGGCTGATGGGCAAAAGGGAAATTGGCGAACTGAGCGTGCTGGATTTAGTGGTATATATCATGATTGCCGAAATGGCAGTGGTTGCGATTGAAAATCCTGACAGCAGCCTTGTGAAAAATATACTTCCAATGATGCTCCTGATGGTTATACAAATCGTTCTGGCCATCCTTTCTCTCAAAAGCAAAAAATTCAGGGACATTGTGGACGGAAAGCCTTCCATTATCATCAATCAGGGGAAAATCGATGAAAATACGATGAGGAAGCAGCGCTATAATTTCGATGATCTCCTCACTCAGCTGAGGGATAAAGATATCAAAAATATTGCGGACGTCGAATTTGCAATCCTGGAACCTTCAGGCAAGCTGTCTGTGTTTGAAAAAGATAATAGGAAAGGCAGCGACATTGATCATCCTCTTATCATAGACGGAAACTTACAGGAAGCAAATCTCGCCTCGCTCCATAAATCGCGCCAGTGGCTGACAGAGCAGCTGAAGAAAAAAGGTTATGATGAGATCAGGCAGATTTCCTTCTGCAGCTATTCCAATGGAAACCTTTATATTGATCCCATCGATGAAAAATAGATGGACAAAAAATGGCGTTCAGGACGCCATTTTTATTTTTCATCATTTGAAGGCAAACTTTGAAAGTGGCGGACCGATCACCGGGATCCGCAGTACATCTTCTTTTGTAATCAGCCTGAAGAGGAGCAGGAAAATCAGATACAGCATTCCCATGATCATCGTGGATATCACAACCTTAAAAGCCAGAAGCATCCCCTCAGGCATCAGGCTGAATGAGACATGGCCCCCCCAGCCGGCCAGGCCCATGACAGCAAAGGTTTTAACATAATCCATAATATAAAAAGTGAATGATATTGTTTTAAGCACGGTTGCAAAATGGAGCAGAGTAACTAGAACAAATCCGACCAGGATGCCGAGAGCCACCCCGTTGATGCCGAATGCCGGCTGGCTGGCAAGGATAAAAATGACAGCAATTTTTACAATTGATCCGATCAGGCTGTTGATCATCGCGGCCCTCGCAAGGTTGAGTGCCTGCAAGGTGGCTTGAAGCGGCCCCTGGTAGTAGTAAAACAGAAAGAAAGGAGCCATCAGCTTAATGAACTGGTCTCCGCTCGAACTTCCATACATAACCTCCATCAAAGGGCTGGCAAGGACATAGAGAAGAACGACTGCCATCCCCCCTGTAATAAAAGAGAATCGGAGCGCCTGCTGGAGCCTGTGTTCAATCAGCTTCATATCCTTTCTTGAGTTGGCCTCGCTGATTGCCGGCACCAGAGAGGTGGAAAGGGAGTGGGTGACAAAAGACGGCAGCAGCAGCAGCGGCATGGCAAAGCCTGTCAGGGCCCCGTATTGCTTGGTGGCTGCGATGGCAGCCACCCCGGCCAGGGCAAGGCTGTGCGAGACAACGATAGGCTCGAAAAACCAGGCAATCGATCCGATCATCCTGCTGCCGGTTGTCGGCAGTGCAATCTTCATTAAATCGCTGAAGGTGCTTTTCCCGGACTGGACATAGCCGAAGAAATTTTTTCTAAGCCTGAACCTTTTCTTCAGTTTAAAGGCTGCCACAAGATAAACCAGTGAAACCAGTTCCCCGATCACAGAAGCAAACATTGCAGCTGCGGCGGCATACTCGATCCCATACGGCAGGAAAGCCTTCGTCAGCAAGGCGATGAGCCCGATCCGCACAATCTGCTCAAGTACCTGTGAATATGCTGCGGGCTTCATTTGCTGCCTTCCCTGGAAATATCCCCTTATGACTGATGAAACAGCTACAATCGGCACAATGGGGGCAATCGCAAGCAAGGGCAAATGTGTCCTTGGATCAGTGAAAAGAGTTTCAGACAGTATGGGAGCGAGCAAAAACAAGGCCGGCGTGAAAATGGCAGAAAGAGAAATGGTTACAGCAAGAGATACAGCCAGAATCTTTTTGATTTTTGCCGTATCTCCCCTGGCTTCTGCCTCCGCTACATTTTTGGAGATGGCAACGGGCAGGCCAAGCTGTGTAATTGTAATGACAAGGATCAGAGTGGGAAATGCCATCATATATAAGCCGACACCCTCTTCACCGATGAAGCGGGCAATCACAATACGGTTTATGAATCCGAGAACCCTTGTCACCAGGCCGGCAGCCAGTAAAATAATCGTTCCTTTTAAAAACTTAGACATCCTGTTCCCTGCCTTCTCAAAATAGGTATAATCATATACAATTAACTATATGCCGCGATTAGGACAAAGCATGACAAGTTATCTTGATTTTTCTATTTCGAATAGAATAGCGGGGGAGGAGCCTTAGTGATGAAAGGCCATGTATATGAAAAGTTTCGCCGGCAGGTGCAGCCTGCACTGCAAAGCAAGCTGGAGGAATTCAGGCTGCTGAATTATGGAGATGTTGCAGAAGAAGAGCTTTGGAGGTATCTGACTGAAAAAAAATGGCGGAAACCGGACGAAGATGCCAGACTATTTGAAATAGTCAGCGGCATCCTGGAAGTCAAAGCGGCTGATTATTTCAGCTATGCAACGGTCGAGGCGTTTAAAGGAAAAGGCCTTGGTGAGTTGAGCGAGGAAGACAGAAGGAAGCTGCTTGAATAGGGACAAGCTGTAAGCAGCGCTTACTGTATATACAATTCTTTTTTTTTATTAAGAACCATTTTATTATGAAGGGACAAATTGACAGCCATTCCATTCTATTTCATAATGGATATGTTGGTTTTTCCGGTCTATTTATAGAAAAAAACTGCCCGCGGGAAAGCGGAGCAGGCTTAAAGATTGCAAGCAGCACCCGGCGCTGCAGCAGGCTCTGTACAGGGGCTTTCTGCAGGGGCCGGAAGTTTAAGGGGGATATAACAGCACAATGGTAAAGCGCAGCAGGATTGTTGCCTTCTTCCTGATTGTCATTCTGATCGGCAGTCTGATGGGGGGCACAACGAAAAACATACTGAATAATATCAAGCTCGGCCTGGATCTTCAGGGCGGTTTCGAGGTACTTTATGATGTAAAGACCAAGGATGGGAAGAAAGCGACGAAAGAAGTGCTCAACAGCACCGCAGAAGCGCTGGACAGACGTATCAACGTCCTGGGCGTCAGTGAGCCAAGCATCCAAATCGAGGGCGATAATCGGATCCGCGTCCAGCTGGCAGGTGTCGATGATCAGAATAAAGCCCGTGAGTTGCTTTCCACTGAAGCCAATCTTTCCTTCAGAGATGTCAATGACCGTGAAATGATGAATGGGTCTGACCTTGTAGAAGGCGGAGCAAAACAGACTTTCGATGAAAACGGCAAGCCAAGCGTTTCCTTGACGCTAAAGAGTGCCGAGAAGTTCAAGGAAGTCACACAGGAAATTGTCAACATGGGAGCGCCGAATAACCTGCTGGTTATCTGGCTCGACTATGAAGAAGGCGATTCTTTCAAAGAAGAATCACAAAAAGAAGATCCAAAATACCTTTCTGCACCTCAGGTCAGCCAGGTATTCAATCAGGATACAGTTTCGATCGTCGGTAATTTTTCTCTTGAAGAAGCAAAAACACTTGCTTCCCTGCTGAAGGCGGGCGCGCTTCCAGTTGAGCTCACGGAGGAATATTCCACCAGTGTCGGTGCCAAGTTCGGTGAAGATGCCATGCAGAAGACCATTACTGGCGGTATCATCGGCATTTTGGTCATCTTCCTGTTCATGATTGCGTTTTACCGATTCCCGGGTTTTATTGCAACCATAACATTGTCTATTTACATTTATCTGGTACTGCTTGTCTTCGACTGGATGAATGGTGTATTGACACTCCCGGGCATTGCCGCATTGATCCTTGGGGTCGGCATGGCAGTCGATGCCAACATTATTACCTATGAGAGGATCAAGGAAGAGCTGAAGGTCGGAAAGTCAATCAAATCGGCCTTCCAGGCAGGAAATAAAAATTCATTGTCTACGATCCTTGATGCCAACATCACTACCATTCTTGCGGCGATCGTTCTATTCCTGTACGGGACAAGCTCAGTCAAAGGATTTGCCACAATGCTTATCCTCAGCATCCTGGCAAGCTTCATTACGGCTGTCTACGGTTCACGTTTGCTGCTTGGATTATGGGTAAACAGCAGGATTTTCACGAAAAAGCCTGCCTGGTTTGGGGTCAAGAAAAGCGAAATCAAAGATATTGCTGAAAACTATGATACGCTTGACCTGCCTACCAAATATGACCGGTTTGACTTTGTCGGTCACCGCAGGAAGTTTTTCATCTTCTCTATTGCAATGGCTGTTGCCGGCATCATTGCCCTATCTGTTTTCAAGCTGAATCTCGGCATTGATTTCGTAGCGGGTACAAGGGTTGAAATCCAGGCTGAACAGACTTTGACAAAAAGTGAAATTCAGGATGAGCTCAGCAAAGTCGATCTTAAAACCGATGATGTCATTATTTCAGGAGACGATGGGGAGATTGGGGTAGCCCGATTCAAAGATCCCCTTGGCAAAGATAAGATCGCTGAGCTGAAATCCCATTTTACAGATGTATACGGCGGAGAGCCTAATGTCAGCACAGTATCTCCTACAGTCGGAAAAGAGCTGGCGAAGAATGCTTTCAAAGCTCTGCTGATTGCCGCTGTCGGCATCATCATTTATGTGACGATCAGATTTGAAATATACATGGCGCTAGCAGCCGTCATTGCTCTGCTGCATGATGCATTCTTCATCATCGCCCTGTTCAGTATCATCCGCTTTGAGGTGGATATCACCTTCATTGCAGCGGTACTCACAATTGTCGGTTATTCAATCAATGATACGATCGTTACGTTTGACCGTATCAGGGAAAATATGCACAAAAAGAAAAGGCTCAAAACCTTCGATGATATTGCAGAGGTTGTCAACAAGAGCTTGAGGCAGACGCTCGGACGTTCTGTCAGCACTGTAATAACGGTCGTCATTGCCGTTATAGGCCTGCTGATCTTCGGCAGTGAGTCGATCCGCAGCTTCTCATTCGCATTGCTTGTCGGCCTTGTGGCCGGAACCTATTCCTCGCTCTTCATTGCCTCCCAGCTGTGGCTGGTATGGAAAAATAAAGAGCTGAAGAAAAAAGGCGTCATCAAAACAGAAAAAGTAAAACGCAAAGCATCAGACGAGCCGCAGGTCTGATCTGCTGAAGAAAAACACAGGAAAACCTTTCCTGTGTTTTTTCTGTTTTAATCCTTAAGTGCTTTTTGATTGCTGATTTTCGGATACACTATAAGTATTAAACTGCGGGGAAGGAAGTTGAGATTTGGATACTAACAAAGATCGTTTTAAACAGGCAGAATTTGCGGCCATGATCGGGATTGTGGGAAATATTGTTCTGGCAATCCTCAAGTATGCAGTAGGGGTTTATGCCAACAGCCGTGCACTTATCGCGGATGCGGTCCACTCTGCTTCAGACATTGCGGGGTCATTTGCCGTTTATATAGGGCTCAGGGCTGCCAAGCAGCCGCCTGATGAAGACCATCCTTATGGACATGGAAAGGCTGAATCGATTGCAGCCATCATCGTTGCCGTCCTGCTGATGCTTGTGGGGTTTGAAATCGGCAAATCCTCCTTTGAGGCTTTTTTCCATCCAATTGAGCCGCCCAAGGCTATTGCTATCGCCGCTGTCCTAATTTCCATTGTTGTGAAAGAGGCAATGTTTCGATATAAGTATAAATTGGGAAGAAAGCTTAATAGCGATGCATTAATCATCAATGCATATGAGCATCGTTCTGATGTTTATTCCTCCATTGCCGCCCTGGCGGGAATCGGGGCCGCTGTCATTGGGGGGAAAGCCGGGATCGGATGGCTGGAATACGGAGATCCTGTTGCAGGGCTGCTGGTCTCGCTGCTTGTCATAAAAATGGCATGGTCACTCGGCAAAGAATCGATTCACAATACTTTGGACCATGTGCTTCATGATGAGGACACGGAAGGGCTGCGCAAAGCAGTTTTGTCTGTTCCGGCAGTGAAAGAGATCAACCAGCTTCATGCAAGGGAGCATGGCCATTATGTCATCATAGACCTGAAGATTGCAGTAGATCCCCATATGACAGTCGAGGAGGGGCACCGGGTAGGAAAGGAAGTAAAAGAGAAGCTGATGCAAGAGAAAAATGTGCATAATGTCTTTGTGCATATCAACCCTTACAATCCCGGCAATCCAGAATAAAGATGGGAGAGATGTGGAGTGAAAGTTCAGTGGGCATTGATATTCGGAATTCTATTTGCACTTATTGTCGCGGTATTTGCTGTTATTAATGTGGATCCTGTTACAGTCAACTATGTTTTTGGAGAAAGTGAATGGCCGCTTATTCTGGTCATCCTTGGTTCAGTGCTGATGGGCGGCCTTATCGTCGGGCTTGTCGGTGTATTCAGGGTATTTGCCCTTCAGCGGAAGGTCAGGTCCCTTGAAAAAGAGAACGCCGCTCTTAAAGCTGGCGCTGATAAGGAAAGCGCCGAATCTGCAGCAGACAGTGACGAAGATTATTTAAAAAGGGATATTCATTAGAAGGAAGCAGCCTCGCTGCTTCCTTTATTTTCTGCTGATTGTACACCCCAGGAATTCATTGAATCCCGGTACTCCCTCTTGTATAATAGAAAAGCTGAGGGGTGAACGTATGTTAAAGTCAAAAACAAGATGGATTGTTCGTCAATCGGATAAAGATAAAGCTGACACACTGATCAGCGAATTGAAAATCAGTCCAATTGTGGCATCATTATTAGTGAATCGGGGTCTCGATACTCCTGAATCGGCACAGGGTTTCCTGTATGGAAAGAATGGGGAGTTCCACGATCCTTTCCTACTGGCCGGGATGGATGCCGCAGTCTCACGAATTAATAAAGCGATAAACGAAAATGAACCGATTTTAATATATGGGGATTATGATGCAGATGGTGTCACAAGCACCTCTGTTATGATGATAACGCTCCGCAGCCTTGGTGCGAATGTAGATTTCTACATACCTAACCGGTTTACGGAGGGATACGGCCCGAATGAAGCAGCATTCAGGCATGCGGCTGAAATTGGCATAAAGCTGCTCATTACGGTGGATACCGGCATATCGGCAGTCCATGAGGCGTCAATTGCCAAAGAGCTGGGCATGGACCTGATCATTACGGATCACCATGAACCCGGTCCGCTTCTCCCGGAGGCCCTGGCTATCATCCATCCAAAGCTAGAGGGAAGCCTTTATCCTTTCCGCGAGCTTGCCGGAGTGGGAGTGGCCTTTAAGCTAGCTCACGCCCTATTGGGAAATCTTCCCGAGGAGCTCCTGGAAATTGCCGCTATAGGAACCGTGGCCGACCTGGTATCTCTGAAAGGAGAGAACAGGCTCCTTGTCCAGAGAGGGATCAAGAAGCTGAAGGTAACTAAAAGGGCAGGCCTGCTCTCACTATTCAAGCTGGCCAATGTGGAGCAGGCTGCAGTGGATGAGGAAACGATCGGATTCATGCTGGCTCCAAGGCTGAATGCGGCCGGCCGGCTGGACAGCGCAGATCCGGCCGTTCAGCTGCTGCTGACAGAAGACCGGGAAGAAGCCGCTATGATCGCTGAAGAAATTGACAGCATGAACAAAGAGAGGCAGTCAATTGTCAGCCAGATTGCCGAAGAGGCAATCAAAGAAGTAGAGGAAAAATACCCTGCTGGGGAAAATGCTGTCCTCGTTATTGGGAAGGAAGGCTGGAATGCCGGGGTGATTGGCATTGTAGCGTCAAGGCTTGTCGATAAATTCTACAGGCCGGCCATCGTCCTCAGCTTTGATAAGGAAAAGGGTACGGCAAAAGGATCTGCCAGAAGCATAGCGGGGTTTGATTTGTATAAAAATCTGTCAGCCTGCAGAGACATTCTGCCCCATTTTGGTGGCCATCCGATGGCTGCGGGGATGACGCTTGGGCTCGGCGACGTGGAAGAACTGCGGGAAAGGCTCAACAGCCTCGCTAATGAGCAGCTCAGCGCCGAGGATTTCATACCGGTCGCAAGTCTCGACGCCGAGGTATGCCTTGAAGATGTCAGCCTGTCTGCGATTGAACAAATGCAGCTTCTCTCCCCCTTTGGAATGGACAATCCTAAACCACGCGTCCTGATCAAGGATGCTCCGATTGCCAGCATGAAAAAGATAGGCTCCGGCCAGAATCATCTTAAAATGGCACTTGGTGAAGGTTCGTCCGCATTGGACGGAATCGGCTTCGGCCTTGGGGAGCTGTTCCATCATATCGCGGCAGATTCCCGGATATCCGTAATTGGTGAATTATCTATAAATGAATGGAATAATATAAGAAAACCGCAAATTTTCCTGCACGATTTATCTGTCGATGAATGGCAGCTTTTTGACATGAGAGGGATCAAGAGATTTGATCAGCTGAAGGAACTCCTTCCTGAAAGCCGGACGAAGTGGATTTGCTTTGACGGCCAAAGCCGGGAAAAGATTTCTCCATTGCCGGAAGACTCAACTTTCTTCATAAGCTCCGAAACGGAAGCGGAAGCTCTGGCTATTGAAGAAGAGCATATAGTCCTTGTAGATCTGCCTCCTTCGAAACAGATGCTGGAAAAGCTGCTTCAGGGCAAAGCCCCTGCCAGGATCTATGCCCACTTCTATAAGGAAGAAAGCGAGTATTTCAGCACGCTCCCAAACAGGGACCATTTTAAATGGTTTTATTCATTCCTGGCCAAAAGAGGCCAATTCGACATAAGAAAATTCGGGGACCAGCTGGCCAAGCATAAAGGCTGGAGCAGAGAAACGATTGATTTTATGTCAAAGGTGTTTTTTGAGCTGGACTTTGCTAAAATGGAAAATGGGCTCTTGGCCCTTAATAAAGAGGCAAACAAGCGGGACCTGACAGAATCCCCGACATATCAAAGGAAGCATGCACAATACACCCTTGAAAACGATTTGCTGTATTCTTCATACCAGGAGCTGAAAAACTGGTTCGATACAGTCCTTCAAGGGGCGGTTCATACTGAGGAGGCAATGGAAGAATGGATTTGAAACAATATATAACAATAGTGGAAGACTGGCCGAAGCCCGGGATTAGATTCAAAGATATCACAACGCTTATGGATAATGGCGATGCTTATAAATATGCGACTGACCAGATCGTTGAATATGCGAAAGAAAAGCAAATTGACCTTGTAGTCGGGCCGGAAGCACGCGGCTTTATCATCGGCTGCCCTGTTGCATATTCTCTTGGTGTAGGCTTTGCGCCTGTCAGAAAAGAAGGGAAGCTTCCGCGCGAGACGGTAAAGGTAAACTATGGCCTTGAATATGGAAAAGATGTACTGACCATCCATAAAGATGCCATCAAGCCTGGGCAGCGCGTTCTGATCACAGATGACCTGCTGGCAACGGGAGGCACTATTGACGCAACAATCAAGCTTGTCGAAGAGCTTGGCGGGGTTGTCGCGGGGATTGCTTTCCTGATTGAATTAACCTACCTTGACGGCCGGAGCAAGCTTGACGGATATGATATCCTTACGTTAATGAATTACTGAGGCTAAGCCTTTGAAAAAATTTTGTTGAAAGAAGCGGGGCACTGTATAGTGCCCCGCTTTTCCTTTTCTGCAAAGTTTTCTACGATATATAGAGTAAAATCCCGCAAAAAAAGAGCTTTTTCGACAAAAATCTTCAATTCCATATAAAAATAACTTCCAATCCCTTTACATCCATGGTTTTTTTTTCGATAATAGTAACAATCATTCTTTTTTCTGTTCTATCATTAATGGAATGGTTGTAAACGGAGATTTTAGGGAGAATCCGGGCAAGCTTGGATTCTTATTAAACTTTATATAGATAAAGGTGATTCTATGGCGAACGACCAGGTTTTGACCGCCGATCAAGTCATCGAGAGGACAAAAGAATATTTAAATGAGGAGCATGCCGGAGTCGTACGGAAGGCCTATGAATTTGCGAAACATGCCCATCGCGAACAATATAGGAAATCCGGGGAGCCATACATCATCCATCCAATACAGGTGGCAGGGATCCTGGCCGATCTTGAAATGGACCCATCGACAGTTGCTGCCGGTTTTCTCCATGACGTTGTAGAAGATACGGAAGTCACATTGGCTGATATTTCAGAAGCCTTTAATCCGGAAGTTGCGATGCTAGTCGATGGCGTGACAAAACTGGGGAAAATCAAGTACAAATCACAGGAAGAGCAGCAGGCCGAAAACCATCGGAAAATGTTTGTCGCCATGGCCCAGGATATTCGGGTCATCCTGATCAAGCTTGCTGACAGGCTCCACAATATGAGGACGCTGAAGCACCTTCCTGCTGAAAAGCAGCGCCGGATATCGAATGAGACGCTCGAAATCTTTGCGCCGCTCGCCCACCGCCTCGGTATCTCGAAAATCAAGTGGGAGCTTGAGGATACGGCGCTCCGCTACCTCAATCCGCAGCAGTATTACCGGATTGTCAACTTGATGAAGAAAAAGCGTGCCGAGCGAGAGCTCTATCTGGAGGAAGTCATCGGAGAAATGAAAGGCAAGATGGATGAAGTGTCCATCAGAGCCGATCTTTCCGGCCGGCCGAAGCATATATACAGCATCTACAGGAAAATGGCGCTTCAGAATAAGCAGTTCAATGAAATCTATGATCTGCTTGCCGTCCGTATTGTCGTTAACAGCATCAAAGACTGCTATGCTGTCCTGGGCATCATCCATACTTGCTGGAAGCCTATGCCTGGGCGGTTCAAGGATTATATTGCCATGCCAAAGGCGAATATGTACCAGTCTCTGCATACAACGGTCATCGGTCCAAAGGGCGACCCGCTTGAGGTGCAGATCCGCACAACCGAAATGCATCAGATCGCAGAGTTCGGGATTGCGGCCCACTGGGCATATAAAGAAGGCAAAACTGTCAATGAAGGCTCTTCCTTTGAAGAAAAGCTGACATGGTTCAGGGAAATCCTCGAGTTTCAAGATGATGCCGTGAATGCAGAGGAATTCATGGAATCGCTGAAAATTGACCTTTTCTCTGATATGGTGTTTGTATTCACACCAAAGGGAGACGTCATCGAGCTGCCATCAGGGTCTGTCCCGATTGATTTTGCCTATCGGATTCACTCAGAGATCGGCAATAAAACAATCGGTGCAAAGGTTAACGGAAAAATGGTCACTCTGGATTATAAATTGAAGACCGGGGATATTCTTGAAATCCTCACGTCCAAGCATTCCTATGGGCCGAGCAAGGATTGGCTGAAGCTTGCCCAGACGACCCAGGCGAAAAATAAAATCCGCCAATTTTTCAAAAAGCAGCAGAAGGACGAAAACTTCGAAAAAGGCAAAGAGATGGTTGAAAAAGAAATCCGCAATATGGATTTTGACATCAAGGAAATCCTGACTGCCGAGAATGTCCGAAGAGTGGCTGAAAAATTCAATTTTGCCAGTGAAGAGGATATGTATGCCGCTGTCGGCTATAATGGCGTAACTGCTCTCCAGGTCGCAAACCGGCTGACCGAAAAATGGCGGAAAAAGCGCGATATGGAGCAGGTAAACGATATTTCCAATGCCGTTTCAGAATTGAAATCCTTCCCGTCCGTCAAGAAACGGGAATCAGGTGTAAGGGTTTCAGGGATTGATAACCTTTTGATCCGTCTTTCCCGCTGCTGCAATCCTGTGCCGGGAGATGAAATTGTCGGCTTCATCACTAAGGGCAGAGGTGTATCTGTCCACCGTTCAGACTGTACCAATATAGATACTGCCGATGCCAAAGCAAGGCTCATCCCTGTTGAATGGGAAACAGGCCTCAATGATAAAAAAGAATATAATGTTGAGATTGAAATCAACGGTTATGACCGCCGCGGCCTCCTGAACGAAGTGCTGCAGGCCGTTAATGAAACCAAAACAAATATATCTGCAGTTTCAGGCAAATCGGACCGCAATAAAATGGCTACTATTAATATGTCAATCAGCATTACAAATGTAAGCCATCTGCAGAAGGTTGTGGACCGCATCAAGCAGATTCCTGATATCTATTCTGTCAGACGTATCATGAACTAAGGGGAATACGAAATGCGAGTAGTTGTTCAGCGAAGCAAAGAAGCGAGTGTGACTGTAGAAGGAAAGACTGTAGGCAGCATTTCCCGCGGATTTGTTTTGCTTGTGGGTGTCACCCATGAGGATGAGGTAAAAGATGCTGAATATCTGGCTGAAAAAATTGCCAATCTCCGCGTATTTGAAGATGAAGAAGGCAAGATGAACCACTCTTTGCTGGATGTGGGGGGAGAAATCCTTTCTGTGTCCCAGTTCACTCTATACGGCGACTGCCGTAAAGGGAGAAGGCCTAACTTCATGGAAGCAGCCAGGCCTGACCATGCCCTTCAAATCTATGAGGCGTTCAATGGGCTTCTCAGGGAAAAGGGCATCAAAACAGAAACAGGGCAGTTTGGCAGCATGATGGACGTCAGCCTTGTGAATGACGGCCCGGTCACACTGATAATAGAAAGCAAATGACAGTCTGAGAAGGCTGTTTTTTTTTTGAAAAAATAGAGAGACCTTCAATTTGAAGGATCTCTCTATCGCATTAATATCTTTTAAAATACCGGGCAAGGCCCTGATAAATGCCGGCTGCAGCTGCCTCCTGATACTGCGGGGAGGTAACGAGCATTTCTTCTGCCGGGTTGCTCAGATAGCCTAATTCAAGGAGAATGGCATTTTTATTATTTTCTCTGATGACAAAATAGTCGCCGGCCCGCACACCGCGGTCCTTCAGCTTCGTCTGGGCGGCCAGGGAGCTGTGGACGCTCTCGGCGAGAGGCTTTTGGAATCCATGATAATAGTAAACCGTCATTCCGCGGACACTTTTGTCATTTATGCTGTCATAATGCAGGCTGATGAAAGCATCGGCATTATGGTATGATGCTGTGCCGACCCTCGAGCTGAGCGGGATATAGGTGTCAGTGGATCTTGTTAAGATTACATTGGCACCCGCAGCCTTCAGCTTGCTGTACAGAAGCTGGGCTGTTTTGATGGTGACGGATTTTTCCTGGGTGCCCCGCGCTCCGGTTGTGCCATTGTCGCGGCCGCCGTGTCCGGGGTCAAGGACGATGGTTTTCCCCTGCAGGTGAAGCTCTGCCCCCGGCTTTTCAATCTGGGGCGAGCTTCCGCTCAAGGAAACGATCCATCCGGCCACATAGCCTGCCTTCCCATCCAGGCTGATTTTGTACCAGTCATTCTCACGGCCGAGCACCTCGAAGGATTCCCCTGCGTTTGCCAATTGGAGCACAGAGCTTCCAGTGCTGGCGTCTTTCCTGATATTTGTTCCGTTATGTAGTATGGTGATGGTGCTGCCTTTTGCCGGTTTGCTGCCGTTTGCAGAGGAAATCTCGGACTTATCGAGATACCATGCTGCTATCCAGCCATAAGAACCGGGCTTGTACTCAATTTTTGCCCAGTTGTTCTTTTCTTCAATAATTGAATAGGTTTCGCCTTTTGACACCGATCCGAGAACTTTCCCATTTAACGAACTTGAATCTCTGAGGTTAAGGGTCTGGGCAGTAACCGTTCCGGTCAATCCTCCTGAAGCTTTCGCGCTGCTGCCGGTACTTGGCTTCGGGTTTAAGCTTTTGGAAGAAGAAATGAACTCGCTGCTCACCCATGCGTGACTGCCGCGGAAGATAATTTCCGTCCAGCTCCCGTTATTGGATACCATGCTGACTCTGTCACCGCTTTGAAGCTTCCCCAGGACCGTACCCTGTGTTCCCGGAGCGCTCCTGACATTCACTGAATCGCCTGTGACCGTTCCTTCAGCAGCCGCATCGGCTTTGCTGCTTCCCTCCGCAATAAAATCTGCGGAAACCCAGCCATTTCCGAATGAGCCGGTGATCTTGACCCAATTTCCCTCTTTTTCAACAATGCCGGCCTTTTGCCCTTTATTCAGGACAGCTATGACAGTGGCATCTGTTCCGGGATTAGACCTGACCCGCAATCCATCGGCTGTGACTGTCCCGCCGGAAGATACAGGGGCAGCGTTTGTCTTGCCAGTTTCCTTCACTGCCAGCCATCCTGCAACCCATCCTTTGGATCCCCCGGAAAGGCTGAGCTGCAGCCAGTCCCCGCTTTCTTTCAGGATCGGATACCGGTCCCCTTTGCCGGCCTGTTTGACAATCGGATAGCTGAGCCCCGGGCCGCTGCGGATATTCACTCCGCTGTCAGCAATCAGTGCTGTTCCGCCGGATGCGGCAGTGCTTTCTGATGGCCTCCATACTCCTCCTGCTAAAAGGATGAAGCATAGAAACAGTAGTATTTTGCTGCTTTTTAACAAAAAGTCCCCTCCTTTTGCGAAATCTTGGAGTGTATAAATATAAGTTCTATTTTAGAACATAAAACCCCTGCTGTTAATATCGGAATTTTGCAGTCCAATTTTAGCCATTGCCTGAAAAGGAAAATTAATTAGCTGATAAGGGAATGTTCCCCGGGCTTTCAAGGCATACTGAAAGAATAAAAAACTTTTCGGGTAGGGTGGTCTGATGAGATTTGGAGAAAAGGGCATGCATGCCCATGAAAACGGAAATCAGCTGTTTGGTGTGGACTTCCACGATTTCATCCAGAAGGAGCAGGGTTCCGGCATGTATGAACTTGCTTCGGAATTCGGTCTCAGCATAGGGGATGTCAGGAAGCTGAAGAGGAAGCTTGAGCGTTCCTAGAGCGGGTGCAGCCTTTCCGGGAGACCGGGCCTTCCGGAAAGGCTCTTTTACCCCTTGACAAGGGCTGAAATGGTCTTTATGATTAGATAAATAAAATCACTATTCATATTGAACACTGATGATGGAGAACAGTAGTTGAGAAATGTGTGAAAAGAGAGGAAATGCCCTGGGCTGAAAGCATTTCTGCATGGCAGCTTAATGAATGAACACTCCGTAGGATTCTCCCTGAAAAAGCAGACCGTTTTAGTAGGGGCTGAACGTTGACAGGCGTTAACTGTAAAAGTGGAAGTGCATGATGGTTATGCCTTCAATTAGGGTGGCACCACGGGATCTAACTCCCGTCCCTTGTATGGGAATACAAGGGACGGGAGTTTTTTGCATTTAGAAAGCTCCGCATGTCCCCGGTGTGCCCTGTTAGTATACATAGGAATGCTAGGAGGAAACAGGATATGGCAATGAATATACCGAGGGGTACGCAGGATATCCTTCCTGGAGAATCGGAAAAATGGCAGTATATTGAAGAGAAAGCGAGGGAGCTGTGCAGCAGGTTTCAGTACCAGGAAATCAGGACGCCGATATTTGAGCATACCGAGCTCTTCCTGAGAGGGGTCGGAGATACAACGGACATTGTGCAAAAAGAAATGTATACCTTTGAGGACCGAGGCGGGCGCAGCCTGACACTGAGACCTGAAGGCACTGCACCAACTGTAAGGTCATTTGTAGAAAATAAAATGCATGGCTATGCCAATCAGCCTGTAAAGCTTTATTATACAGGTCCGATGTTCCGTTATGAACGCCCTCAGGCAGGCCGCTTCAGGCAATTTGTCCAATTCGGGGTCGAGGCGCTTGGGAGCTCGGATCCTGCCATTGATGCAGAAGTAATTGCCCTGGCTATGAGCATCTACAAAGAACTGGGACTGAAGAAGCTAAAACTGGTTATCAACAGCCTTGGCGATAAAGAAAGCAGGAACAGCCACCGCGAGGCCCTTATTGCTCATTTCAAGCCGAGGATCGGGGAATTCTGTTCTGACTGCCAAAACAGGCTGGAAAAAAATCCGATGAGGATCCTGGACTGCAAAAAGGACAGGGAGCATGAATTGATGCAGACGGCCCCTTCCATTCTGGATTATCTTAATGAAGGTTCAAGTAATTACTTTAATAAAGTGCAGCAGTACCTGGCGGATGTTTCCATCGACTTTACGGTCGATCCCAACCTCGTGCGCGGCCTGGATTATTATAATCACACTGCCTTCGAAATCATGAGTGATGCTGAAGGCTTCGGGGCAATAACGACCCTTTGCGGCGGAGGGCGCTATAACGGCCTGACTGAGGAAATCGGCGGCCCGGAAGCTCCAGGCATCGGCTTTGCATTCAGCATTGAGCGCTTTCTGTCAGCTCTGGAGGCAGAAGATATCAAGCTTCCCGTTAATGAAGGAATCGACTGCTATCTCGTGGCGCTTGGGGAAGAGGCGAAGGATTATTCCGTCGGCCTCCTGCATAAGCTGCGCATGGCCGGTTTTTCCGCAGAAAGGGATTATCTGGACAGAAAGATCAAAACACAATTCAAGGCAGCTGACCGCATGAACGCAAAATATGTAGCTGTCCTTGGGGAAGATGAATTGAAAGCAGGCAAGATCAATGTAAAGTCCATGGAAACCGGTGATCAGACCGAAGTCAGCCTGGATTCATTCATAGACCAATTAAAAGAACTTATAGGGGGTTAATGTATGTTTGGGAGAACATATTTCTGCGGAGAAGTAACAGAAAAAAGCATTGGTGAAAAGGTTACACTTAAAGGCTGGGTTCAGAAGCGCCGTGATCTGGGCGGATTGATTTTCATTGATTTAAGAGACCGCACAGGGCTGGTCCAGGTCGTGTTCAATCCTGAAACTTCACCTGAGGCTCTCGCTTCAGCTGAAAAAATCAGAAATGAATATGTTCTGAGTGTGGAAGGAAAGGTTGTTGCCAGGGAACCTGGCACAATTAACGAAAACCTGCCCACAGGTAAAATTGAAGTCAGTGCAGAAGCAGTAACAATCATCAATGAAGCGAAGACACCTCCGTTCGTGATCGCTGACCAGACAGATGTCTCAGAAGATGTGCGATTGAAATACCGCTATCTCGATTTCAGGCGCCCGGTCATGTTCGAAACCTTCAAGATGCGCCACCAGGTGACAAAGGCAATCCGCGATTACCTGGACAGTGAAGGCTTCCTTGATATTGAAACGCCTATCCTGACGAAGAGCACGCCTGAAGGCGCCCGCGATTATCTTGTTCCTAGCAGGGTCCATCCAGGCGAGTTTTATGCTTTGCCGCAGTCGCCCCAAATCTTTAAGCAGCTTTTGATGGTCGGCGGAATCGAAAGATACTATCAGATAGCCCGCTGCTTCCGGGATGAGGATCTTCGTGCAGACCGCCAGCCGGAATTCACGCAGATCGATATTGAAACAAGCTTCATGAGCCAGGAAGACATCATTTCCATGACAGAGCAGATGATGACGAAGGTCATGAAAGAGGTAAAGGGCATTGATATTACACTGCCGATCCAGCGCATGACCTACCAGGAAGCAATGGACCGCTATGGCTCTGACAAGCCGGACACCCGTTTTGCAATGGAGCTTGTCAACCTCTCTGAAACACTAAGCAATTCAGGCTTCAAAGTATTTGCAGGCGCGATTTCTTCCGGCGGGGAAGTCAAAGCGATCAATGTGAAAAAGGCTGCCTCCAAATACAGCCGCAAGGACATCGATGCGCTGACCGAATTTGCTTCAAGATACGGAGCTAAGGGTCTGGCTTGGCTGAAAGCAGAAGAAGAAGGCCTTAAGGGTCCTATCGCGAAATTTGTTGCAGAGGAAGAGCAGGCAGCTATCAAAGAACTGCTGGGAGTCGAGACAGGAGACCTGCTCCTGTTTGTGGCCGATAAGAAAAGCGTCGTCGCTGACGCCCTTGGAGCCCTGCGCCTGAAGCTTGGCAAAGAGCTTGGGCTTATTGACCAGACCCTCTTTAACTTCCTGTGGGTGACAGAATGGCCGCTGCTTGAATTTGACGAAGAAGAAGGCCGCTATTATGCTGCCCACCATCCATTTACAATGCCAAACCGCGAAGATCTGGAATACCTTGATACAGATCCTTCAAAGATAAAGGCCCAGGCTTATGACCTTGTGCTGAATGGATATGAGCTCGGCGGAGGCTCATTGCGTATCTTTGAACGCGAGATCCAGGAAAAAATGTTCTCTGTCCTTGGATTCAGCAAGGAGGAGGCAAGGGAGCAATTCGGATTCCTGCTTGAAGCGTTTGAATATGGCACCCCTCCGCACGGCGGCATCGCGCTTGGCCTCGACCGCCTTGTGATGCTGCTTGCCGGAAGCACGAACCTAAGGGATACGATCGCTTTCCCGAAAACGGCAAGTGCAAGCTGTCTCTTGACCAATGCGCCTGGCGAAGTAAGCGAGGCCCAGCTGAACGATCTTCATCTGCAGCTTAAGCTGAAAAAAAGTGAGTAATTACCTATCCCTTATTCCTTGATGCTGGCAGGCGGGATATGATACTATACTATCAATAACAGAAGAGTCCTAATGTGTTCGTTGTTTCACCTGACATTTTGACCTAACATTATTCCTTCGGGAGCCCGGATTTCCTTGCGGCGTAAATGCCTCTGGCTTAGGGGACTTACAAAAGCAGGAATAGGGCACCCACCTGCTGAGTGCGGGTTCAAAACGAAGGCATCCAAGGCGACGGCACAATTGGGACTCTTCCTACATACGAATGGTAAACCATGCTGGCTGGCATGGTTTTTTTATTGTTCACTGCCCCTAATTCCTATAGAAATACTTGTTTTTATAAAGAAGTATGATATATTCATTATCGGGTAATAGATACATAAGAGATAAGGGGCCATATCCGCTAAAAAAGTCCCTGATACTGGCAAATAAATTTAATGGAGTTGAGATATATGCTGCATCAATTTTCACGAAATGAACTTGCAATTGGCCAGGAAGGCCTTGAAACGATGAAAAACAGCACAGTGGCAGTCCTTGGGATTGGAGGCGTCGGCTCATTTGCTGCTGAAGCATTGGCCCGCTCAGGAGTCGGCAAGCTCATCCTGATTGATAAGGATGATGTTGATATCACCAATGTTAACCGCCAGATCATTGCTTTAGTTTCGACTGTAGGGAAACCGAAGGCGGATTTAATGAAGGAACGCATCAAGGATATCAATCCTGACTGTGAAGTGATTGCCTTAAAGATGTTTTATACAGAAGAAACGTATGAGGAGATTTTTGCTTACGGGCTTGATTATGTAGTAGATGCCAGTGACACGATTTCTTATAAGATACACCTGATCAAGGAGTGCCTGAAAAGGGATATCCCGATGATTTCGAGCATGGGGGCAGCCAATAAAATGGATCCCACCAGGTTCCAGATTGCCGATATCTTCAAGACGCATACCGATCCGATTGCCAAGGTGATCCGCACCCGCCTGCGCAAGGAAGGAATCCGCAAGGGAATTCCGGTTGTATTTTCGGATGAAAGCCCGATTGTGATCCGTGAGGAGGTAAGGAAGGAAGTGGGCAAGGATGATGCCAAAATCCGCAAAGCGAAAATGCCTCCTTCTTCGAACGCATTTGTTCCTTCTGTAGCCGGACTGGTCATGGCAAGCTATGTGGTGAGGGATCTGCTGAAGGATATTAAGATTGTTAGGGTTAATGATAAATAAGGAAGCCTTGTTGAAGAGCACTGCAGTTACTGTGGTGCTCTTTTATATGGGTTCAAGACGAAACCTTCCACTTTGAAGGGGGCTGTTGATTTGCGTTCCAGGCACTTCGCTTTCCGCGGGGCGGAGTTGAGCCTCCTCTTCGCTGTGCTCCTATGGGGTCTCAACTCTTCCGCTATTTCCCGCAGGAGTCTACGTGCCTTGCACTCCAATCAACAGGGTTTTTAACTTCATTTGGCAGTGCTAAGATCCTAAATTAAAGTCTTTTAGTGCATACAAATAAGTCATGATCTCAGTCTTTTGGTTCTTCAGTTGGAGGCATTAGCAAATGAAGTATAATGTTGAGAGAGCATTTGAGAATAAATTCTCCTTTTTAGAGGGGGCTGTTGATTTGCGTTCCAGGCACTTCGCTTTCCGCGGGGCGGAGTTGAGCCTCCTCTTCGCTGTGCTCCTGCGGGGTCTCAACTCTTCCGCTATTTCCCGCAGGAGTCTACGTGCCTTGCACTCCAATCAACAGGGTTTGATAACTTTATTCGGCAATGAAAAGATCTGCAATCCATTCCATTTGATTAGGCATTATTCAATGAATCACTTTAACCCCAACGCCGGCTTCCGCAGCCATGATCCCTGCTTCCTTCAGTATCCGGAACATTTCCTCATATTTCTGAACGCATTCCTGAGATTTAAGATGTTTGTCTTCTAATTCCTTTTCCAGGAGCTTTTTTCTTTCTGCGAGTTTGGCCGACTCTTCCTGCAGTTCTTTTTGTTCATTTATGAGCGGAATCAGGGACTGCAGCTTTTGAAGGAATGCTATTCTCTTGCTGAGGTCCAGGGTATCTCCAGGAGCAGAATCTTCACGATCATCCTGCTTTACAGAAGGAGCGTCCTGATATTTCAGCAGACTGTTATATCTTGCCCTGCAGGCAGTAGCCGTTCTTGCAAGCTTTTGGGCGGCATCCTCATAGCAGGCCTGTTTCGTTCGACCCTGGTTCGTTCCTTCTTCCATTGCTTCCATCAGGAGCCGGTCTTCGTCGCCAGTCCACTTTTTATTTTTGGCTGTCATGCTCCGTCCTCCTTTTCCTTTTTTCCTTTATCGTCACCTGCACAAATGATCTTATTCAACAAAAGCGCTGTCCCCGAGTGTGGACAGCCTTCTTTGTGTGGTAAGTCTTTCATTTGCTTTTATTGAGTTTTTCATAAATAGCGGCGAGGGCCTGCTCAAATTTCCCGGTCGTTTTAGGTTCATAATAAGTTTTATTTTTTATTTTATCGGGAAGGTACTGCTGCTTCACCCAGCCTCCAGGATAATCATGCGGATATTTATAGTCGATTCCTCTTCCAAGCTCTTTTGCCCCTTTGTAATGGGCATCCTTCAGATGCTGCGGCACTTCGCCGCTTTTTCCTGCACGGATATCGGCAAGTGCGGCATCAAGGGCAGAATAAGCTGAGTTCGATTTCGGAGATAAACACAATTCTATGACAGCGTTGGCAAGGGGGATGCGCGCCTCTGGAAAACCGATCCTCTCCGCGGTTTCAATGGCAGCGAGCGTCCGTGCGCCAGCTTGCGGGCTGGCAAGCCCGATATCTTCATAGGCAATGACAAGCAGCCGTCTGCTGATGCTCACAAGATCCCCGGCTTCGATCAGCCGTCCCAGATAATGAAGGGCGGCGTTCACATCGCTGCCTCGTATGCTTTTCTGGAATCCTGACAGCACATCATAGTGGGCATCCCCGTCCTTGTCATGGGTGAAGCTTTTTCGCTGCAGGCATTCTTCGGCAGTTCCGAGAGAAATGCTGATGACTCCATTTTCGTCTTTTTCTGTTGACAGGACAGCCAGCTCAAGGGCATTCAGGGAGCTGCGGACGTCCCCGTTTGAAGAAGAAGCGAGATGTGACAAGGCATCTTCGTCTATTTCGACTTTTTCATGTCCAAAGCCGTTTTCTTTGTCCTGGAGGGCTCTGAGCAGACTTTTCTTGATATCCTCTTCAGAAAGCGGCTTAAGCTCAAAGATTTGGCAGCGGCTCCTTATTGCGGGATTGATCGCATGGTAAGGATTGCTTGTTGTGGCGCCGATCAGCACGATCATCCCATTCTCCAGGTAAGGAAGGAGAAAATCCTGCTTGGCTTTATCGAGGCGGTGAACCTCATCAAGGAGGAGAATGACTTTACCGGACATCTTCGCTTCAGCAGCCACAATCTCCATATCTTTTTTATTGTTGGTTACAGCATTCAAAGTCCGGAAGGCAAATTGTGTGCTGCCGGCAATGGCGCTTGCTATCGAAGTCTTACCGATTCCCGGCGGCCCGTACAGGATCATGGAAGAAAGCTGCCTTGCCTTCACCATTCTGTATATGATTTTCCCTTCGCCGACCAGGTGCTCCTGGCCGATGATCTCTTCAATTGATTTAGGCCTCATGCGGAAGGCAAGCGGCTTGGTATTCATTATGCATCTCTCCAGCCAATTTAGTTGATAGCGGATGAGTGGTTTCCCGATCCGATTCTTATTATTAGTGTACCGCAAATGAGATTCTAAAGGAAAAAGGAAAGCTCCTGCCGGATGCAGACGGGCGGGAGCTTTCTGCATGAAGACAGGAAAATATGCTATAATGTCAAAAGTCTATATAATTACTAAGCATTTTGGTAAAATTTAATATAAAATGCCATTCTGGCACAGGGAGCAGAAGAAACCAATGATAAGAAATAGAAAAGGGCAGACAGGGCCCCGTTTTGCAGTGTTTTTTTCAGGCCTTCTCATTATGGCCCTTGGCATCGTGCTCCTTATTAAGGCGGAGCTTGGGGCAACACCCTGGGATGTCCTCCATGTCGGCCTTTTCTATCAGGCTGGCCTGACGATCGGAAGCTGGTCAATCATTGTGGGGCTGGTCATTCTGACGGCTGCTGCCTTGCTTTCAGGGGAGATCCCCCAGTTCGGGGCATTCCTGAATATGCTTTTGATCGGAGTGTTCATTGATTTCTATATGATGCTGCCTTTCATGCAGACTCCTGGCAGCCTGGCTGGCAAAATGGTTATGCTTGGCGCCGGCATCATCATTAATGCTTATGGAATGGGGCTTTATATCTCCGCCCAATTCGGGGCAGGGCCGCGCGACAGCCTGATGATTGCCCTGGCAGCCAAGACAGGCTGGAAGATCCGCGATGTCCGCGGTGCTATGGAGCTGCTGGTCCTGGCTGCAGGCTGGCTGCTCGGCGGACCGATTTTTTGGGCGACAATTCTGTATACGCTTGTCATCGGGCCGCTGGTTGGGCTTGCCCTGCCGCAATGCCAGACACTTACAGATAAATGGCTTGAAAAGCTGCGCAGCAAAAAGGGAGGCATTGGCGCTCCTTCATTAAAAGAACAAGATCGAGGTGCAAGTTCATGAAGATTTCGACTAAAGGCCGCTATGGCTTAACTATTATGATTGAATTGGCTAAAAAACACGGAGAAGGGCCGATCTCCTTGAAATCAATCGCCCAGACAAATGACCTTTCGGAGCACTATCTGGAGCAGCTGATTGCTCCGCTTCGCAACGCCGGACTCGTCAGAAGCATTCGCGGTGCCTATGGCGGATATGTGCTGGGCCATGAGCCAGCCGATATCACTTCAGGCGATATCATCAGAGTACTTGAAGGGCCGATCAGCCCCGTCGAAGGCATTGAAGACGAAGAGCCTGCGAAAAGAGAGCTGTGGATGAGGATCAGGGATGCTGTCAAGGAAGTACTCGACAGCACGACGCTTGAGGATCTGGCAAACCATACAGACAGCGGCGAATCTGATGCTTATATGTTTTATATCTAGTCCCGGCACCAGCTTTTTGCCAGCGGGCCATGATTTTAAAAAACACACAGCTGGGCATAGCTGTATAAAAGGAATTCAATTAGAAGGTGAATGGATTGGATAGAATTTATATTGATCATGCTGCAACCTCTCCCATGCATCCGCGCGTCATTGAGCGGATGCTTGAAGTAATGCAGTCAGATTTCGGGAACCCGTCGAGTATCCATTATTATGGAAGAAGTGCACGGAATATTGTCGATGAAGCAAGGGAATCACTTGCCAGGAGCATCGGCGCACATGCAGCTGATATTATCTTTACGAGCGGGGGCACGGAAGCTGATAACCTGGCGATCCTTGGAACTGCTGCAGGCAGACCGGACGGAGGGCATATCATCACAACGGAAATTGAGCATCATGCTGTCCTCCATACCTGCAGGCAGCTTGAACAGCAGGGCTTTGAAGTCACCTATCTCCCTGTAGATGAAACCGGGATTATAAAAGTGGAAGATGTCCGGAAAGCGCTGAGGGATGACACGATCCTTGTGACGATCATGTACGGGAATAACGAGGTTGGGACCATCCAGCCGATCAAGGCAATTGGTGCACTCCTCAAGGATCATCCTGCCTATTTCCATACCGATGCTGTCCAGGCATACGGGCTGGAAAAACTGGATGTAAGTGAACTGAATGTGGACTTCCTTTCAGTATCAGCACACAAAATCAATGGGCCAAAAGGAATCGGCTTCCTTTACAAAAACAAGGATGCAAAGCTTTTTTCACCAAGGATGTATGGAGGAGAGCAGGAAAGGAAGCGCCGTGCAGGCACTGAGAATGTTGCTTCCATAGCCGGTTTTCAGGAAGCTGCTGCAATTGTCTCCGAAAACAGGGAGGAAAGCGTCCGGAAATACCGTGAATTCAAGCGGGTCTTCATGTCAAAGCTTGAGGAAGCCGGTGTGGAATTCTGCCCGAACGGATTACTTGATAACACGCTCCCCCATGTTTTAAACTTAAGCTTTCCCGGAACCAATGTCGAAAGCATGCTCGTCAATCTCGATCTGGCAGGGATTGCCGCTTCAAGCGGCTCAGCCTGCACAGCCGGATCGATCGATCCGTCGCATGTCCTGGTAGCCATGTTTGGAAAGAATTCCGGCAGGCTGGCCAATTCAATCCGCTTCAGCTTCGGATTTACAAATTCCGTGGAGCAGATTGCAAAAGCCGGGGAAGAAACGGCAAAAATCATCCAGAGGCTTAGGAAATAAGCTATCTGTTTATTGGCAATAGCAAAAGGGGAGAAAAAACTTCTCTGCCTTTACGATAAAAGCCGAAACACAAGAGAGGTGAGGAAGATGGCAAAATCTCCTAAGGATACCCGGGTAGTCGTCGGAATGTCAGGAGGTGTCGATTCATCAGTGGCCGCCCTGCTTCTTAAAGAGCAGGGGTATGATGTTATCGGCATTTTTATGAAAAACTGGGATGATACGGACGAGAACGGAGTTTGTACCGCAACAGAAGACTATGAAGATGTCATCAGGGTCTGCAACCAGATTGGCATCCCTTATTATGCTGTCAATTTTGAAAAACAGTATTGGGATAAAGTATTTACGTATTTTCTTGATGAATATAAAGCAGGCCGCACGCCAAATCCTGATGTGATGTGCAACAAGGAAATCAAATTCAAAGCGTTTCTTGAGCACGCACTGAGCCTTGGCGCCGATTATCTCGCAACAGGGCATTATGCGAGGGTGGAGCATGGGGAAAATGGCGTGAAGATGCTGCGCGGACTTGATGAAAATAAAGACCAGACTTACTTCTTGAACCAGCTCACTGAAGAGCAGCTTTCCAAGGTCATGTTCCCGATCGGCAGCATCGAGAAATCCGAGGTCAGGGAAATTGCCAAGAAGGCCGGACTTGCCACAGCTGCCAAAAAGGACAGTACAGGCATTTGCTTTATTGGCGAACGCAATTTTAAAGAGTTCCTTGGCAACTATCTGCCTGCCCAGCCTGGAAGCATGGAAACGATGGAAGGCGAAACGGTCGGCAAGCATGATGGCTTGATGTACTATACCATCGGCCAGCGCCATGGACTGGGCATCGGCGGTGCGGGTGATCCCTGGTTTGTGATCGGGAAGGATCTGAAGCGCAATGTTTTATACGTTGGGCAGGGCTTCGACAATGAAAAGCTCTACTCAGATTCAATCATTGCTGACAAGGTCAGCTGGGTTTCAAAAGCGCCAGGCGAAACCTTTGAGTGCACGGCAAAATTCAGATACCGCCAGCCGGACAATAAAGTAACGGTCACACTGCTTGAGAATGGACAGGCTAAGGTAACTTTCCATTCGCCTATCAGAGCTGTTACACCAGGCCAGGCTGTCGTATTTTATGATGGCGAAGTCTGCCTTGGAGGCGGCACGATTGACCGCGTATACAACAATGAACAAATGCTGACATATGTCGGCTAAGCAGTGCCCCGGTCCAGCTGGAATCGGGGCTTTCTTTTGGAATGAAGGATCGTAATGGTGCTTTGGCCAAGCGGAAATCAGCCGCCTCATTATGATATAATTTCTGCAGACACCTTTAAGGTGCAGTTTTGCTTTTTAAAGGACAGGGTGGACGCCTTTAGTGCGTGCCTCCTTGCATTACATAGATGGAGAGTGGTTTATATGGACAAAAATCAGCATGGAATTGAGCTTATGAGGGAAGGGAAATGGGAGGAAGCGGCCAAGGTCTTCATGGAGGCTATCAGTGAAAATGCTGCTGATCCTGTTTCTTATATTAATTTAGGCAATGTTCTCGCCGCAGCAGGGGAAAACGAACAAGCCCTTAAATTCTATGAAAAGGCCATTGAAATTGATGAAAATGCCGCTGCTGCCTATTACAGCGCAGGCAATCTTTATTTTGAAGCAGATCAGCTGGACTCTGCTAAAAACATGTTTGAACAGGCAATGAGAAAGGGGCTCGAATCAGCCGATAACTATTTCATGCTGGGACTCACACTGATGCAGCTGGATCAGGCCAGGCTGGCTCTGCCGTACCTGCAAAGAAGCACTGAATTGAATGGGGAAGATGCTGAAGCACACTTCCAGTACGGACTATGCCTTGCCCAGCAGGAATTAATTGACGAGGCAATCGTCCAGTTCAGCCGCTGTGTGGAAATTGACCCTGATCATGCTGACGGTTACTACAATCTCGGGGTAGCCTATGGATTCAAGGAAGAAGCTGAAAAGGCGCTTTCTATGTTCGATAAAGCACTGGAAATCCAGCCGGATCACATGCTTGCAGGATATGGAAAAAAATTGATTGAAAAAAGCTGATAAACCGAAAAATCAGCCTGCTTTAAGGAAGGGGGAATAAATATGGAGAAGCAGGATTCTCTTGATCTGTTTGCCGAACAGGGCAAGTTCATCAAAGGGAAGCATCTTGTGACCATTTTTCATAATGAATCAAATTTATATACGGTTCTCAGGATCCGGGTGGAAGAGACCAATCATGAATATGAAGACAAGGAAGCAGTCATCACAGGCTATTTTCCAAAGGTGCATGATCATGAATCGTATATTTTCTACGGGGAATTCAAGGAGCATCCGAAATTCGGGCTTCAATTCCTGGCGAATCATTTCCGGAAGGATATCCCCCAGACCGAGCAGGGCGTAGTCAGTTATCTTTCCGGCGAGCTCTTTAAAGGCATCGGAAAAAAGACGGCTGAATCTATCGTAGATAAACTTGGGGAGAATGCGATTTCCAGAATCCTCAACCAGCCCTCCCTCCTTGACGAGATCCCGAAACTCCCTTCTGAAAAGGCAAAGCTCCTTTATGACACACTCATGGAGCATCAGGGTCTGGAACAGGCAATGATTGCACTGAATCAGTATGGCTTCGGCCCCCAGCTGAGCATGAAAATTTACCAGATGTACAAGGATGAGACCGTCCAGCTTCTGCAGACCAATCCATACAAGCTGGTTGAGGATATTGAAGGCATCGGTTTCGGCAGGGCGGATGAGCTTGGCTACCAGCTTGGCATTTCAGGGAGCCATCCCGACCGCATCAAGGCGGCATGCCTGTATATCCTGGAAACAGAAAGCATGCAGAACGGAAATGTTTATGTGCACGCCCGCACCCTCCTGGAAAAAGCGAGGGCCCTTCTTGAAGAAAATAAACGCGATCAGATTGAATACAGCTCCATATCGCAGGAAGTCATCAAGCTCGAAGAAGAAGGCAAGATCATGGCAGAAGATAAGCAGATTTATCTTCCTTCTCTTTACTTTGCTGAAAAGGGGCTTGTAACGAGCATCAAGCGGCTGCTGCAGCAGACGGAGTATGATGAACAATTCCCTGAGTCGGAGTTTCTGCTTGCTCTTGGCAGCCTTGAGGACCGGATAGGCGTGCAGTACGCCCCTTCGCAAAAGGAGGCGATCCAGACTGCCCTGATGAGCCCGATGCTTATTCTGACAGGAGGACCGGGAACGGGAAAGACGACAGTCATTAAAGGCATAGTCGAGCTGTATGCTGAGCTGCATGGCTGCTCACTGGAACCAAAGGATTATAAAAAGGAAGAGCCTTTCCCGTTTCTCCTGGCCGCCCCGACAGGAAGGGCAGCCAAGAGGATGTCCGAATCAACCGGCCTGCCTGCTGTAACGATCCACAGGCTGCTCGGCTGGAATGGAACTGAGGGCTTTGATCACCATGAAGACAATCCACTGGAAGGGAAAATCCTTATTGTCGATGAAACCTCCATGGTAGACATATGGCTGGCGAACAAGCTGTTCAAGGCTTTGCCGGAAAACATCCAGGTCATCCTGGTAGGAGATGAAGACCAGCTGCCGTCAGTAGGACCCGGCCAGGTGCTGAAGGATCTCCTTCTTTCAGAAAAAGTGCCCACTGTCAGGCTGACAGATATTTACCGGCAGGCAGAAGGCTCGTCCATCATTGAGCTGGCGCATGAAATCAAGAAAGGCGGTCTTCCTGATGATATCGCGGTTCAGCAGGCCGACAGATCATTCCTTAAGTGCAGCCCTGCCCAAATTGCCGATGTGGTTGAAAAGGTAGTCCTGAATGCCAGGAAAAAAGGCTACAGGTCCAAAGACATTCAGGTTCTCGCGCCCATGTACAGGGGGCCGGCAGGAATTGATAACCTGAATAAGATCCTGCAGGAAATTTTAAACCCCAACCCTGATGGCAACAGGAAGGAGCTTTCGTTCGGCGATGTGAAATACAGGGTGGGCGATAAGGTCCTTCAGCTGGTCAACCAGCCGGAGAATAACGTATTTAACGGCGACATGGGCGAAATTGTATCAGTTTTTTATGCGAAGGAAAACACCGAAAAGCAGGATATGATCGTTGTTTCTTTTGATGGAAACGAGGCAACCTATACGAGACAGGACCTCAGCCAGATTACGCTTGCTTACTGCTGCTCTGTCCATAAATCACAGGGAAGCGAGTTTCCGATTGTCATTATGCCGATCGTCCGGAGCTATTACCGCATGCTCAGAAGAAACCTGATCTATACAGCTATTACGAGAAGCAGGCAGTTTCTCATTCTCTGCGGTGAAGAATCAGCCTTGAGATCAGGGGTACAGAGGGCGGATGAACAGGCAAGGCTGACGTCGCTGACAAAACGGCTTCAGGATGCACTGGGGGAAGCTTCTGAACAGGGTGAACAGGAGGAAGCAGGCGAAGAGGGCGAAGACGTTCCATACGAGGTAAAGCTCATGAATGCTGATCCAATGATTGGCATGGGCTCCATCACCCCTTATGACTTTTTGGAAGAGAAAGCATAATACGGCAGATTCCTGAACAGACTGAAAGATATCACTATTTCAGTCATAGAGGTGCAGAATAATGAGAAAATGGAATCAGGAAAGCGCTCCGAACAATAATCTCCCCGCAGCAGAAATGAAATCATCCATGCTGATCGGAAACAGTGACGAACTGAAATTTTCTGAAGAGCTTTCAGATGGCGGAGAAAGAAATGAATTCATTGAAAGAGCTGAAAAAGAATGAGAATGAACCTGTCCGGCGCAATCGCCTGGCAGGTTTTTTCTGTTAAAGATTTTACAATTTGAAAGACTTGTGGAAAATTTCCAATTCCTGATCCACGTCCAGCAGCTGCGCCGAGGTCACAAGGCAAACCTCCCAAAAAGGCAAAGAACGCCTTTCCGGGAGGTTTGTCTTGAGGCCCCCAGGATGGGGGTCATGCAGACGTTGCCACAGGGCGTGGCGTTCTTAGTCTGCGTTCCTTAAGGTGATCAAGGCGCTTACGCTTTTATTCCTGTTAGTTAAGGTAAATTTTTTGCCTCATAATTCAAGGGCGGGGGCAGACAATAATAATGTTCGGGAAGGTGGGACGATCTTTGCGGACTTTTTCCTTGCTGAAAGGGATGCCTGTCTTTGACATGGAGAACGGGGCTTCAGTCGGTGAAGTGCATGATATATGCATTTCTCCGGAAGGCAGCATCACCGGCCTTCTCCTCCGCAAAGGCGCATTCCTGAAGAAAAATTTTCTGATTCCCTTTGCATCCATTGCAAGCTTTGGCAGCGGCGGAGTCATGATCAAAACAGCTTCCGGGCTTTCTCCGGTCAAACGCCTTTCCGGGTATACCTTTGAAAATCAGCATCGGATCTGCGGTAAGATGATGATTTCCCGTGAAGGGGAGCAGCTCGGCCTTCTGGAGGATGTATATTTTCTGGAAGAATTGGGCACCATTGTAGGGTATGAGTTATCAGATGGCTTCTTTTCGGATATAACCGAAGGAAAAAAGGTAATCAATTCAGATGAACCGCCTGCATTTGGAAAGGATGCCATCATTGTTAACGCTAAGAAATAGCCGTTTGCTCTTTCTGAACAGGCTGGCTTGCCAAACAATGCGAGGTGTCCATCATATGTTAAAATGCCCTAACTGCCATAGCAAAGATATTGGGAAAATCGGCATCAACCAATATTACTGCTGGAGCTGCTTCATTGAGCTGTCCTTGTCAAAAGGAGTCATCAGCACCCATCAGGTAGAGGAAGACGGAACCTTGAGCTCCCTGGATGATCTGTTTGATGAAGATGACCGCCGCTATATACTATGAAATGAAGAGGTGACAGCATGAACAGGTTAATGACAACAGCTCTTCTCATCGGCGCCGGCATGGCAGCCCAAAACTATATACAAAAAAATGATATCATGTCTTCAAGGCAGATGAAGAAACTGCAGAACAGGATTGTCCGTTCATTTTCATGATTCTATCCCCCATTCCGGGGGATTTTTTGCATATTTTAAGCTTCCTGCTTCACACTACAAAAGAGGTGGGAAAAATGGATATCCGGTTGAAATGGTTTTACAGGCTTGGTTTCCTTCTGCTGCTTTTCATTGTCTTATTCACATTTTTAAAGCTTCAGCCGTTATGGCTTCCAATCATCAGGACGCTTTTCATTATTATCTTTCCATTTGCAGCTGCAGCGTTTATTACATATCTTCTTCATCCGGTAGTTGAGCGGCTCCATGAAGCAGGCCTCCACCGCGGGCTGGCAGTGATTATCATTTATACCCTGTTTTTTGGGGGAGCAGGCTATTCGCTGTACAAGGGGCTTCCGGCCATTATAGCCCAGATCAGGGATCTGGCTGAGCATGCTCCGCAGCTGGCCGATCAGTACCGGGAGTGGCTCCTTCTTCTTCAGGCAAAGACGTCCCAATGGCCTGAGCCTGTGCAGCTGAGGATTGATGAAGGAATCCAGTCGCTCGAAGCATCTCTTGACAGGCTTCTCTCAAGGGCAATGGCATTTGCCGGGGCTATCCTGAACTTTGCTTTGATTCTTATCATTATTCCGTTTATATCCTTTTATATGCTGAAGGACTTTCTCCTGATGAAGAAAGCCGTCTGGTATCTCACGCCAAAAAAGTGGAGGGAAAGCGGAAGTCTGTTCCTGCGGGATGCTGACAAATCATTGGGCAGCTATATACGGGGGCAGCTGCTTGTATGTGCAGTCATCGGTGCATTAAGTTCCCTGTTCTTCTGGATTGCCGGCATAAAATATCCGCTTCTATTAGGGGCAATCATCGGGGCGACGAATGTAATCCCATATTTCGGCCCGATCATCGGGGCGGTGCCGGCTGTATTGATTGCTTCTACCATGTCAGTGAAAATGATCATTTTTGCTGCAGTCATCGTCATGGTGCTTCAATTCCTGGAAGGAAACATCCTGTCTCCGCTGATTGTAGGCAAGAGCCTGCATATGCATCCCCTCCTCATCATGTTTTCCCTGCTGGCAGGAGGAGAAATTGCCGGTGTTGCCGGCCTTATATTGGCTGTTCCGGTACTGGCCGTCCTTAAAGTAGGCGCTATCCATGCGAGAAGGCATTTTGCATCAAGACCGGCAGCCGAATAGCCTGGCGGCAGGATGAAAATGAAGCTGTCCGAAAAGAACAGATTGACAAATCAATTTTTATATCAGTATAATGCGACTATACGATAATTGAAGAAAAGAACAACATGAAGAAGGATCGAGTATGTTATAGACCATCCTGGCATCTCTTTTTTTAGGGGCGCACCAGAGAGGAATCCCGAGGCTGAAAGGATTCCGGATGAAGAATAACAGAACGCTAATCCTGAGTGCAGCTAATCCCTGCCGTTCTCCGCGTTAAGGAGCTTGAGAGACGAAAGTTTACTTTCGTAATCAGGGTGGTACCGCGAGCAAGCTCTCGTCCCTGTCCAGGGATGAGGGCTTTTTTTGTTGTTTTTTAGACTTCCCGCTGCTCTGCATATATAAAGCAATGGCGGAAAATTAAGATCAGGAGGAAATTCTAATGAGAAATCTTACAGGTTCAGAAATACGCAGGCTGTTTTTGGAATTTTTCAAGGAAAAGGGCCATTCTGTAGAGCCGAGTGCGCCTCTTGTACCCCATGATGACCCATCATTGCTATGGATCAACAGCGGTGTGGCGACTTTGAAAAAGTATTTTGACGGCAGGGTGATTCCGGAAAACCCAAGGATCACTAACGCCCAAAAGTCAATCCGGACAAATGATATCGAGAATGTCGGCAAAACGGCGCGCCACCACACTTTCTTTGAAATGCTGGGGAACTTCTCGATCGGCGATTATTTCAAGGAAGAAGCAATCGACTGGGCATGGGAGTTCCTGACGGATGAGCGCTGGA
This sequence comes from Bacillus infantis, assembly GCF_050107595.1. GTDB lineage: Bacteria > Bacillota > Bacilli > Bacillales > Cytobacillaceae > Bacillus_AB > Bacillus_AB infantis_C. The sequence goes on from NZ_JBNILH010000001.1 coordinate 363,262, forward strand.
TCGGATTTGACAAAGAAAAGCTGTCAGTCACCATCCATCCGGAAGACGAAGAAGCCTTCAGCATCTGGACGAATAAAATTGGAGTGCCGGAAGAAAGGATCATCCGTCTTGAGGGCAACTTCTGGGATATCGGGGAAGGCCCAAGCGGCCCGAATACCGAAATCTTCTATGACAGGGGACCAGAGTACGGGGATGATCAAAACGACCCTGAGCTGTATCCTGGCGGGGAAAACGAGCGTTATCTGGAGGTTTGGAACCTGGTATTCTCCGAGTTCAACCATAATCCGGACGGCACCTACACACCGCTTCCGAAGAAGAACATCGATACAGGCATGGGACTTGAGCGGATGGCTTCCATTGTCCAAAACGTAGCAACCAATTTTGATACAGACCTATTTATGCCGATCATCACTGCAGTTGAAAAGATTTCAGGAAGCAAGTATGGAGAAAGCGCTGAACAGGATACTGCCTTCAAGGTCATTGCCGACCATATCAGAACTGTCGCTTTCGCAGTCGGAGACGGCGCTCTACCATCTAATGAAGGCAGGGGCTATGTACTTCGCAGGCTTCTGCGCAGGGCAGTCCGCTATGCAAAGCAGATCAATATCAACCGCCCTTTCATGTTTGAACTGGTGGATGTTGTTGGAGAAATCATGGAAGACTTCTACCCGCAAGTGAATGAAAAGGCGGAATTCATTAAGAAGGTCATTAAAAATGAAGAAGAGCGCTTCCACGAGACTTTGAATGACGGCCTTTCCATTCTTTCCTCCGTCATTAAGAAGGAAAAAGAAAAGGGCAGCAATATCATTCCGGGCACGGACGTATTCCGCCTGTATGACACTTACGGTTTCCCTGTTGAACTGACAGAGGAATATGCCGAAGAAGAAGGCATGAAGATCGATCAGGACGGCTTTGAAGCTGAAATGGAAGGCCAGCGTGAACGCGCGCGTACAGCGCGCCAGGACGTAGGCTCTATGAAGGTCCAGGAAGGTGTGCTTGGCGATATCAAAACTGAAAGTCAGTTCGTCGGCTATGAGGGGCTTGAAACAAAATCTGCCGTCGCTGTCATCATCAAGGACGGGCAAGTGGCCGATGCAGCCGGGGCAGGCGAAGAAGTGCAGCTGATTCTTGACCAGACGCCTTTCTATGCAGAAAGCGGCGGGCAGATTGCCGATAAAGGCGTACTTGAAGGGGATGGGGTAAAGGTCATTATTAAAGATGTCCAAAAAGCGCCAAACGGCCAGAACCTGCACAGTGCAGTCGTGGAAAGCGGCATCCTTGAGACCGGAGCCGGCGTCACGGCGAAAGTCGACCCGGATTCCCGCAGCAAAGTTATTAAGAACCATACTGCTACCCATCTTCTGCACCAGGCTCTTAAGGATGTGCTTGGCACACATGTAAACCAGGCCGGCTCACTTGTAGGTCCGGACCGCCTTCGCTTTGACTTCTCCCATTTTGGGCAAGTGAAGGAAGATGAACTGGAAAAAATCGAACAAATCGTCAATGAAAAGATCTGGAACAGCCTGAATGTCGTCATAGAGAATAAAGGGATCGATGAAGCGAAGGCAATGGGGGCAATGGCATTATTCGGCGAGAAATACGGTGATATTGTCAGGGTGGTCCAAGTCGGCGATTACAGCCTTGAGCTCTGCGGCGGATGCCATGTCCGCAATACGTCGGCCATCGGATTGTTCAAAATCGTATCAGAAAGCGGAATAGGCGCCGGGACAAGAAGGATTGAAGCAGCGACTGGCGAAGCAGCCTACAAGCTACTTAAGGAACAGGTCAATATCCTGTCTGAAGCTGCAGCTTTACTGAAATCAAGCCCGCGGGATGTGGCTTCCAGGGTGGATTCACTTCTCGGCGAAATGAGGCAGCTTCAGCGCGAAAATGAATCCCTTTCAGCCAAATTGGGCAATATTGAAGCTGGAAGCCTTGTTTCAAAAGCGAAGGAAGAGAATGGGATCACTTATCTGGCTGCAAAGGTTCAGGCAGCGGATATGAACAACCTCCGCAATATGGCTGATGACCTGAAGCAGAAGCTCGGTTCAGCAGTCGTCGTACTTGGAAGTGTAAATGAAGGGAAAGTAAATCTCATCGCAGCTGTGACAAAGGACTATATCGAAAAAGGCTATCATGCCGGAAAAGTCATTAAAGAGGTGGCAGCACGCTGCGGCGGAGGAGGCGGCGGCCGTCCGGATATGGCACAGGCGGGCGGAAAAGATCCTGAAAAACTGGAAAGTGCGCTTCAATTTGTGGAAGAATGGGTAAAATCCGTTTGATATCGTTTGAAAGTAGTGTAGAATGTAGGTAACTATTAACAATTGCTGTGCGGGGCCGAATAGCCGGTACAAGCTTCTTGGCAGATGTGCCGGCTCCGGCCGCAATGCAGAAAAGCGAGGTGTAATGTGATGAGCTCATTTGATAAGACAATGAGATTCAATTTTCCTGAGGAGCCATTTGAACATGATGTAAATGATGTTCTTCTGCAAGTCTATGAAGCACTTCAAGAAAAAGGGTACAACCCCATTAACCAGATTGTCGGGTACCTTCTTTCAGGAGATCCTGCATACATCCCGCGCCATAAAGATGCACGAAATATCATCCGCAAACTTGAACGGGACGAGATAATTGAAGAATTGGTCAAATCGTATTTAAAGCAGCAGCGAGAGGGATAGACTATTATGAGAAGCATGGGGCTGGATGTGGGTTCCAAGACTGTAGGCGTAGCGCTGAGCGATGAGCTTGGCTGGACTGCGCAGGGATTGGAGACCATCCGCATTAATGAAGAAGAAAAAGAGTTTGGCTTTGATCAATTAGGTAAAATAATTAAAGAGTACGATGTCAGCACCATTGTGGTAGGCCTCCCGAAGAACATGAACGGGACGATCGGTCCCCGGGGAGAAGCAAGCCAGTTTTTTGCCGGCGAGCTTGAAAGGCTCTTCGGGCTCCCTGTCGTCCTTTGGGATGAACGCCTGACTACAATGGCAGCAGAACGCGTTCTGCTTGAAGCTGATGTAAGCAGGAAAAAAAGGAAAAAAGTAATCGATAAAATGGCTGCCAGCATGATCCTTCAAGGATACCTGGACAGCCGGAAATGATGAGGTGGCATAATGGAACACGGAGAAAAGAACATTACAATCGTAGACGAAGACGGCAACGAACAATTATGTGAGGTGCTCTTCACATTCGACTCTGAGGAGTTCGGCAAGTCTTATGTATTATACTACCCTGTAGGAGCAGATGAAGATGATCAGGATGACATCGAGATCCATGCATCTGCATATGTGCCTGGGGAAAGTGAAGAAGGCGACCTGCTGCCGGTTGAAACAGACGAAGAGTGGGATATGATTGAGGAAATGCTCAATACCTTCCTTGATGAAGAAGAAGGCGAAGAATAAGAGCTGAACCGGTCCTTTAGAGGGGCCGGTTTTTCTGTTCTAACTTAATCACTGTCTAGCAGCGTCGCCTACCCCCTCGAGGTCACAAGACGATCCTTCCAAAAAGGCAAAGAACGCCTTTCCGGGAGGATCGTCTTGAGGCCGCCAGGATGGGGGGCATGCAGGCGCTGCCACAGGACGTGGTGTTATTAACCTGCGTTCCTTAAGGGTGAGCAAGGCGCTTGCGCTTTTCATAAGGAAAAGAGTGGAAAATTTCCGGTTTTTCGCTAAATTTCGCACGCTGATTTTGAAAGTATAGTATAATAATGCGAGATTATATAAAGGAACAGGCCAAACAGCCTTAGAATCCTGTACACTGAGGGGGATTAGATGTCTGCTGAAGAAAAGAATTCTAAAAAAGACCTGATTCGGCAAAAGATGCTGGAGCGTCAGAGTGAGGCAAAGGTAGTCCGCAAAATTGTGCTCATCATAGCGGCTGTCCTTGTGCTTTCAGTCGGTCTGGTTGCCGGAGGAGGCTATTTTTACATAAAGTCGGCTCTCGAGCCTTCCGATCCGGGCAATAAGAAGAAAATTCCCGTTGAAGTGCCGATCGGGTCTTCCGTTGGCGAGATCGCACGTCTGCTGGAGGATAAAGGGCTCATCAAGGATGCCCGCGTCTTCAAGTATTATGTCAAGCTTAAAAACGAGTCCGGATTCATGGCAGGGGATTATCCTCTGAATCCGTCGATGACGATCCCGGAGATTATTGAAAGTCTGAAGACTGGAAAGGTCGTGCAGGAAGCCGTGTTTAAGCTGGCTGTCCCTGAAGGCAATCAGCTTGACCAGATATCCGGCATTATTGCGGATAAAACCGGACAGAAGCAGGAGGATGTTTTTGCCAAGCTTAATGATAAGGAATTCATCAGCACTTTGATGGAACAATATCCAGAGGTGCTGACAGAAGAAATTCTGAATGATAATATCAAATATCCGCTGGAAGGATACCTCTTCCCTGCAACATACCCTTTTTATAAAGAAAATCCAACTCTAGAAGAGATTGTAAAGGTTATGCTCGATAAGACAAGAGAGGTGCTGGCCCAGTACAGCCCCCAGGCAGAAGAGCAGAATATGACGCCGCATCAGCTTCTGACAATGGCTTCCCTCATCGAGGAAGAGGCTACACAGCAGGTGGACCGCAATAAAATCGCAAGCGTATTCTACAACAGGATTGAAGCGGGCATGCCGCTGCAGACTGACCCGACAGTCCTTTATGCAAAGGGCGAGCACAAATCCAGAGTCCTTTATAAGGACCTTGAAGTGGACTCGCCGTATAATACTTATAAAAATACCGGATTGACGCCTGGCCCGATCGCCAACGCGGGCACCATGTCAATTGAAGCGGCCCTTAACCCGGAAGACACGGATTTCCTATACTTCCTTGCCACACCGGAGGGAGAAGTCCTATTCTCCAACACACTTGATGAGCATAATGAGAAGAAAGCAGAACATATAACAAATAATTAGAAATGACTCAATGCTCCAGGCGCCTGCTGCACTTGCTTCAGAAGCGTTTCGGGAGGCCAGAAATAGGGAATGTGGAAACACTCGCATTCCCTTTTTGTTTATGGTAAAATAGTTCAAGTGTTTTAAACAGACTGTTTAATTGGCTGATTCAATCGGCCCGGCACGCTGCAGCGGAAATGCCGGCAGCTGCCTGTATAGCGATTATTATCTTTCTGCACAGTAAGCCTGTGCATCCTTCATACGCATGTGTGATAGCGTGAACCACAGACAAGCATGGATTGGCTTCACTTAAGCCCTTTTCTGTACGGCCCTCTAAGGCTTTGCGAGACATCCGCTCTGTTGTGCGCTTTTTTTTCATGCCTGAAATGGAGGCCGCAGGCGTTTAAAGGATGGAGGGGAGACTGCTTGCTGACTGATAAAGTACATGGATATATAGAGGGACTGATTCCGAAACGGCCGGAACTTTTCCATGAGATGGAGGAGTATGCAAAAGAGAATGGTGTACCCATCATGGAATTGCCGGGGATAGAAGCGCTTCTCCAGCTGCTCAGGATTCAAAAGCCGGAGCGGATACTTGAAGTTGGTGCAGCAATAGGCTATTCTGCTCTCCGGATGTCGTTCGCCATTCCTGATGCACAGATTGTGACAATTGAAAGGGATGAAGAGCGGATTCAAACGGCACGCGGATATATCAGTGCTGCAGACCGGGAAGAGCAGATCACCCTGCTTGAGGGTGACGCCCTTGAGCTCGAGGGAGAAACATTAAAATATGGCCCATATGATGCGGTATTCATTGATGCGGCAAAAGGCCAGTATAAAAAATTCTTTGAGATATATGCACGCCAGCTTTCAGATGGCGGCTTGATCATAACGGACAATGTCCTGTTCAAAGGGCTTGTCTGTGAAAGTGAGATTGAGAATAAACGCATTCGCAGTCTTGTGAAGAAAATCAGCGAGTTCAATGCATGGCTGATGAACCATCCGGATTATGATACTGTTATCCTTCCGGTCGGCGACGGCGTTGCAATCAGTAAAAAGAGGTGACCATAATGAAAAAACCTGAATTGCTTGTTACCCCAACAGGTACAGAAGATATCATCCCGCTTGCGGAAGCAGGGGCAGACGCTTTTGTTGTTGGCGAGCAGAGATACGGCCTGAGGCTGGCCGGCGAATTCAACAGGGAGCAAGTAGCAGAGGCAATCAGATTGGCCCATTCAAAAGGCAAAAAAGTATATGTGGCCATGAACGCCATCTTCCATAATGAAACAGTTGACGAGCTTGGCGATTATATCCGTTTTGCACAGGAAGCCGGGGGGGACGCAGTTATTTTCGGTGATCCGGCTGTATTGATGGCAGCCCGTGAGGCAGCACCTGACATGAAGCTCCACTGGAATACAGAAACAACTGCCACAAACTGGTATACATGCAACTACTGGGGCAGAAAAGGCGCCAAGCGTTCTGTGCTTGCCCGTGAAATCAATATGGACTCCATTATTGAAATCAAGGAAAACGCAGACGTTGAAATCGAAGTTCAGGTGCACGGCATGACCGCCATGTTCCAGTCTAAGCGCTCCCTTCTCGGGAACTATTATGAATACCAGGGAAAAGCGATGAAGGTTGAAAACCGGGCGAAAGAACAGAATATGTTCCTTCATGACAAAGAACGGGAAAATAAATATCCGATTTTTGAAGACGCAAACGGGACCCATATCATGAGCCCTAATGATATCTGCATTATCGATGAGCTCCAGGAAATGGTCGAAGCCGGTGTAGATTCATTCAAGATTGACGGTATCATGAAATCAGCAGAATATATCCTGGAAATCACAAAGCTCTACCGCAAAGCGATCGATTTGTGCACAGAAAATCCGGAAGAATACGAAGAAGTGAAAGATGATCTGCTGAACGCAGCCGAAGAAATCCAGCCGGACAGCAGGCCGCTGGATACAGGCTTCTTCTTCAAAGAAACAGTATATTAATTCAACTATAAGCCTATTTTGACTTATAATCAGGAGGTTTTATCGTGAACGCAGTTAAAGATAATATCTCGCAAATAGTGAACGGCAAAAGGGTAATCGTAAAAAAGCCTGAGCTTCTTGCTCCGGCCGGGAACCTGGAAAAGCTGAAGATTGCCGTACACTATGGCGCAGATGCCGTTTTCATTGGCGGCCAGGAGTATGGGCTCCGGTCAAATGCCGGCAACTTTACATTTGACGAAATGAAGGAAGGCGTAGAGTTCGCCAAAAATTATGGATCAAAAATCTATGTTACCACTAATATTTTTGCCCATAACGAAAATATCGATGGACTTGAGGACTATCTTCTCGGCCTCAAGGAAGCAGGAGTGGCTGGAATTATCGTAGCTGATCCGCTTATTATTGAAACCTGCCGCAGGGTTGCTCCGGAAATCGAGGTTCACCTGAGCACCCAGCAGTCACTTTCAAATTGGAAGGCCGTCCAGTTCTGGAAGGAAGAAGGGCTTGAGCGGGTTGTGCTTGCAAGGGAAACAAGTGCCGAAGAAATCCGTGAAATGAAGGAAAAAGTGGATATTGAAATTGAAACATTCATCCATGGCGCAATGTGCATCGCCTATTCAGGCCGCTGTACGCTGAGCAACCACATGACGGCAAGGGACTCCAACCGGGGAGGCTGCTGCCAGTCATGCCGATGGGATTATGATTTATACAAGCTGGAAGGCTCTGAGGAAGTGCCGTTATTCCAGGAACAGGATGCACCATTTGCCATGAGCCCTAAGGATCTGAAGCTGATAGAATCGATCCCGCGCATGATCGAATTGGGCATCGACAGCCTCAAGATTGAAGGCCGCATGAAGTCGATCCATTATATTGCTACAGTTGTCAGTGTTTATCGCAAAGTTATTGATGCTTACTGTGCGGATCCCGACAATTTCGTGATCAAGCAGGAATGGCTGGAAGAATTGGACAAGTGTGCGAACAGGGAAACAGCGCCAGCCTTCTTTGAAGGGATTCCAGGGTATAAAGAGCAGATGTTTGGAAATCATAGCAAAAAGACGACCAATGATTTTGCCGGCCTGGTCCTTGGATATGATGAAGAAACGCAAATCGTTACACTCCAGCAGCGCAATAAATTTGCACCGGGACAGGAAGTGGAATTTTTCGGCCCGGAAATCGAAAACTTTACACAGGTGGTCGATAAAATCTGGGATGAAAAAGGCAACGAACTGGATGCTGCCCGCCACCCGATGCAAATCGTCCAGTTTAAATTGGACAAGCCGGTATACCCTAACAACATGATGCGGAAGGAGTTTTAACATAATGAATCGCAAACCTGTTGTTATTGGTGTGGCCGGCGGATCCGGCTCTGGTAAGACAAGTGTGACAAAAGCGATATACGAAAGCTTTAAGGGTCATTCAATTTTAATGCTTGAGCAGGATTATTATTATAAAGATCAGACCCATCTTCCGTTTGAAGAAAGGCTGAAAACCAACTATGATCATCCGCTTGCATTTGATAATGACCTTCTGATTGAGCATATCGAAAAGCTGCAGAGCTATGAACCCATTGAGAAGCCTGTCTATGATTATGCCATGCATACAAGATCCAATGACGTCATCCAAGTGGAGCCAAAGGATGTCATCATTCTGGAAGGCATACTTGTACTGGAGGATGAAAGACTCCGCAGCCTTATGGATATGAAGCTTTTTGTCGATACAGATGCAGATTTGCGCATCATCCGCCGCCTTTTCAGGGATATTAAGGAAAGGGGCAGATCGATGGATTCTGTCATTGAGCAATACGTCAATGTTGTACGCCCGATGCACAACCAGTTCATCGAACCGACCAAGAGATACGCAGATATCATCATTCCTGAGGGCGGCCATAACCATGTGGCCATTGATCTGATGGTAACAAAAATTCATACAATTCTTGAACAAAAGTCATTTTTATGAAACAATAGCATAGAAAAAATGTTAAGATAAGTCTAATGAACAGAAAGCATGCGCGCCCTTTGTCAAAAGGACGCGCTCCTGTGCATTTGCGAATAAAGCAGATGCTTACATACTTACCAATGCACAATCTAAATGGGGGTTGTGATTCTAGAAGGAGTGAAGGATATTGGCTACAGAAAAAGTATTCCCAATGACACAGGCTGGTAAAGAAAAGCTTGAGCAGGAACTGGAACATTTAAAAACAGTGAAGCGTAAAGATGTTGTAGAGCGCATTAAGATCGCCCGCAGCTTCGGCGACCTTTCCGAGAACTCTGAATATGATTCAGCGAAAGAGGAGCAGGCATTTGTAGAAGGGCGCATCACTACCCTTGAAAATATGATCCGCAATGCAAAGATCATCGAAGAAGATGAAGCAAGCGGCGATACAGTGACACTGGGACGCTCTGTTACATTTGTTGAACTTCCGGATGGAGAAGAAGAATCTTACACAATCGTCGGAAGTGCAGAGGCAGATCCGTTTGAAGGGAAGATTTCCAATGATTCTCCAATTGCGAAAAGCCTGATGGGCAAAAGGGTCGGGGATGAAGTGACAGTTCAGACACCGGGCGGGGATATGAGCGTCCGCATTACAAGCATTAAATAAGGAACCAGTCTTTTTCATAAATATGGTTTGAAATGGGCACACCTCGTCAACACTTTTGACGAGGTGTTTTTTATGTGGAAAAAAAGGGCCATCATTGTCATAAGTATATTCATGCTGGGGATTGTTCTGCTGATCGGGCGGCTCATCCAGATCCAGCTTGTTTCAGCAGAACATTTTTCTGCCCATAATATCAATCTTCTGGATGCAAGCGTCAGACAGCGTTCCCAGGAGATGGTGATCGACAGCGGCAGAGGCTCTTTTCTGGACAGAAACGGCGAGCCCCTGACCCATCAGGAAATACCTGTGCTGGTTTTATTTCCGTTTTTGAAAAATATGGATTGGGATTCGCAAAAGGTCGCCTCCATCACAGGCATATCGGAAACCGCTCTTTTATATAGCATCAAAGGAGCAAAAGAGCCGTTTGCCTATGGAACGCCGAAGCCTCTCGAATTAACGGATGTACAGGTGGAACAAATCAATTCATTGAAGATACCGGGTGTATTTGCAGTTGAAAAGAAATACGGCCTTGCCAATAATCTGGCTGAACAGCTAATCGGCATCACCGGACAGAATAAAGAGGCGGTGCAAAAGCGCTATCCCGGCAAAAACCTTCCCGAAGATACCGTAATCGGTGTTTCCGGTCTTGAAGAAAGCTTCGATGAGTTTTTGCTGCCAGACGGTGAATCCAAGCTCGTCTACCATGTGGACGCGGCAGGAGGCCCGCTGTTTGGGATAAACGTCAAATACGTCGAGCCAGCAAACCCTTTTTATCCTGTCAACATCAAAACCACTCTGGATGCCGCCATTCAGGAGAAAGCAGAGCGGCTGGCAGATGTACATGGAATCCGGAATGGGGGGGTTGTCTTACTGGATATAGAGACAAATACCGTCCTTGCCATGGTGTCCAGACCGGAAGTCAATAAAACGGCCCCTTATAAAGACGGCGGTCTGGTAAACGCAATGATCAAACAGCAGATCATCGGATCCGTTTTTAAAACAGTGGTGGCAGCTGCAGCCATTGATTACAATCTGGACAGCCCGGAAAGGCAGTTTGACTGCAGCAGGAAAATCAACGGGCAGCCTGACACGGTTTACCAGCATGGAATGCTTAATTTTACAGACAGCTTTGCCAGAAGCTGCAATAATACATTTGCTACGATTGCAAAAGAATTGAAGGATATTGACCCTGCTATTCTTGAAGAGTACGCCGGAAAGCTGTCTCTGACCGGAAAAGCTGGCTGGGAAGGAGATATCTATCATTTCACTGATTTCCATCAGCTCCCGCGGGAGGATGAGGGACGGGTCTTTTTTTCAGAGGAAGCTAAAAAGGACAGCAATTTTGCCGCCTTGACCGGTATTGGGCAGCATGAAGTGAGGGCAACTCCGCTTGGGGTGGCGAATATGATGGGAACCATTGCAAAAGGGGGAAAGAAAGAAAGCATCCGTGTTGCCTCGGAAATTGAATATAAAAATGAAACCTCGCTGCTGAAATTTCCGTCCAAAGATTTAGGGGGCGGCAAAATATCCCCTTATACGGCTATGAAGCTTCAAAAGCTTCTGCGGGAAGTTATAGTCAATGAGGAAGGCACAGGCAGATGGTTCAAGGAGCTTCCGTACGCAGTTGCCGGAAAATCAGGAACAGCTGAAACAGGGCAGTTTGCAGATGGGGAGCAGCTGCACAACAAATGGTTTGCGGGATATTTTCCCTATGAAAAACCAAAATACGCCCTGGTCACAGTTAATCTTGGAGTTAAAGAGAACGAGGGGGGAGTCAATCCGCTTTTTGCGGATATGGTTAAACTCGTCCATGGGCTTGATGCTGGAATGGAATAGTGGAGGGCCGCCGCAGCCGGCAAGTTTTTCTAGCAACAAATTCCTTCATGTTTTGCCGGCAGTCATGGTAGAATGTTGACAACCATATATATGGGGAGGAGAAAAACACGTGAATGGCAATTTCGAAGAATCAAACGGGTCTTCCCGCTCAGGGAAACGTGCTAAAAGAAGAAAAACCAATATTATACTAAATACGCTGATCGGGGTTGTGCTCTTATTAATCATTATTGTCTCAGCCGCGATATTCCTGGGCGGCAATGATGATGAAGCAGCCGAGCAGGCACCGGTGTCTGAAAAAGCCGATCCAGAAAATAACGATAAGGATAATGATAATCATACAGCTGATGATACAGCAGGCCAGGAAGAAGAAACAGACCAGGCTGAGGAATCTGCCCAGGACGGCGGGGATGCTGAAAGTGCAGATGAGGATAATGGGGAAGAAGCAGAAGGAGAAGGAGACCAGGATATAGAGGAAGATGCTGAGGTCACCGACGGCGGCAGTGCTCCTGATGTCGAAAAGACCATTGTAAATCCATCATGGCAGCCGGTCGGCACTTCCCAGACAGGCGAGCATACAGCCGTCTATGAAGGTGTGGACTGGAATGAAATGGTTCAGGCCATTACATATGCCACTGGAATACCAGAGAGCAATATGACCATCTGGTTCTTAGGAAATAACGGCCCGAATCAATCGGTAGGGACCGTCTCCACTAAAGACCAGCAGGAAAAATACCGCGTCTATATTGAATGGGTAGACGGACAAGGGTGGAAGCCTGTCAAAATGGAACAGCTGAACAGCATTCAATAAAATAAGGCTCTTTTCTTATACTTTGTTGTTTTCTAATAAAAATTTATACAGATATCATCCTGCTTACCATGTAATATCATGATAAGAAAAGAGCTGCTTGCTCTTTTCAAAGAGAAAGTCTTTGTATTAAGGGGAAAAATCCGGCTCTAGGGATTTTTCCGAAAGCAACAATCTATACGAAAACAGCCCAAAATAAATACTGGCCCGCCAGACGATCTGTGGAATACAGATTGCCGGCAGGCCAGTTTTTATTTATGTTTTGACTTTGACTTGAAAAGAACAACGGCAGTATAGTAAGTCCTTCCGTTCTCATCCACATGCATTTGATGGGAGACATGGTGGACAGTCAGCAGGATCGCCTTGTTCACTTCAATCTGATCATTTATTTTTTTCTCCAGAGCCTTTAAATCTGCAGCCTCAAAAAATTCAACTTTGTCTTCAATCATATCAAATTGAAAGTTCATGCAAATCTTCCCTTCTTGCTTTTTCCCCTTTATTTTACAGGAAGTTCTGCCTGTTTTGTACCTGACAGCCCGGGGGTTGAATCGAATTTTGAAGAAATTTCTTCTGTGCTCGGAGTTGAATATAAAAAAAGACTGTGATAAATTGAGAACAAGTCATTTTTTAATTCATAGTATACTTATAGGATTTATGAGTATACAAAAACAGGAGTGAAAAAAAATGGGGAAAGAGTTTATTGAGCTGTTTGAACAATGGGCGGATTCATATGATGACAGTGTGACTGGCCATGATCTTGAATATAAAGAGGTTTTCAGAAATTATGAGGGGATCCTGGATGCAGTGGCCGGCCGCGCATCGGGCCATGTACTGGAGTTTGGCCCGGGGACAGGGAACCTGACTGCGAAGCTGCTGGAAAAAGGGCTCCGGGTAACTGGTGCTGAGCCTTCTCCAGCCATGAGGAAGATTGCGAAGGAAAAGCTTGGGGAGCAGGCTTCTATCGTAGAGGGAGATTTCCTGTCCTATCCTGATAAGGACCCGGTCAATACAATTGTATCTACTTATGCTTTCCACCATTTGACGGATCAAGAAAAGAATGAAGCAGTTGCATCATATAGCCACCTGCTTGCGATAGGTGGTAAAATAGTTTTTGCGGATACAATGTATGAGTCTGAAGAAGCCTATAAGAAAGCGATATCAGATGCAGAAGAACAAGGCTTCCACAATCTTGCAGAGGATTTGCAGCGTGAATATTACACAACCATCCCGGTCCTTAGAGGGATATTGGAACAGAATGGTTTTAAGGCAAGTTTTTCCCGCTGCAATGACTTTGTCTGGCTGATGGAAGGTGAAAAAATTTAAGAAAGAGGTTCTATCATGAAAATAGCAATCATCGGAGCAATGGAAGAAGAAGTGACTCTATTAAGGGAAAATATTTCAGAAGCAGCAGCAGAAACGATCGCCGGCTGTGAATTCACTTCAGGAAAAATGGATGGGGCCGAGGTTATCCTTCTTCGCTCCGGGATCGGCAAAGTAAATGCGGCAATGTCCAGTGCCATTCTCCTCGAACGCTTCAAGCCCGACTATATTATTAATACAGGATCTGCCGGCGGCTTTAACCCTGAGCTTAATGTCGGGGATGTGGTCATTTCAACTGAAGTCCGCCACCATGATGTCGATGTTACGGCGTTCGGCTACGAATACGGACAGGTGCCGCAGCTGCCTGCAGCATTTAAGGCAGATCAGGAGCTTATCAATATTGCCGAGGACTGCGCCAGGGAAATCAGCGATATACAGACTGTAAGGGGCCTGATTGCTACCGGCGATTCCTTCATGAGTGATCATGAGCGTGTCGAGGCTATCAGAACGAAATTTACGGACCTGCAGGCTGTAGAAATGGAGGCCGCAGCAATCGCACAGGTTTCATACCAATTCGGAACTCCATTTGTGGTCATCCGGTCTTTATCAGATATAGCCGGGAAAGAATCTGATGTTTCATTCGACCAGTTCCTGGAGAAAGCGGCCCTGCATTCAGCAAATCTCGTTATGAAAATCGTTTCTTCGCTTATAGAGAAAGCATAAGGAAAGCGAAAAAAGGGAGAGAGACTCTTTGAAAGTTTTTAAAAGTGTCCATGAGCTTATTGGAAATACACCAATCATAGAGCTTCAGCAATTCGATGTGCCTGAAGGAGTCAGGCTGTTTGCCAAGCTGGAGTTCATGAATCCGGGAGGCAGTGTGAAGGACCGCCTTGGGATGGAGCTCTTGAATGAAGCATTTGAAAGCGGAAAGCTGCAAAAAGGCGGTACGGTGATTGAACCTACAGCAGGAAATACCGGTATTGGCCTTGCGCTGGCAGCCCTGAATAAAGGCATTAACGTGAAAGTGATCGTGCCTGAAAAATTCAGCCTGGAAAAACAGGACCTAATGAGAGCTTTGGGGGCAGAGGTCATCAATACCCCGACTGAGCTGGGAATGAAAGGCGCAATCGCAAAGGCTGATGAACTATTGGAGGAAATACCGGGCTCCTATTGTCCAAGACAGTTTGGCAATCCGGCAAACCCTGAAACCTACTATAAGACGCTTGGCCCTGAGATGTGGGAGCAGATGGCCGGAAATGTTGATGTATTTGTGGCAGGAGCAGGCACTGGCGGTACTTTCATGGGAACGGCAAGATACTTAAGGGAACAAAATCCTGAAATCAAAACCGTCATTGTGGAGCCTGAGGGATCTATTTTGAACGGCGGAGAATCAGGACCGCATAAAACGGAGGGCATCGGCATGGAATTTTTGCCGGATTATATGGATGAAGCCTATTTCAGCAGCATCCATACTGTCCTTGATGAAGATGCATTCAGGCGTGTAAAGGAGGCGGCAGAAAAAGAGGGTCTGCTTGTCGGCAGTTCCTCAGGTGCCGCCCTCCATGCAGCACTGGCAGAAGCAAGGGAAGCGGGGCCGGGGACGAATATCGTCATGATATTCCCTGACAGCAGCGAACGCTATTTGAGCAAGAAGATTTACGAAGGAGGCATTTAATATGAAAAGAAAAACAAAACTCATACATGGCGGGATTGCGGGCGATCCGCACACTGGGGCCGTCAATATTCCAATATATCAGGTCAGCACGTATAAGCAGGAAGGTGTCGGCGGACATAAAGGCTTTGAATATTCCAGGACAGGAAACCCGACAAGGCATGCGCTTGAAGAGCTGATCAAGGACCTTGAAGGAGGCGAAGCAGGATTTGCCTTCGGTTCAGGCATGGCAGCCATTACAGCTGTGATGATGCTGTTCAACAGCGGTGACCATGTCATCATGACAGATGACGTATACGGAGGCACCTACCGCGTTATGTCCAAAGTACTTAACCGTTTTGGGATAGAGTCTTCATTTGTTGATACAAGCAATCTTGACAACATTGAAGCTGAAATTAAGCCCAATACAAAGGCGGTCTATCTTGAGACTCCGACGAACCCTCTTCTTAAAATCACAGACATTGAAGGGGCGGCAGCAGCTGCAAAGAAGCATGGCCTGCTGACAATTGTCGATAATACATTCTCAACTCCATACTGGCAGACACCGATCAGTCTTGGGGCGGATATTGTCCTTCACAGCGCCACCAAATATATCGGCGGCCACAGTGACGTAGTAGCCGGCCTCGTAGTTGTGAACAGCAGCAAGCTGGCAGAGGAGCTGCATTTTGTCCAGAACTCCACAGGAGGGGTGCTTGGCCCGCAGGACAGCTGGCTGCTGATGCGCGGTATCAAGACACTTGGGGTGCGCATGGAAGAAACAGAAGAAAACACAAAAGCAATTGTTGAATTCCTGCAAGGCCACCCTGCTGTAAGCAAGGTTTACTATCCTGGCATTGAATCCCATCCAAATCATGAAGTGGCTAAAAAACAGGCACAGGGCTTTGGCGGCATGGTTTCATTTGATGTCGGCAGCGAAGAGAATGCCGACAGGCTCCTCAGCAAGGTAAAGTACTTCACCCTGGCAGAAAGCCTCGGGGCAGTTGAAAGCCTGATCTCAGTGCCGGCCAGGATGACGCATGCATCCATCCCTGCGGAGCGCCGTGCTGAACTCGGCATTACAGACGGGCTTGTGCGTATTTCTGTCGGACTTGAAGATAGTGAAGATTTAATTGAAGACTTGAAAAACGCACTGGAAAAGTAAAACAGCGGAGAGCCTGAAGAGGGCTCTCCTTTTTTACTGTATAGGAATTTATACATTGTAAGTCTTGTGGGTAAATATCAATTCTTAAGCAACGTCCAGCAGCTGCGCCGAGGTCACAAGCCAAACCTCCTAAAAAGGCAAAGAACGCCTTTCCGGAAGGCTCGTCTTGAGGCCCCCAGGATGGGGGTCATGCAGACGTTGCGTTCTTAGTCTGCGTTCCTTAAGGTGATCAAGGCGCTTGCGCTTTTGTTCTTAGAAAGTGATTTAACAAATATTTACATCGAATGCTTGCCTCAATTATGTTATGGTAGATGCATAGCTTAGAAAAGTAGGTGAAACGCATTGAAGACCCATGCAAAACAGCTTTATCAGAAAATGGTAGATTATAAGAGGTTTGCAATTGCTTTACTGGCAGTCGGCGCGTTTTTCTATTTGGGTGTTATCATTCCGCAGGAAGCGAAGGAAGCTTTCAGCCTTAATATCATGGCTGCTGCTTCAATGGTGTTTCTGCTTGGTTCTATATATTTCTTCTCTGTTTCCAAAAAGCTGCGCAGCAGGCTCAGCGAAATGGATGAAGGCGAAGATTTCTTGATGAAAAAATAAAGATTCATAGATAGCAGGGTTCGGAGCGATATGCTCCGAACCCTGTTCTTTTTAAAAAGCATGGCATGATACTTCCGAAGCTATTTTTCATGCTTTTTTACAGCTGTCAGATATGAAAAAAATAAAAATTAGGCAGATTTTAGGTTTACAAATGGATTAAAAGTGGATATACTTACCAATGTAAGCGAATATTTCTAGAGAAGGAGGCTGAACGAAATGATCAATGTAATGGTGATGAAGTCAAAAACAACTAAATTTAACACGTATTCAGCCTTTAAGGAATGGAACGCTTAATTTCAATGCATAGCATTAATTAGCATATCCGTGCCGCAGGGTGAATCGTGCCCTGCGGCTTTTTATGTCCATTTAAAGGCGCAGGGGATAATCCTCTGCGGCCTTTTTGCGTGCCCGCAGGATATGGCAAGGGAGGTGAGACATTATGACACTTAATATTCTATTTTTATCAATTACGATCAGAAAGCGAACAATGACTGCAGAAGAAATTATGATGCAGGAGCAAGCCAAAAAGATTCATGATCAAAACAAGGATCGCCAATATTCTATGTACCGTCCATTTTAATCTGTTTTGAAAAAATACTTCGCGAAAGGTGGAATTTTAGATGATTTACTTAATGCAGGGCCGTGAGGCAATCTTCTGGGTGGAGAAGGACTCCACCTAACTGATCGGTTGGGAGGAATGAATGATGCTTTTGAACGTATTGCTGCTGACACTGCCGTTTAGGAAAAAGGCCGCCAAAAAACAAGGTTAACAAAACTTTCACAACAAGGGCGCAGCCATGCTGCTTTCATATGGTACATTCAAGTCAGGAAGTGACTAACCATAGGGAGTGCTGACTATGTTCATGATTGTAATGGGATTGGTAGTCTGCTGTGCAGCCGGCCTGATCATCTCAGCCGAGGTAGGGGCGGAATGACAGAAAAGAAGCACAAGCGGGAATGGGGGTAATCTCAGAACCTGCTTGTGCTTCTTTTTGTTGGAATAGCGATTTGGAAACTGTAGCCGGGACCGCTATTCTGCTTCTACCGGGAAATAATGGTTCCAGAGGAGTGAGCTAGGACCCCTATTCTGCTTCTTTCCGGAAATAATGGTTCCAGCGGAGTGAGCTAGGACCCTTATTCTGCTTCATTCCGGAAATAGTGGTTCCAGAGGAGTGAGCTAGGACCATTATTCTGCATCCTTCCAGAAATAGTGGTTCCAGAGGAGTGAGCTAGGGCCACTATTCTGCTTCATTCCGGAAATAGTGGTTCCAGAGGAGTGAGCTAGGACCATTATTCTGCTTCCTTCCGGAAATAGTGGTTTTAGAGGAGTGAGCTAGGACCCCTATTCTGCTCCAATCCGGAAATAATGGTTCCAGAGGAGTGAGCAAGAACCATTATCTTGCTTCATCCCGGAAATAGTAGCTCCAGCGAAATGAGCAAAAACCTCTATTCTGCTTCTTTCCGTAAAAAATCCCCGCTTATTTTTCTCTTTCCGGACGCTTCCACAGATAAAAAGTCAAGCCGGCTGTCGCTGCCAGCAGAAACAGTCCCCTCGCAGAAAGCCCTTCAAAGATAAACTCAGCTGCGGTGGATAATAAGACTATAATCAGAACCAATAAAATGATTAATTTTTGCGGTAGCATAACGTAACCTCTTTCATATCATGTCCTTACATTCTATAGAGAATAAGCTGTTTTGTCTAATGCTGTACAGCTATCCGGAAGCACTGCCCGGCATGATTGTTTGGAAAAATATATGTGGGACAGACAAAACATGGCTTGTGCTTTCATAGAAATTAGTTATAGGCAATAGTCCTAGAAAGCGGGGGTGCATTTATGTCAGGAATTGCAACAGCACTTGGCTATTTGGTGAAGGAGATTGTTTTCCTTGTCTCTTACGTAAAAAACAATGCTTTTCCCCAGCCGCTCTCAGCTGCCGACGAGAGGAAGTATCTGCGGCTCATGGCGGAAGGCGATGCCCATGCACGCAATATGCTGATTGAACATAATCTGCGGCTTGTGGCGCATATTGTGAAAAAATTTGAAAACACGGGAGAGGATTCAGAAGATCTCATTTCTATAGGCACCATCGGCCTGATCAAGGCGATTGAAAGTTATTCAGAAGGAAAAGGCACAAAGCTTGCAACCTATGCCGCACGCTGCATCGAAAATGAGATTGTAAAGTCAATAGGTTGCGTAAGTAATTTCCTAAACTATCTAACACAAAATCTAATAAACAACGTCACAAACGACCAACTACACGACACATATACGAATGTAAGCAACAAGAAAAGTGTATGGGGGGACGTTGTTTATGAGTACGCATAACAATCGAAAAAAAGGTTATATTCCCGAAAGTAAATTATACGCCGTGATTATTGAAGACAACGCAACCGACGACGCAATTATTCAATCATACCAACGAATAAAGGAACTAATGCGAAAGGAGTTGCGAAAGAATGATAGCACTTTATGCAAGGGTATCAACGGAAGAACAAGCTAAAAGCGGCTATTCACTAAAAGACCAAATTCGCCAATGTCGTCAAAAAGCGGGTAACAATGCTGATTCAATGGAATATATAGACGACGGTTATTCGGGGGAATTTCTCGAACGTCCAGCGTTGATAAAACTTCGAAATGACGTTAGGGAAGGTTTAATTGATAAAGTTATCGTATATGACCCCGACCGTCTATCTCGTAAACTAATGAATCAACTTATTTTGTCCGAAGAAATCGAAAAGAAAGCGGAATTGATCTTCGTCAACGGCGACTATAAAAAGACCCCCGAAGGAATGTTATTCTACCAACTACGGGGGGCGGTCGCCGAATTCGAAAAAGCGAAAATCAATGAACGTATGTCACGGGGGCGTCGTGAAAAGGCAAAGCAAGGTAAAGTCGTAAAGGACGCAAAGGTTTACGGCTATAAATACAACAAAGAAACGCATGAATTAGAAATCTACGAACCCGAAGCAAAGGTTGTTCGCTTAATTTTCGACCTTTTCACCAACCCTATGGGGCGTGTCAAAGGTATTAACGGAATTGCTCATTATTTAATGGATAAAAGCATTCCAACAAAGAAAGGTAAAGGTGTATGGCATAGGCAAGTTGTTCGCCAAATCCTAATGAATGAAACTTATTCGGGCGTTTACTTTCATAATAAATGGAATACCGAAGGAATGCTTGGAAACAAATACAAACAAGATAGGGACGAAAAAATTCCAATGACTAAAAGACCTAAAGAAGAATGGATTCCCGTTGATGTTCCCGCAATTGTCGAAAAGAAAACATTTGAAAAGGCACAAAGATTGTTGAAAGAATCCCGTCGCCGTTGGGCGGGTCATTCTAAAAACATTTATCTTTTAAGCGGGTTGGTACGTTGTGGAGAATGCGGCAATACCATGACGGGGCGACGATCGAAGAACTGGGGAACGTATATATTAGAATATAGCGATATAAAAAATACTGCGGGTACAAAAAATCGAGGTTGTGGTAATAAAATCAAGTGCGAATCGTTAGATAACATTGTTTGGAAGACTTATGTTGATATAATGAAAATGAAAACTCAAGTTCTTGACGAAGTAGCCGTTACAATTGAAGAAACTCCGCTTTCATTCGAAGAATCTGAATTAGAACGAATTGACGACCAATTAGAACAAATAAAGGTATCGAGAAAGCGACTTCTTCAATTCCTTGCAAACAATGCGGATATTGTAGACGAAGAAGAAATTCGAAATCAATTGGTAGAAATAAAAGACAAAGAACAACGATTGAAGAATTCACGGGAAGAACTTTTACAATCCCTTAACGATAAAGAAGCGGACGATATATCCGAAGAAATAACTGCCGAAGCAATGGAACGATTTCTTCAAATTGAAGACCCTGATAAATTACCGATTGAAGAAAAACAAGATTTACTTCGAGGTGTATTCCGTGAAATAAGAGTTTATTCAGACGGCAAAATTGAATTTATTCGTTTATAAGGCGTTCTGTTTGTTCAAAACGGGGCGTCTTTTCATTTATAGCCGTCACCCCTATACCGCCCCCATACCGTACCATATGGACGTTGTAAAACGTACTTAACCTAATTTATTCCAACAACAAACGGCAATGAATTCGAATATATTTGACGGAAAAATTACATAGCCGTCCCCCGTCCCATATCCCTACGAATGGACGTTATAATAAGCGATCGTTATGTAAAACAAAAAAGACCCGCAAGGCGTTTAACCTTACGGGCGTTATGTAGTCGCCCCAATACGGGGCAATCCGTCAAATAGGTGCGAAGAATAGGTGGGCGGTTATATCCTTCGCATTTTATAATTAAGCTGAACGATAAGATTACAAATAAAAAGCGTCAACTTCGCTTGGCTAGGGCGAAATTAACGCTTCTTTCCCGTTCGTATAGTTTTAACGGGGGTGAACGTTCAAATGTTAGGGGAACGTCCTTCTATGTTGATTATAGCGAATTTAATTACGTTTTTGAAGATTATTTAATTTCGGTATTGAACTAAAGCACCCGTTACATGAAGACAGTTTTTTATTGGCGTGGTGCAAATAACATTACTGAAACCCCAACTAAACAAATTCCTGCACCTACCCAATCGTATAAATCAGGTGTTTTTTTATCAATACCCCAACCCCATAATACAGAAAGAATGATAAACGCCCCACCATAAGCTGCATAAACTCTCCCAAATGATGGAAAGGTTTGAAATGTAGCAATAACACCGTATAAAGCTAAGGCTACACCTCCAAAGATACCCCAATAAAACGGCTTACCTTCTCTTAGCCATAGCCAAATAAGATAACCTCCACCAATTTCAGCAAGTCCTGCAAATAGAAATAAGACAATTGTATAAAACATTTAAAATCACTTCCCTGAACAATTAATCAATATAATTATTATAACGTATCATTCTTGTAATAACCTGCCCCTTTGTTTAAGTACAAACATTCACATATAACTAAATATTAACATAAAAATTTGTTGAACAACTTTCGTTTTTTGAGAATATATCGTATATGTACGAATACTATGTCGTAGCGTTAGCATGGGGGCGTCCCCGCCTTGTGGGGGGCGAAAAATATACGCATAATTTATAAGGCAATATTGAATTGTTACATTATACGACGAATGGATTTTGACGAAGAAGATTATACGACGAATTACCAACGTAAGAATGAGGGTTAAAGCGGTCATTGAAAAAGTGATTCGTCGCATAATTCTAATTATATGCCGAATTTTTATCGCTTCAACATAAAGCAGAAGTTACTTTGTAGGCGTGTATTGTATTCGATACTATGTTACATTCTCGTTACTTACTCGTCAATTGCCGAATTCTGATTCTATATACAAATACCACAAAATCACGGTTAAATGAATACGGATAAAAGCGGGGTAAAAATCCAATGTCCGATTCGACTTAAATGAGACATAACGACAGACTGTTCAATCCCTTGCGTATCAATACTTTAACGCACTAAACAAACAAAGTGAAAGTTTCAATATCGGACATAAATTGCCACAACTACGGGTATTTGATCGTTTATGTATCGGACGATAGGAATTCGTTTCCCTACGTCCAAGTATTGTTATAGCCGACCGTTATCTTTTAGGAAATCGTGACGAATACGTTCATAACGTTTTATTTCTTCTTTTACCACTTTGACGTATGCTTGACGTGCTTCGGATTCTGTTTCGAATGTTCCGATATGCTTTCTACAAACTAATACTCGAAGTTTTCCGTTTGGAATTTTGCAATATCCTTTTGAATGAATTAGACGGTTCTTTAATTTATTTTCTTGTTCTGTTACGACTTCAAGATTTTCGTCTTCATTATTAAGGGTGTCTTCGTCGATATGATTCACTTGTAATTTTAACCCCGTTGTTTCTTCAAATCCTTCGTATTTAGCCAATTCATTCCTCATAAGGAAACGTTGTAATGTCATCATCTTTCCATTGAAATTTAAACCAACGTAAAAACCAAATGGCGAAGATAATGGGGTAACTTTTCCCGCTTGAATTACTTCGGACAATCTATGCTTCGATATCATTGTTTCGTAACCGTCTTTTAGAAATAACGTCACCGTTCCGTCATAATTATCCTTTATCGAATTAAATCGGCGACCACCATGCCAACCGTTTTTACGCTTAATATAATCTAACAACTTTTGTTCCCCTTCGTTTTTAGGTTCAAAGCGGATAATACCGCTATTTTCTACAAACATGAATATAACCCCCTTTCCAAGTTTTTATTTGTTGAGAAGTTTCTTTAATGAGATAAAGCGTTGTCTACCGTCATTTACGTCGATAGTCCAAAACCCGATTTCATTAAAATATTTTCCAGTTGGTACAAGGTAAAATCCTTTTGTCGCAAAGATTGGCAATGAAATTTTCACGAATTCACAATCTGTATTATTCAGCTTTTCAAAATCTTTTTTCGTGTAGACTTTGGACGTCTGATTTTCAACTATTCGAACAATCTTTCTTTCGCCGTCATTTGCGAACGATCGACCGTCATAAACGACTTCATTGAAAAAGACTTCAAAACGACCTTCGCTTATTTGTTTATATTTGTTCTTCAAGCTATGCCCCCCTTTCGATTTAAAATGAAAAAGACGCCCGAATTTGGACGCCTTAATCGTTAAAGTTATTCAGTTCTTGAAACGCTTTTGACAATTCTTCCATTTGTCGTGCAAGTTGCTTATATTCTTCGCTATTAGACGAAATCATTTCTTTGTCTTCCTTTTTTGCTTCATTATACGGCTTCATATATTCATTTACCGCCGATTGCTTTTCTTTACCTTCTTCTTTACGCTTTAAATCCAATTCATATTGACCTAAAATCGTCAATTCAACCGCACTTAATGAATTAGGGTCTTGGAGATAACGTTGTTTCAAAGTTTCGTATTGTTCGTCGTTTTTCTTTGGTGGTTCTGCGGTCTTTCCGTTTTCCTTGTACCAAGCTGCAAACATATCTATCGGTGTTAATTTGTTTTCCGCTTCCTTTGTCATTTTAGAGAATTCATTCATTACAATGCACCCCTTTTTAGCTTTTGAATTTTAACCAACGACCAAGTGATAATACCGACATGAACAAGCGTAAAGACGGACAACATTATCTATCACCCGTCCACTTTGGAACGTTCCCGCTTTTATACGTTTCTTTCTGAATCTTTTCTTTTATACCGATTGCGTCTTCATCTTTGGTTATTCCTTCTGGTATGACAACAATCTCATTAATCATTGAACCATACGTTTCAGTTGGAAGACCAAGTTTGGATAATGTTTCGTTGTACTCGGCGTTAGCTTCGCCGATTTCCGCTTTAATTTGACCTAACTTCGCTTGTTCGTGAAGTAAATTTCTTATCGCCTTACGAACTACTTCGACTTGTTCATCATAGCGTTCTTGAATATCTGCGATTTTCTTTTTACGACGTTCTTTGGCGAATGGAACAAACTTTTCAACCGCTAATTTCTTTTTGATCGCATAGGCACGTTCAAGTAATTCGGTTGTTTTGGAAAGTTCCTTTTGTTTGTCGTTTAAAAGTTCCTTGACGTTTTCAACGTCTTCTTCGCTTACACGTCCAATCAACAAATCTTCAATAGAATTTTCGATTGCTTGCGTTATTTCAACTACTTGACGTTCAAGTTCCTTCTTCTTCGCTTCCAATTCTGCAATCTTACTTTTCACCGCTTCCAATTCGTTTACCATATAAATCAACCCCCGTTTAGTTTAAATCCTCTTTATCAGACCAACGTTTAAATTTTCGAATGGCGTCAATTTCTTCTTGTTTGATGTTAAAACGATATATGATTCGGTTTGCTACCCGCTTTGTAACGGGACGATTCCCGTTCTCAATCGCCGAAATTGCTTGTTGAGAAACGCCAATTTCATTCGCAAATTCGGTTTGTTTTAAACCAAGATTCATTCTTAACGCCTTAACTACAAAACCTTCCATTCAATCACCCCCGAATACTTGTAGTAAAATACAACTACTTGACCAAAAAGAGAAGACCCGCCAAATTGACGGGCATTGAAAATCGACTTCCCCATTCGGTCAAACAAACACTTGGACAGCTAGCGAAATATTCAGTTGTAGAATGCGGTCAATTGCCGCCTTCATATATGTAATTGGTCTGCGGTAGTAAAATACAACTAAATTTATAAAAAAATTACGACAAGTCGAATGACCTGCCGTAACACGAAGATTTATATGGGATACCGCTAGGAAGGAAGCGGCAAGATTTACGTTTATATCGTAGTATCCGTATGATACCGTTTATATTCGTCAATTCGTGGAATTGATCGTGTCAATGAATTCGATTATCTTTGTCGTTATCATTTTGTCAATTTCGGTCTTAAAGACCTCAATTGCCAAGCAAGCTATGCTTGCAAGGCTTTATGAGTAACAATCTTTTGTTACGAATAAAGACTTTTTATTTAAGTCGAAGTATTATTCGTTATATCGTGGATATAAGCGAAATACTAGCGTTATAGCGTTTTTCAATAATTAATTCGACTGAATAGATAGCCGACAAGTGACATTGATAATTTGTAATATAATTGTAATATAAAGTAACACAATTGTAACATTAAGAAGGCTTGACTATGCACTCTATTGACATTAGAATCGAAATCCTCATGCATCTCAGGGCCCTTAAGAAAACAAAGAAGGATGTTTCTCTCCATGATCCGATCGGCCAGGATAAAGAAGGAAATGAAATCTCCCTGATTGATGTGCTTAAGTCTGAGTCAGAGGATGTTATTAACACGATTCAGCTGAATATGGAACTGGAGAAGGTTAAGGAGTATATTGATGTGCTGGATGACAGGGAGAAAGAAGTTATCATAGGCAGATTTGGGCTTGATCTGAAAAAAGAAAAGACCCAGAGAGAAATTGCCAAGGAGCTCGGGATATCGAGGAGCTATGTATCCAGAATCGAAAAGCGGGCGCTCATGAAAATGTTCCATGAATTTTAC
Organism: Bacillus infantis; assembly: GCF_050107595.1. GTDB lineage: Bacteria > Bacillota > Bacilli > Bacillales > Cytobacillaceae > Bacillus_AB > Bacillus_AB infantis_C. The sequence goes on from NZ_JBNILH010000001.1 coordinate 389,098, forward strand.
CGGGCAGAAAAAGAGAAAAGAAAAAGCGGGGATAAATAATCTCTGTTTAACAGGAAGGGCACTAGGGATAGTGCCCTTCCTCATTATTTAATTCTTCCGTTTTTCAAAAGCTGGTTCCAATGACCTCCGGAATCAGCAGATTCGTAGATATCATATAAATAGGTGGAAAATGAGATGGTGCCAGCTTTTTTATAATTTGCAGCAATATAAGTGATCGGATTGTCATAACTCAGAAAAGGGATATCAAGCCCCTCAGTTTCCAAACTGGCAAGGTCAAGGCTTTTTAAAAGGATTTTTTCATTTTCCACCGAGGAATAGATCAGGCTGTCCTCCGTAAATGCCAGTGCAGTGGTCATAACAGGATCTGAGACTCGTTGGACCGTTTTTCCGAAATCATTGGACAGGAAGATCCCTGAGCGGGTAGACATAGCCATCACGCCCTCCTTTGAAGGGTGAACAGCTATCATCCCAAGAGTATCGGACTCAATTCCTTCCAATTCCGCTGGCTCCCATTTCTCTCCTTTATCAGTGGAACGGAAAACCCCGGCACCAAGCTCTGATTCAGGCTCCTGGCTGATGACGTATAAGGTTTCTCCGCTGAAGCCTGCGGCCAGGAAATAAAACTGGTCTTTGCCATAGAACTTGATTTGTGAGAGGGTAGCTCCTTTATCATCGCTCTTGATAATGCCGAGCGGGCTTCTCAGTCCTGCTCCTTCTGCAGGCTTTCCGCTTGCGATAAATCCGCTTTCGACGGCCTGGAAGCCTGTATACATATGCTTATTTTTATTTTGCTCAAGCCATTGGCCGTCTTTATAGATTTTCAGGCCATCTTCTTCTGCTGTATAAAGCGCGTCATCATTTCCAGGATAGCCAAGGCCATAAATATTGCTGATCTGCTGTATTTCCGCCTTTTCAATCTCATATGCTTCCTCTTTCCCGGCCTGTTCCTTCTCCTGGCTGCTTTTTTGCTCCTCTTTTTCAGGGGTGCATCCTGCCAGCATAAGGAGCAGGGTGAAGGAAAGCAGGGAAATTTTTGCTATTCTCAACCTCATTGTATTCACTCCAGCTATGTATAGTCAGCAATCCGGCTTCTTAAAAAGCCTGTGCGCTGACAATATTATATCAGAAAAGACACATAAGAGCCTATGTATACCATATGCTTGTCCATTTCAAAATCTGTAATCTAAGGGAAGAAAAATTTTCAAGAGTGCCCAGTGCTTTTTTGCTGTTCAGAAATAGTGATTTTTATTTTTCCGGATCCTCCGCAAAGAGAGCAGCTTTTCTTGAACAGCCTGAATGCTGAAGCACGGCCTGTTCCTTTGCATCTCCGGCAAATTGAAATGATCTTCATGGAATCCCTCCGTTCCAATGCTATAATGCAGGGTATTCACCCGGGAATGAATTGCTACAAATTTGTGCTCTTTTTCGCGGAAACCGGCAGGATTGCCCAAACAGGGGCGTTTGTACTGCATAAAATAGAATCAGATAGTCTAAAAATTTTCATCTGGAAGCCTTAGTCTGAAAGGAGGTAAGGGAGAAGTGTATTATCCATATCCTTACTATCCGCCGCCTCCGCCAGTGCCCTATTACAGGGCAGGGGGCGCATGGTATGCGCTGATTGTCGTACTTCTGATCCTGCTGATCGTGTTCGGGGGTTGGAACTATAACGCCAACTGCTAGCAGCAGCTAGGGGGATGGTGTACCGGCCATCCCTTGTTATCATGCGTATTGATAGAAATTTCGGAAAAATAAACTTATAATAGACTAGAATACATAAGGGGGGACTAACAATGGCAACATCTTTATATTCAGAGGTTTGGGATTTGGATGTTTTTTTCGAAGGGGGCAGCTCCTCCAAGGATTTTGCAGTACATATAGAGCAAACTAAAGAGCTGATCGATGAATTTATCGCCTTGACAGAAGGCTGGCAGCCATCATCGGCAGAGCAGGATCAGCAGACCCTGCTGAACCTGATCGGGAAATTTGAAGGAACCACCAAGAAGCTGCGCCAGGCAGGAGCATTTGTAAGCTGCCTTGAAGCGCAGAATATGGATGACAGCAAAGCCAATGAGCTCCGTGCTGCAGTCACAGTACTAAGTGCAGGCTTTCAGAATGCGCTGACTGATTTTGACGAGAAGCTGGCCGGTTTTTCTGATGAGGACTGGAAGGAGCTCCTGCAGAATGATAAATTGTCAGAGCTTGAGTTCGTCCTGACAGAGCGCCGTGAAAGGGCAGCCGAGAAGCTGTCCAAGCAGGAGGAATCCCTCATCAATGCACTCGGTATTGACGGGTACCACAGCTGGGGACAGATGTATGATGTAATCGTTGGAAAAATCAGGATTCCTTTCAGTGATAAAGGGCAGGAACAGCTTTTGTCTGTCGGCCAGGCAGCCAATAAATTTTCAAGCCCGGAAAGAAGTGTCCGGAAGAATGTATTTAAAGAGTGGGAAAATGCCTGGGACAAAGAACAGGATTATCTGGCGAAGACACTTAACCATCTTGCCGGCTTCAGGCTGAATGTTTACAAAATGCGCGGCTGGGATGATGTTCTGAAAGAGCCGCTTGAAATCAACAGGATGAAAAAAGAAACACTGGATGCAATGTGGGGTGTTATTTCCAAAAACAAACAGCCGCTGGTAAAATTCCTGAACCGCAAGGCAAGCCTGCTTGGGCTTGAAAAGCTCAGCTGGTATGATCTTGATGCTCCGCTTGGTTCTACAGAGACTAAGGTGCCTTATCAGGAGGGAGCGGAATTCATCCTGGATCATTTCTCAAAATTTGGCGAGGAAATGACCTCATTCTCAAAAATGGCATTCGAAAATAAATGGATTGAGGCCGAGGACCGTCCCGGCAAGCGTCCAGGAGGTTTCCATACTTATTTCCCTGAAAGCAGCCAGTCCAGGATTTTCATGACCTATTCCGGGACTCCTTCAAACGTGTCCACACTTGCGCATGAACTGGGCCATGGATTCCATACTTATGCCATGAAAGATCTGCATCCGCTTAACAGGAATTACAGCATGAATGTCGCGGAGACAGCTTCTACATTTGCTGAAATGATCGTGGCTGACGCAGCTGTTAAAAATGCGCAAGCGGAAGAGGAAAAGCTGGCCCTGCTGGAGGACAAAATTCAGCGTTCTGTGGCGCTCCTGATGAATATCCATGCCCGCTTCCTTTTTGAAACAAGCTTTTACAATGAGCGCAAAAATGGCATGGTAAGCGGCGAGCGCCTTAATGAACTGATGCTCAATGCCCAAAAAGAGGCCTACGCTGATGCCCTGGATGAGTATCATCCATCATTCTGGTCATCGAAGCTTCACTTCTATATTACCGGGGTTCCGTTCTATAACTTCCCTTATACATTCGGGTATCTTTTCTCCCTTGGCATTTATGCCAGTGCACTGGAAGAAGGCAAAGGATATGAAGAAAAGTATATCAGCCTTCTTAAAGATACAGCTTCCATGACAGTCGAGGATCTGGCGATGAAGCATTTGAATGCGGATTTGACTAAGCCTGATTTCTGGGAAAAAGGTGTAAAGCTGTGTATGGATGATGTCGAAGAATTCCTGAGCCTGACTGAAAAGTGATAACAAAGAAAACCGCACATATGCTGTGCGGTTTTTTAAATGCAATCTTAGCTTTTACATTTTCCTCAGCCTGAATGGGCTGATCATCAGAAGGGAGAGGAGCATCATGAGGTATAAATAAAAATGCTGCGGGAAGTATGGGACAGCAAGAAAACTGAGTGTGGCCAGGCAGCCTGCCGCAGTGATTGGCAGTCCGGTAAAATAGCCGGTATTCTCGGAAATATTGAAGCGTGCCAGCCTGAAAGCGCCGCATGCTATATAGAAGACGGTGAAAAAGGAGCCGGGAGCCCCAAAATCAAACAGAACAGATTGATAAATGAGTAACGCCGGAGCCACGCCAAATGATATAATATCACTCATGGAATCCAGCTGTTTGCCAAGCTCTGATTCGATATTCAGCTTTCTGGCCAGCATGCCGTCAAAGCGGTCGGCAAGCGCCGCTATAAAAATAAGCAAAAGGCTAAGATTCAGGCTGCCCTTAAGGCTGTAGATGATGGCAAAACCGCCGAGCGAAAGGTTCAGAAGCGTTAAAGCATTCGCTGTCTGGGTCTTTAGTTTTTTGACAGTGCTGTCAAAAACCTCCAATAAGAACAATCTCTTCACTCCTTATAAGCCGGAAAGGATACAACTTATTTTCGATTTGTTATATAATAATATTTTATTTTAGGTCTTTTATGCATGTACGTAAAGAGCATTCTCAAACACTGGAGGCTGAAACCTTGATTCGTCCAATATATCGAATGTTCATTGAACTTACTAACGGCAAAGGAACCTCTGCACTTCTGCGCAGGTTTGCACGTTCGAAAAAGAGCCGCATCATGATTCGGCCATTTTCAAATGCCTATAATATTAATATGGAAGAAATGGACAAGTCCATCGACGAATATCCTACACTTCACGACTTCTTCATCCGGCAGCTGAAGGGGGGGCTGCGCCCGGCGGATCCGAGTCCGGCTGCTGCGGGCAGCCCGGTTGATGCAGTGATCGAAGATATTGGCATCATTCAGGATGACCACATGATCACCGTAAAAGGAAAGGTCTATTCCATTGAAGAAATGCTTGGCAATCAGGATGCCCTGGGGAAATACAGGAATGGGCATTATATGATTTTTTACTTAAGCCCGAGCCATTATCACCGCATCCACAGCCCTGTGACAGGGACTGTAGAAGGGCAATGGACCCTGGGCGGCAAATCCTATCCAGTCAATAAGCATGGACTGAAATATGGTAAAGCCCCCCTATCCAAAAATTATCGCACTGTTACGGAGGTAGCCCACTCTTTTGGCCATCTGGCCATTGTTAAAGTTGGCGCGATGTTTGTCAATACTATTGAAGCGACACATGAAGGAGAACAGCTTGAAAAAGGAAAAGAAATGGCTTATTTCTCCTTTGGGTCGACCGTGGTCCTTCTATTTGAAGCAGGCACCTTCAAGCCTGCGGACAATCTTCAGCTTCCGGCGCATATCAAGGTCGGGGAAGCAATAGGGGAATTTGTGCAGCAGTAATTACGGGTTTGAATAGAGAGTAAAGCAAAAGGGTGAGCCCTGAGCTCACCCTCTGTTCTTTCATGCCGTCTGGAATGTATATGTATCATTGTTGTTTAAGAGGAAACCCTTATCTTATGTGTCAATGAACGCCTGTGGATTTCGGTTTCAATCAGGCGGATGAAGTCCGGGCTGAGGTTCAGTTCCCTGGCTTTAAAATAAGATTCGATCAGCAGCTCGTCCGACAGCTTGCGCATATAAATCCGTACCTCCTGTCCGGTAAAATAACGGTTCTAAAAAGCATATTTATATACATATAATGTAAGATGTTTTGTTGTACCCTTACTCTATCAGAAATAAACGGCAGGAACAACCGTTCTGGTTATCCACATAGACCGGTGGATAACCTGTGATTATTTTGTTTATAAAGGGGAAAATATTATATAAAACATAGTGGGTTTTGTGAATAAAGTTATCCACATGCTGGAAGCGCTTTGAATTTTGTCGAAAAATATTTGGTTATCTTTTGGAATAAAGCTGAATATCTATTTACAGCCTGTCAGGGATCTTTTTAGAAATGGATTACACTTTGCAAGATTTATTTTGAACTGGCGGTTAAAATTGGGTATGATGGATACATTGCAAAAATGGATGAAAATAATGAGGTGTTTTCAATGTTAAAGCATTTTTTGCCTGATCAGCATGTTAAGAATATATTTGAAATAACACCCGAAAGCCTTAAGGCAAAGGGAGTAAAGGGGATCATCACTGACCTGGACAATACGCTTGTTGAGTGGGACAGGCCTCTGGCTACCCCGAAGCTTATCAAATGGTTTGAGGAAATGAAGCATCAGAATATCAAGGTGACAATTGTTTCGAATAATAAAGAAAACCGTGTAAAGGCCTTTTCTGAGCCCTTGGGCATACCGTTCATTTTCCAGGCGCGCAAGCCGATGACAAGGGCATTTAACAGGGCCTTGGGTGAAATGGGCCTGAAAAAAGAAGAAACGGTTGTCATAGGTGACCAGCTGCTTACCGATGTTCTTGGCGGCAACAGGAGCGGGTTCCATACAATCCTCGTTGTCCCGGTTGCCCAGACGGACGGTTTTGTTACAAGATTTAACCGCAAAGTTGAAAGGCGGATCCTAAACTGGTTCAGAAAAAAAGGCAAGATTCAATGGGAGGATTAATGCGTGAGTGAACAATTTGTATGTATAGGCTGCGGAGTGAAGGTCCAGACAGATAATCCGGAGGAGCTCGGCTACGCACCAAAATCAGCTTTAGAGAAAGAGGCGATTGTCTGCCAGCGCTGCTTCCGCCTCAAGCATTATAATGAGGTCCAGGATGTCAGCTTAACTGATGATGATTTTCTTAAAATCCTGAATGAAATCGGAAGAAGCGATGCTCTGATCGTCAAGATTGTCGATATCTTCGATTTCAATGGAAGCTGGCTTCCGGGGCTGCATCGTTTTACTGGGAACAACAAGGTTCTTTTGGTCGGCAATAAAGCAGATCTGCTTCCAAAATCAGTGAAGCGGAATAAACTGATCAACTGGATGAAGCAGGAGTCGAAAAATCTGGGGCTCCGGCCGGAAGATGTGTTCCTTGTCAGTGCTGCGAAAGGGCAGTCGATCCAGGAGGTGGCTTCTGCGATAGATGAATACAGGGAAGGCAAGGACGTATATGTGGTCGGCTGTACAAATGTCGGCAAATCAACCTTCATCAACCGCATCCTGAAGGAAGTAACAGGAGAAGGGGATATCATCACAACTTCTCATTTTCCAGGGACAACTTTGGATATTATCGAGATACCTTTAGAGGATGGCAAAGCTCTTGTTGACACACCGGGCATCATCAACCATCATCAGATGGCCCACTTTGTCGATAAGCGTGACTTTAAGGTGATTATGCCTAAGAAGGAAATCAAGCCAAAGGTATATCAGCTTAATGAAGGGCAGACCTTATTTTTTGGCGGCCTGGCGCGCTTTGATTTTATCAGTGGAAGCAGACAGGCATTCATTTGCCACGTATCCAATGAAATCAATATTCATCGCACAAAGCTTGAAAATGCAGAGGAACTGTATGAGAAGCATGCAGGGGAAATGCTGACGCCGCCCCGCCCTGAACAGATGGATGAATTTCCTGAGCTGGTCAGGCATGAATTCACTGTCAAAGAAGGGAAAACCGATATTGTGATTTCTGGTCTGGGCTGGGTTACAGTGAGTGAGCCGGGAACGAAGGTTGCCGCTTATGTACCTAAAGGAGTGCAGGCGATGGTAAGAAAATCCCTGATTTAACAGAAAGGGGAGAGGGACTTGAAAAAGCTCTTTGCTGTAATCGGCGATCCGATTGGCCATTCAATGTCGCCGGCGATGCATAATGATTTGTTTAATGTATATGGTCTGGATGCCTGCTATGTTCCGCTTAAAGTCAGCCGGGAAGACTTAGGGGACGCAGTGAAGGGGCTGCTGGCAATCGGGATTGCCGGCTTTAATGTCACTGTACCCCATAAAACAGAAATCATGCCTTTTCTGGATGAAATCGATCCGCTGGCAGAGGCGATTGGTGCAGTGAATACTGTCCTTAATAAAGATGGGAAATTGATCGGGTATAACACGGATGGGGAGGGCTTTGTAAGAGGCCTCGCTTCTGAGGTGCCTGATTTCAGCCGGAAAAAAATCCTGATTGCCGGAGCAGGAGGAGCGGCAAGGGCAATCTACTATACGCTAGCGCAAAAAGGCGTTCAGGCAATAGATATAAGCAATCGGACAGCCGCGAAGGCGGAGGCTCTTGCAGATAAATGCCCCTTTCCTGTCAGAACGGATGCTTTTGGCTTTCAGCAGGCTGAAGAAAAACTGGCTGAGTATGATATCATCATCCAGACAACACCGATCGGCATGCTGCCCGGCATAAATACATTGCCCTTTGGATTGTATAATCTGAAGGCCGATGCTTTTGTCAGCGATATTATATATAACCCGCTTGAAACCAAATTTTTGCGGGAAGCTAAAAACAAAGGTGCATCCATCCAGAATGGCCTGAAAATGTTTGTATTCCAAGGGGCATTGGCCTTTGAAAGGTGGACTGGAACCTTTCCGGATACAGACAGGATGGAAGCAGGCGTTATTACACAACTGGGAGGACAAACATGTTAACAGGAAAGCAAAAAAGATTACTGCGCTCAAAAGCACATCACTTGAACCCGATTTTTCAGGTTGGAAAAGGCGGGGTAAACGAAAATATGATCGCACAGATCGGGGAAGCGCTCGAGGCAAGGGAATTGCTTAAGGTAAGCATCCTGCAGAACTGTGATGAAGATAGAGACGAAGTGGCTGAGAAGCTCGTTAAAGGGACTAAAGCAGAGCTGGTGCAGATCATCGGCAATATGATCGTCCTTTATAAAGAATCAAAAGAAAACCAACAAATCCAGCTGCCTTAATGAAGGCTTGATTGCGGCCAAGAGGCGGCAAAAGGAGGACTGCAGATGAAGAGAATCGGGATTCTTGGAGGTACATTCAATCCTCCCCATCATGGCCATCTGCTGATTGCAAATGAGGTGCTCCATTCCCTTTCATTGGACAAGGTCTGGTTTATGCCAAACCAGGATCCCCCGCATAAAAAGAAGTCTTCAGCTGCATCTGATCGAGCAAGGGTAGAAATGCTGGAGCTTGCGATTGAGGGGCACCCGCGCTTTGAAATCCAGAAGATTGAAATGGAACGCGGGGGGCCGTCCTACACTTATGATACAATGAAGCTGCTTAAAGAGCAGAATGAGGATACCGAATTCTATTTTATCATCGGGGCTGATATGATTGAGTATCTGCCGAAGTGGTATAAAATTAATGAACTCCTTGAACTTGCCGTCTTTGCTGGCGTCGGCAGGCCTTCCTATAACAGCCGTACTGACTATCCGGTTGTCCCGGTTGATGTGCCGCAGATGGATGTTTCATCGAGCATGATCAGAGCAAGGCTCAGCCAGGGGGAGACCGTGCGCTATCTTATTCCGGAAAGCGTCAGGAAGTATATTGAGGAGAATCGTTTGTATGGATCGTGAATTTTATCTAAAAATAGTAAAGAAACAATTAACGGAACACCGCTACCAGCATACAATCGGTGTGATGGAAACGGCAATCGGCCTTGCCCGGATCTTCGGGGCTGATATTAAAAAGGCCGAAACGGCAGCTATTCTCCATGATTATGCCAAGTTCCGCCCCAAGGAAGAAATGAAGAGGATCATCATAGAACAAAAAATGCCTGAGGAGCTCCTTATGTATAACAGCGAGCTTTGGCATGCCCCTGCTGGTGCCTACCTTGCAGAAACAGAGGCAGGTGTAACCGATCCTGAAATCCTGGAAGCAATCCGGTATCATACGTCAGGGAGGCCGCATATGCCTTTGCTTGATAAAATCATTTATCTCGCCGACTATATTGAACCCGGCAGGCATTTTCCAGGGGTGGATGAAGTCCGGAAACTGGCTGAAGCAGATCTTGATCAAGCCTTAATAAAAGCAATGCAGAATACTATCACGTTTTTAATGAAGAAGAATCAGCCGGTGTTTCCGCTGACTTTTCTGTCGTATAATGATCTTGTTATGAAAAAGGAGACTGATTAAATGAGTGAACGCGCCTTATTAGATATGGCTGTAAAAGCAGCCGATGATAAACGAGCAGAAGATATTGTGGTTTTGAATATGAAAGGGATATCCCTAATCTCAGATTATTTTCTGATTTGCCACGGTAATTCTGATAAACAGGTCCAGGCAATCGCCCGTGAAATGAAAGAAAAAAGCGAAGAGCTTGGCTATACAGTCAACCGTATGGAAGGATTCGACGAGGCGAGATGGATACTCGTTGACCTCGGTGATGTCGTAGCCCATGTCTTCCATAAGGATGAAAGAAGCTATTATAACTTAGAACGCCTGTGGGGCGATGCACCTTCAGTGGATGTCCAGAGCGTGCTCGGACAATGACCTATGGGAAGTTCGCCTACCTTTATGATGCACTGATGAAGGATGTGCCTTATGAAGGCTGGGTGGAAACAGTAAAAAACAGTGCGGAGAAGTACGGCATCGAAGGGAAGCGACTTCTTGATCTTGCCTGTGGCACCGGGGAGCTTTCTGTCCGTCTCGCACAAGCCGGATACAATGTAACCGGAGTTGATTTATCGGAGGATATGCTCGCTGTCGCCCAGGCAAAATCGATGGAGCAGGGGGCGGATATCTCTTTCTATCAGCAGGACATGTCAGAACTCGAGGGGCTTGGCGAGTATGATATTGCAGGGATCTTCTGTGACTCCCTGAACTATCTTCAGAGCGAAAAAGAGGTTGAGCAGACATTCCAAAGTGTGGGAAGGCACCTGAAGGAAGGCGGTTTGTTCATCTTTGATGTGCATTCAGTCTATAAGATGGAGCATATCTTCAAGGATCAGACCTTTGCCCTGAATGAAGATGAAATCTCTTATATCTGGGAATGTTTTCCTGGTGAGCATCCTTTCAGCGTTGAACATGAATTGACTTTCTTTCAGCTGGACCCTTCGAGCATGAAATATGACAGATATGATGAGCTGCATCTGCAGCGCACTTACCCTATTGATATCTATAAAGACTGGCTTTTAAAAGCAGGCTTTACCCTGCTGGAAATAACAGCAGACTTTGAGACCGAACTTCCGGCGCAAGAGTCGGAAAGAATCTTTTTCATTTGCCGCAAAAACTAGCAAAAGCCGCTCCCGATGGGGGCGGCTTTTGCTTTTCCTGGCATTCCCGTAAGGCTGTTTAAAAAAAGTCGGCAGCAGCACAGGAATAAGCAGGAATTTTAAAAGGCAACAGAGAATGTTAATGGACAGTGAACTGTTTTTTGACCTGTGTGAGATCTTCCTCGAATTTAGAATGTGTTGCCTGGAACACATGCCGAAAAACATCACCTAATTCCTTCTCCAGCACCTTTATTCCTTCACCGGTTATTCCTCCTTTAACACAGACCTTCCGCTGAAGGGCAGGAAGGGTATAATGGCCTTTTTTCAGCAGCTCTCCCATTCCGATCAGCATTTCGCTTGCAAGAACGGTGGCAGTCTCCCGGTTTATTTTTGTTTCCGCAACGGCCGCATTAATGAATTGCTGTGTCAGATAACTGAAAAATGCAGGTCCGCAGCTGACGATGTCAGATGATACCCTTGTTATGTCTTCTTCTATTTCCACAGGCTTGGCAATGGCCTCGATAAGCGGCATGAGCTTATGCTTCCACTCATTCCTGAAATGCTCCCCGTAAGTAACAAGAGCCACCCCCGCGTGTGCCCTGTTGGTAATGCTTGGAATCACACGCGCTGCTGAACAGGGGACAAAAGATTCAAGCTGTTCGGCGCTGATAGGGCTTGTTATTGAAATCACGCAATCTTCATCACTTAAATATGGCCGGATTTCCTGGATCACATCCGCAAAATCATGAGGCTTTACACAAATGAAAATCAAATCCGAATTGGCAGCCGTTTCGGCTGCTCCCTCCGCAAGTCTCAGACCGCTATATTCCTTCTGTATCTCTGCCGCTTTCTCCAAAGTTCTGTTTGTTATGGTCACAGAGGAGGGGGGAACGGCTTTTGCATCAAGCATGGCCTGAATAAGAATTTTCCCCATATTCCCTGTACCGATAAATCCTACATTCATAAATAACCCTCCTTTGACAGCAAGATATCTCATATAACGATATGAAATTGAAAACTCAAATATACCTTGAAAGGGGATGCCGAGCATGCTGGAATGGATCAGGCACCGCCCGCTGGCCGGGATTGGGGCGATATTAATATCAATTTTGCTGTTTTATTTTTTTCTTCAGGGAAACAGCGGAAAGGAGGACCCGCTTGACAGCCTGCATATGGAGGAGGAACTGGTGTCATTGCCTGGCCAGGGGGAGGTTGAGGAAGAAGAGGAAAAAGAAACTGCTCCGCCTGTTATTAAGGTCGATGTGAAGGGGAGTGTGAGGAACCCGGGTTTGTATGAAGCTGCCGAAGGAGAGCGTGTGGCCGATCTTATTCAGAAGGCAGGGGGGCTGACAGAAAATGCAGATGAGGCCCGGATTAACTTTGCCCAGAGAGTGGGCGACGAAATGGTTATTTACGTACCGGAAGAAGGGGAGGAATTGTCAGGGGAAATTGAACCGGCACAGACTATAAGTGCAGTCTCGGGAGAGGATGGAATGGTAAATATCAACAGTGCGGGAAGTGAGGAGCTTCAGGATATTCCGGGGATTGGCCCATCAAAAGCCGCCGCTATCATTGAGTACCGGGAAACAGAGGGTCCGTTCCAGTCGCTTGAGGACTTGATGCAGATAAGCGGGATAGGTGAAAAAACCTTTGAAAAGCTTAAATCTCATATAAAATTGAAATGAGCCTCATTGACGGGCTTTTGAAAAAGAGATTAAACTTGTAGCAGGAGATTATTCTATGACAAAGAGGTTTTAGGAGGAGAAAAATGGAACAGCGTTTATCATGGGACCAATATTTTATGGCTCAAAGCCATTTGCTTGCTTTAAGGAGCACTTGTACAAGGCTGGCAGTCGGAGCTACAATCGTTCGCGACAAACGCATTATCGCCGGCGGCTACAACGGTTCAATCGCGGGAGGAGACCATTGCATCGACCATGGCTGCTATGTCATTGACAATCATTGTGTCAGGACAATCCACGCTGAGATGAATAGCATTCTTCAATGCGCCAAATTCGGTGTCCCGACGGCAGGAGCTGACATTTATGTTACACATTTCCCATGCCTTCAATGCTGCAAGGCCCTCATTCAGGCTGGCATTGCAACAGTCTATTATGCTGAAGCTTATAAAAACCATCCGTATGCGATTGAGCTGTTTGAACAGGCCGGCGTCAGGGTGGAGCAGGTAAAGCATAAAGACATTTCCCTTGAATTCAACCGTGCGGAAAAGGCTGAATATATTAAAAACCTTTTGGAAGAGATGAAGCAAAACGGGACAGACCGTGGACGAATGGATAAACTTCAGGCAGAAGCCGAGAGGCTGTTTGGAACTGCGGCTGGCATTACAGCTAAATAACTGGACAGGAGGTATCAGTGAGAGGAAATTCTTTTTATTTTGCTGCTGCTGCCCTGGCCGGACTGGTAATCGTGCTGGAAGGGAACATGGCATTATTGCTGTTTGCCGTATTGTTCAGTACATTTGCCATAATAAAACGATTTTCAAAAATGATGATACTTCTTTTATTCTTAACGCTGCTGATATTTGCCTGCAGAGGCTATTTTGCAGGCAAGGCGAATCACAGTGTACTAAGCGGAGCCGAGAAAACGTTTCAGCTGGAGCTTGCTGAAATGAAGATTGATGGAAACCGCGTTTCTATAAACTCCCGTGACAGAAAGACGGGGGAAAAGCTGCTTCTTGTCTATAAGCTGGATTCCGAGAAAGACAAACTGCTGCTGAGGAAGTATCTGGTTCCAGGACTGGTATGCCGTGTGGATGGCACCCTGGAAAAGCCCATGAAGGCTGGCAATCCGAATGGATTTGACTACAGGCTCTATCTGGAAAGAAAGAAAACGTTCTGGCTTCTTGAAGCCGATTCGCTGCTGCTCAGCCGCTGTTCCGGTCCGAATAGCCATCCTGTGGCAAAATTAAAGAGGCTGAGGCAGTCAGGGATAGCTTATATTGAAGCACAATTCCCAGAAAGCCTTGCACCGCTTGCAGCCGCCCTTGTTTTTGGAGAAAGGGGCCTGATGGACACCAGCCTGCTGGAGGACTACCAGAAGCTCGGCATTGTCCATCTTCTGGCAATATCAGGCCTTCATGTAGGCCTCCTTGCAGGCATGATCCTATATACAGGGAAAAGAGCAGGCCTTACCAGCGAAAGGATGAAGCTCCTGCTGCTGCTGTTCTTGCCGGTTTATGCTGTTCTGACTGGCGGGTCTCCCTCTGTCACCAGGGCCGTGCTGATGCTGATGAGTATGCTGATTTATTCGCTGGCTGCCAGAGGAAAGAAGAAGTTTCAGCCTATTGATGCCGTTAGCTCTGTTTTTGCCGCTTGCCTGTTCTTTTCCCCTTATATCGTCTTCGAACCTGGATTTCAGCTGTCTTTTTGCGTCAGTTTTGCCCTCATTATTTCTGCTCCCTCTATCTTCAAAAATCTGAACCACTGGATATCCCAAAGTATGGCAGTTTCATTGGTTGCCCAGCTTGCATCCGCCCCGATCATCCTGATCTTCTTTTATGAGATATCGATTTTCGCTCTCTTCGCCAATCTTCTGTATATCCCCTTCTTTTCATTTGTTCTCTTGCCTGGCATCCTGTTCGGATTCCTCTTCCATATACTTTCAGGGGAAAATGCGGGGTTAATCCTGAACGCGCTTGATTGGAGCGCTGACATGGCTAATATCGCCGCCGGAAAGCTTGGATCATTGCCTGGAGCTGTAATGGTGCTGGGGAAGCCTTCTGGGCCTGCTTTGTTCCTGTACATGACAGTAGTGCCGGCATTATTGGTTATCTGGGAAAAGAAGAAAAAGCACTTTTACATAAAAATGGCCGCAGGCATGCTTTTGCTTTTATCCTTTCAGCCATTGGAGCAAAGAATCTCTCCAAAAGGGGAAATTACCTTTCTGGATGTAGGGCAGGGGGACAGCATTCTGGTTTCCCTGCCGTATGGCAAGGGGAATTATTTGATCGACACAGGCGGCAGGCTTCATTTTGAGACCGAGGAATGGGAAAAAAGAAAAGAAATATTTGATCCAGGGAAGGATATTGTGGTGCCATTCTTGAAGAGCAAAGGGATTTCCCGGCTGGACAGACTGATCCTGACACATGGGGATGCGGATCATATAGGGGGTGCAGCTGGTGTGCTGGATGAGATTAAAATCGATGAAATTGTCTTCCCTTCAGGGGCTGAGAGCGGAGAGCTTGAAAAATTGCTGATCCGGAGGGCCGAGGAACTGTCCATACCAGTGGTCTATGCAGGATCAGGGAGCGGATGGCAGATTGGCAGCAGCAGCTTTCAAATCATCTCCCCGATCCAGGGCAGGGAATATGGAAGTAAAAACGATGGCTCGCTTGTCATCCTGGCGAAAGCCGGAGGATTAAGATGGCTCTTTACAGGCGATCTTGAGGAGGAGGGAGAGAGCTGGATCATCCAAAACTACCCTCATCTACGGGCTGATATACTTAAAGCTGGACACCATGGAAGCAATTCCTCCAGTTCAAGCCGGTTTCTGCGCCATATTGAGCCCAAAGCGGCAGTTATCTCTGCCGGGAGGAATAATCGATACGGGCATCCTCATCCAGAAGTCCTTTCAAGATTGAGTTCAGAGAAAATAAAAATCTTAAGAACTGATCTTCATGGGGCAATTACCTATACATTTACCGAAAAGGCAGGAACGTTTTCCCTCAAGCTCCCATAATATAAGATTAAGAAAGCCCTTCCCATTCACCGCAGGCTTCATAAGCAGAAATGAAAAGAGACTGCATGTCTATGCAGTCTCCATAAATTTACGCTATGTAGCTGTTTTTACGCTCCAATGAATTTAATGACTGTTGCAATAACAAACAATAATGCGAAAAAGCCGAAAGATACGGCAAACCCTACGCCGGAATCAACAGCATCGTTGCGTTTGCTTTGGACGTTCTTTTCAAATTCGTTCACAGTCTACCCCTCCTATATCATTTTTAGTATAAGCGATATATTAAAAAAAATCCACAATTCCTGTGTGCGTTTTCCTGGACTAGAAGGAGTTGTCACAAATAGTTTGATTTCGTGCTGCAAAAAATAGTATTACAATGTTTTCGCACCGCCGCCAATCAAGTATCCTAGGCCTTGGCTGGCGACGTTCAATATAGATGGGGGACTGGGCATCGGCGAGCCCGGTTCCTTTGAATGCTTGTCAAATCGTCCGGTCTTCTTTAGGATAGGAGTAGGAAAAAAAGTATTGAACGGAGCGAGACATTTGGTTTTAGATGTGTGGAAGCAAATAAATAACAAACAATTTACCCCGCTGTATTTATTATACGGAACAGAAGGCTTTTTGATTAATGAAACAAAACAGCTGCTTATCAACAATGTGCTGGCTGAAGATGAGAGCGATTTTAATCTGTCTACATATGATTTGGAGGAAACACCGATAGAAGCGGCACTTGAGGATGCAGAAACCTTCCCTTTCATGGGGGATAAGAGGCTCATCTTTCTTCACAACCCCTCTTTTCTGACTTCCGAAAAAACAAAGGGGAAGACTGAGCATAATCTGGCCAAGCTGGAATCCTATTTAAAAGAGCCGTCGCCCTATTCAATTGTTGTGTTTGCGGCACCCTATGAAAAGCTGGATGAAAGAAAAAAGATTACAAAGGAACTGAAGAAGAAAGCAAGTGTCCTTGAGGCCAAAAAGCTGGGAGAGCAGGAGCTGAAAGTCTGGATCAGGGAAAGGGCTGCCCAGAACGGCGTCCAGATTGAGGAGGAGGCCGTACAGCTTATGCTGACTTTGGCAGGTACCAACCTCTTTATGCTGACAAGTGAAATTGATAAATTGGCCTTATATGCCGATGAAGAAAAGCTGATAGATGCCGAGGCAGTTGACAAGCTGGTTGCCAGGTCGCTTGAGCAGAACATTTTCACCCTTGTCGACAAGGTGGTCCACAGAAAAATCGACGAGGCCCTGCGGATTTATTATGATCTTTTAAAGCAAAATGAAGAGCCGATTAAAATTCTTTCCATTCTGACCGGCCAATTCAGGCTGATCTACCAGGTGAAGGAGCTGTCGAGAAGGGGATACGGCCAGCAGCAGACGGCCGGATACTTAAAGGTCCATCCTTTCAGGGTCAACCTTGCAGCCGGACAAGCCCAGCTTTTCGGCGATGAAGAACTGTCCCGCATCATGAAGCTTCTGGCAGAAGCGGATTATGAGATGAAAACCGGGGGGATGAATAAGGAAATGCTTATTGAGATGTTTTTGTTCAGGCTCCACGACCATGCCCTCCACAACCAGACAAAATAAAAAATGGCCATAAGGCCATTTTTTTTATTTTACGATATAAGAAAAGGCTATCTGGGAAGATAGCCGGGAATCTTTAAACGATTACGCGTTCAAAGAGTTTAGTTTTTTAGCAAGACGAGATTGCTTGCGTGCAGCAGCGTTTTTGTGGATAAGGCCTTTTGCAGCAGCTTTGTCAAGCTGGCTGACTGCGTTAGCATATGCAGTCTTAGCAGCAGCTGTATCTTCGTTCACGATTGCAGCTTCAGCTTTCTTGACAGCAGTACGCATTGAAGACTTAACAGTCACGTTTTGAGCATTGCGGGCTTCGCTTGTTTTTACGCGTTTAATAGCAGATTTAATGTTTGGCATTCCATTCACCTCCTAGAAAAAAGCAATCGAGATTATATTAACTCGACTTTCATATCATTCATTAACAATAATTAAGAACAAGTGCTATTTTATCAAAGGCATGCCAATAATGCAATACTGTAGTTTAAAATCCATTTTTTTTAGAGGTCAGCACTATTAGCCGGCTTTTAAATTCCTAAAGGAAGGGCTTAGCTTAAGCTTATTGCCTGCCTCTGAATGAATTGGCAGGCTTCAGGCAAAACTAGGAAAAAGCACCGGCTAAAGCCGGAATGGAGAAATGAGGGTAGAGATGTGAAAGAACCTTTAGATCTTAGCAATTATTCGATAAGAACCGATCTTGCCATTGAGGCCAGGGAGATTGTAATGGATGAACGCTCAAAAAACCTCCAGAAGGAAGAGGATCTCTCGCAGCTTGAAGGAGTCATAATTAAAGAAAAAGAAGAAGATGACCTTAAGATTTCTTATGTTGAGGTAACTTCAGAGGGCGCCAAATCCCTCGGGAAGAAAGAAGGTAAGTATTTAACCATTGAGGTCCAGGGTATCAGGCAGCAGGACACAGAGCTTCAGCAGAAGGTCGAAAATGTATTTTCAAACGAATTGGCCCGATTCATTGAGGGAATGGGGATTAAGAAAGATGCAAGCTGCCTTGTCGTTGGCCTGGGAAACTGGAATGTTACTCCCGATGCACTGGGACCCCAGGTTTGTGAGAATATTTTGGTCACACGCCACCTTTATCAGCTTCAGCCGGAAAATGTTGAGGAAGGCTACAGGCCGGTAAGTGCCCTTGCCCCTGGCGTTATGGGGCTGACCGGGATCGAGACAAGCGATATCATCTTTGGGGTAGTGGAGAAGACGAAGCCGGACTTTGTGCTTGCAGTTGACGCTCTGGCCGCCCGCTCAATTGAAAGGGTGAACTCTACCATCCAAATTTCTGATACAGGTATCCATCCTGGTTCAGGGGTCGGGAACAAGCGGAAGGAGCTCAGCGAGGAAACTCTCGGGATTCCGGTGATTGCGATTGGGGTGCCGACCGTCGTGGACGCAGTCAGCATCACAAGCGATACGATTGATTTCATTTTAAAGCATTTCGGCAGGGAGCTTAAGGAAGGGGACAGGCCATCCCGGGCGCTCGCCCCTGCAGGCATGAATTTTGGGAAAAGGAAGAAGCTTACAGAGGAAGACCTGCCTGAAGAACAACAGCGGCAGACTTTCCTTGGCATTGTCGGCACACTTCCAGAGGAAGAAAAGAGAAAGCTGATTTATGAGGTACTTTCTCCTATCGGCCATAATCTGATGGTAACTCCGAAAGAGGTGGATGTCTTTATGGAGGATATGTCCAATCTGATAGCCAATGGGCTGAACGCTGCCCTCCATAGCAGAATCAACCAGGAAAATTCCGGGTTTTATACGAGGTAGCCTTCTTGAGGTTCTATCTACTCTAGCATAGTCATAAGATTTACTAGACTTAAGCTGAAGAGGTGGACCGATGAAAACAGCGAAACCTAATGATATGTGCCCGGGCATGAAAAGGACTGGATTTCTGAAGGCAAGTGCCGTCTGCCTGCTGTTTTCCTGCCTGGTTTTTGCAGTCAGCGGGGCTGCTGCCTCTCTAGCCAATGAATATAGGGTTTTACCTGAATCTATCAGGGCTGCACTGTCCAATATGAAAGCAGAGGGGCTGTACCGGCTGATTGGCCTGGAGAATCACCATTTCCATGCGGCGCTGCCGGAAAAACCGTTGCATCCGCCTTTTTCCGGCCTAATATTCGAGCTGTCCACGAATATACGCCTGAATGACCTGCGCAGTCTGCTTGGAAGAGAAATGCCTGCCTTTCGAGGTTATGAAGGCGCACTCCTTACAGCAGGTGAAGGAACGAATAATCCCAATATGCCAATCGAATCCACGCCGCCAGTTGAAGTGCTGCGGGCCGAACAGGAAGCTTCCCTGCTAAATGGCGGCATGGCGGCGGGTATCAGTGAAGAAGCAAGGATGACGACCGGAGGCAAAAAGATCGTATATATTTATTTTTCGCATAATCGTGAATCTTTCCTTCCTTACTTGGATGGAGTGAAAGATATTAATCAGGCATTTCATCCTGAACAGAATATCACCAAAGTGGGGGACCGCCTGAAATCAGCCCTGGAGGCAAAGGGGATTGGCGCCGCGGTGGACAAGGCTGACATACAGGCTGACTTAAGCAGAAAAGGCTGGGGATATTCACAGTCATATGACCAGTCAAGAGAAGCCGTGGAAACTGCCCTGGCAGCTGATCATAATTTGGCTTATTTAATTGATATCCATCGGGATGCCAAAAGAAAAAGTGATACTACAAAAGAAATAGACGGTGTCAATTTTGCTAAAATCGCTTTTATCATTGGCGCAGAGCATAAAGGCTATGAGCAGAATCTCTCGTTTGCCAATCAGCTTCATAAACTTATGGAAAAAAAATATAAAGGCTTGAGCAGGGGAGCATTCATAAAGGAAGGAATCATGACGAACGGTAAATTCAATCAGGATTTGTCTGAACATGCAGTACTGGTTGAAATCGGAGGGGTGGACAATACGTTCGGGGAGCTTAACAGATCAGCTGAAGCTCTGGCAGAAGTGTTCAGTGAATATTACTGGCAGGCAGAGAAAGTGGATTCCTCCGGAAACATTCCTGCCGGCAAAGAATGAAAAAGGTGATTGCGATGAAAATGTTTATGGTAAAAGCTTTTCTTGCAGCAGCATTGATGTTCATTGCGGTCCTTTTCGGCATGCAGCATGCCAATGAGGGGACGAGGGCTATGAGAGGCTATGATGAGAAAGGGCTGAATCCTGCTTTCTCCATCAATGAAAGCAGCACAGGGGAGCTGGAGGCCTCCATACTCGGGGAGGACGTAACTTCACATGACCTGGAAAAGAGAAGAGAAAAGCTGGAGGAAATGAAGGCATATAATTTCTTCTCCTCTGCCGGCAGGAATCTTGCCGAAGGGCTTTCAAAGGCTGCAGACAGCGCCATACAGAAAGTTTCTGATCTGATAAAATAATAGGGAGAAATCGGCCATCCAGGGGGTGGCTGTTTTATTTTAGAGGACTGCTTGGTGCTTCCGCTTTTCCTTGAATGTTCCAACCCCTGCTGATATAATCAAAAATAGTGTATATGCGCGAGTATAGTAGGAGTGAACGCTATGAATAGAGAAGACAGACTAGAAAGACAATCGAAAACCCGGAATTTTTCAATCATTGCCCATATTGACCATGGGAAATCCACGCTGGCTGACAGGATTCTGGAAAGAACGAATGCCTTGACGGCGCGGGAAATGAAGGATCAGCTGCTCGATTCCATGGACCTGGAAAGGGAACGCGGGATAACAATAAAATTGAATTCTGTACAATTAAAATATAAGGCAAAGGATGGAGAGATTTATACCTTCCATCTGATTGACACCCCAGGGCACGTCGACTTTACTTATGAAGTGTCCCGAAGTCTTGCCGCATGTGAAGGAGCAGTGCTTGTGGTGGATGCTGCCCAAGGCATTGAAGCCCAAACTCTGGCAAATGTGTACCTTGCCATTGATAATGACCTTGAAATTGTACCGGTCATCAACAAAATCGACCTTCCAAGTGCAGATCCTGAACGGGTGCGCGGCGAAATCGAGGACGTCATCGGGCTTGATGCCAGTGAGGCCGTTTTGGCATCTGCAAAAGCAGGGATCGGAATTGAGGAGATTCTGGAACAAGTTGTTGAAAAGGTGCCTGCTCCGCAGGGAGACCCTGATGCCCCGCTGAAGGCGCTGATCTTTGACAGCCTTTATGATGCATACAGAGGCGTTGTCGCTTATATCAGGGTTGTTGAAGGAACAGTGAAGGTCGGCGATAAAGTAAAGATGATGGCGACCGGCAAAGAATTCGAAGTCACGGAGGTAGGTGTTTTCACGCCGAAATCAACTCCGCTGCCTGAGCTTTCTGTCGGTGACGTTGGCTTCCTGACTGCTGCGATCAAGAATGTCGGCGATACGCGTGTCGGCGATACGATCACAAGTGCGAAGAATGGCGCCGTTGAACCGCTTCCAGGCTACCGGAAGCTGAATCCAATGGTATACTGCGGCCTGTATCCGATTGACAGCGCCAGATTCAATGATTTGCGCGAAGCGCTTGAAAAGCTGGAGCTGAATGATTCTGCTCTTCAATTTGAGCCGGAAACTTCCCAGGCATTGGGCTTCGGATTCCGCTGCGGCTTCCTTGGACTGCTTCATATGGAAATCATCCAGGAACGCATTGAGCGGGAATTCAAGATTGACCTGATCACAACTGCACCAAGCGTTATCTACGATGTTGTCATGACTGACGGCACCCTGCTGAAAGTGGACAATCCTTCAGATATGCCTGATGCACAGAAAATTGACCGTGTCGAGGAGCCTTATGTAAAGGCGACGATGATGGCGCCAAATGATTATGTCGGTGCTATCATGGAGCTATGCCAGGAAAAACGCGGTATTTTCATTGATATGCAATATATGGATGAGACCCGTGTCAGCATTGTGTATGAAATTCCGCTTTCGGAAATTGTGTATGACTTTTTCGACCAGCTGAAATCCAGCACCAAAGGCTATGCCTCATTCGATTATGAGCTGATTGGCTATAAAGAATCCAAGCTTGTCAAAATGGACATCCTGCTTAACGCTGAAAAAGTTGATGCGCTAAGCTTTATCGTCCATAGAGATTTCGCTTATGAGCGCGGAAAAGTTATTGTAGAGAAACTGAAGGACCTGATTCCCCGCCAGCAGTTCGAGGTGCCGATCCAGGCTGCAATCGGACAAAAGATCGTTGCGCGTTCAACAATTAAAGCGATGAGGAAGAACGTATTGGCCAAATGTTACGGCGGAGATATTTCCCGGAAAAGAAAGCTGCTTGAAAAGCAGAAAGAAGGGAAAAAGCGCATGAAGCAGGTCGGCTCTGTCGAAGTTCCGCAGGAAGCATTCATGGCGGTCCTGAAAATGGACGATACAACCCCCAAAAAGTAACAGGCTCCAGGTTTGATTTGTTGCCGGAGGTTAGATATGCTTGCATACAAGCAGCTCTAGCCTCTTTTTTCATTGTTTAGGAAGGAATTTATAAATTGTAAGTCTTGTGGATCATTATCAATTCTTGATCAACGTCCAGCTCCAGTGCCTACCCCCTCGAGGTCACAAGCCAAACCTCCCAAAAAGGCAAAGAACGCCTTTCCGGGAGGTTCGTTTTGAGGCCCCCGGGATGGGGGTCATGCAGACGTTGCCACAGGACGTGGCGTTCTTAGTCTGCGTTCCTTAAGGGTGATCAAGGCGCTTGCGCTTTTGTTGAAAAAAGCATCTGCTCTTGAGCAAATTATTAAAGGTTGTGACGACGTATGATAAATGCGGCTTATATCCATATACCGTTTTGTGAACATATATGCCATTATTGTGATTTTAATAAAGTGTTTCTCAAAGGCCAGCCGGTCGATGAATATCTGCAGGCCCTTGAAAAAGAAATGGAATTGACCCTTCAAGGTCGTGCCTCAAGCCCTTTTCGTTCAATTTTTGTTGGCGGAGGCACTCCGACTGCCTTGGACGCACGCCAGCTTGAGATGCTGTGCACATCTATCAGAAAGCATATGCCACTGGAAGAAGGGGGAGAATTTACTTTCGAAGCGAACCCGGGCGATCTTTCTGAAGATAAGCTGAAGGCACTTTATGATGCCGGGGTGAACAGGCTGAGCTTTGGAGTCCAGACCTTCAATGAAGAATTGCTGAAGAGGATTGGAAGGACACACAGGGCCAAGGATGTGTTTGCATCAATTGAACTTGCGAAAAAAACAGGATTCACGAACATCAGCGTAGACCTTATATACAGTTTGCCGGGCCAGACCATTGCTGACTTCAAGGAAACGCTGGATACTGCCTTTACACTGGATATCCAGCACTATTCCGGCTACTCCCTGATCATAGAACCGAAGACGGTTTTTTATAATCTTATGAGAAAAGGAAAGCTTCCTTCTCCAGGTGAAGATGCAGAAGCGGCTATGTATGAGCTTCTTATGGAAAGGATGGAGCTGGAGGGCTTCAGGCAATACGAGATCAGCAATTTTGCGCTTCCCGGTTTTGAAAGCAGGCATAACCTGACATACTGGAATAATGAAGAGTATTATGGATTTGGAGCAGGAGCCCATGGCTATGCAGAGGGAAGCCGGAATGCTAATTACGGCCCGCTGAAAAAATATATGGAGCCGCTGTCGGAAAACAAACTTCCTGTTATGGAATCGCATATTGTGACAAAAGCTGAAATGATGGAAGAGGAAATGTTCCTGGGACTCAGAAAGGCAGAAGGTGTTGAAGTTTCCCGCTTTTTGGAGAAATTTGAAGAGGATCCGCTCCAGCTGTTTAAGAGCGAGCTGGAAAGGCTTCAGAAATCAGGGCTGATCGAAGCGGGCGGGAAGTCAATCCGCCTGACGCGGAAAGGGCGGCTTCTTGGGAATGAAGTATTTCAATCCTTTATCGGTGTAATCTAATGATTGACATCGCGCCTATAAATTTGATAATTTATTATTAGATTTAGCACTCGCTCTTGAAGAGTGCTAACAGAGGTGATAAACGTGTTAACAGATCGTCAATTATTGATTTTCCAGGTGATTGTTGATGATTTCATTCGGTCTGCCCAGCCAGTCGGTTCGAGAAGCCTGTCGAAAAAAGAAGAAATCTCTTTCAGTTCGGCAACAATCCGAAACGAAATGGCTGATTTAGAAGAATTGGGTTTTATCGAGAAAACACACACCTCTTCCGGAAGGGTTCCTTCTGAAAAAGGCTACCGCTATTATGTTGATCATCTATTATCACCCCAGAAGCTGAATCAGCAGGATATTTTCACAATCAAGTCCCTCTTTGCAGAGCGGATCTATGAGCTTGAAAAGATTGTGCAGAAATCTGCCAGAATCATGTCCGAACTGACGAGCTATACGTCAATTGTCCTTGGTCCTGCCGTAAAAGAAAACAAACTGAGAAAAATTCAGATTGTTCCTTTGAACAAGGATACGGCCATTGCCATCATTGTGACTGATACAGGGCATGTGGAAAACAAAATGTTCAGCATACCTGAGAATATCCATCCTGGGGAAATAGAAAAACTGGTCAATATCCTCAATGAGCGGCTAGCCGGTGTGCCTATAGATAATCTCAACGATAAAATCTATAAAGAAGTGGCTGTCCTGCTCAGGCAGCATGTTAATCACTATGATCTCCTGCTCTATTCTTTTGCCGACATACTGAAGCTGTCAGCGAATGAAAAGCTCTTTTTCGGAGGCAAGACGAACATGCTCAGCCAGCCGGAATTCCATGATATTGAGAAGATCAGGAATTTGATGAATATGATTGAGCAGGAAGAGAGCATTTATGATTTAATACGCAAAGACAAATCAGGAATCAATATTAAGATTGGCAGGGAGAATGAGAACTCGGCCATGGAAAACTGCAGCCTTATAACTGCTACCTATTCAATGGGTGCAGAGCAGCTGGGGACCATTGCAGTCCTTGGCCCGACGAGGATGGAATATTCCAGGGTGATCAGCCTGCTGCAGATCATCAGCACAGATCTCACTGACGTCCTGACGAAGCTGTATCAAAAAGGCTGACGCGGGTAATATTGATATGGGTGGAAGCTGTCTTCCATCCCTTTCATTGCGTTTAAATATTTATATCCAATCAGCGTCCTAGGCATGCAAGTCAGGCCAGGCATGCTTAACCTTTAAGGGAGGTGAACTAGTTGGCAGACAATAAGGACTTTTTAAAGGAAGAAGAACAGAAAGCAGCCGCTGCAGAAGAAAGCAATGAGCCGATTGAAGCAGTGTTTGGCGAATCAGCTGAAGCATCTGAAACTGGTGAAAATGGTGAAGAGCCATCAATGGGCCAGGAAGACTCCGCAGAGCTGAAGGCTGCGCATGAAAAAATTACTGAGCTTGAGGCTAAGCTGGGGGAAGCTGAAAACCGCTATCTCCGTCTTCAGGCAGATTTTGATAATTCCAGGCGCCGTGCAAAGCTTGATCAAGAGGCGGCTGAAAAATATAGAGCACAAAAACTGATTACTGAACTGCTTCCGGCCCTTGATAATTTTGAGAGAGCACTGAAAATGGAAACTGACAATGAGCAGGCCAAAACGCTCCAGCAGGGAATGGAAATGGTTTACCGCAGTCTGGCAGAGGCA
Organism: Bacillus infantis; assembly: GCF_050107595.1. GTDB lineage: Bacteria > Bacillota > Bacilli > Bacillales > Cytobacillaceae > Bacillus_AB > Bacillus_AB infantis_C. The sequence continues at coordinate 414,685 of NZ_JBNILH010000001.1, forward strand.
CTCAAAAAAGAAGGCGCCGAAGCAATCGAGGCTGTCGGAAAAGAATTTGACCCCCATCTGCACCAGGCTGTCATGCAGGTTGAAGACGAAAATTTCGCATCCAACACAGTTGTGGAAGAGTTCCAAAAAGGCTATATGCTAAAGGACAGGGTCATCCGTCCGGCAATGGTAAAAGTAAACCAATAATAAAACTACATATATCGGGAGGTAAGGAACATGAGCAAAATCATTGGCATTGACTTGGGTACTACAAACTCATGTGTATCCGTTCTAGAAGGCGGAGAGCCTAAAGTAATTCCGAATCCGGAAGGAAACCGTACAACTCCATCAGTTGTCGCATTTAAAAACGGCGAACGCCAGGTTGGCGAGGTAGCTAAGCGCCAATCCATTACAAATCCAAACACGATTATTTCTGTTAAACGCCATATGGGTACAGACCATAAAGTGGAAGCAGAAGGCAAGGAATATACGCCGCAGGAAATGTCTGCTATCATCCTTCAGTATCTTAAAGGCTATGCAGAAGATTATCTTGGTGAAAAGGTTGAGAAAGCTGTTATCACAGTTCCAGCATATTTCAATGATGCTGAACGCCAGGCGACAAAAGATGCAGGCAGGATTGCCGGCCTGGAAGTAGAGCGCATCATCAACGAGCCTACAGCAGCGGCTCTTGCATACGGTCTTGACAAAATGGACGAAGACCAGACAATCCTTGTTTATGACCTTGGCGGCGGTACATTTGATGTATCCATACTCGAACTTGGCGACGGAGTTTTTGAAGTTAAATCAACTGCCGGCGACAACCGTCTAGGAGGGGATGACTTCGACCAGGTAGTCATTGATTATCTAGTAGACCAGTTCAAGAAAGAAAACGGCATCGACCTTTCAAAAGACAAAATGGCGCTTCAGCGCTTGAAAGATGCAGCTGAAAAAGCGAAGAAAGATTTGTCCGGCGTCACTTCTACACAAATCTCCCTTCCGTTCATCACTGCAGGGGATGCAGGTCCTCTTCACCTGGAGGTTACACTGTCCAGAGCGAAGTTTGATGAACTGTCAGCGGGCCTTGTAGAACGTACAATGGGACCTACGCGCCAGGCGCTCAAAGATGCCGGCCTTTCTCCATCAGAAATCGATAAGGTCATCCTTGTCGGCGGTTCAACCCGTATTCCTGCAGTTCAGGAAGCAATCAAGAAGGAAGTTGGAAAAGACCCTCATAGAGGCGTGAACCCTGATGAAGTTGTTGCTATGGGCGCAGCGATCCAGGGCGGAGTCATTTCCGGAGATGTTAAAGATGTAGTCCTGTTGGATGTAACGCCATTATCACTGGGAATCGAAACAATGGGCAGTGTGTTCACGAAGCTGATCGAGCGCAACACAACAATCCCGACTTCCAAGTCCCAGGTATTCTCTACAGCGGCTGACAGCCAGACTGCTGTTGATATCCATGTGCTTCAGGGTGAACGCCCAATGGCAGCAGACAATAAAACACTTGGCCGCTTCCAGTTGACTGATATCCCGCCGGCACCGCGCGGCGTTCCTCAAATCGAAGTATCCTTCGATATTGACAAAAACGGCATCGTCAATGTACGCGCCAAAGATCTTGGAACAAACAAAGAGCAGACAATCACAATTAAATCTTCCACAGGCCTTTCTGACGATGAAATCCAGCAAATGGTCAGGGAAGCAGAAGAAAATGCAGAAGCAGATAAAAAGCGCAAAGAAGAAGTGGAGCTTCGCAATGAGGCAGACCAGCTCGTCTTCACTACAGAAAAGACTCTAAAGGATCTTGAAGGCAAGGTGGATGAAGCGGAAGTTGCGAAAGCGAACGAAGCTAAGGATGCATTGAAGGCAGCAATCGAAAAGAACGAGCTGGAAGAAATCCGCTCTGCGAAGGATGCCCTTCAGGAAATCGTCCAGAATCTTTCTATGAAGCTCTACGAAGAAGCAGCGAAGCAGGCACAGGCAGCCCAGGGTGCTGAAGGCCAAGGCGGAGATGACAATGTCGTTGACGCAGAATACGAAGAAGTAAACGACGACGACAAAAAATAATAGCAGGCAGCAGGATATAAAAGTCAAAGTCAGGTTTCACTTGGCTTTGGCTTTTTTTCTTTATCTGGAGCAGTGCACAGGCACAGCTGTTTAGCATGCGTTCCTTATTAGGGCAAGCGCCCTCCGCTTTTAGTTTGTTATTGCGCTTTTTCTTTGTAGAGTGATACAATAATCTTTATGTGAAATGACCGGGGAGTGTGAAATTCATGAGCAAACGGGATTATTATGAGGTCCTGGGGGTCAGCAAAAGTGCCAGCAAGGATGAAATAAAGAAATCCTACCGCAAGCTTTCAAAAAAGTATCATCCTGATATTAATAAAGAAGCGGATGCAGATGAGAAATTCAAGGAAGTAAAAGAAGCATACGAAGTTTTGAGTGATGATCAGAAGCGCGCCCATTATGACCAGTTTGGCCATACAGATCCCAACCAGGGCTTTGGGGGAGGAGATTTCGGAGGCGGCTTCGGCGGCTTCGAAGATATCTTCAGCACTTTCTTTGGAGGCGGCGGAAGGAGAAGAGATCCGAATGCACCAAGGCAGGGGGCCGATCTTCAATATACAATGTCTCTTTCCTTTGAAGAAGCGGTATTTGGAAAAGAAACTGATATTGAAATACCAAGGGAAGAAACATGCGAGACTTGCGACGGGTCAGGGGCCAAGCCTGGTACAAAGCCTGAGACATGCCGGCATTGCCATGGCTCAGGCCAGCTGAATGTTGAGCAGAATACGCCGTTTGGCAAGATTGTCAACAGAAGGGTATGCCAGTACTGCAGCGGAACAGGCAAAGAGATCAAAGAAAAATGCCAAACATGCGGCGGCTCAGGCAAAGTGACCAAGCGGAAGAAAATCCATGTGAAAATTCCTGCCGGCATTGATGACGGACAGCAGCTGCGCGTGACCGGACAGGGTGAACCCGGCATAAACGGCGGCCCTCCGGGAGACCTTTATGTAGTATTCCATGTCAGAGGACATGAATTCTTTGAACGTGAAGGCGACGATATTTATTGTGAAATGCCAATCACTTTTGTCCAGGCAGCCCTTGGGGATGAAATCGAGGTGCCGACCCTTCATGGGAAAGTGAAACTGAAGGTTCCTGCCGGGACGCAGACAGGCACCCGCTTCCGTCTGAAAGGAAAAGGCGTGCCGAATGTCAGAGGCTACGGAAATGGCGACCAGCACATACTTGTACGGATTGTCACACCGACAAAACTGACAGAAAAACAGAAGCAGCTCCTGCAGGAGTTTGGTGAAGTGAGCGGCCAAGTGCCGCAGGGTGAACAGGAAGAAAGCTTTTTTGCAAAGGTAAAAAGAGCCTTTAAGGGTGAATAAAGGAATGGGAGTTGGTAGAGAATGAAATGGTCAGAAATCAGCATTCATACAACGAATGAGGCGATTGAACCGATTTCAAACATTTTGCATGAAGCCGGAGCAAGCGGAGTAGTCATTGAGGACCCGTTTGACTTGATTAAAGACAGAGAAGATCAATTCGGTGAAATCTACCAGCTCAATCCCCAAGATTACCCAGAAGAAGGCGTTATTGTGAAAGCCTATCTTCCGGTCAACAGCTTCCTGGGCGAGACGGTCGATGAAATTAAGGAAGCCATCAATGGCCTTATCCTTTACAATATTGATATCGGGCTTAATAAAGTGACGATCAGTGAAGTGAACGAAGAGGAATGGGCTACTGCCTGGAAAAAATATTATAATCCTGTTAAAATATCTGAACGGTTCACCATTGTACCAACCTGGGAGGATTATACTCCTGTAAGCAGCGATGAATTGATTATCGAGCTTGATCCGGGCATGGCTTTTGGCACTGGAACACATCCGACGACAGTCATGTGCATCCAGGCGCTGGAGCGTACAGTGGCAAAAGGGGACAGAGTGGTTGACGTTGGAACAGGTTCAGGTGTGCTCAGCATTGCTGCTGCCATGCTTGGAGCGGAAAAAGTGGAAGCCCTTGATCTTGATGAAGTGGCTGTTAAGTCTGCAAGACTTAACATCAAGCTGAATAAGGTCCATGAGACCGTAAGTGTTTCGCAGAACAACCTGTTAAACGGAGTGCAGGAAGGGGCCGATGTCGTGGTTGCCAATATCCTGGCCGAGGTTATCCTGCGCTTTACCGATGATGTGGCCAAAACAGTGAAAAAAGGCGGATGCTTCATTGCATCAGGCATCATCCAGCAGAAAAAGCAGCAGGTCAAAGATGCAATCATCCAGGCCGGGTTCGAAATTGAAGAAATCCTGCAAATGGAAGACTGGGTTGCCATCATTGCCAGAAATAAATAAGACAAATATCTGACTGGGCGGGAAAAAACGGGAGTACTTGAAGCTGGGATACACCCCATGTCCTTCAAAGTCCCTTTTTTCCGTTTGGCGGATTGCAGCCATACGGCATTTGCAAATATGAAAGGTAGGCAGGTGCAGCCATGCAGCGTTATTTCACAGACCGGGATACAGAGGGAAAATTCAGCATAGCAGGCGACGACTTTCACCATATTACAAGGGTCATGCGCATGAAAGAAGGGGACAGTATTATTTGTGCGGTCCGCGGAGGCAGGAGTGCGGTATGCCGGATTGCAGAAATTACCGATGAACAAGTGATTGCGGAAGTAGTACAATGGAAGGAAGCGAGCTCAGAGCTTCCAATCAAAGCTGCAATAGCGAGCGGATTGCCTAAAGGGGATAAGCTCGAGCTGATCATCCAAAAGGGGACAGAGCTTGGAGCTTCAGTGTTTATCCCTTTTACTGCAGCCCGTTCGATTGTAAAATGGGATGAAAAGAAAGCGGGAAAGAAAACAGAACGCTGGCAGAAAATCGCCAAAGAAGCGGCCGAGCAGTCTCATAGAGACATGCAGCCTGATGTGCTGCAGCCTGTGAGCATGAAAGAGCTGATAGAACTTGGCGAGGTCTATGACCATAAAGTGATCGCCTATGAGGAAGATGCCAAAGATGGGGAAAGCTCTGCTTTTGCATCTCTTTTGGCTGGCATGGAAGAGGGGCAGTCCCTTCTCATGGTGTTTGGCCCGGAAGGCGGCTTTTCGGAAAAGGAAGCTGCACTTTTAAAGGACAATGGTTTTGTGTCATGCGGACTTGGCCCGAGGATATTGCGTACTGAAACAGCGCCGCTATATGCGCTTGCGGCTGTTTCTTATCATTTTGAACTAATGAGGTGAATACAATGGCAACAGTTGCTTTTCATACACTTGGATGTAAAGTGAACCATTATGAAACAGAAGCAATCTGGCAATTGTTTAAGCAAGAAGGCTACGAACGGACAGATTTTGAATCTGCTTCCGATGTATATATTATTAATACCTGCACAGTAACGAACACGGGCGATAAAAAAAGCCGCCAGGTCATCAGAAGGGCGATCAGGAAGAATCCTGATGCCGTTATCTGTGTAACGGGCTGCTACGCCCAGACCTCGCCTGCAGAAATCATGGCCATCCCTGGTGTGGACATCGTCGTGGGTACACAGGACAGGGTCAAGATGCTGGAGTATATTGAACAGTATAAACAAGAACGCCAGCCGATCAATGCGGTCGGGAATATTATGAAGAATCGTGTGTACGAAGAACTGGATGTACCTGCCTTCACGGACAGGACCCGCGCTTCCCTGAAGATACAGGAAGGGTGCAATAACTTCTGTACATTCTGCATCATCCCGTGGGCGCGGGGCTTGATGAGATCCCGCGATCCGCAGGAAGTCATCCGCCAGGCGCAGCAGCTCGTCGATGCCGGCTATAAGGAAATTGTCCTGACAGGCATCCACACAGGCGGCTATGGAGAAGACATGAAGGATTACAACCTTGCCATGCTGCTAAGGGATCTTGAGGCACAGGTAAAAGGCCTGAAGCGTCTGCGCATTTCCTCTATCGAAGCAAGCCAGATCACTGATGAAGTGATTGAGGTAATGGACAAGTCCGAAGTGGTCGTAAGACACCTGCATATACCTCTGCAGTCAGGCTCTAATACTGTACTTAAGAGGATGAGAAGAAAGTACACAATGGAATTCTTTGCCGAGCGTCTGGACCGCCTAAAAGAGGCGCTTCCCGGCCTTGCCGTCACATCTGACGTTATTGTCGGCTTCCCTGGTGAAACTGAGGAAGAGTTCATGGAAACGTACAATTTTATCAAAGAGCATAAATTCTCTGAGCTGCATGTATTCCCTTACTCAAAAAGGACCGGTACACCTGCAGCCCGGATGGAAGACCAGATTGATGAGGAAGTCAAGAATGAGCGGGTGCACCGCCTTATTTCCCTTTCCGATCAGCTGGCAAAGGAATATGCATCACAGTTTGAAAATGAGGTGCTTGAAGTCATTCCTGAGGAAATTTACAAGGAAGATCCTGAGAGCGGCCTTTATGTCGGATATACTGACAATTACCTGAAAGTCGTATTCCCTGCATCAGAAGAGATGATAGGGAAAATCGTAAAAGTTAAGATATCCAAGGCAGGCTATCCTTATAATGAAGGACAGTTTGTCCGGGTCATTGATGAGGATGCAGTTTTCGAGGAAGCTGCAGTCTAAGCAGACTAATGAGGAATGGGGAGTCTCCCATTCCTTTTTTATGCCAAAAACTGATTGGGACAGTCCTTCACATACATATTTCCCCTTCAAAATTTAAAAAATAAAAAGGTTTAAAGAAAACGATTGCAAAAAACTATGAAAACCTGTAATTTGAGGTACATTTTTCGGAAAGACAATGGTATGATGTAGAGGTACGGACAACTTGTTTGTTTGAAAGGAGAACCATTGATATGGCAACCAATGTAGCAAAAATGATCGATCATACATTATTGAAAGCGGATGCGACAAAAGAACAGATTGAGGTGCTTTGTTCAGAAGCTAAAGAATACAGTTTCGCGTCTGTCTGTGTTAACCCTGCGTGGGTCAGCTACGCGAGTGAACTGCTGAAGGGGTCAGGCGTAGATGTCTGCACTGTCATCGGCTTCCCGCTGGGGGCGTCAACTTCTGAGGTAAAAGCATTTGAGACTAATAATGCCATTGAAAACGGCGCAACTGAAGTAGATATGGTCATTAATATCGGCGCATTAAAGAGCGGCAGCAGTGATCTTGTAGAAGCTGATATCCGTGCAGTCGTTGAGGCGGCAAAAGGGAAGGCACTTACAAAGGTTATTATTGAAACATCCCTCCTTACAGAGGATGAGAAGGTCCTGGCATGTGAGCTGGCTGTGAAAGCTGGTACTGATTTTGTAAAAACTTCTACAGGCTTCTCTACCGGCGGCGCAACCGTTGAAGATATCAGGCTGATGAGAAAAACAGTCGGTCCTGAGATCGGTGTTAAAGCATCAGGCGGTGTCCGCAGCACAGAGGATGCCCAGCAGATGATCGAGGCAGGAGCTACAAGAATCGGCGCAAGCTCCGGTGTGGCAATTGTTAATGGATTAACGGGCGATTCGGATTATTAATTGCTAATAAAAATGACAGGACAGCCTCCAGCGCTGGTGCCTGTCTTTTTTTTATCTGCTATGGAACTTCATAATGAACTTTCCAAACTGTTCAGCAAAAGGAAGAACCATTAAAGAAGTCAGCACATTGAATAGCACACTCACATGTGCCAGCTGAACATCCGGCTCGGCAGCTGCCCATTCACCAAATGAGGCAAGGAAGCCTGTGAAAGGGAGGAATAGGGCTGCCCCTGCAATATTCAGCCAAATATGTGCAAAGGCAGTAAGGCGTGCCTCCTTCCCTGCACCAATGGATGCAAGGTAGGCAGTAAGGCAGGTCCCGATATTGGCTCCGAGCATGAAAGCTATGCCTGTATCCAGTTCTATGATCCCGCCGTTCAGAAACCCCATGATAATCCCTACTGCGGCTGTGCTGGATTGGATGATGGCTGTCAGCACCATGCCAACTGCTGCCCCAGTGAGATGGCTGTTCTCCATAAACTCGAGAATACCGGTCAGAAATGGGACACCCTTCAGCGGGGAAGCAAGAAATTCAAAGCCTTTCATGGAGGAAAGAACAATGGAGATGCCAAGGACTCCCATGCCGATATGCTTCAGTGCCTTTCTTCCAAATAAGATGAGGAAGGACCCGGCTGCTGCCAAGGGGATGATGAGAGACTCGATATTGAAAGTGATGAATTCTGTCGTAAAAGTAGTTCCTATATTTGTCCCCAGGATGATGCCGATCGATTGGGGAAAGGTCAGGATTCGGGCGGAAATCAGGCCGATCGTCAGTACCATGACAGCAGAGCTGCTTTGCAGGACAGCTGTAATCAGGATTCCGGCAAGCATTCCCTGCCAGGGAAGATGGGTGTAAGCGGCGATCTTCCGCTTGAATGAATCACCGGACAGTCCGAATAATCCTGATCTTAACAGGGTCATTCCATATATGAAAAAGATAATCAAGAATAAAAAGAGGCAAATCAGCAGCATATTTCTCACTCCTTCATTTAAACTCTATGAAGGAGCGGGACTGGACATGCCTGGAGAATAGGGTTTAATTTCACCGCTTTTATGGTAAATTATATTTAAGGAGACAGAGCCTGCAAAAAAAACTGCACCTGCCCGTGATGAATTACAGTTGACCTTGTATCACTGTTATATTATAATTGCAAGGTACATGGAAATCTATGTTTCTGATGTAAGTGTGTTGTGCTCGGAGGGAGGGAAAGAGAATGTCTAAAACAGTCGTTAAAAAGAACGAATCGCTTGAAGATGCTCTTCGTCGCTTCAAACGTTCTGTATCTAAAACAGGTACTTTACAAGAGGCGAGAAAGCGCGAATTCTACGAAAAACCTAGTGTAAAGCGCAAGAAGAAGTCCGAAGCTGCTAGAAAACGTAAGTTCTAAGAGAGGGTGTATCAACTATGAGTCTTCTCGAGCGTTTAAATGATGATATGAAACAAGCGATGAAAAACAAAGAAAAAGATAAACTCACTGTCATTCGGATGATTAAAGCATCTCTGCAGAATGAAGCCATCAAGCTTGGCGGAGAGCTTAACGAAGAGCAGGAGTTAACTGTCCTTTCTCGCGAAGTGAAACAACGCAAGGACTCCCTCCATGAATTTGAAAAAGCAGGTCGTGAAGACCTTGTTGAAAAATTGCGGAACGAATTAGTATTCGTCGAGCTATATATGCCCAAGCAGCTGTCTGAAGATGAAGTATCAAAGATTGTCCAGGAGACAATTGAAGAAACTGGAGCATCAGGAAAAGCCGATATGGGAAAAGTGATGTCTGCCATTATGCCTAAAGTAAAAGGCAAAGCGGACGGCTCACTTGTAAATAAACTTGTACAACAACACCTTTCATGAAAAAGTATGCCAAAAGACCGCAAGCATCTGCCTGCGGTCTTTTTATTGCATAAATGCGGCATGCGGCAATAATTTTCTGGGTACGTATGGAAGGTGTATCGCTGTTTAAAACTACTACATAGGAAATAAAGGCAAAAACAGAAAATGTGCTAAAAATGAATCTTTTTTCTTTTTGAAACGTAAGTAAAAGGAGATTGACTTTTGTTTGTGAAAGGAGGAGGAAATGGTGGCTCTCAGAAGGGCAGTCACTCTGCTGGCGTTTTTAGGTATCCTGCTGATTATGCTGATTCCCGAAAAAGGGAATGCTGATAATGAAGTGGTATACGTTGTCCCCATTGAAGAAACAGTGGAAAAGGGCCTTTATGCATTTCTGAACAGGGCTGTCAGTACAGCTGAAGAGAACGGGGCTTCTGCCATAATCTTTGAAATGGATACACCTGGAGGCGCAGTTGATGCTGCCGGGAAAATAGGCAAGCTGCTCGCGGAAACAGAATTGAAAACTGTGTCATTTGTCAATAATCAGGCCCTATCGGCCGGTGCCTATATCTCTTTGAATATGGATGAAATATATATGGTTCCGGGAGCTGTAATGGGCTCTGCTGCCATTATCGACCAATCAGGGAACACCGCAGGAAAGAAAGCCGAATCCTATTGGCTGAGTGCCATGAAGAGTGCTGCTAACCAGTCGGGCAGGGATCAGGAGATAGCACTGGCAATGGCGGATGAGTCGGTTGATCTGCCTGAATATGGCGCCCCAAAAGGGAAGCTTCTCACTTTGACATCTGAACAGGCAGAACAGGCTGGTTATTCTGAAGGGACGGTTTCTTCTCTTGATGAACTGCTGGAAACTCTTGGCTATTCAGGGGCAGAGGTCAGGAGCCTTGATGAAAGCTTTGCAGAGAAAATAGCCCGTTTTATCACCCATCCGGTTGTCGTGCCGATTCTCTTGTCCGTCGGCAGCCTGGGCCTTGTGCTTGAGCTTTACTCGCCGGGATTCGGCATCCCGGGATCTATGGGACTTGCTGCCCTCCTGCTGTTTTTTTACGGGCATATGGTTGCAGGCCTGGCAGGGTATGAGTCCATCGTTTTGTTTGTGGTCGGCCTGGGGCTGATTATACTGGAGTTTTTCCTTCCAGGAGGGATTGCCGGGGCAATAGGCCTTGTTTCGGTTGTTGGAAGCTTGTTTCTTGCAACTGATAACGTTGTCCATACGGCCGTTTCCATTTTAATTGCCATTGGCATTTCCATTTTGGCATCCATCTTAATGATAAAGGTGTTTGGTAAAAAAATGAAATTCTTCAGGAAGATTATATTGAGCGATTCGACAAGCACTGAGAAAGGGTATGTCTCAAACAAGACGCGTGCAGAGCTTATCGGGCTTGAAGGCTATACTTTAACCGCCTTGAGGCCGGCCGGGACGGCTGTGCTCGAGGATGAGCGGATAGATGTTGTCAGCGAAGGCGGCTTTATCCAGAAAGGGGCCAGGATAAGGGTCGTAAAAGCAGAAGGCTCCCGAATTGTTGTTAGGGAAATGCTTAATATGGATAAAAAAGCTGATCAATGAATGGATTCCCGTGAAACAAGGGAAGACAAATAGATTTTAAGGAGGAACAAAATGTTAGGAGAAGGAACTGTATTTATTTTAGTGGCCGTGGTTCTGGCGGTTATTCTGCTGGCGGTGCTGTTTACTTTCGTGCCAGTGGCACTGTGGATTTCCGCCCTGGCGGCAGGCGTCAGGGTCAGCATTTTCACATTGATTGGGATGAGGCTCCGCCGGGTCATCCCGAATAGGGTCATCAATCCATTGATTAAAGCCCATAAAGCGGGTCTGGAAGTTACAACAAACCAGCTTGAGAGCCATTATCTAGCTGGAGGTAATGTGGATAGGGTTGTCAACGCACTGATAGCCGCACACAGGGCCAATATTGAATTGAGCTTTGAGAGAACTGCTGCCATCGACCTTGCGGGACGTGACGTTCTTGAAGCCGTTCAGATGAGCGTCAATCCTAAGGTGATTGAAACACCGTTCATTGCCGGTGTGGCAATGGATGGCATAGAAGTCAAAGCAAAAGCGCGGATCACGGTCCGGGCAAATATCGAGCGTCTTGTAGGGGGAGCCGGGGAAGAAACAATTGTAGCCCGTGTAGGCGAAGGGATTGTTTCCACTATAGGTTCTTCTGATAATCATAAGAAAGTACTTGAAAACCCTGACATGATCTCTCAGACAGTCCTGTCCAAGGGCCTTGATGCAGGCACGGCATTCGAAATTCTGTCCATTGATATTGCGGATGTTGACATCGGCAAGAATATCGGTGCCGAGCTTCAGACTGAGCAGGCGGAAGCAGATAAAAAGATCGCACAGGCTAAGGCTGAGGAAAGGCGTGCAATGGCCGTTGCCCAAGAGCAGGAAATGAAAGCAAAAGTAGAAGAAATGAGGGCAAAGGTTGTCGAAGCAGAAGCCAAAGTCCCTCTTGCCATGTCAGAAGCTCTCCGGTCAGGGAATCTTGGAGTGATGGATTACATGAACATCCAGAATATATCTGCCGATACGGATATGAGGGGTTCAATTGGACGAACGACAGATCCAGGCATGGACGGGAAAAATAATGACTAATTAGCCGGGAATATGCTGGGAAAGGAGGATTCTCCTTGGAATTCTTATTGGAAAACCCATTTATTCTAGTTGTACTGATCGGCATCATCTCCTCACTTTTCAGCAAGGCGAAACGCGGCAGCAGTTCTGGTCCAGTACAGCAGCCGGGGAATGTGGAGCTGGAATCGGGCCCATACGAGGATGCTGGATATGAGCCTGAGGAAAAAGCGGCTGCGCCGGTTCAGAAAGCAGGACGGCAAGCTTCCGAAAGCATGGAGTCTTATTACCAGGAAAGAAAAGAGCAGGCGGAAGAACGTGCAAGGAGGCTTTCTGAAAGGCAGGATCTGCTGGAAAGAAGGGTTCAGAATGCGCGCAGCGCTGCTGGAAACCCTGAGAAGAGCAAGAGTGCTGAACCTGCCGGAAGGGCTGCTGTAAGCCGGGAGAAGCTTGCGGACGCAATAGTCTGGTCAGAAATCCTGGGTCCGCCACGCTCCAAGAACCCGCGCAGGCTGCACAGACGCTGAACAGGCGGCATTAACGAATAAAAAGAGTGCTAGAACCCCCTTCCATCTCATACATATGAGATGAAAGGGGGTTCTTTTTTTTATGGCTAAAAAGTGGGGACAATACATTCGCAGCTGGATGACCAACCAAATGGAGCTTCCTCAAGATGTCATGATGGATTTACCCCGGATAACAATGATTGGGCAAATTCATATATATATTGAGAACCACCGCGGACTGATTGCTTTTAGCGACAAAGAGCTCAGGCTTCTGCTCAAGCAAGGGCAGCTGCTCATCAAAGGAAGCACCTTTGTCATTAAGACAATCCTCCCTGAAGAGATACTGCTGGAAGGCAAAATCGATCAGGTGCAGTATATAGACGAATAATGGCCAGCCGTCATGCGGGTAGTTTTATTGGACCGCAGGGCTGGCAGAAAAAGAGGATCCGGAGGGAAGATAAATGAAGAATCAATGGATTGCTTTTTATTCTGGAATAATCACTGTAAAGGCTGCAGGCTCCGGCATTGAACGGCTGATCAACTCACTGACCCGGAACCGCATCATGGTCTGGCAGGTAAAAAGGCATGGAGAGCAAGCGGTTACCTTCAAAATAAAGCTGACGGACGTGAAACGTCTCCGTGCGTCAGTGAGGAAAAGCGGATGCAGGATTGAATTCCTTCAGCGTGCCGGCCTGCCCTTTCTGCTGAAAAGAAGCCTCAAAAACAGCGGGTTCCTTTTTGGGGGCGCCTCTTTCCTGGTTATTCTCATCCTTTTGTCCAATATGGTATGGGGAATTGAAATCAAAGGGGCAGATCCTGCTACTGAATATAAAATCCGCAAGCAGCTTGACGAAATGGGCATCCACAGAGGAAAGCTTCAGTTTTTTGTCAAGAATGTAGAAGGAATCCAGCGTGAGCTATCCAACGAAGTGGAGGAAATCACTTGGGTAGGTGTGGAGCTCAAGGGGACAACCTACCACTTCCAGGTAGTGGAGAAAAACGAGCCGGATAAGCCGGAGCTTTTGAGTCCAAGGCACCTGGTTGCCAAAAAGAAGGCTGTTATTTTGGACATGTTTGTAGAAGAAGGCAAGCCTGTCGTCAGCATAAATGACCATGTCATCCCGGGCCAGCTTCTGGTTTCAGGCATCATTGGCCAGGATGGCCAAACACAGACAGTCCCGGCAAAAGGGGAAATCTGGGGGGAGACCTGGTATAAATCTGAGGTGAAGCTTCCGCTGAAAAGCACACTCCAGGTGTTCAGCGGAAGTGAAAAACGGAAATATTATATTGACATAGGAAATCTTTCAATTCCTGTCTGGGGGTTTGGCAAGCCGGAATTCAGTGAATATGAAATAGAGGAGAACAGAAAAGATATCAAATTCCTGAAATGGAGCCTCCCTCTCGGCTTTACAAGCAGGACCATGCGGGAAAGTGAAACCGTTACAAGGATTTACTCCAATGAGGAGGCCTTTGAAGTGGCAAAAGAATTGGCAAGAAAAGATATAAAAAACAGCTTGAGTGAGGATGCTAAGATCAAGGGAGAAAAAATTTTGCACCAATCCGCCGAGAATGGTAAAGTATTTATAGCAATACATTTCCAAATTATTGAGAATATTGCAGAAGGACAATCCATTATCCAAGGAGACACAGAATGACAGAAGACTTAAAAACCATGAATGTTCATCTGGAAGATCCTAATGAAGCAATAGCACTGATCGGGAATTCGGATGCCAACCTGAAAATAATTGAACAGGAGCTGAATGTGTCTGTCGTCACACGGGGAGAAACGATTTTTGTATCCGGCGAGGCAGATGCGGTTGAGCTTGCCGGCCAGATCCTGGACAAACTCATTTATGTTATCCGCAAAGGCATTAATATCAGCGGCAGGGATGTTATGTACAGCATCCAGATGGCCAAAAAAGGCACACTTGAATATTTCAGCGACCTGTATGAAGAGGAAATAACGAAGAATGCAAAAGGCAAGTCCATCAGGGTAAAAACGCTTGGGCAGCGCCAATATATAAATGCAATTAAAACAAATGATTTAGTGTTTGGAATTGGCCCTGCAGGGACAGGCAAAACATATCTGGCTGTTGTGATGGCAGTCAATGCACTGAAAAATGGAAATGTAAAGAGAATCATCCTGACAAGGCCGGCTGTTGAAGCAGGCGAAAGCCTCGGCTTCCTCCCAGGGGATCTGAAGGAAAAGGTCGATCCTTACCTGAGGCCGCTGTATGATGCCCTGCATGACATTCTTGGCGCCGAGCATACTCAAAGGCTGATCGAGAGGGGTACCATTGAAATTGCCCCCCTTGCCTATATGAGGGGCCGCACGCTTGATGATGCATTTGTCATTCTTGATGAAGCCCAGAATACGACACAGGCACAGATGAAAATGTTCCTGACCAGGCTGGGCTTTGGCTCCAAGATGGTCATTACCGGGGACCGCACCCAGGTCGACCTTCCGAAGGGCGTCCGTTCAGGGCTGATTGCTTCAGAGGATATCCTGTCAGCTGTAAAAGGAATTTCCTTCTCTTATCTGGAGCAAAGCGATGTCGTCCGCCATCCGCTTGTAGCCCGGATCATATCAGCTTACGAAAAAACAGACCAATGATAAAAACCGTCCTGAGTGGGCGGTTTTTATTCTGTATAGAAGGAATGCGGACAGCCGAACCCTCTGTTTTGGCAGGATATGCGAATAGAGGGTGAAACTTGACGGAAAAACTGTTATCATTTTACATAATCATAGTTCAAATTAAACGTGAGCTTATCCGGCCCTGCTTATGCCCGGATAGGAGGGGGAAGCATGGAAAAATTACAGCGCCAGTTGGCAAAGGTCAGAAACCTGTTGGACATGACATTCTTTAGAGTCGTCTTATTTCTTCTGCTCGGCATCGTGCTATATGCTGCCATGTACAGCAATGTAAAGCCCGAAAAGCTCGACATAGGCCTTTTTTCTGTGGCTGAACAGACAATCCGCTCACCGATTACGATAGAAGACAAGGCGAGCACCGAGAAGGAAAAGAAGGCAGCCGCTGACCAGGTGACCGATGTATACATAGTCAAAAAGGAAATCAATCAGAACCGTGTCGATCTGGTTACTTCGATCTTTGATTCCGCAGCGGAAGTAAACGAAGAGATAAACGAGGACGCGGCACAAAGCGGAAATGATCAAGGTGATGGAGACCAGGAAACAGCATATGTTCCGCCTTCTTCTTCGGAAAAGCTGAAAATGCTCAAGGAAAAGCTGACAGATAATGTGACGAAGGAAGTATCTGATGCGGTCCTGTCACCGCTTCTGCAGGCATCCAAGGACGAGCTTACGATTGCAAGGGATCTTACTGTAACTGCGATCAACAATGTGATGGGCAGCAAAATCCCTGCTGATGAAGTAGAAAACAGCAAGAAAAGGGTGGAAGAAGAGCTGAAGTATACCAGCCTGAGTTCGAATTTGAAAAGCTCGGCGATTGAGCTTGGCAGATATGCAGTCATCCAGAACGAATTCTATGACCCGGCTGCGACTGAAGAGCTCAGGCAGCAGGCAGTAGAGAATGTAGAACCGGTCAAAATCCTCCAGGGCCAGATCATCGCGGAAGAGCGCCAGCTGATTAACAGGGAAATATACAGGCAGCTGGAGCTTACAGGGCTTCTGGACAACCAGAACAGCATACAGCCGTTTCTGGGGTTGGGCCTGATTGTCGCCATCATTTTGGCTGCGCTCTATTATTACTTTTATGAGCTTAATGTTCAGAAGGAGCTGAAACAGAATTTCCTCCTGCTGTTCAGTCTTATTTTCATCCTTTCGCTTTTGCTGATGAAGTGCGTAAGCCTCCTTCAGCTGCTCCAGTACCCGGAAATTGGCTTTATATTTCCGGCTGCAATGGCAGCCATGCTGATCAGGATCCTGATCAATGAAAGGCTTGCCATTCTGATTACGATTGTCCTTGCCATATGCGGAAGCGTCATGTTCAATGAAGGCACTGCCGGAACATTGAATATAAATATGGGCATCTATATCATTTGCTCAGGCTTTGCGGGTATATTATTTTTAAACAAGCAAAACAACAGGTCCAAGATTCTTCAGGCGGGACTGTTTGCAGCGGGTGTGAACCTTGTTGTGATCATCTCCCTCATGCTGCTTAGAAACACTCATTTCGAGGCGGTTGAATACAGCTTCCACCTAGTGACAGCATTGATTTCCGGAGTGGCTTCATCTGTGCTGGCCATCGGCCTGCTTCCATTCTTTGAGGGGAGCTTTGGCATCCTTTCAGCCATGCGGCTGATCGAGCTGTCAAACCCGAACCATCCGCTTCTCCGCAAAATCCTGACTGAGGCGCCAGGGACCTACCATCATAGTGTAATGGTTGCTAATCTGGCTGAGTCAGCATGTGAAGCTATCGGGGCAAACGGCCTCCTTGCCAGGGTAGGCTGCTATTATCATGATATAGGGAAGACAAAGAGACCTCATTTTTTCATTGAGAATCAAATGAATATTGAAAACCCGCATGACAGGCTGCCGCCGCAGACTAGTAAAAATATCATTATTGCCCATGCTGTCGACGGGGCAGAAATGCTGAGGAAGCACAAGATGCCGAAGGAAATAGTTGATATTGCCGAACAGCACCATGGCACTTCTTTGCTCAAATTTTTTTATCATAAGGCCAAACAAAACGGCATGGATGTCAATGAAGACGACTACCGGTATCCGGGGCCAAAAGCACAGTCGAAGGAAATTGCCGTCATCGGCATAGCCGACAGTGTCGAAGCAGCGGTCAGGTCCATGTCCAATCCGACTCCTGAACAAATTGAAGGGCTTGTCAGGAACATCATTTCAGACAGGCTTCAGGATGAACAGCTGAATGAATGTGACTTAACACTGAAGGAATTGGAAATTGTTGCACACACATTTTGTGAAACACTAAAGGGGATCTTCCATTCCAGAATAGAATATCCAGAATCCACGAAACAGAAGGTGAAACAAGCATGAGCTTAAATATTGATTTTATGGATGAAACGAATGAAGTAAAAAGCAGCCATATTGAGCAGGTTGAAAAGCTGCTCAATTTTGCAGCACTAAAGGAAGATGTCGATGCTGGTTCTGAATTGTCAGTGACCTTTGTAACGAATGACCGGATACAGGAAATAAACAGGGAATACCGCGATAAAGACAAGCCTACCGATGTTATTTCCTTTGCCATGGAAGAACTTGGGGAAGGCGAAACAGAAATTGCCGGGGAAGGTATTCCAAGGGTGCTTGGCGATATCATCATTTCAATCCAAAGGACAGAAGAACAGGCCGGTGAGTATGGACATACTTTTGAACGCGAGCTGGGCTTCCTTGCTGTTCATGGATTCCTCCATCTCCTTGGATATGACCATGAAACAGATGAGGAAGAAAGAGAAATGTTCGGCCGGCAGAAGGACATCCTTGATGAGTACGGGCTCACGCGATAAGAAGCCGGGTGCCGGCAAAAGCTTGTGGCCTGTTTTTGCCGTAGCTTTTGCCGGAATCGGCAATGCACTGAAGCAGGAAAGGAATATGAGGATTCATGCCCTTTCATCAGCTGTGGTTATTGCAGCAGGTGCCTGCTTTTCCTTGAGCCGGATGGAGTGGATGTTCATCATATTGGCTATTGGCGGGATGTTTGCCCTGGAACTGATCAACACAAGCATTGAAAGAGCTGTGGATCTGTCAACAGAAGAATGGCATCCGCTGGCAAAGCAGGCCAAGGATGCTGCAGCAGGTGCTGTGCTGGTGTTCGCTTTTGCGTCAGCAGCCCTCGGTGCTATCATATTTCTCCCGAAGATATGGGCACTTTTCCAGTAGGAGCGGCTGAAGCTTGCCGTTCTTTTTTTTGTTGGGAAATAATGAAATTCATGTATATGAACAATAGAACACAGGTATTTGCGAACTTGCTGGAATTCGATTTTTGACTTTCTTGAAAACGCTGTCTGATTTGGTTAAAATGACAGAGAATGCAATTGAATAGCATGTCCATTTTTAGAAAATTCAATTTTTTTATTACGATTTTGCTACAACCAATGAAAATCTTGCAAAAATAAGGTAAAATATAAGAAGGAGAATACTCCTCTCCTTCGAAAGGAAGAATGACTGATGAATACGGAAGTGTTAATTGAAGAAGCAAAAAAAGCACGGGACAAAGCATATGTGCCATACTCCAATTTCCCGGTGGGAGCAGCCCTCCTGACTGAAGACGGCAAAGTATACCATGGCTGCAATATTGAGAACGCGGCATACAGCATGTGCAATTGTGCTGAGCGCACCGCCCTTTTCAAAGCATATTCCGAAGGAGACAAAAAATATACAGCAATGGCAGTCGTAGCTGATACAGAGCGTCCGGTTTCCCCATGCGGGGCCTGCCGCCAGGTTATTTCAGAATTGTGCCCAAATACGATGAAAGTGGTTTTGACGAATTTAAAAGGGGATATAAATGAATTAACAGTAGAAGAGCTGCTGCCTGGAGCTTTTTCACCGGAGGACCTTAATGAATAAAGAATGGAATAGCAATAGCGAACAAACTCATAAATCTGGATTTATATCTATTATCGGACGGCCCAATGTTGGTAAATCAACATTCTTGAACAGAGTCATTGGCCAGAAAATTGCCATCATGAGCGATAAACCCCAAACCACAAGGAATAAGGTTCAGGGTGTACTTACAACCAATGATGCTCAGTTTATATTCATTGATACACCAGGGATCCACAAGCCAAAGCATAAGCTGGGCGATTTTATGATGAAAATAGCCCAGAATACACTGAAAGAAGTGGACCTCATCCTGTTTATGGTGAATGCCGAAGAAGGCTTCGGCCGCGGCGAGGAGTTCATCATCGAGAAATTTCAAAATGTGAAGACTCCCATCTTCCTTGTCATAAATAAAATTGATCAGATTCACCCTGATAAGCTTTTCTCCATCATTGAATCATATAAAGAGAAATACGGCTTTAAGGAAATCATCCCGATATCGGCGCTGGAAGGGAACAATGTGGATACTCTGCTGGAGCAGATCAAGCAGTATATACCGGAAGGGCCGCAATTCTATCCGGCTGACCAGGTGACAGACCATCCTGAAAGGTTCATTGTATCTGAGCTGATCAGGGAAAAAGCTTTGCACTTGACCAGGGAGGAGATCCCGCATTCTCTTGCTGTAGTGATTGACAAGATGGAGAGGCGCGAAGACAAGGATGTCATAAATGTGATGGCTACTGTCATTGTAGAACGCGATTCCCAAAAAGGGATCGTCATTGGGAAGCAGGGCGCTATGCTCAAGGAAATTGGCAAGCGTGCCAGGACAGATATTGAAAATCTGCTGGGCTCAAAGGTCTACTTGGAATTATGGGTAAAGGTGCAGAAGGATTGGCGCAACAAAATGAGCCAGCTGCGTGATTTCGGATTCAGAGATGATGAATATTAAAGGGCGATTCAGCCATAACTAACCTATTTCACCTCAACAGGAATTATGCAGACTTTTTATTAACAATTATTACGTCTTATGATTTTTTAATGACAGGCTATGATAAAGGTATGGAATTAATAATTGCTAGTTAAAAATTGAAAGGTGGGGTTTCCAATGTTGGATTTTACCTGGAAGGTCTTCAAGCAGACAGGTAATATTGACACATATCTTCTTTTTAAGGAGCTTGAAAAAGAAACTCAGGATTTGCCCGGAAGCAGTGAACAAGAACTAGCAGAAGTTGATTTTCCCATCTCATAGGTTTGTCTCTTTCAGGGATGGTGGCATAAATGTTTGAAAAATGCGAAGGAATCGTATTGAGAACTGTCAATTATGGAGAATCCAATAAAATAGTTACCTTATATACCCGTGAATGGGGTAAGGTTGGCGTGATGGCCCGAGGTGCAAAAAAGCCTAACAGCAGGCTTTCGGCTGTCACCCAGCCTTTTACTTATGGCTACTTCCTTGTTCAGAGAAGCAGCGGGCTGGGGCTTATGCAGCAGGGGGAAATGGTCTCCTCCATGCGCTCGATCAGGGAGGATATCTTCCTGACGGCATATGCCAGTTATATTGTTGATCTTACGGATAAAACAGTTGAAGAGAAAAAGCCGAATCCGTTCCATTTTGAACTGCTTCACCAGACATTGAATTATATAAACGAAGGCTATGACCCTGAGATAATGGTGAATATTTACGAAATGAAAATGCTCAATTCCCTTGGTCTTTATCCGGTCCTGGATAAATGCTCCGTCTGCGGAAGGTCTGATGGGCATTTTTCTTTTTCCATCAGGGAGGGCGGTCTGCTTTGCCACCGATGCCTTGAAAAGGACCCATATCACTATAAGATTTCGCCGGCAGCTTTAAAACTCCTGCGTCTTTTTTATTATTTTGATCTGTCGAGGCTAGGAAATATTTCAGTTAAGCCGGAAACCAAAGCTGAGCTGAAAAAAATCATCTCAGCCTACTATAATGAATATTCAGGCCTCAGCCTGAAAACGAGAAAGTTCCTGGACCAGATGGACAAGATGGGCGGTTTCTTTGAAAAAGGCTAGTCTAAGGGCAAACGCCTTCCGCATTTCGATTGTCCAGCTCCAAAGCCTAGCCCCTCGCGTCTTAAGCCAAGAAGGCCAGAAGGTAAAAAGCAACCTTCCGTCCTTCTTGTCTTAAGCTTGTAGGGGCTGGGCAAACGCCTTCCGCATTTCGATATTGTCCAGCTGCAGGCGTTAGCCCCTCGAGTCTTAAGCCAATCAGATCAGAAGGTTAAAGAACAACCTTCCGCTCTGCTCGTCTTAAGCTTGTCGGGGCTGAACAAACGCCTTCCGCATTTCGATATTGACTTTTATTTTGTTTTGTTTTATGATTCTCAATAATTAATAGTTCTGCTATGACGGAAAGAAGTAGTCCGAATGATCTGTAGAAGCGAGTCCGGGATGGTGTGAGCCGGATTATGGGTGTTGGATGAAGGGCGTTCCTGAGCGGATTGCGTGCTTTGGGCACATAAGGTGGCTGCATTGAATGGCAGCAAATAGGGTGGAACCGCGGGTAACTCTCGTCCCTATGCTTTTTGGAGCATAGGGACGGGAGTTTTTTTGTGCTTTTTCCCAATGCTCTGATTACACAAATACCTATTGGAGGTGCCAGGATGAATATTCAAAATATGATTCTGACTTTGCAAAAGCACTGGTCAGAGCAGGGCTGCATCCTTATGCAGGCTTATGATGTCGAGAAAGGTGCAGGGACGATGAGTCCGTACACGTTTTTGCGTGCGATTGGGCCTGAGCCATGGAATGTGGCCTATGTAGAGCCTTCACGCCGCCCTGCGGATGGAAGGTACGGTGAAAACCCAAACCGTCTTTATCAGCATCATCAGTTCCAGGTGATCATGAAGCCGTCTCCTGATAATATCCAGGAGCTGTATCTTGATTCTCTTCGTGCCCTTGGGATTAATCCTTTGGAGCATGATATCCGCTTTGTCGAGGATAACTGGGAAAATCCTTCCCTCGGGTGCGCCGGATTGGGCTGGGAAGTGTGGCTTGATGGAATGGAGATCACGCAATTCACCTATTTCCAGCAGGTCGGCGGCATTGAATGTAAGCCAGTTTCTGTGGAAATCACTTACGGTATCGAACGCCTTGCTTCGTACATCCAGGACAAAGAAAATGTCTTTGACCTTGAATGGACCGAAGGATTTACTGTAAGGGACATCTTCCTGCAGCCTGAATATGAGCATTCCAAGTACACATTCGAAACCTCTGATCCTGATATGCTTTTTAACTTGTTCAATATTTATGAAAAAGAAGCCCATAGACAGATGGAAGAAGGCTTGGTTCATCCGGCATATGATTATGTGCTGAAATGCTCCCATGTTTTCAACCTGCTCGATGCAAGGGGAGCCATCTCTGTAACAGAAAGGACCGGTTATATCGGACGCTGCCGGAACCTGGCGAGGAAGGTCGCCAAAACATTCTATGAAGAACGGGAAAAATTAGGCTTCCCGATTTTACAGCGGAAGGGAGAGATTGAAAATGGCGAAGCGTGATTTATTGCTTGAAATCGGCCTTGAGGAAATGCCGGCAAGATTTGTAACAGATTCCATGAACCAGCTTGCTTCCAAAGTGGAAAAGTGGCTGGAAGAAAAGAAGGTGCCGCATGGAGGAATCAGCGCCTTTTCAACTCCCCGCCGTCTTGCTGTCCTTGTAAAGGATGTAAGTGAAACACAGGAGGATATCCATGAAGAGGCGAAAGGTCCGGCCAGAAAAATCGCCCAGAACGATGCAGGAGAGTGGTCAAAAGCTGCGATCGGCTTTTCCCGCGGCCAAGGCATGGGCGTGGATGATATCTATTTCAAAGAAATAAACGGCATTGAATATGCACATGTAAATAAGTTCATCAAAGGAGCCGAGACTGCTTCTATCCTGCCGGAGCTGAAGGATATTGCCGAAAGCCTTACTTTCCCTAAAAATATGCGCTGGGCAGACAGGGATATGAGGTATGTAAGGCCGATTAAATGGATTACGGCTCTCTTCGGCCAGGATGTCATTCCGTTTGAAATTGCCGGGGTGCCTGCATCCAACTGGACTCTGGGGCATCGTTTCCTTGGAGAGAAAATTGAGATCACTGAGCCTGCTGAATACGAAAAAAGCATGCTTGGCCAGTTCGTCCTTGTCAATGCAGAGGAAAGGAAAAATGGCATTCGGAGCCAGATTGAACGCTTGGCAGAGGAAAATAACTGGGTGATTCCAGTGGATGAGGCTTTGCTCGAGGAAGTAACAAACCTTGTGGAGTACCCAACGGCCCTTTTCGGAAAATTTGAGGAAGAGTTTCTTGAAATTCCTGAGGAAGTGCTGATCACTAGCATGAAAGAGCATCAGCGCTATTTCCCTGTCAAGTCTGCAGAAGGAAAGCTGCTGCCTTACTTTGTCACTGTGCGCAATGGTGACCACAATCATCTCGAACAAGTTGCAAAGGGGAACGAGAAAGTGCTTCGCGCCAGACTCGCTGATGCAGCATTCTTTTACGGGGAAGACCAGAAGATGGATATTGAGTCAGCGCTGCAGAAGCTCGGCAGCATCGTCTACCATGAAGATATCGGCACGCTTGCTGAGAAAGTTGAACGAGTTAGAAAGCTTGCCAATGGGCTGGCAGAATCGCTTTCCTTGAACTCCGAAGAAAAGAAAAATGTTGACCGTGCCGCAGAAATCAGCAAGTTTGATCTCGTGTCGCAGATGGTATACGAGTTCCCTGAATTGCAGGGGTTCATGGGTGAAAAATATGCTCTCCAAAAAGGTGAGGATGCCGCTGTTGCCAAAGCAATCAATGAACATTATATGCCCCGTAATGCAGAGGATTCGGCACCTGAAAGCAATGAAGGTGCTGTCCTTGCTGTGGCAGAGAAACTGGATACGATCTCTTCCTTTTTTGCGATTGGCATGATTCCAAGCGGCTCGCAGGATCCATACGCTTTAAGAAGGCAGGCAGCAGGCATTGTCCAGATTCTCGCTGTTAAGGAATGGAAGCTTGAGCTTGAAGAAGTGATCAATAAGTCGCTTGCACTTGTCAAACAGTCAGGCGTCGGCAAGAAAGAGGAAGAGCAGGTATATGAAGAACTGCTGTCCTTCTTTAAACTCCGCATCAAGCATACTCTGCAGGAGCGCAGCATCCGGTACGATATTATTGATGCCGTCTTATCAGGACAAATCGGTTCAATGGCTTCTTTAATCAAGAGAGCGGAAGTATTAAATGCCCATAAAGGTGAAGATGGCTTTAAAGAGAGCATGGAGGCTTTGAGCCGTGTATTGAATATTGCTTCCAAAGCAGAGAATCCTGCGGCGGTTGATCAGGGGCTTTTTGAAAATAAGGAAGAAGCTGAGCTGTACAGCCGTTTCCTGGAAGTTTCCGCGGTAATCGGCAAGGGTGTCGAAGCAGAAGAATATTATAGGCTGCTTGTATCTATGAGACCTGAGATCAGTGCCTATTTCGAAAATACTATGGTCATGGCCGATAATACTGCTTTGAAGGAAAACCGTTTGAGCATGATGGCCGAAATCGCAACACTAATCCAGGCATTTGCCAAAGTGAATGAAATAGTGGTCAAGTAAGAAGTAATTTTTGCTTTTTAGCTTGCTAAAAGATATGATTATGCAGAGAGCCTGTCAAAAATTCCGACAGGCTCTTTGAAATTTTTTCCTGTATGCCAGGTTAAGTGTTAAATCATTCTTTTCATTTATAGCAAATAGTATATAATATTTTTATAAAAGTATGACATTATTAGCTGGCAAGCAAGGTGGTGAGGACAATAGAGCTTAATAAAAGGCAAGAACTAATATTGGATATCGTGAAAGAAAATGGTCCGATCACAGGTGAACATATTGCAGAGAGGCTGAATTTGACAAGGGCAACCTTAAGGCCTGATCTGGCCATATTAACCATGGCGGGCTATCTGGATGCACGGCCGAGGGTCGGCTATTTTTATACAGGCAAGACAGGTGCCCAGCTTTTGACTGAAAGCCTGCAGAAGCTGCTGGTGAAGGATTATCAGTCCATCCCCGTAGTGGTGAATGAAAATGTATCTGTCTATGATGCGATCGTCACTATGTTCCTGGAGGATGTCGGCACCTTATTTGTTGTCGATCAATCTTCTCTGCTGGTCGGCGTCTTGTCCAGAAAGGATCTGCTGAGGGCAAGCATCGGGAATCAGGAGCTTACAGCCCTTCCGGTAAATATCATTATGACGAGGATGCCGAATATTACTACCTGCAAAAAAGATGATCTGCTGATTGAAATAGCGAATCTGCTGATTGAAAAACAGATAGACGCTTTACCGGTCGTGAAAGAAACCGATAAGGGCTTTGAAGTAACTGGCAGGATTACAAAGACCAATTTGACAAGGGCATTCCTGGCTCTTGCAGAACAAAGGTGATTTTGAAGAGAGGATGGATGAGCAATGGGTACAGTGCCGATCATCTATGTTGTTTCCGATTCAGTGGGGGAGACAGCAGAATTAGTGACGAAAGCGGCCATCAGCCAGTTTAATGGCAGCGATCTGACAATAAAAAGATTTCCTTATGTTGAAGATAAATTTAATATTGATGAGGTATTATCGCTCGCGAAAATGGACCAGGGAATGATTGCTTTTACATTGGTAAAGCCTGAAATCCGCAGTTATATGGCGGAAGCAGCCGCCAGGGAAAATATTCATGCAATCGACATCATCGGGCCATTGATGGACAGGATCCAGTCCATCTGCGGCGAAACCCCCTTGTATGAGCCAGGCCTTGTCAGAAAGCTGGATGATGACTACTTTAAAAAAGTGGAAGCGATTGAGTTTGCTGTGCAGTATGATGACGGCCGCGATCCACGTGGAATTCTAAAGGCTGATATTGTGCTTGTCGGCGTTTCAAGGACCTCCAAGACGCCTTTATCCCAATATCTCGCTCACAAGCGGCTTAAAGTAGCGAATGTCCCGCTAGTCCCGGAAGTTGATCCGCCTGAGGAGCTGTTCCAGGTATCGCCTTCCAAGTGCTTTGGCTTAAAGATCAGCCCTGAAAAGCTGAACAATATCAGGAGGGAAAGGCTTATTTCACTCGGTTTGAGCGACAACGCCAGCTATGCCAATCTTGAACGGATCAAAAGTGAGATAGGCTATTTCGACCGGATTGTAACCAAGATCGGCTGTCCTGTCGTCGATGTTACGAATAAGGCAGTGGAAGAAACGGCAAACGTTATTTTTGATCTTTACCGCAGAAATATTTCCGCAAAGTAGCACATACTCTTGAGAATATGTGCTTTTTCTATTTTTGGGCAGTGCATTCCGGATAATTAGAAAATTAGGAGTGTACAGTAAAAAATAATGGCAAAACTGACTTTTATGCACTATAATAAAAAATTGTGATAAAAATATTCATCATTAGGTTTAGACTTACCACATAACGAATAAACTATTTATTGTGAGAAGTCAAGGCAGGCATCTAAAAAAAATTCGACATGAATCTCTTATGAAAAGTTGCTCTATTAAAGAAGGAATATGCGGAGTGATGTAGAATTACTAGTACATTAGGGAAAAGAAGCATCCTTGTTGACGCTGATTCTTGTCCTGTTAAGATGGAAATTGTCGAAATTGCCAAAGGCTATGAAATTGAACCGGTATTCGTCGCTTCTTATGCACATATGGTAAATGATTTTGGCGGGGCTGTCTGGAAGTTTGTTGATTCAAGCAAGGAAGCAGCAGACCTGTTCATCATGAATCATGTGAAAAAGGGTGACGTTGCGGTCACACAGGATATCGGCCTTGCCTCAACCCTGCTGCCTAAAGGGGTTTATGTTCTTTCTCCCAGGGGAACCTTATACGAAGAAGAGCATATCCATACCGCTCTGGATATGAGGTATCTCAGTGCCAAAGCAAGGCGCCGGGGGCAATATGGAAAAGGCCCTAAGCCTTTCACCCAGGAAGACCGGAGCAGGTTTGTGAAGCAATTGACAAAGATTTTGTCGAATCTTGCAGGAAAATAGCTTTTTATCACGAATACCTCATAAGTAAAATGGAGTTGTTCTCATGGCAGAGCGAATTTCCGAAGCGAAACTGGATGAAATCCGGCAGGCTACAGACATTGCCGATGTAATCGGTGATCATGTTCAGCTCAAAAAACAGGGGCGGAACTATTTTGGCTTATGTCCATTCCATGGAGAAAACTCGCCATCTTTTTCTGTTTCCCCGGAAAAGCAGATCTACCATTGCTTCGGATGCGGAGCCGGAGGGAATGTGTTTTCGTTCCTGATGGAGCATGAAGGCTACTCCTTTCAGGAAGCAGCCGTCAAACTTGCAGAAAGAGCGGGGATTCAGCTTGATATTGAAGCCGCATCTGCAAAACAAAGCTCGCTGCCCGAAAATCTCCAGCAGATGATAGAGGCGCATGAGCTTCTCCGGAAATTCTACCATCATTTGTTAATGAACACAAAGGATGGCCAGCACGCACTGGAGTATTTGCTTGACAGAGGCTTTACAAAAGAGTCGATTGAGAAGTTCCAGATCGGTTATTCCCTGGATTCCTGGGATTTTGTATGCAAATTTCTTGCAAAAAGGAAATTCAATCCGGAGTTCATGGAAAAAGCTGGGCTTATCATCAAGAGGGACAGAGATGGCAGTTATTTTGACCGCTTCCGCGATCGGATCATGTTTCCGATCTTTGACCGCAAAGGAAACACGATTGCTTTTTCCGGAAGATCGCTCGGGGCCGGAAATGAGCCCAAATATCTGAACAGTCCGGAGACAGCAATCTTTAATAAAAGTAAAATTTTATATAATTTCCACCTGGCAAGACCGGCAATCCGCAAGACACACCAGGCGGTCCTTTTTGAAGGATTCGCGGATGTCATTGCTGCCGACCGTTCCTCTGTTGAGAACGGGGTTGCCACAATGGGGACTGCATTGACGCCTGAACATGTTGCAATGCTCAGGAGAAATGTAGAGTCTGTCACCATTTGCTATGATTCCGATAATGCCGGAATAGAGGCGGCCTTTAAAGCCGCTAAAATGCTGTCTGAGGCTGGCTGCGGCATCAAGGTTGCAATGCTGCCTGATGGCATGGACCCGGATGATTACATCAAACAGCACGGAGCAGAAAAGTTTCGCAATGATGTAATTGAATCCAGCATCACCCACATGGCGTTCAAGTTTCTTTATTATAGAAGAGGCAAAAAGCTCCAGGATGAAGGAGATCGGCTTCTATATATAGAAGAAGTACTTAAGGAAATCAGCCTTCTTGAAAAGGCTGTTGAAAGAGATCATTACATGCGCCAGCTGGCAAATGAATTTTCTCTGTCACTGGAAGCGCTGAAGCAGGAGCAAAAGCAGATATACTTTGCCGAGAAACGAAAAAACCAGGGCAGTTCTGCCCCAGCACAAAAGAAGCATATGATCGTTTCACGGCGCCAGGATTCGCTGAAGCCTGCTTTTCATACAGCTGAAAGAAGATTGATTGCCCATATGCTGAGAAACAGCGATACCGCTTATAAGGTTCAGGAGCTTCTCGGAGGCAGCACCTTTAACATTGATGATCATCAGGCTATCATTACTTATTTATTTGCTTTTTATGAGAAGGGGAATAGTCCCGATCCAAGTGCCTTCTTAAATTTCGTTGAAGATGCAAAGCTTAAGCGGATCATTGCGGATATCGAGATGATGTCGGTCAATGATGAGCTGACAGAGCAGGAGCTCAATGACTATATTAAGCAGGTGTTGAATTATCAAAAGATGTTAATGATAAAGGAAAAGCAGGCTGAAGGGAAGGAAGCAGAACGGCAGAATGACTTTGCCAGGGCGGCATCAATCGCAATGGAAATTATTCAACTGCGTAAATTGCTATAGATAAGCTTTTATACGATTGGTTTGTGATTTTTGGAAGGAGGGGGACTTATGGCTGAAAAGTCAGCCCGTTCAAAAGAGGTTGATTCAGAGTTAACCATGGAACAAGTGAAGGAACAATTAACGGAAGTCGGAAAGAAAACCGGGGTGCTCGCATATGACGATATCGCGGAAAGGCTTTCCAACTTTGAATTGGATTCCGATCAGATGGATGAGTTTTATGAGTTTCTAGGAGATCAGGGGGTAGAGCTTGTCGGCGACAACGATGATGCGGACCCTAATGTCCAGGAGCTTGCCAAGGGTGAAGAGGAATTTGATTTAAACGATTTAAGTGTTCCTCCAGGAGTTAAAATTAATGATCCCGTCCGCATGTACCTGAAAGAAATTGGCCGTGTGGATCTTCTTTCTGCACAGGAGGAAATCTCTCTGGCGAAGCGGATCGAGGAAGGCGATGAAGAGGCCAAGAGAAGGCTGGCGGAAGCCAACCTGAGGCTCGTAGTCAGCATTGCCAAAAGGTATGTCGGAAGGGGCATGCTGTTCCTTGACCTGATCCAGGAAGGGAACATGGGCCTGATCAAGGCAGTTGAGAAATTCGATTACCGTAAAGGCTACAAATTCAGTACGTATGCAACATGGTGGATACGCCAGGCCATTACAAGGGCGATTGCCGACCAGGCAAGGACAATCCGAATCCCTGTTCATATGGTGGAAACAATCAATAAGCTGATCAGGGTGCAGCGTCAGCTTCTCCAGGATCTCGGCCGCGAACCGACTCCTGAAGAAATTGCGGAAGACATGGATCTGACCCCGGATAAAGTCAGGGAGATTCTTAAGATTGCCCAGGAGCCTGTTTCACTCGAAACGCCAATCGGGGAAGAGGATGACTCCCATCTTGGCGACTTCATTGAAGACCAGGATGCGACTTCGCCATCTGAGCATGCGGCATATGAGCTCCTGAAAGAACAGCTTGAAGACGTCCTTGATACGCTTACAGACCGTGAGGAAAATGTCCTGAGGCTGCGTTTCGGGCTTGATGACGGACGTACGCGCACTTTGGAAGAGGTCGGAAAAGTCTTCGGCGTAACCAGGGAGCGTATCCGCCAAATCGAGGCGAAGGCACTGCGCAAACTGAGGCATCCAAGCCGAAGCAAGCGGCTTAAAGACTTCCTAGAATAAAAAAACATTGTCAGAAAATAGTTTACTTCTTAAAATAGAGGTAAACTATTTTTTTTGAAAAAAATGCCTTTGGATTTCCGGACAGGATGGGTGAATATGGATAAAGAGAGAAAAGACATTATTGTAAAAGAAATTTTATACTGGAAGGATAACCGCATGCTTCCTGAGCATTATTGTGATTATCTGCTTGCTTTGTATACAGAAGGGAATCGGCCGAAGGATAAAGCTCGAAAGGCAAAAGGGTTTTATTTTCTCAATATCATTCTCTTGCTGCTGATTCCTCTATCGCTGTTATTCATTTATTTTACTGAATTATCTTTCATTTTGCAAATGGCCCTCCTAATTTTTTTTACAATTACTGGAGTTTCTCTTGCCATTTATTTTACTAATAAAGGAATTGCACCGCAACTCCCTTTGGCTGTTTCGGCTTTGATATTGCTTTTGATGTCGGTTGAACTGGCATCTCATTTTTTCCCGCATCACAATACAGCCTTGTATGGGGCTTTAATGCTCAATTGTTTGCTTTGGATAGCAGCTGCCTGGAAATTCCGTCAGCACTATTTTGGGATATCCGGCGTAGTTGGGCTAATCATCATTGCTATTTCTATTTTCATATAATAAATTAAATTTTAAAGTTTTTAAATGTTGAGAAAATTTATTCCTTCCCCGTATAATGGTAATGAAAGCGTATACAAAACTTCGAGGGGGATTTGCATGAATTTTGAATTGACTGCCGAACAGAATATGATTTTAAAAATGATCAGGGAGTTTGCTGATGAAGAAGTTGCTCCCGGCGCACTGGAAAGGGACAGGACGAAAGAATTCCCTAAGGAAATATTTAATAAATTATCGGAGATGGGTGTGATGGGACTGCCGTTCCCTGAAGAATACGGCGGGGGAGGAGCGGATACTGTCAGTTTCGCAATTGTGACAGAAGAGCTCAGCAGGGCATGCGGTTCGACGGGGATTACGTATTCTGCCCATATCTCCCTTGGCGGGGCGCCCCTTTACCTGTTTGGGACTGAAGAGCAAAAGCAAAAGTATCTGGTTCCGATCTGCACAGGAGAATCATTCGGGGCATTTGGGCTAACAGAGCCGAACGCGGGATCAGATGCAGGCGGTACAAGGACGAGCGCGGTAGAAAATGATGGGGAGTTCATCATAAATGGCAGTAAATGCTATATTACAAATGCGAGCTATGCAAAGCATCTGGCCATTACAGCAGTTACCAGCGAAGGCGGGGCGGATAAAGAAATCAGTGCCATCATTGTGCCGACAGATGCAGAAGGCTTTAAGGTAATAGATAACTACGAAAAAATGGGGCTGAATGCTTCCAATACCACAGAGCTTGTGATGGAAGATGTGCGTGTGCCGACTGAGCACTTGCTCGGCAAAAAAGGCGAAGGGTTCAAGCAATTTCTGATCACATTGGATGGAGGCCGGATAGGGATTGGCGCCATGGCCGTCGGTATTGCCCAGGCAGCTTATGAGAAAGCATTGCGGTATGCAAAAGAAAGGACTCAGTTCGGCCGCTCGCTGTCCCAGTTCCAGGCAATTCAGTTCAAGCTTGCCGATATGGCAATGAAGATCGAGCTTGCCCGGAATATGGTCTATAAAGCAGCATGGCTCAAGGACCAGGGAAGGCCATTTACTAAAGAAGCATCTATGTGCAAGCTGTATGCTTCAGAAATCTGTATGGAGATTGCAGACCAGGCAGTCCAGATCCATGGGGGCTACGGCTATATGAAGGACTATCATGTAGAACGCTATATGAGGGATGGAAAGCTGACGGAGATCGGTGAAGGCACGTCAGAGATACAGCGTATGGTGATTGCGCGGCAGATCGGCTGTTAAAGGCTATAGCTCCATTAACATGGGGCTTTTTTTATTGTTTAGAAATCTATGTATAGTAGGTCTTGCGGATATTTATCAATTCTTGATCAACGTCCATCAGCTGCCGCGAGGTTAAAAACCAAACCTCCCAAAAAGGCACAGAACGCCTATCCGGGAGGTGCGTCTTGAGGCAATCAGGAAGTGGATCATGCAGACTGGCACCGGAAGTGGAGTTCAGGTGATCAAGGCGCTTGCGCTTTTGTTCTGTACTGTCAAAACAGAGGCGGATTCTTCCAATTTCGAACATACTGTGACAAAGTTCAGTTTAGGGCTTTTCCTTCCAGGGGTTTTCAAGTAAAATAGAGATTGTTTGTATTATATAATATACTTGACTGAGATGTTCTTACATAAGGGAGGTTAAAACATGAACCGTAATCCATTAATTCCGTTTCTCTTGATTGCTGTGTTAGGCATCGGGGCAATGTTCCTCGTTTCCTTCAAGGGGCTGGGCGATGCAAAGGACCTTGCGGCCGAGCAGGAAGGCGGCGGAGAAGAACAGACTGAAGAGGTTGCAGCTAACCCGGAAGACATTTATAAACAAACCTGTATCGGCTGCCATGGCGACCAGTACCAGGGTGGGGTAGGTCCTGCTTTGACAGGCGTTGGTGACCGCTATTCACAGGATGAAATCGCTGACATCGTTGTTAACGGTAAAGGTTCCATGCCGCCAGGGCTTGTTCCGCAGGAAAAAGCAGGCGAAATGGCTGAATGGCTGGCAGGCCTGAAATAATGTGACAGTTAAAGAAAAGCCTTTCTTTTGAAAGGCTTTTCTTTATTTTGGGATTCAATGCAAGCATTCAATGACTAGCTTGCAGGGCGGCTGGACATTGCTTTCCGGCTTTCTTATACTAAGAGAATATTGTTAATCTGAATCTATGTAAAGTGGTGTGATGTAAAAGATGAATACAGAACAGTTATCGCAGCGGCTTGCCAAGGTCGCCGAATATATACCTGATGGTGCAGCCTTTGCTGATATAGGCTCAGACCATGCCTATCTTCCATGCCATGTAGTCTCTAAGGGCAAAGTGCCCTTCGCAGTTGCAGGCGAAGTGGCAGAGGGCCCTTTTCAGTCTGCAAGGAATCAAGTCATCCAGGAAGGGCTGGGCGATAAGATAGCTGTCAGGAAAGGGAATGGGCTGGAAGTAGTTGAAAGAGGGGAAGTCGATTGCGTAGCCATTGCGGGTATGGGAGGCGCCTTGATTGCCAGTATCCTTGAAGAGGGAAAAGAAAAGCTGTCTTCAGTGAAAAGGCTTGTCCTTCAGCCTAATATAAGCGCCATTTCAATCCGTAAATGGCTGGTTGAAAACGGCTGGGAGCTTATAGAAGAGGATATCCTTGAAGAGGATGGAAAGATATACGAAATCCTGGTTGCAGAGCATGGAGAGCCGCTCCGTCCCTACAAGGGGAAGGATGAGAATAGCGCCTTTCTTTTTGGCCCCTTTCTTACAGCGCAAAAAACGGATACCTTCCAGAAAAAATGGCAGCATGAAATGAAAAATTGGCAAAGGATACTGCAGGAACTGGATAAAGCTGCAGACTCGGAAGAAACACGGACAAGGAGGCTGGAGCTCGGTCAAAAAATCTCTATGGCAGAGGAGGCAGTAAAGAGTGAAAAAAGTTAACGGCCATCAAATCATCTCTTTGTTTGAGGAGTTCTCTCCAAAGAACCTGGCAATGGAAGGCGATAAAATCGGACTGCAGATTGGCGGGCTGAATAATAAGGTGCAAAATGTCATGATTGCTCTTGACGTGCTGGAGGAGGTCGTTGATGAAGCCATCGAAAAGAATGTGCAGCTCATCATCGCCCATCACCCCCCGATCTTCAGGCCATTGCAGAAAATCAATACGGATACAGCAGCCGGAAGGATTATCGAGAAGCTCATAAAGCATGATATAAGCGTATATGCGGCTCATACGAATCTTGATGTGGCTGAGGGCGGCGTGAATGACCTCCTGGCGGAAGCTCTTGGTTTAGAGAACACAGAAGTGCTTGTGCCCACACATGAAACCAGCCTGAAGAAACTGGCTGTTTTCGTACCGCTTGAAGCAGCTGAGGCTCTGAGAGAGGCGCTGGGCAGGGCAGGTGCCGGGGCAATTGGAGATTACAGCTTCTGTGCCTTCTCTTCGGAAGGAACCGGACAGTTTATGCCCGGGGACTCAGCCAACCCTTACATCGGGACCAGAGGCCGCTTGGAAAAGGTAAAGGAAGTCAAGGTGGAAACAATTTTTCCGGATCATCTGGAAAAGAAAGTGATTTCTGCAATGATTAAAGCCCATCCATATGAAGAGCCTGCCTTTGATATTTATCACCTTGATAATAAAGGCCAATCACTTGGGCTTGGACGGGTCGGAACAGTTCCTGAAACAACGCTTGAAGAATTTGCTGGAAAAATTAAAGAGGCATTCGGGCTTGACAGGGTCCGGGTAGTCGGAGATCTGAACTCTCCTGTCAGGAAAGTGGCTGTCCTGGGCGGGGATGGAAATAAATATTTTACCCACGCCAAGTTCAAAGGCGCGGATGTGTATGTAACAGGGGATATGTATTATCATACTGCGCATGATGCAATGATGATGGGCCTGAACATTATTGATCCAGGCCATAATGTAGAAAAGGTCATGAAGAAGGGTGTGGCCCACATCCTTAGAAAAATGGCCAGGGAAAAGGGATATGATGTGAATTTTATTTCCTCAGAAGTGCATACAGATCCTTTCAAATTTATATAAAGGAAAGAGCTGCAGCGATTGCTGCAGCTCTTTTGTTTAAGCTCTCTTGATTTTTGGAAGCACTTTGCTGAGAGGCACTTTTTTCTCGGTTTTCCACGTTTCCGGGTCATTAGGATCGAACTGCTGAAGGAAAGTGATGACTTCTTTTGTTATTGGTGTTGGAGTCGAAGCTCCTGCTGTGACAGCCGCCTTTTTGGCATCTTTCAGCCATTCGATCTTCAGTTCTGAAAGATCGGCGATCCGATAAGCGGTAGTGCCCGCAATTTCCTCGGATACCTGGGCAAGGCGGTTGGAGTTGTTGCTCTTTGGATCACCGACTACAATCAGTACATCGGCTTCTCCTGCCTGTTCAGCGACCGCTTCCTGCCTTACCTGGGTAGCCATGCAGATTTCTTTGTGGAACTCTGCGTGTGGATATTTCTCTTTTATCTTATCCATGACAGTGACAACATCCCATTGGCTCATAGTCGTCTGGTTGGTAACAATGATCTTGCTGCTGTCCAGGGTGAGCTTGCCGACATCTTCTGCAGTTTGTACAAGTGATACTGCATGCGGAGCAACCCCAAGGGCGCCTTCAGGCTCGGGATGGCCTTTTTTGCCGATATAAATGATCTGATAGCCTTCTGCATCTTTTTCCCTGATAAGATCATGGGTCCTTGTCACATCAGGACAGGTTGCATCAATTGTTACGAGGCCCTTTGACTTAGCAATTTCGCGGATCTCAGGGGAGACGCCGTGCGCTGTGAATATGACAGTGCCTTTGTCGACTTTTTCAATAATATCTTTACGGTTTTCTCCATCCAGCGTTATAATGCCTTCCTCTTCAAATGCATCGGTGACATGTTTGTTATGGACAATCATGCCAAGTATATAAATCGGCCGCGGCAGGTTTTTATCCAAAGCGGCATTCCTTGCTATGACCATTGCATCAACAACCCCATAGCAATAGCCCCGCGGCGAAATTTTTAAAACATCCATTCTCCAATCCTCCCATTGCAGTGGAACTGAAACTTATTTTTAAGAGAATCAACTGCCCCTACATTATATAAGACTTATTGAGATATTACAAAAGGGGGCATTCAATTGGCAAAAAAAATCATTGATTCTTTTCAACAGCTGAGAAGGGGAAAGCCAAAACAAAAAGAATGCGCAAAAGCTGCATTCTTCACAGATTCTATATATATAGCTTGGGTGAGGAACTGCTCTTTCCGGGGGCTTTGGCACGTTTGGGAGCTTCTGAAGGCTGGTGGGATCCGGCTGATTCAGGTTTTCTTTGCTCCGGCGGGGAGGGGGCTTTTTTTGTTTCAGAAGCTGCCTCCTTTTCACTTTCTTCGCTTCCGGAGCTCTTCAATCCTCTGTACAGCTTCCACATGGCCGGAAGATTTTTGACCATCGGTCCGTACTGCTGTACCATCGGTCCGAATTGCTGGGCTGTATTGAGCATTTTCTGTGTATTTGACAAGAATCCCGATATGCTGGACGGATTGGCGATCGACTTCAGGAATCCGCCTGAACCTGCTGCATTGGCAGCGCCCGGAGCTGCGGCGCGCATGGCATTCAATCCGCCCGCTGCTGATGCTGGATTCTTGCCTTTGCCCAGCAGCTTGGCCAGCAGTCCTCCGCCTCCCTGGCGTGTCTGCTGCATCGGTCCCATCATAGGGCCAAAGCTGGGCCTGGCCTGCATCGGTCCTCTGAATTGCGGCGGCATTCCTCCGCCCTGCATCGGAAAACGGGGTCTAGGCTGCATAATATGCCTCCTTTATTTAATTGTTTCTCTTTATGTAAGCTATGCACCTGTCATGAAATTGGTTTAGGTTTCTGCGGATGTTTCCCTATTTTCTTGTTTTGCCGCATTTTATTAAAAGGCTTTGTTCAACACTGCTTTTGAATGGGCGCTCATCCGTGTAAAAACAGAGTTATACACGCTTTTCAGCATATCTGGCAAAGGGATCCCAAAATAACATGGGAACCAGAGCCTATTAAAAACACCCTTAATGGCTAAAATAATTATATCTGCGGTATTGGTGGTCTTTTGTATGAAACTTTATTATAATAATATGATGGACAAAGACTGGTGAGACATGTTGTCCACTCAGGCTGCGGCCACTAACTATAAGGAGTTAATTATGACCGAAACGAAATTTGAACGATACGATCTTAAGCCATTTATTATAGAAGCTGTCAAAAAGCTCGGGTTCTATGAGCCCACAGAAATTCAGGAACGCCTGATTCCAATCATCCTTAAAGGGGATAGTGCGATTGGACAGTCCCAGACAGGCACCGGGAAGACCCATTCCTATATTTTGCCGATCCTTCAGAAAATTGATCCTTCGAGGCAGGGGGTACAAGCTGTCATAACCGCTCCGACAAGGGAGCTGGCCACCCAGATCCATAAGGAAGTCCTCAAAGTAACAGAGCAGGCTGACGGCGAAGAGGAAATCAGCTCCAAACTGCTTATAGGGGGGACAGATAAACAGAGGACAATAGAGAAGCTGAAAGTGCAGCCCCAGGTAGTAGTTGGAACTCCAGGCCGGATCAACGACCTGGTCAAGGAAAATGCGCTGCTCGTCCATACCGCTTCAATGCTGGTCGTGGATGAAGCTGATCTGATGCTTGATATGGGCTTCCTTGAGGATGTGGACCAGGTTGCAGGCAAGATGCCTGAAAAGCTTCAGATGCTTGTATTCTCGGCGACAATCCCGGAAAAGCTGAAGCCATTCCTGAAGAAATATCTGGAAAATCCTAAGTTCGTCCAAATAGAGCCCAAGCAGATTGCAGCTGCAAAAATTGAGCATTATCTGCTCCCTTCAAAGCACAAAAATAAGACGGAAATTGTCTTCCGTGCTCTGGAAGCCTTCAATCCGTATTTGGCGATCGTCTTTACAAATACAAAGAAAAAGGCTGATGAGGTCGCGGATGCTCTTATGCAAAAAGGCCTAAAGGTAGGCCGTATTCACGGGGACCTCAGCCCGCGTGAACGGAAAAAAATGATGAAGCAGATCATGGATCTGGAATTCCAGTATATCGTTGCGACCGATCTTGCTGCCAGGGGCATTGATATTCAGGGAATCAGCCATGTAATCAATTATGAGCTGCCGACAGATCTGGACTTTTACATCCACCGTGTAGGCCGGACGGCAAGAGCGGGATCTTCCGGCATCGCTCTCACGATTTATGATACGTCAGATGAAGATGCGCTGAACAGGCTGGAAAAGCTGGGAATCGAGTTCAGGCATGTTGATCTTCAAAAGGGCGAATGGATTGATTTAGGCGACCGCAACAGACGGAAAAAACGGCAAAGGCAGACAGACGAGATTGATGCCCATGCCCAATCCCGTGTGAAAAAACCGAAGAATGTAAAGCCTGGTTATAAAAAGAAAATACAAAGAGAAGTAGAGAGCATCAAGAAACGCCAAAGAAGGCTTAAAAAGAAATAAAGGCAGGCTGCCGGAGGGAGAGAATAGAATGCTTAAAATTGGTTCGCATGTGTCGATGAGCGGGAAAAAAATGCTCCTTGCCGCAAGTGAGGAAGCTGTATCTTATGGCTCCAGCACTTTCATGATTTACACAGGGGCCCCTCAAAATACACGCCGGAAAAAGATTGAGGATTTAAATATTGAGGAAGGCAGGCGCCATATGGAGGCCAATGGAATCGACAATATCATTGTCCATGCCCCTTATATCATCAATATTGGAAATACGACAAATCCGTCGACCTTTGAGCTGGGAGTCAACTTTCTGCGTTCGGAAATAGACCGGACGGAAGCAATCGGCGCCCGCCAGATCGTTCTTCATCCCGGTGCGCATGTCGGTGCAGGAACAGAAGAGGGCATCAAAAAAATCATTGAAGGACTGAATGAAGTCCTGAATGGCGAGGAAAATGTCCAGATTGCGCTGGAAACAATGGCAGGCAAAGGCTCTGAATGCGGGAGAAACTTCGAAGAGCTGGCCATGATCATCGATGGAGTCAAGTATAATGATCATCTATCCGTCTGCTTTGATACATGCCACACGCATGATGCAGGCTATAATATCGTAGAAGACTTTGATGGGGTATTGAATGAGTTCGACAAAATTGTCGGGCTCGACCGCCTGAAGGTGCTTCATATCAATGACAGCAAAAATGAGCGAGGAATGAAAAAGGACCGTCATGAAAACATCGGCTTCGGCCATATCGGCTTTGACGCTTTAAGCTATATCGTCCATCATCCGCAGCTTGCAGAAATTCCGAAAATCCTTGAAACGCCATTTGTCGGGGAAGATAAGAACAGCAAGATGCCTCCATACAAATATGAAATTGAGATGCTCAGGAACAAGGAATTCAACGAAAACCTTCTTGCGGACATCATGGAAGGCAAATAAATGAAATACAGCTGCAGGGTGCTGCAGCTGTATTTTTTTATTGTAAAGGAAATTATAAATTATAAGTTTTGTGGATAAATATCAATTCTTGATCAACGTCCAGCAGCTGCGCCGAGGTCACAAGCCAAACCTCCCAAAAAGGCAAAGAAGGCCTTTCCGGGAGGTTCGTCTTGGGGCCCCCAGGATTGGGGTCATGCAGATGTTGCCACAGGACGTGGCATTTTTTAGCCTGCGTTCTTTAATAGGGCAAGCCTCTTCCGCATTTCTATTGTCCAGCTCCAAAGCCTAGCCCCTCGAGTCATTAGCCAAGCAAACCAAAAGGTTAAAGAACAACCTTCCGGCTTGCTCGTCTTATGCTTGTCGGGGCTGAGCAAGGCTTTTCCGCATTTCTATTTCGTAAATTGCATAAACAGCTTATTTACTTCCCTTGCTGTGTCGGGTCCGGCAATTTTGGCAATTTCCTTAATGATCTTGGAGCGTTCTGAATCCTGGAAGATATTTACCTGTTTACCGTTTAAGTAATTGGCAATTTGCTTTGCCTGCACATGATTTATGGATATTTGGAATTGCTTCGCGTATTTTAAAAGCTCTTCGGTCGTAATGGTACTGACTTTATGATTGATGATGTTCTCAAATATTTTCATTTTCCCACCTCCTCTGTACCTTATGTACAAAAGCCCGGAAATGTGACTGAAAAGTGCTTTCAGAAGAAAATTAAGCCAACGAATCCGGTTTTCTTTACATTGTGGTGGAGTTCCGTTATACTACTAAAGTTAAATCGGAATCATTCTTATATTAAAAGGTGATAAAAATGAAAGACCAAAAACCCATTATTGAGATATCCAATCTCACTTATAGATATGAAAAAGAAAATGTGCTGGAAAATATTAATTTAACCATTCCTGAAGGAGCATTCCTTGGAATAGTAGGACCGAATGGTTCAGGGAAGTCAACTCTCCTTAAAATGATCCTTGGGCTTTTGAAGCCGCAGAAAGGCGAAATTTATCTGTTCGGACAGCCAATCGGAAAATTCAGGGAGCAGTCAAAAATCGGCTTTGTTTCCCAGAAGGCAAACTCCTTCAATACCGGGTTTCCTGCTACTGTATTTGAGGTGGTTTCCAGCGGACTGACCAAAAAGCTGGGACTGTTCCGGTTTGCAGGCAGGCAGGAAAGGGCGAAAGTTGCGGAAGCGATTGAATCTGTCGGCTTGACTGCCTTTTCGGGCCGCAATATCGGCGAGCTTTCCGGAGGCCAGCAGCAGCGCGTCTTCATTGCCAGGGCGCTTGTCAGCAGTCCTAAGCTGATGATACTTGACGAACCGACGGTCGGAGTCGATGCTCAGAATGTACAGTCGTTTTATCAGATGCTTGGGGATTTAAATACCAAGCTGGGCATTACGCTGGTTCTGGTAACGCATGACATCGGCACGATAACCGATAAGGTCACACATGTAGCCTGCCTGAATAAGCATCTTCATTTTCACGGCAGGACAGAAGAATTTGAAGACTTCGATCAGAATGAGGTTTCAGAGTTTTACGGACACGGGCTCCACGTCCTTAATCATGACGGCCACCATCATCATCATGAAGGAGGCGCATTATGATTTCGGCTATCCTTGAATATGAATTCTTGCAGAACGCCTTTTTGACTGGCATTATCATCGGCATCATTGCTCCTGTCCTTGGGGTTTTCATCGTGGTGCGCAGACTGTCGCTGATAGCAGATGCCTTGAGCCATGTCACGCTTGCAGGGATTGCAGCCAGCCTGCTGCTGGAAAAAAAGTTCATAGCATTCAGCGGCCTAAATCCGATGTATATGGGAATGCTGTTTTCTGTTGCAGGCTCCCTTTTCATAGAAAAGCTGAGAGCTGTTTATAAGCATTATCAGGAACTGGCCATCCCGATTATCCTTTCGGGAGGGATCGGGATTGGGGTCATCTTCATTTCTCTGGCAGATGGCTTCAATACAGATCTGTTCAGCTACCTGTTTGGAAGTGTAAGTGCGGTCAGCAGGACAGACCTTTGGATAATTTTAATCATTAGCGCCATTGTGGCCATTCTTATAGTATTATTATATAAAGAACTGTTTTTGCTTTCCTTTGATGAAGAGCATGCTAAGGCGTCCGGCATCGCCGCAAAGAGCGTCCATTTCATTTTCATTGTGATGGTTGCCCTTGTCATTGCGGCTTCCATGAGAATTGTCGGGATTTTGCTTGTTTCGTCCCTGATGACCCTCCCTGTTGCTGCCAGCATCCGCATTGCCAAAGGGTTTAAGCAAACCATTCTTTTCTCGGTGATCTTCGGGGAAGTTTCTGTCCTTGGAGGATTGTCGGTTTCCTATTACCTGGACCTTGCTCCAGGGGGGACGATTGTAATGATCAGCGTCCTTATTCTTGTTTTAACCATCCTGATAAAATCCCTGTTCCTGAAATTTGCTTCCGGCGCTGAAAAAGCCGAGGCATAGGCGGGGCCTGGAAAAGCTGCCAGGAAGCAAGCAGCGCGATTTAAAGAGGTGATTGCAATGAATGTTGAAGAAGCCTTGATTCTTTTAAAAGAAAAAGGATATAAACATACAGGAAAGCGCGAGGAAATGCTGCAGTTCTTTTCTGACAGCAATAAATATCTCACTGCCAAAGATGTGCTTGATAAATTGAAGGACGATTACCCGGGATTAAGCTTTGATACGATATACAGAAATCTTTCTTTATTCGTTGACTTGGGGATCTTTGAAATGACCGAGCTTTCGGGAGAAAAACATTTCCGTTTTACATGCTCGCACCATCATCACCACCATCACTTTATCTGTCTTGACTGCGGCAAAACGAAGGAAATTGAGACATGCCCGATGAATGAGCTCCAGGAAAATCTGAAAGGCTACGATGTATCCGGCCACAAATTTGAAATCTATGGCCGCTGTCCGGATTGTTTACATTGATATAGGAAAAACCGGCCTTGGGGCCGGTTTTTTTAATTTTTTTCAGCTTTCAGCAACTGTTCCACTGCTGCCTTCGCCTCAAACCAGCTGTTCACCCTGACAACCCCTTCAGGGATAGGGTCGCGATTATAAGGTGTGTCAAAAAGGATGACGGGTATGCCGCACTCTTCATGGATCGCAACTGCATTATCATGCTTGTCTTCAAAGAATATATCCACTTTGTGCTTCTTAGCCGTACTGATTTTATCATGAGAGCCAATCAGCTCTACATGATGAAAATTAAGCTCGTTTTCCAGGAACCATTCTTCGGTCAATTCCTGCAGATAAGAGCCGCGTGCACTGATAAAGTACAGCTCATGCTTTGATTCCCATTCTTTCAGAACCTGTTTTGCTCCTGAAGCCAACGGGGAATTGGCATAAATCTTTGGTTCATTGTCAAGGAACCATTTTGCAAATTCTTCTTCGTCTATGTCAACCAGGGGATTTAAGTCATATTCTTTTACATCCTCCAGGGTCAGGTTTAATTGGAACGCTTCATTCAAATAGGGGATGATCGAGGAAGGGCATGTCACTGTCCCATCGATATCAATGCCGAATCTTTTCATATGTCTTTTCTCCTTATATGGATGTCTCATACCATCTTAACAGAACTTGTGCCCTCCAAAAAGGATTGCAGGTGAAGAAGCAGGAGACTTGCCTGTTTTTATCTGGATAAAGAAGTATATTTTTAACTTCGATTACTGACCAGCAGCACGCATATCCCTAGAGTCACAAGCCGATCTGCCAAAAAGGGCAAAGAGCGTATTTGCGGCAGGATCGTCATAAGTCCCCCAGGAACCTGGTAATGAAGACGCTGCCGCAGCACATGTTCTTAGTCTGCATTCCTTAAGGGAGCAAGAGAAGCTGCGCTTTTCTTACCATACATTAGCATCGTAAAACAGGGGGAGAGAGCAGATAATAAATAATGCTCCTATAGAAGGGGGCAGCTAATTTGCCATTACTAACAAATCAGGCTTCTGAAAGCGGAGGGATTATATTGGCAGATCAAGAACGCTCTCAGCAAGATCAAGACCTTCGCCACAGCGAAGAGATTGGCGAAAAAAATGAATATGGGTCAAGGAATTATACAGAAGAAACAGCCGCCGAAATCGCAGCGCCTGTTTCGCTGGGAAGAGGCAGCAGCGGGGAGGACTACCGCGGGGAAGAAAATGCCGGGATGGACCTTTCTGGCGGTATGATGGGGTATGGAGCTTTAGCGCTTTCGATTCTTTCACTGTTTGTCCTGCCAATTCTGTTTGGCGCTGCCGGCATCATTCTCGGCTTTATAGCGCGCCGAAGAGGGGCACGCACAACCGGGGCCTGGGCAATCGGCATCGGTGCCGTCTCCATTATCATCGGAATCTTTATCCTTCCGTTCTTTTAGGCGGAAACGGGAAAAAAGACCGGCTCACAATTGAGCCGGTCTTTTATTTGCTTCAGCTGAAGGGGCGGCAAGCCGCTTAATCATTCATTTGAAGCTGCTTTTCAGCTTCTTGTTTAGCATAGTATTCTTCAGCGATTTTATCGATCTCGATTTTCAATTCTTCGACCATTGTATCTTCAGGGACTTTGCGGACTATTTTCCCTTTACGGAACAATAGGCCTTCCCCGCGGGCGCCGGCGATGCCGATATCTGCTTCACGGGCTTCTCCAGGGCCGTTTACAGCACAGCCTAGCACAGCTACTTTTATAGGTGCTTTGATCTTCTGGATATATTCTTCCACTTCATTGGCAATGCTGATCAAATCGATCTCGATCCGGCCGCAGGTCGGGCAGGAAATAAGTGTAGCAGCATTGGATGAAAGTCCGAATGACTTCAAAAGTTCCCTGGCGACTTTTACTTCCTCGACAGGGTCGGCACTCAAGGAAATCCTTAAAGTATTTCCGATGCCTTTGCTTAATATGGCACCAAGGCCCGCGGCGCTTTTCACTGTGCCGGCAAACAAGGTCCCTGATTCTGTAATTCCAAGGTGAAGCGGGTAATCAAACGCCATGGCTGCTTTTTCATAAGCCTCGATGGCCAGGTTGACGTCAGAAGCCTTCATGGAAACGATGATGTCATGGAAATCAAGGTCTTCAAGAATTTTGATATGATGAAGGGCGCTTTCCACCATACCATCAGCAGTCGGGTAGCCGTATTTCTCAATGATCCGCTTTTCCAGTGAACCGGCATTTACACCGATCCGGATAGGGATCCCTTTTTCTTTAGCGGCTTTAACAACTGCTTCCACTTTTTCACGGCGGCCGATATTACCGGGATTGATCCTGATTTTGTCAGCTCCGCCCTCGATAGCCTTAAGAGCCAGTTTATAATCAAAATGGATATCCACTACAAGGGGGATATTGATCCGTTTTTTTATTTCAGCAATCGCATTTGCCGCTCTCTCGTCAGGGCACGCCACCCGGACGACTTGGCAGCCTGCTTCTTCAAGCCGCATAATTTCAGCGACTGTAGCTTCGACATCATGCGTCTTAGTGGTCGTCATGCTTTGGATAACAAGTTCATTATTGCCGCCGATGGTCAGGTTGCCTACTTTGACCTGACGGGTTTTGGTACGATGTATAATTTCACTCAATGGTGATTCGCTCCTTTAAATATGGAAT
Organism: Bacillus infantis; assembly: GCF_050107595.1. Classification (GTDB taxonomy): domain Bacteria; phylum Bacillota; class Bacilli; order Bacillales; family Cytobacillaceae; genus Bacillus_AB; species Bacillus_AB infantis_C. The sequence continues at coordinate 459,178 of NZ_JBNILH010000001.1, forward strand.
TGGAACAAAAATGAATTTTCAGCAGCGCATTGCAAAGTCCTGCCGCTGTCAAACTATATCCTATTGTATCAATGAACCTGCTGAGTTGACAAGAATGAGGGTTCTGGCATTTATCTTTTCAATTGTTAGTTTTTGCGTAATCCGGAAATTTATAAATTTTCCCTGCCTGGATCCTACCGGCCTTCACACCGCTGTTAAGCCTTTCAAAATCTGCTGCTACCTGGGAGATGGAAACGGGGACTGAACTGTCGATATGCCTCTCTACGATTGTCAGGACAGTTTCCCCGGGTACTGCCTTTTGTTCAAAATAAGCCAAAGAATCTTCAGCTGGCTCAACAGTGGTAGAGGCTTCAAGGGCTGGAGCTTGATCAGGGGCAGGAAGGGTCCCGCGGCTCAGATCATAAAATATAATATATATAGCAAGGACAGTAATCAGCAGCGCAGCAATCCGTTTCATGGGCACAGCCTCCAATCGGCAGTTTTTTTCTGAATGTATGCCTGTACATTTAAAAATAGAACAAGCCATTCACACGAAACATCATTTAGGAAAAAATTACTACTTCTTTACAAATGCTTAACAATACCTCCCTATAATGAAGGGTAAATAGAGGGGGAGGGATGCATTTTGGCAAAAACATCACAGTATTCCATGAAACTCAAAAAGGCCGGCAGACGAATTGCCAAACCTTTGCAGAATATGAAATTAAGCGCAGCGTGGAAACGTCTCATGGCAAAGATGCCGCTGCAATTCAGGCTTCTGTTCCTGACTCTGGGACTGCTTATTGCAGCCATTTCAGCTGTTGCCTATATCTCATATGAAAAATCAAAAGATACAGCAATAGAGCTTATGGAGCAAAGGCTGGAAAGAGAAACAAAAACCTTTTACCAGCTTGCACAGAACTTGATGCTCATTTACGTGGGAAATGAAGACGGATTCAGCAAAAAGGTGAACCAGGTGCTGAAGGGACAGGAAGCGGAGCTGGCAAAGGATGGGCTGCACGGTGAGTATTTTCTGATTTCGGAAGGAAAGGCGGCAGCATTTGATGTCAGCAAAAAATCTTCTTTGAAATTTCCGGAGAAGCTTTTGGCCGGCATCCAGGAAAAGAAAGCCGGGATTGCCCATGAAAATTTACAAGGACAAAAATATACCCTTTCCTATCACAATGTCCAGGAACTTAATGGGGTATTTTTAATAGCCATTCCACAGGAGCAATATCTTCACAGTGTTTATGATATGGCAAAATACATACTCATTGCTGCGATTGCCAGCATAGCGGCAGCCGCCCTCCTCATCTTGCTGCTGGTCCGAAGCATCACAGGCCCGCTCAATTCGTTAAGGGATATTATGAAGCAGGCCAGGACAGGGAGTCTTGACCTGAAAGCAGAATCACGGACCACTATCCCGGAGATTACATCTCTGATAAAGAGCTTTCATAGTATGATGCATCAGATGAGGGAACTGATCGTCCGCATTTCGGATACATCCAGGGACTTGACATGGACAGGTGCGGATCTGCAGGAAATTTCCGGCCTGGTTTTGGAGGAGCAGGAACATCTTAATGAAGCCATCCGCATGGTAAGGGCCGGGGCAGAAGAAACCGCAGGAAGCTCAGAGAAAAGCATTCAGCTTTTTCAGGAAATGAAAAATTCGATTGAAGGCATTTCTCAGTTGATGGGAAGCATGACTATCAGCGCTAGCTCTATGAATATATCAGCATCAGAAGGAGAAGCAAGCATCAAGGAGCTTGTGTTTACCGTGAGAAGTTATGAAAAAGAACTTAAAGCAGTTTCTGCTTCTGTACAGGAGGTAAGGGACTATTCAGATAAAATCGCACAGGTGGTCACACTCATTCAGGATATAGCCGGACAGACAAAGCTTCTTGCCCTGAATGCGGCCATAGAGGCAGCAAGGGCAGGGGAATCAGGCAAAGGGTTCGCGGTCGTGGCTGATGAGGTGAGGAAGCTGGCAGACCAATCCTCAAAAGCGGCTGAAAATATAACAGGGACAATTGCAGAGATGGAAAGCATTTCTGCAAAGGCTTCAGATGGTTTCCAGGAGATGCAGGGTAACTTTGAGATTCATCTGGGGGCAGCTGAGAAAAGCATGACCACATTTGATGTACTCATGCACGAAATTTCATCCGTGAGCATGATGATCAAAGAGTCCGAGAAAGGCCTGGCCATCCTGAATGGGATATTGCCTGAAGCCGAGGCTTCAGCAGAAGGATTCGCGTCCGTCTCCCAGGAAACACTTGCAAGTGCTGAACAGATGATTTCAGCTTCCCATGAGCAGGCAGCCAAGACCAAAAGAAGCCATGATGCGGGGGAGAGCCTTATCTCCCTTTCCGGGTCGCTTGCAAAAACCATTTCCTTGTTTAAATATTAATGGATGAAAAAAGGCGGGCCAAATGGTCCGCCTTTTTCAATGCATTTAATTGAAATGGTTATCCCGCTGAGAATACAGCTTGATCACTGCAGCTTATTGCTTGCTCTTTGGCATAGGCACTTCCTTAATTGCCAGCATCAGGATGATGATGGACACAAACCAGTTAATCATAAAGCCGCTTGGCACATTTGTCTGCAAAACGCCCATGACCGCAAAGAAGACAGTCGGCAGCGTGACGCTGTATGCGGCCATTCGCCACAAGTGCCTGTATTGCAGGCGGCGGCCAGCAATGCTGCGGAGAAGGAGGCCGATCAGCGCCAGTACGGAAACTTCGACGAATTTAACCGCGGTGCTGAACAAATAAATGACTAAAGCCATTATAATGATGAAAATCACCAGAACTGAATCAATGGAATCCAGGAAGGATACTGCATCTTCCTTCGTCAAAGTCAGATCGCCAGCCATTGAATATGAATAACTTTGAACCTGCCCGCCGGCAACAAACATAAATTCATCTTTAAGCATAGCAAGGGCCATATTGGAATCGGCCAGCTCTTCTTTATTGGCGGTGCCTGTTGAGTCAAATACAATGGTAAAGCTGTTTTTATTGATGATGATGGGAGCTTTTTGATCGGAATGCAGTTCCCCGTTCTCAATTGTGAAATCAGGGATATCCTCTGCCAGGCTCTCACGGGCGGCATCTGCTCCTGACATGATGGCCGTGCTGAAATAATAGATGGTTGGCAGAACGGATAGGAGGGTAAGGAGGAAAACATATAGAATTGTCTTCCCGATTCCCTGAAAACGGAAGGCGGCTATATCCCTTGGGGAATAAAGACTTTTAAAAAACTGTTTAAATACATTCATTTTGACACACCCTTAAAAAGATTCACCATTTATTTTAGCCGCAGCGCCCCATATGTACAAGTATGATCGATAATCAGTTTTGTAACATAATTGTAACATTAAGCTTAAATGTTAAGCTATTGTAAATTTGGCTAAAGGAATCTTTACTTTTTATTTACCCATCATACATAATGATGTGGGGTTTGGAGATTAATGTCGAATCTAAAAAGTTATAGGGGTTGAAAAATGGTGGAACTAAACATCCAGCAAATGCTTTTTGAATTTTTGGGCGGCCTTGGTATTTTCTTATACGGTATCAAATTCATGGGCGACGGCCTTCAAAAGTCGGCCGGTGATAAACTTAGGGATATATTGGACAAGTTTACTACCAATCCGGTCATGGGTGTTCTCGCGGGGATCATTGTCACGATCCTTATCCAGAGCAGCTCTGCTACAACAGTCATCACCGTCGGCCTTGTCAGTGCCGGCTTCATGACCCTGCGCCAGGCAATTGGCGTCATTATGGGTGCGAATATTGGAACGACGGTAACGGCGTTCATCATTGGTATTGATGTAGGAGAATACGCACTCCCAATCATTGCATTGGGCTCAATCATGTTATTCTTCTTTAAAAATAAAAAGGTACATAATGTCGGTCAGATCGTTTTTGGATTCGGGGCATTATTTTATGGACTCGAGCTTATGAGCGGCGGGATGAAGCCGCTCAGGGGGCTTGAGGCATTCCACGAATTAACTGTCAATATGAGCTCCAACCCGATCCTTGGTGTAGTGGTCGGAACATTGTTCACGGTCATTGTCCAAAGCTCGAGTGCGACGATCGGGATCCTGCAGGGCTTGTTCTCTGAGAATCTGATCAATCTTGATGCAGCTCTCCCGGTTCTTTTCGGGGATAATATCGGTACAACCATTACTGCCGTGCTGGCAGCCATTGGGGCATCTGTCGCAGCGAGGAGAGCTGCAGCTGTCCATGTCCTTTTCAATCTGATCGGTACAACCATATTCCTGATTCTGCTCCATCCGTTCAATCTGTTGATTTCTGCTATACAGGATACGCTGAATCTCAATCCGGAAATGACGATTGCGTTTGCGCACGGGATCTTCAATGCGTCCAACACATTGATTCAGCTTCCGTTTGTGGCAGCACTTGCCTTCATAGTTACAAAATTGATTCCTGGCGAGGATTCAGTTGTTGACTATAAAGCAAAACATCTTGATCCGGTATTTATAGAACAGTCTCCTTCAATTGCCCTTGGCCAGGCGAAGGAAGAAGTGCTCAGAATGGGATCGTTTGCGGTTAAAGGCCTTGAAGAAACAAACCTGTTTTTAAAGACGAAGCTGAAAAAGCATTCTGACAGCACCTACCAGCTTGAAGAAGCCATCAATAATCTTGACCGAAAAATTACAGATTATCTGATCAATCTATCGACAAGCTCACTTTCAGAAAATGAATCTGAAGAGCATACAGTGCTGATGGATACAGTCAGGGATATCGAGCGGATCGGCGACCACTTTGAAAACATCATTGAACTGATTGAATATCAGCAGGCCAATAAAGTGAAAATCACTGATTCAGCGATGAATGACCTTGAGGATATGTTTGCTTTGACTATTTCAACGGTGAAGGAATCACTCGAATCGCTTGACCATAATGATAAGGAAGCTGCAAGGCATGTTGTCAAAAAAGAAGAGGAAATTGACAAGATGGAAAGAAAGCTTAGAAAGCAGCATATCATCAGGATGAATGAAGGGACATGCACCGGGCAGGCGGGAATTGTTTATGTGGATATCATCAGCAACCTGGAGCGTATCGGTGATCATGCTGTAAACATCGCAGAGGCCGTTTTAGGAGAAGACAATTAGTGTATAGTAAGCAGGAGGGAAACCTCTTGCTTTTTCCTTTTCAGACGGGAAAGAAAAATAAAAATCGAAGGTGCTGGTCTAATGGAATACGTATACTGGACGATAATCATTATTTTATTTGCGGTTGCTTTTATTGGCCTCTTTCTGCCTATCATTCCAAGCGTCCTTTTCATCATCGGAGGATTTGTTGTTTATGGGCTTTCCTATTCTTTTGAGCCCTTCGGGTGGCTGTTCTGGCTCGTACAGGGGATGTTCGTCCTTCTTCTTTTCGGCGCCGATTATGCCGCCAATATGATTGGCATCAAGAAATACGGGGGGACAAAGGCGGGTATCTGGGGAAGCACGATCGGCATCCTGGCCGGCCCTTTTGTCATCCCGGTTTTGGGGATACTGATCGGCCCCTTCATTGGCGCCATCGCCGCTGAAATGATTGTCCATAAGAAGGGCATCAAGGAAGCTGCGAAAATCGGTATGGGGTCGGTTGTCGGCTTTGTCAGCAGCATCGCGGCAAAGGGGTTCATCCAGACAGTCATGATCGTGTACTTCCTTTTTCTCGTTTTATGACCGCTCCTTGCATAAAAGGGAGATGGGGGGGTATTGTATATCTGTCAGGCAAAGCTTTTTGTTTGAAAGGATTACCCAAGTTTGGTAATCTAACATTAAAGTCTTTTAGAACGATTCTATTTTCTGAAAAATGGAATAGATGCCGTTCGGAAGCTAAATAATGATACATAGGGAGGAATTTATTATGGCATTTGAATTACCGCAATTACCTTATGCTTATGATGCGCTGGAGCCAAACATTGACAAAGAAACAATGAACATCCACCACACGAAGCACCATAACACATATGTAACAAACCTAAACAATGCATTGGAAGGCAATGAAGAGCTTCTTTCTAAAACAGTTGAGGAAGTCGTTTCAAATCTTGACGCTGTTCCTGAATCAGTCCGCACAGCAGTAAGAAACAATGGCGGAGGACATGCCAACCACTCTTTATTCTGGCAGATCCTTTCTCCAAACGGCGGCGGCGAGCCGGCTGGCGAGCTTGCAGATGCGATCAGCAGCAAATTCGGCAACTTCGAAAGCTTCAAAGAAGAGTTCGCAAAAGCTGCTACAACACGTTTTGGTTCTGGCTGGGCATGGCTCGTAGTCAGCAATGGCGAGCTTGAAGTAACAAGCACTCCAAACCAGGACTCTCCACTGATGGAAGGCAAAACGCCTGTCCTTGGCCTTGATGTCTGGGAGCATGCATACTACCTTAAATATCAAAACCGCCGTCCTGAATATATCAACAACTTCTTTAACGCAGTTAACTGGGAAGAAGTATCTAAGCGCTACAGCTCAGCAAAATAATCTTTCCATCCGGAGAGGCAGCAGATTCGTCTGCTGCCTTTTTGCATGCAATCAAAGCGTTCCGGGATGAATAAGCAGCTGTCCATTGTAGAAGACTACCCTTAGAAACAAAGGGGAGTTTTTATAATATGAGCAAAATGAATAAGCTGATCGGAAATATAGAGCTGAATAAAGACCTGACTCTGCTGCTTTTAATCGGGGGGCTTTATTCTCTGAGTGTTGCTCTTTCAAACACTTTCGTAAATATTTATTTATGGAAGCAATCAGGGGAATTCAGGGATCTTGGCCTGTATAATTTATCAATTGTCATCATCCAGCCGCTAACCTTTATCCTTGCAGGAAGATGGGCAAAAAAAATTGACAGGGTCATCGTCCTGCGGATCGGCGTCATATGCCTGGCTCTTTTTTATTTGACTGTCCTGATCATCGGCACTAAGGCATCGCAATTCCTGCTGCTCCTTGGAGCGCTGCTTGGAATGGGATATGGGTTCTATTGGCTGGCTTTTAATGTGCTTACCTTTGAAATCACCGAGCCGGATACGCGGGATTTTTTTAATGGATTTCTTGGAATCCTTTCTTCTGTCGGAGGGATGATTGGGCCCATTTCAGCTGGCTTCATCATTTCCAGGCTGGAAAAATTCACAGGATATTCGATTGTTTTTGGGCTATCTCTGGTCCTTTTCTCACTTGCTGTCTTTTTAAGCTTTTTCCTGAAGCGCCGTCCTGCGGAAGGGGCCTATTGGTTTGTCCGCATTTTTAAAGAAAGAGATAATAATCCCAACTGGAAGCTTGTCACCAATGCCCACTTTTTTCAGGGGCTCCGTGAAGGAACCTTTGTGTTTGTCATCTCTGTCTTCGTTTTCATATCTACAGGCAGTGAAATGGCTCTCGGGACATTCGGGCTGATCAATTCAGGCATTGCCTTTGTCGCGTATTATCTTGCATCAAGGCTCATAAAAAAGAAGTACCGCAAAAGATCGATCCTGGCTGGCGGACTGATTCTATATGCCAGCATCTTTTTTATCATCATTGATGTTACGTACGCAAGGCTGCTTATGTATGCGGCCTCGATTGCCATTGCTTACCCGCTGCTGCTTGTTCCCTATGTTTCCATGACCTACGATGTTATAGGAACAGGCTGGCGTGCAGCTGAGATGAGGATTGAGTATATTGTCGTAAGGGAAGTATTCCTGAATATGGGCAGGGTGGTATCCATTCTCTGCTTCCTCGGTGCAGTCACTTTTTTCAGCGAGGAAAAGAGCATTCCCATTTTATTGCTGTTTGTTGGGGCAGGCCATTCAGTGATTTACTTCTTCTATCGGAAAATTCAAATCAAGCCTGCATAGGGGGGGAGCGAGAGCCCCCTCTTATTTGAGTTCTGAAAGCTAATTATTTCCTGTGAAAACCAGCAGCCTGTTTATAGAAATATTTTCTACTTTCTTTTACAATATAAGAAGACAATTCATAAGGAAAGAAGTGTGCTGCTGTTTTGAATAAAAAGAGAAAAAAGAAGAACCATGTGCCTATGAGGCTGAACATGCTGTTCTTTGCTGTATTTTTGCTGTTTTCCATGCTGATCCTTCGCCTTGGCGTCGTTCAGATTGTGTATGGGGATGACTACAAAAGGGAAATTGAGAGAACGGAGGACGTGACAGTCAATAACCCTGTTCCCCGGGGCAAGATGTTCGACAGCACCGGCAAGGTGATTGTCGACAATACGCCGCAGAATGCCATCACTTACACTAATAAAGGCGCAAGCCAGGAGGAAATGCTCAAGGTAGCGGAAAATCTGGCAAGCCTGATTCAGAAGGATACAGAAAAAGTCCAGGAGAGGGATAAGAAAGACTACTGGATCATGAAGAACCAGGAGAAGGCAGATGCGAAAGTATCACAAAAAGAGCTTGATGCCTTAAAGGAAAAATATGAAGATGATAAAGAGTTCAATAAAAAAGTATATGATCTGAAACTGGATCGCATCACGGAGGAAGAGCTGAACTCCCTTACAGATAAAGATCTTGAAATCCTGGCGATCTACAGAGATTTCACAAGCGGATATGCATTGACTCCGCAGATCGTGAAAAATAAAGATGTTACCAATGAAGAATTTGCAGTTGTCAGTGAAAATCTTCAATTCCTTCCCGGGGTGGACACGACAACCGACTGGGAAAGATATTATGCTTTTGGCAGCACGCTGCAATCGGTGCTGGGAAGGATCTCAAAATCAGATGAAGGCCTGCCTGCGGAAAAGGTGGATTATTACCTGGCACGCGATTACAGCCGCAACGACAGGGTCGGGAAAAGCTATATCGAATTGCAATATGAGGATGTTCTTCATGGCCAGAAAGCAAAGGTTAAAAATATTACCGACAAAGGCGGAAACCTTCTAAAGACTGAAACAATCAGCGAGGGCCAAAGGGGCAAGGACCTGGTCCTAAGCATCGATATGGAACTTCAGAAGGAAGTGGAGAAAATCCTTGAGGAAGAGCTCAGGGCTGCCAAGCGTTCCCCTGGAACCGCACTTCTTGACCGGGCATATACAGTCCTGATGGATCCAATGACCGGGGAAATTCTGACCATGGCCGGCAAGAAAATCGCTGATGGCGAGATGCAGGATGATGCCCTGGGGAATATTACGACAACCTATAATGTCGGATCTGCCGTAAAAGGGGCCACCATCCTTACAGGCTATAAAGAAGGGGTCATCCAGCCGGGGTCAGTCATCTTCGACGGGCCTCTGCGAATTAAAGGCACTCCTATTAAAAAGTCATGGAAGAACTTAGGGCCGCTTGATGATATTAATGCGCTGAAATATTCCTCCAACGTCTATATGTTCCAGACAGCCATCAGGATCGGTGGCGGTGTCTATAAGCCGGACAGGCCGCTCCCGCTCAATGAGGAAGGGTTTGATACAATCCGGGATTCCTTTGCGCAGTTCGGCCTGGGGGTAAGGACCGGAATCGATCTGCCGAATGAGCAGACCGGATTCAAGGGGATGAGCGACAAGCCTGGTTTCATGCTTGACCTTGCAATCGGGCAGTATGACACCTATTCCAATATGCAGCTTGCCCAGTATGTTTCCACCATCGCCAACGGCGGCAACCGGATGAAGCCTCATATCGTCAAGGAAATCCGAGAGCCTCTGATGGACAATAGTGAGCTCGGTCCCATTCTCGAGGAAATCAAGCCGAAGGTCTTGAACAGGCTTGATATAGAAGAAAACTGGATGAAACGCGTCCAGGAAGGCTTCAGAAGGGTCATGCAGGAGCCGGGCGGCACAGCATACGGGAACTTTGGAGGAAAAGGGAAAACATATAAGCCGGCAGGGAAAACGGGGACAGCGGAGGCCTTCTACGATGGACCTAGAAGGAAGGATTTCGGCAAAGAACCGCCTGAAACCATGAACCTGAGCCTTGTAAGCTATGCGCCTTCAGACAATCCTGAGGTAGCCCTGGCTGTTCTGGTCCCATGGGCCTACCAGGGAAGCGTCGATCATGGAGCCAACAAAAAAATCGGCGAGCGTGTACTTGATGCCTATTTCGATCTAAAGAAGAAGCGTGCAGAAGAAAATAAAGATAAAGAAGAAGCAGTCCAAAAAGTGGAGAATATTGAAGACGTAAAAGAAGGCCAGGAAGCTGACCGTGAAGAAGCTGGCCTGTAATAACGGGTTAAGTTCATTACAGCGGATTCAGAAAGAGTTTTAAACAATTGAGCCAGAATCATTTGCTGGCTTGTTCATGAATATTTTAAATCATCTTGATTGGAGTGCAAGGCACGAAGACTCCTCATAAAATGCATGCGCATTTTTCTCGTGCGAGGCAATTCGAAGAAGCAGATTCAACGTCCTGCGGGAGGCTTAACTCCGCCCCGCGGAAGCCGAAGTGCCTGGAACAAAAATCAGCAGCCACATAGCTTTTCAATATAATCCAAAGCCTGTCTTCTCCGGGGACAGGCTTTTTTGTATGTTCAAATATATCATCATTCCCTCAAATCCGACTTTTTAACACAAAAGGAGACCTCATTTACAAAAGCTTTACATTTAGTTAAAACCAGATTAATAGAAAAGCCTTATTCTAATACTCGTAGGACAAAACAACCAAATCTCTTAGGGGGAATAAAGAAATGAAAAGCTTTAAGTACTTAGCACTATCAGCAATGATCGGGGCAGTGCTAGCATTCACAGCAGCTTGCGGCAACTCTGAAGAAGGAACAACAAATGGTTCCCAAACAGATGGAGGCAACAGCACAGAGCAAGCAAGTGATGAAGATAAGCAGCTTCAAGGCGAAATCAATATCGATGGTTCTTCTACTGTATATCCTATTATGGAAGCTGTCGTTGAAGAATTCGGAATGGAACAGCCTGGAGTAAAAGTTTCTGTTGCATCATCAGGCACCGGCGGAGGCTTTAAGGCATTCATCGCCGGGGACACAGATTTGAGCAACGCATCCCGCCCAATTAAAGAAGAAGAAGCAGCAGAACTAGAAAGCAAAGGAATTGAATACACAGAATTCAAGCTTGCCAATGACGGCCTCTCTGTTGTAGTGAACAAAGACAATGACTGGGTTGACCACCTGACTGTTGAAGAACTGAAGAAGATGTGGATTGAAGATGGGTCTGTGAAAAAATGGTCCGATATCCGTGAAGGCTGGCCTGAAGAGGAAATTAAATTCTATTCACCAGGTACAGATTCCGGCACATATGACTACTTTGATGAAGTAATCCTAGATGAAGCGCCTATCGTTGAAAAAGCTACGCTTTCTGAAGATGACAATGTACTGGTTCAAGGTGTAACAGGCGACAAGAACGCAATCGGCTACTTCGGCTATGCTTATTATGCTGAAAACAAAGACAGCTTGAAGGTTGTTCCGATCGACGGCGGAAACGGCCCGGTTGAACCGAACAATGAAACAGTAGAAAGCGGAGAATATGCACCATTGTCAAGGCCGCTCTTCACTTATGTGAAAAACGAATCGCTTAAAAATGAAGAAGTTTATGAGTTTGTAAAATATACGATTGAAAATGCCGGCGTCCTTTCTGAAGATGTAGGCTATGTAAAGCTGAAGGATGAAGAATATGATGAGGCAATGAAAACATTAGAAGGCCTTAAATAATATTTAACAATTTTATGATGGGAAGCGCGTCACCTGTGCTTCTCATCTTGCTATGCGGATGAAAGGGGTTTTCATTTTGGCACTATTAAAGTCATCGGACACATTTTCCGTCCAGGAAATGATTCAGGCGAAAAAGCAAAAGAAAAATGCAGGAAACATTATAGAGAAACTCGTACCATGGCTTCTGCTGCTGACAGCTGCAGTTTCAGTGCTGACGACAATCGGCATTGTCATGACTCTTATTGTAGAAACATTCATCTTCTTTGACAAGGTAAGCCTCGGAGAATTTCTGACAGCCCGGAAATGGTATCCTTTCTCTGAATCACAGGGATCATATGGCATCCTGCCGCTTGTTTCAGGAACATTGAAAGTTACCGCCATTGCGGTTATAGTTGCGGTGCCGATCGGCCTCGCATCAGCCATCTTTTTGAGTGAGTATGCATCTGACAGGACCAGAAGGATCATTAAGCCGATCCTTGAGGTGCTGGCAGGCATACCGACGATTGTTTACGGTTTTTTTGCACTGACATTTGTAACGCCAATCCTTCGGGATATGATTCCTTCTCTTGAAATCTTTAATGCCCTGAGTCCGGGAATAGTGATCGGCATCATGATTACGCCGATGATAGCTTCGCTTTCAGAGGACGCTATGTCTTCGGTTCCGCGTGCGATGCGGGAAGGGGCTCTTGCCATGGGATCGACTAAGCTTGAAGTGGCCTTCAAGGTTGTCCTGCCGGCAGCATTATCGGGTATTATTGCTTCAGTTGTGCTTGCTGTATCAAGGGCAATCGGAGAAACAATGATTGTAGCAGTGGCAGGCGGATCGACCCCGAACCTTTCATGGGATGTGACAAACAGCATCCAAACCATGACAGCTTATATTGTCCAGGTCAGCCAGGGTGATGCCGGCTACGGGACAACGATCTATTACAGCATATACGCGGTTGGATTTACACTCTTCCTGTTCACTCTAGTAATGAATCTGTTCGCCCAGTTCATTTCCCGCCGCTTTAGGGAGGAATACTGATGAAGCTGATTGACCATACTTCTGTCGTTAACAAAATGAAACCGAGGCTGTATAAGAATGTACTGTTTAAATTGATATTCCTGGCAGCCACCATGTTTGGATTATTGATTTTGGGGATCTTATTGTATCGGATACTCACTCAAGGAGCCGGCTATCTTGATATGCAGTTCCTTCAAAGCCTTCCATCCCGGAAGCCTGAACTGGCTGGCGTTAAAACAGCTCTGATCGGGACCATTTGGCTCATGGGTGTCGTGGCCCCGGTATCACTTCTGCTTGGAGTGGGAACGGCGATCTACCTGGAAGAATATGCAAAGAAAAATAAGTTTACTGACTTCATTCAAGTGAATATCTCAAACCTTGCAGGGGTGCCTTCGATCGTTTTCGGGCTGCTCGGTCTTACTGTATTTGTAAGAGCGGCAGGGTTTGGCACAAGTGTAATTGCAGCCGGGCTGACTATGAGCCTGCTTGTTTTGCCAATCATCATTGTAGCCTCCCAGGAGGCAATCCGCTCTGTTCCCAAGGAGCTTAGAGAAGCCTCCTACGGAATGGGTGCCACCAAGTGGCAGACCATTGTGCGTGTTGTTATGCCTGCTGCGGTGCCCGGCATCCTGACAGGCGGCATTCTGGCACTTTCACGGGCAATCGGGGAAACAGCTCCGCTGGTCGTCCTGGGACTGCCGCTGTTCCTGGCGTTCCTGCCTAGGTCTGTGTTTGATATGTTCACTGTACTGCCAATGCAGATTTATAACTGGACCGGAAGGCCGCAGGAAGAGTTTCAGGCGCTTGCAGCTGCAGGAATCATTGTTCTGCTCGTGCTTCTTATCGGCATGAACTCTGTTGCCGTCCTGATCAGGAATAAATTTCAGAAAAGATATTAAGGCTCTTAAGTGTTTGATAGGATTTCAGCCTGCCCATTATTATGAGCAGCAAATCAGGCGAGCTAATAATATAGGATGAAGGGGAGTTTTTCATAATGAATGCAACAAAAGATAAAGTGAATGCACCAGCTGTTAGAAAAGGCAGCACCCAGGGGTCTGTTAATGAAAAGAGCATCGTATACAAAACGAATCAGCTGAACTTGTGGTACGGCGATAATAATGCACTGAAAAATATTGATCTGGATATCTATGAAAATGAAGTAACAGCCATCATAGGCCCTTCAGGCTGCGGGAAGTCGACCTATATCAAAACGCTGAACAGGATGATTGAGCTTGTTCCCGGAGTCAGGACTTCAGGGGAAATTGCTTACAGGGGCAGGAATATTTTTGACAAGTCTTATAAAGTGGAAGAGCTGCGCACAAAAGTAGGCATGGTGTTTCAGAAGCCTAACCCTTTCCCGAAATCCATCTATGAAAATGTCGCCTACGGGCCAAGGATCCATGGGATCCGCGACAAAAAAATTCTTGATCAGATTGTGGAAAAGAGCTTGAAGGGAGCAGCCATTTGGGATGAAGTGAAAGACCGGCTGAACCAGAATGCCTTTGGACTTTCAGGAGGCCAGCAGCAGCGGCTTTGCATCGCCCGCTGCCTCGCCATTGAACCGGATGTCATCCTGATGGATGAGCCGACCTCTGCCCTGGATCCCATTTCTACTTTGAAGGTTGAGGAGCTTGTACAGGAGCTGAAGAAAGAATTCAGTATCATCATCGTTACCCACAATATGCAGCAGGCTGCCCGTATTTCAGACAAGACTGCCTTCTTCTTGAATGGTGAAGTGATTGAGTTTTCCAATACAGATAAAATCTTCTCCAATCCTGTCGACAAGAGGACAGAAGATTATATTACCGGCCGATTTGGCTGATGCCCGGTAAATAAGGAAAACACACTTTACAAGAAAAGAAGGGAGCTTATAAAATGACAATCCGCGAAAAATTTCATTATGATTTGAAAGAGCTGCAGAATAAATTGATGGAACTGGGCAATTTTGCCGACCAGGCTTTGCTCCGGGCGATTAATGCCCTTGAAAGCAAGGATATTGAATCGTCACTTGAAATCATGGAGGACGATACGAAAGCTGATGTGCTATATGAAGAAATCAATGACCTTGCCATCCTTCTGATAGCAAAGCAGCAGCCGGTCGCAATTGATTTAAGAAGAATCATAGTGGCGATTAAAATCGCCACTGATATTGAAAGGATAGCCGATTTTGCCGTCAATATCGCGAAATCAACCATCCGCATCGGAAGCGAGGATCATGTTAAGCCGATCGTCCATATTAAAGAGATGTATGAAATCACTTCCAGGATGCTTAAGATGTCACTTGAGGCTTTCAATGAAGAAGATGTCAGGAAAGCGAAAGAAGTGGCAGAAATGGATGATCAGGTTGATGACCTGTACGGCCAGACGATACAGGAGCTTCTGCAGATCAATCTGCAGAAACCTGAATACCTGCCGCAGATCACTCAGCTGTCCTTTATCTGCCGCTATCTTGAAAGGGCAGCAGACCATGTGACCAACATATCCGAAAGTGTGTTTTACCTCGTTAAAGGAAGGCACTATGATTTGAATAGCTAAATCAAAGAGCCCTGCAGAAAATTCTGTATTCTGCAGGGTTTTGCTTTTACTAGATAAAGAAAGGAGGATGAAGCCATGCTTCATCCTCCTTTCTTTATCTGCCTTTTGTGATGACTGTTGCAATCTGCTGGGAAGTCATTTCATTGTTCAGCTCAAATGTGCCAAGCTGGATCTTTGTATGCATGCCGCTGGAAATGAGGTACTGCTTAAATGCAGACTCATTGGTGATGATTTTGGCTGCAGCCAGCTGGCTTGCGATCTCACCTGTATCCATTCCGCTTGAAATTGTGATTTTATAGGTGATCACTTTTGGCTCAGCTTTGTTTTCTTGCTCGTCTTGTTTAGGCTTTTCCTCTGCGTCTGCCTTCTTATCGCCTTTTTTGGCAGGCTTATCCTCTGCCTGGGTGCTTTCAGTTACCTCTGCCGTACTGCCTTTTAGTTCATTATATTCTTTTTCCGACAAAAGGATATATCCGTTTTCCTTCACGCTTGCTTTGGCAGCCTTCGAATCCGAAAGATTGATATAATCGTCTTTTGAAAAGAAATAAAACGCACCGATGAGTCCGGCTGTAATCAGCATCCCAAGTGAAAATGCCCGCAAGGTCAGTCTGTTCATGAGTACTCTCTCCTTGCAGAAAATTCATTGACGATCTCCTGTACTGAGTTTCTGGAAAGGGAGGACTGCTTTGAAATCTGGTCGATGGACAGCCCTTGCTGTGAAAGGGAGAGAACCTGATTCTTCAATATGGGATTGATTTGCCCGGAAGAGATCGGCTGGCCTGCCGGTTTGGCAGCAGCTCCGTCTACTAATAGCTCTTCTTCAAGCACCTTCAGCTTTTTCTTGATTAAGTAAAGTTCCTGTATCTGATGGATTGATACCTGGTCAATTTCTTCACGAATGCTTTTATATGGATCTTTCAGGAAAAACGAGAGTATGAGAAGCAATATTGCCGCAGCTATCAGGCTGATCATTACATAACCCATTATATTCACCTCAATAATAATTTTTTAGTGCCCTAGTAATTTTACCACTACACGTGACAAAATTCGACTCCATCTAGCAGGAAAAGAGTATTTATCTGCATAATCCGTACTTTTGGCTGAGTTTAAAATAGAATCCGGCTGTAATGACTGGTTCTAAACTCATGCAGAGAAAATATTTTTACCTTGTGTGCAAGGGGCTCAAAGGACCCGCATATTACGACAAAATGCGTTCATTGTGGGGGCGCAGTTTCAATGATAACATGAAAGTAATAAGACGGGCCGGCAGGGCATATAATGGCAGGTTGGCTGGCAGGAGGTGCACCATGCAATCTGAAATTATCAGATTAAGGGAAAAAGGGCTTTCTTTCAGAAAAATTGCAAAAGAGCTTGGTACAACGCGCGGAAAAGTTCAGTATCAGTGGATGAAGCACTTGAAAGAGGCGGATTCAAAAGCGGAAGAGAAGGAAAAGAAGCATAGAGTGATGGAAGCTGCCCGGGTACCCGCAGGTTATTTGATGAAAGAAGAGGGGATATCTGCCTGGCAGGTGCAGGATGGAAGCATCTATTCCTTTTGGAGGACGGCAGCCATGAAGAAAACCCTTGCTGCTTCATATTTTGAAGTTCATGAAAGTGAGCTGGAGGATGTAATCAGGCTTTATGATATCACCAGTATTATTTTCAATGGCAGCAATGCACACAGCTTTCAGGAACATGCCCCCGCTGAAGGACAGACCTCCATTATGTTTGAAGGCCTGGCTCCTGACCGGTCATACTGCATCGAGGCAGGAGCCAGGGTCCATGGTAGGTTCATCCCTTTCATGAGATCCAATTCAGTTCAAATACCAAGGAATTCCGCGGAACAGTCAGGGCGTCTAAAGGAAGATCTAAAAGCACACGAAGCTGGATTCCCGCCAAATTGGATTGAACATGTAAGCACCTACAGCTTTTATACCAATGATAAGGGAGGCGTTTAAACTGGCCGCTACAGGAGGATTCATCATATACGCAGAAGCGCCTGTCATGAACTTTTATTCTGATAGCCGGGTGATGCAGGATGAAATTTTTTCATTTACTGAAAAGTTCATTCTATTTCTCGAATCTGCACAGGAAAAACATGGAGTGAAGCTGGCGGTGACGCCCATCTACTTCGAGCTTCTTGATCAGCCTGATTTTCAGCAGAAAATGGCTGACTATTTAAAAGCGGACAAGCAGGCTGATATGGCGCTCCGTATTTGGGAGAAGCATCAGGGAAGGCTGAATCTCTTTGTGCGCCAGCTTGCCGAAAGCGGCCGGCTGGAGCTCCTTGCTTCCCCGTCATGTTCAGCAATCCTCCCTTTTCTTTCGACTCATAATGGAATAAGAATGCAGATAGATACTGGAATATCCATCATGAATGATTATTTTTCCATCCATCCGGAAGGATTCTGGTTCCCTAAGGGGGCTTATGAGCAAGGACTTGACCTTTATCTTGCGGAAGCTGGCATCCTTTACAGCTATATAAACGGCAGGACAATCGGCTATGCAGACCCGGCGCCAAAGGGTGGAAGGAAGAGAGAAGTCTTGTCTACCCACGGGGTAATCATGGTCCCTGTCTATCCGTTTCGGGGGACAGAAGATAAGGATGACGGTATGCCGGCGGTCAGCCTGCATGATCTCAATGTTTCTAACCTTGAGAAACTATCTGCTCTATCAGCCTCCTCCGCCAAGGATAGAGCTGAGGAATTGGAAAGGGTCCACCTTTCCTCATCATTTTTAGAAGCTGGCGGAATTCCCTTTGAAGAGATATCCGGCTTATGGGAGGAGTGCTTCTTCCAGGAAAGGAAGCTTGAGAAGATTGGAGAATCTTTGAAGAATAGCCGGGAGCTTAGGATTTATAAACAAATGACAAGAGAATGGATGTTTTTCTTGAATACCGCCGGAGCACACCCCGATTACCGGGGGGAATCAGAGAAGCATGCTGAGGCATTCCGGAAGCTTGAGAGGCTGTTTGCGGCTGGAGAGGGAGGAGAGGCCTTCCTGGAAGAACTGGAGGGGAAATCACCCATCCTTGCAGCAATTGGAGGAGGAGGGCAGATTGCCGAAACGGGCAGTTTGCCAAAGATCCTGATGCTGTCCTGGGAGTACCCGCCAAATATTGTCGGCGGCCTTTCCCGTCATGTTCATGGACTAGCCTCGAGCCTTGCAGGGAAAGGCTTTGACGTTCATGTTCTTACTGCCGGAACAGACAGGGGGCCAATGGAGGAGAAAGCTGATGGGGTCACTGTCCATCGGGTGAGACCGCTTGCTGCTGCAGAAGAAGATTTTCTGTACTGGGTAGGGAGCCTGAATCTGGCTATGGCTGAAAAAGGACTTGAGCTGGCACGCATCCACCGCTTCTCTCTCATTCATGCACATGACTGGCTTGCAGGGCCAGCTTCAGAATCACTTAAATCTGAGCTCGGTATACCGCTGCTGGCAACGATACATGCAACAGAACATGGAAGGAATAATGGCATATATACGGAAATCCAGAAGTTTATCCATCAGAAGGAAAGCAGGCTGGCTGAAGCTGCAGACATGCTGATTGTCTGCAGCAGATATATGAGAGAGGAGATCCAAAAGATCTTTCATATCGAAGGAAAGCCTGTACACATCATAGCCAATGGAATTCATCCTGGTGATTTTCGCCAGCCGGATAAAGATGTTTTAAGCCAGCTGCCAGTTGACCCGCACAGAAGGCTTGTATTCTCCCTTGGCAGAATGGTGAAGGAAAAAGGCTTTGATACCCTATTGGATGCAGCGGCCCTCATGAAAGACGAGTTTCCGGATGTGTATTATTTTATAGCCGGAAAAGGTCCTCTATTGGATTTTTATAGAAGGAAAACGGAAGAAATGGGGCTGTCCGGGACCGTATTCTTTATAGGATTCATTGGTGATGAGCAGCGCAACGCTTTATTTTCACTATGTGATATCGCGGTTTTTCCAAGTGAATATGAGCCTTTTGGTATAGTGGCGCTGGAATCGATGATGCATGGCAAACCAACCATCGTGTCAGACACAGGAGGCCTAAAAGGGATTGTCAGCCATAAAAGGACAGGTCTGCTGATGGAGCCGGGAAGTGCTCTAAGCTTTAAGGAACAGGCTGCTTTCCTCCTTTGCAATGAACAAGAGGCCAAACGGATCGGAAGCATGGGAAGAACTGCAGCTCTGCAGCTGTTCAGCTGGGACAGGATCGCTGAAGAAACCAAAAGGGTGATGGAAGACTGTGTACTGGGCTGCAGAATTTAGCGGGCTATCGTACATTTCGCAGACTATTAACTACATAGAAGGGATAAAGGTGCGAGGAAATGAGACAATCAGCCAATCTGCATGATTTAGATCAAGATAGCAGACGGGCAGGCGGGAGGCTGCTCGTCAGGCAGGGAGTATGGCTGGAAGGCCGGACCTGCTGGCAGGAAAAGGGATATGGCGGGGACATTTATCTTGAAAAAGGAGTTTCTGTCTCTTTTGGCCATAAAAAGCGTGAAACAGAATCTGATGAGTTTTTTGCAAAAGTGGTGAATGACCAAGCATCATCTGTCTCCGTTAAATTATTATTTGCTTTTTATCAGAAAGCAGGGGGCGAAGCTTTTTCGTTTGTTTCACCTTCAAGAGAGGCGATTTACCACGCATGTAATAACAAACTGTTCCTGATCTCTCCAGATTCGCCAGGCAGGAATCGGACACAGCTTTCGGCCCTGTCTTTGAATGCTGCTTTAGACGGCCAAATCTGGAAGCATGAAAAAAGGGGAATATTGAATTATGTCCCGATGATCAGGGGGGAGTGTTCCAGTGTGCTGCTTCTGGAGATCTCTGTACCAGCAAAAGAAATGGTTCATGAAGGGGCTGCTGTTTCGATAAGGCCGCTGGATAGAAATGTTTAAATCAAAAATTATAAAGTCATGAAAAAACGGACTAGCATTTAAGCTGAATTAATGATATTATAGAAAAGTCGTATGAACGAACTAGGATGAAACATAGTTTGGAGGGAAATTACATGCGTGTGAACATTACGTTGGCTTGCACAGAGACTGGTGATCGTAACTATATTACTAAAAAAAATAAACGTAACAACCCAGATCGTCTTGAGCTTAAGAAATACAGCCCAAGATTGAAGCGTGTTACATTGCACCGCGAAACAAAATAAACAGTGGATTCTTCCACTGTTTTTTTTCTGCCCATTTTCAGGAGTCCGGACTTGTCCGGGCTTTTTTTCTTCATCTTATAATCCTCCCCATATCCTTGATTATGCTATGATGAAGAAAATGGCTGGGAAAGGAAGGGGTTCACTTGGCAGATAAAAACAAGCTTAGAAATGAAGTAAAAGAGAAGCTTTCGAAAATAGCTAAACAGGAATATGAACAATATTCCTATCAGCTCGCACAAAGGCTATATAATGAAGAAAACTGGAAAAAGGCAGATACAATCGGGATAACTGTTTCCAGGTTTCCTGAACCGGATACCCTGCAGATTATCCGCCGCGCCTGGGAGGAAGGGAAAAGAGTCGCAGTCCCTAAGTGCTTTCCTGCGGATAGAAGGATGGAATTCAGGATGCTGTCTTCCTTCCTTGAGCTGGAATCCGTGTACTATGGCTTATTGGAACCGATTGAATCGTTGACAGAAAAGATTGAGCCGGAGGAAATCGGCCTGACGATTGTCCCTGGCCTTGCTTATTCTTCCGGCGGCCTGCGGCTTGGCTTCGGGGGAGGCTACTATGACCGCTGGCTCGCTGGATATGACGGGAACACCATTGCCCTTGCCTTCCGCATGCAAATGGTTGCTGAATTGCCTGTTGAGCCCCATGATAAAAAAATTGATATGATCATTACAGCTCCTGATGATGTTTGATTTTTTATGGCTGTCAGCTTTTGTGCTGCTTGCATCTATCCTAAGCCTGAAACTGCGGCTTCTGGCTCCATCAGGGAGCACTGCAGCCGCAGCAGCGGGGATATGCATAGCATTTGGAACCGGCTGGCAGGGTCTTGCTCTATTGGGGCTGTTTTTTTTAACATCCAGCTTATGGTCGGTTTATAAAAAGAATCAAAAAACAGCGATGGAAGAAAAACAGGGAAAAGGAGCGAGGAGAAACTGGCTTCAGGTCGCAGCCAATGGGGGGCTTGCTGCGGTTTTCAGCATCATATACGCGTTTGACCCGCAGATATTGTGGCTTTCCGCCTTTTCTATTTCCCTGGCCAGTGCCAATTCTGATACCTGGTCTTCTGAAATAGGGGCTTTGAGCAAGTCCTCCCCAATCTCCATCAGGACATGGAGAAAAGCAGCAGCAGGGACATCCGGAGCAGTCAGCGTCCTTGGATCGGCTGCAGGTGCAGCAGGCTCGCTTATTATAGCTGGCGGAGCATTTTTGCTTTTTTCTATTCCATCAGGGCATATGATAGCCATCTTTCTGTTCGGATGCATCGGGAATATACTGGATACCTTTATTGGCGCCTATTGGCAGGCTTCATACAGATGTGCCTTCTGCGGGGCCGATATGGAAAAAAGTAAACATTGCGGAAGCCGGGCCGAATTGCTTACCGGGTTCAGGTGGATGACCAACGATGCCGTCAATTTTGCAAGCGGGTCAGCTGCTGCCCTTCTGGGGATCGGCTGCCTGCTTTGGCTGTCATAGTACATACAGGAACCCGCTGCAATCATTGAATGGATGGATAATATGGAGTTTTTCGTTAAAAATAATCTCAGGAGGGATGATGTATGTCACGGATTATTTCCATATTAGCCATTGGCGTAGGGGGATATTACCTTTATCAAAACCGTTTTCGCGTGGTGAATATAGTGCTGGGAAGCTCTGTCCTGCGCCGTCTGTTTGTTACTTCATTGATGAATGTACCAGGCGTAAGGAATAAAATGATGAAATCGGTTTTCTCCGGAAATACAAGCTGGTAAGCTTGCCGGAATTGTCAGGAAAAAGGTCCAGTAAGGGCCTTTTTATTTTGGGAAAATGCCGTTCAATTTGTTTAAGTCTGTTTAGGATGGGGGGAAATAAGGAAAAAATGTATAACTGCTGAACGTTCAGGGGCCGGTGCTAGACAAAAGGAGAGGGCATTGCCTATAGTGTAAGAGGATAATTGCGCCGGAGTTGCCAAAGAAAGTAGGGGAAGCATTGGTATACATGGAAGATTATTTATTTTGGAGGCTGGCCTATTTTTTGATAGCCGAAAAAGATTACAGGCTTGTGCAGATGTCGAAGAGCCAGAATGAAATCTGGCTCGAAAAGCTGGAAAGCAAGGATACACAGGTCGTCAGGCTGCTGCGGAGAAATCTGGATTGGGGAAATTCACTTCAGCGCGATATTGATCTCACTGCAGCAAATGGAGAAAACATAAGGAAGCAAGTCAGAAAAAGAGAGCTGACTATCCTAAATATATATGTAACAGCTTATCCCCCGGTTGATGATTATACATTCAGGCTTGATTTGCCTTCCGGTGCAGGAGACAAAACGAAGGTGGCCAATATTCTGATTGACCGGGCAGGCTATGAAGAGGGACTGAAGCAAGCAGGGGATTTTCTCAAGACTTCCATTTCATTTGATTTAAAGCAGGAATATGAAGAAGCTGAAGTTGAAAGCATAAAGCGTGCTGCCCTGGGAAAAGCAGCTGATAAAGTTAAAGCAGAAAAGGCAGTCTTTAATCAGGGGAGGCCGATTTTCACTTACCTTTTTATCTTTATCCAGGCAGCCATGTTCTTTTGGCTGGAAGCCAATGGAGGAAGCGAGAAAACCTCTGTGCTGATTCAATATGGGGCAAAATACAATCCGCTCATTTTAGAAGGGGAGTGGTGGCGTTTCTTCACACCGATTGTGCTTCATATCGGGCTGCTGCACCTTGTCATGAATACATTGGCCCTTTATTATCTGGGAACAGCTGTAGAAAAGATATATGGAAGCACACGATTCCTGTTCATTTATATATTGGCCGGCTTCATGGGCGTCCTGGCCAGCTTTCTGTTCAACTCAAGTGTTTCTGCTGGTGCAAGCGGGGCCATTTTTGGCTGTTTCGGGGCACTTCTCTATTTTGGCCTGATTCAGCCCAAACTCTTTTTCAGGACCATGGGGCTGAACATCCTGATTGTACTCGGCATCAATCTGCTTTTTGGTTTTTCTGTACCGGGCATTGATAATGCCGGTCATCTTGGCGGCCTTGCAGGAGGGTTCCTTGCAGCGGGAATGGTCAATTTGCCCCGAAAAAGAAGATACGGTATACAGCTCCTTTTCCTTGTTCTGGCTTCTGCCGTTATTTATACCGGGCTTTCATACGGCTACAGTCCTGACAGGGAGCTTGATGAGGAATCTGTATTCATAATGGCACAGGAATATACCAAGAACAGGGAATATGAAAAAGCATACAGCCTTGTAAGTGAAAAGGTGGAAGGCTCCGAAAGCTCTTCTGCTGAAATGCAGCTCCTTCTGTCCTATCTGGAGCTGGAAAGAGGAGAAGCAGTAAAAGCGAAGAAAAGGCTCGAGGAGCTTGTCAATGAGCATCCGGATCTGGATGGGGCGTATTATTACCTTGCCGTTATATCCTATAATGAGCAGGATCCGGCAAAGGCTAAAGAGTATGCAGAGCAGGCTATTGAACTGAACCCTTCCCAAGAGGATTATAAACGCCTGCTTGAAATCAGCAGGACTGAGGCGCAGCTTGAATAAAGCTGTGCTTTTTTGTTGTATAGGAAATTATAAATTGTAAGTTTTGTGGATTTATCAATTCTTGATCAAAGTCCAGCAGCTGCGCCGAGGTCACAAGCCACATCTCCCAAAGAACGCCTTTCCGGGAGTTCCGTCTTGAGTCACCCAGGAAGCTGGTCATGCAGACGTTGCCACAGAACGTGGCGTTTTAGTCTGTGTTCCTTAAGGGGTGATCAAGGCGCTTGCGCTTTTGTTTCTGCAGTACAGCCTGTCAGGATAACTGCACAAGTGAGTCTTTCTTAAAGATAAAGTGGATAATTTTCCGGCATAGTATGTTTTTTCCAACCATTGTCTATGATGAGACTATTGTTTGGAATAATATGTTCATATTGTCAGGATGTGTTGAAGATGGAAGAAACGAAAAAGCGTGTCAGCCCCGTTCTCCGGGAGAATACAGCCTATCTGAAAGAGGCGCTTGGGGTTGATAAAAGCTTTGATGTGATTCAGCTGAATGTGGAATATGCTGAAAGGGAAATGGCACTGTATCTGGTTGATGGGTTTGTAAAAGATGATATTCTCCATTATCTGATGAAATTGCTTTCAAGCCTGGATAAAGAACAGCTGGAAGGGGACACCCTGGCAAAGCTTGTCAAAACCTACATCCCGTATGTTGAGGTAGAGACCCTGGATGATCTGGATAAGGTTGTGGATGCTGTACTGTCAGGCCCTACTGCTTTGCTTGCAGATGGAGTGGAAAAAGCGATCCTGATTGATGCGCGGACCTATCCTGTCAGGGGGCCGGAAGAGCCTGATACGGAAAGGGTTGTCAGGGGATCAAGGGATGGATTCGTTGAAACACTCGTCTTCAATACAGCCTTAACACGGAGGCGGATCCGTGACCGTACGTTGCGCATGGAATATATGCAGGTAGGGAGAAGGTCAAAGACTGATATTGTGGTCAGCTATATCGAGGACATTGCCGATCCGGATACGGTGAAGAAAATAAAGGAAGCACTATCAAAGATTGATACGGACGGCCTCCCAATGGCAGAAAAAACAATTGAGGAGTTCATTTCAGGCAGGCACTGGAACCCGTTCCCCATGGTCAGATATACTGAACGCCCCGACACAGCAGCGACCCACTTGTTCGAAGGCCATGTATGCATTATGATCGATGGCTCGCCAAGCGTGATGATCACCCCGACCACCTTCTGGCACCATCTTCAGCATGCAGAAGAGTACAGGAACAAGCCAATGATTGGGGCATATTTGCGTTTCGTCCGTTTTTTGGCTGTCTGGGCATCAATCTTCCTGCTTCCGTTTTATTATCTGCTGGCCATAAAGCCTGAATTGCTTCCGGAAGGCCTCGCCTATATCGGTCCGAATGAAATGGGGGAGCTGCCCCTTATCCTGCAGTTCCTGATTATAGAGCTTGGGCTCGATATGCTCCGGATGGCGGCCATACATACGCCTTCCGCACTTGCAACAGCCCTGGGGCTTGTTGCAGCACTGATGATCGGACAGGTGGCAGTGGAGGTGGGATTGTTTATTAATGAGGTTGTATTGTACCTCGCCATCGCGGCAATCGGCACCTTTTCAACTCCAAGCTATGAAATGAGCCTTGCCAACAGGCTTGTTAGAATATTTCTGCTGCTGGCCACAGCAGCATTCCATGAATATGGTTTCATACTTGCTGTAACATTGCTGATCTTTATGCTCGCGAGAATTAATTCATTTGGCGTCCCATACTTATGGCCGTTTCTTCCGTTTAATTTAAGGGCATTCAGGGATGTCCTGCTCAGATCGCCGATTCCTCTGAAGAACAGGCGTCCGCGGTTTCTCCATCCTAAAGATCCTGATCGTTGAAGGATGCAGGGATACCGGCAAAAGCCCCTCTTAGTTGGAGGGGCTTTTTTAGTTGGCTTTTTTGTGTGAAACTTTGTTACCGCAGCCGAATGAATAAACCTAATGGTTTGGGAGACGAAATGGGAAACTTTATCTCGTGCCGTCAGGTCTGCAAGGCACCCTGAACTGCTGGCCGTGCCACTAACTGTCCTGTTCCATCTTAAAAAGACCTCAAGCTGCGGTTTTCCATTGAGATAGCCATGTTTTTCGATTATACTTTTAGTGATGTAACCGCTGCAAAAATATGAAAGCAAACCAATAGTAAGAGGGTTGAGAATGAAAAGCATTTATGATGTACAGCAATTTTTAAAAAAGTATGGGACATTCATTTACATTGGCGACAGGTCGGCTGACCTTGAGCTGATGGAAGAGGAGCTGATGGAGCTCCGCCAGTCCCAGCTGATTGACCCAAAGGATTTTCAGACTGCCATTTTGCTCGTCAGGCATGAAAGGCAGCTGCTTCATAAAAACAAACGATAGAAGGAAAAGGTGACAAAAATGGCTGAAAAATGGCTGATCGGAGTGGATTTGGGAGGAACGACAACCAAATTGGCTTTTTTAAATTTTTACGGAGAAATCATTCACAAATGGGAGATCCCGACTGATAATTCTAATTTTGGCAAGAATATTACCATTAATATTGCCAAAGCAATCGACCAAAAGCTTGAAGAACTGGATCACAGCAAGGAGAATGTTGCCGGTATCGGCATGGGAGCCCCTGGCCCGGTAGATCTCGCTTCAGGTGTCGTTTATAATACTGTGAATCTTGGCTGGAAAGATAATTATCCTTTAAAGGATTTGCTTGAAGTGGAAACCTCTTTGCCGGTCATCATAGACAATGATGCCAATTGTGCCGCTTTGGGTGAAATGTGGAAGGGTGCCGGGGATGGCGCTAAAGACCTTGTGTGTGTCACACTTGGAACTGGAGTAGGCGGTGGGGTGATCGCCAACGGGGATATAGTCCAGGGAACAAGCGGAGCAGCCGGGGAAATCGGTCATATTGCCGCCATTCCTGAAGGCGGTGCCCCCTGCAATTGCGGCAAAACCGGCTGCCTGGAGACGATCGCTTCTGCTACTGGTATTGTGAGGATTGCGCTGTACAAGATGAAAAAGGGACAAGATGAAGGCATGCTGCATGAATTGCACAGGAATAATGGATCCTTATCTGCTAAAGATGTCTTCGATGCAGCCAGACAGGGCGATGATACAGCCGGCAAGGTTATTGAAGAAGTCTCCTTCCATCTGGGGCTTGTAATGGCCAATATAGCCAATACACTCAATCCGGAGAAAATCGTACTCGGGGGCGGCGTTTCCAAAGCCGGAAGCATACTGCTGGATCCGGTCAAAGCCCATTTTACCCGCTTTGCTTTTCCGAGGGTTGCCGAGTCCACGTCGATCGATATTGCCACTCTTGGCAATGACGCCGGGGTCATTGGCGCTGCCTGGCTTATCAAAAACAAATGATCAAAAAAAAGCCTTCTGCCTCTGCAGAAGGCTTTTTTTTTGTGATGAAAACAGGAGATACAGGAAGAATTTCTGCGATTTAAGGATGGGGAAAAAGGAAACCATAAAATCAAAGTAAAAAGTCCCCTTATGGCGGGAGACAGTCATCAGACTATAGAAGCATTTTTGGCGGAACAGGACAAACCAGAAACCTTTCATTGTTTGAAACGTCTAATAAGATGGGTAAGAAGGGATCAGCCAATAACCTATTATACATTCAAAATGTAAAGGTAAAATTGATTTTTTATTGAGAAAGCATTAAGATTATCTTTGTTGTTTCCATAATTTAGCAGATGCTTGTCTTTCATTCGGCAATGCAGGGAGGTATATCATGGGGAATAAAAGATGGCCTGCACTCCACCTGATTGGATTTGCGGTAGCAGTGCTCTGGCTTAAAACCTATATCGCCTATAAAACTAGCTTCGATATAAAAATTGAGAATTTCAAACAGGAATTGATCCTGCTGATCAATCCACTTAGCTTTTTGATGTTTGTACTGGGATTCGGGCTTTTTATGAAGAAGAAAAACCAGGTCAGGTATATTATTATTTCCAGCTTCATTATATCAGCGGTCCTTTTTGCAAATGTGGTCTTTTACCGGTTTTTCAATGATTTTCTGACGGTCCCGGTCCTGTTTCAAACGAGCAATATGAGCGATCTTGGAAGCAGTGTGAGCGAGCTGCTTAACTTGACTGATTTGCTTTATTTTGCAGATTTCATTATTCTGGCCATCATCATGATGTTCAGACCTCAGAGCCTGGTGTACCGCGAACCTTCCCAAAAGAACCGTAGGGCATTTTTCCTGGCGGCCGTCGCCATTGCCTTTTTTAATTTAGGGCTTGCAGAAACCGAGCGTCCCCAGCTGCTGACACGAACCTTTGACAGGGAAATGCTGGTCAAGAATATCGGCACCTATAATTATCATATTTACGACGTTTTCCTGCAGTCAAAATCGTCAGCACAGCGGGCCTTGGCTGATGGAAGCGAATTGACAGACATAGGCAATTATGCGCGCGCCAGCTATGTTCCCCCGGAGGATGATATGTTCGGCATTGCCAAAGGGAAGAATGTCATCCTTATTTCAATGGAATCCACCCAGAATTTTGTCATCAATGAAAAGGTCAACGGGCAGGAAATCACACCTTTTTTAAATGACTTCATAAAAGAAAGCTACTATTTCAATAATTTTTACCATCAGACAGCACAAGGGAAAACATCTGACTCTGAATTCCTTGTGGATAATTCCCTTTATCCTCTCAGCAGGGGAGCAGTATTTTTCACACATTCCGGGAATAAATTTGCCGCTGCCCCTGAAATTCTGAATCAGAACGGATATTATACAGCATCACTCCATGCCAACAATAAGAGCTTCTGGAACAGGGATATCATGTATGACTCATTTGGGTACCAGCGTTTTTATTCTCTTCCGGATTATGAGGTGACTGAGACCAATTCAGTCGGCTGGGGGATGAAAGATATCGATTTCTTCGAACAGTCGATACAGCACTTAAAGGAAATGCCTGAACCTTATTATGCAAAATTCATCACACTGACCAACCACTTCCCTTTCGAGCTTGGGGAAGAAGATCAGTTCATTGAACCGTATACGTCCGGCAACAAGACAGTTGATAACTATTTCCCGACTGTCCGCTACACTGATGAAGCCATTAAAAATTTCATTCAGAAGCTTAAAGATGAGGGCATATATGAAGATTCCATCATCATCCTATACGGTGACCATTACGGGATATCAGAGAACCATAATAAAGCGATGGGAGAATTCCTCGGTACAGAGGTTACTCCGTTTGTAAGCACCCAGCTGCAGAGGGTCCCTCTCATCATTCACATTCCCGGCCAGGAGGGAAAAACGATTTCGAAAGTGTCTGGTCAGATCGATTTAAAGCCGACCATACTCCATCTCCTCGGCATAGATACCAGGAATGACATCGATTTTGGGGCAGATCTGTTTGCAAATGACCGCCAGGAGTTTACAGTGCTCAGGGATGGCAGCTTCATTACAAAAGACTACATTTATACCCGGGACACCTGCTACAGCAAGGAAACCGCCGAACCGGCGGACGCAGCAGCCTGTGAGCCATATATAGAGAAAGCGAAAAATGAACTTGAATATTCCGATAAAATTATTTATGGTGACCTATTAAGGTTTTATGAGGATTCTCCGTATATCAAACACAAGGGCAATAATTGAATCACAAGAAAAAAGGGGCTGCCAGTGAAAATGCAGCTCCTTCTTTTATGGACTGTAATGATTGGCCTCTTTCCGTCATACATATGAGAAGATGGAAAGGGGGATCTTCATGAAAGTAGCAGTCCGATCAGGCGATTCTTTTTGGTATTACAGCAGTCTTTTTATGGTGCCCGCAGGCCTTTTGGCTGATTCCAACCCCGGGGTGGATCCAGCGAGGCTGCAGATCGGCCAGGAAATAGCGATTCCCGGCTTTACTGTACAATCCTATATAATCCGCGAAAATGATACCTTCTGGAAAATAAGCGCCTCCCGCAGCCTTTCAGTGGATGCCCTGCTTCTCCTGAACCAGGATGTCAACCCAAACAGGATTCAGCCCGGAGAGGAAATACTGATTCCTGTGAGAGCAGTTTCCCCGGTTGTAGATGGGCGGAGAAAATATACATTTGGGCAGCTTGAAACTGATATCAGGGAGCTTGCAGACATCTTTCCCTTCATAAAGGTAGGTTCAGCAGGGGAAAGTGTCCTCGGGAAGACCCTCTATGAAATCAGGCTGGGCAATGGGAGCAAGAAGGTGCACCTGAATGCCTCATTCCATGCTAATGAATGGATTACATCATCTGTATTGATGCTCCAACTGAACGCATTCCTGCTGTCTCTAACCAACAGCACCCCGATAAGGGGCATCATGACACTTCCTTTGTATGATTCAGTCGATCTATCCATCGTACCGATGGTAAACCCGGATGGGGTGAACCTGGTCCTGCAAGGGCCTCCCGGGGGAATGGAAGGAGAACTGGCAGAAATCAACAGGGGCAGCCTGGATTTTACAGGCTGGAAAGCGAATATACGGGGAGTTGACCTGAATAATCAATTTCCGGCCAAGTGGGAGGTTGAAAAGGAGAGGAAGGAAGAGAAGGGGCCAGCACCAAGGGATTTTCCGGGAACCGCACCTCTGACAGAACCTGAGGCTCAAGCGATGGCGGCACTCGCGCGGGAGCGGGACTTTGGCAGGATGCTTGCATATCATACCCAGGGCGAAGAATTTTATTGGGGATACGAGGGCTTGGAGCCGCCTGAATCTGCCGTGCTTGCCAGCGAGTTTGAGAGGGTGAGCGGCTATGAGCCCATCCAGTATGTAGACAGTTTTGCAGGATACAAGGATTGGTTTATAAAAGAATTCGACAGACCCGGTTTTACGATTGAATTGGGAAAAGGGATCAATCCGCTTCCTTTGTCACAGTTTGATGAAATTTATGAAGAAACGCTCGGCATCTTCCTCGCTTCCATATATATGTAATTTATATATTCGCCGATTATCGGTTTAAAATTTATTGTTATTAAAATATAATATATTTGTAACATAAAAGATAAATTTACTTGGAAACCATTTATAGCCTCAGAAGGGAAAAAGGATGTGTGGAATGAAATATGAAGACTCTCACCAATTTTTTAAGTTTCTAGGCCCATTCCTGTTTATATTTGCTTTATCCACACTCTTCCTTTTCGGGTGCAGCCCCGAACCTGCCAGCCGGGATAACGGGGAAAATGGGAAAGATCAATCGGCGCCTCAGACAGCTGATAAGGGGCAGGGAGAACAGGAAGAAAAATTCAAAGTGAAGCCTGTAACCGTCGAAGAGGGGGAAATCCAGTCCATCAACGGATGGGTTGGAAAGAACATACTTGCCTTTACTGTCGCGGGACAGGAAGGAACAAAAGTGATTACCCATAATATTAAATCAGGGAAACAGCAAACAATCTATGAGGGTGAAGATTCGATCGCTGCTGTAACAGTCAGCCCATCAGGGAAATTTCTGCTCATCCAGTCACCGCATGCCGGCAATGAAAGTACCATAACCATCATTGATCACAAAGGAGCCCAATTAGCTGAAGAAACCATGGAGCTGTATGAGCTTGCAGTTGAATGGAATCCTTTTGACGAGAACAGCCTCCTGCTTTCAGTGTTCAATGAGGATTGGGAGTTTCAGGTGTACCGCCTCCAGATCAGCGAGAAGAAGCTTGAAAAGATTAAACTGCCTGAGCCTTTTGCCCAATGGATCTCCAAGGATAATTTGTTTTACCTGGATTGGAGCGAGCAAAGCCCTTCTCTCTTTGCTCCTATGAAAGCGATAGGGCTTTTGAATGGAGAGGCCGAAACTGTCCTTGATGATCTGATTAAAGCAGAAGCCCTGCCTGAAGGCATTGTGGCTCTTTCTGTCGATCAGGAGCAGGAAGGGATGGCAGAGTATACCTTCTATGACGATAGCTTCCAGCTTGTATCTTCTTTTTCAATGCCTCATTTGACAAGATATTCGGATTGGCTGGTTCCTTACTATGCATATGATCAATCTGCCGGTAATTTTTATACCTTTGAACCGCTTTACAGTGCAGAAGCAGATGCCTACGCAGAAGGTTTCAGGCTGATCAGCTACAACCCTGATGAACAGACCAGGGATACTATATTCGAGGAGATGGAAAACGAGCCTTTGAGCTGCTCTCCTGAAGGCAGCTGGTGCCTGTACGGGTTTTATTTTGAAAAGCTTCTGAATATGACTGATAAAACAACGGTTGATCTTGTGAACAAAGAATAGTTTTCCCTTTCGTTTAAATAAGGAAAGGTCTACAATACAAAATGAAACCTCTTTGCTCTATAGAGGCTTTGAATATGATTGAAAGAGTGATGTAAGTGGCTATTGCAGATGTAACAATCATTCCGATCGGAACTGATTCGCCAAGTGTCAGTGCATATGTGGCAGATATTCAAAAAGTCCTGCAGAAGTTTGAAAGCGAAGGGCTGATCAGGTTTCAGCTGACCCCTATGAGCACGCTTATTGAAGGAGAGCTGCCGGATTTATTCAAGGTTATCGAAGCGATGCATGAAGTGCCGTTTGAAAAAGGGCTTGCACGTGCTGCAACCAACATCCGGATAGATGACAGGCGCGATGTTGCAAGAAAGATGGAAGACAAGGTGGCTAGGGTGCAAAGCCGCCTGGAGGAATTGGAATAAGAGAAAAACAGGGCTGCTTTCAAGCAGTCCTGTTTTTCTGTGAAAATAAAAAAAGCTTGCTGCAGGGCAGAAGCTTTTTTCAATGCATTAGTGCGCCGCCGGAAAACCGTGGTGAATAAGAGTCATAACTGCAAACCAGCCGAAAACGGCAAAAGAGCCTCCCCCGAACACAATTCCTAGGAGATTCTTATTTTTAAGCGCAGAGAAGGTGCCGTATGCTGCCAGCAGAGAAACTAAAGCAAAGACAATGACCAAGCCCATGTTGAAAAGCCCCCTTTATCGTATGATCAGATTAGTAAAATCCGTATGTAAGTAATGGTTTACATTCGTTATTATTATATATTTTATATACCCAATTTGTCGAGGTCTAAAAATGACACTTCTATGTCGTATGCCCTTGCAATCCCTGAAGCCAGCTCCTTCAGATGCACCCCGATAAAATAAACGTGCCCGCATGCCGGGGAAGAGGATGCCGCCAGATGCTCTTCTAATTGCAGCAGGGCCATCTCCCGCTGGGTCGGATCCCCGACAGTTATGGCAAATGGGAGAACAAGCTCCAGCCAAAGATAGTATCCCCCGTTTTCAGAAATGGTTCCGCAATCATCAAAATGTTCCCCTATAATGGCATCTTCCAGGCTTATGAGGAAGTGCTGGTCTTCGAGCAGATGCCCTTCTTTCAGCAAAAAGACCGCTGTCTCCCTATCCTGTGCAGAGTCGTACAAATATATGGTGCCTGCTGTATCCTTCAGGTTTGTTTCAGTTCTGAGCAGTAAATCAAACTCCGGCAATTCCTCTATAAGGCTTGAAGCCTCTGCCGCATAAACAATCTTCATTTCAGCACCCCCAACCCCCAGGTTTATTTTTACAGCCGTATGCAATCAGCTTTAGTCGGTATTAGTAATAGTGTAAAATATACGTAAATAAATGTTCAACTGGAGGCTTTTTAAATGGAGTGGAAACAGATACCTTTAGGTCCGATTCAGACAAACAGCTATGTTCTTTCAAGAGAGGATGGAACCTGCCTGGTCATAGATCCGGGCGGAGAGGCGGCAAAGCTGGCGGGATATATTAAAGGCAATAAGCTGAAGCCGCTTGCTGTGCTGCTGACGCATGCCCATTTTGATCATATTGGAGCATTGGATGAAATCAGGGAAGAATTCGGCTGTCCTGCTTATCTTCATAAAAAGGAAGCTTCATGGCTGCGTGACCCTTCCCTGAACGGCTCACAGTTTTTCAGGATGGGCAAGGTCACTGCCAAGCCTGCGGAGAATTTTCTTTCAGGAGATCAGGAAATGAAAATCGGCGCGTTTTCATTCAAAATTCTTGAGACGCCCGGCCATTCGCCTGGAAGTGTTTCATTCTACTTCCCCGAGTCCGGCCTGGTAGCTTCAGGGGATGCTTTGTTCAGCGGAAGCATAGGAAGGACAGACCTTACCGGCGGAAACCATGAAAAGCTGCTGAAGAGCATCCACGACAAGCTTCTGGTTCTGCCGGAGGATACCCTGGTCCTGTCAGGACACGGGCCTGCTACTTATATCGGACAGGAAATGGACTCCAATCCATTCCTTAATGGATTCTGAGCTATTACATAAAGGCGGGGATGAAGGGTGCTGGAACTTTTGACTGAAATCATCAGCCGCAGCCCATCGGGAAGGATAACGGCTGAGCAGTTTATGGATATCGCACTATACGACGAAAACAAAGGCTATTATATGGTTCCCGGGCCGAAAGTCGGCCGCAATGGGGATTTCATCACTACAGTAAATATTTCTGATATCTATGGAAGGGCTGTTGCCATGTGGTATTTTCGCCAAACACAGGAGCGGGGGCTCCCTTCCTGTGTATGTGAAATCGGGGCCGGTGACGGCCGTTTTGCTTTAGCATTCATTGACGAGTGGAATAAACTGTCAGGGGAGCCTGTCACCTATTTTATCAAAGAAGAAAGCCCATATCATATATGCCTGCAGTCCTCTCTTTTAGGAGCCCGTGTTCAGCAAATCGATTCGCTCGGGGAAATTATGCCTTTTTGCGGTTTGATTTTTTCTAATGAATTATTCGATGCCCTGCCGGTCAGAGT
Source organism: Bacillus infantis (assembly GCF_050107595.1). Lineage (GTDB taxonomy): Bacteria > Bacillota > Bacilli > Bacillales > Cytobacillaceae > Bacillus_AB > Bacillus_AB infantis_C. Next base: position 493,640 of record NZ_JBNILH010000001.1, read on the forward strand.
GGTCGAAAAACAGCAGGGGAGCATGATGGAAATTATGGTTGCAATGGAAAACGGGAAGCTTAAGGAGGAAGCTGTTCCCCTTGAGGACTCTGCTGTCCTTGCCTACATAAGGGATAACGGTCTTAAGTTAAAAGAAAATCAGCGCCTGGAGATCCCTCTAAGGATGATTGAATTGATTTCCTCCATTTCTGCAATGCTTCAGAAGGGGATTGTCCTGACTGTGGATTATGGATATACAGATGAAGAATTGATGGAGCCTGCCAGGAAAAGAGGAAGCTTAAGGGGCTATTCAAATCATAAGCTGATCGAGGATTTCTTAAGCAGTCCCGGCAAAATGGACATAACCAGCCATGTCCATTTCGATTCTTTTATCCGTGAAGGAGAGAAGCGGGACTTGAAGTTTGAAGAAAAGTACAGGCAGGATGAATTCCTCCTTTCCTGCGGCATCCTGAGGGCTCTGCAAAATCATGATGATCCTGATCCCTTTTCTGCAGCCAGCAGGCGGAACCGGGCGATCAGGCAGCTGATCATGCCTTCCGGGATGAGTGCTGCCTTTCATAGCATCGTGCAGACGAAAGGGCTGGGTGCAGGATAAGAAAAGCGCAAGCGCATTGCTCCCTTAAGGAACGCAGACGCTGCTGGACAGTAAATCAAGTTTAAAAAAATATACTTTTTTATCTTGAAATAAAAAAAAGCGATGGGTATCCATCGCTTTTTTTTTGCGCACATTAGTGCCCTCCGGCTCCTGGGGTCATCATAAAGGTTGACCAGTAGGTGAAGCCAACAAAGAAAACGGTTAAATAAGCGCCAAAAATATAAATATACATACGTTCGGAAAGCTTTAAATAGCTTAGAAGCAGGAAAAATCCTGTTTGGCCGAAGAAGATTAGAGACGTTGTATACATGTCCCCCAAGAAGAACATGACAGCAAAAATGCCCGTCCAGAATCCCAATACTCTGTACATGCGATCCATATGTATCCCTCCTTTAAAGCAAGCAGTTCAATCACTACCATATTATAAAGTAATTCTTATTAAAAAGTAAACAACTCTTTGCTGTTACTTTGTAACCGCTGCATAGTATGAGCATGATTTGCAGTTATTCATCATGTTCTCCGTTTCAGCCAGTTCGGCCGAAGGAAAAAGTGCACCGAGCATTCCTTCCAGGTATTCAAAGTGCATTTCGCACACAGCGGCCGGATGCTTGGCTGCCACCTCTTTAAAAGGGCAGTTGTAAATTTGGAAGTATATTTTGTTTTTTTCCGCATTCATGCTGAACTCAGGGAAAAATCCAGCCGCCATGGCCGCACCCTTTAACATGAAGAATCTTTCATCAAAAGAAAGGTCTTCCTCTTTTTTTCCCTGCCTGTTCAATTCTTGTATAAGAAGCTCTCTGCCAAATTTCCTTCCGGTCTCCTTCAGGGCTTTTTTGCCGGCATCACCAAGATCCATCATTGATTCAATGCTGATTCTTGCAAGCAGCTGGAAATCCCGGAATGGGAAATTCATCTGTATCAATTCATCAGAGAGCTTATAGTGCCTGCTTGGCCTTCCCCCTTTTCCCGTCTTGCCTGATTCGGAAACCAATAAACCGGCATCTTCCAATTTTGACAGATGCAGGCGGGCAACATTTGCATGGATGCTGAAGTTTTCAGCCATTTCCTGGACAGTGACATCCTTGTGCTTCTTTGTTATGAACTGATAAATATGATAGCGGGTTGGATCAGCCAGCACATTAGTCACCTTTAGTATTTGATCCATTCCATCACCTCCACCCAACCACTTCCATTATAATACAGCGGCAGCAGAAATAGAGAAGGGAAAAATGAATGTTAGAAAAAAGTTCACAAAAAAGTATAGAATAACAGGTGTAATTTACTGTACAAAGGTTATACAAATGATGTACAATTCATTTAACAACAAACTAACTAACTACTAAAAACCAGAAAAGTGAGGGATATAAATGAATGAACTGACTTTCTTCACCTACCCGAGCTGTACATCATGCCGAAAGACCAAAAGCTGGCTCAAGGCAAACTCAATTGACTTTTCAGAAAGGCATCTGTTCCGTGAAACACCATCCAGCAAAGAGCTGCTTGAAATCCTGTCTTTGACAACAGAAGGCCTGGATGAAGTTCTGGCAACCCGCAGCAGCACCTTTAAAAATTTAAACATCGATGTGAATGAACTCTCTCTGTCAGAGGTTGTTAAAATGATCGTGGAAGAGCCTAAGCTGCTGAGAAGGCCCATCCTGACTGACGGGAAGAAGCTGGTCGTCGGCTATAATCCCGATGCATTAAAAGGGATTGCCAGCAGGAAAGAAACGCTGAAGCTGAGCAGCTGAACAGGAAAAGGGGAATCAGCCATGCTGATTCCCCTTTTTCTGCCGCTTGAAACTGGGCTAGCTGGATTCGAACCAACGCATGACGGAGTCAAAGTCCGTTGCCTTACCGCTTGGCTATAGCCCACTGCTGCTGTGTAATCATAGTATATGGAAAAGCGGAGATCCTATGCAAAAAAATAAAAATATAAGGAGGAAATTTGCAGGTTCTGTCGAAATAAGTATTATCCCAAAGAAAGGCGGTGTTATATGGTTGAGTAAAATTGAAAGATTGGCCGACAGCATTGTATGTGATGCGGTCAGGAGAAATGCCTCGGATATTCACATCCTCCCGCGCAGGCATGACACTCTGGTCCAGCTCAGGATCGCTGACAGGCTCTTATCGCGGCAGGTGCTGCCGACCGATGAATGTGAGAGGCTGATTTCCCATTTCAAGTTCTCTGCTTCAATGGATATCGGCGACCGCAGAAGGCCGCAAAGCGGCGCGTATTCACTGGAGATTGATCAGAAGCTGATCGGCCTCCGATTGTCCACCCTTCCTTCTTCCCGCCATGAAAGCCTGGTCATCCGCATCCTTCCCCAGGAAGACAATATCCACATCTCAAAGATCTCCCTGTTCCCGGCTATGTCGAATAAGCTCCTGGCACTGCTGAAGCATGCCCATGGACTGGTTCTCTTTACCGGTCCGACCGGCAGCGGAAAAACGACGACCCTTTATTCCCTCCTTCATGAAACTTCATCGTTATTCAAAAGAAATGTCATCACGCTTGAGGACCCGATCGAGAAGGACAGCGACCTCGTGCTTCAGGTGCAGGTAAATGAAAAAGCAGGAGTGTCATATGCATCAGGGCTGAAGGCCATCCTGAGGCATGATCCGGACATCATTATGGTCGGTGAGATTCGCGATGCAGAGACGGCGGAAATTGCCGTACGGGCTGCGCTGACAGGCCATCTGGTGCTGAGTACAATGCACACCCGGGATGCCAGGGGTGCCATATACCGGCTGAGTGAGTTCGGGATTGGATGGCAGGAGATTGAGCAGACCCTGATAGCAGTAACAGCTCAGCGGCTCGTGGAACTGTCATGCCCGTACTGCAGCGGCACCTGCCCGCCGCACTGCCAGGGTGCCTCAGCGGGAAAAAGGGCGAGTGTATTTGAGCTATTAACAGGCAAAGCCCTTTCTGCGGTCATGAAGGAGGCCAGGGGGGAAGGGAGCCCCTATCAGTATCCTACTCTGAGGAATGCCATCCTCAAAGGAATTGCGCTTGGTTATATCAAGAAGACGGAAATGGATCGGTGGGTGTATAATGAGGACTCGTAAATGGACGCTGGATGAACAGGCGGGGTTCCTGAAACGGACAGGCGAACTGCTGCAGAGGGGCTACCCGCTCAGCGAAGCAATTGAATCCCTTGCCTATCATCTGCCTGATTACAGAAAAACCGCAATTTCAGATAGTCTCAATGATTTGAAAGAGGGGCATCCTTTTTTCCGGATCCTCACAAACCTCAAGTTCAACCCCACTTTAATCGGCTATGTCTATTTTGCCGAGCAGCATGGCGGTCTTGCAGAAGCCTTTATAGACGGCAGCGCTATTATGGAAAGAAGAAGCAGGGATATCAGCAGCCTCAGAAAAATCCTCTATTATCCGCTTTTCCTGATGTCAGCCACATCTATTCTTTTTTTCTTTGTGCATCAGACTCTCCTCCCCAGATTTACTTCTCTGTTTTCTTCCATGGATTTAGAAACCAATTTCTTTACTGAAGCGGTAATGCTTGCAGGTGCCGCGGCCCCTATTTTTGCTGTCCTCTTCCTTGCCATCACAGCAGCCACATTTATGTATTATTGCTTTAAGTTCAGGCATCTCCCCCAGATTGACCAGAAACGGCGCCTGGCCATGCTCCCTGCAGCCGGCCCTCTGCTCCGGCTGTTTTACACCCAGTATTTCACGGCCCAGCTTGGCTATCTATTGGGAGGGGGGCTCTCAGTCTCTGAAGCTCTTCTCTTATTCCAGCGAAATCCCCAGCAGCCTTTTTACAGTGAACTGGGAGAATCCTTAAAAATCAGGCTTAGAACAGGGGAGAAACTGGATGATATTTTGTCCGGCTTTCCTTTTTTTCAGGAAGATCTCCCCCGGATCATCCGCCATGGCGAGAGAAACGGGAAGCTCGGACAGGAGCTGAGGTTCTACAGTATCCACTGCATGGAGGCATTCGAGCAGAAGATCACTGCAGGCCTCAAAATCGTCCAGCCAGTATTATTCTCCCTCATCGGCGCGCTCGTGATATCCATGTACCTGGCCGTGATGCTTCCCATGTTTCATTTACTAAATGGATTATAAAGGAGAGGAACAAATGAAAAACGAAAAAGGCTTTACCCTTATAGAAATGATGATCGTTCTGCTTGTCATTTCTGTGCTGCTCATCATAACCGTGCCGAATATCACCAAGCATAATTCCAAGATCAACAGCAAAGGCTGCGAAGCATTCATCAAGATGGTCCAGGCCCAGGTCCAGTCATATGAGATAGAGCATAAAAAATATCCTTCAGGAATGGAGGAGCTTGTTAGCGAGGGATATTTAAAAGAAGGCGAAACTTCCTGTCCGAACGGCAGCAGCATCTCTATCAGTGAGGATGGGGAGGTCATACAGCTGAATAATGGCTAAAGGGGAAAGGGGATTCACACTCGTTGAAACACTGCTTGTCTTCTCAATATTCCTTCTGATCTCTTCTTTGGCTGCTGCATATATCGGCCCTCAGGCAAGCCGGCTTGAAAGCAGGCTGTTCTTGTCTCAGCTTCAATCAGACCTCTTTTTCGCACAGCAGTACGCGATTACCCGCCAGCAGACCATTTCCTTTTATGTTTTTCCGGACGAAAACCGTTATATAGCCGTCCCGCCCGATTCTGCCGCCATTATCGACAGAAGCTATGAGGAGGATATCACCCTATACGAAGATACAATGAAATTATCCTTCCGTTTTCTTCCAAGCGGGAATTTAAGCAGTTTCGGTTCAATGTATGCCGAAGTCGGAGGGGACACATACAGGATTACGTTTTTAATAGGGAAAGGAAGGTTTTATATTGTTAAAGAATGAAGGCTTCTTTCTTGCGGAGCTTATCCTCAGCCTGTCTGCCTGGCTTGTTTCAGCCTGTGTGCTGTTTCCGCTGTTCCTGCATGCGTCAGACCAGGCGGAGGAACACAGAAAAAGCTCTGAAGCGGCTCAGATCTTATATGAATATCTTCAGATGAAAGCTGCTGGATCAGCCCCTTCTATGCTTGACCATGAAGCCTATCCCATAGAGGAATTGGAATTGGCTGCTCTGGCCGTGGAGGTTTGTGTTCATTATGAGAAAAAGAACAGGCAAAAAGAAAAAATTTGTGACATTTATTTTAAAGAGTAACGGCTTTACACTGGCTGAGATGCTCTTCAGCTTCAGCATCTTCATCATCATAGCTTCCCTGCTCCCCCTTTCGCTCAGATTTCTGGCTGATGGGGATGCTTCAGAAATGAGGCTGCAAAGAATGGAATGGGAAATCTTTTCTGCACAGCTGAAAAAAGAGGTTCATATGAGCGGCAATATTCAAGTAAATGAAGGGCGGCTTACGCTCGCGGGGAGCGGCGAGTCTGTCAGCTTCGAAAAATACGGCAGCAATCTCAGAAGGAGGGTTAACGGGAAAGGGCATGAAGTGGTTTTACAGAATATCCAGGCCGCCTCTTTTTCCTTTCAGGGCAAGAGCCTGCTCGTAGAAGCACAAAGCCGCAGCGGGGAGAAGTTTTACACAGTGATTGTGCCATTTATCGAGGTGAACCAGAATGCTCCGGAATGAAAAAGGGTTTGCTTTTCCTTTGTCTCTGAGCATTCTTCTGGCTTCATGCTTATTTCTTCTTATCCTGCTGGGACAGAATGTGTCAGAAGCAAAGTTACTGAACGAAAAAGAACAAATTCTCAAACAGGATTATTATTTGCTCAGCTCTGTCAAAAGGCTTGAGAGGCACCTGGCGGATATGGGGGAGGAAGAGACCCTTCAGCCTGGCAGCTTTACCTTTAAGGAAGGGACTGTGACATATACAATGACAGAACTGGCGGGCTCACTCTTTGAAATCTCTTTTACCTTGGTTATAGGATCTCAGACACCGATCGTTTCGTATGCTTTTTATGACAGAGACCGCGGAAAAATGATAAAATGGACAGAAAAAAAGTGAACGGAGATCCGCCTGATGAATACAATCTACTTAATCGGCTTTATGGGAGCGGGGAAGACAACTGTCGGCAAAGAGCTTTCCTCGGCCCTTGGAAAGCCTGTCTTTGATATGGATGAGGAAATAGAAAAGGAAGCAGGTATTAGCATCAAGGAGATGTTTGCCCAAAAAGGCGAGGATTATTTCCGGAAGCTGGAGACGCAAATGCTCGAGCGATTGTCGGCAAGGGATATTATCGTCACTACAGGGGGCGGTGTCGTCTTAAGGGAGGAAAACCGCGAGCTTCTAAAAAACACAGGAACTGTCCTGTTCCTGCATGCCTCGCCTGAGGAAACCATTAAAAGGCTTGCTGCCGATACGGCACGTCCGCTGCTCGAAGGCGGGCTTGAACAGAAAGTCAAAGTTCTCTATCAATCGAGGCTTTCATTGTATAAGGAAGCCGCCGACCATATCATTGAGACTGATGGGAGGACAATTGGTTCCATCGCTGCAGAAGCGGAGCTGTGTTTGAAAAGCTGACGGCCGGGACATACTTTGACTAAAGCGAGGTGTGTACGATGAAGACCAATGATTATGTGAAATATGTCACCCAGACTTTCGTGAAGTATATGGACCAGCCGAAGGATGAGCGGAAAAAACAGAAGGAAAGCCGCAAGGATGAAAAAGAGCCGTTCCTGTTTAAATGGTTCGGAATTATTCCATATGCACTGCTGGCTGGGCTGAAAAAAAGAAAAGAGGCAAAACGGCAGTAGAAAAAGCTGTATGAGCTGGCTTGCCTGAGAAATCAGGAAAGCATGCCAGCCCGGGAGCAGGCAATGAAAGTGCTTGTAATAAAAGAAGAGAAGTGCGGGCCGGGCCTGCACTTCTCTTTTTTTCGGGAGATAAAGAGAGATATACTGGAAACTATCAAGGGGTGATGATGAGGAAGTACAGCCTTAAGATACTCCCTTATCTTGTACCAGCTTATGCTGCAGCAGGAGAAGGGGAGCGGCGAATACCGGACAAGCATTGAAAATGTGTAAAAGCCATGCTGTTTCAGCCTAAACGGCCGCATCTGTCAGATAGAAAAGCCCGCCATTCACGATGCTGATATTAACTTTTGGCTCATATTGCTCCTGCAGGGCGGCTTTTTCATTTTCATATGTCTCGTTCGGCTCTTCCATATCTTCATAAAAATGTTCAAGAAGATCAAGATCCTTTTTCCACCGTTCCCTTGCCTCGTCAGCCCATCCGTGCTCCTCTGAATCAATCTGCGACTTCAGGAACCCTTCAATCCTGCTGATGCCGCTCTTTGGCATGATCAGAGGCGACAATGTAAACGAATAGTCGGGAATCTTTGGTGTTAGCTGCAGCTGGAGAAGGCGGTCATGGAAGTCTTCCACCATTTGGCCATTGAGGAGCTGCAGTCCGATCGATTTGAATACATCTCTTTTCCTGTCGCATTGATAAGAAATTCTTACATTCATGCAAAGCCATGGCCTTAAAGGCGTCTGCCTGCCCGGCGGGGAAGTATGCTGTTCGTACAGGCGGATGTAGCCTGCAAGGCTCCGTGCTGATTGAAATATCTGATGCAGGCGCGGAGAACCGAAATGAATGGTTTCCCCCTTTAAATCAGGAGGCGCAAGCTGCCGGTTAGTAATGAACGTCAGCTTCATCGGGTTCGGAATGCCGCCGGTTTTCTCGAGATAATGCCAGTAGAAAGGACGGTTCATCAGCTCTTTATCAAGCTCAATGGTCAGCTGGACCGTCATATAGCCTGGCCCCTCCTCAGTAATATCACAGCCGTTTGCGGTAAAATAGCGTGCCAGGAATTTACGTATTTCCTGCTGCTGCATGTGCGCCATCCTCCTTCATTTCTTCAGCAAGCTGAATCATGCTATTCAAGTTCTCCATTTTGATTCTCATCTCTCCCTCTGAAGCCGACCTTCCGAAAATATCTGTCAGATGGTCCTCAATGCTTCCGAAATCAAGCTTGGCGAGGATATCATCAAGCTCCCCGATGACTTTTTCAAACAGATGAATCTTCTCATACAACAGTTTGAGGATATGTTCTTCAACAGTATCTTTAACTGCGAAATTATAAATCATCACATCTTTTTCCTGGCCCAAACGGTGGATCCTTCCGATCCTCTGTTCAAGGCGCATCGGGTTCCATGGCAGGTCATAATTGATAATATGGTTGCAGAATTGGAGGTTGATCCCTTCACCCCCAGCCTCTGTGGCAATCAGGACCTGGACATTGTTCTTGAACAGCTCTCTCATCCAATCCTTCTTTCCCCTCTTGAAGCCGCCCCTGAAGGGGACTGAACTGATGCCGTGCTGCTTTAGAAACCATTGAAGGTAAAGCTGGGTCGCCCTGTATTCCGTGAAAATGATGACCTTGTCGTCGATGCCTTTGATGAGCTCGAGTGCTTTTTCTGCTTTGGAATTTCTCTGTACCTTCTCCACTTTGCTGACCAGGAACTGAATCTGTTCTTGAAACATATCGGAAGGTGCTTCCTGGCGGGCAGCCATATTGCGGAGCGTATAAAAGACTGCCTCCCGGCTGCTGCAGGCCTCCCGCTGCAGGGTCATGACGGAGAACTGGCTTGAATTGACCCAATCTCCTTCTCCCCTCAATTCTGTGACAGACTCGTACAGATCTCTTTCTTCCGCAGTAAATTCAATCGGAATGGTCTCTACATGGCGTTTTGTCCATTCAATCCCGGTATCAGCCCGCCTGTTCCGGATCATCACTTTATTGACCAGCTCTTTCAGGTGGGCATTGTCATCAAGCGAGCGTGAATCCTTTTTATATTTTTCGTAAAAAGCTGTTTCATTTCCCAAATGGCCTGGCTTTAACAGTGAAACGAGGTTGAAAATCTCGCTTATCCTGTTCTGGATCGGTGTAGCAGTTAGGAGCAGGCAGAATTTCTTTTTCAAGCTTTGGACAAATTCATAGTTTTTCGTTTTGCTGTTTTTCAGCTTATGTGCTTCATCGATGATGATTAAATCATAATCAAGGGAGAAAATGATATCGCGATGCGGATTCCTTTTGGCTGTATCAATGGAAGAGACCACTACGTCGCACTGCTCCCACACATAAGCCTTGCGCTGGGCAACTGCTGGTATGTAGAATTTTGTGTTCAGCTCGATTTCCCACTGGGTGACAAGAGAGGCTGGAACCAGGATAAGGACTTTTTTCACGAGACCCCTGATCATATATTCTTTTAAAATGAGTCCCGCTTCAATCGTTTTTCCGAGCCCGACCTCATCGGCCAGTATCGCTTTTCCGTTCATATTTTCAACTACCTGCCTGGCAACTTCCAGCTGGTGGGGGAGCGGCGTCAGGTCAGGCAAATGCCCGGGAGCCTGGAGGCCATTGAATTCGGGAATGATGGTATGCTGCTCGACCTCTGCTGCAAGTCTGTAAAGCTCCCAATTCCCCCATGGTCCGTCATTGGATATTCTTGATAGAAACTCGGTTTGCCATGTAGAATCAAAATCGATCTGAACTGGCATGGAAAAACAGCTCCTTTGCTTGTAGTTAAGCCCCTCTGGGCAAAGCCATCCGGGGAGTCTTGCAGGTAAAAAGAAGCGTCTCAAATTATATATTGCCCAATCTGAAATAGGATGGTAGGATGATAATAGCTTTGAATGTTTAGAAATTTGTCATTAAACAAATTTTGGCTCCGAACGGCCATCTGCAGCGTGAAGCTGCTGATTCTTCATTGAATAGTATGGCCATATTGGAAAAAATTATAAATGCGGATGAGAATAAGGGGAGAGACTGTGTATACAGCGCCGAAGGAGCAAGCATTCATGTGAATCTCTCAGGCAAAAGAACCCTTGTTGGACGCGGCTCTGGAGAGTGCTTCATTTAGGAAGCCACCAAAGGGGAAAACCGGTAAAAGGTAAACTTTCAGGTGCCAGGACAGAGACCCTCGTTAGGAACGGGGGATTGCTCTGTCCTTTTTTCGTGCCCAAAACCTTCAGGCGCTAGAGCCTCATGGTTAGCAATCTTGTATTTATTATTTGGATCAAGGGGGACAAGTGAATGTCGCAGCTAAAACGAACACCATTATATGAGGAATACCGGAAGCTTGGAGCAAAAACCATCGATTTTGGCGGCTGGGACCTGCCAGTGCAGTTCACAGGCATCAAAGATGAGCACGAAGCGGTCAGAACAAAAGCAGGTCTGTTCGATGTTTCCCATATGGGCGAGATAGAAGTGAAAGGGCAAGCCAGCCTGGATTTCCTGCAAAAAATGATGACCAATGATATCTCCAGGCTGAAAAGCGGCGGTGCACAGTATACCGCGATGTGCTATGAAAGCGGCGGCACTGTGGATGATTTGCTTGTGTATAAATTCGAGGACGATCATTATCTGCTGGTTGTCAATGCGGCAAATATAGAAAAGGATTATCAGTGGCTTGAAGATCATTTGATTGAGGGCGCTGAAATCAAAAATATTTCCGATCAGACTGCCCAGCTTGCCTTGCAGGGTCCTTCAGCTGAAGTGATCCTCCAGAAGCTGGCAGGCGAAAAGGATTTAAGCGAAATAGGCTTTTTTAAATTCAGCAATGATGTGGATCTGAATGGAAAAAAAGCGCTGGTTTCCCGCACCGGCTATACGGGTGAGGATGGATTCGAAATTTACTGCCATTCGGGTGATGCCGCAAGCCTCTGGAATAATATCCTTGAAGCCGGAAAAAAAGAAGGCGTGCTGCCTTGCGGGCTTGGCTGCCGCGACACTCTAAGGTTTGAAGCCAACCTTGCGCTGTACGGGCAGGAGCTGTCGCCTGACATTACCCCCCTTGAAGCCGGAATTGGTTTTGCTGTAAAGATTAATAAAGAAGCAGATTTCATCGGCAAGCCCGTCCTTAAGCAGCAAAAAGAAAACGGTGTGCCTAGAAAGCTGGTCGGAATTGAAATGATTGACAGGGGAATCCCGCGCCACGGCTATCCGGTGCTGGCGAATGGTGAGCAGATCGGCGAAGTGACGACAGGTACACAATCACCGACCCTGAAGAAGAACATCGGCCTTGCCCTGATCAAGACCCAATATGCAGAGCTGGGCAATGAGGTAGAAATTGAAATCCGCGGCAAACGGCTGAAAGCTGCTGTAGCTGCCACACCTTTTTATAAAAGAGATAAGAAGTGACGGAGGGGAAAAACATGACGCATCGCTATCTGCCTATGACGGAAACAGACAAAAAGGAAATGCTTGAGAAGATCGGGGCAAGTTCGATTGACGAACTGTTCAGTGATATACCTGAAGCTGTCAGGTTTAAGGGAGAGTACAATATAAAACCGGCAAAGCCGGAAACGGCATTATTGAAGGAGCTTACCAGGCTGGCAGGAAAGAATGCGGACCTCAGGTCCAATTCTTCCTTCCTCGGAGCCGGTGTTTATGATCATTATATGCCGGTGATTGTGGATCACGTCATTTCCCGCTCGGAATTCTATACGGCCTATACCCCGTATCAGCCGGAGATTTCCCAGGGAGAGCTGCAGGCCATCTTTGAATTCCAGACGATGATCTGCGAGCTGACAGGCATGGATGTAGCCAACTCTTCCATGTATGACGGAGGGACTGCCCTCGCTGAGGCAGCCATGCTGTCAGCCGGCCAGACGCGCCGCAAGAAAATCCTGATCTCTGAGGCTGTACATCCTGAATCGAAGGATGTTGTCAGGAGCTATGCCAAGGGGCAATATATTGAGGTTGTGGAAATCCCGCATAGTGACGGAATCACAGATATGGATGCACTGAAAGAACAAATGGACAGCGATACAGCTGCAGTCATTGTCCAATACCCTAACTTCTTCGGCCGCATAGAGCCGCTTAAAGAGCTGGAGGAGGTCATCCACGCTCATAAGTCCATGTTCGTCGTATCAAGCAATCCGCTTTCCCTTGGTGCTTTGACGCCTCCAGGAAAGTTCGGCGCTGATATTGTGGCAGGCGATGCGCAGCCATTCGGAATCCCGACGGCATTCGGGGGACCTCATTGCGGTTATTTTGCTGTAACCTCTAAACTGATGAGAAAGGTGCCGGGCCGCCTTGTCGGGCAGACGGTCGATGAAGAAGGCCGCCGCGGCTTCGTACTTACCCTTCAGGCAAGGGAACAGCATATCCGCCGTGATAAAGCGACTTCCAATATATGCTCCAACCAGGCTTTGAATGCTCTTGCTGCATCTGTCGCCATGACAGCCCTCGGCAAAAAGGGCGTCAGGGATATTGCAGTCCAGAATATGCAGAAAGCCCGCTATGCCAGGGATCAGTTCAAGAAGGCCGGCTTCGAGCTTGCCTTCGAAGGCCCGATCTTTAATGAATTTGTCGTAAAGCTGAATGCACCAGTCAAGGAGATCAATAAGAGCCTGCTCGATAAAGAAATCATCGGCGGCTATGATCTCGGCAGAAGCTATCCTTCACTGGAAAACCATATGCTGGTTGCCGTGACAGAGCTTCGCACGAAAGAAGAAATCGATACTTTTGTTAAAGAATTGGGGGATTACCATGCATAATCAAGACCAGCCGCTGATTTTTGAAATAAGCAAGCCGGGCCGAACAGGCTACAGCCTTCCGGATCTGGATGTACCTGAAGTGGATTTGGCTGAATTGCTGCCTGAAGGATATCTGCGTGAAGAAGAGCCTGAGCTTCCGGAAGTATCGGAACTGGACATCATGAGGCATTATACCGCTTTGTCCAAAAGAAATCATGGTGTGGATTCTGGCTTTTATCCGCTTGGATCGTGCACGATGAAATACAATCCCAAGATCAATGAAAATGTGGCACGCTTCAACGGTTTTGCCCATATCCATCCTCTTCAGGAGGAAAGCTCAGTGCAGGGTGCATTGGAGCTTATGTATGACCTGCAGGAGCATCTGATTGAAATTACCGGAATGGACGAAGTGACACTTCAGCCTGCTGCGGGTGCACATGGGGAATGGACGGGATTGATGATGATCAGGGCCTTCCATGAAGCGAACGGGGATACAGAGAGGACCAAGGTCATCGTCCCTGACTCAGCGCATGGGACCAATCCCGCATCAGCAACGGTCGCCGGCTTTGAAACCGTCACCGTTAAATCGAATGAAAATGGCCTTGTGGACCTTGAGGATCTTCGCCGTGTAGTCGGATCCGATACAGCTGCCCTGATGCTGACGAATCCGAACACTCTTGGACTGTTTGAAGAAAACATCCTTGAAATGGCAGAGATTGTCCACGGTGCCGGCGGCAAGCTTTATTATGACGGTGCCAACCTGAATGCGGTCCTTTCCAAAGCGCGGCCTGGAGATATGGGATTCGATGTTGTCCATCTGAATCTCCATAAAACATTCACAGGTCCTCACGGAGGGGGAGGGCCCGGGTCAGGTCCGGTCGGCGTAAAGAAAGACCTGATACCATATCTGCCTAAACCAATCGTTGCTAAGCGCGGTGAGGAATTTGTCCTTGATTATGACCGTCCGCAATCGATTGGAAGGGTCAAACCGTATTATGGAAACTTCGGCATCAATGTGCGCGCTTATACTTATATTCGCACAATGGGGCCGGACGGCTTGAAAAATGTAACAGAATTCGCCGTCCTGAATGCAAATTATATGATGAGGCGCCTGGCGGAATACTATGATCTTCCATTCGACAGGCACTGCAAGCATGAGTTTGTACTCAGTGGAAAGCGCCAGAAAAAGCTTGGCGTCAGAACGCTTGACATTGCGAAGCGCCTGCTCGATTTCGGCTATCATCCGCCTACCATCTACTTCCCGCTGAATGTAGAGGAGTGCATCATGATCGAGCCGACTGAAACAGAATCAAAAGAAACTTTGGACAGCTTCATTGAAGCAATGATCCAGATTGCCAAGGAAGCGGAGGAAAATCCTGAGATCGTGCAGGAAGCGCCGCATACAACAGTCATCGGCCGCCTGGATGAGACCCTGGCTGCAAGAAAACCGGTCCTCCGGTATAAGAAAGAAGCTTAGTTCAGATTGGCATTGGAGGGCGAAACACGGCATTGGCGCTGTGCTTCGCCCTTTATTATGGTTTAATATGATCACACGGAAAAAGGGTCCAGCCATAAGGCTGGACCCTTTTTTACTCATGTATAGAAGGGAGTCATCCCTTATTTCTTCGCTTTTATTTTGCCTGACCATTTTTTGAAGCCGCCCTGCAGCTGGTGGAGGTCTTTATAGCCTCTGCGGTATAAGAACTGGGCTGCGCGTCCGCTGCGCATTCCGCTTTGGCAGTACAGGTATACAGGCTTGTCCGGGCGGATTTCCTTCATGCGCATTTTCATCTGTGATAACGGGATATTCCTGGACCCCAGGATGTGGCCGGCATCAAATTCATTCGGCTCCCGGACATCAATCAGCTGGGCCTTCCGGTATCCTGCGCGGAATTCATCCTCTGTCAAGGTCTTGACGACTTTGCGCTGATAGAGCCATGATACGACAGAATAGGTAACAAAGCCCCCGATAATGATTAAAAGAATATAAAGTGTATCCAATGTGACTTCTCCTTTCACGTATAGCTACGCCAGCTTTTATTATATAAGCCGGCAGGCATGTGAGTAAAGGAATTCGTGCAAAATTCACGTATTTCTCACGTTTTCGGATTTGCTGCAGACAAAGCGGGCGAGACGGGATTTTGAAATATTAGGAAAGGGCTGTTTGCTTTGTTTTTTCCGCCCATTTTGATAGACTAGAAAACATGTGCAAGACTCATAACATGAAAAAGAGGGTTACATATGGCAAAAGAAACTTGGAGATTTATTGATTCGGGCTTTGGTTCCCCATCTTTCAATATGGCTTTGGATGAGGCACTCCTCGAGTGGAACAGCGAGGGGAAGATTCCGCCTGTCATCCGCTTCTACGGATGGGATCCGGCAACGCTTTCCATTGGCTATTTTCAAAAAGCGGAAAAGGAAATCGATATGGACGCCGTCCAAAAACATGGTCTGGGGTTTGTTCGCCGTCCGACAGGCGGACGGGGCGTCCTGCATGAGCATGAGCTTACGTACAGTGTCATCGTTTCAGAGGACCATCCTGAAATGCCGAAAACCGTTACCGAGGCCTACCGGGTGATCTCTGAAGGGATTCTTAAGGGGTTCCACAATCTTGGAATGGATGCCTATTTTGCTGTCCCGAAGACAGCCGAGGAGAGGGAGTCGCTGAAGAATCCGCGTTCTTCCGTCTGCTTTGATGCACCAAGCTGGTATGAGCTTGTTGTCGAGGGAAGAAAGGTTGCCGGAAGTGCCCAGACAAGGCAGAAGGGTGTCATACTCCAGCACGGATCCATCCTGCTCGACCTTGATGAAGATAAGCTTTTCAGCCTGTTCAAGTATCCGAATGACCGTGTGAAGGAAAGGATGCAGAGAGCGTTCAAAAGCAAAGCCGTTGCCATCAACGAGCTGAGCCGGGACAAAGTCACAATCGGACAGGCCAAGGAAGCCTTCAGAAAGGGCTTTGAGGAAGGGCTTGACATTCAGCTTGAACCTTATGAGCTTTCCGCTGAAGAAATGGAATATGTGAACAAAATTGCAAAAGACCGATATGAAAACGATGAATGGAATTTTAAAAGATAGACTGTGTTAGTGTACCTCGTTGATTTTGGGCTCATTCGTGTGAAACAGAGTTTCACACGCATTTCAGCACAGCTGAAATGAGCCCAAAATCAATAACAATGTTTAACAAAGCCAACAGAAAAAAAGCGGCCCTGTCGCTTTTTTTCTGTTTGATGCGGAATTTCGCACATCCAATTTATGAATATTTTTCCATGGGATTCATACTCAAAACGCAAACCCCGAAATTTGCCGAAAATAATCGTTTACTGTCATTAATCGGGCAATATCTCTTCTTATCTCTAAAATCTAGTTTTTTCTGAGTTTGACAAAATTAAATTGATTTGACCTCCGATACAATATATAGTGGTGTCGAAAATATTTTATATACTATATATTGATTTTGAGGTTTTGGATATGATAACTTAAGGGTATTCAAAAAAACAAATAGAAGCTTGGCTTTCTATTAAAAATAGAAAGATACATTGAAGGAGCTGTGTGTATGTCTGTCGTGCTAGGACAAAAAGCAAAAGTGAACATCGAACAATTAAACCAGGATATCCGCCTATTCCCCCAGGTGCATCCGATCACCCCTGATATGAAAATCACCCATAAAGGGGTTTCGCGTCTGGTCATGCTGGACCGCTATACGTTCAAGGATACAGAAAAGATCACTCTGGCAAACGGGGACTTCGTCGTCCTGACTGTCAAAGAAGATCCAAAATTCCCTGCCCGCGGCCTTGGCTTCATCCAGGAGATTGACTGGGAGAACAAGACAGCCAGAGTATTGGTGGAGGAAGAATTCCGCGGCGTTCTTGATAATCCGGATGAGCCGGTGATCACAAAATCGCTGGATGTGATCGAAAAGCCGCTTGAAATCTATTATGAGCAGATTGCAAAGCGCAATGCGACAGGCCTGGCAGCAGCAGAGGCAACAGAAGAGAAGCGCAAAGAATGGTTTGAGAAATTTTACCACGAGCTTGTCAGCCTGAATTTTATCCCTGCCGGAAGGGTGCTTTATGGCGCTGGTGCGGATACGGATGTTACTTACTTTAACTGCTATGTCATGCCGTTTGTGCAGGATTCACGCGAAGGGATTTCAGAGCATCGCAAGCAGGTAATGGAAATCATGAGCAGGGGCGGCGGAGTCGGAACAAACGGATCGACGTTAAGGCCGCGCAACACGCTGGCCCGCGGAGTGAACGGCAAATCTTCCGGTTCGGTTTCATGGCTTGATGACATTGCGAAACTGACTCATCTGGTTGAGCAGGGCGGTTCAAGGAGAGGTGCGCAAATGATTATGCTCACCGACTGGCATCCTGATATCATCGAATTCATCATCTCAAAAATGCAGAACCCGCGCATCCTCCGTTTCCTGCTTGAAAACACACAGGATGAAACAATTAAACGGTATGCAAGCGAAAAGCTGAAATTCACTCCGCTGACTGAGCAGGAGACCAATATGTATCAGGGAATCATCAATTATAAACAAATCCCCGGACTTGGCGGCTTCAACGAGAAGATCATCAGAGATGCGGAAAATAAGCTTGCTGCCGGAGGCAATTATACTGTCCATAATCCGGAGTTCCTGACAGGCGCCAATATCTCAGTGTGCCTGACAAAGGACTTCATGGATGCAGTCGAAAAAGATGAAGAATATGAGCTGCGCTTCCCTGACGTGGAGTCATATGATGCCGAAACTATGAAGATCTACAATGAAGAATGGCATAAAATCGGCGATGTCAGAGAATGGGAAAAGCTTGGCCATAAAGTGCGCACCTACCGCAAAATCAAGGCAAAAGAGCTTTGGAACCTGATCAATATCTGTGCGACATATTCCGCAGAGCCAGGCATTTTCTTCATCGACAATGCGAATGATATGACAAATGCACAAGCCTACGGACAGAAGGTAGTAGCGACGAACCCTTGCGGAGAGCAGCCGCTGGCGCCATATTCTGTCTGCAATCTTGCCGCTGTCAATCTTGCTGAAATGGCTGACAAGGAAAACAAAACAGTCGACTTTGAAAAGCTGGCCCGCACTGTTGAAGTTGGTGTCCGCATGCAGGATAACGTCATTGACGCTACGCCATATTTCCTTGAAGAAAACAAAAAGCAGGCTCTGGGAGAGCGCCGTGTTGGACTTGGCGTCATGGGACTGCATGATCTGCTGATCTACTGTGAGACTGAATACGGTTCAGAAAAAGGCAATGAACTGATCGATAAAGTATTTGAAACGATTGCTGTAACAGCATATAAAGCTTCAGTTGAGCTTGCCGGCGAAAAAGGCAGCTTCCCGTTCCTGACAGGTGAGACGGAAGAAGAAACAAACAGGCTCCGCCAGAACTTCACAGAAACCGGATTTATGCAGAAAATGCCAGAAGATGTGAGACAGTCCATCCTTGAAAAAGGAATCCGCAATTCCCACCTGCTGACTGTCGCACCGACAGGATCTACAGGTACCATGGTCGGGGTTTCAACAGGGCTTGAACCATACTTCTCCTTCTCATATTTCAGGAGCGGCCGATTAGGAAAGTTCATTGAGGTGAAGGCAGATATCGTACAAGAGTATCTGGACCGCAACCCTGATGCAGATCCTGAGAACCTGCCGGAATGGTTTATTTCCGCTATGGAGCTTTCCCCTGAAGCACATGCCGATGTTCAATGTGTCATCCAGCGCTGGATTGACAGTTCTATAAGCAAGACGGTCAATGCACCGAAGGGCTATAGCGTTGAACAGGTGGAAGCTGTGTATGAACGCCTGTACCGCGGCGGAGCGAAAGGCGGAACAGTATATGTCGACGGTTCCCGCGACTCGCAGGTCCTTACGCTAAAAGCGGAAGAAAACACCTTTGATGAGGAAGAAGCTAAAGAAGAAAAGCCGAAGCAGCGTGTTGTGCTGGTTGACACAATCAGTGACCTCAGATCGACAGATGTAACTATCGGTTCAGAAGTAGGCAACACCTGCCCGGTATGCCGACAGGGCAAGGTAAAAGAAATCGGCGGCTGCAATACCTGCACAAACTGTAATGCCCAATTGAAATGCGGCTTGTAAAATTTTCATAAACAGTAAAAAGAGGATGGAAAAATTTTTCCGTCCTCTTTTTTTCGGTTTCTTCCCAAAAAGGCTCATACTATTAGAAAAGCGCAACCGCCCTGGTCACCCAAAGGAACGCAGACTAAGAACGCCACGTCCTGTGGCAACGTCTGCATAACCCCCATCCTGGGGACCTCAAGACAATCCTCCCAGAAAGGCGTTCTTTGCCTTGGAGGATTGGCTTGTGACCTCGAGGGGGTAGGCGCAGCTGCTAGACAGTGATCAAATTAGAAAAAATATATACTTTCTTATCTTGATAAAAAAGTGCCGGCGACATGCCGGCAGGCAAGCAAAAATAGAAACGGGGTTATAATGATGAAACCATTCATGCCGCAGCTTGTATATATTGAACCGAAAGCACTCGAGTATCCTTTGGGGAAGGAGCTGAAGGAAAAATTTGAGGAGCTTGGCATTGAAATACGCGAAACCACTTCCCATAACCAGGTGCGCGGCATACCGGGGAATAATGAGCTTCAGCAGTATCGGAATGCAAAATCTACACTCGTAGTAGGAATCAGGAGAACGCTAAAATTTGATACGTCCAAGCCGTCTGCTGAGTATGCAATCCCGCTGGCAACTGGATGCATGGGGCATTGCCATTACTGCTATCTGCAGACAACCCTTGGGAGCAAGCCGTATATCCGCACATATGTAAACCTTGAGGATATCTTTGCCCAGGCTGAAAAATATATGGAGGAGCGGGCGCCTGAAGTCACCCGATTTGAAGCTGCCTGTACCTCGGATATTGTAGGGCTGGACCATTTAACACACTCATTGAAAAAGACAATTGAATTCATTGGCGGTACAGAGTATGGAAGACTCCGCTTTGTAACTAAGTACCATCATGTTGACCATCTGCTCGATGCCAGGCATAACGGCAAAACAAGATTCCGTTTCAGCGTCAATTCGCGATATGTGATCAAGAATTTTGAACCAGGCACATCCACTTTCGATGAACGGCTCGAAGCGGCCAGGAAGGTTGCAGGGGCAGGATATCCATTAGGCTTTATCGTTGCGCCGATCTATCTTCATGAAAACTGGAAGGAAGGCTATTATGAGCTTTTTGAAAGGCTGAAGCAGTCGCTCGATGGCATAGAACTGAAAGATCTCACTTTTGAACTTATTCAGCACCGTTTCACAAAGCCTGCCAAGAAGGTCATTGAAAAACGCTATCCGAAAACAAAGCTTGAAATGGATGAGGAAAAGCGGAAATATAAGTGGGGCCGCTACGGAATAGGAAAATATGTATACCAGAATGATGAAGCAAAGGAAATGGAAGAAACCATTCGAAGCTATGTCCACTCCTTTTTTCCAGAAGCAGAAGTCCAGTATTTTACGTAATCTGATATTTTATCCTGAATAATTAATTTGTCCGCCGTACTATTTTTGCAGCTGCCCGATTAAAGATGTATCAAGCAGGTATCATCGACGGGAGTGGCTTGCATGTATATAGACGGCGTTTTTTCAGGCGGCGGCATTAAAGGCTTTGCGCTGATCGGTGCTTTGGAGGTCATTGAGGAGAAAGGATTCCGCTTTGAAAGGGTGGCCGGCACGAGCGCTGGCTCCATTGTGGCCGGACTTTCTGCTGCAGGATACACAAGCAGGGAATTGTTTGAGCTGATGAATGAACTTGATTTGAAGAAGCTGCTGGATGCCAGGAGGACACTGCTGCCTTTTTCGGCAGCTAAGTGGCTGCTTTTGTATTGGCGCCTTGGATTGTACAAGGGAAACGAGCTGGAGAAGTGGATTGCAGAAAAGCTTGCCGCAAGGGGGATCCGTACATTTGGCGATCTTGCACCCCAGAAGCTCAGGGTTATTGCATCAGATCTGACGAACGGCCGGCTTGTCGTACTTCCGGATGATTTAATGAGCTATGGGGTCGACCCTGGCCGATTCTCAGTAGCGAAGGCTATCCGGATGAGCTGCAGTCTGCCTTATTTTTTTGAACCGGTCAAACTGAAGTCATTTGAAGGGGAAACAAGTCTCTTAGTTGATGGAGGAGTGCTGAGCAATTTTCCGATGTGGCTTTTTGATAAGGAAAATGTTAAAAAGGTCCGGCCAGTACTTGGGATCAAGCTGAGCCATGATGTCTTGAACAGGGAGAAAAATAAAATCAATAATGCGATCCAGCTGTATGAGGCACTCTTTGAGACAATGAAGGATGCCCATGACGCACGCTATATTTCCCGGAAGCACGCAAAAAATATCATCTTTGTTCCGACAGAAGGCATCGTCTCTACAGAATTTGGCCTTACCGCTGAAAGAAAAGAAGAGCTGCTGGAGCTTGGGAGGCGGTCAGCGAGGAAGTTCTTCTCTTTATGGACATACTGAGGGAATGAAAAAGCACTGCCTAAATTGGCAGTGCCTTCCAATGGCCGGCTGTGTACAGCCGGCAATGAGCTTGAAATAACAGCCCCGGTCATCAGAGAGTGGCCCGGTTCTTTTTTTTGCCTTTTTTCCCGTCAATGACGGTTAAATGAGATGGAGATTTGCGAGCTTTTGTTTTCCTTAAGGATGTGAGCGAACCGACACTTGCCTTCCTGGTGCTGGCAGGTTCTTTCTGATATTTCCTTTTAGATTTCTTAGCTGCTTTAACAAATGCCTGCTGCTCTTTTTTCATAGGGCCAGCTTTGTAGAAACGGCGAAACAGAAAATATACGGCAGCACCAATGAGGGCTATTACGGCTATGCTCTGCAAAAAACCGGCAGGGTCGTTTACCAATCTGCCTATTATTCCGATTATTGCGAGGCCGATGAGGCCGGCAACAATATACAATGAAGTCCGGTTATTCAAAAAAGCCACCTCCCTATGAGCATGATGAGCATTTTCACTTGCTTTTAAACTATATCTTATACAATTTCTTCTGTTTTATTAGTGTCCTCGGTTTCCTTTTCCTTTTTTAACAGTTCGTTAAACGAAAGAATGGCAACTTCTGTCTGTTTATCATCCGGTTCTTTGGTCGTCAATAGCTGAAGCCAGAGTCCGGGAAGGCCGAGCCATTTCAGGACAGGCACATGCCTGACCTTATTCGTCAGCTGCAGGACCTCAAATGAAATGCCGAGAACGGCGGGAATCAGGGCTAGGCGGTTTAAAATCCTGACCCAAAGCGGATCCGTCGGCACAAACATATAAATGAAAACGCCGACAATGACGGTAAAGAGGATAAAGCTGCTGCCGCAGCGATAATGGAGTCTGGACTGGGCCTGAACATTTTCGACCGTCAGCTCCTTGCCGTTCTCAAAAGCATTTATTACTTTATGCTCTGCACCATGATACTGAAACACCCGTCTGATAATCGGGGTCAATGAAACGAAATAAATATAGCCAAGGAGAAGAATGAGCTTGAAAAATCCTTCTACCAATACCTGTGCAAAATCGCTTGGAAAAACCGGCTTTGTCAAGGCCGCCAGGAATACGGGAACAAGGGTGAAGATAAATTTTCCAAACAGGAAGGAAATGACCCCGATGGCTGCCACGCCGAGCCACATGGTGAGCTTGGATGGCTCCTGTTCTTTTAAGGTATGATCCTCGCTTGGATCAAGATCAAATCTCTCTGTTGAGAAATTCAAGTGTTTCGAACCGTTCGCACTGGCTTCAATGATTGCTGCTATCCCTCTCAGAAAGGGGATTTTCTTGATTGTCCGGAGGGATGGGTTTGATTTTCTCGGCAGATGGAAGTATTCGATAGATTCATCCTTCCTTCTGACAGCTGTAACATAATGATGCTTGCCGCCAAACATGACGCCTTCAACAACTGCCTGGCCGCCATAAACGGGCTTTTGATCTTTAGACATATATGTAACACCAACCTATTGTGTACTGGGCCGAAACAGCATATTGAAAAAAGTGGATCGTGCCTGCAAGGCACTTTTTGCATAAGCTGAATGTACCTATATTTATTCTACTAAAAAACGGATAAAACCTCTAGAGCTGAGCAAAAGTAAGGTTTTTTCCCGCGGCAGATGAACCTTCAATTTTTGGTTTAGTTGTGATTGAAAAAATAACCATGGGCATACTAAGCAATGGAGGTGGAAAAATGAAGGAAGAACATGAAAAGCTTGAACAAAATCAGAGGGAAAAGCCGATGTCCTTCATGGCTATGGTCATCATCACTGGATTTGTCGGGGGAGTGCTTTGGAGCGGGCTGGCTTACCTGGCTTACGTTTTTAACCTGACTGAAATCCATCCGAGGGTTATCCTGGAGCCATGGGCTATAGGGGGATGGAAGAAGACGTGGCTTGGTACGGTCATTTCGCTTGTATTCATCGGGATTGTCTCCATCGGGGCAGCAATCATCTATTATGCCCTGCTTAGAAAGATCAAAAGCATCTTTGCGGGGGCAGCCTACGGAATTGCACTTTTCCTGCTGGTCTTTCTTGTGCTGAATCCCATTTTTCCAGGCATAAGCCCGCTGAGGGACCTGGATAAAAATACAATCATTGCCTCTGTCTGTTTTTATATTCTTTATGGAGTATTCGTCGGCTTCTCCATTTCTTATGAAGAAAATGAGATCAGGTTCAGGGAAGATAAGGAAAAAGAAGCTGCAACATAATATGGTTTCGGTGTGCTGCCGTTTTCAATTGTGATAGAATGTTCTTATGGACATTCTTTTTTCACGGGAGCCTGATTATGACAAAAATACTACTATTAAACGGGCCGAACCTGAATATGCTGGGCAAGCGGGAGCCCGGTATTTATGGAGAGACCACACTGAAGCAGCTGGAAGAGCGGATTGCAGAGCTGGCCCGCGAATACGGGGCAGAACTGGAAGCCTGCCAGTCCAATCATGAAGGGGTGCTTATCGACAAGCTTTACGAAGCGAACGAAGCCGGAGTCGATGGCGTGATCTTTAATCCCGGGGCATTTACACATTACAGCTACAGCCTCCGGGACTGCATAGCAGGCATAAGCGTGCCTGTCATCGAAGTACATATATCGAATATCCATGCCCGTGAGCCATTCCGCCATGTGTCTGTCACAGCAGTGGTTACGGCGGGTCAGATCGTCGGCTTGGGGCTCAAGGGATATGAGCTGGCATTTGCCGCACTACTGGAAAAGGGGAGAAATTAGGATGGAGAAACTACAGAAGCTTCGCGCCGCATTTGGACAGCATTCAATTGATGGGATGCTGGTTACAAGCAATTATAACAGAAGATATTTAACCGGTTTCACCGGCTCTGCAGGACTGGTGCTGATCAGCGGGGAAAAAGCACAGTTCATCACCGATTTCCGCTATGTCGAACAGGCGGGGAAGCAGTGTGAAGGATTTGAAATCGTTCAGCATTCAGGCAATATCGTTGAAGAGGCGGCCAGGCAGGCCAGGAATCTTGGGATCCAGAAGCTTGGCTTTGAGCAGGAACATGTATCATTTGCCTCCTTCAAAGCCTATGAAGCAGCAGTGGAAGCAGAGCTTGTTCCAGTAAGCGGAGCAATTGAAAAGTTACGCTTGATTAAGACGGATTCAGAGATTAAGATATTAAAGGAAGCTGCGAGCATTGCCGACAAGGCATATACTCATATTCTGGACTATATACGCCCCGGCAGGACAGAGCTGGAGGTTTCGAATGAACTGGAATTCTTTATGAGAAAAGCAGGTGCAGCCTCTTCTTCTTTTGACATCATTGTTGCTTCCGGATACAGATCTGCCCTTCCGCACGGAGTGGCAAGCGATAAGGTGATTGAAAAAGGGGACATGGTTACACTTGATTTCGGCGCCTATTATAATGGCTATGTATCCGACATTACCCGCACCCTTGCTGTGGGTGAGCCGGACAGCAAGCTGAAGGACATATACCATATTGTCCTTGAAGCACAGCTGAAGGGGCTCGAGGGCATCAAACCGGGCATTTCCGGTAAGGAAGCCGACGCCCTTACGCGCGACCATATCAGCAGCAAAGGCTATGGCGAGTATTTCGGCCATTCCACAGGACATGGAATCGGGCTTGAGGTCCACGAGGGGCCTGGGCTTGCATCCAGATCTGATGTCATTCTTGAAGAAGGAATGGTTGTTACAGTCGAACCAGGCATCTATATCCCTGGGCTAGGCGGGGTGCGCATTGAGGATGATACAATCATTACTAAGGACCATAACGAAAAGCTGACTCATTCAACTAAAGAACTAATCATTCTGTAATTGCATATTAGGAGGACATAACACATGATTTCTGTAAATGATTTTCGTACAGGATTGACCATCGAAGTAGATAACGGCATTTGGAGAGTAATGGATTTCCAGCATGTTAAGCCAGGGAAAGGCGCAGCGTTTGTTCGTTCAAAGCTCCGCAATCTCCGAACCGGCGCTATCCAGGAAAAAACTTTCCGTGCCGGCGAGAAGGTAGGAAAGGCCCAGATTGACAACCGCAGGATGCAATATTTGTATGCAAGCGGGGATCAGCACGTATTCATGGACAACGAGTCCTACGAGCAAATTGAACTGCCTGAAAACTCAATCGAGTATGAGCTGAAGTTCCTGAAAGAAAATATGGAAGTACAGATCATGATGTATCAGGGAGAAACGCTTGGTGTTGAACTTCCAAACACTGTTGAGCTTGAAGTGACAGAAACTGAGCCTGGAATCAAAGGTGATACTGCTTCTGGCGGAACTAAGCCTGCCACACTTGAAACAGGCCTGATTGTACAGGTTCCTTTCTTCATCAACCAGGGAGATGTGCTGATCATCAACACAACTGAAAGCTCTTATGTATCCAGGGCATAATCGGTGAAAAGGAATACCCGCATGGCTTCAGGCCGGCGGGTATTTTTTATTGCATCCAGTTAAAGTTTCCTTCCGGTTGTCCCCGGAGATTGATCGGTATTCCCCGGGTTATTATATTCCGGGTCAGAGGATGCCTGCTTCCTGTTGCTTTTTGTTCCGCCAAGATACTGATCCAGATCCCGCTGCTCTTTTAAAAATTTATCATGATTTTCATTTACCATTCAGTAGCCATCCTTTCGGTCCTCTATTTGCCGCGCTCTCTTTAGTATGTGCTATTCTACTCCAGCATATGAAAAAATGGCTTAAAGCTATTGCCTTTTTGGTAATGTTATTGTAATATAATTATTGCAAGCTGCGTTGTTCGTTTGTATATGAAGTTTCAACCTTTATGTAGTAATAGGGAGCCCTATATCGGAATCAGGACGGCATGCCTCTGCATGGAGGACATACGGAAAGAATTCCTGCGGACACCCACCTGTTGGAGCAGGTTTGAAACTCCATATAAATCGGCGGCAACTGCGGCCCTAATAAGGTTATCCCAAAGCAATGGCCAATCGGCTGTTGCTTTTTTTAATAAACAAACTCCGCTGTCACATAGGCAGTAATTTCCGTAGTGCCAGGTTCTATTGAAGTACCAGCGGCCGCACTTTTGACAAACTGGCCGGCTTCCCATGGTATTGGCTGGCCGGGGGCAATGTTTCCTTCAGTGACTGACACTGGTGTTTTAACCAGCTGTACATTCAGAGTTTTTGCGATGACAGAAGCCTTCTCATAGGCATCAATGACTGCGAGAGACAATGCCTGCTTCTGCCACTTTCCATCGTCCGCTAAAAGCCTGACAGAAGAAATGATATTTGCTCCATTTTCTGCAGCAGTATCCAATACCCTGCCGGCAGCTTCAACAGGCGATACAATCACCCTCAATAAATGCTCTGCTTTATATCCTCTGAAAATCTGCTTGCCATCCTGAAAATCATATTGCGGAAAAACGGAATAGTCCTTTGTCTGGATGTTTTCTTCCGGTATCCCAATCCTGATCAATCCAGCCTTTATACCGGCGATTGTATGGGCGGCTTCAGCTTGTGCCTCTGCCAAGGAACTGCTTTCGGCTGATACGCCAAAGATAGTTTCCGCCTTATTCGGCTTTGCCTCGACAGTTCCCTTTCCTGCAACCCTGATCGTATTCCGGCCCTGTTTCTGTACGGGCTGTCCTGATATTCCATGATTTTTATACATTTACTCTCCTCCCCAAAAGCTATTCTTTCTTTAAGTTATTGGAGTATGCCGGGCGGCAGAACAAAATCATCAACGAAAATACCGCCTGATTTTATCTGAGAGTTCTTCTTTTCTCTCCTCCAGCTGCCTGAAACGATGTCCGTTTGCTCCTGATGGATGGGGAAATCCGTACAGGCAATTTTCAGGATTAATCAGTCCGATCTTAATCCATCCAGCCAATATGCTGTCTGCCGCTTTTCCCAGGGGGATGATCAGGGGGGAATCAAGCGGCATGATGTCAGTTTTGAGTGTTTCCTCAGCATAGCCAGTCAGAAAAGGGCTTTTGCTCAATTCGGGGCTATGGCCAGTATAGTTCATTCCTTTATAAAAAGCAGGATATTTCACAAGTGAGCATGTATGGAGGAGTGTATCCGCTTCGTGGAAAAGCATCATCGAATGATCAAGTCCCATCCGCTCCGGCAGGCCGATGCTGTCCAGCATTTCCGCCAGATTTTTTCTCATGGGCCCTGAAAAGCGCCCTTCTGCTTTCACCCTCTTCAGCACCTCTGAGTCAGGAACCTTTCCAATCAAATGCCTTGCGAGCGTGATGCTTTTGTTCATTTGCGCCCATCCAGGCGTAATGCCAAGTATCAACACTTTAGCCCTGCTATTCACATATTCATTATGGGGCGAGTAA
Source organism: Bacillus infantis (assembly GCF_050107595.1). Classification (GTDB taxonomy): domain Bacteria; phylum Bacillota; class Bacilli; order Bacillales; family Cytobacillaceae; genus Bacillus_AB; species Bacillus_AB infantis_C. The sequence continues at coordinate 521,440 of NZ_JBNILH010000001.1, forward strand.
TAGATCTGGAGAGCACCATATTCTTCAATCAGCAATCCTGGATGCAGCAGATCTTTTTTTGTATATATATTTTTAAAAGGAAGCTTCTGAATTTCCTCTTTATACCTAGTAAACAGCATATTCCTCTCCTTTCCCTGCCATTATTCATGATACCCATATTTTCTGCTTGATAAAGAATCTCTTCCTTTGTTTCCACTGAATAATCCATTTATAGAAAAGGGACAAATATTGTCATATTGCTCCTGGAACGACATACATTTCTTAGTAGCGAAAATAAAAGACAGTAAAGCTATAAGGAGGATTTTTGTGGAAACAGTTGCAGCCTTTTTGCCAAAAAATCTATCAGACAAGCTGAAAAATGTCCCTCCTGAAATGATGGAGCATCTTGAGGAAATCAGGATCAGGATTGGCAGGCCGCTTGAAGTGACAGCCAAAGGAATCCCCTGCTTCCTGCCCTATACAGTTGGTGCAGAAGATGCTGTCCATTTAATGAATAAAATCAGCCATTTTTCAATCTACACATTGGAAGAAGAGCTTAAGAGGGGCTATATCACAATAGAGGGCGGGCACCGGGTCGGGCTTGCCGGAAAAGTCATTCTGGATGGAGGGAAGGTCAAGGCCATCCGTGATATCTCTTCCTTTAATATCAGGGTGGCTAGAGAGAAAATCGGGACAGCAGACAGGCTGATTCCCTATTTATATAGCAGCGGCTGGCTCCACACTATGATCGTCGGCCCGCCGCAGACAGGCAAGACAACGCTGCTCAGGGATATTGCCCGGATCGTCTCCTCTGGTGCACCGAAACCAGCTATTCCGGCACAGAAGGCCGGCATAGTGGACGAGCGGTCCGAGATTGCCGGAAGTGTCAGCGGCATTCCCCAGATGACCTTTGGCCCGAGGGTGGATGTCCTTGATGCCTGCCCAAAGGCGGAGGGGATGATGATGATGATCCGTTCCATGAGCCCGGATGTCCTGCTCGTTGATGAAATTGGGAGGCAAGAGGATGGGGAGGCCATCATGGAGGCTGTCCATGCGGGCATCAAGCTGATGATGACAACCCATGGACGTTCATGGGAGGAAATAAAGAACAGGCCGACATTAAAGCAAATCCTTGAAAGCGGAATTTTTGAAAGATATGTGATTCTGGACCGGACAGGCGGCCCGGGGAATATTGCATCAATCCTGGACAAGTCAGGCAGGGAAATCCACAGGGAAGCGGCGGTGAACCTGGCATGATGAAGATCATCGGCGCCTGTTTCATTATCCTGGCCACTACATGGGCGGGGTTTGAGGCATCAAAGCATTTGAACGAAAGGCCGCGCCAGCTGCGGCAGCTTAAATCCGCGCTTCAATCGCTGGAAGCTGAAATCATGTACGGCCATACACCGCTCCATGAAGCGGCAAGAAGGCTGGCTGCCCAGCTTTCGAAGCCGCTGTCCTGGTTTTTTGAATCTTTCTCAAAGAAGCTTACAGATTCGGAAACAACAGTCAAGGCTGCCTGGGAAGAAAGCCTGAAAGAGGTATGGAAGCTGACGGCCTTCAAGCAGGGAGAATTTGAGATCATGAAGCAGTTCGGGGAGACACTCGGCCGCCATGACCGGTTTTCCCAGCAAAAACAAATCATGCTGGCACTCTCCCATTTGGAAAGGGAAGAAGCTGATGCCTATGAAAGACAGGCAAAATACGAACGAATGGTAAAAAGCCTTGGATTCCTGTCAGGTCTCCTGTTGATCATTCTATTGATTTAAATCAGGGCTCGCACACGATGCAAGGAATATTAAAGCAGCGTATAGGAGGAGAAATGATGGGATTAGAGGTTGATATTATTTTTAAAATTGCCGGGGTCGGCATTGTAGTCGCCTTTTTGCACACCATTCTGGACCAGGTCGGAAAGAAAGAGTACGCACAGTGGGTCACCTTATTCGGTTTTATCTATATCTTGTTTATGGTCGCCTCGATTGTGGACGATCTCTTCCAGAAAATTAAGTCGGTCTTTTTATTTCAAGGATAAGGGAGGGCTCAGCGATTGAGATCTTTCAGATAGCAGGTATCTCGCTGGTAGCAACATTCCTAGCCCTTGTAGTAAAAGAGCAGAAGCCCAACTTTGCCTTTCTGCTCGTTGTCTTTACCGGATGCAGCATTTTCCTGTTTCTCGTTGACCAGATTTATGCCATCATCCACATGCTTGAGAAAATTGCAGTTAATGCCAAGGTGAATCTTGTCTATGTAGAAACGATCCTTAAAATCATCGGGATTGCTTATATAGCTGAATTTGCCGCTCAGATAACGAAGGATGCAGGACAGGGTGCAATCGCATCAAAGATTGAGCTCGGCGGCAAAATACTGATCCTGGCGATGGCTATCCCAATCCTGACTGTTCTGATAGAAACGATCATTCAGCTGATTCCCAGTTGATGTCCCAGCAATCATGTTTCTTTAAATGAGGTGAAAAGATGAAGCAGCGGCTGCCGTTTATTTTTCTAGTATTATTTCTCGCCACCTTCTGTGTGATGCCAGTTGTACAAGCCTCCGGGGAAAACGAAGGAGAGAACGGGCCCAGGGGGGCTGAGGCGCTGGTTGAGGCCCAGCTTGAAACCCTTGAGCTTGATGAGCTGAAAGGTTTTTGGGAAAAAGTTTCAACTGAATATGGCGGCTTTTTGCCGGAAAGCCAGAAAGGCAGTTTATATGAATTTATTAAGGGAGATAAAGAGTTTTCCCTGAAAGAGTGGATGCTCGGGGGAATGAAGTTTCTCTTTCATGAGTTTCTCGTCAATGGGAAGCTTCTCGGGTCTCTCATCATCCTGACAGTCTTCAGCATGTTTCTGCAGTCCCTTCAGAATTCTTTTGAAAAGAGCTCTGTCAGCAAGGCCGCCTATTCCATCATCTTTATGGTTCTGGTGATCATCGCACTGAACAGCTTCCGGGTTGCGGTTGATTACAGCATCGAAGCCATCAGCACGATGACATCTTTCATCCTGGCTCTTGTCCCGCTCCTTTTGGCTCTGATCGCTTCGTCAGGCGGCCTGGTGTCAGCTGCATTTTTTCACCCTGTCATACTGTTCTTGATGAATATCAGCGGTATGTTCATTCAGTATGCGGTGCTGCCCCTTCTGTTTCTTTCGGCGGTCCTCAGCATTGTGAGTGTCCTTTCAGAGAATTACAAGGTGACGCAGCTTGCCAATCTTCTGCGGAACTGGAGCATAGGCCTTTTGGGATTGTTCGTGACCATTTTCCTTGGAGTCATCTCAGTGCAGGGTGCTTCTGCCGCAATCACGGACGGGGTGACCTTGAGGACAGCGAAATTCATCACAGGAAATTTCATCCCCGTAATCGGAAGGATGTTCACGGATGCTACAGATACGGTCATCAGTGCATCAGTGCTTTTGAAAAATACAGTCGGGATCGCGGGAGTCGCGATTCTGCTGATCATCGCAGCGTTTCCGGCAATCAAAATTCTTATGATTGCTTTTATATATAAATTTGCAGCAGCTGTTCTCCAGCCGCTCGGCGGGGGCCCGGTCATCGCCTGCCTCGACATCATCAGCAAGAGCGTCATTTACGTATTTGCGGCACTCGCCCTTGTGTCTCTTATGTTTTTCCTAAGCATAACCGTCATAATCGCTGCAGGAAATCTGACCATGATGATGAGATAGGGGTGACCGATATGGATTTTATAAAAGAGTGGGTTACAAACATCATATTATTTGTTCTGCTGGCTACTGTTGTGGACATGCTCCTGCCGAATTCAAGCCTGCAGAAGTATACGAAGATGGTAACCGGGCTGCTGCTGATCACAATCATCCTGTCTCCGGTCCTCAAGCTGTTTACGCAGGATCTTGAAGAAGCCATTGGGAAAATCAATGTTTTTGAAACAGCGGAAGATGATAATATGGAAAATTTAATAGAAATGAAGAAAAAAGAAATACAAGCTTCAACCAGTGCATATATTTTAGAAGAAATGGCTGTCCAAATGAAAACGGACGCAGAAAAGGAGCTGATGGACCAGTACGGATTGGAAATTGAAGATGTCAGTCTAATCGTGGATGAAAATGATCAGAGTGCCTTCCCGGAAAATCTTGAGAGGGTCGCCATCCAGCTAAGGCAGCATGTTCCTGAAGAAAAAGCAGTCGAAGTGGTCTCCATGGTAGAAATCAATACGAATCAACCCTTTCCATCTAGCACAGAAACAGATGAATCAAACAATATCGCTTCACTTCTTGCTCAAAAATGGAATATAAAGGAAGAATCTATCGAAGTCATGATAGAAGGGGGGAACAAGGATTAATGGACAATGAAAAGGGGCCGCTGGCTTGGATAAAGAAACACCTGATGGGAAGCGGTGAAAATAAGAAGCAGGGAAAATATCAATATTTGCTGATTGCCTTATTGTTCGGGGCAGCGATCATGCTCATCAGCAGCTCCTTTTTCAAGGAGGAAGCAGCTGGCGGGGTGCTTCCGGCTTTCAGCAGCCAGGGAGGGAAGGAAGCTGAAGATGTCCCGGCCTTTGGCCAGAAGAATACCGGCGGGAACGTGTCTATTACTGATTACGAAAAAGCTTATGAAGCCCAGCTGAAGGAAGCGCTCGATTCCATTATTGGTGTGGACGATGTTACTGTTGTTGTCAATGTGGATGCGACCGAGAAGAAGGTATTGGAAAAGAACTCCACAACGAAGTCCCAAACGACCGATGAAACGGATCGGGAGGGCGGAAAAAGGAAAGTGGAGGATTTGTCCAAGGAAGACCAGCTGGTGATTATCAGAGATGGAGAAAAAGAGGTTCCGATAGTGGTTGAAACGAAGAAGCCTGTTATACGGGGAGTACTCGTCGTCGCTAAAGGGGCCGATAACATACAAGTAAAAAAGTGGATCATTGAGGCTGTCACGCGGTCGCTGGATGTGCCAAGCCACCGTGTAGCTGTAATGCCAAAAAAATCTAAGGGGGAATCCTGAAATGCTATTGAAAAAACAAACAGTCTGGCTTTTAACTATGCTAAGTTTAGTCGTCGTGCTCTCTGTCTACTACATTACTACACCTGAACAAAAAAGCAATGATCTGGCCGCAGTCGAGGAAAAGGCAAATGAAGAAACCGCAGGGGCAAAAGAGTCCTCAGCTGAAGAAACTGCTTCAGAAGATGGCGAAACAGTTATCTCCGGGGTTTCCAGCGATGAAATGTTCGAAACGCTCCGCATGCAGATGGAGGATGAGCGCAGCCGGATGGAAGAGGAACTGACCAATGTCATGGCATCCACAGATCTTTCCGCTGAGGAACGAAACGAAGCGAAGGAAAAAATCGATCAGCTTAGAGATGTTGCCCAAAAAGAAATTCTCCTTGAAACAGTCATCAAAGCCATGGACTATGAGGACGTCCTTGTAAGGGCAGACGGAGAAAAAGTCCGCATCACCATCAAATCAAAAGAACACTCGCCAACAGCCGCTAACGAAATCATTCAAATGGTAAAAGGCGAAATCCCGCAGCTCCAGGTAGCATCAGTAGAATTTGAACCTGGGAAATAGAAAAGCGGAGGCGACTGTTCCAACAAGGAACGCAGGCTAAATGCGCCACGTCCTGTGGCAACGCCTGCATGACCCGCATCCTGCGGGCCTCAAGCATAAGGCGCTTTGGAATTGAAGGCGTCCTTTGCCTTCGGTTCCAAAGTGACTTATGACTCGAGCACCTAGGAGCCGGAGCTGGACAAAAGAAAAGCGGGAGGCGCTTGCAGCCCTCTTGCCCGATTTGCAGGTCCACTATAAAAAGGCAGTGCATCCAGTGGTGTGCTGCCTTTTTATTTCCTTTGACATATGATAAGCATGCAGGGAGAGGTGGAATTTGTTGAGTATCAGCCTACTTTTTCTGAAACTCCACTAGTTCCTCCAGTGAATGATGCGCCTTTTTTATCGATGAGAATATGTTTTCGTTTTGTTTTGCCTGCTCTCCGACAGAGGCGGAAAGCTCTTCGAGGGCGGAGCTTGCCTGCTCGATCACAGAGCTGAATTCTGTGACTGCATTCCCGATCGAATGGGAAGATTCCTTGATTTGCCTAGTCATGGAGCTGTATCTTGCAATATCCTCTTTCAGTCTGATGAAGGCTGTGAAAATCTCCTCAAACGCCTGCTGGGTATCTGAAGTGAGTGTCAGGTTGCCGGTAATGGTTTTTCCTGCAGCTCCCAGGTCTTCTTTGGCGGCTTCTGTCTCTGAAATTACCTCCTGCAGATTTTCAGAAATCAGGATGGCCGTTTTCCTTGTCAGGTCGGCGAGCTTTCTGACTTCATCTGCCACTACTGCGAATCCCTTCCCGCGTTCTCCTGCTCTGGCAGCCTCAATGGATGCATTCAATGCAAGCATATTTGTCTGAGATGCTATTTCCTGGATTGAATCGGTAAACGCCGCGGTATCCTGTATCCGCAGTGAAAGGCTGCTCATCTTCACAATTGCACTCTGCATCTCCTCATAAGATATGCTCATTTCTTCAGCCAATCTGCCTACCAGGGCATCGCCTGTTTGGGTGATCAGCTCGGCAGCAGCTGCATCCTGATGGAGTTTTTCCGAAAGGGTGGTAGTATCTTCTGCCTGCTTGTTTGCAACTGCCAATGATTGGTTGATTCCCATGATTGCCCCGGCCTGGGTCTGCATTCCGGCGGAAACCTCGGCGATCGAGTGGGACATGGAATATGCAGCCTCAAAGTTTTGGCCGCTCCTCTCTTTCACCTGTTCGATCATTTCAGAAATATCAGCTGTACTCTTGCCTATGGCCTTCCTGATCTCCTGGTCGATTTTCAGCAGCTGTGCTGTCTTTTCCTGAGAAAGAACAATGTTCTCGGCCAGCTTGCGCGAAATGGAGAATTGAAATGAAAGTAGTACAGTTACTAATAGATAAAGCAGATAAACAGTCACATAATTTTTCATTTCCAATGGAAGGATGTCATGGTGTAGTGCTGCAAAGATTGTTATGAGTAAGATTCCAAGCAAAAAAGCCAGCCAGAGCAAGAGTGTATCCATATAGATGGCTGCCGCAGCAATGATGAAATATGCGAGGAAAAAAGCTGTTGGCGAGACGCTGTTTTCCATGATGATGAACATGACGGCAGTAATCAGGATCATGCTTGTGTACGGAACGATATGAATGGCGGATGGAATGCGGTGCAGCATCCAGACAACGCAGAAGCCTATGCCCCCGGCAATCAGAATGGCAAGGATGACAGCCAGTTCCTTTTTCATTATAATATCTACAGCAGCAGCCAGTATAACGCTTACAAAAGTCGATTTGACAATCAGTGAATTTTTCCGGGCCAAATCTTCCCTTTTTATGCTCTCAAGCTTTTCCATTATGGTTTCCTCCGTCGAAAAAAGTCTAATGCTGTAAGTTTCGCTGTGCATAGGCATATTTCCTCTGCGGAATTTCACAAAAATTGAAAAAAACATTAAAATAGAAGGGCAGAATGCAAAAAGGTCCTGCAGCTTGAAAGAAGCCGGTTGAACTTTGGTGTGGTCTTATCGTATGATATTAGTATCTAGTCATAATTTATTTAGGACAAGGGGTGCCGAATGGTATGTTAAAAGTACAAGAAATACGCGAGCTGATTAAACTGGTTGATCAGTCTACAATTGATGAATTTGAATATGAGCATGAAGGATCAAAAATAAAAATGAAAAAAAGCGCGCTGGCAGAGGCTGTTGTTCAGCCTGCAGCAGTCCAAAGAGCCGTTGAGATTCCTGTCCAGCAGCCTGCTGCGCCTGCAGCTCCAATTCAGGAGGCAGCCCCGGCTGCCGTTCAGGAAGCTCCAAAAGAAACTGTACAGGATGCTGGCTTACATAAAATCACTTCGCCAATGGTGGGGACTTTCTATGCTTCTCCGTCTCCGGATGCTGATGTATACGTCAAGGCAGGTTCAAAAGTTTCCAAGGATTCTGTCGTATGCATTGTTGAAGCAATGAAGCTGTTCAACGAAATTGAAGCAGAAGTGAATGGGGAAATTGTGGAAATACTGGTGAAAGACGGCCAGCTGGTCGAATACGGACAGCCATTATTTTTGGTGAAGCCTGAGTAAGGAGAGCTTTCGATGATAAAAAAATTACTAATTGCAAACAGAGGGGAAATTGCTGTACGGATCATCCGTGCCTGCAAAGAAATGGACATAGAATCTGTTGCTGTCTATTCGGAAGCTGATAAAGAAGCATTGCATGTACAATTGGCTGATGAAGCATACTGCATCGGTCCGACAGCCTCCAAAGACAGCTATCTTAACTTTACGAATATCATTAGTGTTGCTAAACTGACAGGGTGTGATGCCATCCATCCCGGCTATGGATTCCTGGCGGAAAATGCTGCTTTTGCAGAGTTGTGCCGTGAATGCAACATCATCTTTGTCGGCCCGACTCCCGAAGCCATCAATAAAATGGGCACAAAGGATATTGCCCGTGAAACAATGAGAGAAGCGGGAGTGCCGATTGTCCCTGGTTCACAGGGTGTCATAAAGGATGTGGATGATGCCAAGGCACTGGCCGAAAAAATTGATTATCCCGTTATCATCAAGGCGACGGCCGGCGGTGGAGGTAAAGGAATCCGTGTAGCCCGCACCGAGGAAGAGCTGGTGAAGGGAATCAATATCACCCAGCAGGAGGCCCTGACTGCTTTTGGCAATCCTGGCGTTTACATTGAAAAATATATAGAAGATTTTCGCCATGTGGAAATTCAGGTGCTTGCTGATAATTATGGCAATACGCTTCATTTAGGCGAGAGGGACTGCTCGATTCAAAGAAGGCTTCAAAAACTCCTTGAAGAGACGCCATCTCCTGCACTCGACGGAGAAATCCGTGAAGAAATGGGGGCAGCCGCCGTTAAAGCTGCAAAAGCGGTTGATTATACAGGCGCCGGCACTGTAGAATTTATATATGACTATCAGAACCGAAAGTTCTATTTCATGGAAATGAATACCAGGATACAGGTAGAGCATCCTGTCACAGAAATGGTGACGGGAGTGGATCTGATCAAAGAACAGATCAAGGTGGCATCCGGTGAAAAACTTGCCCTTCGCCAGGACGAAGTTACTTTCAATGGCTGGGCGATCGAATGCAGGATCAATGCGGAAAACCCGGAGAAGAACTTTATGCCTTCAGCCGGGAGGATCAGTATGTATCTGCCTCCAGGAGGCCTTGGTGTCCGGGTCGATTCTGCAGCCTATCCGGGCTATATGATTCCGCCTTATTATGACAGCATGATTGCGAAGGTCATTACTTATGGCAGCAGCCGGGAAGAAGCCATTTCCCGCATGAAGAGGGCTTTAAGCGAATTTGTGGTCGAAGGCGTACACACGACCATTCCATTCCATCTTAAGCTGCTCAGCCACGAGAAATTTGTGGAAGGACAGTTCAATACCAAGTTCCTTGAGATGTACGAAGTGATGAAGTCTGAAGATTAACCGGAGGTGCTGTAATGAGCGAGAACATTTTGGAAATGAGCCAGGGAAACACTGGGCATGGAAAAGTAGAAATAGCTCCTGAAGTGATTGAAGTGATTGCAGGAATCGCTGCCTCTGAGGTAGAAGGAGTTGCACAGATGCGCGGCAATTTCGCCTCAGGAGTCGTCGAGCGTTTAGGCAAGAAAAATCATGGTAAAGGCGTCAAGGTTGAATTGACTGAGGAGGGCATCAAGGTCGAGGTGTACTGTCTGATGAAATTTGGCATCTCCATCCCTGCCGTGGCCCAGGAAATCCAGGATAATATCCGCCAGGCTTTGTTGAATATGACTGCTCTTGAAGCACAGGAAATCAATATTCATGTGGTGGGCATTTTATTCGAGAACCAGAAGCTTGAGCCGGAAGTTGAACAGGAAATCTGATCAGAAGAGCCAAAGACAGCTAATGTCTTTGGCTCTTTCCATTACTGGACCTGATGAAGGATATGGAACTTTCTTGCAGATAGTATCAAAAAACACCTATGAATCTAAGGCATAATGGCAAAAATATTGATGAAGGCTGTGCGAACCTGCTTTACTTATGCTATTATCTTCTTATGTTTATTTGGACAAAGATGCCTAAAAGGAGTTAAAGAATATAATGAAAAGAAGAACAGCGAGAGAAAAAGCATTACAGGCCCTGTTTCAGATTGATGTGAGCCAGGCAGACCCTTCGGAAGCAATCGACCATGTGCTCGAGGGAGAAGAAAGCGACGACTATCTCACACTTCTGGTAACCGGTGTCCTGGAAAATAAAGAGGAAATTGACAATATGATCAAACAGTATCTTGAAAAATGGAAGCTGGAACGCCTTGCAACAGTTGATCGCAACCTTCTCCGCCAAGGGGTCTATGAGCTGAAATACAGCAAAGACGTCCCTGCAAATGTTGTCATTGATGAGGCGATTGAAATTGCGAAGATATTTGGCGATGACCAGTCCAGCCGTTTCATCAACGGCGTTCTCTCGAAGGTGAAGGATAGCCTGGAAGCTTAATGTTCTGCCTTTCCAGGCTTTACGTAAGCATTAATTGCCCTGTCTCTATCCAGTTTAAATGTGCGATATGCAGCCGTTTTGGCGTGACGGATGGCCTTATTTAAACTTATAATAGGGAAGGGCTTTTTACGCTGTTTAGATTATTATACACAAACGGCAAATTGCATTTGGATACCCAGCCCTTTAAAAGGAGTATGCTATGAAGGAAAAGCGTTATCTGACCGTAGGCGCTCTTACTAAATACATAAAACGAAAATTCGACCATGATCCGCATCTGCAGGAGATTTTTGTCAAAGGCGAAATCTCTAATTTCAAGAGGCATTCAAGCGGACATATGTACTTCACGCTGAAGGATGAGAAATCCCGGATCCTGGCAGTCATGTTTTCCAGTTCTGCACGTTCAGTGAAGTTTGAACCTGAGAACGGAATGAAGGTCCTGATCAGCGGTGAAATCTCCGTCTACGAGCCGAGCGGGCAGTATCAGATTTATGTCAAGCAGATGCAGCCGGATGGAGTAGGGGATCTTTTCCTGGCCTTTGAGCAGCTGAAGGAAAGGCTCCAGAAAGAGGGGCTGTTTGCTCCAGAACGCAAAAGGCCCATCCCGAAATTCCCGAAAACAGTCGGAGTTATAACCTCTCCGACAGGAGCTGCAGTAAGAGATATCATCACAACAATAAAAAGGCGCTTTCCGATTGCCAATATATTGATCTATCCGGCACTTGTACAGGGCGCTCAGGCAGCTCCTTCTGTCGCTGGTGCCATCGAACTTGCAAACCGGCAGGCCGAGGCTGATGTCCTGATTGCCGGGCGGGGCGGAGGTTCGATCGAAGAGCTGTGGGCCTTCAATGAAGAGCAGGTAGCCAGAGCGATCGTTGGATCTTCCATTCCGGTCATATCGGCTGTGGGGCATGAAACCGACTTTACAATTGCCGATTTTGCCGCCGACCGCCGGGCGCCCACACCAACCGGGGCGGCCGAAATTGCGGTTCCGCATATCGATGAATTGGCTGAACGGATTTTAAACCGCCAGTCCAGGCTTATCAGGGCGATGAAGGAAAGGGCAGTTCTGCAGAGGGAACGATTGGGCAGGCTTCAGAAATCTTATGCCTTCCGCTACCCGCAGCGGCTGTATGAACAAAAGCTTGAACAGGCAGACAGGATGACAGAACAGCTTAAAAGAAGCGCAGGCAGGCTTGCAGAGCTGAAAAGCGAGGAGCGGGACAGGCTGCTGCAAAGGCTTCTGAGGAATCATCCGAAAGATTTGTACAACGAAGCGAAGGAAACTCATTTACGCGGCAACCGTGCACTCGGCAGAGCTATGAAAGAGGTTTTGACCAAGAAGCAGAAGGAATTCGGCGGTATGGTTTCTACCCTTGAGGCACTGAGTCCGCTTAAGATTATGGACAGGGGCTACAGCTTGGCCTACAGCGGGGAAGGCAGGCTCCTGAAGAGTGTCTCCCAGGTTGAAAAGGGCGATGATGTCCAAGTGAAATTGGCAGATGGAACTTTTAATTGCAAGGTGACAGGCAAAGAGGAGTGATAAAAATGGCTGCAGAAGAAAAACTCACATTCGAAGAAGCGATGAATAAGCTTGAAGGAATTGTAGAAAAGCTGGAAGAAGGCGATGTGCCGCTCGAAGAGGCCATTACCATCTATAAGCAGGGCATGGAGCTGTCAAAGCTGTGCCATGATAAACTGCAAAGGGTGGAAGAACAGCTGACGGAGGTTCTGACTGAAGAAGGCAAGAAAGAACCGTTTGTCGTTGAGGAGGAGGAATAATGGTGCCGGATGTACAGCTTGATTCTTTTTCAGAGGTCCATATAAAGATGCTTGAGCGTGAGCTTGAGGAAAGTATCGGCAGGCTTGCCGCCCCGGAGGTGCTGAAGGAGGCCATGCATTATTCCCTCCAGGCAGGGGGCAAAAGGATCAGGCCGCTCCTCGTATTCGCTACCCTGAAGGCTTTTGGGGAAGATACAAAAAAAGGCCTGCAGGCTGCCGCTGCTGTGGAGATGATCCATACCTACTCTCTTATACATGATGACCTCCCAAGCATGGATGATGATGATCTCAGGAGGGGGAAGCCGACCAGCCATAAGGTGTTTGGCGAGGCAAATGCCATCCTTGCTGGAGATGCACTGCTCACATACAGCTTCCAGCTTCTTGCACAGATAGCTCCTGAGCATGCTGATGCGGAAGTGAAACTGGCTCTGATCAATGAGCTTGCCAGGGCTTCGGGTGCTGAAGGCATGGTCGGCGGGCAGACGGCAGATATTGAAGGAGAGGACAAAGACCTTGACCTTGAAGAGCTTGAATACATACATGTGCACAAAACAGGCAAGCTCCTTGCATTCAGTGTTGCGGCAGGAGCCCTCCTCTCGCGTGCAGAGGAAAGCAAGCTGAATAGCCTGAATGAATTTGCCCACCATCTTGGCCTTGCTTTCCAAATCAGGGATGATATCCTTGACCTGGAAGGAAATGAAGAGGTCCTTGGAAAGCCGGTTGGCAGCGATGAGACCAACAATAAAAGCACCTACCCATCCATTCTTACAATGGAAGGGGCAAACCAGGCGCTTGAACATCATATAAGGATGGCAAAGGCCCGGCTGCAGGAAACAGGCCTTGAAATCCAGCTGCTGGAGGAGATAACCAATCTGGTGGCGAACAGAGATCACTGATTTATTGGCATTTCCGGTAAATGCCGGATATGAGATGGAAGCCGTTTGCCGCATCGGGCCGACGGCTTTTTCTTTGGATAGGATGTATTGATGTTGCAGCTTGTTGATAGTGCAGAGTTCCCTGTTTGCATGCTGCAGCTTTAAGCTTTTGTTATTTAAACTGCCCCTGCCTTTCAGCAGGTGTAGATGCCGCAAAAGGGAAATCAGTTGGAAAAACGGGTGCAATGCGTTACTCTTATGGTACAATGCAGGGAATATGCTTTATTTTGTTGTGGAAACTTGTCATATCGTTATAATAAAAGAGAATCCATAACAACAGAGTTTTAAAAAGAAATGAAAGTGAGTGATCCAAGACATGGATCTATTATCAATTAAGGACCCTTCATTTTTAAAAGGGCTCTCAAATAAAGAACTGGAAGATCTCAGCCAGGATATCAGAAATTTTCTTATAGAAAAACTTTCAGTAACAGGCGGACATATCGGACCCAACCTGGGTGTCGTCGAACTGACGATTGCCCTTCATAAATGCTTTGAAAGCCCGAAGGATAAGTTTCTTTGGGATGTGGGCCACCAGTCTTATGTCCATAAGATCCTTACAGGCAGAGCCTGCGAATTTGATACGCTCAGGCAATATAAAGGCCTTTGCGGCTTTCCGAAGCGGATTGAAAGCGAGCATGATGTGTGGGAGACCGGGCACAGCTCGACTTCTTTATCAGCAGCCATGGGCATGGTTATTGCGAGGGATTTGAAAAAAGAGGACTCCCATATCGTCCCGATCATCGGGGATGGTGCACTGACAGGCGGGATGGCTCTTGAAGCGCTCAATCATATCGGACATGAGCAAAAGAATATGATTGTTATCCTCAATGATAATGAAATGTCGATCGCACCAAATGTCGGGGCCCTGCACAATGTTCTCGGAAAACTCCGGACAGCCGGCAAATACCAGTGGGTGAAGGATGAGCTCGAGCTTCTGCTCAAAAAAGTCCCTGCAGTCGGCGGAAAGCTTGCTTCAACTGCTGAAAGAGTAAAAGACAGTTTGAAATATCTATTGGTTTCAGGCATGTTTTTTGAGGAAATGGGTTTTACGTACTTAGGCCCGATCGATGGCCACAATTTCGAAGAACTGTTTGAAACGCTCAGCTATGCAAAGAAAACAGAAGGCCCGGTCCTTCTGCACGTGATCACCAAGAAGGGGAAAGGATATTCCCCTGCTGAAAAGGATAAAGTCGGGACTTGGCACGGGACAGGCCCATACAAAATTGACACAGGTGACTTTGTCAAACCGATCAACCCTCCGCCTGCCTGGAGCAAGCTTGTCAGTGAAACTGTGAGGAAGCTGGCGAGAGAGGACAGCAGGATCGTTGCAATCACTCCTGCCATGCCTGTCGGATCAAAGCTTGAGGGCTTTGCCGGCGAGTTCCCGGACCGCATGTTTGATGTGGGGATAGCGGAGCAGCATGCAACAACTGTCGCAGCAGGGCTTGCCACACAAAATATGAAGCCGTTCCTGGCTATCTATTCGACCTTCCTGCAGCGCGCCTATGACCAGGTTGTGCATGACATCTGCCGCCAGAACCTGAATGTCTTCATCGGTATCGACCGGGCAGGCCTTGTGGGCGCTGACGGTGAAACCCATCAGGGTGTCTTTGATATCGCCTTCATGAGGCATGTGCCGAATCTGGTCATGATGATGCCAAAAGATGAAAATGAAGGCCAGCATATGGTCAACACAGCTCTTGCATATGATGACGGCCCGATTGCGATGCGCTTCCCAAGAGGCAACGGAATTGGTGTACCGATGGATGAGACACTGATCAAGATTCCTATCGGCACTTGGGAAGTGCTGAAGGAAGGGGACGATGCTGCAATCCTTACCTTTGGTACAACGATCCCGATGGCGATGGAAGCAGCAGATCAGCTGGAAAGGCAGGGCTACTCAATAAAAGTCGTCAATGCCAGGTTCATCAAGCCGCTTGACAAGAAGATGCTGTCAGAAATATTAAGTTTGAATATGCCGATACTAACTATAGAAGAAGCTATCCTGCAGGGCGGATTCGGAAGCGCCGTCCTTGAGTTTGCCCATGAAAACGGGTTCCATCAGGCAGCTGTCGAACGCATGGGAATCCCTGATGAGTATATTGAACATGGAAGCGTAAAGGAATTGCTCGAAGAAATCGGCCTGACCTCCGAGATGGCCGTTCAAAAGCTCGCAAAGCTGGCGAGAAAAAAACAAAAAAGGGCTTAACAGATGAAAAGTAAGAAAGAACGTTTAGATGTATTGCTGGTAGAAAGAGGGCTTATCGAGACAAGGGAAAAAGCAAAGCGAGCCATCATGGCCGGGCTTGTATATACGAATGAAAACCGCCTCGATAAGCCTGGTGAAAAGGTCGGCGCTGATATACCGCTGACAGTTAAAGGCAAGCTGATCCCCTATGTCAGCCGCGGCGGACTGAAGCTGGAAAAGGCAATCAAACAGTTTGATGTGGACGTTTCAGGAAAGGTGCTTCTTGATATTGGGGCATCAACCGGCGGCTTCACTGACTGTGCGCTTCAGAATGGGGCGAAAATGTCATATGCATTGGATGTGGGCTATAATCAGCTTGCCTGGAAGCTCAGGCAGGACGAGCGGGTGGAGGTAATGGAAAGGACCAACTTCCGCTATGTGACTCCTGCCGATCTGGCAGGGGAGATGCCTGACTTTGCGTCGATTGATGTATCATTTATTAGCTTGAAGCTTATTTTGCCTGTTCTGAAAACTCTGCTGGTTTCCGGGAGTGATATTATTGCGCTTGTAAAGCCGCAGTTTGAAGCAGGACGTGAGCAGGTCGGAAAAAAAGGGATTGTCCGCGATCCTAAGGTCCATGCAGACGTCATTGAGCGAATGATCCGCTTTTCCCTGGAACAGGGCTATGATGTCAGAAACCTTTCCTATTCCCCCATAACAGGAGGGGACGGCAATATTGAGTTCCTTCTTCACCTGAGGTGGGAAGGGGAAAAGGAAACAGGCGAAAATGGACTTTCTGCTTCTGTGGATGAAGTAGTCAAGGAAGCTCATACTGAGCTGAAATCAAAGCAGCAGAAAGAAGAGGAATAAGCATCAGGCTTATTCCTTTTTTTCGGCGCCGGGCCTTCGAATCTTGGCGATTCCTGGCTATTCCTGCTGCCTATTGCAGAAAAAATTGTACATTCAGCAGAAAATCGGCTAACATATGGATAGAAATCAGGTTTCGACTGCCTATAGAGGTGATAAAGTGAATAAAGGACAACGCCATATCAAAATAAGAGACATCATTGCCAATAACGATATTGAAACACAGGATGATCTTGTAGACGAGCTGAAAAATGCCGGTTTTAATGTGACGCAGGCAACTGTGTCAAGGGATATAAAAGAATTGCATCTTGTAAAAGTTCCTTTAATGGATGGAAGATATAAATACAGCCTGCCGGCGGATCAAAGGTTCAATCCGCTGCAGAAACTAAAACGCAATTTAATGGATGCTTTTGTCCGGATTGATACTGCCGGCCATTTGCTGGTTATGAAAACGCTGCCCGGGAATGCGATGGCAATCGGCGCGCTGATAGATAATCTTGACTGGGAAGAAATTCTCGGTACGATATGCGGCGATGATACTTGCCTGATTATCTGCAAAACACCTGAAGATACTGAAGTGATATCCAACCGCTTCATCGATATGCTTTAAATTGGGGTGAAAATCTTTGCTAAGTGAATTATCCATTAAAAATTTCGCTATTATAGAGGCCCTTTCTGTTTCTTTTGAAAAGGGCTTAACTGTATTGACGGGGGAAACGGGTGCAGGCAAATCAATCATCATCGATGCTATCCACCTTTTAGTGGGAGGCCGGGGCTCTTCAGAGTTTGTACGGCACGGCGAACAGAAAGCTGAAATCGAAGGGCTTTTTCAAATTGACGGCCCGGATCATCCCTGCTATAGAAAATCAAGGGAGTTCGGGATTGACATTGAGGAAGGGATGGTCGTCCTTCGCCGTGATATTTCACGTACAGGCAAGAGTGTATGCCGGGTGAACGGGAAGCTGGTGACGATTGCTGCGCTCCGGGAGATCGGGTCGACCATCATCGACATCCATGGACAGCATGAGCACCAGGAATTGATGGATGAAACCCTTCATTTATCTTTGCTTGATCAGTTCGGCTCTGAGGAAATCATGCCGGCCCTGCACGAATACCTGGAAGTATTCCAATCGTATGAACAAACAGCTAAAAAGCTCAGGAATTTGAGCGAGAATGAACAGCAGATGGCCCATAGGCTTGATCTGATTCAATTTCAGCTGGAGGAAATTGAGACAGCCCGGCTGAAAATCAACGAAGACGAAGAGCTGTATGAAGAAAAAACGAAGCTCGGAAATTTTGAACGGATATATGACAGCATGCAGGCTGGCTACACAGCACTGCATGGGGAGCAAAAGGGACTGGACTGGATCGGCCTTGTCATGGGGCACCTGCAGGAGGCTGCTGAATTGGATTCTGAATATAAGGAAATGGCCGATGCCGTATCCAACAGTTTCTATATGCTTGAGGATGTTTCAAGCAGTCTGAGGAGCAAGCTCGATTTTCTTGAATATGATCCTGCAAGGCTGAATGAAATTGAAGAAAGGCTGACAGAAATCAACCAGCTGAAAAGGAAATATGGCAAGACAATCGAGGAAATCCTCGAATATGCATCAGGGATAGAAGAAGAAATCGAGACACTGCAGAATAAGGAAACACATATTGACCAGCTTCAAAGGGAGCTTTCCTCCCTTCAGAAGGACCTGAGCCTTGAAGCTGAACAATTAACCAGGCTTCGGAGAAAGAGTGCAAAGAAGCTCACCTCTCTCATTCATAAGGAATTGAAAGAGCTGTATATGTCGAAGACGGTGTTCGAAGTGAATTTCGAGGAATTGTCCAGCCGCGGCTACCACCGCAACGGTGCTGACAAGATAGAATTTTATATATCCACCAATCCGGGCGAACCGCTCAAGCCCCTTTCCAAAGTTGCCTCAGGCGGTGAGCTGTCCAGAATCATGCTGGCCCTGAAAAGCATCTTCTCAAAGCATCAGGGGGTCACATCGATTATCTTCGATGAGGTTGACACAGGAGTCAGCGGCCGCGTCGCACAGGCCATTGCGGAGAAAATCCATCATGTTTCCAGGGATTCACAGGTTCTTTGCATTTCACACCTTCCCCAGGTTGCTGCAATGGCAGATACACATCTGTTCATCGCAAAGTCTACACGTGACGGCAGAACCAAGACGACAGTGAAACCGCTCAATTCCGAGGATAAAATCAAGGAAATCGGACGGATGATATCCGGGGTGGAAATTACTGATTTGACGAAAGAGCATGCAAAAGAATTGCTTCAGCTTGCCCAGCAAATAAAAATAACTTGAAAAGCTATCCAAAGAGGGTAGCTTTTTTTATATGGGCAAAGGTTATAAATGCTCACTAAGGAGGCAAAATTAAAGATGTAGCCATTTGACGAGTGGACTAGAAGCGAGGAGAGTGAAGGTTTTGAATTTAGAGCTACTAAGAAAAATAATTGGTGGAATTCTCCTTGTTTCATTAATTGCAGCAGGGTTTTCCAAACCCTTTCAAGAATATATCAGCATTCCCAAAGAGATTACCCTATTTGAAGGTGAAACATACAATTTCAGCAAGGCGGCACCTGTATCAGCATCAATGAAAACAGAAGCGGCGGCAGCTCTTAAGCAGGAGGGAAGCCAGGTTGCCGTACAGGGAAAAAAAATTGGAAAAGACGAAATGCTGCTTGAACTGGCAGGATTTCCAGTAAAGAAAGTTGATGTAAATGTATTAAAGGATTTTAAGGTCATTCCCGGAGGCCAGTCAATCGGGGTTAAACTGAATACGGTCGGAGTGCTGGTTGTAGGTCATCACCTTGTGGATGCAAAAGACGGAAAAGCGTCCCCCGGCGAAACTGCAGGAATCAAAGTAGGAGATATCATCACACAGATAAACGGCCAAGATATTGAGAAGATGTCCGATGTGGCGCCTTTTGTCCAGGAAGCCGGACAAACTGGCAAGGCAATGAAGCTTACACTTACAAGGGAGAACGGAAAAATCAGCACAGAATTGACGCCCCTTAAAGATAAGTCGGAAAATAACTTTAAACTGGGCCTGTATATAAGGGATTCTGCAGCCGGAATCGGCACCATGACCTTTTATCATCCAGGTTCTATGAAATATGGAGCCCTGGGCCACGTTATTAGTGATATGGATACAAAAAAACCAATCGTTGTCGATGATGGGCAAATTGTCCGTTCGACTGTTACATCCATTGAAAAAGGAAGCAACGGAAATCCGGGCGAAAAGCTCGCAAGATTTTCTTCAGATAAACAGGTGATTGGAAATATCAAAAGAAACAGCCCCTTTGGCATTTTTGGCGAACTGAACAGGGGCATGAAAAACGGCGTGCTTGATAAGCCGATGCCTATAGCGCTTTCGCATCAGGTAAAAGAAGGGCCCGCCAAGATCCTTACGGTTGTAGATGATGACGAGGTAGACCTGTTTGATATTGAGATTGTCAGCACTATACCGCAGAAGTTTCCGGCTACAAAAGGGATGGTCATTAAAGTTACAGATCCTGAGCTGCTCGATAAGACCGGCGGAATTGTCCAGGGGATGAGCGGGAGCCCGATCATTCAGAACGAAAAGGTTGTCGGGGCAGTCACACACGTGTTCGTAAATGATCCTACCAGCGGATACGGCGTCCATATCGAGTGGATGCTTAATGAAGCAGGAATAGACATTTATGAAAAAAGCGAAGAAAAAGCAAGCTGAAATGCATCGATGAAGAAGGCATGCACCAGGCCTTCTTTTTTTTGTCCAATTTAAAGAATAATCGACAAAATCAACCTAAATCAAAAAAGTATTTGCGAATAAAGTCGAATGTGGGAGAAAACAGAAGAAAAATAAAGGTTTTATCAGGTTTTTAAGAAAAGTTCAAAAAACAAAAGGAATTTCGGTTGCATTGTCGAATTTGTCATTTAGAATAGAACTAGATAGAAAAAGAGACCACAAATGGATTTGAGGAGGAAACAATACGTGAGAAAAATAAAAGTATGTATCGTGGATGACAATCGCGAGCTTGTCGGGCTTCTGGAAGAATATATCGCTTCCCAGGAGGATATGGAAGTGAGCGGGGTGGCCCATAATGGCCAGGAATGCCTGGAAGTGCTCGAAGAAACTGAACCGGACGTTCTTGTCCTTGATATAATCATGCCTCATCTGGATGGGCTGGGAGTGCTTGAAAAGCTGCGTGAATCGCGGAGGTCAACAATGCCGAATGTCATCATGCTTACTGCTTTCGGCCAGGAGGATGTTACGAAAAAAGCAGTGGATCTTGGGGCTTCATATTTCATTCTCAAACCATTTGATATGGAGAATCTCGCCGGTCATATCCGCCAGGTGAGCGGCAAATCCAACCCGGTCATCCGCAAATCCCAGTCATCCGCCTACAGAAGCCAAACGGAATCCAAGCCTAAGAATCTTGATGCAAGCATCACTAGCATCATTCATGAAATTGGCGTACCTGCCCACATTAAAGGGTATTTATATTTGCGCGAAGCAATATCCATGGTCTATAACGATATTGAACTGCTCGGATCCATTACAAAGGTCCTTTACCCGGATATAGCCAAAAAGTATAATACAACTGCCAGCAGGGTAGAAAGGGCGATCCGCCATGCAATCGAGGTGGCATGGAGCAGGGGGAATATCGATTCCATTTCTTCTCTTTTCGGCTACACTGTAAGCATGACAAAAGCAAAGCCCACCAACTCAGAATTCATCGCGATGGTCGCTGATAAACTGCGCCTCGAGCATAAAGCTTCTTGAAAGGGTTAGGCATTTTTAAGGTTTTTTTAATTTATGCCGCGGCTGCCTGACAGAAGACCTTAAAAATGAAATCATATTCTTTTAAAGTTGAGCATTCCATTCTGGGGTGCTTTTTATTTTTTGAATGGCTTTGTTAAACATTGTTGTTGATTTTGGGCTCATTCGTGTGAAACAGAGTTTCACACGAATGAGCCCAAAATCAACAAGGTACACTAACACAGCCTTTTGAATAAAGAAGGGCGGGATAATGGCAAAAATTCTGTTAATTTTATGGTAGGGACCTGCCAAAATACCTATTTTTCCGCTATACTTAATACAAATGCCTATTAGAAAGGGAATAGTCTTATGGAAATATTTTCTAATGAGTCACTAAGAATTGAATGTGAGGAAGATCAAGTTTATATAACTGTCCTCAAAAAAGGCTATTCTTTAAAAAGACTGGAAAAAGAACTGTTTGATTACCCGAGACTCTCAGTTACAAAATTTATGGTGCTGAAAGAGGCGCTTGAACTGGCGGATTCAGGAAGGAAGCTCATTGGCGAGCTGAAACCCCTGGCAGCTGTAAGCCTTTCCAGGGACAAGATGGAGGCAAGGCTGCGGCTGAATTGCACGGAAGCTTATTTTAAAGAAGAGTTCAAGGATATAGCCGATCAAATATCATTGCAGCTTCAGGAACTTGGGGTTGAACGTACGATTGAGGAGGATGTGCTGAGAAATGTCCCTGTGCAGAATGAAGCTGTCATTGCAGCTGGGCACCCTCCCCAGCATGGGAGCGATGCTGTCGTCTGCTATTATGAGCAGAGCGAAAGGAAGCCAGCCATAAGGGAGGACGGCACCGCCAATTATTTTGATATGAATTTCATTGATGAGGTTCAGGAAGGTGACTGGCTCGGCGAAAAAATCCCTGCAGAAGAAGGGATTTATGGTGAGACGCTGACAGGAGAACCGGTTCCTCCGTTAAAAGGAAAAGATAAAAAACTGCTATATGATAAAAAAACAGTAAAAGAGTGTGAAGAAGACGGTAAAACGGTGCTGAGGGCGTTATGCGATGGTGTTGTTACATTCCAGGGCGGCAGGATTTCTGTAGGTCGCCATCTGGTCATAGAAGGTGATGCAGGCCCTGAAACAGGCAATATCGAGTTTGATGGAAGCATTACAGTCAGGGGTATTGTCAAGGCAGGCTACAGCGTCAATGCTTCACTTGATATTTCTATATTGGGAGAACTAGGCGTCAGCGGGTTTGAAGAGATCGTTTCCAAAAAAGGGGACATTTTCATTAAAGGAGGCGCGTTCGGCCAGGGCTCCGGCAGGATAAGTGCAGGAAAAAACATTTATATTAAGCATTCTAATGAATGCAGCCTGACAGCGGGCGGGGATATTCATATCGGCTACTATTCGATAGGCGGAATTCTGAAAGGAAGAAACATCTTTGCGGATGAAAAAAAGGGAAAGCTGATTGGAGGCGTGATCGAGGCAAAAGGCAGAGTTCAGGCCGGCATCATCGGCAACAGGCTGGAAAGGAAAACCATTATTCAAATTGAAGGATTTGACAGGAATATAGTCAATGAAGAGCTTGAGGCGCTCCTTCTTACATATAGAAAAAAAGCCGCTGAAATGGAAAAGAGCAAAAAGCAGCTTGAAATCTTCGAACAATACATAAATCAGCTGAGCGAAAAACAGCATAAGCAATATGAACAGGCATTAGGTCTTTTTGAGAGGCAGATGGAAGAGATCGCCGTACTGGACCATCAAAGGAAGATATTGATGAGCCTGCTTGAGACGAAGGGAGAAGGGGAAGTATCCATCCTGCAGGTTGCCTATCCGGAAACGCAGCTCCAGATCAAAAGCCAATCAAGAAAGCTGGATACTTCAGTCAGGGGCACCTTCTATGCTGTCAGGAACAACATGCATTTCGAATAGTCCTCATTAATTCTTTTTTTCAAGTTCCATCATCTTCTGGATTAAAATGTGCTGCGGCATATGCATGATTTGCTCTAAAGGAACATTGAGCTTTTCGGCAAGCTTGATTGCCGTTTCGGGAGAAATCTGCAAAGGTTTCATCTCCGTCCCTCCCTTCTGAAAGGTCTGCTGCAACATATTAATTTCCAATAAAAATGCTCACCTGCAAAGAACAGCACCCCGGCAGCGAACGGGGTGCTGTTCTTTTTATGATAAGGCTTTGATCGAAATATTCAGCGCTGCGGGAAAGCCTATAGTATATAATCAATCAGCCTTTTTCGCCTGAATCCTCTCTCTTCTAAAGCGGTCCTGCACCTTATTCCTTTTGCGGTCGCGGTAAAGTATGAAGCCGGCAACAAACCCCAGCCCCAGCAAAAAGAAGAGCAGGCCAGCCAGGAATTGAAGCCATAAATATGGGAAAGGACTTTGGAGAATGCCAAATACCATATCCCTCATCAGTTTAACACCAATGGCAGCAATAAAGCCGGGTATCAATAAAATGACTAATGCAGCGATTCTTATCATATTTTGCCCCTCATAAAAAAAGTCTCTTCATCGGTAATGATAAATTATAGAAGAAATTTGTCAAGCGTGGAGAAAATAATTACAATAGTATTGAAAGATCTTGCAGACTATCAGTGAAGAAATCTTCGTACTAAGAGAGGGATAGCCATGCAGACAGTTTTGATAGTCGGTGCCGGGAAAGGCGGAACGGCCATTTTGCAGCTACTGAGAGAAACCGCGGTCCTTGATGTATCAGCGGTTGTCGATATTAATGACAATGCCCCGGGTATCCTGCTTGCCCGCCTGGAAGGGATTCGGACCGGTCCGGATTGGAGAGAATACATAAAAGATGATCCTGATATCATCATTGAAGTGACAGGAGAAGAGAAGGTTTTTATTGACCTAAGGGAAGCACGTTCGAAAAATACAGTGCTTATACCCGGAAGTGTAGCCTTTCTCATCAGCAAACTTCTCGAGGAGAAAGAAGAGCTTATCGAGGAATTTAAAAATGAAACATATAAGCATGACCTGATTTTCAATTCCACAGATGACGGGATGGTTGTCGTCAACAGGGAAGGCCTGATCATTCTCTTTAACCGCAGCGCCGAAAGGATGACAGGCATCCATGGGGAAAAGGCAATCGGAAAGCACGTTCTTGATGTAATACCTGGCAGCTGCCTTCCGAGGGTATTGGAAACGAAAAGGACAGAGCTTAATCAGGAACTTGTGCTTGCCAACGGGCTGGAAATCATAACCACCAGAATTCCGATGATCGGAGAAAAGGGAGAGCTGATCGGTGCGTTCTCCGTTTTTAAGGATATTACCGAAGTGGTCAATCTGGCCGAAGAAATCACAAACCTGAAAGAAATACAGACCATGCTCCAGGCTATCATCCAGTCAAGCGATGAAGCTATTTCGGTGGTGGACGAAAATGGGAAGGGGCTGCTGATCAATCCAGCCTATACAAGGATCACGGGGCTGACGGAGGAACAGGTAATCGGACAGCCGGCTACGGCGGATATTTCTGAAGGGGAAAGTGTACATATGAAGGTCCTTCAGTCCAGAAGGGCAGTAAGGGGAGCGGCGATGAGGGTCGGCCCGGGCAAAAAAGAAGTGGTTGTTAATGTCGCTCCGGTAATTGTGGACGGCAAGCTGAAGGGAAGCGTCGGTGTCATCCATGATATGTCTGAAATCAAAAGCCTGAACAGGGAGCTTACAAGGGCACGGCAAATTATCCGTACGCTCGAAGCGAAGTATTCGTTTGAGGATATCATCGGCACATCCGAAGAAATGACCTTGGCGATTGAACAGGCCAAGCTGGGGGCTAAAACGCCGGCAACCATTCTTCTCAGAGGAGAGTCCGGTACGGGTAAGGAATTGTTTGCCCATGCCATCCACAATGCAAGCGGGAGAAAATACAATAAATTCATTAGGGTCAATTGTGCGGCTTTATCGGAATCCCTGCTGGAGAGCGAGCTTTTTGGCTACGAGGAGGGTGCCTTTTCAGGTGCCAAGCGGGGAGGAAAGCGCGGCTTGTTTGAAGAGGCCAATAACGGCAGCATCTTCCTCGATGAAATCGGCGAAATGACAGCCAATACACAGGCAAAGCTGCTCAGGGTGCTGCAGGAGAATGAAATCACAAGAGTTGGCGGCACTAAGCCGATTCCGATAAACGTGAGGATCATTGCGGCAACCAATGTTAATCTGGAGAAGGGAATTGCTGCAGGGACTTTCCGGGAGGATTTATATTACCGGATAAACCGGATGCCGATACATATCCCTCCTTTAAGGAATCGGAAACAGGATATTCCCCAGCTCTGCAGCAGGCTGATCCAGAAAATCAACCAGGAATATGGCCGCAATGTGGATAAAGCTTCCGAGGAAACCATTTCAGCACTGATTTCCTATGACTGGCCTGGCAATGTAAGGGAACTGGATAATATTCTCGGCCGCGCCATTATTTTTATGGGCTATCATGAAACAGAAATTGAGGTAAGGCATCTTCCTGAAATGATTCTTAAGCAGCATAGGGCAGAAACGAATGCAAGCTCAGTTCCGGAAGAATATGGCGGCAATGATGCCTCGCTTGCCGAGCTTGTGGAAGGCTTTGAAGCATCTATGATAAAAAGGGCCCTGGAGAAGCATAAGGGCAATAAAACGGCAGCTGCCAAAAGTCTGGGGCTGTCAGTCCGGAATTTGTATTATAAGCTTGAAAAATATAATCTTGCAAATAATAGCATGCAATAATTTTCATAGTGTGAAAGATCCTGCAGGCTCTTTAGTGTGGTGAATAAAGCGTTTTCAGTAAATGTGGGCTGGCACGGTTCTTGCATAATGTAATATTGGTGTCGCAGCATTTGATTAAAGGGGTTGAAAACAAATTGAGGTTGAGCTCGCTCATAGAAAAAGCAGCAGGAAACAGAAAACAGACAGTCGCAGTTGCCGCAGCAGAAGACCATGAAGTAATGGACGCAGTAGCGGAAGCGGCCAAGCGCAATTTGGCTCATTTTAAATTATTCGGCGACGGAGAAGCGATTGAAGAACTGCTCCATGATAACAATCTGGAGATTGAAGCCGGGAAGATAGAAGTCATCCATACAGGAACAGCAGAAGCAGCAGCTGAAATGGCTGTAAGGGCAGTAAGCCAAAAAGAAGCCAGCGTGCTGATGAAAGGCAATCTTTCAACTTCGATTATATTAAAAGCAGTCCTTAATAAAGAATATGGGCTTCGAACGGGCAGTGTCCTTTCCCATGCAGCTGTCTTTGAAGTGCCTGGCTACGACAGGCTCATCATCATTACGGATGCCGCTATGAATATTGCGCCGGATTTGAAGCAAAAAGAGCAAATCATTAATAATACAGTCAAGATTGCGAGAAGTATAGGCATCGACAATCCAAAGGTGGCTCCGATTGCTGCCGTTGAAACGGTCAATCCTGCTATGCAGTCAACTTTGGATGCTGCCGCTCTGGCCATGATGAATAAAAGGGGCCAGATCAAAAATTGCATTGTTGACGGCCCGCTTGCATTGGATAATGCGATTTCGCCAGCGGCAGCCGAGCATAAAGGAATCAGCAGCGATGTGGCAGGAAATGCAGATATACTGCTTGTCCCTGCTATTGAGACTGGCAATGCTTTATATAAATCGCTGATGTATTTCGCAGGCGCGAAGGTCGGAGCAGTCATTGCAGGCGCTAAAGCGCCGATCGTCCTGACATCACGGGCCGATTCGGCAGAAAGCAAGCTGAATTCACTCGCTTTGGCCCTTTGCTCTGCATCATCTTAATTTTTATGAAAAACCGGGGAGGAATATTAAAATGGAATTATTCAAATATATGGAGACTTATGATTATGAGCAGCTTGTATTCTGCCAGGATAAACAATCAGGACTGAAGGCAATCATCGCCATCCATGATACAACCCTTGGACCGGCTCTCGGCGGGACGCGCATGTGGACGTATGAGTCTGAGGAGGCGGCAATTGAAGATGCCCTTCGCCTTGCAAGAGGGATGACGTACAAGAATGCAGCAGCCGGCCTGAATCTGGGCGGGGGCAAAACGGTCATCATCGGAGATCCCCGCAAGGATAAGAATGAGGAGCTGTTCCGTGCGTTCGGACGCTATATCCAAGGGCTGAACGGCCGTTATATTACTGCAGAGGATGTAGGCACAACGGTAGCAGATATGGATATGATCCATGAGGAAACAGATTATGTCACGGGCATATCACCGGCTTTCGGATCTTCCGGGAATCCTTCCCCGGTCACTGCATACGGCGTGTACCGCGGAATGAAGGCAGCTGCAAAAGAAGCTTTCGGCAGCGATTCTCTTGAAGGCAAAGTCATTGCTGTTCAGGGAGTGGGAAATGTTGCATTCAACCTGTGCCGCCATCTGCATGAAGAAGGTGCACAGCTTATTGTGACGGATATCAATAAAGAGGCAGTTCAGCGTGCTGTGGATGAGTTCGGTGCAAAGGCAGTGAATCCGGAAGAAATTTACGGAGTAGAGTGCGATATTTATGCACCATGCGCCCTCGGAGCTGTCATCAATGATTCAACCATTCCTCAGCTGAAGGCGAAGGTCATCGCCGGTGCGGCCAACAACCAGCTTAAGGATACTGCTCACGGCGATCTGATCCATGAAATGGGAATCGTCTATGCTCCTGATTATGTCATCAATGCCGGCGGGGTCATCAATGTAGCTGACGAACTGTACGGATACAATCGCGACAGGGCTATGAAAAAAGTTGAGACTATTTACAACAATATTGAAAAGGTAATCGAAATCGCCAAAAGGGATGCTATCCCTACTTATAAGGCAGCTGACCGTATGGCTGAAGAAAGAATTGAAAGAATGCGGAATTCACGGAGCCAATTCCTTCAGAACGGGCACCACATCCTTAGCAGGCGCTAATCCGCTGGCTGCTGAAACAAGACAACAAGAGCGCTGAATAATTTATTCAGCCTCTTTGATTTTAATGATATAGCTGCAGGTCCTGCGGCTATAATGTAGAAAGAGACCATCTGAATTGGAGGTTTAATCTTGCAGGTACACAACCATCGAATTCTCGTAATCAACCCGGGTTCAACTTCCACGAAAATCGGAGTATTCGATAATGATATATCCATTTTTGAAAAGACGATCCGCCATGATTCCGGGGAAATCAATTCGTTTGAAAAAATCATCGATCAATATGCCTTCAGGAAAAGGACAATCCTCGAAGCGCTGGACACAGAAGGCATGAATATCTCCAAGCTTGATGCCGTCTGCGGGCGCGGCGGCCTTCTGCGGCCGATCGAGGGGGGCACATACAGAGTCAATGAAATGATGCTCCGCGACCTGAGGGAAGGCTATTCAGGCCAGCACGCATCCAATCTCGGCGGGATCATTGCCTTCGAGATAGCGTCAGGCCTGAACATTCCTTCCTATATAGTAGATCCTGTTGTAGTGGACGAGCTTGAAGATATTGCGAGGATTTCAGGATTTGCCCTGATTGAAAGAAAGAGCATCTTCCATGCTCTTAATCAGAAAGCGGTAGCCAGACGGGTCGCTAAAAAGCTGGGCAGAAAATATGAAGATTTAAATCTGATTGTTGCCCATATGGGCGGCGGGATCACTGTAGGCGTCCATAAAATGGGGAGAGTCACTGATGTGAACAATGGGCTTCATGGAGATGGCCCATTCAGCCCGGAAAGGGCAGGCACAGTCCCGGCAGGGGATCTGGTGGACCTTTGTTTCTCAGGGAACTTTTATCGCGATGAAATCATGAAAAAGCTTGTTGGCCAAGGCGGACTTGTCGGTTATTTGGGGACAAACGATGCCGTCGAGGTCGAAAAGATGATTGAAAAGGGCAGTGAAGAAGCAAAGCTGGTCTATTCCGCGATGGCCTATCAGGTTGCCAAGGAAATTGGATCGGCTGGCGCAGCCCTCTCCGGCAGGGTGGATGCCATTATCTTGACAGGCGGACTTGCCTACGGGAAGGAATTTATCAAGGATATAAGCAGCCGGATCAACTGGATAGCGGATGTCATTGTGCAGCCTGGCGAGAACGAGCTTCAGGCATTGGCTGAAGGAGCCCTCAGGGTGCTGCTCGGCGAAGAAGCGGAAAAGAATTATCCTGGCTCGGAAAAAAATAAAGCAACGGTTTAGGAGGAATAGATTTGGCACAAGAATACGACTTAGTCATACTCGGCGGAGGCACAGGGGGCTATGTAGCCGCAATCCGCGCTTCACAGCTCGGCCTTAAGACGGCAGTTGTCGAAAAAGGGAAACTGGGGGGCACTTGTCTCCATAACGGATGCATCCCGAGCAAGGCGCTCCTCAGAAGTGCAGAAGTATATGCCACTGCCCGGAATTCTGAAGAATTCGGCGTTTTGACCGGAGATGTCTCGGTCAACTTCGGCAGGGTGCAGGAAAGGAAAAACAAGATTATCGACCAGCTCCATAAAGGTGTCCAGCACCTGATGAAGCAAGGGAAAATCGATGTTTTCGAAGGTCTTGGCAGAATCCTGGGCCCATCCATTTTTTCTCCTATGCCGGGAACAATTTCAGTTGAAATGAACAATGGCAGCGAGAATGAAATGCTGATTCCAAAAAACGTCATCGTATCAACGGGTTCCCGCCCGCGGACGCTCCCTGGGCTCGAAATTGACGGTACCCAGGTGATGACATCTGACGAAGCACTCGAGATGACCGAAATTCCAAAGTCTATTATTATTGTAGGCGGCGGGGTTATTGGGATCGAGTGGGCTTCCATGCTTTCCGATTTCGGTTCAGAGGTTACAGTCATCGAGTATGCAGACCGCATCATTCCAACAGAAGATAAGGAAATCTCCAAGGAAATGCAGCGGCTGATGAAGAAAAAAGGCGTTAAGTTTGCCGTTGGAGCCAAGGTCCTTCCAGAAACGCTCCAAAAAGGAGAAGAAGTAAGAATTTCTGCTGAAATTAAAGGCGAGCAGAAGGAATTCTCTGCTGAAAAGATCCTCGTTTCTGTGGGCCGCCAGGCTAATACGGAAGGCATTGGCCTGGAAAACACCGACATCCAGCTTGAAAAAGGCTTTATTTCGGTCAATGAATATTTCCAGACAAAAGAATCGCATATTTACGCGATCGGCGATGTAATCGGCGGACTGCAGCTCGCCCATGTGGCTTCCCATGAAGGAATCACTGCAGTAGAGCATATTGCAAATGAAAATCCTTCACCGCTGGATTACAGCCTGATATCCAAATGCATTTACAGCTCCCCGGAAGCAGCGAGCGTCGGGCTTACTGAAGATGAGGCAAAGGAAAAGGGCTATGAAGTTAAGACCGGTAAGTTCTCTTTCCGCGCCATCGGCAAAGCCCTTGTATTCGGGGAATCGGACGGCTTCGTCAAAATCGTCGCTGATAAGGAAACAGATGATATCCTTGGAGTCCATATGATCGGCCCCCATGTCACAGATATGATATCCGAGGCCGGACTGGCAAAAGTGCTGGATGCCACACCATGGGAAGTAGCCCATACCATTCACCCGCACCCAACCCTTTCCGAAGCCATCGGAGAAGCAGCCCTCGCAGTAGACGGCAAAGCTATACATGGCTAGAAAAGCGGAGGCGACTGTACAATAAAGGAACGCAGACTAAGAGCGCCACGTCCTGTGGCAACGTCTGCATGACCCACATCCTGTGGGCCTCAAGCATAAGACGAGCAGGACGGATGGTTGCTCTTTAACCTTCTGGCCGGATTGGCTTATGACGCGAGGGGCTGGCGCCCGGAGCTGGACAAAAGAAAAGCGGAGGCGGCTTGCCCGCTGTATTTCTAACATTATAAGTTTATTAACAACTCAAAAGAGCTTCGCGCTCTTGCTACATATTGAAATTTGAGGAGGCAAACAAATGGCTGAAAATCGTCATAAAGATTTAGGGTTAAGCGATGATAGGGTAATGGAAATGTATGAAACCATGCTGCTGGCCCGCCGGATCGATGAGCGGATGTGGCTTTTAAACCGTGCAGGCAAAATCCCCTTCGTTATTTCCTGCCAGGGACAAGAGGCAGCACAGGTAGGCGCTGCTTTCGCCCTTGACACTGATAAGGATTATGTACTGCCATACTATCGGGATATGGGCGTGGTGCTTACATTCGGAATGACGGCAACAGAGCTGATGCTGTCAGGCTTTGCAAAGGCGGAGGATCCGAACTCAGGGGGCCGCCAGATGCCAGGCCACTTCGGGCAGAAGAAAAACAGAATCGTAACGGGCTCTTCCCCAGTTACAACTCAGGTCCCTCACGCTGTAGGAATTGCCCTTGCTGGAAAGATGGAAGGAAAGGATCTTGTAACCTTCACTACCTTTGGAGAAGGATCCTCTAACCAGGGGGACTTCCATGAAGGTGCAAACTTTGCAGGAGTCCATAAGCTCCCTGTCATTTTCATGTGTGAAAACAACAAATACGCTATTTCTGTCCCGATTGAAAAGCAGCTGGCATGTGAGAATGTTGCCGACCGTGCTGTTGGCTATGGAATGCCTGGCGTGACTGTTGACGGAAATGATCCGCTCGAAGTCTACAAGGCTGTGAAGGAAGCTGCCGACCGCGGCCGCCGCGGAGAAGGCCCTACACTGGTTGAAACAGTGTCATACAGACTGACTCCGCACTCCTCAGATGATGATGACCGCAGCTACCGTGCACCGGATGAAGTGGCTGAAGCAAAGACAAAGGATCCGATCATCACTTTTGGCGCTTATTTGAAGGAAACAGGCCTGATGAATGATGAGCTGGAAAAAGAAATCAATGACCGGGTGATGAAACTGGTTAATGAAGCAACTGAATATGCAGAAAACGCACCGTATGCCGATCCGGAACATGCGATGAAATATGTCTATGCTGAGAAGTAAGGGGGAAGGAAAATGGCTGTAATTTCTTATATTGATGCCGTAACTATGGCAATCCGGGAAGAAATGGAAAGAGATCCAAAAGTATTTGTTCTAGGGGAAGACGTTGGGAAAAAAGGCGGCGTATTTAAAGCGACTCAAGGCTTGTATGAAAAATTTGGCGAGGAGCGCGTAATCGATACCCCGCTTGCTGAATCTGCCATCGCGGGTGTTGGAATTGGTGCAGCGATGTACGGAATGCGCCCGATTGCAGAAATGCAATTTGCTGATTTCATCATGCCTGCCGTTAACCAGATCATTTCGGAAGCTGCCAAAATCAGATACCGTTCAAACAATGACTGGAACTGCCCGATGGTCATCCGTGCCCCATATGGCGGGGGAGTCCATGGTGCCCTCTACCACTCCCAGTCCGTAGAAGCCGTATTTGCCAATCAGCCAGGACTGAAGATTGTCATGCCTTCTACACCGTATGATGTAAAAGGGCTGCTGAAGGCAGCTATCCGTGATGAAGATCCAGTCCTGTTCTTCGAGCATAAGCGGGCATACCGCCTGATTAAGGGAGAAGTCCCTGATGATGATTATGTACTGCCAATCGGCAAAGCAGATGTGAAAAGGGAAGGCGAAGACATCACAGTCATCACTTACGGCCTTTGTGTGCACTTCGCCCTCCAGGCTGCAGAGAGACTTGCGAAGGACGGCATTTCTGCACATATCCTTGATTTGAGGACTGTGTATCCGCTTGACAAAGAAGCAATTATTGAAGCTGCTTCCAAAACGGGAAAAGTGCTTCTCCTTACAGAAGATAATTTAGAAGGAAGCATCATGAGCGAAGTGTCCGCCATTATCGCCGAAAACTGCCTGTTTGAACTGGATGCGCCAATCAAGCGCCTTGCAGGGCCTGATATCCCGGCTATGCCATATGCGCCAACAATGGAAAAATACTTCATGGTCAACCCTGACAAAGTAGAAAAAGCCATGAGAGAACTCGCTGAGTATTAAGAAAAGCGGAGGCGACTGTTCAGGTGCGACAAGCATAAGACGCTCCTGGATAAAAGGCGTTCTTTGCCTTTAATCCAGGAGTGGCTTATGACTCGAGCACCTAGGAGCCGAAGCTGGACAAAAGAAAAGCGGAGGCGACTGTTCAGGTGCGACAAGCATAAGACGCGAAAGAATAAAAGGCGTTCTTTGCTTTTAATCCAGGCATGGCTTATGACTCGAGCACCCAGCGCCAGGAGCTGGACAAGAGAAAAGCGGAGGGCGCTGCCTCAGCAGCGCCGCCCATAAAAATATATATAGCAATGGAGGTTATGCCAATTGGCTATTGAACAAATAAAAATGCCGCAGCTTGGTGAAAGTGTGACAGAGGGCACCATCTCCAAGTGGCTTGTTTCTGTCGGCGATACAGTAAATAAATATGACCCTTTAGCAGAGGTCATGACAGATAAAGTGAATGCAGAAGTCCCATCTTCTTTTACCGGTGTAATCAAAGAACTGATTGCCGGCGAGGGAGACACACTCGCTGTCGGTGAAGTGATTTTGACGATTGAAGTTGAAGGAGGGAACACTGACGAGGCAGCAGGTAAAGAGAATTTTAAGACAGAAGAAAAGGCAGCCCCTTCAGAAACTAAGCTGGAAGACAGCAGTCCATCAAAGGCAAGATACTCGCCTGCAGTGCTAAAGCTTTCCCAGGAGCACGGCATCGACCTGAACCTCGTGAACGGGACAGGTGCAGGAGGCCGCATTACAAGAAAGGATCTCCAGAAGCTGATTGATTCAGGGAATATTCCTCAGGCCGAGGCAAGGCAGGAAGCGCCGGCAGCCTCACAGAAAGCACAAGAGCCTGCTGCACAGCCTCAGGTTCAAGCTGAGCCGGTAGCAAAGCAGCCAGCTGCTGCGCCAAATGTTCCAGTCATGCCTGGTGATATAGAAATTCCGGTAACAGGTGTCCGCAAGGCAATTGCCGCAAATATGCTTCGAAGCAAGCATGAAGCGCCGCATGCGTGGACAATGATGGAAGTGGATGTTACAAATCTTGTCGACTACCGCAACTCCATCAAAAATGAATTCAAAACAAAGGAAGGATTCAACCTGACTTTCTTTGCATTCTTTGTTAAAGCGGTAGCCCAGGCACTTAAGGAATATCCGCAGATTAATTCAATGTGGGCAGGGGACAAGATCATCCAGAAAAAAGATATTAATATCTCCATTGCAGTCGCAACGGACGATGCGCTGTTTGTGCCAGTAATCAAGCATGCTGATGAAAAAACGATCAAAGGCATCGGCCGTGAAATCGCAGAGCTCGCCGGCAAAGTGCGCAGCGGCAAGCTGACTTCAGCAGAAATGCAGGGCGGCACATTCACAGTCAATAATACCGGCTCATTTGGATCTGTCCAGTCAATGGGCATCATCAACTATCCTCAGGCTGCAATCCTGCAGGTTGAATCAATTGTTAAACGCCCGGTCGTCATGAACAATGGCATGATTGCAGTCCGGGATATGGTCAACCTTTGTATGTCGCTGGACCACCGTGTCCTTGATGGCCTTGTGTGCGGACGGTTTCTGCAGAGGGTTAAGGAGATACTTGAGAACACATCAAAAGAAAATACATCTGTCTATTAAGAAGAACGAAATCCGCTGCAGTTTAATCAAGCTGCAGCGTTTTTTAGCTTTATTTGAAAAGGGAGATCGTCCTTTTGTCCTTCATTGCCAGTTGAGCTCTTGTATACTACAATAATATTAGAAAAATAATTTAGAATATTGATGAATTTCAGTTCCTGGGAGGAGGGAAGCTGCTGTCACAAGCAGCGTTCTATGAGTTATCAAGAGATGGAGAAAATATCATTTCCCGAAAAAACGATGGAAGATTGGAAGCGGGCAGCAGAATCCGCTTTAAAAGGAAGGGCGGCAGAATCATTAGACCGGCTTACATATGAAAACATAAAATTGAAACCGCTTTATTCAGCAGAAACTTCGGCACTGGCTCCAATATCGCAATATCCGGGTCAGGAGGATTACCGCCGGGGCATCCACCCGCTGGGCTACAGCAAAAATGACTGGAAAATTGCCCAGAGGATTTCTGGAGAAACTGCAGAAGAACTGAAGCATGAGTTAAAGCGGGCGCTGGAGAAAGGCCAAAATGCTATTGTTCTTCCTGTTGAGAAGCATTTCCTTGAAAGATTCCCGGAAATACTGGATGGAGCTCACAAGGAATTTCCTTTTGCCATTAATGCTGCAGGGAGTCAATCCAGCATGCTTGCTGTTCTGGAAAACCTGCCGCACTCTAAGGACATACACGGTTACATAGGAAAGGACCCGCTGGCTGAAGCGGCATCCAATGGTCTTCCTGCAGGCCAGGCTGTAGAAGGGCTTTATGATGATTGGGCGGTTATGTTGGAGAAAGCGGCTGCTGAAATGCCGAAGCTCAAGACGATTATCGCCGATGCTGTCCCTTATCATAACGGGGGAGCCCATGCTGCGCTGGAAGTCGCAGCTGCAGCCGCTGCAGCGACAGAACATGTGAGCAGACTTCTGGACCGCCATCTTTCCCTTGAGGATATACTTTCAAAATTGGTCTTCAGCTTTGCATCAGGAGGAAACTTTTTTATGGAAATTGCCAAGCTGCGGGCCGCCAGAATTATATGGGGGAAAATCGCAGCAGCCTTTGGAGCTCCAAAAGAACTGCAAAAGATGGTCATTTCGGCAGAAACATCTTATTTTACAAAAACGATGGCAGATCCTTATGTCAATCTGCTTCGGTCAGCAAATGAAGCGTTTGCCGCGGTGATTGGAGGAGTCCAATACCTGCAGGTAAGAGCATTCGATGAAGTTTTGGGAGATTCAGGATCTTTTTCACAGCGGCTTGCCCGCAATATACAGCTGCTTCTCAGAGAAGAGGCGCATCTCCTGAAGGTGGCAGACCCTTCAGGGGGTTCCTGGTATATTGAAAGCCTTACAAATGAACTGGCGGAAGAAGCGTGGAATATCTTCCTTAAAATTGAATCGTTCGGCGGTATGGCTGATGCCCTGGAGCAAGGATGGATCCAGGAACAGACAGGAGAGGTCCTGGAGAAAAAGAAGTATGATGCCGAGACGAGGAAGAAAAGTATAATTGGCACAAATGTATATGCCAATCTTGAGGATAAGCTGCCTGAGAGGGGTAGCCAGTCTAAAAAGGAAGATTCCCTCAGCTGGATAATCAGGCCGCTTCACCAGGAGAGGCTGTCAGTGACATTTGAAACCCTCAGGACAAAGGCCCAGGAATTGGGGCGCGGCGGCGCGCATATGCAGGCAGGGCTGATTTCGCTCGGGGAATTAAAGGAGCATAAAATAAGGTCCGACTTTGCTTCCGGCTTTTTCGCTGCCGGGGGAATCGCTGCCGTACACAGCCCGGGTGTCCATGGCTTTTCTGATGCAGAAGAGCTTCTGGAAAGGGGATATGCCTGCTACTGCATTTGCGGCACCAATCAGCAGTATGAAGCGGCTGGAAAACAGCTGCTAAAAGAATTAAAGGAGAAGTATCCGGATTCGGTTGTTTATCTTGCGGGGCTTCCCGATTCACCGGCGGATGAATGGAGAGAGCTTGGCATTCATGACTTTATTACCGCCAAAAGCAATGTCTGTTCAATTCTTGTAAAGCTACTAGAAGAAACAGAGGTGAAAATGAATGGCTAAAAAACCTGATTTCAAGAGCATCAGTTTGTTCGGCGCAAGCCAGAAAGAACCGGAAAATGACTGGAGGCAGGAGGCAGACAGGCTGGCTGAAGGAGATGCCGGCAGCCTGCGGTTCGAGACCAATGAACATATTGCGATCAAACCGCTGTATACAGAATCAGATATTAAAGGATTGGACCATCTGGATGATAAGCCCGGCCTTCCTCCTTATACCAGGGGCCCTTATGCGACCATGTATGTCAACAGGCCATGGACGGTCCGCCAGTATGCAGGCTTTTCAACGGCAGAAGAAAGCAATCAGTTTTACCGCAGAAACCTGGCAATGGGCCAAAAAGGATTATCGGTTGCCTTTGATCTGGCTACACACCGAGGCTATGATTCTGACCATCCGCGCGTGGTAGGGGATGTTGGAAAAGCGGGGGTGGCCATTGATTCGATCATCGACATGAAGACCCTGTTTGACGGGATTCCGCTTGACCAGATGTCTGTGTCGATGACAATGAACGGCGCTGTCCTGCCTGTCATGGCATTCTTCATCGTGACGGCCGAGGAACAGGGGGTAAGCCAGGAAAAGCTGTCAGGAACAATCCAGAACGATATTCTAAAGGAATATATGGTCCGCAATACATATATCTATCCGCCGGAAATGTCAATGAAGATCATTGCCGACATTTTTGAATACACATCACAATATATGCCAAAGTTCAATTCTATCAGTATTTCAGGCTACCATATGCAGGAGGCGGGGGCGCCTGCAGACATCGAACTTGCCTATACGCTGGCAGACGGGCTTGAATATGTCAGGACCGGTCTGAAGGCCGGAATTGACATTGACTCTTTTGCCCCTCGCCTTTCCTTCTTTTGGGCAATTGGGATGAACTATTTTATGGAAGTGGCCAAAATGCGGGCGGCAAGGTATATCTGGGCTAAAATGATGAAATCCTTCGATCCGGAAAATCCGAAATCGATGGCTTTGCGGACCCATTCCCAAACATCGGGGTGGAGCCTTACAGAGCAGGATCCATTCAACAACGTAACAAGGACGCTGATAGAAGCACATGCAGCTGCAATGGGTCATACCCAGTCACTGCATACGAATGCTTTGGATGAGGCCATTGCCCTTCCGACTGATTTTTCCGCAAGGATTGCCCGCAATACCCAGCTTTACCTGCAGGAAGAGACAGGCATCACAGATGTGATCGACCCATGGGGAGGATCCTACTATGTAGAATCTTTGACCAACGAGCTGATTCAAAAGGCATGGCAGCATATTGAAGAAATTGAGAGCCTTGGAGGAATGGCCAAAGCGATTGAAACCGGTCTTCCGAAAATGAGGATTGAAGAAGCGGCTGCCAGGAGGCAGGCCCAGATTGACAGCAGGAAAGAAACAATCGTCGGAGTGAATAAATACAGGCTTGAAAAAGAAGATCCGATTGACATACTGGATATTGATAATACAGCAGTAAGGCTTAAGCAATTAGATAAGCTTGAAAAACTGAAGAACAACAGGGACAGTGAAAAAGCTGCCGCGGCGCTTGAAGCCCTTGCTAAAGCTGCTGAAACAGGAGATGGGAACCTTTTGGATTTTGCGGTGAAGGCTGCCAGGGCCAGAGCGACTCTCGGGGAGATCTCTTTTGCAATCGAAAAGTCAGCGAGGCGCCATAAAGCAGTCATTCGTTCCATCAGCGGCGTGTATAGTTCAGCTTTTACCAATGAAGAAGAAATTGCCGAGGTGAAGAGCCTTACGGACGGGTTTCTTGAAAATGAAGGAAGGCGCCCGAGGATCCTTATTGCCAAGATGGGCCAGGACGGTCATGACAGGGGAGCGAAGGTAATTGCCACAGCATTTGCTGACCTGGGCTTTGATGTGGACATCGGACCGCTTTTCCAGACCCCGGCCGAAACAGCTCTTCAGGCAGTGGAGAATGATGTTCATGTGATAGGCATGAGCTCACTTGCTGCCGGCCATAAAACACTTCTTCCACAGCTGGTTGAAGAGCTTAAAAAGCTGGGCAGGGAGGATATACTCGTCATAATCGGGGGAGTGATACCAGCTCAGGATTATCAATATTTATACGATAACGGAGCATCAGCCATTTTCGGTCCCGGGACGGTCATTCCTGCCGCTGCCCAAAAGGTCGTGCAGGAGATCTACAGAAAGCTTGGCTATGAGGAAGTGGCTGAATAATGAAGGACAAGAAGCCGAGCTGGCATGATGGCGGTCAGCCTGACCTTTTCTCCACTTCCCTTCGTGAGGGGAAAGAGATGGCCGGCCCCCCGTCTTTTGTGCAGAAGGGCCCGAAATTCAAAAAAAAGAAGGCGGATCATCTGTCGGTGGATGAGCTGAAGAAGGGGATTCTTTCAGGAAACAGGAGCCTCCTGGCAAAAGCGATCACGCTGGTGGAGAGCAATGCAGAGCGTCATTTCAGGCTTGCTCAGGAATTGCTGCAGGAGATTCTTCCCCATACCGGTGATTCCATCAGAATCGGCATTACTGGAGTGCCCGGGGCAGGGAAGAGCACTTTCATTGAAGCGTTCGGGGGCCTTCTGTGCGGTCAAGGGCATTCAGTGGCAGTGCTTGCGGTCGATCCGAGCTCAAGCATCAGCGGCGGAAGCATTCTTGGCGATAAAACGCGGATGGAAAATCTCTCGAGAAATCCCAATGCCTTTATCAGGCCTTCAGCTGCAGGGGGGAAGCTTGGCGGCGTGCACCGGAAAACGCGGGAGACCATGCTTTTGTGCGAGGCGGCAGGCTATGATGTGATCATCGTTGAAACAGTAGGAGTTGGCCAGAGCGAAATCATTGTCAGAGAAATGGTCGATTTCTTTATGCTGCTTGTCCTGACCGGGGCCGGGGATGAACTCCAGGGAATGAAAAAAGGGATCATGGAGATTGCAGATGCCATAATCGTCAATAAAGCAGACGGTGCAAATGAACCCCAGGCATTGAAGACAAGAGAAGAATATTCCCGCATTGTCCATTTTCTCCAGCCGGCTACAAAGGGCTGGGAAACGAAAGCTCATGCCTGCTCTGCCCTGACCGGGAAAGGCATCATGGAAATCTGGGAAGACATTGAGAGTTTTAAGGGCTCTTCCTCCCATTCCGGCGTGTTCAGCCAGAGAAGGCGGGAGCAGACGAAGGAGTGGATAAACAGCATGATATTGGATCAGCTTCAGTATAGCTTCTTCCAGCATCCTGATGTCAGAAACGAGCTGCCGCAAATGGAAAATGAAGTTATATCCGGCGGAAGGACAGTTGCTTCTGCCGTCGAGCATTTATTTGCTCTCTATAAAGAGGCAAGAGAATAAAAAAGGGGCCGGTGTTCAACGGAACACCGGCCATATCTAGGGAGTTTAGGGGTATGGATCTAGCTGTACTGTTATCATTCCCCAATATCTGGCTAATAAACTTTATTTTAGAATTTTATTGGATTATACTGGCGGATTTTATGATTACTTGCCTAAGCAAGCTCTCCTGAGTTGAATGCATTGAAAAGAGCAGCATGAAATTGCTATTATTAGAAGAGATATAAGTCTAATTATTAATATGAGGGGCGATAAAGAATGAATATGGATTTTAATTTGTTTATGAACGATGTCGTTCGCCAGGCCCGCCAGGAAATTGTGGCAGCCGGATATACAGAGCTTACCACTGCGGAGGATGTGGATAATGCGCTGTCCCAGAAAGGCACTACGCTAGTAATGGTCAACTCTGTCTGCGGCTGTGCCGGCGGGATTGCTCGCCCTGCTGCAGCTCACTCTCTGCATTATGATAAGCGCCCTGACCAGCTTGTGACGGTCTTTGCTGGGCAGGACAAGGAAGCGACAGAAAAGGCGCGATCCTATTTCACCGGTTTCCCTCCATCATCACCATCCTTCGCACTTATGAAGGACGGAGAAATCATCAAAATGGTGGAACGTCATGAAATCGAAGGGCACGAACCGATGGCAGTAGTCCAAAAGCTTCAGGATGCTTTTGATAAATATTGTGAAGAAGTTTGATTATCATACAAGGAACTCCCTGCTGAGCGCAGGGAGTTTTTTTGTGCAGTAAACCGGCAAACCTTGATTTCTTCTGGATAAACTCTATAAAACTTTTATTAAATAACATTAATCAAGTCGAAAAATATATTTATATTTAATTATATTATTGCATAAATATTAATATGTGTTAAAATTCATTGTAGTGAATATGTATTAGCATAGTGTTTTTACTTGAAATAGAAGGATATAACACTATAAAATACTACTAATTATGAAAATAATTAATTTTCTAAAAATTATAGGAGGAAAGTAAAATGAAGAAGAGTATGTTGCTGTTTTTAGTAAGTATATTGGCAGCTGGAATCCTGGCAGCCTGCGGGGCGAGTGAACAGCCGGCTTCAAGCGGCGGGGAAGCGGGCGATTCTGGCTCTGATGATGAAAAGGTGCTGATTATGGGCACATCGGCTGATTATCCGCCATTCGAGTACATCGATACAGCAAAAGGCGATGACATCATCGGTTTCGATGTTGATCTTGCAAATGCATTGGCAGAAAAGCTTGGCTATAAAGTTCAGGTTGAGGATATTGAATTCAGCGGGCTTGTTCAAGCGCTGAAATCCGGCCAGGTTGATATTGTATTGGCCGGAATGTCTCCGACTGAAGACCGCAAAAAGAATATTGACTTTACAGATATCTACTACACTGCGAGACATATGATTGTGACAAAGAAGGACAGCGGGATTGAAAAGCTTGAGGATCTAAAAGGCAAGACAGTCGGCGTCCAGCTGGGATCCATTCAGGAAGGCAAAGCAAACGACATTGCTGAAGAGATCGATATCAAAGTTGAAAACCGCAACCGCATCCCTGAGATTGTTCAGGAGCTGATGACCGGCCGCTTTGATGCTGCCGTTATTGAAGACACTGTAGCAACAGGCTATTTTGAATCAAATGAAGATCTCAGTGGATTTGTCATTGAAGATGAAGAGGAGCTTGGATCTGCTATTGCCCTTCCGAAGGACAGCGAACTGACAGACGATTTCAACAAAGCCCTTCAGGAAATGAAGGACAGCGGCGAGCTTGAAGAATTAGTACTGAAATGGTTTGGCGGAGAAGAGTAATTTGTGGCGGATGTTCAGCAGGAATTCCTGCTGGACATTTTGCATCCGCTGGAATGGACAGCCTTTCAGTCCAGGCAAGTGCACCGAATGGACAAGCTGCCTTAGATAAGCAGGCTGCCATTGAGTGCGCCTCAGAAAGAGAGGAATGAGACAGGTTATGAATTTGGATTTTGCTCAATTTATCCCGTCAATGCCATATATATTAAAAGGGATTGGCGTTACCCTGCAGATTGTGCTGCTTGCCGGCCTTCTTGGCTTCGCACTCGGAATTATTCTTGCATTATTTAAGATAAGCTCTTTAAAGTATCTTGGCTGGCTGGCGGATGCGTATACTTCCATCTTTAGAGGAACGCCGCTGGTGCTTCAATTGATGCTCATTTATTATGGTTCCCCCCAGATCATCGGCTTCCAGATAGAGCCGTATGCAGCGGCAGTGCTGTCTTTCGGGCTCAATTCCGCAGCCTATATTTCAGAAATCATCAGAGCCGGGATACTAGCGGTGGACAAAGGGCAGCGGGAAGCCTCGATGGCACTTGGGATTCCTTATAAAAGGATGATGTGGGACATCATCCTCCCGCAGGCGCTGAAAAACATCCTTCCAGCCCTGATGAATGAATTTATTACGCTTACGAAGGAATCAGCAATCGTTACAACGATAGGAGTCATGGATATTATGCGCCGTTCGTATCAGGTGGGCGCCCAGAAATATTCCTTCTTTGAGCCCCTTCTGATTGCCGGCCTGATTTATTATGTAATGGTCATCACATTGACGATTATCGGCAAAGCGATTGAAAGGAGGATGAGGCGAAGTGATTAAGGTAGAGAATCTGCATAAGAATTTCGGCAGCCTGGAGGTATTGAAAGGGATCAGCACCACAGTCCGGGACGGTGAAGTGGTAGCAGTCATCGGCCCTTCAGGCTCCGGGAAATCAACATTTCTGCGCTGCCTGAACCTGCTCGAGCAGCCGACGGACGGCAGGATATTCATAGGCAAAGAGGAAGTAACCGGCCGGAAAACGGATATTATGAAGGTGAGGCAGGAAGTGGGTATGGTTTTTCAGCACTTCCACCTTTTCCCGCATAAGACAGCGCTTGAGAATCTGACATATGCCCCAATGAAGGTAAAAGGTATTTCCGGGCATGAAGCGGAAAAAATCGGCATGGAGCTTTTGCAGAAGGTTGGCCTTTCTGAGAAGGCGAATGAATACCCGAACCGTCTGTCAGGGGGACAAAAGCAGAGGGTGGCCATTGCCAGGGCATTGGCCATGCAGCCGGAGATGATGCTGTTTGATGAGCCGACATCTGCCCTGGATCCCGAAATGGTCAAGGAAGTGCTGGACGTCATGAAATCCCTCGCTCACAGCGGGATGACCATGGTGATCGTAACCCATGAAATGGGCTTTGCCAAGGAAGTGGCAGACCGGGTCCTCTTTCTGGATGGCGGGGTTCTCGTAGAGGATTCTCCTCCGGAAGAGTTTTTCTCAAGCCCCAAAAGTCCGAGGGCAAGAGACTTCTTGCAAAAAGTGCTTTAAAACGTATAATTAGGAAGAAGATGGTCTCAGATCATCTTCTTTTTCAATTGGCCGGCTTTTCCCATGATATCCCCGGAAGGCTTTACATAAGTTTATTTGCAGCCTCAGGGGGATTCATAACTGCTGAATGGCTGCACATGTATAGGAGTGCATGATATGAAATTCAGAATAGGATACCGAACGATTAAAACTGCTGCCGGGACAGCTGTTTCCATTATCATTGCACAAATGCTTGGGCTTAATAACTTTGTATCTGCAGGAATACTGACGATTTTATGCATCCAGGTGACAAAAAAAAGGTCGCTTACAGCTTCCTGGGCCAGATTCCTGGCCTGTCTGCTTGCCATGATTTTTTCCACCGTATTCTTTGAAGGCATTGCTTACCATCCGGCTGTCATCGGGCTGCTGCTGTTATTCTTTATCCCCACGGCTGTGATGCTGAAAGCAAGTGAAGGGGTGGTGTCCAGCAGTGTAATCACCCTGCATATTTATTCTGCCGGCGAGGTTACTGGCAGCCTGCTTTTGAATGAACTTGGAATCATAACTGTCGGGATAGGAGTGGCTCTGCTGGCGAATCTGTATATGCCAAGCCTTGACAGAAGGCTTGAAAAGTATCAGCTTCAGATTGAAGATAACTTCAAGAAGATATTTGATGAAATCATCACCTATCTCCGCACCAATGAAAGCGACTGGGACGGCAGTGAAATCACCGGTACTGAGAGGCTGATTTCGGAAGCCAAAACCCTTGCTTTCAGGGATGTTGAGAACCACTTCCTGCGCAATGAAAACTCCTACTACCATTATTTCAAAATGAGGGAAAAGCAATTTGAAATCATTGAAAGGGTGCTGCCGACCGTTACATCGATCAGCCTTACTGTGGAGCAGGGAGAGATTGTCGCTGATTTCATTGAAGAGCTTTCAGAGAATATCCATCCCGGCAATACAGCGATCGTGTATCTGGAAAAGCTGCTGCGGATGAAACTTTCTTTCGAAGAGAGCGACCTTCCAAGAACAAGGGAGGAGTTTGAAGCGCGTGCGGCGCTCCTGCATTTCGTTAAAGAAATGGAACAATATCTGGTCATTAAAAGCTCTTTTAAAGGATTGAGAAAAGAGAAAAGCGCATAATACTTGCCCAGCCGGCAGATGCTATTCAAAAATGATACAGGCTGGTGAAATG
This sequence comes from Bacillus infantis, assembly GCF_050107595.1. Classification (GTDB taxonomy): domain Bacteria; phylum Bacillota; class Bacilli; order Bacillales; family Cytobacillaceae; genus Bacillus_AB; species Bacillus_AB infantis_C. Next base: position 565,747 of record NZ_JBNILH010000001.1, read on the forward strand.
GATGCTTAAAATGCTCTCGGTCCTTGCACTTTCCTTTTCTCTATCTCCAATCTGGCCAATCGGTCCCAATCCCATTCCTGGAGACCCTTTCGTTATCATCAATAAACAGACGAATGAGCTTGCGCTTGTTGATGAAAACAGGGTCCAGACAGTTATAAGCGCTGCCACCGGCAAGACGGCTGATTTGACGCCAGAGGGACTTTTTACTGTAACGGTCAAGGCGAAGGAGCCTTATTACAGGAGAAAAAACATTCCTGGCGGTTCGCCTGAAAATCCTCTCGGATCAAGATGGATCGGCTTTGATGCTGAGGAGACGGACGGGCGGATATACGGGATACACGGCACAAATGAGCCTGGGTCCATCGGCAAATATGTCTCCTCCGGCTGTGTCCGCATGCAGAATGAAGCAATCGAGTCCCTGTATGAAATCATTCCAATCGGAACTAAAGTTTTGGTTGTATCAACCGGGCAAAGCTTTGAAGAGCTAGGAAAAGAATACGGTGCCATCAGCGAGCTGAATACAGTATGGCCTTATAAGCAGTAAAATACTTAAAATAAGAGCAGCAGGCAAATCTCCAAATAAAAAGATCGTGCTTATAGGCGGGCCCAATAGAAACCTTTCTGATCCACTTCCTGAGACGGCCTTTTTGAATTCGTTGTTGTAATAAAGGATCAGATGCCCTTAAATAGGCCACATAATGCCATAAAAATTTGTAAACCTGTTGATTGGAGTGGAAGGCACATCTATTTATAATTTGAAAGGACCGCCATAAGGCGATCCTTTTTTCGTTTCTATAAAAACATGGCTGCACCAACAGCAAGGGTGGATGCGAGCATGGCAAAAATCATTAAATAAACGATGATCTTGCGGAATTTTTTATTAGACAAGCAGGAGCCCTCCTTCTGACATTCTAATCTATTACTCTATTCTACTAAGAAAACTCAAAATGAACAACCGCTCAATATTTGAAGGAATTTCGACATTTTTATCGAATATTAAGAGTATTATGCAAGCAGGGGGGTTCATAAATGATTAACAAAGTGGATCATATTGGAATTGCTGTCAGCTCGCTTGACAGTTCTCTTCCATTTTATACAGACGTGCTCGGCCTCGAGCTGCTTGGTGTGGAAGATGTCGAATCTGAGCAGGTTAGGGTGGCATTCCTTCATGCGGGAAATGCAAAGCTTGAGCTTCTCGAGCCTCTTGGTGAAGGCAGCCCAATAGCGAAATTCATCGAGAAGCGGGGAGAAGGCATCCACCATATGGCGCTGGGTGTGGACTCTATCAATGAAAGAATAGCAGAGATAAAAGAAAAAGGGATCAGAATGATCAATGACGAAGCAAAGAAAGGCGCAGGCGGTGCGAAGGTGGCGTTTATCCATCCAAAGTCATCCGGAAGCGTACTTTATGAATTCTGCGAGAAGAAAGGACTGGAAGAAGCATGACGGACATCTATGAGAAAATCAATGAGCTGTACGACCGGCGCCGGGAGGTGGAACTGGGCGGAGGCGACGAGCGGATAGAGAAGCAGCATGAGAAAGGGAAGCTCACTGCCAGGGAGCGGATCGACCTTCTGCTGGACGAAGGAACCTTTGTGGAACTGAATCCCTTTATTGAGCATAGATCGACTGATTTTGGCCTTGACAGGGCAAAGGGGCCGGGAGACGGGGTTGTTACAGGCTATGGAAAGGTAAACGGCAGGCCTGTCTACTTATTCTCCCAGGACTTCACCGTATTTGGCGGCGCGCTTGGCGAGATGCACGCAAAGAAAATCGCCAATGTAATGGATCTTGCTGCCAAAAACGGTGCTCCCTTTATCGGGCTGAACGATTCAGGAGGGGCAAGGATCCAGGAAGGGGTTGTGTCGCTTGACGGCTATGGCCACATTTTCTACCGCAACAGCATTTATTCTGGCGTGATTCCGCAGCTTTCTGTCATTATGGGCCCATGTGCAGGCGGTGCCGTTTATTCGCCAGCCATAACAGACTTTGTTTTTATGGTCGAAAAAACGAGCCAAATGTTCATCACCGGCCCGAAAGTGATTGAGACCGTCACAGGGGAAAAGATTTCTTCAGAAGACCTTGGCGGCGCAGAGGTACATAATTCAATAAGCGGCAATGCCCACTTCATGGGCGGGACAGAAGAGGAAGTCCTCCAGCAGGTAAGAAGGCTTCTCAGCTATCTTCCGCAGAACAGCGAGGAAAAGCCGCCGCGGCTTTCAGCAGATGAAGAGGACGATTACCGGCCTGATCTGACTGACTGCATTCCATTTGACAGCCTGAGGCCTTATGATGTCCGCAAAGTAGCAGAACAGATTGTGGATGAAGGCTCGTTCATGGAGGTCCAGCAGGATTTTGCCAGGAATATTGTTGTCGGGCTGGCGAGGATCAAAGGCGAACCAGTAGGTCTTGTCTGCAATCAGCCCAAGGTAATGGCAGGCGGGCTTGATATTGATTCTTCCGATAAGGCTTCACGATTTATCCGCTTTTGCGATTCCTTCAACATTCCGCTCATTACCTTCGAAGATGTAACCGGTTTCTTTCCGGGCGTCAAGCAGGAGCATGGAGGGATCATCAGGCATGGAGCCAAAATCCTTTATGCCTATTCAGAGGCGACTGTTCCAAAGCTGACCGTTATCCTCCGGAAAGCCTATGGCGGCGCCTATGTTGCCCTCAACAGCAAATCCATTGGCGCAGATCTTGTGTTTGCCTGGCCAAATGCAGAAATTGCGGTCATGGGCCCTCAAGGGGCAGCAAATATCATTTTTGCCCGCGAAATCCAGGGCAGCAGCAATCCCGAAGCTGTCAGGGAACAGAAAATCGAAGAATACCGCGAAAAGTTTGCCAATCCTTATGTGGCTGCCAGCCGCGGCATGGTGGATGATGTCATAGATCCCCGGGATACGAGGATCAAACTGATTCAGGCGCTTGAGATGCTCCGGAATAAAAAGGAGTCGCGGCCTGCCAAAAAGCATGGGAATATCCCTTTATAAGTGCTGTTGATTGGAGGGGCATTCTGCCCTTCCTTTTTTCATATAGAACCAGTCTGCAGCCCTCTCCGCAGGCAGGCTCTCCGGTTGCTGTGGAATGATGTGAGCGGTATACTAGGTTAGTACGCATACATATTGGAGGTTTTAATGATGATCAATCAGGAGCGTTTACTAAATGAATTCCTGGAGCTTGTCCAGGTAGATTCCGAAACAAAGCATGAAGCAGAAATTGCCAAAGTCCTGAAAAAGAAATTCACTGATCTTGGAGTCGATGTTTTTGAGGACGATACGACTGCTGAAACAGGTCATGGAGCCGGCAATCTGATTTGCACGCTTGAAGGCACAAAAGATGGCGTTGATACCATTTATTTTACTTCCCATATGGATACTGTCGTTCCCGGGAAAGGCATCAAGCCGTCAATTGAAGACGGCTATGTGGTGACTGACGGAACTACCATCCTTGGTGCCGATGATAAAGCCGGACTTGCGGTTATGCTTGAGGTAGTCAGGGTCCTTAAAGAACAGAACATTGAGCATGGGACCATCCAGTTCATCATCACAGTCGGGGAGGAGTCAGGTCTGGTTGGAGCGAAGGCGCTTGACCGTTCCCTTGTGAAGGCAAAGTTCGGCTATGCGCTCGACAGCGACGGCAAGGTTGGAAATATTATTGTAGCAGCTCCGACACAGGCAAAGGTGAAAGCTGTTATCCAAGGCAAAACAGCTCATGCCGGTGTGGCTCCTGAGAAAGGCGTTTCTGCCATCACCATCGCAGCAAAAGCAGTTGCGCGCATGCCGCTTGGACGCATTGATGAGGAAACGACAGCCAATATCGGGAGATTTGAAGGCGGCCAGCAGACGAATATCGTTTGCGACCGAGTTGACATCCTGGCTGAAGCCCGTTCCCTTATTGGCGAAAAGATGGAAGCACAGGCAGCCAAGATGAAGCAAGCGTTCGAAAGCGCAGCAGAAGAAATGGGCGGCAAAGCCGATGTAGAAATCCAGGTTATGTACCCAGGCTTCAAATATGGGGAAGGGGATCATGTGGTGGAGGTAGCAAAGAAAGCTGCAGCAAAAATTGGCCGCAGCAGCGAGCTTCTCCATAGCGGCGGAGGCAGTGATGCGAATGTGATTGCCGGCTTCGGCATCCCCACAGTCAACCTTGCTGTAGGGTATGAGGAAATCCATACAACCAATGAACGCATGCCTGTTGAAGAACTGAACAAGCTTGGTGAAATGGTTGTAGCAATCATCAATGAAGTATCCGGCAATTAATTATCATCGGGAGGGCCTGCGGGTCCTTTCTTTTTTTTCTTTTTAACCTGAGGTACATTTTACACTGTTAGCTCCCGGAATCGTAAAAAATATGGTATATTTGTAATAGATATACATAGCCGCCAGGGACTTTTAGCGGACGGAGGGACAAAAGTAATGGATGAAAATAAAAAAATGATTGTGTTTCAGGTAGGCAAAGAAGAATATGCGATCCCGATAGAATTCGTTATTTCCATTGAAAAGGCAGAAGATATCACACCGATACCTCATCTTCCGGCATATGTGAAGGGAATTTCAAAGGTCAGGGGAGAATTGATTCCTGTCATCGATTTTGAGCATATTCTTTATGGCCGCAGGCAGGGAGATTCTGATGCAGCCAGGATGATTGTGCTGCAGACAGAAGAGCTTTCCCTTGGGGCCTCGGTAGCCGAGGCTAAGGAAATTATCGACATACCAAAAGAAGCCATTAAGGAGATGGGACTGGCTGCCTATCAGAAAACTACCTACTTCAGCGGGGTAGCTGCCCTGGAGAGCAGGCTCATCACTATCATCGATCCTCTCAGGCTAGTACAAGCGCTTGAAGGAATCCGCGAAATCAAAGAGTTTCTGAAAGAAAGGAAAGAAGAAGCCGTCTAAGCTTTCCTATCAAAGATAAGTAAGTATACATCTTTTTCAATGTCATTACTGACTGGCAGCTGCGCCTGCCCCCTCGTTCCTTAAGGGGGATCAGGGAGCTTGCGCATTTCTGGAAGGGCCTGCTGCTGCAGGCCCTTTTGCTTTCTTAGCCTTGGGTGCGGAATTTTGATAAAATAAAGCTATCATTAAGTCAGGGAAGTGCAGAGGCATGAGAGAACTATATCCAAAGAACGGGCGGGTCATTTTGCACGTCGATATGAACAGCTTCTACGCTTCAGTCGAAATGGCCTATAATCCTGAGCTGAAAGGGAAGCCTCTGGCGATTGCGGGAAATGCAGAAGAGCGAAGGGGAATAATCGTCACATGCAGCTATGAAGCAAGAAAGTTCGGTGTCAGGACAACAATGCCCTTATGGGAGGCCAAAAAGCTGTGCCCGCAGCTGATCGTTATGACACCGAATTTTGAACGGTACCGTGCTGCCTCTATGGGAATGTTCAATATCCTTAGCCAGTATTCCGGGCTTGTTGAGCCGGTCTCCATCGATGAAGGCTATGTCGATATCACAGAAAGCTATGAGTATGGAGCACCGCTTGAAATTGCCGGGAGTATCCAGAAGCAGATACTCGATCAGCTTGATCTGCCCTGCAGCATAGGGGTTGCCCCCAATAAATTTCTTGCAAAGATGGCTTCTGATATGAAGAAACCGATGGGCATCACCGTGCTGCGGAAACGCGATATCAGAAATATCCTTTGGCCAATGCCTGTGGAGGAAATGCATGGGGTCGGCAAAAAGACAGGTGAGAAGCTGCGCACCCTTAATATTGAGACAATCGGCGGCCTTGCGGAAGCAAATGAGCTCCAGCTTAAAGGATTGCTTGGAATCAATGGCCAGCGCCTGAAAGAGAGGGCGAATGGGATCGACCGCAGGCCGGTAGACCCGGAGTCTGCAGCTGAATTTAAAAGTGTCGGCAATTCTACTACGCTTCCAAGGGATGTGTCCAATCAGCAGGAGCTCTTTAAGGTGCTTGATATGCTGTCGGAAAAGGTAGCTGTCCGCCTGAAGAAAAAGAAGGTATATGCATCAGCGCTGGGCATCACCATCCGCTATAAAGACAGAAAGACAATTACAAGGAGCCGGAAGCTGGATAATCCTGTCAGCTTAAAGGAAGATCTGGCTTCTTTCAGCCGGAAGCTGTTCATTAAGCATTGGAATGGAGATCCCGTCCGCCTCCTCGGGGTTACGGCTCAGGAACTTGTGGAACAGGACCAGGCTGTCCGCCAGCTTGATTTATTTTCTTATGAAAAAGAGGCCAGGAAAGAGCCGCTTTTCAAAACCCTGGCCGATCTGCGGACCAAATTCGGGGATAAAATCATCGACCTTGCCGGAGCTGCGGGCGATGAGGCGGACAAACCTGTAATTGGGACAGATACCAGCTTCAATAAGGATTTTCTCCACGGTGCGGGAAAACGCCAAATCCAGCATCCGGCTCAAAAAGATCACGAATAATGTTTATAAAAGGAATGGAACGTCAAACTAAGAAGGGAAAGTCCAAGTTTGATTAGTTGCATTCCTTTTGCCGTTTTGAGACATTATTATTGGCAGCAGCCTTCCTGGGGCACGGCTTGCCGGCAGTAGAAACCAGCTTCAGAAGCAGAAAGGGAGAATAAAATGACTAAACAGGAAATAGGAGTTATCGGCCTTGCCGTTATGGGAAAAAACCTTGCCTGGAACATTGAAAGCAGGGGATATGCTGTTTCTGTCTACAATAGATCATCCGAAAAAACGGAAGAAATGCTCAGAGAATCCGAAGGGAAGAATATTACAGGAACCTACTCTATTGAAGAGTTTGTCAATTCCCTTGAAAAGCCGCGGAAAATCATGCTGATGGTCAAAGCGGGCGGTCCTACGGATGCAACGATTGAACAGCTTAAGCCACATCTTGAAAAAGGCGATATATTGATAGATGGCGGAAACACCTTTTTCGCCGATACACAGCGGCGAAATAAAGAGCTGAGCGAGCTTGGCATCCATTTTATCGGAACCGGGGTTTCCGGGGGAGAAGAGGGCGCACTGAAAGGGCCGTCAATCATGCCTGGCGGGCAAAAGGAAGCCTATGACCTCGTCGCACCGATCTTTAAGGATATTTCTGCAAAAGTGAATGGCGAGCCGTGTACAACGTACATAGGCCCTGATGGGGCAGGACATTATGTGAAAATGGTCCATAATGGAATCGAGTATGGAGACATGCAGCTGATCTCCGAATCTTATTTCCTTCTTAAAAATGTACTCGGCTTGTCGGCGGAAGAGCTGCACACTGTCTTTGCAGACTGGAATAAGGGCGAGCTTGACAGCTATCTGATTGAAATTACAGCAGATATCTTTACAAAAAAGGATGAGGAAACAGGCAAGCCGCTAGTGGATGTTATCCTCGATACAGCAGGCCAAAAGGGTACAGGTAAATGGACTAGCCAAAGCGCTCTTGATCTGGGCGTCCCGCTTCCGATTATCACCGAGTCCGTCTTTGCACGCTTCATTTCCGCCATGAAGGAGGAGCGTGTCCATGCGAGCAAGCTTCTGAAAGGACCTGAAGCTAAGCCCTTTGAAGGAGACAGGGAAGCATTCATTGAGTCTGTCCGCAAAGCATTATATATGAGCAAAATCTGTTCCTATGCACAGGGATTTGCCCAGATGCGGGCGGCATCCGATGAATACAGCTGGGACTTGAAATATGGCGATATCGCTATGATCTTCCGCGGAGGCTGCATCATCCGCGCCCAGTTCCTGCAGAAAATCAAAGAAGCCTATGACAGAGAACCAGGTCTTAAAAATCTATTGCTTGACCCGTATTTCAAGGAGATTGCCGAAAGCTACCAGGCTGCCTTGCGGGAAATCATTGGCGCTGCCGTACAGAACGGTATTCCGGTTCCATGCTTCTCAGCGGCGCTCGCGTACTATGACAGCTACCGGACTGAAACCCTGCCGGCCAATCTTCTCCAGGCACAGCGGGATTATTTTGGGGCCCATACGTATCAGCGTACCGACAAAGAAGGCACGTTCCATACAAACTGGATTTAAATTATATGCGAAAAGCCGCCTGGATGAGGCGGCTTTTTTGAATGCAGAAAAAATCCCTCCGGGAGCCGGAGGGATTTTTATATTAGCAATTATCAACGTCTAAGTCTGCCACAGGCCACCAGGAGAATCCTTCTTTTTCAAGCAGCTGGTCTGCTTCTTTAGGCCCCATTGTCCCGGCTTCATAGTTAGGGAAGTTTTCCGCTTTATGGTTTTCCCATACCTCGGAAATTTTGTCCACGAAGCTCCAGGATAATGCAACTTCATCCCAGTGGGTAAAGTTTGTGGCATCGCCCCTCATGCAGTCATACAGAAGCTTCTCATATGCTTCAGGCGTGTTGATGCCGCTTCCGCTTTTATTCGAGAAGTTCAGCTTCACCTGATTCGCTTCAAGCTGGTTTCCTGACTTTTTGGCATTAAGGTGAAGGGTGATTCCTTCATCAGGCTGGATGTGGATGATCAGCAGATTTGGATTGACTGTCTGTCCTGTTTCATAGTACAGGTTCATCGGTATATCCTTGAATTGGATGACAATCTTCGTTGACTTTACGGCCATCCTCTTTCCAGTTCTGATATAGATCGGTACGCCGGCCCAGCGGAAGTTGTCGATAGTCAATCTTCCTGCCACAAAAGTTTCGGTATTGGACTCGCTGTCTACCATAGGTTCCTCGCGGTATCCCGGCACTTTTTCGCCATCAAGCTGGCCTTTGCCATACTGGCCGCGCACGAAATGCTCATGGACCATTTCGCCCTCAAGCGGACGCATCGCACGGAGGACCTTTACTTTCTCTGAGCGGATTTCATCGGTAGTCAAACGGATCGGCGGCTCCATCGCAAGCAGTGCCACCATTTGCAGCATATGGTTCTGCACCATATCCCTTAAGGCCCCGCTCTTTTCGTAATAGCGGCCGCGCTCTTCTACCCCAAGGACCTCGCTCGATGTCACCTGGATATTGGAAATATGGCGGTTATTCCAGAGCGGCTCAAACAGCGCATTGGCAAAACGGATTACCTCAATATTCTGGACCATTTCTTTACCAAGGTAATGGTCAATCCGGTAAATTTCGTCTTCAGAAAAAGCATGCCTGATCTGGCTGTTCAGTTCTTTGGCAGACTCAAGATCATGACCGAACGGCTTTTCTATGACAAGGCGCTTAAATCCGTCTGTTTCGGTCAGGCCATCCTGCTTCAGGTGAACAGCAATGGTGCCGAAGAATTCTGGTGCCATAGCCAGATAGAAAATGCGGTTGCCTTCGAGGCCGTAACTTTTATCAAGATCCTCCGCCATTGATTTTAAGGTCAGATAAGAGCTTGAATCTGTCACATCATGGGAGTGGTAGTAAAAATGTGATGCAAACTCATCCAGTCTGCTGCTGTCCTTGATCGCGGTCTGAACGGAATTTTTTACATTTTCCTGAAATTCCTCGTTGGAAAGCGGTCTTCTTGCAACCCCTACAACAGCAAATCGCTCTGAAAGATTTCCCTTTTCAAATAGCCTGTAGAGGGAAGGGAACAGTTTACGGTTGGCAAGGTCGCCGGTAGCTCCGAAAATCATGATTAATCCTGTTGGTTTTTCGTTCTGTTTCACGGTACATAAACCTCTCTTCAACAAAATTTCAATATATGTAAGTTCTTATGCTGTAGGCCTGCAGCGGGATTTATCTTTAAAAAAGCTCTTTTTATGCCGGCAGGCTCACTGGATTGGCAATCCGGATGAAGCCCCTGACACAAACAAAGGCTATAAAAAGTCTTCCATTAAAAGAACACCCATACAAGTATAAAATTTTATAGCTTTCACAATGAAATCGCAAATAATATGCGCCTTTCTCCTGCGAAAGCGCTGCCTTTAGCTGCTGCCTGATTAGTTTCCGCAGCAGGGCTGAAAACTATCCGTATTTTATGGGTGCAAACCTGCCCGAATCCTGAGAAACCTTCCTGCCTGCATTTATGATATAGTGTTGATTATAAAAATGCTATTTAACGGCAAGTAAACATGTTTTCAGTAAAGGGGGATCACAGGTGGATTTACTATTTTTGGGAACAGGGGCAGGAATTCCGGCCAAGCTTAGAAATGTTACCTCAATGGCATTGAAGCTTCTGGAGGAGCGGGGGACTGTCTGGCTGTTTGACTGCGGGGAGGCAACTCAGCATCAAATCCTGCATACATCACTGAAGCCCCGGAGAATTGAAAAGATTTTTATAACCCATATGCACGGCGACCACATATACGGGCTTCCCGGACTTCTTTCAAGCCGCTCCTTCCAGGGAGGCGAGACAGAGGTAGAGGTGTATGGGCCCAAAGGGCTGAAGGATTATATTGAAATCAGCCTTTCGGTGAGCGGGACCTATTTAAAGTATCCGCTACAGATCATTGAGGCAGAAGAGGGCGTTGTTTTTGAAGATGAAGATTTTAAAGTGGAGGCAAAGCTTCTTGACCATGGAATCCCTTCTCTTGGATACAGGATCGTGGAAAAAGACAAACCGGGCACTCTCCAGGCTGATAAGCTGAAGGATGCCGGAGTCATGCCGGGGCCGGTTTACAGGGATATCAAAAATGGGATTCCTGCTGTGCTGGCGGACGGCACTGTGCTGAATCCCGCAGATTTTCTCGGTCCGGATATCAGAGGGAGGATCATCACGATCCTGGGTGACACAAGGATGTGCGCAAACGCCCTTGATCTTGCCAAAGATGCTGATCTGCTTGTTCATGAAGCGACCTTCCAGGCGGGCGAAGAAACAATGGCACGCGACTATTTTCATTCCACTACCGTGCAGGCTGCGGAAATAGCCAAACAGGCCAACGCAAAGAAATTGTGCCTCACACATATCAGTGCACGCTATGAAAGAGCAGACTGGGCAATGCTCACCGATGAAGCGCGCACTGTGTTTCCAGCTGCCGACCTAGCAGAGGATTTCAAGGAATTCCATATTCCGGTGAATAATCAGGAGGGAAAAACTTGAAGACACTTTATATCGTTCGCCATGCCAAAGCCGAAGGCCAGCCGTTTGAATCCCGGCTGACTGAAGAGGGAAGAAGACAGGCTGTGGAACTTGCCGGTTTTTTTAAGGATAGGCCTGTTGATTTTATCTATTCAAGCCCATTCATCAGGGCGCTGGAGACGGTCGGGCCGCTTGCAGAGTCTAAAGGGCTTGATGTTTCTGCTGATTCCCGGCTTGGGGAAAGGGTGCTGAGTTCTCTCTATTTTTTGATGACTGGCAGGCTAAGCTCATGCAGAGCTTTGATGATTTCGGACTGCGCTTTGAAGACGGAGAAACCCAGGAAGAGGGGATGGCAAGGGCTGCATCTATCTTAAAAGAAGCCCTCCAGCGCCCCGAGGAGTACATACTGCTTGCCAGCCACGGAAATCTGAGCACGCTCCTGCTCCGATATTTCGACGAACAGAGCGGCTTTGATGTACTGATGAAAATGTCCAATCCTGATGTTTTCAGGATTGCCATCAGTGACGAGGGACATGTTCTGGAGCGGATTTGGACGGAAGAATGAAAGAAGAGCGTGCAGCCTTATGTGGCTGCATGCTCTTTTTGTATCTGAGGAGGGCAAGCGCCCTCCGCTTTTCTATTGTCCAGCTCCGGCTCCTAGGTGCTCGAGTCATAAGCCAATCAGGCCAGAAGGTTAAAGAACAACCTTCCGTCCTGCTCGTCTTATGCTTGAGGCCCACAGGATGTGGGTCATGCAGACGTTGCCACAGGACGTGGCGTTTTTAGTCTGCGTTCCTTAGTTGAACAGTCGCCTCCGCTTTTCTTATTGTCCAGCTCCAGCGGCTAGAGCCTCGAGTCATAAGCCACGGCAGAATTAAAGGCAAAGAATGCCTTTTATTCTGCCGCGTCTTATGCTTATCGGCTCTGGGCAAGCCGCTTCCGCTTTTCTTACCACCCTCTATCATATTGTTTCGGGGGTTCGATTTCGGTGCCGAGCTGTTTGGCTGCGGTTTTTGGGAAATATGGATCGCGGAGCAGCTCACGTGCGATGAAGATGAGGTCTGCCCTGTCGTTTTGCAGGATCTCTTCAGCCTGCAGGCCGGATGTAATCAGGCCGACGGCGCCTGTCGGGATGTCTGCTTCATTTTTAATGGTTTCCGCGAATTTGACCTGGTAGCCGGGATAAGCGTGAATACGGGCCGGCACAAGTGCTCCGGAGCTTACATCGATCAGGTCGATGCCCTGTTCCTTCATCCAGCGTCCGAATGTTACATAGTCCTCGATATCAAGTCCGTTTTCATTGTAGTCGCTCGCTGATACCCTCACAAAGAGCGGTCCGTCCCAAACAGTCTGGATGCTGTCGATGACTTCCCTCAGGAATCGGTAGCGATTTTCTGCATTCCCGCTGTATTCATCTTCCCTGAGATTGGATAGGGGAGATAGAAACTCGTTGATCAGATAGCCGTGGGCCGCATGGATTTCTATAACCTCGAATCCTGCTTTCTTAGCACGGACAGCGCCTTCCTTAAAGGCTTCAATCGTTTCTTTAATCTCTTCTTTTGTCATTTCTTTCGGCATTTTCATTTTTTCATTGAATGCCACGGCAGATGGAGCAATGATTTCGCCCTCGATAACCGCTTTTCTGCCTGCATGCGCAAGCTGGATGCCGGCACGGGTGCCATGCTCCTTCATCATGCCTGTCAGCTGCTGCAGCCCCTCGATATGATCATCGCTCCAGATCCCGAGATCCTGTGGTGAAATGCGGCCCTGCGCAGTTACAGCGGTCGCTTCCACAATGATCAGGCCAACCTGTCCGACAGCTCTGCTTGTATAATGGGTCAAATGCCAGTTTTCTACTTTTCCATCTTCATTATGGCTGGAATACATGCACATTGGCGCCATGACGATGCGGTTTTTTAGTGTGACGTCTTTCACTGTGTACGGAGAAAATAACTTTGTGTCCATAATTGCCTCCTTCTTATTTCGTGCAGCTAAACACTTTTAGTATAGCAGGGGGCAGAAGGGAAGGAAAAAGAAAGCGCTCACGCTTATTTATTTTCTTGGCGCAGCTCCTTCAGGCTGTATTTTGTACCCCGCCAGACGATGCCTCCCCTCTTAAGCGTCAAGAAACTTGCGCGCATGATGCTGTAGATGAAAAGAAGCGCCGTTAACGGAAAAACGAGAAAAAGGGCGGGCGAAAAGGGGATCATGCGGTTTGAAATCATCGTATAAAGGCATCTCAACAGAATGATGTTTGCTGCACTGAGCCCCATGACGAGCCGATCTGGCGAAAAAACGGCAAAGAAGGGAAGCACCTGGGAAATGAAAGTGCCGGCAATGGCCAAAAGCACCATGCTGATCCGGTAATGGAGGCCGGCGAATGTATTTTTCTCAAGGCCCATGAATGCTTCCCCCAGGCTTGTATACCATTCAACTTCAAGCAGTTCCAGCGCTGCAGCAATTTTCTGCCTGTACCCGAGACGCTTCATCAGCATCCCGAGCATCAGGTCATCATCCGGCCTCATCCGGATGGATTCGTGTGTGCCGGCATCTTCGTAAGCTTTTTTGGAAATAAGGTTGAAGGCGCCGATCCCGATCCCCGTTTTCGATTTCGGCCTGTTGGCCAGCCAGGGGCGCTTATAATAGGAAAAACCGAAAAGGAAAAAGCCGATGAACGCTTTAAGCCAGAAGCTGTGTGCTTTTAAAGCCGGGGCTGCTGTAAGATGATCGAGACCGTGGCGCCTGAAATAGGAAAGTGACCTGCCGATGGCATCTTTCCGGAATATCACGTCAGCATCAGTAAAGAGGAGTATATCTCCCTTTGCCATTCTTGCTCCTCTGCAGAGGGCATGGTTTTTCCCGAGCCAGCCATCAGGCAGTTCATTGATATGAAGCACCCTGACCCTTGCATCTTCCCGGGCAAGCTTTTCCATGATCAGCCCCGTGCTATCCTCTGACCGGTCATTAACAAGGATCCATTCGAGCTGTCTGTAATTTTGTGCAAGCTGGGTGCGGATGCTCTCTTCGATCACGGGTGCTTCATTTCGTGCTGCTGTGACAATTGACAAAAGAGGGCCGGAAGCCAGCTCTTCTTCATCCTCAAGCCGGTCAAGCCTCCGCAAGCCCCAAAAGGCATCAGCTATGGCGCATATCCAGATGATGATGCAGAATGCCAGAAGAATGGCCAGCATTTCTTTCACTTCCTCCCTGTGTTTGGCTCCATTTTAAGGAAAGGGGGAGAGGTGTTCAACTTTGGCTATTCTTCTGCCGCAGCTCCTCTGTAATCGCTGCACCAAGGCGCCCGGACTGAAGGGCAGCTTCTTTAATGCATAATTTGAAGGCCTCCTGGACGCCATGGCTGTCGAGCACGCGGATCCCGGCCTCTGTTGTGCCTCCTGGGCTGGTGACATTCCTCCGCAGCTCTTCTGGATCTTTATCAGAGCGGGCTAGCATGGCCGCTGCGCCAGCCAGTGTCTGGATGATGAGCTCCTTTGCTACCGGCTGGTCAAGGCCGGCCTCGGCTGCGCTTTTCTCCATCGCTTCCGCCAAATAATAGATATAGGCAGGGCCGCTCCCCGACAGGCCGGTCACTGCGTCCAGCTGTTCCTCCTCCACAAATACCGCCGTCCCGACGGTCTCGAAAATGTCCCTGGCGAGTGCGGCCTGTTCCTGGGTGGCTTTCAGGTTTGCCGCCAGGGCTGTGGCCGATTTGCAGACAGCTGCAGATGTATTAGGCATGGCCCTTATGATGGCAGGCTTGAGGCGGGAGAGTCTTTCAATGCTCTCAATCGGCACCCCGGCAAGGACAGAAATGATCAGCATACTTTCATTCAGATAAGGAACAAGCCGCTCCATCGCTTCTGCCGCATCCTTTGGCTTCATGGCCAGGATGACGGCTTCCGCTCCGGACAGCACCTCCTCCATGCTGTGGGTTGCGTGTACGCCATAAGTGCCTGCCATTCTTTCAAGCCGCCCCTCATTGCTTTTATTGGTCACATAAATACGTTCAGCTTTCACAAGCCCGTTTTCTATCATTCCTGCAATCAGTGCTTCTGCCATGGATCCTGCCCCGATGACCGCCAGTTTTCTCATAATGATCAAATCCTTTCTGTTTTTGGTCCGTTAAAAATAAAAAGCCCCCCGTCCAGTAAAGGACGAAAGGCTTTGCTTCCGTGGTACCACCTTCATTCACCAGGCCCGTCATTGATCCAGGTCTGGTGCAGCTTAGCGCCCGTTAACGCCGGGACAGGACGTCAGGTTTTCCTGACAGCTCATAAGGTAGGTTCAATGTTCAAGCGGGCGGTGAAGCCTTTCAGCCGGCGGGCTTCACTCTCTTTCGCCATTTCCCATTTACTGGCCCTATTCAACGCTTTGTTTTTTATAAAAAGGCTTTGTTAGTGTACTTTGTTGATTTTGGGCTCATTCGTGTAAAACTTTGTTTTACACCATTTCAGCACAGCTGAAATGAGCCCAAAATCAACAACAATGTTTAACAAAGACTATAAAAAAAGATGTTTTTGTGATTATGCAAGAAAAGGAGCTGCCCTGTCAATAGGCTTTCATCATGATTTTTTTAACCATTCAAGAAAAGTTATGTGAAAATAATGACAATTATATAGAATAAAGTTAAACTTACAATATATACTGCCTGCTGATTCTCCAAAGTATACATAGATTCTGTGTTTTTTCCGGCAGCGGCCCTCTTTATCCTTCACTGAAATGATGGTGCTGCTGAAGGATTCTTTTTATATCCATTATTTTATTTAAATATAATTTCAAGGAGATAAGAAAAATGGCTGAATGGAAGAATGATATCGCAAAATTAGTCATCCCTACCCCTTTTCCGGTTGGAGATGTGAATGTTTACCTGATTAAAGGCGACAGGCTGACTTTGGTGGACGCCGGCCCTAAAACAGAAGAAGCATGGGAAGCGCTGAGCCATCAGCTGCAGGAGCTGAAGCTGAAGCCGCAGGATATTGAACAGGTGATTCTCACCCATCACCATCCTGACCATGCCGGCCTGCTTGATTATTTTTCCCCTGAACTCGAGGTTTACGGACATCCTGCAAATGAACGCTGGCTGAACAGGACAGAGGCCTTCTTTGATATGCATGACCGCTTTTACAGGGGACTTTTCCGCGAATTTGGCATTCCGGATGCTTATTTGCCGTTCATTGGACTGATGAAGAAAACGCTTATATTTTCCTGCAGCCGCTCTCTTACCGGCTCCATCTGTGAAGGCGATGAGCCGCCAGGCCTGCCGGGCTGGAGCGCAGTGGAAACCCCGGGGCATGCACAAAGCCATATAGGCCTGTACCGCGAAAAGGACGGCACTTACATCGGAGGGGATCATCTGCTTGCCAGGATTTCTCCAAATCCTCTCCTCGAGCCTCCGCTTCCTGGAGAAACAGAACGTCCAAGACCGATGCTTCAATATAATGAGTCACTGAAAAAGCTGCTGGAGATCCCTATCAGCCTTGTGTATTCGGGCCATGGACCTGAAGTGAGCAAAGTTCCTCCGCTGATTGAAAAGAGGCTCGGCCGCCAGCATGACCGGGCAATGCAGGTCAAAGGATGGCTTGAGAAAGAGCAGCTTACTGCCTTCCAAGTATGCCAAAGGCTGTTTCCGGCTGTTTATGAGCGTGAGTTTAGCCTGACTCTCTCGGAGACGGTAGCCCAGCTTGACTATTTGGAGTCGTTAGGGGAAATTGTTATTAAGGAGGAAGACGGCGCCTTCTTTTATACAATTGCTGAATGAGGTGGTTTTTTGCTGTCAGGACGTCTTAGAGATAAAAAAATTGTCATCACCGGGGCATCAGGAGGCATCGGAGCGGAAATGGCTGCCCTTTGCGCGGAAAGAGGAGCGAGGCTGTGGCTTCTGGCGCGGAATCAGGAAAAGCTGGAGGAGATTGCCGGTACACTTGGAACCCGTTATGATGCTGAAGTAAATACAGACCGGCTGGATGTTTCTGATACAGAGGCGGTCCAGTCTGTTTTCGCCCGGATCCTGGGCGAGTGGGGACATGTCGATGTGCTCGTGAACAATGCCGGTTTCGGGGTTTTCCGGGAAGCGCACGAAGCGCCGATCGAGGAAATAAAGGGAATGTTTGATGTGAATGTCATCGGGCTGATGGCCTGCACGAGCATGGTTCTGCCTTCTATGAGAAGCAGGCGGTGCGGGCATATCATAAACATCGCATCCCAGGCAGGGAAGATCGCTACGCCAAAATCGAGCGTATATTCTGCCACAAAGCACGCAGTTTTGGGCTACTCGAACAGTCTCCGGATGGAGCTTGCCGATCTGGGGGTGCATGTAACAACAGTCAACCCTGGCCCGGTCAGCACTAATTTCTTTAATATTGCAGATGAAAAAGGGACGTATGTAAAAAATGTCCAGCGTTTTATGCTGCAGCCGCGCTATGTGGCAGAAAAAGTGGTGGACAGCATGCTGACCAGCCGGAGGGAAATCAACCTCCCGCGCTGGATGAATGCCGGCAGCACCATTTATGCCCTTTTCCCGCGCCTTTTTGAAAAGGCCGGCCGGCGGGCATTCAATAAAAAATGAGTGCGGTTTTATCTGGCCCGTACTCATTTTTGAGGGGAATCGCGCAATAGTGCCTCCCAGTTTTGCAGAGTTGCTAATAAAACCGGAAAGCTGCTAATAAACGGGGAAAGTTGCTAATAAAATAAAAAAGTTGCTAATAAAGTCAAAAATCCGCCTTTCGCCAACAAACAGGGCCCTCCAGCAGAGGGTCCTGTTTGTTTTTCATTTCTTTCTTTTCTCAAAAGTAAGGAGACCCGGTGACAAATCCATATACCGCATCTTCGACTATTTCGTGCAGATCCGCTCCTGCATCTTCATTTTTCTTCTCCTTAATACTCCTGTAAAGCTCTTCAAATTCCCTGCTGCCGGGCTTGATCAAGCTGCCGTCATGGCCATACTGGCCAAGGCAGCCCGCCACCATTTTATATATTAATTTCCTGTCCATCAAGATACCTCCCTCCTCGCCATTATAGCCAATCTTTCCCCCAATGGAAGCCCGGTCCGTCAGGCTGCGAAACAATGGAAAAACAGCTTATCTGCTGGCAGGCAAACCGTAATCAAGAAATTCGTCGTAAAATTTCCATTGAATACGAACGCATATTCGCTTAATATAGTGGGTATAATTAATTAGAACAGATGTTCTTTTTGCATCTGAAGTGAAAGCTAATGAACCGCTAAGAGGGATGCAGCCAAGCGCCAAGGGAGAGAAAAGAAATGATCGATTACAGCACGATGCCGAACAACCAAATTTTATGTGTGGATATGAAAAGCTTTTATGCAAGCTGTTCCGCTGTGATGGAGGGCCTCGACCCGCTTGAATGCTATCTTGCTGTAGTAGGTGATAAAAAACGGAAAGGGAGCATCGTCCTCGCCGCCTCCCCGCGGATGAAAAAGGAATTTGGCGTCAAGACCGGAACCCGCTATTTTGAAATCCCGAAAGATCCCCGCATTATCGTGGTAGAACCGAAAATGGCCACCTATCTGAGAATTTCCACCGAGATCACCCGTGTATTTCACCGCTACGTCCCGAAAGAAGCCATCCATACTTACAGTGTAGATGAAAGCTTCATCAAAGTGGACGGAGCTGCAAAGCTTTGGGGCGGCGCGTATACCATTGCCGAGAAAATCAAGGATGATATTGAAAGGAAGTTCCAGCTGCCCTGTGCCATCGGTATCGGCCCCAATTTGCTGCTCTCCAAGCTCTGCCTTGATCTTGAGGCAAAGCAGAAGGGGATTGCCGAATGGACATACGATGACGTCAAGGAAAAGCTCTGGAAGGTTTCGCCCCTGAGGGACATGTGGGGCATCGGGAGAAGGGTGGAAAAGACCCTGAACGGAATGGGCATTTTCACTGTCGGACAGCTGGCCCGCTATGATCTGGAAGCGCTGGAAAAGAAATTCGGGATCATGGGGAACCAGCTTTACCACCATGCCTGGGGCGTTGATCTTTCCGACATCGGCGCACCCATCATGGAGGGGCAGATCAGCTTTGGGAAAAGCCAGATCCTGCTGCGCGACTACAAGGATGAAGGGGAGATCAAGCAGGTGATCCTTGAAATGTGCGAAGAGCTGGGAAGAAGGGCAAGAAACCACCGCAAGGCGGGAAGGACAGTCAGCTTTGGCGTCGGGTACAGCCAGGATGAATTCGGAGGGGGCTTCTACCGGTCACGCACCATTGATCAGCCTACCAATGTCACCATGGATATTTACCGGGTCTGCCTGGAGCTTTTTCAGGAAAATTACTCTGGAAAGACGGTCCGGAAAATTTCAATGGCTCTCGGCAATATTGTGGATGACCATGAATTCCAGCTCAGTCTTTTTGACCTGAACAGCTGGAAAAGCCGGGAGCTCGGCTACACCGTCGACAGCATCCGCCGCCGTTTCGGATCCGGTGCGCTGCTGCGGGCGATATCGTATACTGCGGCAGGGACAGCCAAGCATCGGGCCACACTGGTCGGTGGCCATAAAATGTAAGGAGGCAGAGATATGATCCGGGACAGGGGAAGGATAAAATGGACGTCAATGATGCTCCCAGAGCATGTAAAGCTGCTTCGCGACTGGGCGAAAGAGGACACCTATGAAAAGCCGAAGGAACTGGATGAGCAGCAGCTGGAACAGATGAATGAGACGCTTGCCGAAGCGATGGAGTTCGGCCAGGCGGTCGCCATCACCCACTTCCGGAGTCACCGCCATGAACTCGTAATCGGAAACATCCACTATTGGGATGAAATCGGCCAAAAGCTTCATGTCATTGACCATTTTGGCGAGGTCCACCGCATCCCGCTGAACGCGGTTGCCGATGTCAGGGCCGCAGGGGAATAGCGGCAGGAAAAGAGAATGGATTTGCGCAGGGGGAGCACCTTAAAGGCAGGAGGTGTTTCTTATGCCAAGAGGCAAAGAGCTTGAGCAGCTGCCCATGTCCAATATTGCTCCGGGAGCAGGGGCGGATAAAGGGAAGTTTAACCGCCATTCGCTCAGCGGAATGGAGCGGAAAGACCAGCCGCGTCCGGAAGATGCCGGGGGAAAATAGCCCTTGATCCGGCAGACGGGGCCGCATCTGCCAGGCCCGCTTTAACAGCAGGGCAAAGCGGGAGCGCTGAGCAAATGAAAAGGTGGAATGCCTGCTTTATGCTAGAATGGGATTATGAAATGAAAGCAGGTGATTTTCCCATGAAAATTACAGTCACTCAAACAGCACAGGAAAAGCTCAAGGAAAAGACAGCAGGAAAAGAAGGCTATTTAAAATTAAAATATGATACAGAAGGCTGCGGCTGTGTTGTCAGCGGCGTAAGCGCCTTATGGCTGGTGGATGAAGTGGAATCCGGCGACAGGGAAATCAGCACCGAAGCCGGCAGCATCTTTATAGAAAAATCCAAAGAAGTTTTTTTCGATGAAAGTATGACAATTGATTATTCCAGTCAAGCGGGCTGCTTTCAGTTGAAAAGCCCGAATCAGTATTTGAATCCGAGAATGATCTTCATTAACAAGATTTCCTGAGGCAGGCCGCAATGCGGTCTGTTTTTTTGTGCTTTCATTTTGAAAAGCCGGCGCCGAATGGGGGAAATGGAATTTTTATCAATAAAGGTTTCGAAATTGCGGGATAAGGCTAGAGAAACATAGCGATGTATGATGTATGTTACAGGCTGTTTCTACATTTAATGATAAAAGAAACGCTAAAGGGGGCGGGAGAATGAAGAAAAAGGCAGGCTTATGGATCATGCTGGCGGCCATCTTCCTTGCAGCATGCCAGCCTAAAACCTTCGAGGAAGCGATGAGCACAGAAGTGCCTTTCAATGTGCAGAAGGTGATACATAAAGAAAAGGTGAAGGGCGGCACGGTTGTTTTGTATCTGACAGAGCAGGAGCGGGAAGCGGACAATGGGGCGGAAAAGGTGCAGGCAGTTGCAGCCGCCTATCTGCAGGAAAGCAAGAAAGCCGGCTGGAAGAACGCGGGCCATAACCATTGGGAATATGAGCAGAACGATCATATGACGGTCTATCCGGAAACCTTCTATCAATATGACACAGAAGGCAATTTGAAGCATAAAGTGCCGGTCGTGTTTGGACGGATCCTGAATGATGACATAAAGGCAGTAGAGGCGGGGAAGAAGGATTCATTCCAGCCGGTGAAGCTGATAGAGACGGAAGAGGGGCGCTTTTATTTTGCGGCCGGTGAGTTCGAACTCGTGAGGGGCCTGTCTGCCGAAGGAAAGGCCGTCAGCCAGCAGAGAAACAGATAAGGATCAGAAGATGCACGGCGGACGAGAATGCGGGAGCCAAGGCATAAAGAAGGAAGGAGGCTTTAAGGAGCCTCCTTCCGGTCTGTTTAAGAACCGGCAGCCACCGGACCCTTTTTGAAAATATAGTCTTCAAGAAACTCGTCGATGGCTTTTTCATAGTCATTGCGGTTTTCATTCAAGGATTGGGCATGGACCCCGTTCATGGCAAGAAACAGTTTTTTCGGACCGGCCTTGCGCAGGAAAAGGGCCTCTGTCATGGTGGGCAGGATAAAATCATCCTTGGTGCTGTGGATGAACAGCACCGGCTTTTTGATCTGGTCGATGACCGAGATGGGAGACACCTCGTTAAGGGAATATTTTTCCCTGAGCCGCAGGAAGATATCTGCAACTGGCAAAACCAGCTGAGGCGGCAGCTTCATCTCTGTTTTCAGCCGGTAGGAAAGCTGCTCCCTGAAATCCGAAAATGGGCAGTCGGCCACATAGAAATCAGCACCATCCTCAAGCATGCCCGCATACAGCAGCATGGTTGCAGCTCCCATTGATTCACCATGGATGCCTAAAAGCAGGTCACCCCCTTTTTCTTTCTTCAGCCAGTGGACAACGGCCTGGAGATCGAATTTCTCATAATGGCCATAGCTCGTCGTCTTGCCGCCAGATTCTCCATGCCGGCGGTGGTCATAAATCAGGGCATTGAATCCGCGGTTGAGAAACAGATTCATATACTTGATGCTGTTTGTTTTATTTTCGGTCACCCCATGGCAGATGATGATGTATTTATTAGAGGAGTGCGGCTCTGCGAGAACCGCCTTCAGGGAATACCCGAAAGGGGATGGGATAAAAACCTCCCTTTTCGCCAGGCTGCTGAAGGAAAGGGGATCCACCCTCCCGGCTTCAGTTTCCCTGTTGAGGATGAAGCTGTCATCCTTTTTCTTCATATACATGATCCGATTGGTGAAATACACACCGATCGAGGTTAAAAAGACGAGCAGTGAAAAAAGGTAACGGAATGCCTTTCTCAAGACGATCCCTCCAAAATAAGGTTTTTTCTTTATTTTACCATTAGCAGATGCTCTTCGAAATAAAAACGAACCGAAAATCAGCGTTTTCTGCGTTAAGAAAAATTCTGCTCTGATGAAGAACAAAAGCGCAAGCGCCTTGATCACCTTAAGGAACGCAGACTAAGAACGCCACGTGCTGTGGCAACGTCTGTATGACCACCATCCTGTGGGCCTCAAGCCAATCCTCCCGGAAAGGCGTTCTTTGCCTATTTGGGAGGGTTGGCTTGTGACCTCGGCGCAGCTGCTGGACGTTGATCAAGAATTGATAATAATCCACAAGACTTACAATTTATAAATTCCTATACAACGAAAAACAGCCGCGGTAATCGCGGCTGCCGGACGGCTATTGCGGAGAATTCTGGCCCCTTGCCGGGTGAATGGCTTTTTCCAGCTCTTCAGCCGCAATCGTATGATTGACAGTATCGCTTGCAGGCTTGCCTTTCTGGCTGTTCCCTTTGTCCCGCTTCTGGCTCATGAAGATTCCTCCTTTGATTTAGCATTAATTCTTAAAGTGCTCACAAAAGCGGAAGTTATACAGATAATCGGGATTATGCCTGTTCCCCGGATGCCTCTCTCAGCTGCAGCTGGTAAATGGCGCTTTCAATCGGCCGGCTGAGATGGGGCTGTACAATATCGATGGCATCCATAAGGCGGTCCAAATTGATGCCTGTACTGATTCCCATCCGTTCAAGCATATTCACAACATCCTCGGTTGCCGCATTACCTGCCGCGCCTGGGGCGAACGGACAGCCGCCAAGGCCGCCTGCAGAGCTGTCGAAGCGGTCGATCCCTGCCTGGAGGGCGGCAAAAATATTCGTTAAAGCCATCTTCCTTGTGTCATGGAAATGCGCTGTCAGCAATACATCCGGAAATTCGCGCTTCAGCCTGCTGAACAGGGAGTACGCCTCATGCGGGGCAGCCATGCCGATCGTATCGGCCACGCTCAGCTCATCTGCCCCGGCGAGAGTAAATTGGCGGCAAAGCTCCACAGTCCTGTCTTCCTCTATTTTGCCTTCATAAGGGCAGTAGAAGCTGGTCGAGATGCAGGCGCGCACAAAGTAGCCTTTATCCTTCAATTCCCTGACAAGCGGCAGGATCTCCTCCATGCTTTCTGCTGTTGTTTTGTTGATATTTTTTTTGTTGAAGCTGTCGCTTACCCCAACGAAGACAGCAATCGCGCCGCAGCCGGTCATATAGGCGCGCTCGATCCCCTTCCTGTTGGGGGCAAGGACAATATCGCGCACCCCTGATCCAATGGAGCTGGCGGCAATTTCAGCTGCGTCCGCCATTTGCGGCACCCATTTAGGGGAGACAAAGGAGGTAAGCTCCATCTCGGCAAAGCCGGCTTTTTTCAGCGCGGATATGAATTCCTTTTTAACAGGGGTGGGAATGAACGTTTTTTCATTTTGAAGCCCGTCGCGCGGGCCTACTTCTATGATGGTCGCTTTCTTTGGCAGGCAGAGGGTCATGATTTCACTCCTGACAACATATTTTTATTTGTAGATTGCAAGATGAATGAAAGGGCTTTCTTATATTGTAGGAGGAAAGGAAAATAAAAAGCAAGAATAATAGAAATTTTGACAAAATAAAAGGAATTTCTCATTTTTGGCTCGAACTAATACATATTGCAATGAAGAAAAGCGAAAGCGCAGAACGCCACGTCCTGTGGCAGCGTCTGCATGACCAGCTACCTGGGGCCTCAAGACGATTCCTGCCGGATAGGCGTTCTTTGCATTTTGGAAGGATTGGCTTGTGGGGAGGCGCTGAAGCGGGACAGTTATCAGAGTCGAAAAAATACTTCTTTATCTTGCGAGAAAGGGTGAATAGCATGAAGCAGACAGACATCGTAATAGCGAGTGCTGTAAGGACGGCGATCGGGAGCTTTAATGGGAGCCTGAAGGGAGTGTCGGCTCCGGAGCTTGGGGCGGCTGCCATAAAGGGTGCATTGGAAAAGGCGGGGCTTGAGGCAGGGCAGGTGGATGAAATTATCATGGGGAACGTGCTGCAGGCGGGACTGGGCCAGAATCCGGCAAGGCAGGCAGCTATTTTAGCGGGGATTCCTGAAAGCGTTTCCTCAATGACGATCAATAAAGTCTGCGGCTCCGGCTTGAAGGCGGTGCATCTTGCCTATCAGGCGGTCCTGGCAGGGGATGCAGAAGTCGTCGTTGCGGGCGGCATGGAGAATATGAGTCAGGCCCCTTATTTGCTTAAAGGGGCCCGAGATGGATTTAAAATGGGCGATCAAAAGCTGGTAGACAGCATGGTCTCTGACGGGCTGTGGTGTGCATTTAATGATTACCATATGGGCATGACAGCGGAAAACCTGTGCTCGCAGTATGGCCTGAGCAGGGAAGAGCAGGACACATTTGCAGCATGGAGCCAGGAAAAAGCGCAGAAAGCACAGGAGGCCGGGCGCTTCAGGGATGAAATCGTGCCTGTTGAAATTCCTCAGCGCAAAGGGGATCCGGTCATCTTTGACAGTGACGAATATTTGAAAAAAGGAACGACAGCCGAAAAGCTTGCAGGCTTAAGGCCGGCCTTCAAAAAGGACGGCTCCGTTACTGCCGGCAATGCTTCCGGCATTAATGACGGTGCCGCAGCCCTTGTTGTGATGAGCAGGGCAAAGGCGGAAGAGCTCGGGATACAGCCGATTGCTGTCATCAAAGCAAACGCAAGTGCCGGCGTAGATCCGAGCATCATGGGAATCGGTCCGGTGCCGGCGGTCAAGAAGGTGCTGGAGAAGGCAGGAGTTTCAATGGAAGAACTGGATTTGATTGAAGCAAATGAAGCTTTTGCCGCTCAATCCCTCGCAGTAGGAAAAGAGCTCGGCTTCAACAATGAAATTCTGAACGTAAACGGCGGGGCAATTGCGCTTGGCCATCCGATCGGCGCCAGTGGTGCAAGGGTCCTGGTTACGCTCCTGCATGAAATGAAGAAGAGAAATGCAGAGAAAGGGCTGGCGGCACTTTGCATCGGCGGCGGCCAGGGAGTAGCGACAGTTGTTGAGCTTGCCTAGTCCAGCCTGCTCTGAAGGGAAGAACAGCACATGAAGAAAAATATGAGAGGAGAGAAACGATGAAAACAATACATACATCCTTCCAGGAAGCAGTTGCCGGCATCCAGGATGGAGCGACACTGATGGTGGGCGGCTTCGGACTGTGCGGCATTCCTGAGAACCTGATCCTTGCCCTGGTGGAAAAAGGGGTGAAGGACCTGACCGTTATCTCCAATAACTGCGGAGTGGACGATTGGGGCCTCGGTCTGCTGTTGAAAAATAAGCAAATCAGAAAAATGATCGGCTCTTATGTGGGCGAGAATAAGGAATTTGAGCGCCAGGTGCTATCAGGGGAAATCGAAGTCGAGCTGCTGCCGCAGGGAACGCTGGCAGAGAAGATCCGCGCCGGCGGTGCCGGCATCCCGGCATTTTATACACCTGCTGGCGTAGGGACCCCGATTGCGGAAGGAAAAGAGACCAGGATCTTCAACGGAAAGGAATATTTGCTTGAAGAGGCGCTTTCCGCAGACTTCAGCCTTGTCCGAGCCTGGAAAGGGGACCGTATGGGAAATCTCGTATACCGGAAAACGGCGAGGAATTTCAACCCTATGATCGCAGCCGCAGGGAAAACAACGATAGCGGAAGTGGAGAACCTTGTAGAGACTGGCGGGCTGGAGCCGGAAAACATCCATACGCCGAGCATTTATGTTCAAAGCATCATTAAAGGCAGCCAGGAAAAACGGATTGAGCGCCTGACTGTCAAATCATAACTAAGAAGAGAAAGGAGCAGCAGATATGAGCAGCGATAAAGGCGCCGTGCGCGAGAAAATTGCCAGACGGGCAGAGAAAGAAATTAAAGACGGATTTTATGTAAACCTCGGCATAGGCATGCCGACACTTGTAGCCAATTATATTTCCGAAAACAAGGAAGTGGTCCTTCAATCCGAGAACGGGCTTCTTGGAATCGGGCCCTATCCGGATAAGGAAGATGTGGATGCCGACCTGATCAATGCCGGAAAAGAAACCGTTACGGCCATACCGGGGGCAGCCTATTTTGACAGTGCCGAATCTTTTGCGATGATCCGGGGCGGGCATGTCAATGTCGCTATTCTGGGAGGCATGGAGGTTTCCGAGGAAGGGGACCTGGCCAATTGGATGATCCCAGGCAAAATGATCAAAGGCATGGGCGGTGCGATGGATCTTGTCCATGGGGCGCAAAAGATCATTGTTATCATGGAGCATACAAATAAAAACGGGGAAAGCAAGATACTCAAGTCCTGCTCCCTCCCGCTGACAGGCAAAGGGGTCGTGGACCGCATCATTACAGAGCGTGCCGTGATAGATGTAACAGCCGGGGGGCTAAAGCTGGTTGAGGTGGCGAAAGGCTTTACGGTTGAAGAGGTGGTCAGCTCGACCGGTCCGGAACTGCAGGTGGACGACTCGGTCTTAACAGAGGCATTTTAATGAAAGTTGGGTGCAGCCTCTGCGGCTGTACCTTTCTTCTGTACACAGAGAGGGGAATTCAAATGGGAATCACTTTTAAAGGGATCGATCATATTCAGCTGGCAGCACCTAAAGGGACAGAAGAGCAGGCCAGGGAGTTCTACGGAAAGCTGCTGGGGCTTGAGGAAATCCCCAAGCCTGGGAATCTGCAAAAGAGGGGCGGCTGCTGGTTCCTCTGCGGCAGCCAGGAGGTGCACATCGGCATCCAGGAAGATTTTCTTCCGGCCAGGAAGGCTCATCCGGGCTTTGCTGTCGAGGATCTTGCCGGACTGCGGAGCAGGCTGAAAGAGGCCGGCGCAGCGATCAGGGAGGAGCCGCCGATTGATGGAAGAAACCGCTTCTTTACAGAAGATCCGTTTGGGAACAGAATCGAGTTCCTCGAATTTATCAGCTGATCCTTACTGAGCAGGGAAGAATTCTGCACTGCTCCTTGTATGCTATAATATCCTGTAAATACGCAAAAAGAGGGATAGAACATGAAGAAAAAACGCCAAACAGCACAGCAGAAAAAAGACGACAAGCCGGTTACACTGGGGGATATGCTGAATCAGGACCTGATGGATCAGCTGAAGGCAGCAAAGAAGCAGCTGAAAGATGAGGAATTGAAGAAGGCAGAAGAAGAGGAAAAAAGAAAGATAGAGGAACGGCGTTTAAAAGAGAAGAATAAAAGCTTTGAAGAGCTTCTTCAGGAGAGCAATTTAAACTGGAAAGAGTATAAATGATGGAAACTGGACCGAGGAAGGTGGAGGTCGTGCCGTACTGCGAAAGCTGGGCCATTTCCTTTCAGGAGGAAAAACAGCTTCTTGCTGCGGTCTTCGGCGAATCAGCAGCCATACACCATATCGGAAGCACCTCCATTCCCGGCATGAGCGCCAAGCCGATCATCGATATCCTGGCCGAAGCGGACAGTGCCGGCCTTTTTGATGAGGCAGCACCCAAGCTGCAGGGATGGGGCTATATAGCCAAAGGAGAAAATGGCATCCCTGGCCGGAGGTATTTTGTAAGATTTACCGAAGCGGGGGAAAGGCTTGTCCATCTGCATTGCTATCCAAAGGGGCACCCAGAAATAGGCAGGCACCTTCTGTTCCGGGACTATTTTCGGAAGCATCCGCAGGAAGCCGGTTTATACAGCAGGACAAAGCTGGAAGCCGCCCGGAAATACCCTTATGATATTGAATCCTATATAAAGGAGAAGGATCCGGTGGTGAAGCTGCTTGATGAAAAGGCGCTGGATTGGCGCCTGCAAAAAAAAGAAAAGGAAAAGGATCTATTATGATCCTGTTCCTTTTTTATGGTTATTTGGCAGTCGCCAGGGCCTATCTGTGCTGTCCATATTGATTTGCCAGGCTGATAGACTGGATGGCCGCCAGTTCTTCAGCTGATAAAGGACCAGCTGCCGCCGCCCTTGCATTCTCCCTGACCTGTGCGGCCGAGCTGGCGCCGGCAGCCACCGAAGCTACTGCAGGATTAGAGAGAACATATTGGAAGGCCAATTCTGTCATTGAACGGTTGCCGGCAGCGTCTTTCAGCCTGCCGAGAACGTCTTCAAGCTCTTTATAGCTGTAATCAAGATAACCGTTTTCCTTTACAGAACCCGAGGCTTTGCCCAGCATCTTATCGCTCAGCATCCCCTTGGCGAGCGGACCGCGGACCACGGCGCTGATAGCATTCTCTTTAAGAAGCGGGAGGGCTGTCTCCTCCGGGCGGCGGTCCAGGATGCTGTATTGCATCATCACAGAAGCGATATTGGATCTTTTCGCGTATTCCCGGATCACATTCGGCCTGATGGAGGAGATCCCATAATGGCGGATGAAGCCCTCTTCCTTCAATTCCTCAAATGCTTCAATTGTTTCATCTATCGGATCATCAAGGGTGCCGCCATGAAGCTGATACAAGTCGATGTAATCAGTTCCCAGCCGCTTCAGGCTTCCTTTGACGGCTTCTTTAATATAAGCCTTAGAAGGATCCCAGCTCCAGCCGTCCTTTGCTTCATTCCAGCGGTTGCCTGCTTTTGTGGCAATAATGACATTTTCACGCACTTCCTTGAGTGCTTCGCCGACGATTTTTTCATTTTCCCCGAAATCGTACAGATCTGCTGTATCAAAATAGTTGATTCCTTCTTCTAATGCTGCCTCGATGATCTTCTTTCCTTCCAGGGCGTCTGTGCCAAGCGACATGCAGCCAAATCCAAGCTCGCTTACGTACAGTCCCGACTTTCCGAGCTCTCTCTTTTTCATAATTTTCACCTCGAATTTATAATGCATCCATTGTATCGAAAAGAAGGGCACAGCCACAAATATAAAGACTATTTTACCCTCCGGAGCCGGACTTTTTTCTGGCTGGCAGCTGTTTCTGCCGAATCGATCCATTCCTTGATCAGTGTATGTTTCAAAGTGTACTCTCTCAATTTTTCGCGAATCTCCCATGCCTTGCCTGCAAGGATAACGCCTTTAGAGTGGACGTGGACTTTCAATTCATACTCCCCCAAATAAAGTATGATAAAATGTATGAGCAGATAATCGGATTAGAACTGGAGTGATAGAACAGTGAAGCATCCTTTAGAAGAAAAAACGATAAAAACAGAGCAGATTTTTAACGGGAAGATCATCTCCCTTCAGGTGGATGATGTGGAACTGCCGAACGGAAAAAGCTCAAAACGGGAGATAGTCAAGCATCCTGGAGCAGTAGCTGTCATTCCCCTTACAGATGACAACAAAATCGTGATGGTAGAGCAGTTCAGAAAACCTCTTGAAAAGGCCATTGTGGAAATTCCGGCAGGCAAGCTTGAAAAAGGCGAAGATCCGGAACTTTGTGCAAAGAGGGAGCTGGAAGAAGAGACAGGCTATGTTTGCGGAAAAATTGAAAAGCTCGTTTCCTTTTATACTTCACCCGGTTTCGCTGATGAGATTCTCCATATTTACGCGGCAAGGGAACTGAGCAAAAAAGAAAACCCTGCTGTTCCGGACGAGGATGAATTTGTCGATGTAATTGAGCTTACTCTTAAAGAGGCACAGGCTTATATAGCAGATCAAAAAATCCATGATGCCAAAACAGTCTATGCTGTCCAATATCTCCAAATCGAACAGCTGAAAAGCAGATGATGCTTCAAACTTATTATGCCGATATGCACATCCATATCGGCCGGACAAAGTCAGGGCGCGCCGTTAAAATAACCGGTGCCAGATCACTTGTGTTTTCAAATATCATAGAGCATGCAAGGGACAGCAAAGGACTTGATATGATCGGGATAATTGACTGCCATTCACCCGAGATAATTGACGAGATGGAAGAGCTGATGGCCTCGGGCGAGCTTGTGCAGTCACCTGAAGGAGGTCTGCTGTACGGCGGCCTCGCAATCATCCCAGGGTCAGAGCTTGAAATCTATGATGAAAGCTGCAAGGGCCCCATCCATGTTCTCTGCTATTTTCCCAGCCTTGATGTGATGAAGGAATTCTCTTCATGGCTGAAAGGCCGCCTTAAAAATATCCATTTAAGCTCACAGCGCATTTATGCAACCGGGAAAGAACTGCAGTCACAGGTAAAGGCACTTGGCGGATTATTCATTCCGGCCCATGTCTTCACGCCTTTTAAAAGCATGTATGGAAAAGGGGTGGACCGGACGCTTGAGGAGGTCTTCGATAAGGATCTCATCGATGGGATTGAACTGGGTCTGAGTTCGGACACAGAAATGGCTGATATGATACAGGAGCTGCACCAGTACCCTTTTCTCACAAATTCAGATGCTCACTCCCTCGGAAAAATAGCCAGGGAATATCAGCAGATTGAAATGGCCGGGCCTTCATTCAATGAGTTTCATTTAGCCTTGAAAAGAGAGGGAGGGAGAAGGATTTCCGCCAATTACGGACTGGATCCGCAGCTGGGTAAATACCATCAGACGGTTTGTATGGACTGCCATTCCCCCCTCGCTTCCGGGCATAATGGCTGCTGGAAGTGCGGAAGCCGAAAGCAGGTGAAGGGAGTGGCCGAACGGATTATGGAGCTGAAGACGGCTGTGGATCCACCGGCAGACAGGCCGCCATATGTCCATCAAGTGCCGCTCGAATTCATTCCCGGCCTTGGCCCGAAAATCCTTGGAAGGCTGCTTGATCATTTTGGGACTGAAATGGACATACTCCACAGAGTGCCGAAGGAGGCCCTGAAAGAGGTCATTCCAGATAAGCTTGCTGTGATGATCGCCAAGGCGAGAAGCGGCCAGCTCAGCTTGAAAGCAGGCGGCGGAGGGAAGTACGGAAAGGTTGAGCAGGAATAGCAGCCGGAGCCGGAACGGTCGGAGAGCCGGGCTATAATTGTAAATGTCTCGCAAGAACCGGATCCATAGAGCGGATCCGGTTTTTTCTATTCTTTTATCTTTGCAAAAATACAAGTGTCCCTCAGTGCATCTCCGCTGGCGCAAAGGGTATTCTTTCTTAAGGTAGCTTCCAGAGTAAAGCCGAGCTTTTCGGGGATTTTTCTGCTTGCTGTGTTCTCCGGGTCACACCGGATCTCAATTCTGTTGGCAGACAGGCTGCTGAATGTAAACTCAATAAGGGCTTCGACCGCTTCGGAAATATATCCTTTCTTATGATGGCGCGAATCGCACCAATAGCCGATTTCAAACCTGCCGGCCTCCCAGTCGATGCGATGCAGGCCTGTCGAGCCTATGAAGCGGCCGTCTTCTTTGCGGTATATATGGAGCCTGATATCTTCCCTCAGCCAGAATTTGGCGTAAGATCGGCGGATTCCTGCTTCAGTTTCTTCGAGGGACTGCTCCTTGCCGGCGAAAGGCAGCCACTGTTTCAGCTCATTCTTTGATGCCATGACAGCATCATACACTTCTTTCCCATCGCCTGGCAGGCAAGGCCGGATATACAATCTTTCTGTCTCTGCAATGATCTCAGGAAAATCGATTAAAACTGGATTCATTTTCCATTCCTCCTTTGTGATTGTTCCGATTATATCGGGTGGCACAAAGACTGGCAATATATTTTTTTAATAATGGCAAAATGATAGAATCCTGTCATAGACTGCTCTTTCCTGCATAGGATGTAGTAATAGATTCTACAGGAGGAAGAGCAATGAAGAAACGTATGTACCAGAACTTTGCAGCCAATCATTTCCGCGAGCATTCCTCGATTTACTTATTCGTCATCGTCCTGTTTCTGATGGGGGTCATTTTTGGTGCCGTAGTGGTGAACAGCCTGAGCTTCAATCAAAAGGAAGATTTATATTACTATCTATCGCAATTTTTTGGACAGGTATCGGCCGGCACTGTAGCTGAGTCACATGATCTTTTTATCCAAAGCCTGTTTCATAACAGCAAGTTCATCGGCCTGATGTGGCTTCTCGGCATCTCGATCATCGGCCTGCCGGTCATCCTTGTGCTTCTATTTATAAAGGGGATGGTTGTCGGATTCACGGTCGGCTTTCTTGTAAACAGGATGGGCTGGGATGGATTCCTGCTTTCCTTTGTGTCAGTCATGCCGCAGAATATCATCATTATTCCGATCTTTATAATAACTGCAGCGATGACAGTGGCTCTGTCCTTAAAAATGATCAGGAGGCAATTTATGAAAAATCTCGGCCAGCCAGTCGTGCCGATGTTCGGGAAATACTTGGCGGTGTTTTGCGCGGCAGTTGTATTATTATCAGTGGCTGCCGGCATAGAAGCCTATCTTTCCCCGGCTTTGATGAAATCTGTTGTCAGCAGTGTAAAGCCTTGATTAATTATTTGATTAATTATAATATGATAATTAATATAATTTAATATAATATTTGTATCATCTTATTTATAATGATTTTATTTTGAAAACATCTCCCTATCTGTTATAATGAGAACTGACAGTGCGAGGGAGGGACTTTACGGGATGGAGACTAGAATAGATAGAATTAAAAAACAGCTGCATTCGTCAAGCTATAAATTAACACCGCAGCGTGAAGCGACAGTCCGTGTGCTGCTGGAGAATGAAGAAGATCATCTGAGCGCGGAAGATGTATACCTCCTTGTCAAAGAGAAGTCGCCTGAGATAGGTCTGGCGACCGTTTATCGCACACTGGAGCTATTAACTGAACTGAAAATTGTCGATAAAATCAATTTTGGTGATGGAGTTTCCCGTTATGACCTCAGGCAGGAAGGCGCCGCCCATTTCCACCACCATTTAGTATGCATAGAATGCGGGGCAGTAGATGAAATCCAGGATGACCTTCTGGAGGATGTCGAAGCGATTGTCGAGCGAGACTGGAACTTTAAGATAAAAGATCACCGTCTGACATTTCATGGCATCTGCTACCGCTGCCAGGATAAAGAAGACAGCGCAGATGAAGCTGAATGACTGGAACCTTTTCTTTTAACCGGAAAAGGTTTTTATTATTCCTAAAAGCTTTAGCCAGGGAGGTATAAATCTTGTCCAGCTTGGCATATCTTTTATTATAGAATGCAGCTGGAGGAAGAATGATGAGATCCTGGATGACTATGACGTTTAAAACATTGAAGGTATTTGTCCTGTTTACGGGATGTACAATCCTTTTTTATTATGGGCTTTTGTGGTTAAATGAAGAATATCAGAGCTATCACCGCTATGATGAGCCGGAAGGCAGCGCCGTCAGGGTTTCTGGTGATTCAGTTTCTGATGAAACCGACTGGTTTGACAGACTGATTCTGTTTTACCTGAATGGGGAGTAATGCATAAATGGAAGACAGGCTGAAAGATTTTGTGCACTTTTTATTGATTGAAAAGGGACTGGCCAATAATACAATTGTCTCTTATGAACGGGATTTGAAAAATTATCTTAAATTCATTGTGAAAAGCGAAGGACTTGCCAGTTTGAATGAAGTCCAAAGGGTCCATATCGTCCAGTTTCTGAAAAGGCTGAAGGAACAGGGGAAATCTGCCAAGACTCTTGCCAGGCATATTGCTTCCATCCGTGCCTTCCATCAGTTCCTGCTGAGGGAGAAGGCATGCGAAAATGATCCATCTGTACATATTGAGTCGCCGCAGCAGGAAAGAAGCCTTCCTAAGGTTCTAAGCATGGCAGAAGTGGAAACCCTCCTGGAATCGCCGTCAGATTCGAGCCATTACAGCCTCCGCGACAAAGCGATGCTTGAGCTCCTGTATGCAACAGGCATCAGGGTCAGTGAACTGATCGGACTGCAGATAGGCGATGTCCACCTGACAATGGGTTTTGTCCGCTGCATCGGGAAAGGAAATAAAGAAAGAATCATCCCGATCGGGAAAACAGCTTCAGAAGCCATTGAAAGATACCTTCTGCATGGAAGGCCGAATTTTGTTTCGAAAAGCCGCAGAGATGATACATTGTTCCTGAACCATCATGGCAGGCAGCTGACCCGCCAGGGGTTCTGGAAAATACTGAAAAAGCTTGCAGGCGATGCGGGCATCGAAAAAGAACTGACCCCTCATACCTTAAGGCATTCATTTGCCACCCATCTGCTGGAAAATGGAGCAGATTTGCGGGCAGTACAGGAAATGCTCGGTCATGCGGATATATCGACAACCCAGATATATACCCATGTCACGAAAACAAGGCTGAAGGATGTATATTCGAAATTCCATCCCCGTGCCTGATAAAACCGGAGTTTTAACTCTGCAAAAAAATAAATCTGATAAAACTGCTGAATTTATAGCAGTTTTTTCTTGTTTTTTAGGCTGTTAGTTTTGTAAAATATAGATGTCAGACTTCTGACGATTATAAACCTCTTCCAGGTTAATACTTTTGAAAAAGGGTAACATATATTTGTAAAATAAATTGAAAACGTGTACATGTTTAGGAGGAGATCACATGAATTCGCATACATATAAAAGAATCTTTCTAATTGTTATGGATTCGGTGGGAATTGGCGAGGCGCCGGATGCTGAGCGTTTCGGCGACAAGGGTTCTGATACGCTTGGCCATATCGCTGAAAGGATGAACGGGCTGAACA
This sequence comes from Bacillus infantis, assembly GCF_050107595.1. Taxonomy (GTDB): domain Bacteria; phylum Bacillota; class Bacilli; order Bacillales; family Cytobacillaceae; genus Bacillus_AB; species Bacillus_AB infantis_C. The sequence goes on from NZ_JBNILH010000001.1 coordinate 600,433, forward strand.
TGCCGAACATGGGTAATCTGGGCCTCAGCAACATCAAAGAAATCAAAGGTATTGAAAGAGCAGAGAAGCCGCTCGCTTCTTATACAAAGATGCAGGAAGCATCAAACGGAAAAGATACCATGACAGGGCATTGGGAGATCATGGGGCTGAATATCGAGACACCGTTCAGGGTATTCCCTGAAGGCTTCCCGGATGAGCTTTTGTCCGAGCTTGAAGCCCGCACAGGCAGAAAGATCATTGGGAACAAACCGGCCAGCGGAACTGAGATCCTTGATGAGCTTGGTGAAGAGCATATGAAGACAGGGGCCCTGATTGTTTATACCTCGGCTGACTCTGTCCTTCAGATTGCAGCCCATGAAGAGATTGTACCGATTGATGAGCTGTACAGTATCTGTAAAATTGCCAGGGAACTGACACTTGATGAGAAATACATGGTTGGAAGAGTGATAGCCCGTCCTTTCATCGGGCAGCCGGGTGAATTCAAGCGCACTGCGAACCGGCATGATTATGCCCTGAAGCCATTTGACAGGACTGTTATGAATGAGCTGGAGGATGGCGGCCTGGATGTACTGGCCATCGGAAAGATTTCCGATATCTATGACGGCGAAGGTGTGACAAAGTCACTTCGTACTGTCTCTAATATGGACGGGATGGATAAGCTCCTCGAAACGATGGATATGGACTTCACAGGCCTGAGCTTCTTGAATCTTGTGGACTTTGACGCCCTTTTCGGGCATAGACGGGACCCGGAGGGCTACGGGAAAGCGCTGGAAGAATATGATGCGCGCCTTCCGGAAGTGTTTGAAAAGCTGAAGGAAGATGATTTGCTCATCATTACAGCTGACCACGGGAATGACCCGGTCCATCCCGGGACAGATCATACACGTGAATATGTCCCATTATTGGCTTATTCCAAGGGTATGGCAGGCGGAAAAGAGCTGCCGGTCAGGCAGACATTCGCCGATATCGGCGCAACTGTAGCCGAGAACTTTGCTGTGGAAGCACCAAAGTTCGGGAAAAGCTTCCTGGGTGAATTGTAAACCCGGGTCAAGATTTTAAACAACTGACATGCTGAGACATTAATGGAGATTGGCAGCCGAAGGCCATGGCCATTTAGCCAGCTCGGTACAGTCTGATAAAAAGGGGATTATAAAATGGACTACGGAAAAATTCAAAATGCAGCACAATTTTTAAAAGAAAAGTATGGAGAAACGCCTAAAATCGGCCTGATCCTTGGCTCCGGGCTCGGTGTTCTGGCAGAGGAAATCGAACAGCCAGTAAAAATTCCTTATAATGAAATTCCTGATTTTCCTGTTTCAACAGTTGAAGGGCATGCAGGCCAGCTTGTATTCGGCCTTCTGAATGGTGTGCAGGCTGTGGCGATGCAAGGGCGCTTCCACTATTATGAAGGCTACAGCTTCGACAAGGTCACTTTCCCTGTAAGGGTGATGAAAGAGCTCGGAGTGGAGATCCTGATTGTGACAAATGCTGCCGGCGGTGTTAATGAAAGCTTTGCACCAGGAGATTTAATGCTTATCTCGGACCATATCAACAATATGGGAAGCAATCCGCTGATCGGGCCTAATGACTCCAAGCTTGGCGTCCGTTTTCCTGATATGTCGGAAGCCTACTCCAGGGAGCTGCGCCAGCAGGCAAGAGAGATTGCAGGCAAGCTGAATATCAGCATCCAGGAGGGTGTATATGTTGGCAATACCGGCCCTGCATATGAAACGCCTGCAGAAGTAAAGATGCTCCGCACGATGGGCGGTGACGCAGTCGGCATGTCAACTGTGCCTGAAGTAATTGTGGCAAGGCATGCGGGCCTTAAAGTGCTCGGCATTTCCTGCATTTCCAATATGGCAGCAGGCATACTGGATCAGCCGCTTAACCATGAGGAAGTAATTGAAACGACTGAAAAAGTAAAGGCGAATTTCCTTGCTTATGTGAAAGAGCTTGTACGCCAGTTTGGTGCTTAAATAAAGAAAAAGTGGTGACGAATATGAGAATGGTGGACTTGATAGAAAAGAAACGCGACGGCAAAGAGCTGTCTTCGGAAGAAATCCAATTCATAATAAAAGGCTATACTGACGGTTCAATTCCTGACTATCAGATCAGTGCATTGACAATGGCAATCTTTTTCCAGGGAATGACAGAAAATGAGAGAGCCGACCTGACGATGAGCATGGTAGAATCTGGAGATCAAATCGATCTGTCTAAAATTAAAGGCATTAAAGTCGACAAGCACTCCACAGGGGGAGTCGGCGATACAACTACGCTGGTTCTCGGCCCTCTTGTAGCGGCAGTTGGTGTACCAGTGGCGAAAATGTCCGGCCGCGGCCTTGGCCATACAGGCGGTACCATAGACAAGCTTGAGGCGGTCGAAGGCTTCCATGTAGAGATAGAGAATGAAGAATTCATCAAGCTGGTCAACCAGAATAAAATTGCCGTCATCGGACAGAGCGGTAATCTTACGCCGGCGGATAAAAAATTATATGCTCTCCGCGATGTAACAGCAACGGTTGACAGCATCCCGCTCATTGCAAGCTCCATCATGAGCAAAAAGATTGCAGCCGGCGCAGATGCCATTGTCCTTGATGTCAAAACCGGTGCAGGCGCCTTCATGAAGACGCTTGACGATTCAAGAGAGCTTGCAAAAGCAATGGTAAGGATCGGAAACAATGTCGGCCGCAAGACGATGGCAGTCATTTCAGACATGAGCCAGCCGCTCGGCTTTGCCATCGGCAATGCTTTGGAAGTGAAGGAAGCAATCGAAACATTAAGGGGCGAAGGACCGGAAGATCTGACTGAGCTGTGCCTTACACTTGGAAGCCATATGGTTGTCCTTGCTGAAAAGGCAGAAAGCCCGGCCCAGGCCCGTGAAATGCTGGAGCAGGCAATCAAGGACGGATCCGCCCTTGAAGCAATGAAAACCTTCCTCAGCTCACAGGGAGGGGACGCATCTGTTGTCGATGATCCTTCCCGTTTGCCGCAGGCTAAATATGTATACGAACTTGATGCCAAAGAGGACGGCTATGTCTCTGAAATCGTCGCAGATGCAGTGGGAACGGCTGCCATGGTACTTGGTGCAGGCAGGGCGACAAAAGAGTCTGAAATTGATCTTGCTGTCGGCCTGATGCTCCGCAAGAAGATCGGCGACACTGTCTCTAAAGGAGAATCGCTTGCCACCATCTACAGCAACTTCGAGGACGTAGAAGAAGTCAAAGAGCGCCTTTACAGCAATATCAAAGTCAAAGCTGCCAAAGTAGATGCTCCTGTACTGGTGCATGAAGAAATTACTGAATAAGACTGTATGGAAAAGCTGCATCTTGAAGGGGAAATACTTCAGACAATGTGGAGAGAACAACCCGAATAACATACTGTTATCGTAATGGAAATAGGACGGTAATTAACAAACCAAAAAAGCCTGGGATTGATCCCAGGCTTTTTACTTTTAAACAGGTTGTTCTTATTCAATTAACGGACTCAATCGCTGAATAGTTGAACAGCCGAGTTACCGATAGTGAAACCAGGTTCCTGCTCATGAAAATTCATAGAGGGAGAAATTCCCCTTATTTAATAAATAACATTAAAAAAACACCTTAAATAAAGGGAGAAATACCTCTTATTGGACTTGAAAGCGTGCAAATAGAGGGGTTTTCATTTCATAAAGGGAAAAACACCCTTTATTTTACCCAAAACCCCTTCTAATCTGCGTTTAACGGTAAAAACTCCCCTTATTTTTCTATCACTGGTTATTCACTTTTCAGCTTCCCATCTGTTGAATCTGCTAAGAGCAAGCAAATGTTTTATGCGCTGAAAGGTTTGCTGACTCATGTGCTATTTTAGGTGTTTCCTCACGAAAACTGAACTACCTAAAGGGGTTCAGCTTTTTTATGCCTTGAATCCCGCGTCCTTTCCGCACCTCTTAGAGCACTCCAAAAAATAAGCAAAAGCTAACCTCTCCAGCTCTCGGGTAATCCCTCCATTATACAAGCTCTTAAATTCTCAAATCCATCAGAAACGTCTCATGTAAAATAAAAACTGCACCTCCTCCAATTTATTGTATAAATTTGTCTCCTTTGGAAAAAATGGAGGCTATAAAGAATGGAGGGTTATGTGATGAAGCGAATCGTTTCTATAATGGTGTTTGTTTTATTATCAGCAATGATGGCACCGGCAGCCTTAGCCGAAGAGAGCGGCGTCAAGCTGGTTGACAACGTAAAATCGGCGATCTTGATTGAGCGGGATACCGGGGCTGTTTTATATGAGCAGAACAGCAATGAACAGCTGCCCCCAGCAAGCATGACTAAGATCATGACCATGCTTTTAATAATGGAAGCGATTGATAAGGGAAAGCTTTCCATGGATGAAAAGATCAGGGCAAGTGAATATGCAGCATCCATGGGCGGCTCGCAGATATTCCTTGAACCTGGTGAAGAGATGACCACAGAACAGATGCTGAAGGGGATTGCCATCGGATCTGGAAATGATGCATCTGTTGCCATGGCAGAAAGGCTCGCCGGCTCTGAAGAAGAATTCGTCAAGCTGATGAATAAGAAAGCGAAGGACCTTGGCTTGAAGGACACGATTTTCAAGAATGCGACAGGCCTGCCTGTAACCGAGCACTACAGTACAGCCCATGATATGGCCCTCATGGCAAAGGAACTGCTGAAATATGAAGGTATAACCAAGTTTACAGGAACATATGAAGCTTATTTGAGGGAAGATACCGACAAGAAATTCTGGCTGGTCAATACAAACAGGCTGGTCCGCTTCTATCCAGGGGTCGACGGCTTGAAGACAGGTTTTACAAATGAAGCGAAATATTGCCTGACGGCTACGGCTGAGAAAAATGGGATGCGTGTAATCGCAGTAGTCTTTGGTGCTCCGACATCAAAAGAAAGAAATGCCCAGGTAACCAAGATGCTTGATTATGCTTTCGGCCAATATGAGACACATCCAATGTACAAGCGGAATGAAGCTCTTGGATCCGCCAAAGTCAGCAAAGGCGAGAAAAAGCAGGTGGAAGCTTTGACAAGCGAGCCGATCTCCCTCCTGACGAAAAAAGGCGAAGATACAAAGGCAGTCAAGAAAACCGTTGTCCTGAAAAAAGATCTTAAAGCCCCAATCGCTAAAGGCGATCAAATTGGCACGCTGAAAGTTGAAAAAGAAGGGAAGACAATCGTGGAAAGCCCGCTGGTGGCCAAAAGCGAAGTGAAAGAAGCCGGCTGGTGGACGCTCTATAAACGGGCTCTCGGCATTTTCACGAAATCGGATTAATGTCGAAAAAAAGGCGCATCAAGGAAAATTTAGCGAAACCGCACTAGTTTTGCCTCCAGGAAGGAATAAAGGCCTCCTTCAGCGAAATTGACTCTCTAGTAAGGCTTGATCCATGCAGGGAGATCAGGGCATGGACAGCCGGCCGGATCTGTAAATGGTTCCGGCAGCAGAGAAGGAGGCTAACAGTCATGAGTCTGATGATTGGAATGGAAGTAAAAAATGATGTGCTGTGCATTCGCTTAAGCGGAGAATTGGACCATCATTCGGCAGATGAATTAAGGGAAAAGGCAACAAACGCCATAGAATCATATGGTATTCGCCATATTGTCCTCAATCTGGAGCAATTATCCTTTATGGACAGCTCAGGCCTTGGAGTGATCCTGGGCAGGTATAAGCAAATTAAGCAGCTTCACGGCGAGATGGTCGTCTGTGCCATTTCACCGGCGGTACAGAGGTTATTCGATATGTCCGGGCTGTTTAAAATCATCCGTCTTGAGCCGACTGAGGAATTTGCACTTCAGCGATTGGGGGTTGCCTGACAATGAAAAATGAAATGAATCTTCAATTCAGCGCTTTGAGCCAGAATGAGTCCTTTGCCCGTGTGACCGTCGCGGCTTTCATCGCCCAGCTGGACCCGACAATGGATGAACTGACTGAAATCAAGACGGTCGTATCAGAGGCAGTTACCAACTCGATCATCCATGGCTATGACAATGACAGCAAAGGGATTGTCTATATTTCTGTCAGCATTGAGGACGGCTTTATTGATATGACAATCAGAGATGAAGGCCTCGGGATCGGGGATGTGGAAGAGGCCAGGCAGCCTCTGTTTACAACCAAACCAGAGCTGGAACGCTCCGGCATGGGCTTTACAATCATGGAAAATTTCATGGATGAGATAGAAGTTCGCTCACACCCAGGAGAAGGCACCGAAATCCGTTTAAGGAAGCATTTATCAAACAGTAAAATGCTATGCAATTAAGGGAGTCATGCTATGGATGTGGAGGTAAAGACAGATAAGACCCAGACGTATCTCAAGGATCACGAGGTAAAAGAGCTCATACAAAAAAGCCAGGCAGGAGACCAGGGTGCACGGGACACGATTGTCCAGAAAAACATGAGGCTGGTCTGGTCAGTGGTCCAGCGTTTTCTCAACAGAGGATATGAGCCGGATGATCTATTCCAGATCGGCTGCATAGGCCTGCTGAAGTCGGTTGATAAATTTGATCTGAGCTATGATGTGAAGTTTTCAACCTATGCTGTTCCTATGATCATTGGGGAGATACAGCGTTTCATCCGGGATGATGGAACTGTGAAAGTGAGCCGCTCCCTGAAGGAAATGGGAAATAAAATCCGCAAAGCAAAAGACGAGCTGACCAAGACTTTTGGAAGGATTCCGACTGTAACCGAGCTTTCCGCTTATCTGGAAATCGCTCCTGAGGATATCATCCTTGCCCAGGAGGCAGGCAGGACGCCATCCTCCATTCATGAAACCGTATATGAAAACGACGGCGACCCTATCACACTGCTGGATCAGATCGATGATGGCAATGATGGCAAGTGGTTTGACCAGATCGCCCTCAAAGAGGCAATCCGCGAGCTGGATGAACGGGAAAGATTGATTGTTTACCTAAGATATTATAAAGATCAGACGCAGTCTGAAGTGGCAGCAAGGCTTGGGATATCGCAGGTGCAGGTCTCCCGGCTTGAGAAGAAAATCCTTCAGCAGATGAAAGACCGGATGGATATGTGAATCCATCGGTCTTTTTTTTGTGCACTGGCTGGCTTCCGGACAATCCAATGCGGCTTTCCATTATCCCCAATTTTTGGTCAACATGATTGGAATTTTATTACGAATACTATTTATACAAGGAAAACACTGTTTGGGAAGTGATCATAATGGAAAAAACGGTTTATGTCCGGCTCAGGAACCGTATTCAAGTGCGTCCGCAGGCTTCCGTCCAGCTAAAGGATATTGCCTTGATTATTGCAGATGAAACACTTTATGAACGGTTAGGGAATCTTTCCATCCATCACGTTTCAGATCATGACCGGAATATTATTGTCATTGACATTGTCCAGGTGATCCAGGCCATTGCCGCAGAAAAGCTGCAGCTCGATATACAGGCTGTCGGTCCCTCCCAGACAATCATTGAGGTGATCTATAAAAAGAAAAAAGCATCCACAGCGTTTTTCCTGCTAATCTGGTTTCTGCTGTTTTTTGGTGCCGCACTGACAATCATGAATTTTCATGAAGATGTCAGCATGCAGACAGTGCATCAGCGGATTTATACAATCATCACCGGCAAAGTGGAGAAAAAGCCCCTGCTGTTCCAAATTCCCTATTCTATTGGCCTTGGACTTGGCATGATCATTTTCTTCAATCATGTTTTCAAAAAAAGGCTCAATGAGGAGCCCAGCCCGCTGGAGGTAGAAATGTTCAATTACCAGCAGGATCTCGACCGCTATGTCATTATGCATGAAAATAAAGAAAGCATGAAGAACCTTGATGACCATTAGCATCATGATCGTCATTTTCCTGGGATTTGCGGGGGGCGTCTCTGTGGGGGCAGGATTTGTTGCGTTTCTGACTGTGCTGGGGATTATTCCAAGGCTGACCCAGCTGTCAAAGACAATGAAAATGATCCATCACTATGAATGGGCGGTTGTAATCGGGGCGGTTGCAGGAACATCTGCAAGCCTTCAGGACCCGCGGCTTTACTTCCCGGGATTTATCCTTGTTCTTTTCGGTCTGGCAGGCGGGATTTTTGTGGGGATGGTGGCGGCAGCACTTACTGAAGTGCTTAACGTCCTGCCGCTGCTGGCCAAAAGGCTTGGGATTGACGGCAAAATAGTTGTTCTGCTGATGGCCATCGTATTCGGGAAAGTATTTGGATCGCTGTTTCACTGGATGTATTTTGTAGACTGACTATGTAAAGCGAAAGGACATCAAAGCAATGGATGAACGGAGGAAGGTCATACTGATTACAGATGGCGATGAGTATGCAAGAAGGACTGCAGAGCATGTAGCGAAGGATATTGGCGGCAGATGCATCTCTATGTCCCACGGGAATCCATCTGTTTTGTCAGGCCCCGATATCGTAAAGATGATTAAGAAGGCCCCCCATGACCCAGTACTTGTCATGTTTGATGACTCCGGCTATGTCGGCGAGGGGCTTGGTGAAATAGCCCTTAAATATGTGGCAGGGCATGAAGATATTGAAGTGCTGGGTGTAATAGCAGTTGCCTCAAAAACAAGGCAGGCGGAATGGACGCATGTGGATGTATGTGTCGACAGATACGGTGAGCTTACTCCGTATGGTGTTGATAAGCTCGGGGTTCCTGAAATGGAAATTGGAAAAATGAACGGGGATACAGTCTACTGTCTTGATGAATTGGATGTTCCCCTGATTGTCGGAATCGGCGATATCGGCAAGATGTCACGAAGAGATCATTATGAAATAGGCTCTCCTATCACCAAAAAGGCAGTGGAACTCATTCTGGAAAGGAGCGGATTTTATGGCGGAAACTAAAAAGAAAAACAAGACCCCTATTTCAGAATCACCCGGCAGGAACGAAGACTTCATGAAGGAGCGCATTGGGCTTGGCGTCAGCTTTGATCTCGGTGTCAGGAAGCTGCAGATCCTGAAGAAAGAAATTCAGATATATTATGTAAATGGATTATGTGATACGTCTTTTATCACCCAAATCCTAGAAGAGCTCGTAGAAATCAATGATCATGAGAAACTGTCTTCAAACGTTTTCAATATCGTGAAAAACCGTATTGTCAATCAGTCGGTGCAGCCGATTGAGACGATGGATGAGCTGGTCGACCAGGTACTGTCCGGTCTGATCGTCATACTGATCGAGGGGGAGACAACTGGGCTTGTTGTCGACGTCAGAAGCTACCCCGGCAGAACACCGGAGGAGCCTGATACAGAGAAAGTTGTGCGGGGCTCAAGGGATGGCTATGTAGAAAATATTATTGTTAATACCGCCTTGACCAGAAGGCGGATCAGGGATGAGCGCCTCCGCTTTGAAATCATGAGGATCGGGGAGCGCTCCAAAACCGATATAGCGATTGCTTATATTAAGGACGTTGCCAGTACAGATTTGATTGAAGTGGTCAGGCAGGAAATTCAATCAATTGATATCGACGGACTGACTATGGCAGATAAAACGGTTGAAGAATTTCTTTTAAAGCAAGGCTATAATCCATACCCGCTCGTCCGTTATACAGAAAGGGCCGATGTAGGGGCGACCCATCTGCTGGAAGGGCATGTCCTGATTTTCGTTGATACGTCGCCAAGTGTGATCATCACGCCGACAACCTTTTTCCACCATCTGCAGCATGCTGAGGAATACAGGCAGTCGCCGGCAGTCGGCACATTCATCCGCTGGATCCGCTTTATCGGAGTGCTCGCCTCACTATTCCTGCTGCCATTATGGTTTTTATTTACTCTGGAGCCGCAATTGCTGCCGGATGCCATCAAGTTCATCGGCCCCAATGAAAAGACAAATATACCTATCGTCATACAAATCTTCCTGGCCGATATTGGAATCGAGTTCCTAAGGATTGCTGCCATCCATACGCCTACACCTCTTTCAACGGCAATGGGATTAATAGCAGCCGTCCTGATCGGTCAGATTGCCATCGATGTTGGGCTGTTTGTGCCAGAGGTCATTCTCTATGTGGCTGTTGCATCCATCGGAACCTTTGCGACTCCAAGCTATGAACTGAGCATAGCCAATAAAATGGCCAGGCTCGCCATCCTGATTGCTGTAGCTCTCTTCCATACACCGGGTTTCATTATCAGCATAACAGTATTCATCCTCCTGCTGGCGAGCATCAAATCACTGAACACGCCATATTTATGGCCGCTGCTGCCTTTCAGCCCGAAAGCATTTTTGCAGATTCTGATCAGAAGGTCTGTCCCGGGCTCGAAAATCAGGCCAAGCATCGTCCATGCGAAAAACCGATTTAAACAGCCGGCTAAAAATTGAATATTATGCTAATACCAATTGCAGTTTTCCGGGAATTATGGTAAGTTTTTAACTAAATAAAGGACTAAAGAAGCTGAAATAGACAGTTCAGAAACGGGAACTGTCTATTTTATATAGCCAGGAATATTCCGGGGCTGTGAAAAAGCGGCCGCGGCAGTCTATAATAAGAGTAACAGTATAGAGGGAATGAGGGAGTAAGCATGTTTTTTCATGGGACAGCAAGAGTAAATGGACAATCTCATTTGGAAATCGGCGGAATGGATACCGTTGAATTGGCAAAGCAATTCGGGACACCGGTTTATGTATACGATGTGGCACTGATTCGTGAAAGGGCAAGGGGCTTCAGGCAGACATTCGAAGAGCTCGGGGTAAAATCCCAGGTTGCTTATGCGAGCAAAGCATTTTCTTCCATTGCCATGATTCAGCTGGCTGAAGAAGAAGGACTGTCGCTTGATGTGGTTTCAGGCGGAGAGCTTTATACAGCATTGGCAGCAGAGTTCCCTGTGGAAAGAATTCATTTTCATGGCAATAACAAAAGCAGGGAAGAGTTGGAGATGGCGCTTCACTATGGAGTCGGCTGCATCGTTGTAGACAATTTCGATGAGCTGGAGCTGCTTAAATCAGTCTGCAAAAGCAAAAACACGAAAACAAAGATTCTGCTGCGTGTGACACCGGGAATCGAGGCGCACACCCACGATTATATCCTGACAGGGCAGGAGGATTCCAAATTCGGCTTTGATCTGCAAAATGGACAGGCCGAAGCAGCGCTCAAGCAGGCAATATCATCCCCATGGCTCGAAACACTGGGCATACACTGCCATATCGGCTCGCAAATCTTTGAAACGACCGGCTTTATTCTTGCGGCCGAGAAAATATTTGAAAAACTGTCAATCTGGAAAAAAGAGCTTGCCTATGAACCGGCTGTGCTGAATCTGGGCGGGGGCTTTGGCATCCGCTATACTGATGAAGACGCGCCGATTGCGGCTTCAAAATATGTTGAAGAAATCATCAGCGAAGTGAAGAAGCTGGCCGGCAGCTTCAAGATGGAAATGCCTGAAATCTGGATTGAGCCAGGCCGTTCGCTTGTCGGCGATGCAGGGACAACTCTGTATAAGACAGGCTCAAGGAAGGATGTCCCAAATGTCCGCCATTACCTGGCGGTGGACGGAGGCATGAGCGATAACATCCGTCCAGCCCTTTATCAGGCAAAATATGAAGCTGTGCTTGCCAATCGGCCGCTGGAGAAAGCGGAAGAAACGGTCTCCATTGCCGGCAAATGCTGTGAGTCAGGCGATATGCTGATATGGGATCTGCCTTTGCCGAAAGCTGAGCGGGAGGATCTTCTGGCTGTATTTTGCACAGGAGCCTACGGATACTCCATGGCCAACAACTATAACCGCATCCCGCGGCCGCCGGTTGTATTCGTAGAAAATGGAGAGGCGCGCCTTGTCGTCAAACGGGAAAGCTTCGAAGACTTAATCCGGCTTGACCTGCCTCTTCAGGAAAAAATCAAGAACTAAGAAAAAAAAGCAGCCGAATGGCTGCTTTTTTGAGGCTGTGCTTTTAGCACCTCCATTTTTCTATGAGAAGAAAGCTTTAATAGCGTCAATGGCACTTGAGAAAAAGCGTTTCAGGCTGTCAAGGAAGCCTTGGCCTTCTTCACTTTCAAGATACTTGGTAATCTTGTCCTTTGCTTTATCAAGCTGATCCCCGACCTGATTCCAGTCAATGTTCAAGTCTTTCAGTTTGTTGAACAGGTCAATCAGGCTTTGCATTTCTTTATCTGTCAGGGTGATGCCAAGGTCCTTTGCCGCATTTTCGATGATGCTTTGGAGCTCTTCATCACTGGCAGGTTTATTTTTGCTGATTTCTTCTTTGATTTTTGCTATCAGTGCCGCAGCATTTTCATTCCCGACCGAATCGCCAAGCTTGGCCGTTTCGACCATCTCTTCATTGGCTGCCTGTTTGACTTCCTCAGGTATTGTCTCATCTGCTGAGATTTCATATGCCTTTATAATACCGGTAAGGGCAGCGGTCCCGGAAACAGGCGAAGGCGCGGTAATATAGATTTCAGCATCTTTTACACCGGCTGTGATCAAAGCATTGATATACATTTCGTCTGTTACCCAGTTGATATTCTTCGTCTCTACTTCAAGTCCTGAGCCGGCTTTGGCGATTGTTACCGCTGAAGAAGAAATGGCTCTTGTGCCAATGAGCGCCTTGCTGATATAGCTGCCCAGATATTGATGTTCCTCTTCATTTGACACAGTGATGGTCATCGCATCCTTTGGCGCTTCCATTTCGGCAAGCAGGGCATTTTTCTGTTCTTCAGAAAGGTTTTCGCCAAGGGTGACGATCATATCTCCTTCGGCCATGTCTGCTGAAGCTCCCGCTGGCAGAACCAGCATCAGAGCAAGGGCAAGCAGCATTATATGTTTGCATTTTTTAAGCATAATGTTCCTCCTAATCTTGTATACGCAGGCTGGACCCTATATTAATAGACGTACATAATGATATAAAAGTTTCGGGAAAAATTCATCCCCCCGCATCCAATAGTCCCTATTTTCCCGGCGGGATAGATAAAAAAACGCATTTAGTGTAGAATAAAAAAGGAGTTTGGCGATTGGAGGCAAGTGAAGACAATGAAGAAAAATAACTGGCTGCTTTTCTCTTTTTTCCTGGCCATCGGGCTGATTTGGGGATTCATCTACTGGCTGGTCATTGTGCCTGGATCCTGATTCGATTTATATGATTGCTGCCTGGCTTAAATTTTTGTATCATAGTATTGATTAGTGGAACCTGCAACAAAAATGCTTTCTTACATATCATATACTAGCCGCCATATAGTTTAGACAATGGCTTATTTGGAAAAGATAGTTTGGAAATGTTTTATTTAATGAGGGATAATTATGCTAATTCGATATAAAAAGACATTCGAAAAGATTGCCATGGGCTTATTATCGTTTATGCCAAATGAAAAGGATCTGAAAAGGCTGCAGCAGACGATGAAGCAGTATGAGTCGGATGACGACTGGCAGCTGTTCCTATGGAAGCAGGATGATATAACAGGGCTGATCGGGGTTTCTTTCATGGACGGCCCTGCAATGGAAATACAGCATATTTCCGTAAGTCCTTCACATCGCCAGCAGGGCATCGGTAAAGCAATGGTCAAGGCTTTGAGGGATCTGTATCCTGACAGGAAGCTCGTCAGCAATGAAAATACAGAACCGTTTGTAGACAAGTGCACGGATGAATAACAAAAGGCAGAGAACCTGGGTTCTCTGCCTTTTATTATTCGGTATCATAGCGTTCCTTCTGTGCGTCAAATGCAGCTTGCCGCTCCAGGATGACATCCGTCCGGTCTCTCATCGAATGCCGGTGAATGAGCATCAGGTCGGAAAGATCGCTTGGGCTTCCCCAGACAAGGCCAAGGGATTCTGCCTTACTGATGCATAGACGGGCAAGCTCCGGATCAGCCAGGGGAATGAAAGGGCTTGAGTAAGGTTCCCCTTTGGCAATGCCCTCCAATCTGCAGCTGATCTGCAGTGTGAATTCCCGTCCGCTGATCCCAAGCTCCTTTAGCTGCAGGGGGACCTTGTCCAAAATAGACCGGGATTTCCGCAGTGTCCGTTCTGCGCCCTTAAAGTTGCCCCGGCGGTGATGATACGCGGAAACAGCGAACAAAATGAGGCCTACCCAGACAGAGTCCTTATTCCGCGGGTCTGCTTCTTTCCAGTATTCTTCAAGTACTTCATGGCATTCGAAATAATCGCGGTCTGCATGGAAATGGACAAGATATTTTATATATTCTTCAGGATACATGTTGACCTCCCCTTTGCCCTGGCGACTGACATTTTGCTCCTATTTTATCATATTCCGGCTTGAAACGGTGCGGAGGACAAAAGAATCAAGAAGAAAGCCCGGCTTATGCCGGGCCTTCAGTCTATAGTCTTAGAAGCACCAGGATGCTCCCACAATGATCAGCAGAATGAACAATACCACTATTAGGGCGAAGCCGCCTCCGTAACCGTAACCTGCACCTGCTTCTGACATATAACCGATACCTCCTATATAGTCTGCGTTTTTTCTTTACAAATGCATCTTATGCAGGAATGGGCCATAATGTATGGGCGCCTGAAAAAAAGCCCGAATGGAAGGGATTTAGGTCCCCGGCTTTCTGGAAGTTTGTCTGTATTTTTCTATTGGATAACAGAATGGAATCCTCTATACTAGTAATAGTCATTTACAGCCGGGAACCTGCCTGTGTTTGGCGCAGCATCAGGCAAAAATTCAAAATTAGAAATTATGGTGGAAATATGCAGTATAATGTGAAGATTGACGCGTTTGAAGGGCCTCTTGACCTGCTTCTTCATTTAATCAATCGCCTTGAAATAGATATATACGATATACCAGTAGCAGAGATTACTGAACAGTATCTTATTTATATACATACAATGAAAGAGCTCGAGCTTGACGTTGCGAGTGAATTTCTTGTCATGGCGGCTACCCTGCTTGCCATTAAGAGCAAAATGCTTCTTCCAAAGCATGAGGAAGAGCAGCTGGATGATGGGTTTGATATGGAGGACGGGGAAGAAGATCCCCGTGACGAGCTTGTTGAAAGACTTGTAGAGTATAAGAAGTATAAAGAAGCTGCAGCAGAGCTCAAAACGAAGGAGCAGGAGCGCGGACTGATGTTTACAAAACCGCCAAGCGATTTATCGGATTATGCAAAAGACGTGCAGCCTGAAAAGGCAGATCTGAATGTGTCGCTGTATGACGTGCTGGGCGCATTCCAGAAGCTGATGCGGAGAAAAAAGCTCCAAAAGCCGGTTACCGCAAAGGTGGCAAGGCAGGAAATACCCATTGAGAAAAGGATGGATGAAATCCTTGTACAGCTTCAGCGGGCAAAGGTGAAGACTAGCTTTTACGATTTGTTTCCTTCCGACGAAAAAGAACATCTTGTCGTCAGTTTCCTCGCTGTGCTGGAACTGATGAAGAGAAAACAAATCGAGCTGAATCAGGAACATAATTTTGCAGAGATTTTTGTATCTGCAAGGGAGGATCAATAAGTTTTGGAAATCGTAAATTGGAAAGGGATAACAGAGAGCCTGCTTTTTGCAGCCGGAGATGAAGGGTTATCCCTGAAGCAGATCGCCGAGGTGCTGGAGATGGATGAAAGCCAGGCGGAAACCATTTTGCAGGAGCTTATCCAGTCCTGCGAGGATGATCATACGAGGGGCATAACAGTGGCCCAGTTTGCCGGCACATACCAGCTGGTCACGAAGAAGGAGAACTCAGACTATCTTAAGAAATTGGTGGAGACCCCAGGGACAGGCTCCCTGTCACAGGCGGCATTGGAGACCCTTGCCATCATCGCCTATAAACAGCCGATCACAAGGGTGGAAATAGAAGAAATCAGGGGAGTGAAAACAGAGAGGCCGCTCCATACGCTGGCTGCTAAGGCCTTGATAAAAGAAGCCGGAAGGGCAGAGGGGGCAGGCAGGGCCTATTTATATGCAACCACAAAGGAATTTCTTGATTACTTCGGTTTGAAGAGTATAGACGAGCTTCCTCCATTGACAGAAAATGACGGGGATGAATATACCCGGGATGAGGCAGATTTATTTTTCGAGAAGTTTCAGGAAACCTTAGATAATTGATTTTTCTGACACATTCGGGCGACCCTTATGATAAAATATAGCTAGATTGTCCGAAGCTCACTTTTAGCACCCTGCTTTAAATCATTTAGCTGTGCCTGCTCCCGCAGCAGGGCATAAGCCGGGGAGTGTCTGGATTGTTTATAAAGCATTGCAGAGGGTATGAATTGGAGAAAGAAATGCCGAACACTTCTGAGGATTTCTTTAACAGGAGCGAAGTGGTGTATATGGAGGAAGGGCAGGAGAAGGCCCTCCATGTACTATATGTACGATATTTTGAAGAATCCATGGAAAGCTTCACACCATTTGGCTCGGACCCTGTGTTCAAGGCAGGCGGCAGGGAAGTGGCTTTCAGGGATTTAGTGGCGCTTGCATGTCTGCTGAAAAAAACGGGATTCCGGGACAGAAAAAGAGTATACATAAATAACAAGGCTGAATTTGAGTCCTATTTTGACAAACTGGATTTCGGCAGATTAAGGGAGGTTTTCCATGGCGTAGAAGAGGAGAATGGTTTTCAGATCGCTTCGCCTCTTGATTTCTTCAATCATCAGCAAGCTTAATGAAGCAGCCTGATGAAGCCTGGCCTGGATTCAAAATAAGGAAGTCCTGTACATTGAGAGGCTGCCTGGAGCTGTCTGGAATGGCATGCAAGGCAAGCCGCGAAGCAAGAAAAAGCATGGCATCAGCCTGCAATCTGAAGGGGTGTAACAATGGCGAACACAATCGTTAAATCGCAGACAGAAGAAGTGAAAAAATTCCTGGGAAATACTGTTTCAGAATTGGAAGCATATCTAAATGAAACAACACTTTCGGGCCTCTTAAAGGAAAAGGATGGGGACCGGAATTATTATAAAATGGTTTTGGGGAATCTGAGAAAACTGCTTGTTTTCTGTGAGGAAGGACTTGATGCCTGCAGTGTACTGCTGAAAAATGAACCATTCCCGAAGCCTGCCGCAGAAAAGACGCTTTACCGCATCTACCATCAGTGCATTGACGAATTTTTCTCTCCGAAAAATGATGCATGGTTCGAAAACAGCCGCTCTGCTTATACCGGGAAAAACTCCATTAAGTTTCAGGGAGAGGTCCCTGAAAGCATGAAGGGGATCTTTGACAGCCTGGAGAGTGAGTTCCAAAGAATCCGGGAAGAGCTTGAATACTATGAAACAGATTACCGGACGAAAATGATCCAATCCAAATAAAACAAAGGCTGCCGGCGAGGCGGCTTTTTTTATGCTCGAAGGCCGCTGGGATTGGAACTGTACAAATTTCGTATAGGATAAGCAAATATTTTAACATCATACATATCATTGGAAAAGGAGGGAGATAGATAGGAGGGAAAGGATTGAGCAAGTTTCACGATTATATCAAGGATGTATTCAATTGGAATGAGGACATGAAGAGATTTTTGGAATCGGAGGATGTGGAGAAAGACGCAGAATTATGGGTAAAGCTGGATAAATTCTCGGGAGTGATTGAGAAGCTTGACGGGCAGCTTGATGTAGAGGAGCTGAACGCACTCCAGTCCCGTGTGGATGAACTTCATAACGATGTTGAACAGTATTTTGCCAGAAGGCAGCCGGTCGGCAATATTTTCATCAATGAACCTTTTATTCCGGCAGGCGGTCATTCCCTTCCGCCGCTGCCATATGGCTATGACAGCCTTGAACCGTATATTTCAGGGGAAATCATGAGACTTCATCACACGAAGCACCATCAGTCTTACGTTGATGGACTGAACCGGGCAGAGGAAATGCTCGAACAAGCACGGCAAGAGGGCGATTTTAAACTTGTCAAGCATTGGTCAAGAGAGCTGGCATTCCATGGCTCAGGCCATTACCTCCATACCATTTTTTGGAATAACATGAGCCCCTCAGGAGGAGGGAAGCCTTCTGGTGCCCTGCTTGGAGAGATAGAAAAGTATTTTGGAAGCTTTGAACAGTTCAAGAAGCATTTTTCTGAAGCAGCCAAACAGGTGGAAGGTGTCGGCTGGGCTATCCTTGTCTGGTCACCGCGGTCAAGGCATCTTGAAATCCTTCAATCGGAAAGGCATATGCTGCTCACCCAGTGGGATACGATCCCGATTCTTGCACTTGATGTCTGGGAGCATGCCTACTATCTGCAGTATAAAAATAATCGGGCCGATTATGTGAATAACTGGTGGAATATTGTGAACTGGAAAGATGCAGAGGAACGGTTCCAAAAAGCAAGCCAGCTGAAATGGAAGCCTTTTTAGGAGTAAGGGGATGGCAGGAGGCCATTCCTTTTTTTATTGGGTAAGGCAGAGGTGCCATTGTGCAGCTTCAGAAGGAGATGCCCGGGGCGCTTTTCATTTTTAGTCATAACCTGTCCCAACTCGCATAAACTTGTACAAACATATTAGGAGACGGGGTTTTGGAGAATGAACAGATTGTTTAGATGGATGCTATTATCCTGCATAGCAGCTGTCCTGGCAGCGAACCTGCCTGCAAAGGCACAAGCTGCCTATTCGGCCAGCTCAGGCAGCGCCATACTGATGGAGCAAAGCACCGGGAGGATCCTGTATGAGAAGGATGCTTATACGAAGAAAAGGATTGCAAGCATAACGAAGATTATGACCGCCATCCTGGCCATTGAATCCGGGAAGCTGGATACAAAGGCGAAGGTGAGTGAAAGGGCTGTACGGGCAGAAGGATCATCTATTTATCTGCAGCCGGGAGAAAAAATTCTATTGGAGGACCTGGTTTACGGGCTTATGCTCAGGTCCGGGAATGACTCAGCGGTGGCAATTGCAGAATATGTCGGGGGAAGCCTTGAAGGGTTTGTATACTTAATGAACCAAAAGGCAGAAGAAATCGGCATGATGAATACCCATTTTGCCAATCCGCACGGCCTGGATGACCATGAGGACCATTATTCTACCGCTTATGATATGGCCGTCCTGACCAGGTATGCGATGAACAATGAAACCTATAGGAAAATAGCAGGGACAAAGATGCATCGGGCGCCTAATCCGAATGAAAGCTGGGACAGGGTATGGAAAAATAAGAACCGCCTTCTCACTGAAATGTATGAATATTGCACCGGGGGAAAAACAGGATATACAAAACGTGCCAAAAGGACGCTGGTCACAACTGCTTCAAAGGATGGTCTGGACCTGATTGCAGTCACGCTGAATGGCCCGGATGACTGGAACGACCATATCGGCATGTATGAGAGCGGGTTCAAGGAATATTCGCTCAAAAAAGTTGTTGAACAAGGGGAGGTCCGGGAGCTGAAGGATACTGCCTATGAAAAGAAAGCTTACTTGAAGACAGACTACAGCTTTCCTGCTTCTGAAGATGAAAAAGACCTTTTCCGGGTCGAATATAAGATGCTGAAGCCTTCAGAAAGCTGGAAGGAAGATAAGGATTTTCCCGATGTGGTCGGAAGGGCCAATATTTACTTTGAAAACAAGCAAGTGAAAAGCCTGCCGATTTACTTTGAAAAAGAGCCCCGGAAAGAAGAAAAATCTTTTTTTGATTTCTTTAAGAGCATCTTCATGACGATTGCCGGAGTGAAAACTGATGGTTAATATCATTTGGGTTGCCATGACCGTGATCGGGATTGTTTTTGCCATTTTCAACGGCACAATGGCAGAAGTGAATGAAGCGGTCTTCAGCGGGGCGAAAGAAGCGGTCACCCTCTGCATCGGGCTCATCAGCATCCTTGTATTCTGGCTGGGTATGATGAAGATTGCCGAAGATGCAGGGCTTCTGAAGAAATTGGCTTTTCTTTTCAGGCCGGTCGTGACAAGGCTGTTTCCTGACGTGCCAAAGGATCATCCTGCAATGGGCTATATTCTATCAAACATGATGGCGAATATGTTTGGGCTGGGCAATGCTGCAACCCCCCTTGGAATAAAGGCAATGGAGCAGCTGAAAGCTCTGAATGGAGGAAAAACCGAGGCGAGCAGGTCGATGATTACCTTCCTGGCCATCAATACCTCAAGCCTGACACTCATTCCGACAACGGTGATTGCCATCAGGATGAACTATCACTCTGCCTCCCCAACTGAAATTGTCGGGCCGACCTTGATTGCCACCTTTTGCTCAACACTAGGGGCAATCATGATCGACAGGTACTTTTATTACAGACGAACCCGTAAAGGATGAGCATGCATGGAAATTGTCTCTTTAATCTCATTATGGTTTATCCCGGTGCTGATTGGTTTTATCCTGCTGTACGGTACCTATAAAAAAGTCCCTACATATGAGAGCTTTGTGGATGGCGGCAAGGAAGGAATCAAGATTGCTGTTTCCATCATCCCTTTTTTAGTCGGGATGCTGGTGGCCATTACTGTCTTCAGGGCATCAGGGGCGCTTGAATTCATGATGGGTTTTATCAGGCCGGCAATGGAAGCGATCGGAGTCCCGCCTGAGATTGCCCCGCTCGCCATTATCAGGCCGATATCAGGTACTGCGGCACTTGGCATGACAAGTGACCTGATTGCTGCCCATGGGCCGGATTCTTTTATCGGAAGGCTTGCCTCGACACTCCAGGGAAGCACAGATACGACCTTTTATGTGCTGACAGTCTACTTCGGGGCAGTAGGCATTAAAAAAATGGGGAATGCGCTGAAGGTGGGCCTCCTGGCCGATCTTGTCGGCTTTATGGCGGCGATAGCAGTTGTCATGCTTGTATTCGGTTAAGAAAGGGAAGGGCGCTGCAAAAGGCGCCCTTTTTGTGGTTCCAGGGAAGCCCCATTCTGTTTTCAGCATACTTTTAATATCGGCTGCTTTGAAAATGGGCTGGTTTGTGTCATAATTCATAAGATGGACAAAAGAATGCCATAAGTATTTTATTGAGGTGACATAAATGGAAAGGCTTCAAAAAGTGATTGCCCATGCTGGGATTGCATCGAGACGTAAAGCGGAACAGCTGATTGCAGAGGGCCATGTTAGAGTGAATGGGAAAGTTGTAAAAGAATTAGGATTGAAAGTCTCTTCATCAGACAAAGTGGAAGTGGACGGGATCCCGGTTGAAAGGGAAGAGCCTGTGTATATCCTGCTGTATAAGCCTAGAGGGGTTATTTCAAGTGTGACGGATGAAAAGGGAAGGAAGGTCGTAACTGATCTCCTCCCTCAGATCAAGGAGAGGGTCTACCCTGTCGGCAGGCTTGATTTTGACACATCGGGACTCCTGCTGATGACCAATGACGGAGAATTTGCCAATCTGCTCATGCATCCGAAAAACGAAGTGGAAAAAGTATATGTGGCGAAGATAAAAGGAATACCACTCAGGGAAAAACTGAAAAGCCTTGAAAGGGGTGTCCGCCTGGAGGACGGCAAGACAGCTCCGGCAAGAGTCAAGGTGCTTTCAATCGACAAACAAAAGAACACAGCCATCGTTGAACTGGTCATCCATGAAGGAAGGAACCGTCAGGTCAGAAGGATGCTGGAGGCCATCGGGCACCCGGTCATGAAGCTCAAAAGGGAGCGCTACGGCTTTCTTACACTGCAGGGATTGAGCGCAGGTGATGCGAGAGAGCTGACAGCTCATGAGGTAAAACAGCTTAGGACTCTTGCGAGCAGCCCCGGCAAAAAGAAAAATTCATAGAAGTTTCACAGTTGGAAGGCTTTGTTAACATCGCCGGGATATTGAATAAGGTATAATGATAGACAGTTGCCCGGGCAGGTGCATATACCTGCACGCAAAGGATTGTATGCGGATTCTTGCAGGGTGCTGCTGCTCCTTCAAAGGGCTAAAGATGAAGCAGTATGAAAGATCGGGGAGGTACTTATGAAAAAACGGCGTCTCGTTATGAGGACAGTCATTTTGCTTGTTCTGGGTGCTGCCGTTGCATACACTCTATATGCAAGCATAACAAAAGATGATATTAAAAAAGTTGCAGTCGGGGAGAAAGCGCCTGACTTTGCTTTGGTTGACATGGATGGAGAAAAGCACAGGCTGTCGGATTATGAAGGGCAGGGGGTTTTCCTGAACTTCTGGGGAACCTGGTGCAAGCCCTGCGAAAAGGAAATGCCTTATATGAATAACCAGTACAAACAGTTCACGGACGAGGGCGTCCAGGTGCTGGCTGTAAATGTAGGCGAATCTGATTTTGCCGTCAAGAAGTTTGCTGAAAGATATGGACTCGCATTCCCAATCGTCAACGACAAGGATGGCCAGGTGCAGAATGCGTATGCCATCGATCCCCTTCCTGCCACATTCCTGATCAATCCGGAGGGCGAAGTGGTGAAGATCCATACAGGCCAATTGACAGAAGATACGATCCGCACCTTTATGGAGCAGATCCAACCTAAGTAACAGGGAGTTTTTAGGATGAAAGAAGTAAAATGCGAATGCGGGCATCTCAATCCGCATGGGACCATACTTTGTGAATCATGCGGGAAGGTGCTCGAGGAGCAGGCAAAAGACAAAAAGCTGATCGATATGAGATATGAGGGGACAGCGCGGCGCTCACAGACCTATAATAAGACGTTTGTGGACAAGATCTGGAATTTCTTTTCCTCTGTCAAAGTCGGCGTTTGGATCATCGTACTCACCCTGATTGCATCGGCGCTGGGGACAATCCTCCCTCAGGAAATGTATATCCCTCCAACCATGCCTGCTGCCGAATATTATGAAGACCAGTACGGATGGTTCGGGAAGCTGTATTATGAACTTGGCTTCCATAATCTCTACAGCTCATGGTGGTATCTAATCCTGATTGCTTCCCTCGGTGTTTCGCTGGTCATCGCCAGCCTTGACCGGGCCGTCCCTTTATACCGGGCTTTAAAGACCCAGCGTGTTACAAGGCATGAAGGCTATTTAAAACGCCAGCGGCTTTTTGGGATTTCAAAGACTGATAATGTTGACGGACAGTATGAAGTGATCAAGGAAAAGCTTAAATCAAGGAAATACAATATCCGTGAAGAAAACGGCAATGTACTCGCTGAAAAAGGGCGGTTCTCCCGCTGGGGCCCCTATGTCAACCATGTCGGACTGATCATTTTCCTGATTGGAGGCATGCTCCGTTTCGTTCCCGGGATGTATGTGGATGAAGTATTGTGGCTCAGGGAAGGCGAAACGAAAGTCATCCCTGATACAAAAGGGGAATACTATCTTTCCAATGAAGAATTCACTCTAGAAGTCTATGATAAAGAGAAGGATAATGAAGTCTTTGATAATGCAATCGACAGGGCCGGCACCGTTGCTAAGAACTATCAATCCGATGTGACGCTTTACCGGAAGCAGGGTGAAACCGTTACTGGTGAAGAACATGACCTTGAAAAGGTGAAAGATTACAGCATTAAGGTGAATGAGCCGCTGAAATTCGAGTCATTTGCGATTTATCAGGTGGATTACAAGCTGAACGAGCTGAACAAAATGTCATTTTCCCTGACTAATAAAGAATCAGGGGAAACATTCGGCGAACTGACAGTGGATCTGTACGATCCCCAGACAGATTATAAGCTGAATGATGACTATTCAGTAGAAGTCGTCAGCTATTTCCCGGACTTTGAATTTGATGAAAATGGGGACCCGACCACAAAATCGCGCATCCCGAATAATCCGGCATTTGTTTTTAAGATGTTTACACCGGATAAGCCGGACGGTGAAGTCAGCTTTGTGGCCATTCAGCAGACAATCGAGCCCATGGGGGACAATGAATACAAACTTGCCTTCCAGGGCGTTGAGACAAAGGATGTTTCAGGCCTGACAGTGCGCAAGGATCTGACTCTTTGGATACTGGCTCTCGGAGGTGCGATCTTTATGATCGGCGTCATCCAGGGCGCATACTGGAACCATCGCCGTATCTGGCTGCGCCGCTTTGACGGTGAAGTTTGGGTTGCCGGCCACACGAATAAGAACTGGCATGGCCTGAAGAGGGAGATTGAGCTTGCCCTTGAAGATACAGGCATCAGCATGCCTGAAGACCAGTTGGAAAAAGATAAAACAGATAAACTGGAAAAAACAGAAAAGGAGGGACAATAATTGTGGTAGCACTGAGCGGAAATTTATTATATACTGCCTTTATTTTATACTTAATTGCCACATTATTTTTTGGCGGAAGCATAAGGGATAAAAAACATGGCGCCGGCCAAAAGTCTCCCAACAGATGGGCAAAGATAGCGATCATCGTAACCATTGCCGGATTCGCAGCCCAGCTGGGTTATTTTATCACCCGCTGGATTGCCTCCGGCCATGCTCCTGTCAGCAATCTTTTTGAATTTATGACATTCTTTGGAATGTCCCTTGTTGGAGCATTCATTATTATTTACTTCATGTACAAAACGCCGCTCCTGGGTGTATTCACCATGCCGGTTGCGCTGCTTGTCATCGCTTATGCAAGCATGTTTCCGCGCGATATCTCGCCGCTTATCCCTGCTTTGCAGAGTGACTGGCTTTATATCCATGTAACGACTGTTTCCATCGGCGAAGCGATTCTTTCAGTCAGCTTTGCAGCAGGCCTGATCTATCTGGTGAAGGCTGTGGATCAATCAAAATCCAGCAAACGGACCTTCTGGCTTGAAGCAGTCATGTTCGGACTTATTTGTACGGTTGGTTTCATTGCGGTCTCATCCATTTTCTCAGCAGCTGATTATAAAGCAAGCTTTACATGGATAGACAAAGGGGACCAGGAAGCAGTACTTGATTACACAATGCCTGCCATTACAGGCCCCCATGAAGGAACACTTACAACTGAAGGCAGATTTGAGCCGCTGGTGGAAATGCCGGCTATCATCAATGCTAAAAAACTGAATACTGTCATATGGTCGATCGGGGCGGGGCTCATCCTTTACGGATTGCTCAGGCTTATCCTCCGCAAAAGGATTGCCGCAAGCATCCAGCCGCTGGTCCGCAACATCAAACTGGACCTTGTGGATGAAATCGGGTACCGTTCAGTATTGATAGGATTCCCGGTATTTACGCTGGGAGGGCTTATCTTTGCGATGATCTGGGCACAAATTGCCTGGACGAGATTCTGGGGCTGGGACCCGAAAGAGGTTTGGGCGCTTGTCACATTCCTGTTCTATGCTGCTTTCCTTCATCTCCGGCTGTCCAAGGGCTGGCATGGAGAAAAGTCGGCATGGCTTGCGGTCATCGGGTTTGCCATCATTATGTTTAACCTGGTTGCAGTCAATCTTGTCATTGCAGGTCTTCACTCATACGCGGGATCCTGACAATAATTTCATAAAGCCTTCACGATTTCTATGTGGAGGCTTTTTTTAAAATCTTACAGACATTTGCGGCATTCCGGCTGCCCAGGGGACCCCTCGCAGCTGATCTATTAAAGGAGGATTCTATTATGGAGAGAGAAACCAAAATCCTGGTAGTGGACGATGAGGAAAGAATCAGGCGGCTTTTAAAGATGTACCTGGAGAGGGAGAACTATGTGATCGAAGAGGCCGGTGACGGCAGTGAGGCCCTGGAGAAGGCTTTTGAAACTGATTATGATGTCATCCTGCTGGACTTGATGATGCCGGGCAAGGATGGGATCGAAGTATGCCGGGAGCTCAGGGAAAGAAAGGCGACGCCTGTTATCATGCTGACTGCGAAGGGCGAGGAAGTGAATCGGGTCCAGGGCTTTGAAGCAGGGACAGACGATTATATCGTCAAGCCGTTCAGTCCGCGGGAGGTTGTCCTCCGGGTAAAGGCGCTTTTGCGCCGGTCCAGCACGACGAGCTACCTGCAGACTGAAACTGCTGCAAAAGATGTAATCGTATTCCGGCATTTGACCATTGATAATGATGCCCACCGGGTGATTGCGGACGGTAAAGAGGTCAGCCTGACACCAAAAGAATATGAACTGCTGTATTTCCTTGCTAAATCGCCTGATAAAGTTTTTGACCGGGAGCAGCTGCTTAAGGAAGTGTGGCAGTATGAATTTTTCGGAGATTTAAGGACAGTTGATACGCATGTGAAAAGGCTGAGGGAAAAGCTGAATAAAGTATCTGAGCAGGCAGCGCGGATGATCGTAACGGTCTGGGGCGTCGGCTACAAATTCGAGGTTGTTAATGAATGATGTTTTGGCGCAGTGTAGTAGGCAAGCTTTGGATCACAATCATCTTCCTGGTGGCCTTTGTTCTTTTTACCCTTACGGTGCTCCTTCTTGAGTTTTTCGAGAACAACCAGATCAATGAGATTGAAAAGGGGCTGACCAAAACTGCCAATAAGATCTCTGTGATCCTCAAGGAGCATGATCTTGATGTGGGTCTGGAGATCTCCTGGGAGCTGGTCGATGATGTGACCAATATTGCTATCATCAAGAGCGATGAAGAATATTATCATTCACCTGACAAAGGGGAGCCAATCGAGCTCCCACGTGAATTCTTCCTGGAAGATAAAGGGCTGGCCGAGGCTTTTGCCGGGCGGTCAGTCAAGAAAGTATATCCATACCCTGCCGCCGGTGAAGCTGAGGAAGATTCCCGCATCCTGATTATCGGTGTGCCGTATATTGACGATGGGGACACAGGAGCTGTATTTATATACCAGTCTCTTGAAGAAATGCAGAAAACGACAAGGTCAACCACAAAATTCATAATTCTTGCTGCAGGAATCGCCATTGTCCTTACTACAATCTTTGCATTCTTCCTTTCTACAAGAATTACAGCTCCCCTCCGAAAAATGAGGGAGGCGGCTTTTGAAGTGGCAAAGGGCAAATTTGATACAAAGGTCCCTATTCTCACCCATGATGAAATCGGGGAGCTGGCAACCGCTTTTAACCAGATGGGCAGACAGCTGAAATTCAATATCAATGCACTCAGCCAGGAAAAAGAACAGCTGGCAAGTATATTGAGCGGGATGGCAGACGGTGTCATCACCTTCAGCCGCGATGGGACCATTCTTGTCACCAATCCTCCGGCTGAGCGCTTCATCCAGAACTGGTATTATGAGCAGGGGGAAGAGAGTGCGAAAATTGAAGCAGTCCCTTCAGAAGTGATGAAGCTGTTTCAGCGCGCCGTCGATACAGGAAAAGAGCAATTAGGCGAGATGCCGATCCAGGGCAGGATCTGGGTCATCATCGTCAGCCCTTTGTATAATAATACTTTTATCCGCGGGGCGGTTGCGGTTCTGAGGGATATGACAGAAGAAAGGCAGCTGGATAAGCTGAGGAAGGACTTCATTGCCAATGTCTCTCATGAGCTCAGGACGCCAATTGCGATGATGCAGGGCTACAGTGAAGCGATTGTGGATGATATTGCCGGGACAGTTGAAGAGAAAAAAGAAATGGCAAGCGTCATTTATGACGAGTCACTCAGGATGGGCAGGCTGGTCAATGAACTGCTTGACCTGGCAAGGATGGAGGCAGGCCATATACAGCTTACCCTTGACAGAGTCGAACTGAAGCCATACATCAGCAGGATTGCAAGGAAATTTCAAGGGCTTTCCAAAGAGAAGATCATCAAGCTCGAAAGTGAATTCAGCATAACAGAAGATGATTTTGTATTTGACCCTGACAGAATTGAACAGGTGCTGACCAATCTGATCGACAATGCCATCCGGCACACACCTGAAGACGGATCTGTCAAAATAACGGTGAAGTCCGAAGAAAAAGGCCTGATGGTCGAGGTTGCTGATTCCGGATCCGGTATTCCGGAGGAGGACCTTCCCTTCGTTTTCGAGCGATTCTATAAGGCAGATAAAGCGCGGACAAGAGGACGGTCAGGGACGGGCCTTGGCCTTGCCATCGCAAAAAATATCATTGATGCCCACAAAGGGCAGATTTCTGTACAAAGCAAGCTGCAGCATGGAACGACATTTTCCTTCGTCATTCCTCGAAATATTGAATAAAAGACAGGAAAATGCCGTTTATTCTTGATTCACAAGAAACAAATACACCATATAAAGCATCATTCATCAATAGTGGAAGCAGCTGGAAGGGAATACACAAAAAGTCCCTTCCTTTTTTTTCTGAGAAATACTATATTTATAGATGTAACTTTTTGTACATAAACTGCGACTAATTTATGAACGGGGAGGGAAGACCTATGGACTCCGTTTTTGATGACTTATATACAAATTATCATCAGGACGTTTTTCAATTCCTATTTTATATGGTGAAGAGCAAAGAGCTGGCAGAGGATCTGGTGCAGGAAGTATATATCCGTGTCCTTAAATCCTATGACCGGTTTGAAGGAAAGAGCAGTGAGAAAACCTGGTTATTCTCTATCGCCCGAAATGTTGCGATTGATTCTTTCCGGAAGCAGAAAG
Source organism: Bacillus infantis (assembly GCF_050107595.1). Classification (GTDB taxonomy): domain Bacteria; phylum Bacillota; class Bacilli; order Bacillales; family Cytobacillaceae; genus Bacillus_AB; species Bacillus_AB infantis_C. The sequence continues at coordinate 628,551 of NZ_JBNILH010000001.1, forward strand.
GGTGGAAACAGAGGATGCTGGAAAAATTCGACTGGACCGAACAGCAGATCAGGGACGACAGCCCCGTACCGGAAGATATCGCCATGCAGCGCGAAGAAATCCAGATGATCTACCGCTGCCTTGACTTATGCACAGTCGACCAGAAGATGGTGATTATTATGAGATATATCCAGGAGCTGTCTATTTCGGAAACGGCCGAGGCCCTCCGCTGGACCGAAAGCAAGGTAAAGACAACCCAGCACAGGGCTCTGAAGGTACTGAAGGGCCATATGGAGACTTTAATGATAAAGGAGGGAAGAGATGGTGAAAAAGTCAGAGTGGAACGATGAACAGCTTGAAAGGCTGCTCCGGCAGCTTCCAAAGATACAGGATGAGCGGGAACCCCAGGAGATTTACCAGAATATATCCCGACGGATGCGGAAGCGGAAACGCACATTCTGGGTCGTTCCTGCAGCGGCAGCTGCTGCGGCTGTCCTTCTTCTCTTTATTCTGATTCCGGGCCTGACCGGGCAGCAGCTGCAGGAATCTGCCGATCAGGCAGCAGAAAACAAAGGCGAGCAGGCTTCTTCAGGAGGAGAACCTTCTGAACAGAAGGAAAACAGCTATGAGACTGCCCAAAAGAGTGAAGACACCAGCGAAGGGGAGGCTGGGGTCCAAAATGATTCTGAGGCGGAGCCGTCAGAAACCGAAGTGCAGGAGGATGACGGGAAGGCGGGGCTTGCTTCTTTTGAGGAAGAAGACAGCGACTACCGGACCGCTTTATATGAAGAAGACATACAGGGTCAGACCATCCTTACCTATGCCATTCCGGATGCAAATATCCAGACACTGGTGCCTGTAAGCGTCCTTGCTGCACCAGAGGAAGGCAAAACAGAATTTGATTTATATAAAGAAACTATGGATAAGCTCACAGAGGAAGAATGGGGCCTGGGCGAAGCATACCCGATTCCGCAGGCAGAGCTGTTTTATGATCCTGAAACTGAAACATTGACTGCTGATATTAAAGAAGATGCGGACTTTTATGGGTCTGCCGGGGAAGTATTGTTTAAATCGTTATTAACCAATCATCTTGACTCACTTGATGCCAAAACCGTGCTTTTGACAACGGAAGGCGAACCGGGTGCCGAATATGGAAATACAGGAGCTGTTGACAGCTTCACTGTTGAGGAAGACACCGGAAATCATGCCTATTATTTTTTATACACAGAACAAGGATCTAAGCCATTCATTGTGCCTGGTAAAGAAAGCTACAGCTCGGTCCAGGAAGCAATCGAGGCAATGAAATTGAATAAGGACACGCTGGGGCTGGAGTCTTCTATCCCAAGCGATATGAATATAAAAAGCGGAGCAGAGCCTGCCGGCGAAGGCAGCGAGCTGATACTGACCCTGGAAGAAGGCACAAAGCTTGAGGATAATGCTGCTTCGTCGTATACCATCGAAGCTATACTTCTGATGGCTAAAGGATTCAATTACAGCACCGTAAAGCTGGATAATGCCGAAATTGAAAAGGTAGGAAGCTTCCAGCTGCAGGAAGCATTGAATGTTCCGGCAGCGCCGAACTGGCGGCAGCTCCCATAATTTTAATATAAATGCGAGGAACAGGGATCAGCCCATAGGCTGAACCTGTTTTTATTTTTGAAAGATAAAAAAATATATTTTCTCCTTATATTACTGTCTATCAGCTTCATCTGCATTTGCACTTTCCTAAATAGCCTTAATATTCTTTCTTGTATAAAACCTCCTGCCGTAATTGCATAATAATGGCTGTGTTTTCTCCCGGGAAATCGAGAGGGAATAATAAGGTTTTCGGACATGGAAGTTCTATTATGGGACATGCTGTCATACGGTGGAAAAGTAAAGCTGAAATGGCAAGGAGGATAATATGAGAGATTATATAAGAAGATTTTTAATAGCATGGCTTGTGCTGCTATTCATTAGCCTGCTGTTCATCGGCGGCAAGCATCCGCAGGCTTCAGAACTGCATGATGAAGTGTTTGCTTCAAATTGGCAGTGGCCGGCGGATGGTGTCCTGTCTGACTGCTTTGGCACCCGGAATGGCGCGCACAAAGGAATTGATATCGCTTCTGATCCAGGTACACCGGTTTATGCAGCAGAGGAGGGGAGCGTTACCAGATCCTATTATTCTGATTCCTATGGGAATGTAATATTTATTAAGCATCCAAACGGCACAGAGACTGTTTATGCCCACCTTCAGGATAGAAGGGCAGCAGAAGGGGAAAAGGTGCTGCAGGGCCAGACGATCGGCACCATGGGCAATACAGGGGATTCCTCGGGTGTCCATCTTCATTTTGAAGTACATATATCAGAATGGACATACGATAAGCAGAACGCTGTCGATCCATTTCTTGCCCTTGGAGAAACAGAAATCGGGTCGGCGGTCAGTTCAGTGCAGCCTGCAGAAGGCTCCAGGATCATAGAAACGGCCAGCCTGCTGCTTGCAGATGATAATGGACAGCCTTTCACCGCTGCAGTCAGAAAAGACAAAAGTGCCAGGAGCAAAATACAAAGCGGTATAGCTGCCAGTGAAACGATGGGAAACTCCGATTTTAAGACTCCAGCAGTGCCTGCTGCCGAGGCCCGTGAGCAAAGGATCAGGCTGCGGCAGCTGATGATTGCGTCCAGCAGCCATGAGAAGGGCAAAGAAGCAGCAGAGCCAGTCTATGAAGTGAAAACCGGAGATACACTGTATGCTATAGCAGCCAAGTTGGGCACGACAGTATCACAGCTTAAAAAAGCAAACAGTCTGGCAGATGACATCATTCATCCCGGAGAGATTCTTTCTGCCAGATAATTCGCAGAATTTATTGAAGCCTGTCCTCTCCCGAAGTATAATGAAAAAAATTGGGGAGGGGATAATTTGCTTACCGATTACCATAACCATCTGGAAAAAGGGACTTTGACGCTTGATTATTTAAAACAATTTACAGACAGGGCCGAGGAAAAAGGTATTGCCCATTTCGGCATCTCAGAGCACGCCTATCATTTCTATCAGACTGCGGATATATTGAGGAATCCCTGGGTAGATGAAAGGCGCTATTATGATATGAACGATTATACAGCTCTTTTCAGGCAGGCCTGGAACAGCGGCATTGATGTAAAAATGTCGATCGAAATGGACTATACCCCGGGAAAACACGAAGAAATGCGGCGGTTTATCACAAACTATGATTTTGATTACATAATTGGTTCTATCCATTGGATCGGGGATTTTGGGATTGATCTATCCGAATACAGGCATGAATGGGACAAAAGGGATCTGTATGAAGTGTACAGAGCCTATTTTGACCAGGTGGTTACCCTTGCCCAGTCCAATCTTTTCGATATCATCGGCCATATTGATTTAGTAAAAATATTTAAATATGTACCCCAGGATGAAGAATTCCTGCTGGAGCAGTATGAGAGGGCAGCAAATGCCCTCGCTGAATCAAAAACCTGTGTCGAAATAAGTACAGCCGGCCTGAGGAAGCCTGTAGGAGAGCTTTACCCGGACCCGAGGCTCTTAAGGAAATGCTATGAAAAAAACATCCCGATTGTCCTATCATCCGATGCCCACTTTCCAAAGGATGTAGGCGCTGATTTTGACCAGGCGCTCCTGATGGCAAGAGAAGCAGGGTATGAGAAAATCATGACCTTTTCCAAAGGAGAAAGGGTGGAGCATCCGATCGGCTGAAGCACAAAAAGAAGAAGATGGCAGGTCTGCCATCTTCTTCTTTTTGTGCTGCTATAGTGATATATTCCTGATGGAAACAATATCTTCCTGGCCTTCAAGCAATTTGAATGAGCTATTGCCCAGAGGTTTATCAAATGATAAGACCATGATGGCTTCGCCGCCAGCCTCTTTTCGCCCAACCTGCATGGTGGCGATATTGATGGAATGGTCGCCAAGCACCTTTCCTACCCGCCCGATTACCCCTGGGCGGTCCATATGCTGGATATAGAGAAGTTCTCCCTCAGGAAGGAAATCAATATTGAACCCATTCAGGAATACGATGCGCGGACCGTAATTTTCAATGAAAGTCCCCCTGACAATAAATTCGCTATTTTCGTTTCTCGCTGCAACGGATATGCAGTTCGCATAGCCGAAGCCTGACACGGATATTTTTTCGCCGATTGTAATGCCGCGTTCTTTGGCAGTTAAAAGGGCGTTCACTTCATTTACATGAATATCAATGCGGTTCTTGAAAAAACCGGATAATAATGCTTTTGTCAGATAAGAAGTTTCCAGCTCTGTGACAGTCCCGGAATAGGTGACGGAAATCTCCTGGATCCCTTCGGTCACGCACTGTGAAAGAATAAGGCCGATTTGCTTGGAAAGCTGGTGAAAAGGGTGAATTTTTTCATAGATTTCCTTTGACATTGCCGGCAGATTGATGCTATTGGAGACAGGCTTATCTTCCAGGAAAAGCCGGACTTCCTCGGCTACCTGAGTTGCTACATTCAGCTGTGCTTCTCTTGTTGAAGCGCCGAGGTGGGGGGTGACAATCACATTGTCAAACCCGAGGAGCGGATTATCAAAAGGAGGTTCCTCCTCAAAAACATCAAGGGCCGCACCAGCAATATGCCCGTTCCTGATATATTCTGCAAGATCATGTTCATTGATGATTCCGCCTCGGGCGCAATTAAGGAAATAGACGCCTTTTTTAGTCATTTCTATCCTTTTGGCGTCAATCAGGCCTTTTGTCTGAGGGGTAAGTGGAGTATGTACAGTGATGATATCCGCTTTTTTCAGTACTTCCTCAAGAGGAAGGCTTTCAACTGCAAGCTTGGCAGCTCTTTCTTTCGTCAAGAAAGGATCATAAACAGAAATGGACATTCCAAATGCCTTGGCGCGCTTGGCAAGCTCAGAACCGATCCTGCCCATGCCGACAATGCCCAGCGTCTTTCCGAAAAGCTCATTCCCGATAAAGGCATTTCTGTTCCACTCCAGATTTTTGACGGTCCGGTGGGCCTGTGGAATATTTCTCATCAATGAAGCCATCATAGCAAAAGTATGCTCTGCAGTAGAAATGGTGTTGCCATCAGGGGCATTGACCACCACTATCCCTCTTTTAGTGGCCGCAGCGACATCAATGTTGTCGACTCCGACACCGGCTCTTGCAATAATTTGGAGCCTTGGCATTTTATCAAGCAGCTCGCTGTCCACTGTTGTGGCGCTCCTGACCAAAAGGGCATCTATATTTTCCAGATCTGCTTCAGGGTCATCTGTCTTTTTTTGTATCAGCCGTGCGTTTTCCATCTCTGTAAGAGGAAGCAATCCTGCTCCGCTGATTGTATCTGCGACAAGAATTTGAAACATAGCCAATCCACCTGCCTTATAATAATTTTCTGATAATTTTACAAGACGAACAATTTTCTGTCAATGAGGCAAAACGTTCTTGTTTAAATGTAAACGCTTTAATTTATAAGAAGTTTTAAGGTGTGAGGTATGCTTTTTATTAAATGTTATGAGAAAATGCCAGGGGAAACCCTGGCATCCAATTTAAAATTTTATAATTCCTGTCCCGTTCAGGAAGACAATGATTATGGCTGCAGGGACTGCGTATTTCAGCAGAAGCAGCCAGAGAGCAAACAGCCTTCGGGCCATGCCGGATCCGGCATGCAATTCATTGACCAGTGTATTCCTGTCCATACGCCAGGGAACAAAAATGGTAATGAATAAGGCACCCAGAGGCAGGAGGATATTAGAGACAAGATAGTCGGCTGAATCAAAGAAGGTTTTGCCGAAGATCAGGATGTCATTCCATACGCCAAAAGACAGGGCGGAAGGGATGCCGGCTGCAAAAATAAGCAGGCCGAACAGGAAGCTTGCCTTTGTTCTGCCAGCCTTTTTGCCAGCAGCCGCCACATTGATCTCCAGCATGGAGATAGCTGAAGTCAAAGCAGCAAAAAAGAACAGCAGAAGGAAGAGAATAAAAAAGAGCTCCCCGAACGCAATTTTGCTGAAAATGGCCGGAAGTACGATGAACAGAAGGCCCGGGCCTTCTTCTGGCTCCATGCCGAAAGAGAAAATGGCAGGGAAAATCGCCAGTCCTGCTAGAAGCGCGATAAGCAGCGTCAGCCCTGTGATTGAGAAAGCAGCTTTCGTGATATTTTCCTTCTTGGATAAATAGGAACTGTATGTCACCATTACGGACACGCCTACAGACAGCGAGAAAAAGGACTGCCCCAAGGCATATAAAAACACATCAGGCGTCATCTTGCCAAAGTCTGGCTGCAAAAAGAATTTGACTCCTTCGATGGCATGATCAAAACTCAATGACCGTGCAATCAAAGCCAGAAACATGATGAATAATGCCGGCATAAAATATTTGTTGACCTTTTCAAGGCCGCCCTGCACCCCCCGGCTGACAATCAGAACCGAAAGCAGGATGAAAACCAGTTGGGCACCTGCTGCAAGCATCGGGTCGGAAATAGCTTCGCCAAAGACAGCTTCAAAGTTCAGCCCCTCGGTCCACAGCTTTCCGGAAAGGGCATACCAGAGATAAATAAGGATCCACCCGCCAATGACACTATAAAAAGATAAGAGCAGGAAGCAGGCGGCAACGCCCATTCTGCCGACCCATGGCCATAGTGAACCTGGAGCAATCGTTTTATAGGCAGCAACGGCCTCTTTTTGGGTGCTTCTGCCGATCACGAACTCGGCCAGCAGGATGGGCAGGCCAATGAATAAAGTGAACAGAATAAAAACAAGGAAAAATGCGCCACCTCCGCCGATCCCTGTCATATACGGGAACTTCCAGATGGCGCCAAGGCCGATTGCGGAGCCGGCGGCAGATAAGATAAACCCGATTTTTGTCCCCCATTTTTGTTTTTCCATAGTATCACTCTCCTAAAGACATTATTTCAGCGGGCATTGAAAGAACAAAAGCGCAAGCGCCTTGAACACTTAAGGAACGCAGACTAAGAAAGCCACGTCCTGTGGCAGCGTCTGCATGACCAGCTTCCTGGGGGGCCTCAAGACCAGCCTTCCGGAAAGGGGTTATTTGCCCTTTTGGGAGGTTTGGCTTGTGACCCGGCGCAGCTGCTGGACGTTGATCAAGAATTGAATTGATAAGATAAGTATCCACAAGACTTACAATTTTATAAATTCCTAAGCAACAAATAAAAATCCCTGCATGAACTTCATGCAGGGACGAAAAAATCCGCGGTACCACCCTCATTGTGAAGAATCCAGGCACAGAAAATAAAAAACGCCCCTGCTTAACAGCAGGGACGATTATATCGCGGTACCACCCATTTTTGTGAAAACATCTTCACCACTTTGTTTGATAACGGTATACACTACCGTTTTCCGCTTTCTTATCCAAGAGTTCACGGAAAATGCTCCAAGGGGAAATTCATGCCATTTCTTTGTACCGGTTTTCACCTGCCACCGGCTCTCTACAACAGGGAGAAATACATTACTATACCTTTTCAATGCCCAATATTTTTTTACAATATTATCACAGGTTAGGAGAAATAAAAAGTGTTTTTTAAAAGAAATGCGGATGGCGCTTGCTCAGGGCCGACAAGCATAAGACACACAAGAATAAAAGGCGCTCTTTGCCTTTAATTCTTGTGTGGCTTATGACTCGAGGCACTAGGATTTGGAGCTGGATATTTAGAAAAGCAGATTGGCGCTTACCAGGTGCATGATTAAAGCGAAGCGAAGGGAGTGGGTGATTCATGTATCCCAATATTCAAATGGGGTACATGACTGTCCATTTTGGGAGTGGTGACGTATCTCAGGAATCCGATGAAGTACATGACTGCTCATTTTTGGGGGTGGTCATGTATCCCAGGAGCTTGATGAAGTACATGACTGCCCATTTTTGGAGGTGGTCATGTATCCCAGAAGCTTGATGCAGTACATGACTGTCCATTTTGTGTAGTGGTCATGTATCCCAGAAGCCCGATGGAGTACATGACTGCCCAATTTGTGTAGTGGTCATGTATCTCAAGAGCCCGATGGAGTACATGACTGTCCATTTTGTGTAGTGGTCATGTATCTCAGGAGCCCGATGGAGTACATGACTGCTCATTTTTGGTGGTAGTCATGTATCTCAGGAGCCCGATGGAGTACATGACTGTCCATTTTGTGTAGTGGTCATGTATCTCAGGAGCCCGATGGAGTACATGACTGCTCATTTTTGGTGGTAGTCATGTATCCCAGGAGTCTGATGGAGTACATGACTGTCATTTTTCAGGGGAGTCATACATACAAAGGTCCGGCAGATTCCTGATTCCATACTTAAAGCACATAAAAGAAGCGCCTTGTTCTCTGACAATACCGGCAAGACCCGAGACCTGGACTTCAAGAAGGCTTCAGCAGCCGCAGCTTTACAAGCGAAGTCTGCCGCTTTGAAACTAAAAAAAGCACTGCCCTATGGCGTGCTCAAAAACCGAAAAGCAGGCTGATTATATTCTTTTTCCTCCAGCTTCTTTTGATGGAAGGATGATCAAAAACAGGGGGCTGATCAGAAGCGGCAGTTTGTGGTGATGCTTCGAGCTGAGCTATCTTTTCAGCCATCTGGAGCAGCTGAGTCTTCAGATCTTCAATTTCGCGGCGGTGCTGGAGCAGCTGGTAGGAAACAACGTCATCAGCCTTGGAATCAAGCCGGGAGTCCAGCTGGCTGACCTTATCTGCCAATTCCTTTATTTGAACAGAGTGATCCTCATTCTGCTGCCTCACTTCCGGTGATTTTTGGATCGAAAGCTTTACTTCATGAACAAGGGCGCCGTTCTGGATTTGGGATTGTATATCTTTCAGGATTTCTAATTGATCTTCCTCAAAATAATAGTGGCCAAGTTCATTCCTTCCGACTTCAAGACCGAACTGTTTAACCCAGCGCTGGATCGTGCTTGGCGATACTCCCAAAGAGCTGGCAGCCTTATTTGTATTCATTTTCATCACTCCTTTTTCTTACAAATACCGCAAATAGGAAGAGATTCCTCCCCTCATGACAAAACAAGTTGGGATTCGGCAAAAAAAGCCAGGAAAAGCCTGAATTTGCCCGGGGGACCAGGGCAGGAGGGGAGACATGCAGGCAGATAAGGGTTAGAATGGCTGTAACCATGTAAAAAGGAGTGCTTATTTATGAGATTGGAAGGCAAAAAAATTATCAGCCTGGTACACCACGAGTTTGAAGACCTTGAGCTATGGTATCCCATTCTGCGGCTTCGGGAAGAAGGCGCAGTTGTAGATCTGGCAGGTGAAACAGCAAATGAAACGTATCTCGGGAAGTACGGGGTCCAGGCTAAATCTGATTATGCCTATTCAGAGATTTCCGCTGACGGCTATGATGCCATCCTGGTGCCGGGCGGATGGGCCCCGGATAAAATCAGGAGGTTTCCGGAAGTTATTTCACTCATCAGGGAAATGGATAAAGCGAAGAAGCCGATCGGACAGATATGCCATGCAGGATGGGTGCTTATATCTGCAAAGATCCTTGAAGGCCGCACGGTTACCAGCACCCCGGGGATCAAGGATGACATGGAGAACGCGGGGGCAATCTGGGTTGATGAGCCTGCTGTAACGGATGGCCATATTGTATCAAGCAGGAGGCCGCCTGACCTTCCTGATTATATGCGGGAATTTATTCGGGCTCTCGAGAAGAAGTAGTTTAGTGCAAATCGGTTCAGCACAGTCCATGTCCATGGTGCCGGGAAGGTCCTTGTGCTGACGTGCTGATTGGGAACTTAGAGGCTCCTGCAAAAAGTTAGAGCATTATTCTTCACAAGAAGGTTTTTTTTCAGTATAATAAATTCAGAATTCCCATTAGGGGTTCAAAAAATTTAATACGGTCTATCTTCGGGGCAGGGTGAAATTCCCGACCGGCGGTGATGAGGCAAGTCAGCTCTAAGCCCGCGAGCCTGTTTTATTGGGCAGGATTTGGTGAGATTCCAAAGCCGACAGTACAGTCTGGATGGGAGAAGATGGAGGTTCTGCAAACGTTCAAAAGATGCAGGATTTGAACGTTTATTAAGCTTGCCTTTGTATATTCTCCCTCAAGCAGTTTGCTTGGGGGATTATTAATTCAATGGCATTAGCTTTTTTTGCCGAACCTTTCTTCTTTAGGTGAGATGGATCCTAAAAAGGAGAGAGGAACAACATGAAGAAATTTTCAATTAAAGCTTTGGTTTCAATTGCAATGCTGAGCAGCATATCATACGTACTGATGCTGTTGAATTTCCCAATACCGCCGTTTCCGAAATTCTTAATGATTGACTTCAGTGACATACCTGCATTGATTGCTGCGTTGATCTTTGGTCCGGCTGCAGGGATACTTGTTGAATTATTTAAAAACGTACTTGATTATTTTATGACTGGAAGCGCCACCGGCGTACCGGTAGGGCATCTGGCAAACTTTGCTGCCGGAATCCTCTTCGTACTTCCAACCTATTATATTTACAATAAACTGAGAACAAATAAAGGCATGACAGCTGCTCTGGTCATTTCCACTTTAATCATGGCAGTGCTGATGAGCATCCTGAATTATTTCATCATTCTGCCTGCCTATACGCTGTTCCTGAACATGCCTGCCATGTCAGCGCCTGAAACGCGCACAATGGTTGTAACAGCCATTCTGCCGTTCAACATCGTAAAAGGCCTGATCATCACCGGGATTTTCATGCTTCTGTTTGCCAAAATGAATCCATGGATTAATAAGCAGTCTGCATACCGCAGTGCTGCATAAATAAAAAAACTGCAGCCTGCACTGCAGTTTTTTTTGTGAAAATTTAAAGTCAGCAAGAGGAAGAGCAAAAAGCGACTGAACCTAAGGAATGCTGACAGAGAACGCACGGCCCTTAGGATTCAGCAGCAAGGCCCAAAGCCTTTATTCGGGTGCATCAGCCGCAAGAGTGAAAATGTATCACAAGACATAGAAAAACAGCCTCGAAGGGAGGCTGTTTTTCAGTGTATGCTATTCAAATTTAAGGGCGTCGCCCTCAAACGGCTCATCCGCAACTTTAATAGAATCAGTCGGGCAGCCTTCAAAGGCATCCATCATATCGTCTATTAATACATCAGGAATTTCAACGATGCCTTCGTTTTCATCAAGTGTAACGAATGCAATGCCTTCATCATCATAATCATAAATATCTGGAGCTGCAGCTCCGCATGCGCCGCATGCAATACATGTTTCTTTGTCAACAATTGTATACTTTGCCATGTAAAAACCTCCCAATCAATTAACCGAAATAGTCGCGGTTTCCGCTTTCTGGCGGACGGAAACTCTTTCCTCATACACCTATTGTAAGTGTGCTTTCTTTACTTTTCAATAGAAAATGTATTGAGAATGCTTATCACAAAAGGGTTTGCAACATTTAATACCCTGTGTACATGTTTTAAAACAGCCTGGTTTTTTCTAAACATGTTAAAATAATATAAAGGAACAGTCTGCTTAAAAAATGTAATATATATTGCCGCTTTAAAGTGTTATATTAGCAAAAAGGCTAAAAATATACAAGCAAGGTGAATTTTATGCCTATTAACTATCTGCAAATGATTATTTTATATTGTCTGGACAAGCTGAACGGCGAGAGGACCATCTATTCCATCTATCATCTGCTGAATGGAAAAAAGTCATCGCAGACAATCCAGGATGCCCATTTATTCCAGCTTGGCGCTTTATTTCAGACTTGCCCTTCACTGGAGAGGGATGATCTTGATGAGAAGATAAAGCACCTGGAAAAACAAGGCCTAATTCAACAGAAGGAAGAGCTTCATTACATGGTCACGGACGAGGGAGCTTCAGTCCTTGGTGCCCAGCTGCAGAAGACTCCGGTTCCATCATCATTGAATGGGTGGAGGCTTCATGACAAGTCTGCCCTTTTTTGGGAAAGGCTGTCACTGCTGGTCCAGGTGGTTTCCCAGCTTAACCATAATAATTCACATTATATTCCGATCCAAAGAAGAAGGGCCGCCCATATTTGGCTGAAAAAAGCCCTGCGCGAAGCGAAGATGGATAAAAAGGCCCTCGCTGCCGGACTGTACGGTGAACTGGAGGCTGCACTGGAATCTTACAAAGAGGCCGACCCGTCAATCCTGGTCCTGAAGCTTACAGGTGCCGGCCATATCGGCCTGACATCAGAACAGGCAGCCGAGGCTATGAATTTGGACTTCGATCATTATCGGTTCTGCTTCCTGTCTATCCTTCATTATCTGATTGTTCATATCATGGAAGACCGCAGCAGCTTTCCTGTCCTACGGTTATTATTTACCGGCGAAGAGTCATCCATTCCGCTTACGCAGTCCGCACATAAGACGTATATGATGCTGAAGCAGGGGGTTGGCCTGGAAAAGATCATTCAGGCAAGGGGACTTAAAAGAAGCACAATAGAAGACCATATTGTAGAGCTGGCACTTAATGTAAAGGAGTTCAGCATTGACCCTTATGTAAAGGCCGAAAAGCAGGAGCTTATCAGGAGCGCAGCCATGAATGCCGAGTCACGGCAGCTTAAGCATATCAGGCGGCTGGCAGGCGGTGCGGAGTATTTTGAAATAAGGCTGGTGATGGCCAAGTATGGCGACGGAAATGATGCTTGAAGAAGAGCTCAATAGATATTTCGGCTTCTCATCCTTTAGAAAAGGGCAAAGGGAGGCCATTTCTTCCATCCTGGATGGAAGGCATACACTGGCAATGCTTCCGACGGGTACAGGGAAATCTATCTGCTACCAGCTGCCGGGTTATTTGCTTGAGGGCACTGTTCTCATTGTTTCGCCGCTCCTTTCCTTAATGCAGGACCAGGTAGAACAGATGAAGATGAACGGTGAGAAAAGGGTCGTTGCTCTCAACTCATTTTTAAGCTTTGAGGAAAAACGCTGGGCTTTTGACAGCCTTCAGAGCTTTAAATATATTTTTATTTCCCCAGAAATGCTTACTGCAGCTTCTGTGCTTAATTTGATCAAGAAGCTGAGGATTGCTTTATTTGTAGTAGATGAAGCCCATTGCATTTCACAGTGGGGATATGACTTCAGACCGGATTATCTTCGCCTAGGCGATATTAGAAAACAGCTTGGAAATCCGCTGACGCTGGCGCTGACAGCTACCGCAACACCCGAGACAGTCAGGGACATCATTGCCCGGCTTGAGGTGGAAAACTGCGAGCAGGTTATTTCTTCTGTGGACAGGCCGAATATCAGCCTGACTGTCGAGAAGCACAGCAGCTACCAGGCAAAGGCATCAAGGCTGAGAGAACTTGTTCGGCTATTCAGCGGACCGGGGATCATTTATTTTTCCAGCAAGAAAATGGCCGAGCAGGCAGCTCTGTCTCTGAAAGAGAAAGGCTCAAAAAAGGTGATGGCCTACCATGGCGGGATGGATCAGGAAAGCCGTATCCTGATCCAGCAGCAATTTGTGAATGGCCAGATTGATATCGTTTGCGCCACAAGTGCTTTCGGCATGGGGATCAACAAAAGCGATATCCGTTTTGTCGTCCACTTCCATATGCCTCTCCAGCTGGAGTCCTATTTGCAGGAGATCGGCCGGGCCGGGAGAGATGGCAAGGCAAGTGCAGCCGTCCTTCTTTGGGCGCCGGGTGATGAGCAGCTGCCCCTGCAGCTTGCTGAAGCTGAGCTTCCGTCTGAACATCAGGTTGATTACGTTTTTTCTCTGCTTAAAGCTCAGGGAATTGGCGCTTCAGAGCTGGCAAAGAATGAAAGTGAAATCCGCCTGCCTGCAGGGCTGACTGATATTCAGTGGCGGGTGCTGACCGAGCTGGCTGACAGACTGGGGGGTGAGGAGGCAGACAATCTTCCGGTCAGGATCAATGAGTTTCTCCGCAGAAGGGTTCGTATCAAAAACGGGCAAATTGCGGAAGTGGGACGCTGGATTCACTCCAAATCATGCCGGAGGGAAAAAATCATAGAATATTTTCAGGAAGGCAAAAAGCCTGAAACTATTTCCTGCTGTGATATATGCGGTCTGGATCTGGAAAAATATTTTGGACAGGCAGAGGAGCCTGCCGGACAGGCCAGGCCTGGCTGGAAAGAACTCCTTTCCGGAATGCTAATCAATAAGTGAGCGATCATAATGAAAAAAAAGCATATGGAAATAATCAAGGAATTATCCGATAAAGACCTTTTGTTCCACTTGTATGCAACACAGCTGCTGCTCCTTGTCATATCCGCAATTTTAGGGTTTATATTATTTAATGATTTTTCTTCCTTTTTCGACTTGTTTTTTTGGGAAGATTTAAATATTTTATATATAGGGGCAGGTGCCGGGATTGCGGTTGTTCTGGCAGACCTGCTGTTAATGAAAGTCGTTCCTGCTTCGTATTATGATGATGGCGGACTAAATGAAAGGATATTCCGGAACCGGAACCCTTTGCATATTGCTGTAATTGCAGCTATTGTCGCTTTTTGTGAAGAGCTGCTGTTCAGGGGAATCATTCAGACACATTTCGGGCTGCTGGTTTCAAGCATTATCTTTGCAGTTGTCCATTATCGATATTTATTTAATTGGTTCCTGTTTATCAATATTACTGTGTTGAGCTTTTTAATCGGGATCATTTATTTAAAGACAGGCAACCTTGCTGTCACGGTCGCTATGCATTTTCTGATTGATTTTTTACTGGGCATCTCCATCAGATATCGGAAGCAGGACAATATAGAGGAAACAGGAAGGGATTTGGATGAACAGAGAGGACCCTTATAGAGACCAGGCTGAACGCCTGCGCAAGAAAATAGACGGCGGCACAGAACAAAAGGACAGGAAAAAAGAAGCACTCCCCCCGAGGAGCAGCCTTCACCATCATAAGAAGAAGAAAAAGACTAAATGGAAGCTGAAATATCCGGTTATGAGCCTGCTGGCCATCTTCTTTATTCTGCTGCCGATTGCGATTTTCAGTATATATACCTCTATTGGCAATGAGCCTGGCGGGGAAGCTGCAGAAGCAAGCAAAACGAGCTATGAGACGGTCGACTTTGGCGAGACAGCTGATGAACCGGAGGCATCAGAGGAGCAGAAAGCAGAAGAAGAGAAAAAAGCTTCAGCTGGCGAAGAGCAGGCAAAAGAAAAATCAAATAAAGATGCCAACCAAGAAGAAAAACAGGATACAGGCACTTCAGAGCCGGAAAAATCATCTGATGCAGCGGCTGTTGAAACAGGTTCCAAAGAACCGGAAAAAACAGCCGATAAAGAAAAAGCTGCCGGAGAGGCCCAGGCCAAGCCCGCAACTGAACAAAAGGAAACGTCTGGAGGGTTTGTAACGCACACAGTACAGCCAGGCGAAACCATGTTCAGAATTTCAATGAAATACTTCAAGTCACAGGACGGGATAGAAATCATCAGGCAGGCAAACGGGCTGTCCGGCAATGAAATCCACGTGGGACAAGTATTGAAAATACCGCAAAACCAGTAATGCCGGTACCTTTAAGGGCCGGTTTTTTTGTTTTGGGAAGTCCTGGGACCAATCAGGAGAAGTACTGGCGGATTGGCTTGAGGAGGGCGAATTTAATGTTAGGGAAAAGAGAAGCAGAGGGGCTTAGTGAGGAGAACTGGACCCCTCTGTACGGGAAAAAAGCAAACAGAGGGTCTTAGTAAGAAGAACCCGAATCCTCTGTATGGGGAAAAAGAAAAAACGAACCCCAATAGCTTAGCTGTTCCTTATTTAAATAGCCGCCTCCGCATTTCGATTGTCCAGCTCCGGGCGCTAGCCCCTCGAGTCATAAGCCACCCAAGAATTAAAGGCAAAGAACGCCTTTTATTCTTGTGCGTCTTATGCTTGTCGGGGCTGAGCAAGCGCCCTCCGCATTTCGATTGTCCAGCTCCGGGCGCTAGCCCCTCGAGGTCTTAAGCCAAACAGATCAAAAGGTTAAAGAGCAAACCTTTCGCTCTGTTTGTCTTAAGCTTGTCGGGGCTGATCAAGCGCCCTCCGCATTTCATAGGAATATCCCCCCGGCAGGCTCATATACTGTCAGGGGAGGGGGATTGTATGGAAACGTCTATAAAAATGCTGGATGGGCGGACAGATCAGGCAGCGAGGCAGATGCTGCAGAAGGTAGTGGAGCGGAAACGCAAGTTTGATAAATACAAAGCCAGGCACCTGGCAGTAATGTGGGCTGGCGTGTTTGTGTCTTTTTTTTATCTTATCTATTTATATTACACGGTTATGGAACCTTATTCGTATTCGTTTGCAAGCATGTTTTCCGCCTTTGCCTCGAACAGCGCCAATTTATACTTGCTGTTTTTGGCAGGAGGGCTTTACGGGACTATGAATCTCTTTAAGCAAAAGAAGGACAAGGCTGAAAAGGAGTATCATGCACTCCGCTGCGAAATCGTTGACAGAAGCAAGGATCTCTGGAAAAAGGAAGAGGAATGGAAAAACCGTCATATCGTATTCGAAATGATGAAAAAAAACTATGATATTAATCTTTACCATGAAAATAAATAGCTGGGAAGTAATGGACAGCACGAATTGTCCTTAATTAAAAATAAAAACACCCTAAAATAAAGGAATTTGACGGAAAACAGGGAATATATATGGATGTCAGTTACTTTTGGGGGGATGGCCATGTTTGTTAAAAGCGTTATGATTCCTAAACACTCGTGCTATACGATAGGCTGTGAGGAGACGCTGCAAAGTGCTCTTGATCAGTTTGAAAAGCATCAAATCGACGGCCTGCCGGTTCTGGATGGAGAGAAATATGCCGGCATCATTACAAGGTACGGAATTTATGAAAGCTATTTTAATTCCAGTCAGGAAAAAGAGACATATTTAGCAGGGACTAAGGTCAGGGACATCGCGGATCATAAAGAAGTGGTCCTCCGCGGCAATGAGATTTTTGAAAGGCTCCTTCTTGACCTTAAAGACTTCCCTCTGCTTGCAGTTGTGGATGCAGAAGGCAAATTCCTCGGCGCTGTGACCCGCTTCGATGTTATGGTCCAGTTTCAGTCGGCATTCGGAACCAACCGTCCCGGGGTGAGAATCGCGTTTACATCAGTCGAAACGGAGGGAAGGATTGCCCGGCTTTCCGAAATTGCCCGGCATTTTCATGAACATATCATTTCTCTGGTTACATTCGATGAAACAGATAAGCTGGTCCGCAGGATCGTCATGAAAATAGAAAAGAAAGATAATATTGATAAATTCATCAAGAAGCTGGAGGAATCCGGATTCAGGGTTTTGGATATTTATGAAGATTAGATAAGTAAAGCACAAACACTGCCCTCTTTCATACATTGGTGTGGGAGGGATTTTTTTGTGCTTTTCTTTATGATCAGGCTCCTGTCGGGTTTTTCCAGCGGATGCCTATTTATGATTTGGCTGCCTGTTTCGCTTCCTGGTGAACCGGGGGCTGCACTGGCACAGCTGCTTTTAAGCCCAGGGGAATTCCTGGCCGCTGCATTTGCCTTCAGCATCAGCTTTTTGAGCTTTGCCTCATGCCTGAATGCGGTACTGGAAAACGGGAGGCGGCTTGAGGGCAGGGCAGCCTCAGGGTTTGCGGCCGCTTGCGGAATCGGAGCTTTGCTGGTCTGCTTTCTGGCTTTATTCTTTATGGGGTTTTGGAAGGGATTCCTGCTTTTCATTTTTTCCTTTTTATATGGTATTATTTCTATAGACTTTTACCGGAAGCGGTAAAAAGAGATTGTTACTTTGGGGAGCGGGTATGGACATTTATATAATTGCAATCATAATAATCCTCATGATATTTGGGGCCTGCCTCCTTGGCTATATGGTTAGAGAAGCCTTTCAGGACAGGGTCATACATAATGAACTGGAGTTTGAAGATTTCCCGGCAGGGTTTGAAAGCGTCACAATATTCTTCATTTCCGATATCCACCGCCGCAAAGTTTCAGATAAGCTGCTGGAACAGGTCAAAGGGAAAGCTGATTTGGTTCTGATAGGCGGAGATCTGGCTGAAAAAGGAGTGCCCTTCTCCTTAGTGAAGGAGAATATTGAAAAACTAAAAACAGTCGGTCCGGCTTACTTTGTCTGGGGCAATAACGACTATGAGCTTGATCATAGGGAGCTGGACGCGCTCCTGCTGGAAAGCGGTGTTAAAATACTTGATAACACAGCTGTATCTTTCGAAGCGAAAAATGGGGATACAATGACCCTCATGGGTGTGGACGATGTCGGGAAAGGGAGAGACCGGCTGGACCTGGCTCTTCAGGATGCCGGGCCATCAGGTTTCAGGATCCTGGCCTGCCATAATCCTGCCATTATTGGCAAACTTGAGAAAGAACATAGAATCCGTCTGGTATTGAGCGGACATACCCATGGAGGGCAAATACACATTCTAGGTTACAGCCCTTATGAAAAAGGGAAGGTAAAAATAATGGATGCGGCAACTCTGCTCATCAGCAATGGATATGGAACTACTGCGCTTCCTTTGAGGCTCGGTGCCAGAGCGGAGACCCACTTAGTCCGTCTAGGGCGAAAAGGCTGATTTAACAAAGGATGTCCATAGCCTATACAAAGTTTACACACATCCCGAGGATACCTATAATGGATGTATGGAACTGTACGCTGTAAACGGAGGATAATAAATGGCCAATCAAGAAGGAAAATATAACATCAAAGCTGTCTCTAAGATGCTCGGCATCCAGCCTGGCACCTTAAGAGCCTGGGAAAGGCGCTATCAGATGGTCGCACCTAAGCGGAACGAATCAGGCCATCGCCTTTATACAGAAGAACATGTCAAGACGCTGAGATGGCTGCTCAGTAAGATCGACCAGGGATTTACAATCAGCCAGGCAGTATCCCTGCTGGAAAATAATGTCCTTGAATCAGACCCTGAAGAGCCCGCTGATGGAGGGAATCATGCTGAAATCCTGGGGGACAGGCTCCTGGACGCATTATTGCAATTCGATGAATCCA
Source organism: Bacillus infantis (assembly GCF_050107595.1). Taxonomy (GTDB): domain Bacteria; phylum Bacillota; class Bacilli; order Bacillales; family Cytobacillaceae; genus Bacillus_AB; species Bacillus_AB infantis_C. The sequence continues at coordinate 647,382 of NZ_JBNILH010000001.1, forward strand.
AAGCACATGATCTGATCAATCAGGCATTCAGTTTATATACAATTGATAAGGTTTTGGTTGATATACTGGGCTCTTTATTGGTCAAGATAGGGGACTTATGGGAAAGAGGCGAGATCACCACTGCCCATGAGCATTTTGCTTCTTCTATCCTGCGGTCAAGGATCGGCATCATCCTCCATTCTTTTCCCCATAATTCAATCCTGCCAAAGGCAGTGGCTGTGTGCGGGCCAAACGAGTGGCATGAACTGGGCTTGCTCATTTTCACGCTGTTCCTGAGGAGGAAGGGATTTGAAGTTGTCTATCTTGGTGCCAGCATTGACGAGAAAGATATTGATGTGGTCATTGAAACAGTGAACCCCAAATTCCTGTTCTTTTCCTGTACAATGAAGGAAAATCTTCAAGGCACTCTTGAATTAGCGGAGAAACTGTATTCGGAGCATTCCGGTCTGAGCATCGGGCTCGGAGGTTTTGCAGTAGGGCGGATGCCGCAGGAAAAGAAAGACAAATATGCCTCCTATATTTTAGGGAATAGTAAAAGTGAGTGGGAACATTGGATAAAGGAACAAATGTCCTGAGCTAAAAACGAGCCGGCCTGGACCGGCAGGTAACTCATCTTCTGCTGAAACTGGCTGAATAAATAGTAAGACGACTCACCATCTTTTATAACCTTCATACACTAAACTAAGAGTTGGTCACGGCAGGGGGCATTGTCATGCGCTTGGAAAGGTTAAATTACAATAAAATCAAGATTTTCCTGACTTTAGATGACTTAACAGAACGGGGCCTGACAAAGGAAGATATTTGGAAGGACTCCCTGAAATGGCATCAGCTTTTTCATGAGATGCTCGAAGAAGCCAGTGATGAATTTGGTGTAGACATTCAGGGGTCTGTCGCGGTGGAGATTTTCTCTATGCAGGCTCAGGGCATGGTTATGATTGTGACTATGCAGGAGCAGGAGGATGAAGAAGAAGACTTTCTTCATTCTGAAGGCTTTATTGACATGCAGGTTGTAATAGATGACAACGAAGATCTCCTTTTTGTCTTTAATGATGTGGAGGATGTCATGCAGCTTTCCAGAAGGCTGGCCGGTATGGGATTGAATGGCGGAAGCCTCTATCATATGGAGGGACGCTATTACTTATTGTTCGATGATATCCTGGCAGAAGATGCAGAGAAGCTCGCCAGTATGCTTGCTGAATATGGCAGCACATCTCTTGTCACCCGCTGGAGACTTCTTGAATATGGCAAGGAAGTCATAGCGGATAGCGCAATCGAAACTCTGAGCCGTTATTTCTGAGAGTACTGAGTCGGAATGGCGATGGTTGTTTAAATGGAACCATTTTCCCGGGAGAATACAATAGAAGAAGACAGGTTGGGATTCTTTGATGACAGCCTGTCTTTTTGTGTTTCCATAAACTTTTTTGCTATAGCTTTGAGCCCATTTTTCAGATATCGTAAATAAGGTGTTTTTTTTACGTGAATAAGGGAAAAGTGTTAATGTGAAAATAACTGAAAATTCCCATTATATCAGTGTTGGCAGCGTTTTCAACAAGTAATCAAAAAATGCCGAAAAGTGCATTTTTCTTCTTGCATAAATTAAACAAAGGTGTATACTATGTCATGAATACGGACAAAATGCAAAGTGATTTTTTTAGGAGGTTTACAAATGGTAGCCGAGAACGGTACTGGAAACACAAATAAAGAAGACAAACATGACGTTTTAAAGTCAACTCAAACTGTTATTCATAAGGCTCTCGAAAAGCTTGGATATCCCGAAGAGGTATATGAACTGCTGAAAGAGCCGATCCGCATGATGACAGTTAAAATACCTGTCAGAATGGATGATGGGTCTGTTAAAGTCTTTACTGGCTACCGGGCGCAGCATAATGATGCTGTTGGGCCGACTAAGGGCGGCATCCGCTTCCATCCGGGCGTAACGGAAAAAGAGGTAAAAGCCCTTTCCATATGGATGAGCCTTAAGTGCGGTATCGTCGATTTGCCATATGGCGGCGGAAAAGGCGGGATTGTCTGCGATCCAAGAGATATGTCCTTCCGTGAGCTGGAAAGGCTCAGCCGAGGCTATGTCCGTGCAATCAGCCAGATTGTGGGTCCTACTAAAGATATTCCGGCTCCAGATGTATTTACCAACTCTCAAATCATGGCTTGGATGATGGACGAATACAGCCGAATAGATGAATTCAACTCTCCTGGCTTTATTACAGGAAAACCGCTTGTTCTCGGGGGCTCCCATGGAAGGGAATCTGCAACTGCGAAAGGAGTCACGATCTGCATCAGGGAAGCAGCCAGAAAAAAAGGCATCAACCTGGAGGGAGCGCGAGTCGTTGTACAGGGCTTCGGAAATGCCGGAAGCTTTCTTTCCAAATTCATGCATGATGCCGGTGCAAAGGTTGTGGGCATATCTGATGCCTACGGCGGCCTGCATGATCCCGAGGGGCTTGACATTGACTATCTGCTTGACCGCCGTGACAGTTTTGGGACGGTAACCAAGCTTTTCAATAATACAATCACCAACAAAGAGCTATTGGAACTTGATTGCGATATCCTTGTTCCTGCTGCCATAGAAAATCAAATTACTGAAGAAAATGCTCATAATATCAGGGCAAGCATCGTAGTCGAGGCTGCTAACGGGCCTACTACCCTCGAAGCAACCCAGATACTCACAGAAAGGGGCATCCTGCTCGTGCCGGATGTTCTGGCCTCTGCCGGGGGAGTAACCGTTTCTTACTTCGAATGGGTTCAGAATAACCAGGGCTATTACTGGTCTGAAGAAGAAGTGGAAGAAAAACTTGAAAAGATTATGTGCAAATCGTTCAATAATATTTACGATACGGCCCAGACAAGAAGAGTGGATATGAGGCTTGCTGCATATATGGTTGGCGTCCGCAAAACAGCTGAAGCCTCCAGATTCCGCGGCTGGGTGTAAGAAGAAGCTCATATCATTGAATGTTTCATAAAAATCTCCTATCATAAATTGATGGGAGATTTTTTATTTAACGATGTGAAGGATAAATATTAAGGAAACCCTGCCGGTCTGGCGGGGCAAAAAAGAGAATGCTTAAGTAAGGAGCGCAGACATATGAAATCGGAAGATGCGATTATAATAGGAGGAGGCCCCTGCGGACTTGCAGCAGCCATTGCATTAAAGGAAGCGGGAAAGGAACCGCTTGTTATTGAAAAAGGAAATATCGTCAATGCCATCTATCATTATCCGACCCATCAGACTTTTTTCAGTACGGCTGAAAAACTCGAAATCGGCGGGGTGGCTTTTGTTACTGAAAATTATAAGCCGCAGAGGAACCAGGCTCTTGTTTACTACAGGGAAGTGGCAAAAAGGAAGCAATTGAAAATCCGTGCGTATGAAAAAGTCCTTGGGGTAACGAAGGACCCAGAGGGAAGCTTCATCGTCCAGACAGATAAAGCCATATATACGGCTCCATATGTAATTGTCGCAACAGGCTACTATGATAATCCTAATTATCTTGATATCCCAGGGGAGGACCTTCCAAAGGTTTTTCACTATTTCAAGGAAGCCCACCCATATTTCAACAAAGATGTAGTGGTGATTGGCGGAAAGAACTCAAGTGTGGATGCAGCCATAGAGCTGAACAAAGCGGGCGCCCGGGTAACGGTTTTGTACAGGGGAAGCGAATATTCTCCAAGCATCAAGCCGTGGATCCTGCCTGAATTTGAATCCCTTGCAAGGTCAGGACAGGTGAAGATGGAATTTGAGGCGGAAGTGAAGGAAATTACCGAGAGCGAAGTTATTTATGAAAAAGCCGGCAGACAGACTGCTGTTAAAAATGATTTTGTTTTTGCTATGACAGGCTACCATCCCGATCACACCTTCCTCAAAAAGATGGGGGTCGATATCGACCCGGCTTCAGGACGGCCGCATTTTAGTGAAGAAACGATGGAAACAAATATTAAAGGAATCTTTATAGCTGGCGTAATTGCAGCCGGCAATAATGCAAATGAAATTTTCATTGAAAATGGCCGTTTCCATGGCGGGATCATTGCGGAAGCTATAAAAAATCGTGAATCGGACAGCTGAATATGAAAGGGGCACCGCCAGCGGGTGCCCCTTTTTTTATACTTGGAAAAGCCTTTCAATATGCTCCATTTCATCAGTGAGGGTCAGGGCAATCAACAGTTTCAGGCGAGCTTTCTGACCGTTCAGGCCGTTTGAAAAAATAACTCCAAGCTCTTTCAGCTGTTTGCCGCCGCCCTCATAGCCGTATACGTCCTGGGCAATCCCGTTGAAGCATCTGGACACAAGGACTACGGGTATATTGGCTTCTATCAGGCTTTGGACCCCAATAGCAGCGGCAGGCGGCAAGTTGCCCTGTCCAAGCGCTTCAATTACAACCCCGTCCATCTTCAGGTCTTTAATTGCCATCAGCAATGAGGAATCCATCCCGGCATGCGCTTTTACAATCACAACCTTTTTGGACACATCGGATATCTGGTAGCTTTCCTTGGTGAGTGGCGAGTGGTGGAAGAGCACCCCCCTTTTAGTGACGATCCCGATCGGTCCATATTGGGGACTTTGGAAAGTTGAGACATTGCTGGTATGGGTTTTAGTGCAATTCTCCGCTGTGTGGATCTCATCATTCAGAACAACCAGGACCCCTTTATTCATTGCTTCGCTGCTTACAGCCACCCGCAGCGAGGCAATCAGATTATACAGGCCGTCCGATCCTATCTCATTGCTTGACCGCATGGCACCCGTAACAATCACAGGGATCGGCGCCTGGAGGGTAAGGTCAAGGAAATAAGCAGTTTCCTCGAGTGTATCAGTTCCATGGGTGATAACTGCTCCGTCTATTTTCCCAAGCTGGTAATGCCTGTCTATCAAATCCCTCAGTACAAGCATTTCAACTGGTGTAATATGGGGGGAAGGCAGATGAAAGGGCTCTTCTACAATGATATCTGCCAGTTCAAACAGCTCATTTGTTTTATCTGTCATAGGATTTTTTTCTGTAGGAACGACGGCACCGGTTGAAGCATCTTCACTCATTGAAATCGTGCCGCCTGTATGGATGATGAGTATTTTTTTCTTTGTCATTTCTATAGCCTCCAGGATGATTTGCAGGAAAAAGGCAGAATCCATGGGAATCCTGTACCGCTGCCTTTTCCCTATAAAATAAGCTTGATCTTTGATTAATCCATTTTCATTATCATAATATCATGATACGATTAAGAAAACAGATTGAAAAGAGGACAGCTCATGCTGGGAATATTATCTGCCGGAATAGCTCCTGGTCTGGCTTTGCTTAGCTACTTTTATTTAAAGGACGAATACGATTCCGAGCCAGTTTCAATGGTGTTCAGGACTTTTCTTTTTGGTGCTCTGCTGGTGTTCCCGATCATGTTCATCCAGTATGTCCTTGAAACCGAGCAGATTGTCCAATCTGATATTGTCAGTGCATTCTTTTCCGCAAGTATGCTCGAGGAATTTTTTAAATGGTTTATTTTATTCTATACAGTTTATCAGCATATAAGCTTTGATGAGCCGTATGATGGCATTGTTTATGGTGCAAGTGTATCCCTGGGCTTTGCCACAGCGGAAAATATTCTCTATTTGATTGCCAATGGGCTGGAATATGCGATTGGCCGTGCCCTGCTGCCGGTATCAAGCCATGCTTTATTCGGTGTCATAATGGGCTACTATATTGGAAAAGGCAAGTTTACGGCTGAATCAAGGAAAAAATGGATCAGCCTCTCACTCTTTTTGCCTTTTATCCTCCATGGAACCTATGATTTTATTCTCGTATCCCAGGAACACTGGAAGTTTATTATGGTTCCCTTCATGATTTTCCTCTGGTGGTATGGCCTCAAAAAGGTCAAGATGGCCAGAGCAATGAGCATGAAACGGATTGACGAGAGCTTTGATTATCAGAAAACCCTTTACCCCTAGGTGAAGGGTTTTTTTGTTGGGATAACGGAACGGAATTCCATATATTTACTATCGTCAAATTGCTCTCATTTGCATAAAAACCCAGCATCTGAAAAAAATAGAGTTAATGTTAATTAGATTATCATCTGGGGGTTGCTAACCATGAAAAACAAATTATTGGTGATTAAGCTGGTTCTGCTTATTCCGCTTTTTGCAGCTGCACTCCCGCTGCTGGGGCCTTCGGAAAAAGCAGATGCTTTTTCAGCCCAGGTCATCCAGCATGGAGCTGTGGGCGATGATGTAATTGAACTTCAGTCAAGGCTTCAGTACCTCGGTTTTTATAACGGGAAAATCGACGGGGTATTTGGATGGGGAACTTACTGGGCCCTCCGTAATTTTCAATACGAATTCGGGCTGCCGATTGATGGGCTGGCAGGCCAGGAAACAAAGGCCAAGCTCGCAAAAGCTTCTAAGTACAATGAACAGTTTGTAAAAGAACAAGTCAACAAAGGCAATAAATTCACCCACTATGGCGGTGTTGATCTGGACAAGCAGAAAAAGCCGTCCGGAGGTGCTGGACAGGGCGGAGGCGGTGGCGGAGGCGGTGGCCAAAGCGCCCCGGCAAAACCTGAAGCCAAGCAGCCTTCTGCTGCCAATATCCCATCTGGGTTCTCGCAGAATGACATCCAGCTGATGGCAAACGCAGTTTATGGAGAAGCAAGGGGAGAGCCTTACACAGGCCAGGTGGCTGTGGCCGCAGTCATCTTGAACCGGGTTCAAAGCGCAACCTTCCCCAACACAGTTTCAGGCGTGATTTTTGAACCGCGTGCTTTTACAGCAGTTGCAGACGGCCAGATATGGCTGACGCCGAATGAAACTGCCAAAGAAGCAGTAATGGACGCTATGAACGGCTGGGACCCAACCGGCAATGCGCTCTATTATTTCAATCCTGATACGGCGACAAGCGGATGGATTTGGACGCGGCCGCAAATCAAAAAGATCGGAAAACATATTTTCTGTGAATAGAGAGGTGGTTTACAGTGATTAGAGGGATACTTATTGCGGTACTCGCCCTTGGAGCTGCTGGTGCAGGCTTTTGGGGATACCAGGAGCACAGGGAAAAGAATGCGATACTTATTAATGCAGAAAACAGCTATCAAAGGGCCTTTCATGACCTGACATACCAAACCGACCTGCTGCATGACAAAATAGGCACTACATTAGCCATGAATTCCAGGGAATCCCTTTCACCGGCGCTTGCTGACGTCTGGAAAATAACATCCACTGCCCATAGTGATGTTGGTCAGCTGCCGCTTACCCTTATGCCATTCAATAAGACGGAAGATTTCCTGGCGAAGATTGGGGATTTCAGCTACCGCACAGCGGTCAGGGATCTGGACAAAGAACCTTTGTCAGATAAAGAGTATAAGGCGCTTCAAGGGCTGTATAAAGAATCAGCTGATATTCAGCAGGAGCTCCGCAAGGTCCAGCATATGGTCCTGAAGAATAATCTAAGGTGGATGGACGTTGAAATGGCGCTGGCCTCCAATAAACAGCCAATGGACAACACAATCATTGACGGGTTCAAAACAGTGGAAAAGACGGTTGAAAGCTATGGCGAGACTGATTTTGGCCCTGCCATGGTCAATATGCAGAAAGAAGATTCTAATTATAAATACTTAGAGGGAGAGGCTATTTCAAAAGATAAAGCCCGCTCTATTGCTGTGAAATATGCGGGAATGGGGAAAAAGGCGGCTGTAAAAGTGACCGAAAATGGAAAAGGCTCTGACTTCGGCTTCTACAGCGTCTCTGTCCAGGACCCGAAGAGCGGCAGGGAAGCCAATATGGATATAACAAAAAAAGGCGGATATCCGATCTGGTATATTTTAAGCAGGGATGTAAACGATCAGGCTGTCAGTTTGAATGATGCCGGGAATAAAGCCATTAAATTCCTCAGTGACAATGGATTTAAGGATTTGGACATGTTTGAAAGTACACAATACGATAATGTCGGAGTATTTACTTTTGTATCCAAACAGGATGATATCAGGGTCTATCCTGATTCAATAAAAGTAAAGGTAGCCCTTGATAATGGGCAAATGATCGGCTTTTCAGCAGAAGATTATCTTAAGTCCCACCACATAAGGGAACTGCCTGAAGCAGATTTAAGCCAGGAAGCGGCCAGGGGCAAGATCAATCCTAATCTGAAGATCCAGGAATCGAGACTTGCCGTCATCGTCAATGATCTTAATCAGGAAGTATTATGCCATGAATTCCTGGGTACCATGGGTGACGACACTTACCGCATTTATATCAATGCTGATTCAGGCATCGAAGAAAAAGTGGATAAGCTGCAGAATGCAGAGCCAGTTTACGAAGATGTTGTATAATAAAGCGCTGCAGGCCCGGGGAAAATCCCGGGCTTTTCCGCATAAGAAAACAGGTATTTAGAACTATATAATGTCTTGATTCATCCGTGGGTCCCGTGTCATAATTAAATGACAGGATTATCCTTTTGATTTTATGAATGGGGAAAGTTTTTATTAAGAGAGAGCAAGAGAGAGTGGGTCAGCATGATAAATATTGGAGATTCAATAACACTTGAAACAGTGAATGGCCATAAAGAAGAAACATATAGATGCAAGCTGGCTGAAAGGGAAGAAAATACTCTGTTCATTGATTACCCGGTCAATGTAAAGTCAGGTAAAACAGCCTTCCTGCTGGACGGCACACAGCTTAAAGCCTCATTCGTCTCAGATGACGGGTCCGTATTCTTATTTACTACAGAAGTAAAAGGGAGGGTCAAGCAGAATATCCCGTTATTGATACTATCCTTTCCGGGTTCAAAGCAGCTTATCAAAATCCAGAGGCGGCAGTACGTGAGGATCGAAGCATCCATCGATGCAGCAGTACAGCCGATTGGAGGGGAATTCCCGCCCTTTAAGGCTGTGACGGAAGACATCAGTGCCGGCGGGGCAAGTCTGCTGGTGGATAAAGACATCCCGCTTGATGCAGGCATATCTATTAAAGTATTGCTGGTGCTGGCCCTTCAGAATGGAGACTATCATTATCTGAAAGCAGATGCAAAAATTGTGAGAATCATAGAACACAATGAACTGAAAAATAAGGCGTCTATTGAATTTGCAGATCTGGGCCCATCCGACAGACAGATTCTTCTCCGCTTCTGTTTTGACAGGCAGCTTGCCCTTAAGAAAAAAGGACTGGAGGCTTAACGAATAATTCCTGCCTGGATGCCAATAATGATAATAAGATTGTCAACAGGCGGGGATGAAAATGAAGATGCTAGAACGGCTGATCGTGAAAGCAGTCATTATTCAACTGCTCTTTTTGCTCGCAGCCCAGGTACTGCTCCATAAATATGATATCATGCCTGAGCTGAAGCAGCTTGCCCAGTACGAAGGTGTGGCGAAGAATAGCTTTGAGGAGCTGCTGGAAACTTTCAGCGGAAAATGAGCGGGCATAAGAGGCCTGCTTTTTTTGTATGCTTAAACCCCTTCAGCAGCTGGTTAAGGGACAAAATATTGATAAAAAACAAGCGGATAATATGTTAAAATGGTTCTTGTAAGTTTTAGAGAAACCCAACTGGAAGCGTAACAGGAGGAAATATGATCAAAAAAATCTCAATTGCCATTGATGGCCCTGCAGCAGCAGGTAAAAGCACTGTGGCAAAAATTGCAGCTGAAAAGCTATCATATATTTATATAGACACAGGTGCTATGTACAGGGCACTGACATATAAAGCCATAGAAGCAGGCGCCGACCTTGAAAATGAATATAAGCTGATGGATATCCTCACAGGCATCCAGATCGACTTGCTTCCAGGTGACCAGGGGCAAATTATCCTGGTGGACGGTGAAAATGTTACAGAAGTGATAAGGACAGCAGCTGTCACCAATTCTGTATCCATTGTTGCGAAGCACCGGAAGGTCCGTGAAGAGATGGTCAGAAGGCAAAAAGAGTTCTCGGTGGGCGGCGGTGTAGTAATGGACGGCCGGGATATCGGGACTCATGTCCTTCCCCATGCAGAGGTAAAGGTATTCCTGCTTGCATCAGTTGATGAGAGGGCTATGAGGAGGCATCAGGAGAATATTAAGAAAGGCTACCCGTCTGACCTAGAACAGCTGAAAACCGATATTGCTTACCGGGACAAGCTGGATTCTGAAAGGGAAGTAGCGCCGCTGAAAAAAGCTGATGATGCAGTGGTAATCGATACTACCTCGCTTGCTATTCCGGAAGTGGTCGAGAAAATCATGCTGCTTGCTGAAGAAAGGATCGGATTGACTTGACATTCTATTCTTTTGTAAGGTCAGCCGTTTACGGTGCGCTCAAACCGATATACCGGTTTGAGGTGATCGGGAGAGAGAACTTTCCCGCTGAAGGCGGCGTGCTGCTGTGCAGCAACCATATCGACAATCTTGATCCCCCCGTTGTGGGGATTACTGCTCCAAGGCCGGTTCATTTCATGGCCAAGGAAGAACTTTTTAACCTGCCGGTACTTGGTAAGGTAGTCAGGAATCTAAACGCCTTTCCGGTAAAAAGGGGCATGAGCGACAGGGAAGCTTTAAGGAAAGGGATCGCCCTTTTGAAGGAAGGAAATGTTTTAGGGCTCTTTCCTGAGGGTACAAGAAGTAAAACAGGGGAATTGGGAAAAGGCCTTGCAGGGGCAGGCTTCTTCGCCTTAAGGGCACCGGCCCATGTAGTACCCTGTGCAATCATTGGCCCTTACAAGCCATTTAAAAGATTGAAGGTAGTGTACGGGAAGCCTCTGGACATGGAAGAAGCACGGAAAAACAGGGCGTCCGCTGACGAAGTGACGGAGATGATAATGCAAGAAATCCGCCAGCTTATTGAGCAGCACAGATAAGTCTTCTTGCTTGACAAATAAAGCTATTTGTAAGAAGTTAGAGGAAAGGCATCTTTTTAGAATATTCTATGTCTTTAATTTGGGACCTTGTTTTCCGCTGTGAAAATATCACATCTACTATAAAAATTGGAAGCAGTCATTGGATTAAGGAGGATTACATATGTCAGAAGAGATGAATCAATCAGAAGAAATGAATTCAATTGAAGTGAAAAACTTTGAGGTGGGCGACCGCGTAACCGCGAAAGTCACCAAAGTGGAAGAAAAGCAGGTTGTCGTGGATATCCAGGACAGCAAGCTTGACGGGATTATCCCGATCAGCGAGCTCTCAAGCCTTCACATCGAAAAAGCTGAGGATGCTGTGGCTGAAGGAGATGAACTTGACCTGGAAGTACTCAAGGTGGAAGAAGAGGCACTCATCCTGTCAAAGCGTAAAGTGGATGCAGTAAAGGCCTGGGACACACTTGAAGAGAAATTCAACAGCGGCGAGGTTTTTGACGCTGAAATTAAAGACGTGGTCAAAGGCGGCCTGGTAGTGGACCTTGGCGTTCGCGGCTTTGTACCTGCTTCGCTAGTTGAAGCACATTTTGTCGAAGACTTTTCTGATTACAAGGGAAGGACCCTTTCGTTCAAAATTGTGGAGCTGGATAAGGAGAAAAACCGCCTGATCCTTTCACACAGAGCTGTTGTGGAGGAAGAAAAGGGCAGGCAGAAGCAGGATATCCTTGCTAACCTGCAGGCAGGCCAGGTTCTTGACGGTACTGTCCAGCGCATTACTGACTTCGGCGCGTTTGTCGATATCGGCGGAATTGACGGACTTGTCCATATTTCCCAGCTATCATATGAGCATGTAGAAAAGCCTTCCGATGTAGTGGAAGAAGGACAAAAGGTACAGGTGAAAGTGCTGAGCGTAGACAGGGATAATGAGCGCATTTCCCTATCCATCAAGGAAACATTGCCTGGGCCATGGTCTGATATTGCAGAAAAGGCTCCGAAAGGCAGCACTCTTGACGGAGTTGTGAGGCGCCTTGTATCTTATGGAGCATTTGTTGAAGTATTCCCTGGAGTCGAGGGTCTTGTACACATCTCCCAGATTTCACATAAGCATATCGGAACTCCGCATGAGGTCCTTGAAGAAGGCCAGCAGGTACAAGTAAAGGTCCTGGATGTAAATGAAAACGATCAGCGCCTGTCTCTAAGCATCAAGGATCTCGAAGAAAAAGAAGCTGAGTATGATACGACTTATGAGATGCCTGAAGAAACAAAAGGCTTCCAGCTTGGCGAAATGATCGGCGATCAGTTAAAGAATCTAAAAAAATAATGGTGATATAATTTGTCAAGATCAAAACGGAAATGGGATCACATAGAATTTGCCCTTTCAACAGGACAAAAGCGCATTGCCGGATTTGACGATATTGATTTTATTCACCAAAGCTTGCCTGATTCTGCTGTGGATCAAGTGAAAATAGAAACTGAAATTGGCGGACTTACTTTAAGTTCGCCAATTTTAATAAATGCGATGACAGGCGGCGGCGGTGAAAGAACACTTAAAATCAATCAGGAGCTTGCCTTGGCTGCGGCCGAAACAGGCCTTGCTATGGCTGTAGGCTCGCAAATGGCAGCTTTGAAGGATCCTGCTGAACGAGAGTCATACAGGATTGTGCGTCGGGAAAATCCAAAAGGGATTGTCATCGGCAACCTCGGAAGTGAAGCAGATGCCGAACAGGCTAACAGGGCCATCGACATGATTGAAGCTGATGCCCTGCAGATACATCTGAATGTGGTGCAGGAACTGACGATGCCAGAAGGAGACCGGGACTTCAGGGATGCCCTGAAAAGGATCGAGTCTATTTGTAAAAACGTCCATGTGCCTGTAATTGTAAAAGAGGTTGGATTCGGAACCAGCAGGGAAAGTGCTGCAAAGCTTGCAGCTGCCGGTGTTTCAGCGATTGATGTCGGCGGCTTTGGCGGCACTAACTTTGCCAGGATTGAAAATGAAAGAAGAGAAAGGCTCCTTTCGTTTTTTAATGGCTGGGGAATACCCACTGCCTCCTCTATCCTTGAAGTAAATGCAGAAGGAGCTGGAGTCAGTATCATAGGTTCCGGCGGCGTCCAGACAGCTTTTGATGCAGCAAAAGCCATAGCCTGCGGTGCAGATGCTGTTGCGATGGCCGGATACTTTCTGAAGATTCTGGTGAGCGAAGGTCCTGAACAGCTGATCAATGAAATACATACACTCCATGAGGAGCTTGCCTTTATTATGGCTGCGCTCGGCGCTGTATCGATAAAGGATCTTCGGAGAGCCCCAATTATCTTATCAGGCAAAACCCATCATTGGCTGTCTGAACGGGGGATAGACACAAAGGCCTTTAGTCAAAGAAGTATATAAGAAGTGGCTCCTGCTCATTGAGGCGGGAGCTTTTTTGCATTGCACATAGGTAAAACATAGACGACTACTATCCTGGCAAAAGAGAAAACAATGGTCTCAGCCAACGGAGTTAGGACCACTATTGCGGCAAAAAGAGAAGATAGTGGTTCCAGCGAATGGAACTAGGACCAGTATTGCGGCAAAAAGAGAAAATAGTGGCTCCAGCGAACAGAGCTAGGACCACTATTGCGGCAAAAAGAGAAGATAGTGGTTCCAGCGAATGGAACTAGGACCAGTATTATGGCAAAAAGAGAAGATAGTGGTTCCAGCGAACGGAGCTAGGACTACTATTGTGGCAAAAAGAGAAAATAGTGGTTCCAGCCAACGAAGCTAGGACCACTATTCTGGCAAAAGAAAAAATAGTGGTGCCAGCCAACAGAGCTGGCACCACTATTCTGTCAAAAGAAGAAAATAGTGGTGCCAGCCAACAGGGCTAGAACCACTATTCTGCCAAAAGAAAAAAACAATGGCCTCAGCCATCCTGAAATTCTCAAGACTAGGTAGAACAAAGCCCAAAGGATGCGGGTCATGCAGGCATTGCCACAGGACGTGGCGTTTTTAGTCTGCGTTCCCTTATTGGTTAAGGCTTTTCCGCTTTTCTATTGTCCAGCTCCGGCTCCTAGGTGCTCGAGTCATAAGCCAAGCAGGCCAGAAGGTTAAAGAACAACCTTCCGTCCTGCTCGTCTTATGCTTGTCGCACCTGAACAGTCGCCTCCG
>NZ_JBNILH010000002.1:0-653232 GCF_050107595.1 Bacillus infantis
TCCGCATTTCTACTGTCCAGCTCCGGCTCCTAGGTGCTCGAGTCATAAGCCACTCCAGGATTAAAGGCAAAGAACGCCTTTTATCCTGGAGCGTCTTATGCTTGTCGCACCTGAACAGTCGCCTCCGCATTTCTACTGTCCAGCTCCGGCTCCTAGGTGCTCGAGTCATAAGCCACTCCAGGATTAAAGGCAAAGAACGCCTTTTATCCTGGAGCGTCTTATGCTTGTCGCACCTGAACAGTCGCCTCCGTTTTTCTATCTGTCCAGCTCCGGGCGCTAGCCCCTCGAGTCATAAGCCACTTTGGAACCGAAGGCAAAGAACGCCTTCAATTCCAAAGCGTCTTATGCTTGTCGGGGCTGAGCAAGCGCCCTCCGCTTTTCTAGTTCCCAAATCGTTCGTTCAGTTTTTTGTATTCTCCTGACAGCTTGGTGAATAGGGCCTTGTTGCGATCATCGAGGGCTTGATCGATTTTCTGGGCCAATTTTTCTTTTTCGGATATCAGCTGCACTTCCGACAAGAGCATTTCAATGTAGAGGTGTAAGACGTACGTGTCCTTGAGCTGTTTGCGGTTCAGCGTGTTCTTTTTCATCGACTCTGCATATGACTTCTCTTTCATGAAAATCACCCCTGCTGCTTTTTAATATTATATGGAGGAGCAGGGGAAAATTCAACTAAATTATTTAAATTTTTAGAAAATTACTTCCGTGTTAGTGTATTTGGCAGTAATTGACTAAAAATTTGCAATTATCTGTAATAAAGATGGTATAATGAAATGAAACGAAGAGCAAAGGAGATGAATCACTTGGATATGCATAAAAAAAGATTGGTGGAGGAGTACGAAATAAATCCTTCTACGATGATCATCCTGCCGCAGATATACGGCAAAAAAATTTATTCGCGGATCTTTGAGGTGGAAGATGAATTCCTGTCCCCGTTCAAACCGTTTGATATCGTCAAAAAAAGCTGCGGCTACTTCGGCTCCTCTTATGAGGGACGGAAGGATGCGACCAAGGATATCATTGGCGTGACGCATAAAGTCCCAATTGTCATCGACCCGACAAACCTGCTGTATTTTTTTCCGACAACTTCCCCGAACAACCCCGACTGCATCTGGATCTCTTATGAGCATATTGCAGCCCACCATCGTACAGATCCCTCACATACCAAGGTCGTATTCGGAAACAAGCATACACTGATCCTCCCTGTATCATCCAGCTCATTTGAAAATCAGCTCCTCCGGACAGCTCATCTAAGGACAAAGCTTCATCAGCGGATCGAAGGGCATGGCAGGAAGATGTTCTATTTCACAGATAATCAGAGGCTCAACAGGGCTTCAGAACCCGTCGGGAGCTACCGAAACAGGAAGCTCGAGTGACCTCCGGCATGCGCCTATGCGGTAAATTAGAGATGCTGGCCTGGCCTCTTCAGACGGAGGCGGCTTTCTTCCTGCATCGTCCAGCGTTTGAACAAGTAATATTCCATCAGCTCCTGCACCCTGTTGCGGATCCTCGGATTAAAATAATTATGGTGCTCTTCATACCCTTTATAAAGGAACATGAACATCGTAAATGCTTCATCACGCTTGATCTCCTGGACCTGGAGGCGGTTATCCTTCATATAGCGCTTTACGCCTGCCAGCTCTGTCTGGATGAATTTCATCGTATCCTCAATTAAATTCAGGTAAGGCTTTTTGAGTTTAAAGGGACTATTATTAATAACACCTATGTCCCTGTTCATCACAACCAATACCATAGGAAGATAGATTGCCTGCTCCATAATATTTCGGTCATCCTCTGGAATTCTTGTCATATCAGCTTGCTCCTCCGAACGGAAATAGAACGTTTGTTCGTTATTATTTTACTGAATCCCTGCCTTCTATGCAAGTCGAATTTAGCATCACTCTATAACAGTCTTCCTCATATTGGGGCATAGAGCTCATTTGGAGCGGAAAAAAATATTTTTCCTGAAAAAATGCCAGTCAGGCAGGAAAAGTATTTCTGTTGTCGAAATAAGTAGAATGGTTTTACATATAAAGGGGAGATGATTATCATGGCAAAAAACACCATTGCATCAAAAGATCTGCATCATTTAAAATCAGCGGCCGACCCCCAGCTGGCGCCGAACGGCAAGGATTGTGTCTATACGGAAACCGTTATCCTGGAGGAAAAGGATGTATACAGCTCCAATCTTTATTACATAAACACGGAAGATAAAAGTGCTCCTGTCCAATGGACATTTGGCACAGGGCGCAATCATTCTCCGCGCTGGTCGCATGATGGACGCCAGGTGGCCTTTGTGTCTAACCGAAGCGGGAAAAATCAAATCCACATTCTTTCCACAGCCGGCGGAGAGGCCCGCCAGCTTACATACTGCAAGAACGGGGCTGGCAATCCGGTATGGTCGCCAGACGGCTCCAAAATCGCCTTTACTGTTTCCCTTGGGGAGGGAGAATCGGTCAATGAGCGGGAAGGCGGGGAGGAAAAAGAAGAAAAGCCTGTTCCGCTTGAAGTGAACAAAATGAGATATAAATCCGATGCCCAGGGCTTCTGGAACGGAAAATACACCCATATTGCCATTGCTGACACAGAGACCGGTACTATAGAGCAAGTGACAGAGGGAGAAGATGATTACAGCCTTCAAAGCTGGTCGCCGGACGGGAAGCATTTGGCTGTGACAGCAGACCTGAGCGGGGACAAGGATTTTTCATATGGCAGTGATGTTTACCTGGTCAATCTTGAAACAAAAGAACAGGAGAAAATCACAAATGGTACAGGCTATTTCGGTAATATCACCTGGTCGCCTGACAGCCGGTATCTTGGTTTGATCGGACATGAAAGGGAGTTTGAAAACGCTACCCTTTCAAAAGCATGGGTGTATGACCGGGAACAGGGAGAATTGCGCTGCCTGACAGCAGATACAGACCTGCTGATCGGGGATTATGCCATCGGCGACTTCCAGCAGGGAGCCGTTTCCCCAGGCCTGCTCTGGTCCAAGGATAATCAAAGCTTCTATTTCCTTGCCACTGATAATGGCAGCACTGCAGTCTACTACGGGACGGTTGAAGGAGAGCTGTTCCCTGCGCTGCTCGATAGGCAGCATGTCTATGGTCTGTCAACCGGTGGGAATAATGACAAAGCTGTAGTGGCTATAAGCAAGCCGGACCATCCGGGTGACCTGTTCCTGCTGGAAATCACTACAGGGAAACTGGAGCAGCTGACAGCTGTCAACTCAGAGTTTCTGGAGAAAACAGGCCTTTCCGCAGCAGAGCCGATTGAATTTACTTCAGCTGACGGATGGGATCTCCATGGCTGGCTGATGAAGCCTGCCGGTTTTGAGGAAGGGAAAAAATATCCGCTGGTCCTCGAAATCCATGGCGGACCGCATGCGATGTATGCCAATTCTTATTTCCATGAGTTCCAGGTCCTTGCAGCCAAGGGCTATGCTGTTCTTTATATCAACCCAAGGGGCAGCCATGGGTACGGGCAGAAATTTGTGGACGCCGTCCGCGGTGACTATGGGGGCAGGGATTACGAGGATTTGATGGATGCAGTAGATTATGTGCTGAAGGAATATTCGTTTATCGACCAGGACAGGCTCGGGGTGACTGGGGGAAGTTATGGCGGCTTTATGACCAATTGGATCATCGGCCATACAGGCCGGTTCAAGGCAGCCGTGACCCAGCGTTCGATCTCAAACTGGATCAGCTTCTATGGAGTGAGCGACATCGGCTATTATTTCACAGATTGGCAGATCCAGGCGGGGCTTGATGATATCGAAAAGCTTTGGAAGCACTCGCCGCTTGCTTATGTCGATCAGATGAATACGCCTCTGCTTATCCTTCACGGCGAAAAGGATTTCCGCTGTCCGATTGAACAGGCGGAACAGCTGTTCATCAGCCTGAAGCACCGCAAAAAAGAAACGAGCTTTGTCAGGTTCCCTGAATCTAACCATGAGCTCTCCAGGAGCGGGAAACCTTCGCTCCGGATCAGCCGCCTCGATTATATCTCAGGCTGGTTTGATAAGCATTTGTAATCTTTTTCTAAAAAATAGCAGGATAATCCAGAAAAACAACCGCAAAGCTGTGAGTCTTTGCGGTTTTTTGTGTACAATAAAATGAAAGGCCAGTCCTTCAGGATACCGGATCGGCCAGAAAACAGAAAAAACAAGAAGGACAAGCGAAACCTTTTGTACTCTGACAGAGTCATATAAAGTGGCGATCTTTTTTTATAAACCGGAGCTTTGATACTGCGGTTCTGCCGGCATACTGAAAATAAACAGCCGCTGCGGGCCTGACTATATAATGGAAGGATAATTGTGATGAGATCGGATCGATACGAAAGAAAGCAGAAAAAAACGAAGCGCAAATGGAAGCTGGCTGTGTTATTCCTGCTTTTGATTATTGCCGGCACACTTGCGTATGCATACTACCAGTTTAATCAAGGTATGGCACAGTCTGAAGATAAAGTGAAAAATATCAAAGAAGTGAAATATGAATTCAATGGCGAAACAGACAAATACGGAGGCACGAACGTACTGCTGCTCGGAAGTGATGCACGCGGGGAAGAAAAACCGAGGACCGATACAATCATGGTGGGGCAGTATCATCCTGATAAGGGGACATATAAAATCATTTCCATTATGAGGGATTCGTATGTGGACATTCCGGGCCACGGCAAAAACAGGATTAATGCTGCCTTTGCGTACGGCGGTCCTGAATTATTGAGGCAGACGATCAAAGAGAACTTTGATATTGATATCCAGTATTATTCAATTGTCGATTTTCAGGGATTTGTCCAGCTGATCGATGAAGCATTTCCGAACGGTGTCGAAGTGGACGTTGAAAAGGAGATGTCGGATAATATAGGAGTAACGCTGAAGCCCGGGCTTCAAAGGCTGGACGGTGAGCATCTGCTCGGCTATGTGCGCTTCCGCCATGATGCTGTAGGCGATTTCGGCAGGGTGGAGAGGCAGCAGAAGGTGATGACGGAAATTGCCGATCAGTTCACCAGCATCCAGACATTGCCTAAGCTTCCTAAGCTGGTAGGTGTCGTCACCCCGTATATCAATACAAATATGGATACCGGAGACATTTTATATATGGGCAAAAGCCTTCTGTCTAAGGAAGGCAGGAAGATTGAGACATTAAGGGTCCCTGTGGAAGGTTCCTATTGGGATGAAACTACTCCAGGAGGGGCGGATGTCCTTGGAATCGATCTGGAACAAAACCGGCAGGCGATTAACGAGTTTTTGTCGAAATAATAGGCACAGGATGGAATTTGTGGTGTAAAGACTCCTTGCCAGAGGTAAGAATAAATACCGAATTGTTTTTATTAAGGAGATTTTTCAATGGATTTTGACTTGCTCAAGGATTGGCTGACACTGGAAAATATAATGGATCTTATTGAACGCTACCGTTCTTTTGGGCCGCTGCCTGGAATATTGCTGCCAATGCTTGAAGCTTTCCTGCCTTTCCTGCCGCTGTTCCTGTTCGTCATGGCCAATGCCAATGCCTTTGGCTTGTGGCTCGGCTTTCTGATATCCTGGGCGGGTGCATGTGCAGGGGCCATGCTTGTTTTTTACCTGGTCCGCACTTACGGTCAGAAGAGGATATTAACCTTTCTGAGAAAACATGCAAAGGTGCAGCAGCTGATGAGCTGGATTGAGCGCCATGGCTTTGGCCCTTTGTTCATCCTGCTTTGTTTTCCCTTTACGCCGTCGGCCATTGTGAATATAGTGGCCGGGCTTTCCAAAATTAGCTTTGCTCAGTATATGCTTGCAGTCCTGACAGGAAAAATGGTCATGATTTTCACCATGAGCTTCATTGGCTATGATATAAGATCATTGATTACACAGCCCATCAGGACAGTGATTGTCCTTGCCGTTATTTTCATTCTTTGGTACGTCGGCAAAAGGATTGAAGTAAAGATAAACATGGGAGCAGATAAAGACAGCAGCAAATAAACCATGGAGGTGGGGGACCGCGTGAAAGAAGAGGTTAAGCGGGAGGGTCTTGAGTGGATAAAGGCCTTGGCAATCGGAATCATCATTTTTGTATTTATCCGTATGTTTTTCTTTTCGAATTATGTTGTTGAAGGCGGATCCATGATGCCGACACTGCAGGATGGAAACAAACTGGTTGTCAATAAAATCGGCTATCAGATCGGGGAGCTGCAAAGGTTTGATGTCATAGTCTTCCATGCTAATGAAAAAGAGGATTTCGTCAAAAGGATCATCGGGCTGCCGGGTGACAGGGTCGACTATAAAGATGACCATCTTTATATAAACGGCAAGCTTGTAGAGGAGCCTTTCCTTGAAAAATACAGAAAAGAAACCCTCGGCGGCCGCCTGACCGGCGATTTTACCCTGGAGGAAGTGGCCCATACAGAAACAGTGCCTGAAGGCCAGCTGTTCGTGCTTGGGGACAACAGGCTGGAAAGCTGGGATGGCCGGCATTTCGGCTGCATTGATGCTGACCAGGTGGTAGGAAAGGTGAATCTGCGCTACTGGCCAATTGATGAAATGGATATTAAATTCTAAGGACTTGGAGAATTCAAGTCCTTTTTGTATGCAAATATGCTAAAATAATCTAAAAATTATAAAAATGGAAAGGGGGGATAAGAATGCCTGTCATCAAGACCAAGCTGATGGTGCCGCCAGTCAAAGAAAGATATATAAGGAGAGCAAGACTTTCAGGAAAAATGAAAGCGGTTGCTGAATTCCCGCTATGCATCGTCGAGTCAGGTGCCGGATATGGAAAAAGTACGGCATTGGCCCTGTTCGTCCATGATGAGAAGCTTCCTTGCAGCTGGTATTCCATCTCATCAGAGGATGATGATATCATTCCTTTTCTGTCCTGCCTTCTGGCATCGATCCGTTTAGCGCATCCAGATTTCGGGACTGAGATCGTAAGCATCCTGGAACAGCTGGACCGGTATGTAAAAGAAGAAGAGATCCGTTCACTCGCCTCTTTATTCTTGAATGAAGCTGCTCTCCATGAGGAAAATTTACTGCTGATCCTTGATGACTTTCATCAGGTTGAGCACTCCTATACGATCAATTGCTGGATGGAAACCCTCCTTGAACATATTCCGCCGAACCTTCACCTTATTATATCAAGCAGAAGCCGGCCGGGATGGAAGCTGCTGAAAAAGATGAGGGTCACAGACAAGCTCCTTGAAATAACGAAAGAGGACCTGGTCCTTTCCCGGGATGAAGTGGAGCTGCTCTTGAATGAATTATACGGAATTTCCATTAAGCAGCAGGAGGATTTGGACAGGATTTGCCATGCTACAGAAGGCTGGGTCATTGCTGTCGGCATGTTCGGACAGCAGCTGACAGACAAAAAAAGCATTTCTAATTTATTCGGAACATCGTCCGGATCCCTGGCAGACCTTTTTCAATACCTGGTCACAGAGGTATTTGCCAAACAGCCGCCGCTTATCCAGCAATTCCTTGAACAAACAAGCATTTTTGATGATATGACAGAAGAACTTTGCAATGAGGTCCTGGGGATCGCAGGGGCAGGAGCAATGCTTCAGCAGCTGACAGAGAAGAACCTGTTTATCCATAAGATAGGAGAAAAGGTATACAGATACCATGCCCTGTTTAAAGAATTCCTGGAAAAGCAGCTAAAAGCCGGACAGCCGCAAAGCTTTCGTCTTTTAAATGAGAGGTGTGCACGCCATTTCGTCCGGAGCCTTCAGTGGGACGACGCCCTTAAGCATTTTGAAAAGATCGGCTCAACAGAGGAAATGGCGTCTATATTAAGCGACCAGGGGCTAAGGATGCTTGAAACCGGTAAGCTCGGAAGCCTGTCAGACCGGATTGCGGGCATCCCAGGACATACAAAGGACAGATATTTCCCTGTCTGGTTTCTAGAAGGGGAAGTATTGCGCTACAAATCTTCGTACCAGGAAGCGGAGCTTGCCTATGACAGGGCAGCATCAGGGGCTGACCGAAAGCAGGACCTGAGTTGGAAAGCGCGTGCTCTTGAAGGGAAGGCGAGGATCTATCTTGACACAATTCAGCCTCATAAAGCAGAGCGCATTTTATCCCAGGCGATACACCTGAAGGAGGGGGATATCCGCGGAGGGAAGGACGAGCCGGCAAGGCTTTATCATTTGCTCGCGGAAAACCTTATAAATGCCGGGCAGGCTGCCAAGGCAGAAAAATGGATGGAGAGGGCAGAATCCATGGGGCATCAGGTGCTGGACAAAAGCCTTCTGGCACGTCTCTATTTAAGGACGGGTAAATTGGCTGAAAGCCGGAGAATCCTGATGGCCGGCCGCAAAACTAAGGGTGAGGGCAAACCGCTCCCGAAATCCCACAGGGAGACTGATCTGCTGCTTGCCCTTATCGAGGCATTTACAGGCAATGGGGCAGAAGCGAAAAAACTGTCCCAGGAAGGCATCCAGCAGGGAATCAGTACAAAGGCCCCGTTCGTAGAAGCCTGCGGCTGGATCAGGCTTGGGCATGCGGCACAGCTGCTGGGGGAATATGATTCTGCACTTGCGGAAAAATGCTACAGGACTGCATTGGACATAATGGACCGGCTGGAAATTGAAAGAGGAAAAGCAGAGCCGTTAATGGGATTATGCATTTTATACGGTGAACAGAATGACTACGGCAAATCAATGGATGCCGGGAAGGCAGGATTGCAGGAAACCGAGAGCGTGAAAGATATGTGGCTGTCTTCGCTGATCCTCATCAGTATGGGCATCAGCTCTGCTTATGGGAGGCGCTTTGGTGAAGCAGATAAGCATTTTGAACTTGCCTCAAGCATGCTTCAGCAGTGCGGGGATGATTACGGCTGTATGCTGGCCTTATTCTGGAAAGCCTATTCTGCTCATCAGCAGGGACTTCAGGAAGTTTTTCAAAACTCTTTTAAATCTTTCCTCAGCCAGATGCAATGGGGGGAGCACGAGTTCTTTCTGTTCAGGAGGACATTGTTCGGCCCAAGGGATTTGCAGATGTTTGCGCCCCTTCTGATTGAAGCGGAAAAAAGCGGCATCATGCCTGATTATACTGCAAGGCTGCTTAAAGAAATGAATCTTGGCAATCTTCATTCCCACCCGGGATTCACCCTTAAAGTGAAAACGCTCGGGCAGTTCCGTGTATGGCTTGGCGATAAGGAAATCGACGAAGGGGGATGGCAGCGGGGCAAAGCCAAAGAGCTTCTCCAGCTTTTTCTCACCCATCTCCACCAGCTTATCCGGAAAGAGGATATTTTTGATATGCTTTGGCCGGAGCAGGATGCCGTGAGTGCGGATAGAGACTTTAAGGTTGCCCTGAACGCACTTAATAACGTACTTGAACCAAACCGCAAGCCAAGGAAGAACCCATTCTTCATCAGCAGGGAAGGCACCTCTTATGGGATAAATCCGAAGGCTGTCATTGATTTGGATTCCATCCTTTTTGAGGAGTGGATTAAAGAGGGGCTGGAAGAGAAAGACCATGGAAAAAGCATCCACAGACTTGAAAGGGCCCTGAAATTGTACACAGGGGACTATTTGCCTGAGAGGCGCTATGAGGATTGGTGCATCAATGAAAAAGAAAGGCTGCAGGTCTACTTTCTGAGGGGAGCTGAAAAGCTCGCACAGCTTTGCGTCCGGAAGGAAGACTATGATATGGCAATCGAATGGTGTGAAAGAATTATAGATAAGGACCGGACATGGGAGGAAGCATACAGGCTCCTGATGTATTGTTATTACAGCAAAAACAATCGCCCCCGGGCAATCAGATGGTTCCAGAAGTGCTGTGAGGTGCTTGAAGAAGAGCTGGGTGTGGCGCCTCTGGAGCCTACGCTCCATATGCATGATATGATCATGGAATCGGGGAATATTGCGGGGCATGCGCAGCGGGATTTTGTGTAAAAAAATGTAAACGGGAATGAATATCACAATTCCAGGGAGAATAATTGAAATCTTAGGGAGAGTAACAGCCGAATTCAGGCAGAAAAGATTCAATTTCATGAAGTATAATGCCGGCGGCCCATTTTGGGCCGCTGTTCTAACATCTATCTGCGCCGGAGCCTCTGCTCCGGCGCCTTTTTAACTTTAGAAAATATAACTCGGTGTGTTTTCCGCTTTTATTGTCCAGCTCCAAAGCCTAGCCCCTCGAGGTCTTAAGTCAAGCAGATCAAAAGGTTAAAGAGCCAACCTTTCGCTCTGCTCGCCTTAAGCTTGTCGGGGCTGAGCAAGGCTTTTCCGCTTTTCTATTTCGCAAGCTGCGCCTTATAGGCAGGCTGGCAGTATACACAGATGTGGACATTGACGTCGGCGATGAGGATATCGGCGGCATTGTATTCAATATCACAGAATGAGCAGGCTACCATTTTATCTTCTTCAAACTCTTCTGCAGATTCAGGTATAGGATCATTTATGTTGATGACTTCCACCCAGATGCCTTTTGAGAGCGGGAGATTGGTCCTTAAGTATTCCTGTGCGGCTTCTTCCGTTTCCCAGAAGCCTAAATCCCACAGCAGTTCATTTGCGCTTCCATCCTGTGTCATCAATCCATAAACTGTTTTCATTATCTGTCGTCTCCTCTCAGACGGAAATTAAGAGCAATAGATTTCTTATCTCTTTTCCGCTTTTCTTTCGTATTAAACCATTTGAATAAATTTCCAGGGTGGACAGGCCTATTTCTTCCGCCAATAGAAATTAAAAATATCTTAGCTGTAACCGATTTGTAACTGAGGCTGATTAGGATGAAGGCAGGAAGATTTGCAGCAAACAATTTGATTTCAAGGGGGAGAAAGGATGAAAAAGAATACAGGGAAAATGGCATTAGGCTGCCTGATGTCGCTGATGGTGGTCTTTTCCAGTGCCTGCAGTTCTGAAGAATCGGGAGGCAGCGGGGATGAAAAGAGCGATCCGATTAAAATCGGCGTGCTGGCCTCGCAGACAGGCGGGCTTGAGTCATATGGGGAACAGACCCTGCGCGGCTTTGAGCTGGGCCTGGAATATGCAACAGACGGCAAAAATGAAGTGGCTGGAAGGAAGATTGAGTTCATAGTAGAGGATACTGAAACAAAGCCGGAAGTGGCCGTCCAAAAGGCGACAAAGCTTCTTGAAGAAGATGAAGTTGATTTCCTGGTCGGATCCTCCAGCTCAGGGGATACATTGGCTGTGCTTCCCCTCGCAGAAGAATATGAGAAAATCATGGTCGTCGAGCCGGCGGTAGCTGACAGCATCACAGGCTCAGAGTTTAACCCTTATATCTTCAGGACCGCGCGCAACTCCTCTCAGGATGCAGTCGCTGGTGCTGCAGCCATCGCCGGGGACGGTGTAAAAATAGCGACGCTTGCCCCTGATTATTCTTTCGGGCGCGACGGTGTGGCAGCCTTCAGGGATGCAGCTGTGAAGCTTGGCGCTGAAATTGTCCATGAAGAGTACGCTGATCCTGCTGCAACCGACTTTACTGCAAACATCCAGAAAGTGATAGATTCCAAGCCGGATTATTTGTTTGTCATCTGGGCAGGGGCCAATTCACCATGGAATCAGATTGCCGATATGAAGGTTCAGGATAAAGGCATCAAAATTTCCACGGGCGCCCCTGATATTGCTGCGCTTGCGACAATGGAGCCATTGATCGGAATGGAGGGATTCTCCGTCTATTATCACGATCTTCCGGATAACGAGATCAACAGCTGGCTGGTAGAGGAGCATAAAAAGCGGTTTGACGGGGATGTGCCGGATCTCTTCACTCCAGGAGGCATGAGCGCAGCCATCTCCATCGTGGAAGCACTGAAGAAAACCGAGGGCAGTACAGATGCAGACACGCTCATTGAGACAATGGAAGGAATGAGCTTTGAGACACCGAAGGGGAAGATGACATTCAGGGCAGAAGACCATCAGGCCCTTCAGGCATTGTACGCAATCAAGCTGGAGAAAAAGGATGGTGTCCCATACCCTGTACCAGTGCTTGTGAGGGAACTGTCACCTGAAGAAACAGCGCCTCCTGTCCTGAACAAGTAAGTGAAAACCGGATTATAAAATGCAGTAATGGCAATGGACTCCGGCAGCAGGCCTGAGTCCATTGCTGCAAAGCGGCTCCGGGGAAAGCCCATGCATCCTTTAGGAGATGCCCCGGGCAGCTGAATATAAAAGTGGAGGTGGGCATATGGGTCCAATCATAGAAACAAAAGACTTATCAATCGCATTCGGAGGCCATAAAGCAGTAGATTCTGTCTCGCTTGCTGTCCCGGAAAATGAATTTCTATCGATCATCGGTCCGAATGGAGCTGGCAAAACGACTTTTTTTAACCTGCTGAGCGGCCAGCTCGCACCTACAGGAGGATCGATCCATCTACGCGGGGAAGACATTACAAAGCTTTCTTCTGTTGAAAGGACGAGAAGGGGAATCGGCAGAAGCTTTCAAATTACCAATGTATTTCCTAGTCTGACTGTATTGGAAAATGTGAGGCTTGCGGTCCAGTCCCAGGCCGGCATCCGCTATCAGATGCTGCGCCATTTTAAGAGGTACAAAGAGCTTGAAGAAAAAGCGTCTGAATGGCTGAAGCTGGTATTGCTTGATAAAAAACAGGATGCAGCCGCCGCCAATCTGGCGCACGGCGAGAAAAGAAAGCTTGAAATTGCCATGCTCCTCGCCCTGAATACCGAGGTTCTGCTCCTGGATGAGCCGACAGCAGGGATGTCACTGGAAGAGGTTCCGGCCATCCTAGAAGTCATCAGGAAAATCAAGCAGGAAAGCGGCAGGACCATCATTCTGATTGAACACAAAATGGATATGATCCTTGATTTATCAGACAGTGTCATGGTGCTGTTCAATGGCTCCCTTCTGGCTAAGGGGACCCCTCGGGAAATCATGGAAAATGAAACGGTGCAATCTGCATATCTGGGAGGTTTTGAGCATGCAGGCTCAGCTTAAGCTGACAGATGTAGAAACGTATATAGGCCAGTACCATATCCTGCAGGGAGTCTCGCTGGAAGTCGCGAAAGGGGAAGTCACCGTGCTTCTGGGCCGCAACGGCGCAGGGAAGACTTCCACCCTCAGAACTATCATGGGGCACAATGTCCTGAGCAAAGGAAGCATTGAGTGGAAAGGGGCAGAAATCGGTGGCCTGCCTCCCTATGAGATTGCGAGAAAAGGACTTGGCTATGTGCCGGAGGACCAGGGTATATTTGCAGGGCTGACGGTTGAGGAAAATATGAAGGTGGCCATGCGGAAAGAGACTCCTTCCGCTTTGGAAAAGCTGGATTGGACGCTGGACCTTTTCCCGGACTTGAAGCGTTTTTGGAAAAAGCCGGGCGGCCTTTTAAGTGGAGGGCAGAAACAGATGCTTTCCATCGCAAGGGCTTATGTGAATGATAATGATTTAATGCTGATCGATGAGCCGAGCAAAGGGCTGGCACCGATCATAGTTGAAAAAGTGATGGATTCTATCATGCAAATGAAGGAAAAAACTACGATCGTCCTTGTTGAACAGAACTTCATGATGGCGAGCGCAGTTGGCGACCGCTTCTATATTATCGATGATGGAAGAACGGTCGGGGGCGGGCCGATGTCAGTGCTCAAGGAAGATGAATCTATGAGAAAAAAATATTTGGGCATTGCCTAGAAAGGAGAGTAAAAGATGGAGGTTCTTATTAACCTTGCCATAAACGGGCTTGCGACCGGCATGCTGATTTTTTTGCTGGCAGCAGGCTTGACGCTCATATTCGGACTGATGGATGTCCTTAATTTTGCCCATGGCGGACTGTTTGCATGGGGGGCCTATAGCGGGACATGGATATTTGCCCAGTCAGGCAGCTTTGCTGCCGGAATCATCGGGGCAGTCGTAACCGGGCTTATACTGGGTTTGTTGACGGAACGGTGGATCATCAAGCCGGTGTACGGGAATCATGTCCAGCAGATATTGATCACACTTGGACTGATGCTTGTATTATCCGAGCTTCTTAAGGTTGTCTGGGGCCCCAATCAGCTTTCCGCTTCCCCGCCATCCTACCTGGCCGGCAGCTGGGAGCTTGGCGGCGTAATCATCATTAAATACAGGGTATTCATCATCATCGTCGGCCTGCTTGTTTTCCTCGGGGTGCAGTATATTCTGCGCAACACAAAAATCGGACTCATTGTACGGGCCGGTGTCATGGATAAAGAGATGGTCCAGTCCCTCGGGATTAATATCAAAAGAGTCTTTATGATTGTTTTCATGGCAGGATCGGGAATGGCTGCATTGGGCGGGGTGCTTTTAGGCCCGTATTCGGGTGTCATCCATGCAGAGATGGGGATGGAGTTTGCCATCCTTGCTTTCATCGTTGTTGTAATTGGGGGGATGGGCAGTTTCTCAGGATCCATTCTTGCTGCCATTCTGGTAGGGCTTGCCGGTGCTTTCATGTCCTATTATGTTCCATCCCTTTCCCTGGCCGTTAACATGCTGCTGATGGCTGCTGTGCTTATCTTCAGGCCGCAGGGGCTATTCAGATTGAAGGGGCGGGGAGTATGAAGCATACCATTGATAATAAAAAGGCCGTGATCTGCACGTTTATAGCAGCGGCATTGATGCTGCTTCCATTTGTATATGAATCAAGGACAATGCTGATCTTGTTTACACAGATCTTTATTTTTGCCATTTTTGCCATGAGCTACGATATCCTGCTTGGATATACAGGGATTGTTTCCTTTGGGCATGCCATGTTTTTCGGGATCGGCGCCTATACAGCAGGCGTGATGATGAAAAGGCTGGAACCGACGATGGTGAACCTCCTATTGGCTGTGCTGCTGACAATTATTCTTACCGCTGTTCTCAGTTATGCAGTCGGCCTTTTGACATTAAGGCTGAAAAGCCATTTTTATGCCATGCTTACCCTGGCATTTGCCGGCCTTTTCCTGGTTCTTGCCGAGAAATGGAGAACCGTTACGTACGGAAACGACGGATTTACCTTCAGGGTCCCCGATGTATTAAAAGACCGGACAGACTTCTACTTCATCTGCCTGGCGGCTATGATTCTCGTTTTTATGATATTGTCGCGTTTTATCCATTCCCCGCTCGGAAGGGTGCTTCAGGCCATCCGAGAAAATGAACAGCGGACAGAGTCCCTTGGCTATAATGTGATTCAGTACAAAATTGCTGCAAGTGTTGCAGCAGGTGTTATAGCGGGGATTGCCGGGATGCTGTACAGCATATCCCTCAGGTTCGTGAATACGAGCGTATTTTCAATGGATATCACTCTTGATGCCCTGCTGATGACGATTATAGGCGGAGTCGGAACATTAGCGGGGGCCATCATCGGGGCCGGGATTATTGAATTTGCCCACCATGGGCTCACAGAACTTGCAAAGGTCCATTGGATTTTTGAAAGGTGGATCATCTTATTTGGAATCATTTATATATTGGCCGTCATGTTCTTTCCGAAAGGAATCATCGGGACGCTCAAAGGGAAGCAATGGAAACGCACTGAGAAAAAAGCAGACAAAAAAGAAGAAAAGATCGCCGGCTAGGGGGGAGAAAATGGTTCATGGCCAGGTCGCCTCGTTCATTATCCGGATATATCAGAGTGACCGGGAAGGAACAGCAGGCAAAAGGAATTGGAGAATTAAGGTGACGCATGTGCAGGAAGATCGGGAAACATTTTTTGAAACACTGGAAGAAGCCAATGATTATATGAAAATGGCAGCCGGGGAGATGGGGCCGGTGCAGTAGGGAGGCGGAAAAACTGGATATCGGAATTGCGGCAACAGGCATTTATTTGCCGGAAAAATATATAACTGGTGCAGAAATTGCCAAAAAAGCAGGAATCCCGCTTAACATTGTGGAAAATAAAATGGGGATTAAAAAGAAACCGGTTCCAGGTGCAGAAGATCACACCTGCGAGATGGGGATCAGGGCAGCCCGCAAGGCCATCGCGAAAGCTGGAATTGATCCGCTGGAAATTGATCTGGTCATTTATATTGGCGAAGAATATAAAGAATACCCCTTATGGACAGCAGGCATTAAGCTTCAGCACGAAGTTGGAGCCTATAATGCCTATGCATTTGATATGGCCCTTCGCTGCGGTACTGCCATAATGGCTCTGAAGACAGCCAAGGATATGATGTCAGCAGATCCCGGGATATCGACAGTCCTGCTTGCCGGCGGCTACAGGAACGGGGACTTCATCAATTACAAAAATGAGAGGACCCGGTTTATGTTTAATCTCGGGGCAGGGGGCGGTGCGATCATTTTGAAAAAAGGATGGTCCTCAAACCGGCTGATGGAAAGCGCTATCATAACCGATGGGTCTTTTTCAGAGGATGTTGCGGTGGTGGCCGGAGGGACCAGAAACCCCTTAACGGCAGAGGCGCTTGAAAACGGCCTCTACCAGCTTGATGTAATGGATCCGGCAGGGATGAAGCAAAGGCTGGAACAGAAGTCTATGGAAAACTTCCTGAAGGTAATAAGGAAAGCGGTTGCAAAAAGCGGCTATGCGGAGAATGATATCCATTATCTTGCGATGCTCCATATGAAAAGGTCTGCCCACGATTTTGTCCTTCAGGAGCTTGGCCTTGGTCACGGGCAATCTATTTATCTTGAGGATTTTGGGCATATCGGGCAATTTGATCAAATACTTTCATTAGAGCTGGCTGAAAAAGAGGGAAGGCTGGCATCCGGGAAAATAGCAGTCCTGGTCAGTGCGGGCATCGGCTATGCCTGGGGAGCTTCTGTCATAAGATGGGGGGAGGATGGAGATTGAACAAGAATATAGTTTTGAAAAAAGTCGCCCTGAGCAGCGGGGAAACCCTCAGCTGGAGGGAAAGGGAAGGCGGCCGGCAAAAGCTGCTGCTTATCCATGGCAATATGACTTCCTCGAAGCATTGGGATCTGGTGTTTGAGCATCTGGATCCGAAATATAAGCTGTATGCGGTCGATCTTAGAGGGTTCGGCCAATCCACATATTTTGGGCCAATCCGGTCCATCAAAGACTTTTCGGATGATGTGAAGCTGTTTTGCGATGCCATTGGCCTCTGCGATTTCTCCGTTGCCGGCTGGTCGACGGGTGGCGCGGTTGCTATGCAGCTTATTGCAGACAATCCCGGCATATGCCATCGCCTGATTCTTTTGGCCTCTGCTTCGACAAGGGGATATCCGTTTTACGGGACGTCAGAGGATGCTGTGCCTCATTCGTCAGCACGCCTGAACAGCCTGGAACAAGTGAAGGCGGACAGGAGCAAGACGATTCCTGTGCAGTCGGCTTATGACAGAGGGGACCGGGGGTTTTTAAGGGCGATGTGGGATGCCCTTATTTATGATAAGAATCAGCCGGAGCCTGCGAGATATGAAGAATATCTGGATGATATGCTGACACAGCGGAATCTTGCTGAAGTCTATCATTCTCTTAACATGTTCAATATAGGTTCCGTTCCGAATGGTGCAGCACCAGGGACGGGAGAGGCAGGTAAAATCACGGTGCCGGTGCTGGTCCTGAGAGGAGACCGGGATCAGGTAATAACAGCGGGGATGGCCCGGGAAATCCTTGAGGACATCGGAAGCAATGCGCAGTTTGCAGAATTGAAGGATTGCGGCCATTCACCGCTAGTCGATGATATCGGGCAGCTGACTGATATGATGTCGGAATTTTTGGATAAAGAGCTGGAGGTATTAAAGTGAGACTAAAAGAGAAAACAGCCATTATTACCGGGGCGGCCAACGGAATTGGATTTGCCGCAGCCGAAAGATTTGCACGTGAAGGGGCCAATGTAATCCTCGCAGATTTCAATGAGGAAATCGGCAGGCAAAGAGAAGAGGAATTAAGGGCAGAAGGGCTGCAGGCCTGGTTTATCCAGGTGGATGTATCAAAAAGGGAAAGCATCGACGAGCTGGTCCGGCAGGTGCTCGAGGAGTATGGGAGAATCGACGTTCTGATCAATAATGCAGGGATCACCCGTGACAGCATGCTGGCCAAAATGGCTGCCGAGGATTTCCAAAAAGTGATTGACGTCAACCTGACTGGTGTATTTCATTGCACCCAGGCAGTGGTCCCAAGCATGATTGAGCAGGGGAAAGGGAAGATCATCAGCACTTCATCTGTATCAGGCGTGTATGGAAATATCGGCCAGACCAATTATGCTGCCGCAAAGGCCGGGGTTGTCGGGATGACAAAAACCTGGGCCAAGGAGCTGGGCCGAAAAGGCATTAACGTCAATGCGGTCGCCCCTGGGTTCATTCATACAGGAATGACAGCAAAGGTGCCTGAGAAAGTGATCGGGCAAATGAAACAGATGGTGCCGCTCGGACGCCTGGGCAGTCCTGAGGATATCGCCAATGCCTATTTATTCCTTGCATCTGATGAATCTGATTATATTAATGGAACTGTCCTGCATGTGGACGGCGGTATTATGATGTAAGAATTAGTCTGCTGGGAGGGAAAGAAAAATGAGGACTGCGGTTATCGTATCAGCTGCAAGGTCGCCGGTCGGAACCTTTGGAGGTGCATTCAAGGATCTCCTGCCAACCGATCTGGCTGTACCAGTTATAAAGGAAACTGTAAAGAGAAGCGGGCTCGAAAATCATGAAATCGATGAGGTGATCCTTGGCCATTGCATTCAGCGGACTGACCAGCCCAACACGGCCAGGACCGCAGCGCTGCTGGCAGGGCTTCCGGATGAGACATCGGGATTCACTGTCCAAAGGCAATGTGCATCCGGCATGCAGGCGGTCATTTCGGCAGCCCTGCAAATCCAGGCTGGGATATCGGATATCGTAGTGGCGGGCGGTGTGGAGGCTATGAGTTCAAGTCCTTATCTACTGAAGGACCACCGCTGGGGAGCGAGAATGCAGCATGGGAAAATTACCGATTCTGTATGGGAAATTCTCGAGGATCCGATCCACCATATCATGATGGGTGAAACAGCTGAAAATCTGGCAGAGCTTCATGGGATAACAAGGGAAGAACAGGATGAAATGGCCCTGCTGAGCCACCAGCGAGCCCTGAACGCCATTGAAAAAGGCTATTTTGAAGAAGAGATTGTCCCTATAAAAGTCAAGCACAGGAAAGGGGAAACTATTGTATCCCGGGATGAAAACCCGCGGCTTGATCTGACAGCAGAAAAGCTTGCCGCTCTAAAGCCTGTTTTCCGGGAAAGTGGAACCGTGACGGCGGGGAATGCTTCCAGCCTGAATGATGGAGCAGCAGCACTGGTACTTATGTCTGAAGAAACAGCAATGGCAAAAGGGCTTAAGCCGCTTGCCCGGATTTCCGGTTTTTCAGTGTCAGGAGTCGACCCTAAGGTCATGGGGAGAGGACCGGTCCCGGCAGTCCGGAAAGGACTGCAGCAGACTGGCTGGTCTCTCGGGGATGCAGACCTGATCGAAGTGAATGAGGCATTCGCAGCCCAGTATCTTGCTGTCGAAAAAGAGCTGGGCCTGGACAGGAGCAGGGTAAATGTCAATGGCAGCGGCATCAGCCTCGGACACCCGATCGGCTGCACAGGCGCAAGGCTAATCGTCAGCCTGGTGCATGAACTGAAAAGAAGAGAACTGAAAAAAGGCATCGCCTCCCTCTGCGTCGGCGGAGGCATGGGAGCCTCAGTTTTTATAGAAAGATAACAAGAGAGGCACGAGATGCCTCTCTTTCTATTTACAGACAGAAGGAATGTGTGAAGGCATCTGTATTTCCTAATAATTATTTGTGAAAGTTAGGATGTTTATAGTGGAGTTTCCCTGTCTTTCTCAGATGAATTCTATTCGCTAAAAAAGTCTTAAAACCCTGTTGATTGGAGTGGAAGGCACGAAGACTCCTGCGGGAGGCAGCGGAAATGTTGAGACCCCACAGCGCGCAGCGCGAGGAGGCTCAACTCCGCCCCGCGGAAAGCGAAGTGCCTGGAGCGGAAATCAACACCCCATACCAAGAGAGAAAGATGGACTAAATGGTTTATCCTTTTTTCTCCAAAGTACTGCAGGAATTTTTAGAGATAGAAAATGCTATTAACCTCTATAGCTCTTTAGTAAACTCATTGTATATCCAAAAAAATTACAAAAACCCTGTTGATTGGAGTGGAAGGCACGCAGACTCCTGCGGGAAGATAGCGACAATGCTGAGACCCCGCAGCGCGCAGCGTGAGGAGGCTCAGCGTCGCCCCGCGGAAAGCGAAGTGCCTGGAACGGAAATCAACAGCCCCATATACTCCTCTAACCGTTTTTTGCTTGTCCTTAATTAAGCTATTGCTTTTTAAACAAGCAATCCCAAAAGCTCCCCAGCAGTCACAACCTGGGCAAACTCTTTATTCAGCATCGCCAACTCAATCTCATGCACCTGCTCAGGAGGATAAACCGTGCCTCCAGTACCCTTGGCTTCAAAGGCCGCAGAAGCATCGGAAACAAGATAGGTGCTGAATCCCAGATTGCCTGCCATCCTTGCAGTGGTCGAGACACAATGCTGCGTCGATAATCCGGTTATACAGACATTTTGAATATTTTCGCCTCTTAAATATGACTCCAGGCCAGTACCGATGAACGCTGAATTCACTTCTTTCTGGAAAACTTTCTCGTCCGGCAGCGGGGCATTGGCATCTTTAAAGCTCACACCCTCTGAGTTTTCGCGGTATAACGGAGAAGACGGCTGAACCGATAAATGCTGCGAGTAAATGATCTTCCAGCCTCTTTTTCTCCACTCCTCCTGCAGCTGCCCGATCACTGCCTCTGCGCCGGGATTGTTTCTTTTCCCCCAATACGGGTCGTCAAAGCCCTTTTGCACATCCAGGACAAGCAGGGCTGGCGGTGATTCCATCTTTTTCAAAGGCTGCACCTCTTTTCTCGAAGTAATTACGCAGTTTTATTATTACCGGAGTATGGAAAATCATCCAAGTGTAACTCCTCTGCAACTGATGTTATTTACACTCTCCATATCAAAGATGAAGGAGAGATTGCATTGTGGAGGGAAATCGACTGGCTGACCAATAGAGCAGGGCTGTCGCCCGGCGCTGTGGCAGTTATTGACACTGAACAGGAGGAATCCTGGACATATAAAGAGTTGAACATCAGGGCGGAGGCTTTGGCAAGCTGGCTGCTTGAGAGGGGGGCTGCCAAAGGTGACAGGATCGCACTGCTTGCGCCTAATCATATAAGCTGCCTGGACTTTCTGTTTGCCTGCGGAAAAATCGGGGCTATCTTCGTGCCGGTCAACTGGAGGCTTACGCCAGATGAGATACAGGCCATACTGGAAGACTGCACACCAGTGATCATAGGCTATCATTATTCATTAATTGAACTCGCATCCCGCCTGCAGCTGCATCAATATGAGTCTGTATGCCTGGACGAAACACCCTTCAGGATGCCTGGACGCACATTCATTCCCCCTTGGCCGGTCGATGAAGAGGACCCTCTTGCCATGATCTATACTGGCGGAACAACCGGGAAGCCAAAAGGTGCTGTGCTTTCCCATCGGGCCATTTTCTGGAACGCCGTCAATACGGCAGTCAGCTGGGGGCTTACGAACCAGGATACCACAATTACTTATCTGCCTATGTTCCATACTGGAGGCATCAACGCCCTTACCATGCCTTTGCTGATGGCCGGAGGAAGAGTCGTGCTCGCCGGGAATTACAATCCATCCAGGGCAGCCCGCTATATCAGGGAATATCAATGCACAATCATCCTGCTTGTGCCTACGATGTATCATATGCTGATAGAAACAGAGGAATTTAAGGAAGGCTCATTTGAATCCATGAGGGTATTTCTTTCAGGAGGTGCTCCGTGCCCGCTTTTTATTTATGAAGAATTCAGGAGAAAAGGGCTGCACTTCAAAGAGGGCTACGGCCTGACGGAAGCCGGGCCGAATAATTTTTATATCAGCCCGCAGGAAGCTGTGCTGAAAAAAGGATCCATTGGAAGGCCGATGCTGTTCAACACGGTGAAGATCCTGGCAGAAACAGGAATCGAGGCAGAAAATGGAGAAGTGGGAGAGGTGTTGATAAAGGGGCGCCATGTCTTTTCCTGCTACTGGAACAATGAAGAGGCCACAAAGGATGCTGTAAGAGATGGCTGGCTTTACACCGGCGACCTCGCAAAGGTGGATGAGGAAGGGTTCTTCTATATAGTCGGACGGAAGAAGGATATGATTATCACCGGAGGGGAAAATGTATATCCCCTGGAAGTAGAGCAGTGGCTGGGCTCCTGCCCGGAAGTGGATGAAGTATCTGTTATTGGGATGGATGATCGAAAATGGGGGGAAGCAGTAACAGCATTCATCGTGCTGAAGGAAGCGGCTGCGATGACCACAGAAGAGATAAAAATTTATTGCAGGCAGAAGCTCGCTGCATATAAAGTCCCTAAATTCATTTATTTCCTTGATAAGCTTCCAAAGACCCATGTTGGAAAGATCGACAAAAAGCAGCTGAAATTGACTGCGGCAGAAATGGCTGCTGCTAAAGAAGGATAATTCGGTACTTCTAGCGAATAAAAGGGTATTCCCAGCGGCTGGGAAGCCTGCTGGAAACAACTGGGGAGATCGTTATGATTACAGAGAAACTGCTGGAAGGCGAAAATATCAGACTAGGCTATTTTGAAGAAAAAGATATGGAAAACATATGGGAGTGGCATACAGGGGAGCTTTTTATGCGCCATCTTGATGCTCTGCCTGTAAAGCCGAGAACGAAGGATGAGCTGAAAAAGCAATGGATGGAGGAAACCAGTGATTCCTTCCGTTTTGCTGTCATCCATAAAAGCACTGAAAAGGTAATCGGGTTTGCTGAGGTTAATGGCGTGCTTTGGACGCATAAGACTGCCTGGGTCAGCCTTGGCATCGGCAGTGAAGAGCACAGGGGGAAAGGATATGGTGGAGAAGCGCTTCTATGCCTGATTGACTATGCCTTTAACGAACTGAATCTTCATCGCCTTCAGCTTACAGTGTTTTCCTATAACAGCCGGGCAATCAGGCTGTATGAAAAAATGGGATTCAAAAAAGAAGGAGCATTCCGTGAGTTTATGGAACGAAACGGGCAAAGGTATGATATGTTCCTTTACGGGCTCCTTCGCCGAGAATGGCAGAAAAGTCCGGAATGACTTATTCCGGGTTTTTTTTCGCTGAAAGGACATCAAGGCTGCAGGGAATAAAAGGGAGGACAAACCTATCGAGTTGCCTCTGACAGAAGCAGGAAGGCGTGCTTTGCCCCTCCCCCTCTACAAAGTCCTCTCCTTCTTTTCAAGCCTATGAACAATCACCAAATCAACCGCAAAACAGCCTAACAAAAGAATGAGCACCCCGGCAAAAGGCAGGATGGCAGCAGCTGGCGAGGCAAGGCTGGCCCCGGTTAAGAGAATGAAAGAGTATATGGATAATGCTTTGGCGCGCCGCTCTCCGCCCAATGATCCAATTAAAGTGATGGTGGAAGGAATCAAGAGAGAGATTGAGGCGACAAAAGAGACTGATAGAATGAC
Source organism: Bacillus infantis (assembly GCF_050107595.1). Taxonomy (GTDB): domain Bacteria; phylum Bacillota; class Bacilli; order Bacillales; family Cytobacillaceae; genus Bacillus_AB; species Bacillus_AB infantis_C. The sequence continues at coordinate 23,376 of NZ_JBNILH010000002.1, forward strand.
GAGCATTTCTGCTCCTGTGAGAAGGAGGCCCATGCTCAGGATTCCAAGCCAAAGGCCGGTTTTTAGTGTGCGGTAAACCCCGGATTTTTCAATCAGTCTGCCGGTGAAAAGGGATAAAATGGCGCCTGCCATGCCTGCAGCCCTGAGAAGGAACAGTTCCTGGAAGGTGCCGCTGAATTGCCGGGCAAGGCTGTCATAGAAAGCCGCAAAGGCAAACAGCAGGGTGAACGCAATCACATAGCATAACAGAAGCCTGTTATTTTTCAGCAGTACCGTAAAGGATGAATAGACGCTTTCCTGGACCGCAGGCTTTCCTGTGGCAGGCAGCAAGATCCAGGCCAAAATGAATAGCGCGAGATAGCATACAGAAAAAAAGAAAAAGACAGAATGCCAGCCATAATGCAGGGTAAGGACAGAGCTGATCAGCTGGCCGAGTATGCCTGCGAGGAGAAAGCCTGTATTGATGAGCACAAGCAGAAGTGTTCTGCTGCGGCCGGAAAATAAGTCGAAAGAATAGGCAAAAGCCACAGGCGCAAAACTCCCCAGGACGAATCCCTGAAGCGACCGGAGGAAGTAAAGGCTGCCTTCACTCCCGGAAAGTCCGACTGCAAAAGTGGCAATGGCAGAAGCGAGCATCCCAAAGACAATGACCCTCTTTCTGCCAGCTCTGTCTGACAGGGGGCCGAATGTTAAAAGGCCAATAGCATAAAAGATGGAAAAAAGGCTTCCGGCTGTGATGATTGCTCCTTCATCTGCATGAAGAGAGGCGGCTATTTCACCGTATATGGGGATGAGGGTATAAATATTTGAGGCGACAAGTATCCCGGAAAGTACAAGCAGGGTTCCGGAGACGGAGAAACCGGTTTTCAAATTCATCACTCCTTCATTTGGAATAATATATGCTGGTGCAGAAGTGCTGGAAAGTTGTTTCCAGCTCAGTGTATTCAATTGGCAACAGTCACGAAAAAATAGTATAATAATAGATAAATAAGGGCAGCCCTTCCATGCTGCCTGGTATAAAAAAAAGAGTTGTTTTTTCCAAAGGCGCAGAACAAGCTGCGCCTTTTTCGCACTTCAATAGCAGATAAAGGGTATCCGGAAAAGGCCTTTATGGCCGGACGGAATCCAGCAGATGGATAATAGGGGAGGACCACGGATGTCTGTACGTTTTATATTAGGCCGGAGCGGCAGCGGCAAGACTTCGCTCTGCCTTGAAGAAATCAGGGAGAAAATGAAACATGAGCCGAATGGCCATCCAGTTATTTATCTGGTGCCTGAACAGATGACATTTCTTTCGGAATATAAGCTCATCACAACCCCCGGGCTTGGCGGGATGATCCGTACACAGGTGCTGTCATTCACAAGGCTTGCCTGGAAGGTGCTGCAGGAAACAGGCGGCATCAGCCGCTATCATTTGAACAGCACCGGCGTCAATATGCTCATCAGAAAAATCATTGAAGATAAAAAGGATGACCTGAAAATCTTTCAGCGTGCAGCAGGCAAGAACGGCTTTATCGGTCAAATGGAGCAGATGCTGACAGAATTTAAGAGGTACTGTATCGAGCCTGAAGCTCTTGCAGGGAAACGGGAAGAACTTGAGTCCGGAAGGGGGAGCAGGGGGCTTCAGGACAAGCTGCATGATATGGAATTGATCTATAAGCAGTTTGAAGAAGGACTGCTTGGCAAATACGTAGATTCCGAGGACTATTTCCGCCTTCTTACTGAAAAAGCAGGGATGTCGGAGTATTTAAAAAATGCCGAGGTATATATCGACGGCTTTTACAGCTATACGCCCCAGGAATATATGATTATCCAGCAGCTTATCAAAGTCTGCAAAAAGGTGACGGTGACCTTTACACTCGACAGGCCTTATAAAACAGCAGTGCCTGACGACCTTCACCTTTTCAGGATGTCTGCAGAATCATATCAGTCTGTTTATGAGATTGCCAGGATGGCCGGGGCCGAGATGGAACAGGAAGTGCTTCTGAATGGTCAGCAGCGCTGGGACAATGAATCGCTCCGCCATATGGAAAGAGCCTTCAACAGCCGGCCTGCAGAGCCTTTTGCAGGAAAAGCGAATGTCCATATTGCACAGGCAGTGAACCGTAGAGCAGAAATAGAAGGTGCCGCCAGAGAGATTAAGAGGCTGGCGGAATCAGAGGGATACCGCTATAAAGATATCGCTCTTTTAATGAGGAATGGACCGGTTTACCATGACATCATTGAAACAATATTCGATGATTACGGGATTCCGTTTTTTATCGATCAAAAGCGGACGATGATGAACCACCCGCTTATTGAGCTGATCCGCTCATCACTTGAAGTGATAACCGGCTTCTGGAGATATGAGCCTGTTTTTCGCGCGGTCAAAACCGAACTGCTGTTTCCATCCTGGGCAAATCTTGATGTGATCAGGGAAAAAATGGACAAGCTTGAAAACTATGTTCTTGCATACGGTGTCCAGGGGACGAAGTGGACAAAAAAGGACCGCTGGAACTATCGCCGCATCAGGGGGCTTGAGTTTGAATCGGTCGTCCAGACCGACTTGGAAAAAGAGCGGGAAGAAGAGCTGAATCAAATGAGGGATCTGATCGCCGCACCGATTCTCCGGCTCTCCAGGAGGCTTAAGAAGGCTGACAGCGGAAGAAGGCTGTGCGAGGCTGTCTATCTCTATTTGGAGGAACTGGATATCCCGACGAAGCTGGAGCGCTGGAAGCTGGAAGAGGAAGACAAGGGGAATCTTGTAAAAGCGAGGGAACATGACCAGGCCTGGAATGCTGTCATGGAGCTTCTCGACCAGTTTGTAGAAATGCTTGGGGACGAGAAGATCGGCATGAAGCAGTTTGCCTCCATCCTGGATTCAGGGATGGAATCGCTACGCTTCTCTCTTGTTCCGCCGGCCATGGACCAGGTGCTGGCAGCAGATCTGGACAAGTCGCGTTTGTCGGATATAAAGGCCGCGTTTGTCATCGGGCTGAATGAAGGCGTTCTGCCTGGGAAGTTCACTGATGAAGGTGTGCTTGCTGATGCTGACCGGGAAAGACTTCTGCAGTCAGGGCTTAAAATTGCCCATGGCAGCAAGGTCAGGCTGCTGGATGAGGACTTTCTGGCTTATCGCGCGTTTTCCACCCCTTCCTCCCATCTGTATATCAGTTATCCGCTCGCAAATGAAGAAGGTAAGGCGCTGATGCCTTCGCCTTATATCAGCCGGGCAAACGAATTGTTTCCGGATGCGCGGCAGCTCACATGGATGGCGGATCCGTTCGAGCTTCCTGAGGAAGAGCAGTTATTATTCGCAGTGAATGAGGATACTAGCCTTTCCTATCTGGCTTCCCAGCTCCAGATGAATAAAAGGGGCTATAAAATCAGCGGTATCTGGTGGGATGTCTACAACTATTATCAAGCCCACCCACGGCTCGGCGACACGGCCAGAAAAGTGCTTTCCAGCCTGAACTACGAAAACAGAACGGCCAGGCTTTCGGAGGAGGCTGCGAAAGAACTGTACGGTGAAACAATCCAGGCCAGTGTATCAAGAATGGAGCTTTTCCACAGCTGCCCATTTTCTCATTTCGCCCAGCATGGCCTGAAGCTCAGGGACAGAAAGATCTTCCGCCTGGAAGCGCCTGATATCGGCGATCTGTTTCATGCAGCTTTAAAGTTCATCGCAGAGACCGTCATGGACAAAAGGATGTCCTGGTCTGACATGACAAGGCAGGAATGCGAGAAGCTTGCCAAAGAAGCAGTCGAGATGCTGGCGCCAAAGCTTCAGAATGAGATACTGCTGAGCTCGAACCGCCACTTTTATATCAAGCGGAAGCTTGAAAATATCATCAGCAGGGCTTCATATATTCTAAGCGAGCATGCTAAGGCAAGCGGATTCTCACCGGTCGGGCTTGAGCTCGGGTTCGGGCCGAAGGACAAGCTTCCGCCATTGACCTTTAAGTTGAGGAATGGGACGAGCATGGAGCTGGTCGGCCGGATCGACCGGGTTGACAAAGCGGAAGATGAAAATGGGGTATACCTTCGTGTGATTGATTATAAATCCAGTGCAAAGGATCTGAATATCAGTGAGGTCTACTACGGGCTTGCCCTGCAGATGCTCACCTATCTGGATATCATCATCACCCATTCAGGGGACATAGCAGGGAAACAGGCTGATCCAGCAGGTGTCATGTACTTCCATGTCCATAATCCGATCGTGAACTCCGCGAAGCTTCTCACGCTCGATGAGATCGAAGAGGAAATCTTTAAGAAGTTCAAAATGAACGGGCTGCTGCTCGGGGATGAAAATGTATTAAGGCTCATGGACCAGACACTTGATTCAGGTGACTCTTCGATTATATCGGCAGGATTTAAAAAGGACGGGACAATCACGAAAAGGTCGAAGGTTGCAACAAGGACTGACTTTGACAGCCTCCGGAAATTTGTCCGCGGAACCTATACAAAAACCGGGGATGCGATCGTAAGCGGGTCAGCAGATATCTCCCCTTATAAAATGAAGGACAAGGTGCCATGCACATTCTGTTCGTTTAAATCGGTCTGCCAGTTTGATGAATCGGTTGAATCGAATGAATACAGGGTACTTTCCCCTAAGTCTAATGAAGAACTGATGGATAGGATACGAAAGGAGGCGGGAGATATTGGCTAAAGCAATTATCCCTCCAAAGCCCGAGGGGGCAACCTGGACGGACGACCAGTGGAAGGCGATCATGGCCTCGGGCCAGGATATCCTTGTGGCCGCAGCAGCAGGCTCCGGAAAAACAGCAGTGCTGGTAGAAAGGATCATCAGCAAGATTGTATCCCGGGAAGAGCCGGTCAATGTGGATGAGCTCCTTGTTGTGACCTTTACGAATGCCTCTGCTGCAGAAATGAGGCATCGAATCGGGGAGGCGCTTGAGAAAGCAATAAACAAGGATCCGCAGTCTGCTCATCTGCGCAGGCAGCTCAGCCTGCTGAGCAGGGCCTCCATATCTACGCTTCATTCCTTCTGCCTTGAGGTGATCCGGAAATATTATTATCTGATCGATATCGATCCCGGCTTCCGCATTGCCGATGAGACAGAGGGGCAGCTCCTCAGGGATGAAGTCATTGAAGAACTGTTCGAAGAAGAATACGGCAAGGAAAACAATGAAGACTTTTACCGTCTGGTCGATGCTTTCACGAGCGACAGGAGTGACGCAGCCCTCCAGGATATCATCAGGGAGCTGTATGATTTTGCGCGTTCCAACCCGGCGCCCGATCAATACCTCAATATGATTTCAGAGATGTATGAAGTCAGCAGCGATGCAAAACTGGAAGAGCTTCCGTTCATGTCAAGCGTCCTTTTCGACATCGGACTGCAGCTTGAAGGATCAAGGCAGCTGCTTGAAAATGCGCTTGAGCTTGCCAAAACGCCTGGCGGACCCGCTCCGAGAGCTGAGAATTATATGGACGATATCAGGATGGTTGAGACCTTGATTGCTGCCAACAATGATTCATGGGCCAGCCTAAACGAAGCCATGCAGCTTTGGAGCTTTGGCCGCGCGAAAAATTGCAAAGGCGATGAATATGATCCCGGCCTGGTCAAGCAGGCCCAAAAATATAGAGATAAGGCAAAGAAAATGATCCAGGATCTGGAGGAGGAATTTTTCTCGCGCAGGCCGGAAAGCTTTATCAAGGATATCCGCGAGATGAAGCCGCATATCGATGTACTCATAGGTCTCGTTAAAACATTTTCAGAGAAATTCAACAGCGTAAAAAGTGAGAAGGGACTTGTTGATTTTGCCGATCTGGAGCATTTTTGCCTGGAAATCCTTTCTGATCCATCGGCAAGGAGGGAGGGTGCAATTTTACCATCCGAGCCCGCCCTTTTTTACCGGGATCATTTCAAGGAAGTACTGGTTGATGAATACCAGGATACCAATATGGTTCAGGAAGCGATCCTGCAGCTGGTGACTGAAGATGGGGAAGAGACGGGCAATCTGTTCATGGTGGGTGATGTGAAGCAGTCCATTTACCGGTTCAGGCTGGCTGAGCCCAATCTGTTCCTCGGCAAATATACGCGCTTTACGGTTGATGGAGAGAAGACAGGATTAAAAATCGACCTTGCGAGAAACTTCCGCAGCAGAAGGGAAGTGCTCGATGGGACCAACTTCCTTTTCAAACAAGTGATGGGACGGAAGGTTGGGGAAATTGAGTATGACGAGGCCGCAGAGCTTGTCAAGGGAGCTTCCTATCCGGAGGACCTGCCGTACCCGGTTGAGCTTCATCTGATCGACCTGGACGGACAGGATAAGGCCGAAAGCGGGGAAGCGGATGAAACTGATGCGGGTTATGACCTTGAGGATCTAGAGCAGTCACAGCATGAAGCAAGGCTGATGGCTGAAAAAATCAAGGAAATGCTGTCTTCCGGCAAAAAAGTGTATGAGCCGAAATCAGGCACATACCGTCCTTTAATGTACCGCGATATTGTCATCCTTCTTAGATCAATGACATGGGCTCCGCAAATTATGGAGGAGTTCAAAAAACAGGGGATTCCGATTTATGCGAATCTGTCTTCGGGCTATTTTGAAGCTACCGAGATAGCCATTATGATGAGCCTGTTAAAAGTGATAGACAATCCGCATCAGGATATCCCGCTTGCCTCTGTTTTGAGGTCTCCGATTGTCGGCCTTAATGAGGAAGATCTTGCCCAGATCCGAATTGCCGACAAAAAAGGTTCCTTTTATGAAGCTATGAAGTCGTTTTGTGCAACAAGGAAAAGCGGTGACCTGTATGATATAGTCAAGCCGTTTTTCCTTAAGGTTGCTGAGTGGAGGTCGATGGCCAGGCAAGGCGGGCTTTCCGAGCTGATCTGGCAGCTTTACCGCGATACCCATTTCTATGATTTTGCCGGAGGAATGCCCGGCGGCAAGCAAAGGCAGGCCAATCTCCGTGCACTCTATGACCGGGCACGCCAGTATGAAGAAACTTCCTTCAGGGGCCTTTTCCGCTTCCTGCGTTTCATTGAACGGATGAGGGAGCGGGGCGATGACCTTGGGGCAGCGCGTGCGCTCGGCGAACAGGAGGATGTGGTGAGAATGATGACCATCCACAGCAGCAAGGGGCTTGAGTTCCCTGTCGTATTTGCTGCAGGCCTTGCAAGGCAGTTCAACACAATGGATTTGAAAAAGCCCTACCTGCTTGATAAGGAATATGGATTTGCGGCCAAATACGTGAATCCGGAAAAGCGGATCTCATATCCGTCCCTGCCTCAGCTTGCTTTTAAAAGGAAAAAGAAAATGGAAATGCTGGCAGAGGAAATGCGTGTTCTGTATGTAGCGCTGACGCGCGCCAAAGAACATCTTTTCCTGGTGGCAAGCGTGAAAAATGCGGACAAGAAACTGGCGGGCTGGCAGCAGGGTGCCAAAAAAGACAGCTGGCTGCTGGATGAATATGAACGGGCGGCTGCTTCCAGCTATCTTGATTGGATCGGCCCCGCACTTGTCCGCCACCGGGACGGGGAGCCGCTGAGAAGCGGACAGGATGATGCAATAGGGAGCCGGGGAGAAATTGCTTCACATCCTTCGTCCTGGAGCGTTGAAATCAGGCAGGCAGCCGTTACTCCTGGCCAGGAGGAGGACAGCGATGAAGCCGGGGAGCAGTGGATTGACAGAGTGTATGAAGGCAAGCCGGTGCCGGCGGAGTCTCCTTTTAAAGAGGAGATACAAAAATCACTTTCCTGGCAGTACAGCTACCCTTCTGCTGCTTCCCATAAGTCGAAGCAGTCTGTTTCAGAAATGAAGCGGCAAAGTGAAGTGAAGGATGAAGAGAGCGGCAGCGATCTCGTCAGAAATCTGAAAAAGCCGATCCTGAACCGGCCAAGGTTCATGCAGGAAAAATCGATGACACCTGCCGAGAGGGGCACGGCGATGCATATGGTCATGCAGCATGCAGATCTTTCAAATCCTGTGACGGAAGAGTCCATTGCGGTGCAGCTGGCGGAGATGAAAGATCGGGAGCTTCTCACGGATGAGCAGGTCCAGGTGATCGACCCGGCTCTCATTGCGGGATTTTTTCAATCGCCTCTTGGCCAGAGGATGAGAAAAGCTGCAAGAATCCAGCGGGAGGTCCCTTTTAACCTGGCATTGCCGGCAAGCGCCGCCTACCCGGATTGGAAAGGCACCGAAGAACCGGTGCTTGTCCAGGGTATCATCGACTGTATTTTCGAGGATGAGCATGGGACAGTCCTCCTTGATTATAAATCCGACAGCATCCATGGACGCTATAAGGGCGGATTTGAGGAGGCAAAGCCGGTCCTCGAAAAAAGGTATGATATTCAGATAGGATTATATGCAAAAGCTTATGAGGCTATTACTAAGGACTCTGTCGATGAAAGGTATCTATTCTTTTTTGACGGGGGCCATATTTTAAAGCTTGAATAGAGATAATAAAAAAGCAAAAGGGGAGACTCTTTTGCTTCTTTCTTCATCAACGCTGAAGGGAGCTGGATTCATGGGGAAAAGAAGCAATGCAGAGGGCATATGTGAGCTCTGCAGACGTGAGCCTGTCGAAGTGACGGTCCATCATCTTACACCGAAGGAGTTTGGCGGGACATTCCTGCCGACGGCCAATCTTTGCATTCCGTGCCATAAGCAGATCCATGCTTTATATCCCAATTCTGAATTGGCAGCGAGGCTGAATACAATCGGGCTTTTAAAGGAAGATCCCCAGATTGCCAAATTTCTGAAATGGATAAAAAAACAGCCTTCATCAAAGCTGACAAAGGCTAAAAAGTCGAATGCGAGAAAAAAATAGAGATTGCCAGGTGCTTTTAAGACGCAGGAAGGGCCGGAAGCCCTTAGTTATTCCCGACGTTTGGCTGATCAATCAGATTGGTATCAAGTACATTGCTGGCATTAAGGCCGTTATTTGTGATAATGAATCCGCCCGTATTGAAGGCGCCCTGGCCGCTCGTTGATTTGGAGTTACTTTTCGGGGAGATGTACAGGGCATCCCCGAATTGCACGATTCCCCCTCCAACATTCACAATCTGCACAGGTCCGATGATTGCAGGCATTGTACCACTTCCTTTTTTTCTGGCATTGCTTTACCCGCCCCTTCTGTCAGGTTTCCTGAAGAGGCAGAAGCTGGCGGATATGCTTGACGCGCGATTCCATTGAAACTTGGCCGCTGTTGCCGATATGGAGCATGGATGAAGCTGAAATACCGATAATATCTATAGAATCAACCTTAATCGCAGGCTTGCCCTGATGTACATACATTTGAAGGGCATCTTCCAGGGCCGGAAGGGGAAGCGGCTCTGTAAAGATTGGATAATCACTGTACCTTCCCTCATTTCCGAAGAAAATCTCAGCTTCCCGCTGTACAGCAAGCGCTCTTGAAAACCCCTGTATATACTCAGAATCTCCCACTTGTATGATCGATGAAAAGGAGACGGTATCTACATTCAGTTTATTGACTATTGCTGTTCTCTGAAGCATGTCATCACTCCGGAGTCAGCGGCACGAACGGTCCGATTATAAGGGATTCCGCCGGGGTATCAAAGGTTGAGGCAAGCTGGATGGTCTGGGTGTCGCCAACCATCAGCAGAGATGAGCTTGACACACCGATGACGTGGATGCTGCCGACATTCAAGTCTCTGTTATAAACCTCGAAGTTCATTCTTTCTTCATCCCTTTCATAGTTTCGGGCAGATTCCCAAGGAAGGCTTTCACCCCGTTGCGGATCTCCCCTTTTATCAGGGAAGCAGCTTCTTTCCACCAGCCTTCGGGATTCCTTGCCATCTGCTGATTATTTTGAGCCTGCTTCATATAGTAGTCGATCCTGCTTGGCAGCTGTTTTTTTACATCTTCTTTTATAAAAGAAAGATAGGAAGAGTCCGCCTCCAAATTCAGCCCGCCAGCCGCTTCTGCATAGACCTGCGGCAGATCTTTCTCCAGAAAAGCCTCGATGTCTTCCTCAATTTCCACTGCTCTTTGCATCTGTCCCTGCGGGGCGGGAGGAACAGATACATTGCTGCCTTTAACAGCAAAGTCTTCTATTCCCTGGAGCTCTGACGGATTCAATCCGATATTCAATGTCCCTTCTAAAGTTTCAACTTTCAGCTGGTCGAATTTGTATTCAATGGTATCCACCTGGATTGGCGGGCGGTCTTTGAGTGCGTTCAGCTGCTGCTGCAGTTCGCCGGCCAATTTCTCCAGCTTTTTGATCCTGCTGTCCTGATAATGGACAAACTGATGGAGCTTCTGCAAATACGTGTAAAAGTCCTGATTCAAGCGGCCACCCCTTTTCGTGTATAGTCATTTCTTGAAGGCTACCTTGCATAACCCGTAACGCCCGGCGAAGAAAGAGGGACTGCGGGCGCTTCGATCGGCGTTCCTCCTGGAGACGATGCCTGGGGTGCAGGCTCCAGGAAGCCCCCGGTATTATACAAAAAGGAAGCAGGCTTGATGATTCCCGCACTCCCGATCTGGAAGACAGAGGAATTTGTCAGTCCTCCTATGCGGATATTGCTGATATGAATGGTTTGCTGTATATAGAAATTCATACGATCACCCTATGGTCAAGCATTGAAATAATTGCCCTGGTCGACCCCGTCCTGATCAAACGTATTGGTCGTGCTCTGCCTGTTATAGACATTAAGTCCATCTCCGGTATTGAATGAGCCAGCGCCGGAAAAGGTCTTGGCATTGGAAAGAGGCATGATTTTGTAGACATCCCCAATATGGAAGACGGAACTGCTTCCGATTGATATTACCTGTGCGACTCCTACGATTGCCGGCATATTAAAACATCCTTTGACTATTGGTTTCTGTACTATCGTATGTGCCTATGGCAGGAATGTGATAAGAAAGCCCAAAATAATGGAGCTGAAGCTATCCTGCTGTGTAATTGAATGAAAGATATGTTAAAATGACAGTAAATTCAGACTTTTTATGAGGAGGCTGTTTATGGAAGTACCATTGCTGCTCACACAGTTCTTAGACCGCGCTGTTTCGCTGTATGCTGATAAAGAAGCTGTTTTTGCCGATGAACGAAGCTTTACCTACAGGGAATTGGGCAGCCGGGTGAACAAGCTGTCATTTGGCCTTAAGAGGCTTGGGGTGGAAAAAGGCGACAGGGTTGCCTACCTTGCACCAAATTCAGTGGAGATGCTGGAAGGGTTTTATGGTGTTTTCCAGACAGGCGGTATCATGGTCCCGCTGAATATCAGATTGAAGCCGGAGGATTATCTTTACATACTGAACCACAGCGGGGCGAAGGTCCTGTTTGCCGATCAGGATCTTTATCATCTGATCCTGCCGGTCAAGGATCAGCTTCAGACAGTTGAAAAAATTATTGTCCATTATAAAAATGACCAAACGGCAGAAGAGGGATATGATGATTGGCTCAAAGGGCAGCAAGAGGGACGCTTTCCCCGGGTGCCGCTGTATGAGAATGATGTCTGCAGCCTGCTGTATACGAGCGGCACGACCGGAAATCCGAAGGGAGTCATGCTCACCCACCGGAATAACTATCTTCATGCTTTAAGCACGATGCATCATCTCAGGGTAACCGACAGAGATGTCCTTGTTCATGTGCTGCCTATGTTCCATGTCAATGGCTGGGGATCTCCTTTCTACTACACTGCAAACGGGGCAACCCAGGTATGCCTGAGGAAGGCAGATCCTGAAAGCATCTTCCAGGCACTGAGGGAGCATAATGGGACAGTCCTGCATATGGCGCCTACGGTTCTTAATTCCCTGATTCAATATCATGGGAACAGCAGGCTGCCAGCAGGAGGTGATGTCCGTGTGGTCATTGCCGGATCTGCACCTCCGCCAGCATTTGTTGCAAAGGCAGAAAGGGAATTGGGATGGGAATTCATCCAGGTGTACGGAATGACGGAATCTTCCCCTCTCAGCACAATTTCTGCTATCCGGTCCCATCTATCACATCTGCCGGAGGAAGAGCAATACAGGATGAAAGCAAAAGCCGGCTATAGCATGATCGGATGTGAGGTAAAGGTTGTTGATGAAAACGGAGAAGCTGTCAAGGCTGACGGTAAGCAGATCGGTGAAGTGATTACGAGAAGCAACGGGGTCATGAAGGGCTACTGGAAGAATGAAGAAGCCACGATGGAAGCAATCCGGGGCGGGTGGCTTTATACAGGTGATATGGCCACTGTGGATTCTCACGGCAATATGGATATTGTAGACCGAAAGAAGGATATCATCATTTCCGGAGGGGAAAATATCTCTTCCATTGAGGTGGAAGGTGTGCTCTATGACCATCCGGCTGTACTGGAGGCTGCTGTCATTGCCGTGCCTCATGAAAAATGGGGAGAAACGCCGCATGCCTTTATTGTGAAAAAGGAAGATGCAGAAATAGCCGCAGAAGACTTCATCCTGTTTACCAGGGAAAGACTGGCTCATTTTAAGGCGATAACAGGTGTGACCTTCGTGAGGGAGCTTCCGAAGACCGCATCCGGAAAAATACAGAAAATCAGGCTCCGTCAAGAATACTGGAAGGCTGACGGAAAAGGCGGGCGTTTTGTCAATTAAAGCAAACATAAGAAAGGGCCGCGGACTGGCGGCCTTTTTTTATGGCAAAAAAGCCTAGTCTGGCAAATCCTGGTGGACTTTCTTAGCCTGCCTATCTATTATTAATAGGTAGACTATGAAAAGGAGATTTGTATGCCTGATAAATTATTGCCTGTACAAGAAAAAGACCGGATTGCTTCACTTGATATCATGAGGGGCTTTGCCATACTTGGCATCTTCCTCGTAAACATGATGTCCTTCCACTCCCCGCTTTTGTATCTGGATCCTCATCGATGGTGGGACAGCTCTCTTGATAAAGGAGTATATGCTTTCATTGATATTTTTGCCCAAGCGAGCTTCTATCCTTTATTCTCCCTTTTGTTCGGATACGGGGTGATCATTTTGAGGGAAAGGTCCATAGAGAGGGGCTACAGCTTTGCGGCCATTGGGTCAAGGAGGTTCATTGTCCTTCTGGCAGCAGGCCTTCTGCACGCATTTCTCATCTGGCATGGGGATATACTGGTGAATTATGCAGTCTTCGGCCTGATTGCCCTATTATTCTTCCGATTGTCCGGGAAGGCGCTTCTGATAACGGGAACACTGCTGTATATCCTGCCCAATCTGCTTATGTGCCTGCTGATGCTGGTGACAGTCCTGTTTGTCCCGGACAGCGAAACTGCTTTATACGACCTGGAATCAGCAGTCTCATCGAGTGCTGTATACAGGGACGGGACATTTGCGGAAATTACCTCACAGAGGATCGCAGATTGGTATATGGTAAATAATGAGGTTTCATTCATTATCCTGCTTCTGTCGATTATGCCTCTTTTCCTGATCGGAGCCGGAGCGGCAAAGCTGAAGCTGCTGGAAAAGCTGGCGAACTTCCAAAAGAGGGCAGCCATTATGTTTGCGGTGTTCTTTGCCGCAGGACTGCTGATCAAACTGGTGCCTTATATGGGTCCTGACAACCTGGCATCCCAGTATTTCCAGGATCTGTTTGGGGGCCCGCTCCTTGCCGCCTCATATGCGATTCTGATTGCGCTGCTGGCTGAGACGGGAAAGGGCAGCCGTCTGCTCATGCCTTTCACATGGGTGGGGAGGATGTCATTGAGCAATTATCTATTTCAATCGATTGTCTGCACTTTAATTTTTTACGGCTATGGCCTCGGTTTTTATGGAGATATTTCTTTGGCAGGCGGCACGCTGCTTGCAGTTGGGATCTATCTGTTCCAAAGCCTTCTGAGCAGGCTATGGCTCACCCAGTTTAAGTACGGGCCGTTTGAATGGCTCTGGAGAAGCGCCACCTATCTGTCAGTGCCGCCGATCAGGAGAAGAGGATGAAAAAGGCCATCATCATCGGCTCGGCTGGGGCAGGTAAATCAACCTTTGCCAAAAGGCTTGGGGAAATAACCGGGCTTGAAGTAGTCCATCTGGATGCCCTTTTCTGGCATGAAGGCTGGGTGCCGACCGGGCGGGAGGAATGGATCCGGGTTCAGGAAAGGCTCCTGGAGAAGGAACAGTGGATCCTTGACGGAAATTATGGAGGAACGATGGATATGAGGATAGAAGCATCTGATTCTATCTTTTTCCTGAACTATTCTACGGTCCGCTGTTTGTATGGCGCCCTGAAACGAAGAATCATGAATCATGGCCGCACAAGGCCGGATATGGCAGAGGGATGCCCGGAACAGCTCGACTGGCAGTTTTTGAAGTGGATCGCCCGCTATAAGAAGGATAAAGCACCAGCCATCCTTGCCAAGCTTTCCGCTGCGGAAGGAAAGGATGTTTATATATTCCATAACCCGGAGGAAACAGAGGAATACCTCCTCAGTCTTACCCGGCCTTAGGAATGTGCCTGCAGGAAAGCCCTGCAGGCTTCTTTCTGTTAGCAGTTTCCTATCAGGGCGCTTTCAGAAAATTTATATTATACTAGATATATAAAAAGATAGAGGTGATGGTGACTATGAGATTTGCAACTGCTGAAGATGGAAGCGGTGTTTTTATCGGGGTCCTGGAAGAAGGGGCTGATCTGATTCTTCCCCTCGCCAAGGCGGAAAAAAGAAGGGGCGGGACCAAGGAAATCCCTAAGTCACTGCTGGAGGCAGTGTCCATGGGAGAAGGATTTGTACATAATGCACGGGAGCTCCTGAATTGGGCCAAGGACAATGAAGCGGGGAAGGAGCTTCTGCTTCCGCTTGAATCAGTAAAGCTGCTGGCCCCAATCCCGAAGCCTGTCAAAAACATATTATGCGTGGGGAAAAACTATGCTGAGCATGCGATTGAAATGGGAAGCAAGGATGATATACCTGAGCATATCATGGTTTTCACAAAAGCACCGACATCTGTTTCGGGTCCTGAAGAGGAAGTGCTTTCGCATGCTGGAGTAACGGAGCAGCTGGATTATGAAGGCGAGCTGGCTGTTGTGATCGGCAAGGCTGGGCGCGGCATCAGTGAGGAAGAAGCCCTCAGCCATGTTTTCGGCTACACGATCATCAATGATGTGACGGCCAGGGACCTTCAGGCAAAGCATAAGCAATTTTTTATTGGAAAAAGCCTTGATTCTACCTGTCCGATGGGTCCATGGATTGTCCACAAATCTGCAATTCAAAACCCTGGCAGGCTGGATATTGAGACAAAGATCAATGGAGAGGTCAGGCAAAGCTCCAATACGGAAAACTTCATTTTTCCGATTGAGGTCATTATTTCCGAGCTTTCCAAGGGGATGACCCTTGAGCCCGGCGATATCCTTGCGACTGGCACACCCGCAGGGGTAGGGAAGGGATTCAAGCCTCCGCGCTTTCTCAAGCCTGGAGATGTAATGGAAGTTACTGTGGAAAAAATAGGGACGCTACGCAACAGGGTAGAGGGGATAAACCGGTAAATATGATACTTTTAACACAAATGTCACAAAATCATGGCCGGCTCTTTAAAGCGCTGTGTTTATCTTAGGCTTTTCCATGCAGATATGGTATGATTTAAACGAATTTTTAATAGGAGGCCTGGTGAATGACACACGCTCATATTTTTACCTGGGTTGTAGCACTTGTCTTATTTTTCGCAGCGCTTGGAATGCATAACAGCGGCAAAGCAAAAGGTGTAAAGGTAGTCCAGATGATCTTAAGGCTCTTTTACCTGCTGATCATCGGTACGGGCATTTGGATGCTGACTTCCATTAATATCGATCTTCTTTATGTACTGAAAGCACTTCTTGGCTTATGGGTGATTGCCATGATTGAAATGATCATCATCCGCACAACAAAAGGAAAGAAAACTTCCATCCTATGGGTCCAGTTCGTTGTGGCTGCCATCCTGGTCATCTACCTCGGACTGAGGCTGCCGCTTGGGTTCCATCCTTTTGCATAAGAAGCACAGAACAAAAAAACTGCCCCGGCAGTTTTTTTGTTTGGGTCTATTTGCTGCTGTTCTCTCCGGATTTCCCCTTCCCGTCTCTTCCACAATCGTTCAAAAGCATCTATTCATCATAATATTTCCATAATAGTCATGTTATCTGCCGGTAAATATGGTATTTTTATCATATAGATAAAATAACATAATTGTGGTGGAGAACATGCTATTAACTTTAAGCTGTAGATATATAGATAAAAGCAGGCTGATTCAATATATACAGGAAAATGTAATCGGCGAATATCCGAATGTTCTTGTGCAGGTATTCTCCGGAACGGAAAACAGCAGGGAAATCCCTGAAATACAGGAAGCAATAAAAGAACATCTGCCTTCTGCAGCCATGATTGGCTGCACTTCTGCGGGTGAGATTTACAATGGGAAAGTGCTTGAAGGAGAGACAGTCATCACTTTTTCTTTATTCAAGGAAACCCAGGTGAAAACAGGATTGTTCAAAAGCGGGGAGTACCGGAATCCATTTGAAATGGGCAGAAGCATCGCCACTGCGCTGGCCTCTTATGATGCTAAAGCATTGATCCTCTTTTCAGCTGGATTTGATCTTGATATGCAGGCAGTCCTCGATGGTGTACATGATATCCGTCCTGATATAGCGGTTGGAGGGGGAGCGGCAGGGAATCATGGGAATTTGATTAAGACCGCCGTTTTTGCCGGCGGAGAAACGTCAGGGAGTGGAGTCGCCGCGGCTGTCCTTCAGAATGAGGGGCTTATCGTTGAAGCAGGCAGCAATTACAGATTGCAGGAAATCGGCAAAAGCTTCAAAATCACAAAAGCCAGGCACAATCAGATTTTTAGCATTGATGATAAAAAGCCGCTTCAGATCCTGAAGCAATACCTGGGGGAAGAGCTGGTCAGGGGACTTCCGGCATCAGGGATTGAATTTCCCTTTCTGCTGGAGGGTGATGAAGAAAAGGCTTCCATTTTTATAACAAAGGTGCTGGACAATGGGGCAGTTGAGGTAAACCGCCCTGTAAAAGAAGGAAAAAAGCTCGCTTTTGCTTATCTGAATATTGATGAAATTATCGAGGCATCTGTTAAGGACCTGCAAAATTTGGCGAGAAAGCCCGCTGAAGCCTTTTTTGTCTATGCCTGCCTTGCAAGAAAAGGATTCCTTCTTGATTTTACACATAAGGAGCTCGAGTGGTTCCAGGAAATCGCTCCAGCATCCGGATTTTTTACATATGGAGAAATAGCTGCAAAGGATGATGGTGCACCAAAGATGGTGGGACATGCCTTCACATACCTCTCCATCAGAGAAGGCGTCCAGCCTGTGAAGAAGGTTGACAGGGATATCGGTGAATATGCCAAGCCGAAGCATTTCCATACACTTTCTGCGCTGACCCATCTGATGCATGCTTCCAAGGATGATATAAAGGTGCTGAATAATAGTTTAAGTGTTTCTGAGCAGTATTACCGGTCCCTTTTTGACAATAACGCCGATTTTGTCTATTCAACAGATATGCAGGGCAATTTTACAAGCATTAATCCAGCCTTTAAGCGCAACTTCGGGTTCAATGAAAAAGAGGTGATCGGAAAGCCGGCGCTCAGGTTTATTGACAGCCGGGATGTGGCCAGGGTCAGGAGGCATTTCTACCGGACGGTGAACGGGAAAGAGCAGTATTATAACCTCGAGATCCAATCAAAAAATGGGGCCAGGAATCTTTATGAACTGAAGAATATCCCGATCACTGTCGATGGCGAGCCTGCAGGCATATACTGCATCGGAAGGAATATCACCGAACAGAAGAGAATTGAAGAGGAAATGACCCGGCTTGCTTATTATGATAAAGATACAGGGCTGCCAAACCGCCTGAAGTTCATGGAAGAACTGGATGATCTGCTGCAGAAGGCAAAGAAGAAGAAGCGTTCGCTTGCTGTTCTTTTTATGGATATAGACCGCTTTAAGCTGATTAATGACAGCCTGGGGCATTATGCCGGCGACCAGATACTCAGGCAGATAGCAGGAAGGATTGAAGCAATCCTTCCTCCCGGGTCCTTTTTCGGCCGTTTCAGCGGAGATAAATTTACTCTTATACTTGCGAAGGAGGCGGATTCCTCCCGGGTAATGAAGCTGTCCAATCATATTTTGCAGGCAATATCCGCCCCAGTCTATTATGGCGAACAGGAATTCTTTATAACCGGGAGCATAGGTGCCAGCCTCTATCCAGGAGATGGAAATGAAAAAGAAACCTTGATGAAAAATGCCGATATTGCCATGAACCGTTCGAAACACCAGGGGGGGAACAGGCTTACATACTATTCGACAGAAATGAATGAGCAGACGCTGCTTAAGCTGGAATTGGAGAGCTATTTGAGAAAAGCCCTGCAGAAGAAAGAGTTCTTTCTCTGCTATCAGCCGCTTACCAATCTTGAAACCGGTGCAATATATGGGAGCGAGGCGCTGATCCGCTGGAATCATCCGAAGCTTGGACTGGTATCTCCGGGTGATTTCATCCCGCTGGCTGAAGAAACCGGGCTGATTAATGAAATAGGCCATTGGGTGCTGCAAACTGCCTGCAGACAGACGAAAGAATGGCATCTGAAGGGGCTCGGGAGCCTGTCGGTGTCTGTCAATGTGTCTGTACATCAGTTCCAGCAGCCTGGTTTTGTGCAAAAAGTCCTTCATGTACTGCAGGAAACAAAACTTGAACCCCAGTATTTGGTGCTGGAGCTGACAGAAAGTTCGATGCTCCGGAACATGGAGAACAGCATCCTTGTGATACAGGAGCTTCAGAGGAACGGCATTAGGGTCGCCATTGACGATTTTGGGACAGGCTATTCCTCTTTGAGCTATTTGAAGCATCTGCCTATAGATGCATTGAAGATTGACCGTTCTTTCATAGATAATCTGCGCTCCGGCTCACCTGACATTGCCATAGTTAATGCAATCATCACCATGGGGCTCGGCCTGCATGTCAAGGTGGTTGCCGAGGGAGTGGAGACCGCAGAGCAAATGCGCCTGCTGAAGGACTTGAAATGCCATTTTGCCCAGGGGTTCTTTATACACAGGCCGCTTGGCGCCGAACAGTTTGAAGAGGCGCTTGGCAAAAAAGCTGCTTTGAATCTGTCCTAGAATATTCTAAGAACTGGATCTGTTTAGGGGGGAGAGGTATGTCAGGAGCCTGGATCTTGATCATTCTTATTGTTGTGCTGATTGCGATCACTTATGCTGTCCAGGCATTCGGAAAGCATAGCAGCCATCCGGTTTTAACCCAGAAGGAAGTGCTGGAAGCTATAAAAAAGAGAGAAGATGAGGAAGCTGCCGGAAAAAATCCGGACAGATGATAAATTCTATTTTTTGACGCCGGTTTTGCTGTCTGAACCGCCGTCCAGGCTTAAGCTCTGAGTTTGAAGGAGGACTGGATGATACCTTTTTATATACGATTCCTGATTATGGCGATCATATGGGCCGGACTGTTCTTTTTCATTGAAAACACAGTCCGCCCCATTTATCTCTTCAGCTGTTCCTTATCGTTCGCAGCTTATTTCCTGCTTGCCGTCACTGAAAGGAAACTGATCCTTTATTCCTTTCTTATGCTCAACCTTCCTCTGATTGCCACTTACTTGGATAGGGGTGCATGGCCTTTTCTGCTGTTGGCCGCGTTTTTTTACTTGTACGAAGCAGCTCAGTCGATCCGGCCGGCAGCCTTATACAGCCTTCTGGGCGGAACGGCCGTGTTGGCGGCCTTAACCATGATTATACTCAGGCCTTCTGTTATCGCATTCATGCTGGCAATTGCCGCACTAAGTCTGGGATATGCGTACTGCATCGGGCTGAATTCATCGCGCTGCAGAATTGAGGAGCTCAGGGAGCTTTATGATCAGGTGCTTGAAGAATACCGGAAAGCCAAACGGCAGGCACTTAAGAATGAAGGGGCAGCCAGGGCGGAGGAAAGGACTAGGATCGCACGGGATATCCATGACTCTGTCGGCCATAAGCTGACAGCACTCGGGATGGAAATGCAGAGCATGCTTCTTATGGAGCATAACGGCAGCATTGCCCGAATGAAGCAGACAGTGGAAGAATGCCTGGAGGAAACAAGGCGGGCAGTACGGGCCCTTAAATCAGAGGCAATTGAAGGAATCCCTGCCATCATCCAGCTGGTGAGGAAGCTTGAGAGCGAAAGCAGCCTGCGGATCCGTTTTACAACAAAGCAGGGGGTTTTAAGCCTTGTCCTTCCTAATATACATAGTATAGCTTTATACCGGATCATTCAGGAGGCTTTGACGAACTGCCTTAAATACAGTGAATCGAGAGAAGTTGATGTAATTCTTGGTGTCTCCTCTGTCGGGGGGATATCCTTTGAGATCAGGAATGCCTTTCACAGCCCAGGCCCTATCCGTGAAAGCTTCGGCCTTAAGAGCATCAGGGAAAGGGTACATGGGGCAGGAGGCACTGTCGAGATCTATTCGGATGGCAGCCAGTTTGTCATCCAGGGGTCCATTCCTGTAAAGGGGGATAAAAAATGAACAGGATATTAATAGTGGAAGATCAAGTGATTGTCAGGCAGGGGCTGAGGATGATCATTGAACAGGATGGTGCCTTTTCTGTAGCCGGTGAAGCGGAAAATGGCAAGGAAGCGATTGAAAAAATGGAATCCCATGGAGCGGATATTATCCTTATGGACATTCAGATGCCTGTCATGAATGGCATAGAAGCGACGAGGATGATTAGAAAAAGATGGCCAGCCGTAAAAATACTGATTTTGACTACTTTCAATGACGAAGAATATGCGCTGCAGACCTTGAGGGAAGGGACAAATGGGTTTTTGCTGAAAACCTCTGATGGACCCCGTCTGCTGCAATCGATCAGGAGCTGCCTGGAAGGCGGCATCAGCATCCACGAGCAGGTTGCCGCCAAAGTCATGCCGAAGCTTCTGGACCACTCATGCCATAAAGAGGCTGAAGTCCCGCTTACTCCCCGGGAACGTGATATTGCAAGGCTCATCGGGCGTGGAAAATCAAACAAGGAAATTGCAAAAGAGCTGTATCTGTCAGTGGGAACAGTGAAAAACCATTTGACCCAGATTCTGCAGAAGCTGGATTTGCGGGATCGGACCCAGCTTGCGATATTTGCAGTAAAGAATGATATTCTCTAAGATTGGCAGATGATTTTTAAAGAAGCAAGTAAGGCAAGGCATGGCGGGCAGTCCCGGTTTGCCTGTTATTATTTCAATATGTGAAAACCCAGGGGCTATACCGATAGCCCCTTTTCCATGTCTGTTTAACAGAAATCTTCTTTAAAAGTGACGGAGGTCATATCCAGAGGATGGTTTTGATGACGGAAGACAGTAGTGCGGTTTTCCATTGAAGTTGTATATTGAAGGTAATAAGGGGGAGATGGAATGCTGGAGGCTGTAGAGCTTATAAAGAAATTTAAGAATAAAACCGCAGTGAATGGCGTGAATTTATATCTGGAAAAAGGAGAAACCGTAGGACTCCTTGGCCCGAATGGGGCGGGCAAATCGACAACCATATCAATGATTTCATCCCTTACATCGCCAACGAGCGGGGATGTAAGGGTCAAAAATGAAAGCATTCTCCAGAAGCCGTCCGGACTAAGGAATATCCTTGGGGTCGTCCCGCAGGAAATTGCTCTTTATAATGAACTGACGGCAAGGGAGAACCTTGAATTCTTTGGGAGGATCCACCGTTTGCCCAAACAAAGGCTAAAACAAAAAACAGAAGAAGTACTGGAAATGATCGGCCTTGAGGACCGGGAAAAGGATTTGGTGAAAACATTTTCCGGAGGCATGAAGCGGCGCCTGAATATCGGTGCTGCACTCCTGCATGAACCGGAATTGGTCATTATGGATGAACCTACCGTAGGCATCGATCCGCAGTCCCGGAATTATATTCTTGAAACCGTGAAACGCCTGAACAGGGAAAAGAATATGACAGTTCTATATACGAGCCATTACATGGAAGAGGTGGAATATCTGTGCGACAGGATCTACATCATGGACCATGGGGAAATCATCGCTTCCGGGACAAAGGATGAAATTAAAAGCATCCTGTCGGCTGAACAGGCAATCAATATAAAGGTTGATCTGATGAGAGGGGAGTTTATCCGCCTGCTGGAGGAGCATGCAGGGATCAGGCAGCTGTCTGTAAAAGAGCAGACAGCGACCATCATAGTTCCTAAACAGGTACATCTGCTGAAGGATATATTCCGTTCAGCTGAACAAACCGGCACAATTGTAACGGCTGTCAATATAGAACTGCCTACCCTAGAAGATGTATTCCTGCATCTGACCGGACGGCAGCTCAGGGATTAGGGGGGAAGGGTATGCTTTTTCAAATGATCAAAAAGGACCTCCTGCTTTTTTGGCGCAAGCCGCGTGAACTGATCATCCTTCTCCTGATGCCGTTTGTTTTGATCTGCATCCTGGGGAATGCGCTCGGTGCGCTGAACAGCGATGAAATCCCGGATCTTGATATCAAGCTTGCTGTATGGGTGCAGGATGATTATGAAGCTGGTGCTGCAGAAGCAGCCGCAATGATAGAGAATTTCCCTATGCCCGATGAAGCTAAGGAAGAAGCTGCTAACGCAGTGGAAATGTTCAATCCTGCGGCCATATTGATTGAGGAAGTTTTCGGCGATGAAGAATTCAGCCAGAGCATCGGAGTGGATTATATCTCAGAGGAGCTGGATTCAGAGCGCCAGGAGGAATACAGCGCGATGCTGACAATTCCTGCAGGCTTTACCGCTGATTATTACCGGCACAGCCTATTGAAGGAAGGTAAGGCTCCGGAGCTTGAATTGCAGCTGAATGATTCAGATGCGCTCAGGGCAGGGGTAATACGTGATTTTCTGGCCAATTTCCAGGAGCAGATTTCCTTATGGCAGGGAATCCAGACGGTTGGTATTTCAGCTGGCGAAATCAAGGAGGCTGGCATTGATGAACTTGGCTCAATCGAATCGGTCAGCAAAGTGAACGAAATCAGCTCTGTCAGCTATTATGCCATTGGAATGAGCATGATGTTTGTCTTCTACGTGGCTACCACGGCAGCCAGCTTTGCATATACCCAGAAGGAAGAGCATTTGTACAACAGGATACTTCTGGCCAATATTCCAAATTCAATTTTCTTTTCAGGGATCTTTTCTGCTTCGGCCATCGTTTGCTTTTTGCAGCTGAATATTCTCTTTGGCCTGTCGGCACTCATTTTTGATGTTTCTTATCCTGACATTTTGGACTACCTGATCATTACAGGCGCCATTTCCTTCATGATTGGAAGCTTTGCCAGCCTGCTTTCTGCAGTAAACTATCGAAGCAGCTCAGAAAGGGCGGGCCGCGTGTTTGGGAATTTTCTTGTCCCTGTATTTGCTTTTGTGGGGGGAAGCTTTTTTCCTGTTTCCCAGCTGGGCGGCATTTTTGAAAGTTTTGGATCTTATTCACCCGGGGGAGCGGGAATATCAGCTTACATGAAAATCCTTCAGGGCTATCCGCTTGGAGAAACTGCTGGCCAGCTCTGGTCCCTTGCTGTATTTTCAGCAATATTGCTGTTCGCTGCACTGTTGATGCAGCCTAGAAAGGGGGAGGCAGCATGATTGGAATGCTATGGGGGAAGATCCTCCTGACATTGAGGAATCCGGGTGCTTTGATTGCCTCAACGATCATCTGCATGGCGTTTGCCTATCTTACTGGGCAGTCCGCGTTTGTGAAAATAGAGATTCCGATATATTCTTCGGCAGATGGAAGCAATAAGGAAATCATGGAAGAGCTGAATGATGGAGACACTTTCTCTTTTGTCATGCAGACTAAAGATGAGGCAAAGAAGAAAGTGGCTGAAGGAAACGCGGAAGCTGCCGTGGAGATTGGTCAGAATTCTTATGTAATCTATCATGCGGGGGCTTCGCAAAATCTGCAGCTGCTGAATCAGTATATCGGACGATATTATATGAAATCTGTGCAGGAACAGCAAATTGTCCAGCTTGCGGACGATCCGGCCGCGGCTGAAAAAGTCCTTAAGGAAGCGGAAAAAGAACCGGCCTTCCAGCTTGGCCTGTCCTCGTTCAACCAGAAAGATACAGCTGAATACAGCCAGCCGCTGCAGTCATTATTCGGCTTCACTTTATTTTTTTCAATTTATACAGTTGCTTTTACTGTTGCCGAGATTTTGCGTGATAAACAGTCCGGGCTCTGGGACCGGTTCATCTTATCACCGACGTCTAAAGCCGAAATGTACCTGGCCAATCTGCTTTGGAGCTTTTTAATCGGATATATCCAAATTGTTTTTGTGTTTCTTGTCTTTAAATTCGGTGCAGGAATTGATTTTAATGGAAGGTTCGGAACAGTGCTGATCGCTGTGATTCCTTATCTGTTTTCCATTGTCGCGCTTTCCATATTCCTGACGGGGGTCGTAAAAACAATGAGTCAGTTCAACAGCATTATCCCTTTGATCAGCGTCAGCTTTGCCATGCTTGGCGGGGCGTACTGGCCGATTGAAATTGTCAGTTCGGAGCTGCTTGTCGGCGTTTCGCGCTTCATACCCATTACTTATGGGATGGAGATGATGAAGGGAGCCGTAGTGTCCGGCAACTCAATCATGGATATGCTTTATCCGGTAGCGATCCTCCTATTGATGGGCGTAATCCTCATGGGGCTTGGGATACGGCTGATTGAAAAGCGACATGTATGAGGGGAAGAACAGATAGAAGAGGCATGGATGATTCAAATCCATGCCTTTACTTCTATCATGGAGTAATTTTTTCAATGACGAGCCTTTTCCCTGTGTTAAGGGTGAATTCGAACCGGTCGCTCTTTTTTTCGTAATAGCAGAAATGGTGCTGGACATTGCAGATGCATTCCTGATTATCGAAAATAATGAAGTTGACTCCGTTTTTCCGCTCGCTGTCATTCAGGAAGTTCAAGTGGTTATAGCAGTAAATGCAGTCGAAGATCGAGAATTGAAGTGAATTCAAGGTGGTGACAAATTGATAAAAGGCATCATCATTCACTTCGTCCAGCAATCTTTCGAGAGAGAAGGTGAGGTGTTTTTTCATCCGGATGCTGTCCTGGTTTTTCAGCGAAATCACTTCATCCGCAAGCCCGATTCGCCCATTTTCAAACAGGACACCCTTTTTCCACCGCTTATATCGCAATACTTCTATTTCCTGATGGAGGAATTCATCCAATATTGAGGCTTCTTCTGTTTCTTCATCGAAAAAAACCCACTGCTCGTTGATGCATTCGACTGTGCCAATCGTGAATGCCCGGGTTTGGAACTCATAGAGTTTGGTTCGCTGCTGTCTGTTCATCTTGTACCTCCATATGATTCCTTCAACATCCTTTTTAGACAAAAAGTCAGGAATTTATAACTGCTAAGCTTTTCCTGGAAATGAAAATCGCTGGCTCTAATACTGGAAGAGGCCCTGGAAAAGTTAAACTTTGCTGGAAAAAATAGCCGATCGATATACTTAAATAGTTTTTACATTTCCATTGAATCATTAAGAATGTTCATGCATCCCTAAAAAGGGCAGAAATATTAAAAGGAGTTCATGTTAGAGAGGGAAGTGTAATGCCGCAAACCTAACTATTCTGCTAAAGTGGTTCTGGATTGTCTGCCTTCAATCAATGAGATGGTCAGATTTTCTGACATTATTATTTTTGAATAATCATCTATACGGGACAATTAACCATTTCCTAGGCCCTGCATACAATGTCATCATGCAAAAGGATGTAACCTGATTTCCGCTGACGAAAGGATGATGAGAATGTGTGGAATAACGGGCTGGATTGATTTTAGCAGAGATTTGCGAAAAGAGGCTGCAGCAGTCGGGAAAATGGCGGAAACACTTGCAAAGCGCGGGCCGGATGACACGAACGTATGGACCGCTATCCATGCGGGATTTGGCCATAAACGGCTGTCCGTCGTTGATCCTGCAGGCGGCAAACAGCCGATGTCCAGGCAGGCAAAAGGCAGCGTTTATACAATCTGCTATAATGGCGAGCTTTATAATACAGAAGATATCCGAAAAGAACTCCTTATAAAAGGATATTCTTTCAGCACTCATTCTGATACAGAAGTTCTGCTGACAGCTTATATAGAATGGAAAGAAAATTGCCTGGAGCACTTGAATGGGATCTTTGCCTTTGCGGTATGGGACCAGGAGGAAAACCGCCTGTTCATTGCAAGAGACCGTCTGGGCGTAAAACCGCTTTTCTATAAAGAGACGGCAAAGGGGCTCATTTTCGGCTCTGAGCTTAAAGCGATCCTCGCCCATCCGGAAGTACGTACTGAGATTGACCGTGAAGGGCTCGCTGAAGTATTTGGCCTGGGGCCATCCCGTTCCCCTGGCAGCGGAGTCTTTAGAGGAATAAAAGAGCTTAGGCCAGCCCATGCGCTGGCATTATCAAGGGAAGGGCAAAAAATCTGGCGCTATTGGAATGTGAAAAGTGCGGAGCATACGGACAATCTGGAGGAAACAGCTGAAAAGGTGAGGGATTTATTTACAGATGCTGTCACAAGGCAGCTCGTGTCAGATGTTCCGTTATGCACCTTTCTGTCTGGCGGGGTCGATTCGAGTGCTATTACTGCGGTAGCTTCCCGAGCCTATGAAGAAAAGGGAAAAGGGCCGCTGCACACATATTCCATTGATTATGAAGATAATGATAAGCATTTCAAGGCAAATGAATTCCAGCCTAACTCTGACGGAGCTTTTATCAGGAAGATGACCGAAGAATTCCAGACCATCCATCACTCAAGCATCATCTCTCAGGGCGAGCTGGCAGAACATCTGAGGGAAGCCGTCCTTGTGAGGGATCTGCCGGGAATGGCTGATGTCGATTCTTCGCTGCTGTGGTTTTGTAAAGAAATCAAACAGGACTTTACCGTAAGCCTTTCAGGTGAATGCGCTGATGAGATATTCGGGGGCTACCCATGGTTTCACCGCCAGGATGATTTGAACCGCAGCGGCTTTCCATGGATGCGTTCCATACAGGAAAGGCAGCTATTGCTGAAGCCGCATTGGCGTGAGAAGCTCCAGCTTGAAGAATATATGCACAGCAAGTACAGGGAAACTGTTGCAGAGACGCCTGTGCTTGAAGGGGAAACCGCTCAGGAGGCAAGGAGGAGGGAGCTTTTCTACCTCAATAAGATCTGGTTCATGACGACACTGCTTGACCGCAAAGACAGGATGAGCATGGGCGCGAGCCTTGAGGTTAGGGTCCCGTTTGCTGACCACAGGCTGGTCGAATATGCATGGAATATCCCATGGGAGATGAAGATGCTCGCTGGCCGGGAAAAAGGAATCCTCCGCAAGGCACTTGAGGGAATCCTTCCGGATGAAGTCTTATACCGCAAAAAGAGTCCGTATCCGAAAACCCATAATCCTGAATATACGAAAGCTGTAAAGGGCATGCTCTCCGAAATACTGGCTGACAGAAGCGCTGCCCTCTATGAGTTCTTTGATGAAGAACAGTTGAAGGACATAATCGAAACGGAGGGGAGATCCTTCCGGGAGCCATGGTTCGGGCAGCTGATGACAGGGCCCCAGCTTCTTGCCAATCTTGTCCAGATGGAAATTTGGTTCAAAGAATACAGCATAAATATTGCGGATTGACCCTGGAGCCTGCTTTATGCAGGTTCTTTTCTTTTGTGTCTGAAGAGACGCATGCCTTAAAGATTGCCAGTTTCAAAGTATGATTGTATAATGTTTGTATAACTATTGTATAGCATCGGAATTTGAAAGGAGGCCAGAAGATGGTTAAAAAAATCGTGATCATTGGGGCGGGGCCGGGAGGGCTCGCTGCGTCCATGCTCCTATCCAGCCGTGGATATGAGGTGGATGTCTATGAGAAGCAGCCATATTTGGGCGGCAGGACAGGCAGCATAAAGAAGAACGGTTTTACTTTTGACATCGGGCCTACTTTTCTCAGTATGCCCCATATTGCTGAAGAGCTTTTTGCCGCCAGCGGCCGAAGACTCTCTGATTATCTGCAGCTTAAGGAATTAAAAGAGATGTATGAACTGATCTTCGAGGATGCCGGAATTCATATCACAAGCGACCGGAATGAAATGGTCCGCAGGATAGAAGAAAAGTTTCCCGGGAATGGCAATGGCTATCTCCGGTTTATGGAAGATACAGAGAGGAAAATGTCAGCATTGATGCCCATCCTGCAATCACGGATGGACAGGTATCGGCACTATCTGAGCTGGAAGGTCATCAAAGCCCTGCCTGAGCTGTCTCTTGGAAAAAGCCTTTATGATGTGCTTTCCCGTTATTTTGACAGTGAAACGCTTCGTCTGGCATTTACTTTCCAGTCTAAATATCTGGGGATGTCTCCATGGGAATGCCCTGGCGCTTTTTCGATCCTTTCCTTTATGGAGCACGAGTATGGGATCTACCATCCGATCGGAGGCTTGAACCAGCTGCCCGAAGCGATGGCAAAAGTCACCATGGAGCACGGGGGCAGGATCCATCTCGGCAAGGGCGTGAAGAGCCTTTGGATGGAAGGCCGTGACAGCAGGGGCATCATCCTGGAATCAGGTGAGAAGGTACCTGCTGATGAAGTCATCATCAATGCCGATTTTGCCAAAGCGATGAGCACGATCCTGAATGAGGGAAGTCTGAAAAAATATAAAACCCGCAAACTCGAAAAAAAGAAATATTCCTGTTCAACGTTCATGATTTACCTCGGGCTCGATAAGCAGTATGACCTCCCGCACCACACCATCTGCTTTGCCGGGGATTACAAAAGGAATGTAGAAGAAATCACGAAAACACTCAGCTTATCAGGGGACCCTTCCATCTATATCCAGAACCCGTCTGCCACAGACCCTACATTGGCGCCGGAAGGAAAATCTGCACTTTATATCCTTGCACCTGTGCCTAATAACTTCAGCGGCATTGAATGGGATAGCAGGCAGGAAGAGTTCAGGAATCTTGTTCTGGATATAGTAGAAAAGAAGACCGGTTTTAAAGGCTTAAGGGACCATATAGAATTTGAAAAGATTATCAGCCCTAAAAACTGGGAAGATGATCTGCATGTCTATAAAGGCGCGACCTTCAATCTTGGGCATCAGCTTTCGCAAATGATGGTGCTGAGGCCGCATAATCAATTTGAGGAAGCGGGCAATACATGGCTGGTCGGCGGAGGAACTCACCCTGGCAGCGGGCTGCCGACCATATTGGAGTCGGCGAGGATCACGGCAAAAATGATATTGGAAAAAGACGGGCTGGAATTGACGGAACAAGATGGCCAAAGCTTCCCGGGACTGGAGGAAGCATTATGAAAACAGCGGTTATCGGCGGCGGGATCGGCGGCATGACATCCGCACTGCTGCTGGCAGACGATGGCCATGAAGTCGTCATTTTTGAAAAGGAAAATAAGCTTGGACGAAGGCTTTCTTTTATGGAGGAAGGCGGCTTTCGGATCGATCAGGGGCCAACCATCGTCCTGCTCCCTGATATGATTGAGAGTATTTTGGCCGAAGCGGGACTTGGCAGGGATCAGTATGAAATAGTAAGGCTGGACCCGCTTTATAAAATTACTTATCCGGACGGAACCGATTATATCAAGCATGCGGACTTAGGCGAGCAGGAAAGGGAGATCAGCCGGAAATTCCCCGAGAGCCTCGCAGGGTTTCAAAGGTTTATGAAGGATATGGACTATCGTTTCCATACGGGCAGACCTCAGTTCCTGGAACGCCCCTTTCTGGAGAAGGGAGACTTCTGGAATAAGGAGACACTTTCCTCTTTAGTGAAAATGAATGCTCATAAAAGTGTTGATAAGCAGCTTTCATCTTATTTTAAGGATGAAAGACTGAGGATTGCCTATGCTCTCCAGACATTATATATCGGGGGCAATCCGCTGAGCACCCCCGCCATCTACAGCCTTGTGTCTTACAGTGAGCACAAGCATGGCATTTTTTATGTAAAAGGCGGCTATGCCAGCCTGATCGGAAAACTTGAAGGGCTTCTTAAGAAGATGGGAGTAGAAATACGCCTTGGGAGCCGTGTTGAAAAGCTGCTGACAGACGGCACAAAGGCAAAGGGAGCCATTATCAATGGACAGGAAGAAAAATACGACTCTTTCATCATCAACGGCGATTTTCCTGTAGCGGAAAAAGAGCTTCTGGACCGCAGGAAAAACTACAAAGCCTCCTCCGGCTGTCTGCTCCTCTACTTCGGGATTGGAAAAGTATATGAGGAAGCGATGGTGCACCAGTTTTTCATAGGCCGTGATTTCAATAAAAGCATGGAAGAGATCTTCAAGCAGCAGCAGCTGCCGGAAGAACCCTCTTATTATACATTCTATCCTTCAGCAATCGATGATTCCCTTGCACCTGAAGGAAAAAGCGTCCTTTATGCTCTCATACCCGCTCCCTCAGGTGAACATACCGACTGGAGCAGTAAGGATGAGTATGTTGACAGGCTCATCAGCCGGATGGAGAGGGATAGCTTTCCCGGGCTCCGAAAGCATATAGAATGGATGAAGGTCAGGACCCCTGAGGATGCACTCCGCGAGGGACTGTATGGAGGAGGAAGCTTCGGGATAGCGCCTTCCCTTTTCCAGTCAGGCATTTTCCGCCCCCAGCTGAAGCCTTTCAAGGAAAAAAATATCTATGCGGTCGGGGCAAGCGTTCATCCTGGCGGAGGGATCCCGATTGTCCTGCAGGGAGCAAAGATGCTGGCTGATCATATCAAGCTTGAGCATAAAAAGAATTTACAAACGGAAGGAGTGTCGATCATTGGATAAAGCTGCAGCGGCCTATCACTATTGTGAAGAGGTCATCAAAAATAATTCAGCCACATTTCACCGTGCTTTTTCTTTCCTGCCGCCTGAGAAAAAAAGGGCTGTCTGGGCCATTTATGCTTTCTGCCGCAGGGTGGATGATATTGTGGATGAAGGAGCATGCCCTGAAGAGGAGGTGGCTGCTTTTGAAGAAGAGTTTTCCGTATTTCTCGAAGGCAGGCTGCCCGATCAAGATGTTATGCTGTGGACGGCGCTCAGGGACGTGTTCGGCAGCTTTGACATGGACAGCACTCCTTTCTTTGAAATGATTGCAGGACAGAAAATGGATCTGTATAAATCAAGATACAATACAGTCGATGAACTTCTTCATTATTCCTATCATGTGGCGAGTACGGTCGGTCTGATGCTGCTCCCTGTTCTTGCGCCTGAAAATGCGGAAAAGCTGAAGCATGGCGCCATTAAGCTGGGCCAGGCTATGCAGATTACCAATATACTGCGGGATATAGGTGATGACCTCAAAAGAGATCGGGTCTATCTTCCTGCAGCATTGATGGAGAAGCACGGATATAAGGAGGAAGAACTGCAGTCAGGCCAGCTGAATGAGGCTTTCTTCGCGCTGTTTGAGGAGCTGGCGGGAATCGCCGAGCAATTTTATGAAGAAGCGCTGGAAACGATCCACTTTTATCCTCCTTCTTCCAGGACGCCTGTCAAGGGGGCTGCTGTCCTTTACAGGGCCATCCTTAATAAAATCCGGAAGAATGGATATAACTCATTTGGAGCTAGGAATTATGTGACGAAGGAAGAAAAAGCCGTGCTCCTCGCTACAATATAAAAAAGGCCTGGCTGCCCACCAGGCCTTGCTGTCTTTTTAACCGGCAGCTTCTTTATCCTTGCCGGCCCTGCCGATGAACGATTTTTCCATCCATACTTTGGAGCGCCACCGCCACAGCATGAGGATTCCCCTCAGCCATTCATCTGCAATGAAGGCGATCCACACCCCAATAAGCCCAAGTCCGAAATGGATCCCCGCGATATAAGAAATGGTGACAGAAACACCCCACATGGAGAGGATGCCCATATAGACAGGGAACTTTACATCGCCCGCTGCCCTTAGCGAGCTGATGACAACCAGATTGAAGGAGCGGCCGGGTTCAAGGATGATGGTCAAAAGAATCAGCGTGCTTCCAACCTTGATGATATCCTGATTGTCCGTAAAGATGCCCAGCAATGAATCTGAGAAAAAGGTGAAAACGACAGCTGCTCCCAATGATATCGCAATAGCGAGCTTCAAGCTTTTGATGCCCCTTTGATAGGCTGATGCAAATTCTCTTGCCCCGATCATATGCCCGATCATGATTTGGGTTCCCTGGCTGATGGCGAGGCTGAATAGAAAAATGAACATCATCAGATTCTGGGCATAAACCTTTGCAGTCAAAGCTTCTGTTCCAATCATGGCAACAAAATAGGTAATGACCATCTGGGAGGCGTTATAAGACAGCTGCTCACCAGCAGAAGGGATGCCGATTAGCAGGAGATTCCGCAGATGTTCCTTCGGGAAGCGGAAAAGAAGCCTGAAAGGCAGCTCGCCTTCCGTGCGCCTGATGAGCACCAGGATGGAAGCAGCAACGCCGATCGTTCTGCTGACAGCAGTAGAAATGGCCACACCCTCCACACCCAGTACAGGTATCCCAAAAGGGCCGAAGATGAAAAGATAATTTCCAATGACATTCAAAATATTCATCCCGATGGTTATATACATAACATCTCTAGTAAATCCATAGCTTCTGATGACAGCCCCAATGGTCATGATAAGTGCCTGGACAAAGGAAAAGCCGCCGACAATTACAAGATAAACGTTTGCTTCATCCATCAGTTCCGGTGGCAGATCCATCAGCTTCAGCAAAGGCTTGCCAAAAATGATTAAGACGGCACTGAGCAGTATGCCGAAGCAAAGGTTGGTCCCAAGGGACACCACCGATATTTCACCGGCTTTCCCGGGCTGTTTTGCCCCCAGGTTCTGGGCAACCAGGATGGAAGTGCCTGTTGCTACAAATCCAAACATCACAATGATGAGTGACAGGATTTGGTTTGAAACCCCGACAGCAGCAACAGAGTTATCGGAGTACTGCGACAGCATAAGCGTGTCAGCATTCCCCATGAGCATATGAAGCAGTATTTCAATGAAAATAGGCCAGGTGAGGGCAAATAAAGTCAGATTTTTTTTCGGTTGTTTCATATTGCATTTCTCCTAAACAATTGGGTGTGATTCTTTGTGATAAAAGAGCGCCTCCCCGGGAAGTCATTATACGCAAAGAAAGGGCTGGCAGAAGCGCCAGCCTTAAGAATAATGGTTTGAAATTTTTAAAGTTCAAAGGACAATATGGCCGCCCCGTAGGCTTCCAATTCTGCAGACAGGGAATCTGCTTCAGCCGCATATTCTTCCTCTGTCAGCAGATCGGTGATTTTTTTCCCTTTTAAAGGAAAAGGGAGGGAAAACGAAGCTTCTTCACTTGAAGCATTCAAGAGGATGACAATCTTCCTGTTTCCCGAACTTCTTGAAAACGCAGCAACTGTACTCTCCTCAGGAAGCTCCAGAAACTCAAGGCTTCCCTCGTTTGCCAGAAGAGGCTCTGATTTGCGCAATTGGATGAGCTTTTTTATATGTTCAAACATTTCCATACTGTATTCTTCTTCATTCCAGGGCATGCATTCCCGGCACCCCGGATCCATGCCGCCGGAAAGTCCTACTTCATCTCCATAATAAATGCAGGGGGTTCCGATATAGGTCATCATAAATGTGAATATCAGCCTTGCCTTTTCAAGCGACCCCCCGCACTCCGTCAGAACCCTTGGAGTATCGTGGCTTCCAGCCAGATTGAAAGCAGCCTCGTTGACATTATCAGGATACATATGGATAACAGATACCATATTTTCCGCAAATTGGCGGGGGCTGATTGCTTCTTTAGCAAACAGATTAAGAACATTTGTCAGGAATGGGTAATTCATAACAGCATCGAATTGGTCGCCTCTGAGCCAAGGCATGCTATCATGCCAGATTTCCCCGAGGATATACAGATCTGGCTTGATGCTCTTCACTTCTGCCCGGAATTCGCGCCAGAACTGATGATCGATTTCATTGGCGACATCCAGCCTCCAGCCATCGATATCAAATTCCCGTACCCAATAGCGGCCGACTTCCAGGAGATATTCCTTTGTTTCCGGATTTTGCGTATTGAGCTTTGGCATGGACTCGACAAATGCAAAGGTAGAATAGTTTGGACGTTCCCCGCCTTCCAGCGGAAATTCTTCAGCATGAAACCAGTCTTTATATTTGGATTCCTCCTGGTTTTCCAGCAGATCCTGAAAAGGTCCGAACTGGTAGCCGCTGTGATTAAAGACAGCATCAAGCATAACTTTGATTCCCTTTTCATGACAGATCTTCACAAGCTTGCGGAACGTTTCTTTATCACCAAACTGGGGGTCGATTTCATAATAATCTATTGTATCATATTTATGATTGGAGTATGCCTTGAATATAGGTGTGAAGTAAATCCCTGTTATGCCCAGGCCGGCAAGGTAGTCTATATGGTCAATGATTCCCTGGAAATCGCCGCCAAAGAAATTATCAGGCTGGGGCTCCTCGCTTCTCCACGGTTTCGTTCCCGGGGGATTCAATGATTCATCGCCATTAGCGAATCTTTCCGGAAAAATTTGATACCATACCGTATCCTTCACCCATTTCGGAGCCCTGAAAACCTCGCTTGAATGAAGATAGGGGAAGCAGAAGAGGCTGCCGGGATCTTCAGGAAGCCTGTCAAAGAAGCCTTTTTCAGTATAAAAGGCCTGCTCGTCACCTGACTTCAGGCAAAAACCATACCGTGTTCTTTTAAACTCCGGCTCCGGCTCAGCCAGCCAGTAATCAAATAATTCGTCGGATCCCGTTTTTTTCATCGGGATCCGGCGGCTGACCCAGCCGTCTTCATTCCATTCATATTGGTCTCCGTAAATAAGTTCAGCTTCCTCAATATTGCCTTTCTTGGCTTTCAGCCTGATATGGAGTACGTTTTCGCTATAAGCATAGGCAAAGCTGTCAGCAGGCTGATGAAATATTGACGACCTTTCCAGCATAAATTTTCCCCTCTCTTGTGCAATCGATTGCATTGCAAAATGACTTTTTTAAAATTTATCAAAGAACAGGCTTTCGTTCAAGCTGGAGCTCTTATATCCGATATAAACTTTTTCGGCATAATGTTAAAAAAGGGGGTTGTCAAAATGAAAATAGCAAGTATAATAAAGTTAAAGTTTGTGCAATCGTTTTCACAGGCGGCTGTCCTGAAATGTCTCAGCGGTTATTTTTTTTGAATATGCTGATAACGCTTTCAGTTGCCTTTTATGCAGCGATTTGTGCAAACGGTTGTACTAGAAAAATATCATTTCTTTGGAGGGGTCAAAATGAAGAAGGCTTTATCATTATTTATGATGATCGTCCTGGTTCTTGGAGTGCTGGCTGCTTGCGGTCCTAAAGATGAAGAAACAGGCACTGCAGGAGAAAAAACAGAAGGCGGTTCAGCAAAACCTGAAAAGCTGATCGTCTGGGAAGATACAGATAAAGGAGTCGCTCTTAAAGATGCGGCAGACAAGTTTGAAGCAGAACACGGCATCAAAATTGAATTCAAGGAACTGAATATAACAAAGATGCAGGAAAACCTTGCACTGGATGGCAACACAGCCAATGCACCGGATGTAATTACAATGTCACATGACGGCACTGGCCCTGCGATGGTAAAAGGGTATATTAAGGAACTTGAAGTAAGCGACGAGATCCTTGACCAATTTACAAGCTCTTCAGTAGAAGCCCTGAAATATGAAGGCAAGCTTTACGGACTTCCGAAAGCTACTGAAACACCGGTTTTCATTTATAACAAAGCATTGCTTCCTGAAGTTCCGGAAAACCTGGAAGATCTTTATACTAAATCTAAGGAAGTAACAAAAGACGGAAACTACGGATTCCTTGCAATCTGGGATGACTTCTATCATGCACACGGCGTATTCTCCGGATTCGGCGGATATGTATTCGGCGAGAAAGACAGCAAAGTGGACGTGACTGATATCGGCCTGAATAACGATGCTTCTGTAGAAGCAGCAGATTATATCAAAAAGTGGTATGCAGAAGGATTATTCCCGAAAGGAATCATCGGAGAAAAATCAAACGACAATATGAACGGCCTATTTAAAGAAGGAAAAGCCATTGCTGTCCAAAACGGACCTTGGGCGTTCCAGGATTATAAAGATGCAGGCATCGATTATGGTGTAGCAGCTATGCCGAAGCTTCCAAATGGCGAGCCTGTCAAGACGTTCATGGGTGTTAAAGGCTGGTTTGTTACAAACTTCAGCAAAAACCAGGAATGGGCACAGAAATTCGTTGAATTCATCACAAATGAAGAAAATGCCAAGAAGCGTTTTGAACTGACTGGCGAAATCCCGCCATTGAAATCACTGATGGAAGATCCTGAGTTCGTTAAGAATAACGAAGGTGCTGCAGCAGTAATGGCGCAGTCCCAGTATGCTGTTCCAATGCCAAGTGTACCGGAAATGGCTGAGGTTTGGGATCCTATGAAAAAAGCGGTAGAAACAATCATTACAGGTAAATCAGAATCCAAAAAAGCGCTTGATAATGCTGTGAAGACTATTGAACAGCAGATCGAAGCTAACCACAGCGGAAACTGATCTATAGCAATAAAGGAAAGGGCGGTACTCCTTGGTGGAGTACTGCCTCCCATTTTATTTAGCAGTCAAAGAGAGCAGGATTTTAAGAGATATACTCCTTTAGACCTGGCTTTGGATCTTCTGAAGACAATAGTGCCGCAAAGAAAAATCCACTAAAAAAATCGCCCTTTATGGGAATCAGATAGAAAGGGGCATCCTTTCAATGGAAGAAGCATACCGTTCAAACCATCGGAAAATTGCTGCAGGCCTGTCCATCATCCCGGGACTTGGCCAAATGTATAATAAACAATTTGTCAAAGGCATCGCCTTTTTAATTCTAACACTATCATTCATTGTTGCTTTTAAAGACTTCCTCAATATTGGCCTTTGGGGACTGGTCACTCTCGGGGAAAAGCTGCCGAGGGATAATTCCATCTTCCTCCTGGTATACGGAATCATTTCCGTCATCCTTCTTCTATTCGCGGCAGGGTTTATGTACATCAACATCCGCGATGCCTATAAAAATGGAAAGAAACGGGACTTGGGCAAGCACCTGAGCTCGATAAAAGAGCAATATCATACATTGATAGATTCCGGTTTCCCATACTTGATGATCACTCCGGGATTCTTCCTGCTGGTGTTTGTGGTCATCCTTCCGATTGTGTTCGTGCTTTTGCTTTCGTTCACAAACTACAACCTGTATCATCAGTGGCCTGCGAAGCTGATGGACTGGGTGGCATTCGATAACTTCGCCAAACTGGTCACATTGGATATCTGGCGCGATACTTTCGTAAACGTGTTTGCCTGGACGATCATCTGGACGTTTGGTGCGACAACATTCCAAATTGCCCTTGGGGTGTTCCTGGCAGTCCTTGTCAATCAGAAGGATCTGAAAGGGAAGGCCATTATCAGGACAATCCTGATCCTGCCATGGGCCGTACCGGCATTTGTATCCATCCTTATCTTTTCAGGCCTGTTCAATGAAACGTTCGGTGCCATCAATAACGTCGTGCTTGATTTCATTGGCATCGGTCCGATCCCGTGGATGACAGAGGCCCTGTGGACAAGGATCGCTCTCATTATGATCCAGACCTGGCTTGGGTTCCCGTTCATTTTTGCCATGGTCACAGGTGTGCTGCAGGCGATACCGGATGAGCTTTATGAAGCGGCAACGGTGGATGGGGCGACGATCTGGCAGAAGTTCAAGAATATTACCTTCCCGCTGATCATGCTGTCCATTGCACCGATCCTGATTACGCAATACACCTTTAACTTTAATAACTTCAATATTATTTATCTATTCAATATGGGCGGTCCTGCTATCTCGGATCAAAATGCAGGCGGCACCGATATCCTGATCTCGTGGATCTATAATCTGACTGTCACGAAATCTGAGTATGGAATGGCTGCAGCCATCACCATGATTCTGTCTGCCATTGTCATTAGTGTGGCTTTGTGGCAGTTCAGAAGGACAAAAGCTTTCAAAGAGGAGGATATGATGTGATATGACGACAAAAAGAGAAAAATTCATCAGGCTGTCACTGACCTATCTTGTCATTCTTTTTATGGCGGTCATCATCATTTATCCGATTCTGTGGGCCATTGGAGCGTCTCTGACGCCGGGAACAAGTTTGACCAATTCATCACTCATCCCGAAAAATGCGACATTTGCCCATTATAAGACGATATTCAACCCGGAAGAGAGCAATTATCTGATCTGGTATTGGAACACGTTGAAAATCTGCGTGATCACCATGCTGGCATCTGTCATCACGATCAGCTTGATGGCTTACTCTTTTTCACGGTACCGCTTTGTCGGCAGGAAAAATGGACTTACCACTTTCCTGATTCTTCAGATGGTGCCTAACTTTGCAGCATTGATAGCGATCTTCGTCCTTGCACAGGTGACGAACCTGCTGGATACCCATCTCGGGCTTATCCTCATTTATGTAGGCGGGGCCATTCCGATGAACACTTGGCTGATGAAAGGCTATCTCGACAGCATTCCTAAGGAGCTGGATGAAAGTGCAAGGATGGATGGCGCCGGCCATTTCCGGATTTTCTGGCAGATCATTATGCCGCTTGCGAAACCGATTGTGGCAGTTGTTGCGCTCTTTACATTCATTGCGCCGTTCACGGACTTCATCCTGGCAAAGGTCATGTTAAGAACACCTGAGAAATATACACTTGCCGTTGGGTTATATGAGCTTGTATCAAGACAGTATGGAGCAGAATTTACCACATTCGCTGCCGGGTCTGTCCTGATTGCGATCCCGATTTCAATTTTATTTTTATCCTTCCAGAAATATTTTGTTTCAGGTTTGACTGCCGGGGGCACAAAAGGCTAATCTTAAAGGGTTAGTGACTTTAGGGCTGGGCTGCTTAAAGGGGTGTTTCCTTATGGCAGCTCAGCTTGATATTTAAGGAGGAGCGGAGATGAAAAAAGGAGTCATGGCTCTCATCTTAATTCCGTTTCTTCTTTTTTGCGCCCTACCGGTAGGAGCAGTTGAAAAAGAAGAGCGTAAATGGCAGGATGAAACAATTTATTTTCTAATGGTCGACCGTTTTAACAACGGCGATTTCAGCAATGACCTGGAAACAAACGCCAAGGACCCGAAAGCTTATCACGGAGGGGACTTCCAGGGTATCATTGACGAGCTTGATTATCTGAAGGATATGGGCTTTACAGCCATCTGGCTGACGCCGATTTTCGAAAATGAAGCAGGCGGCTATCATGGCTACTGGATCAATGATTTTTACAAAACGGAGGAAAACTTCGGATCTATCGAGACGTTTAAAAAGCTTGTAAAAGAAGCACATAAGCGCGATATGAAAATTATCCTTGATTTTGTCGTCAATCATGTTGGACCCAATCATCCTTGGGTGAATGATCCGGACAAGCAGGACTGGTTCCATGAACAGAAGGAAATAACCAACTGGGAGAATCAGGACGAGCTTGAAAATGGATGGATCTATAATCTGCCTGACCTCGCCCAGGAGAATCCGGAAACGAGGCAATATCTCCTGGATGCAGCCAAATGGTGGATAGAAGAGACCGATATTGACGGATACCGGCTTGATACGGTCAAGCATGTGCCAGTTGACTTCTGGGAGGATTTCGCGAAAGAAGTAAAAAGCGTCAAGGAGGATTTCTATCTTCTAGGCGAAGTATGGACAGATGATCCTGCTTATATTGCACAGTATGAGAAAGCGGGGATCGACGGGTTTGTCGATTATCCGCTGAACGGGCATCTGCGTACAGCATTTGAAAAGCCAGGGCAGCCCTTTGACTGGCTGTTTACAAGCTGGGAGAGGAATCAGGACCAGTATGATAATCCTTATTTAATGGGAACATTCATGGATAATCATGACACCGTCCGCTTTACACGCGATGCAGTCAGCAACAATGAGCATCCAGGCCCGAGATGGCGTCTGGCCCTCACCTATTTATACACGTCACCGGGGATTCCCATTGTCTATTATGGAAGTGAAATAGCGCTTGATGGGGGAGAAGATCCTGATAACCGCCGCCAAATGGACTTCAGGACAGACCAGGAGCTTGTTGAATACATCTCAGATATTGGTGTATTAAGACAGCAGCTCCCATCCCTCACAAGGGGAACAATGGAGCCTTTATACAATAAGGATGGCATGGCAGTATACAAGCGGACCTATAAGGATGAAACCACTGTCGTGGCCATCAACAATACAGTGGAAACACAGACCGTTTCCCTTGATTCCGGCCTGCTTGAAGAAGATAAGCAGCTGAAAGGCCTTTTGGGCGGGGATCTTGT
Source organism: Bacillus infantis (assembly GCF_050107595.1). Lineage (GTDB taxonomy): Bacteria > Bacillota > Bacilli > Bacillales > Cytobacillaceae > Bacillus_AB > Bacillus_AB infantis_C. Next base: position 63,501 of record NZ_JBNILH010000002.1, read on the forward strand.
TAGGTCTGAAGACGGCAACTATAAGCTGATCGTTGACCGGGAGGAAGCTGAAATCTATGTGCTGTCAGAAAAGACAGGTTTGAATATCCCTTATCTGGCAGTAATGGGGCTGGTCTATGCAGCCTTCATCATCTTTATTATCCTTCTTTGGAGAAGGTCGAAAAAGAGGAAGCCTGTTTCCTGACCCCATCCGGCACTGCCGGCAGCTTCCAGATCCCGGTCATGACAGAAGGGATTCAAAGGAGGAGTCGGCTACATGGATGATACAAGCTTTGCCATACATCCAGGAAAGAGCAGAAAGATTGAAAACAGTGATTACCAGGAAGCAGGAGATGTGCTTGCTATAGAAGAATGCAGGAATGGCTTGAAGGTCCGGACTGAAACAGGGGAACTCAGGATTGTATTCAATACAGAAGAAATCGTCCGCATCACAATGAACTTTTTTGGGGAAGCGGATGCAGGAACAAGCCCTGCCGTCATTGGTGAGTTGCAGGAAGTAGAGCTCAAGCATAGTGAATCAGGAGATCAGGCAGAGGTAAAGACTTCTTGCCTGACTGTCAAATTGACCAAATGCCCTCTTCGGATTACGGTGGCGGATGCAGCCGGCAGGATTTTAGCCGGGGAAGATCAAAAAGGGATGGGCTATAAGCATTCTAAAGAAGTCATCTGCTTTAAGAACATGGAGGAGAGCGATCAATTTTACGGCTTTGGTGAGAAAACGGGCTTCCTTAATAAAAGAGGGGAAAAGCTGGTTATGTGGAATAGTGATGTATATGCACCGCATAATCCAGAAACAGACCCGCTCTATCAGTCCATTCCTTTTTTTCTCACCTTGAGGGAAGGGAAAGCCCATGGCATATTCTTCGATAATACTTTCCGGGCAGAGTTTGATATGCGCGGAGAAGAGTTTTATTCCTTTTCGGCCGATGGCGGCCAGCTTGATTATTATATCATGGCTGGCCCTTCACCAAAGGATGTTATCCGTCAATACACATCGCTGACAGGCAGGATGCCATTGCCGGCCAAGTGGGCGATCGGCTACCATCAGTCGCGGTACAGTTATGAAAGCCAGCAGGAAGTGATGGAGCTGGCGGCGGCTTTTAAAGAAAAAGGCATCCCGCTGGATAGCATTCATCTGGATATCCACTATATGGATGAATACAGGGTTTTTACATTTGACCGGAACAAATTCCCGGATCCCGGGAAAATGGTCAGTGATCTGAAGGAAATGGGCATACGCATTGTTCCGATAGTTGACCCGGGTGTGAAGGAAGACCCGGAATATAAGGTCTATAAACAGGGCATCCAGGAAGACCTTTTCTGCAAATACCTGGAAGGCAATGTATATTACGGAGACGTCTGGCCAGGAAATAGTGCATTCCCTGATTTCACAAGCAAAAATGTGCGCGACTGGTGGGGAAGCCTTCACTCGTACTATACAGAGCTTGGGATTGAAGGCATCTGGAATGACATGAATGAACCGGCGGTCTTCAATGAAAGTAAAACAATGGATTTGAAAGTCATGCATGATAACGATGGAAATCCCCGGACACATAAGGAGCTTCATAATCTTTACGGCCTCCTGATGGGGAAATCGACATATGAAGGCATGAAGAGCCATTTGAAGGGGAAGCGGCCATTCCTGCTTACGCGTGCAGGATATTCCGGTGTCCAGAGGTATGCGGCCGTATGGACAGGGGATAACCGGAGCTTTTGGGAGCATCTGCAGATGTCGCTGCCAATGGTTATGAATCTTGGCGTCTCGGGTATTCCTTTCTCAGGTCCGGATGTAGGCGGCTTCGCCCATGATTCTAATGGGGAGCTTCTCACGAGATGGACACAGGCAGGTGCATTCACCCCATTTTTCAGGAATCACAGCGTGCTCGGGTCAGCAAGGCAGGAGCCTTGGGCATTCGGGGAAAAATATGAAGCTATCATCAAAAAATACATTGAGCTCCGGCATACATGGATGCCCCATCTTTATTCTTTATTTGCCGAGGCTCATAAAGAGGGCACTCCTGTCATGAGGCCATTATTCCTCGAATTCCCGGAGGACGCACATACCTGGAATCTTTCTGATCAATTCATGATCGGCGATAATGTCATCATTGCCCCGATTATGCAGCCGGGCACCTCCCACAGGGCCGTCTATCTGCCTGAAGGCATGTGGGTAGACTATTGGACTGGCAGCATCTATGAAGGGGAAAAGCATCACTTGATCAAAGCACCTTTGGAAACGCTGCCGATTTTTATCAAAAAAGGGACAATGGCTGCCCACGGGGAAGCAGGTGCAGCTGGTCCCCTTACACTTCATCTTTATTATGAAGAAGGAGCTGAATGCTCCTATACCCTGTATGAAGATGATGGGGAAACCTTCGCATATGAAGAAGGAGAATACAGGGAAATCTGCTTTAAAGTGAAGTGTGAGGAAGGGACGGTATATCTGCACTCAACAGGCGCAGGTAATTTTGTGCCTGGCTGGAGCACAGTCCAGCTTGCCGTGCACAGCAGAGAAGATGTCCGGTTAAAGAAAGGAAGCAGCACGCTGCTCCCTGAAAAAATTGAGGAAGGCCGCCATTATTTTATACTTTCATAGATAGAAATAGCAGCGGTGTACTCTTATGGATAAGGGGGGAAGGGAATGGCCGTTACCATAAAAGACGTGGCGAAACTGGCGAATGTGGCCCCTTCTACAGTTTCCCGCGTAATTGCGAACAGCCCGCGGATTAGTGAAAAAACGAAGCAAAAGGTCAGAAAAGCAATGGATAAATTGGGATATCATCCGAATTTCATCGCCAGGAGCCTTGCCAGCCAGTCCACACAGGCAATCGGACTAATTATGCCAAGCTCCACTGACGTCGTATTCCAGAATCCATTTTTCCCGACTGTTCTGAGGGGCATAAGCGAGGGTGCCCATGAAAAGCATTATGCCCTTCATATGACGACAGGCAAAACAGATGAAGAGATTTATAACGGAGTTGTCCAGATGGTGCAGGGAGGCAGGGTGGATGGGGTCGTCCTTCTGTATTCAAAGATTGAAGATAAGGTCCTGTCATTTTTACAGGATGGACATTATCCGTTCACCGTCATTGGAAAACCGTTCCGTGATGTAGAGGAAATCACACATGTTGACAACGACAATTTCAGGGCTGCGAAAGAAGCAACCGACTATTTAATTGAGCTGGGGCATACCCATATTGCCTTTGTCGGCGGGGATTTGAATCTGGTTGTCACCGTTGAGCGCCTGCTGGGCTATGAAAAGGCTCTAAGAGCTGCGGACATTGAGCTGGACAACGATTACGTCATCCATGAAGAATTCCTTAAGGAAGGCGGCCAGGAGGCAGTAAGGGAGCTTCTATCGCTTGAAAAGCCCCCCACAGCCCTGGTGGTAGCTGACGATCTTATGGCGCTCGGTGTCCTTAATACATTGGATGAGATGGGCATATCCGTGCCTGATGATATCTCTATCATCAGCTTTAATAATGTCCTTCTGTCAGAAATGTCACGGCCTCCGCTGACGTCAGTCGACATCAATATCTTCGATCTCGGATACCAGGCTGCCAAAAGCCTGATACAGATGGTGGAAGATCCGAAAGAGCCGACCAAAAGGATCATCATTCCTCATCAGATTATTAAAAGGCATTCCTGCAGTGTTACTGCAAAATAAGATTTAAAAGCTGTCTCCCGGCAAACTGCCGGGAGCAGTTTTTTTTTGGTTCAGGAGACGGTGATGCTATTGAGGGTGGGTGTTAGGATTTCGATAAAAAAATGCGTATTTCGATAATAAAATTTTGATTTCGATAATATAATCTTGATTTCGATAATATTAATCTTTTTCCGATAATAAAAGGCCAGCCGGAAGTTGTGCTTCCGGCTGGCATGATTGATCTGCAATTGTTTTTATAAAGGTGTAGCGCCCTCCGCTTGTCCAGCTCCGCCTCCTGGGTGCTCGAGTCATAAGCCACTCCTGGATTAAAGGCAAAGAACGCCTTTTATCCAGGAGCGTCTTATGCTTGTCGCACCTGAACAGTCGCCTCCGCTTTTCTATCCATTAACAACCTTCCCGCCGTTGATGTGGAGCATTTGGCCGGATACGTAGGATGAGTCGTCGCTGGCAAGGTATACGTAGCCTGGTGCCAGTTCGTACGGCTGGCCGGCTCTGCCGAGCGGTGTGTCAGTTCCGAATTTGGCGACATCTTCCTCCGTGAAGGTGGAAGGAATGAGCGGTGTCCAGATTGGGCCTGGTGCGACGGCGTTGACCCTGATCCCTGAATCAGCCAGGTTTGTGGACAGGGAGCGGGTGAATGTGACGATCGCACCTTTTGTGGAAGAATAGTCAATCAGCTTAGGATGTCCTGCATACGCTGTGATGGAAGCCGTATTGATGATAGAGCTTCCTTTGTCAAGATGCGGCAGTACAGCCTTTGTCAGGTGGAACATAGAGAAAATGTTTGTCCTGAATGTCTTTTCAAGCTGTTCTGTGCTGATATCGAGCAGGCTCGTCTGCGGATGCTGCTCACCGGCATTATTGACAAGGATGTTTACTTTCCCGAACTCATCCAGCGTCTTGGAAACAACTTCCTTTGCAAAACTTTCATCTCCAAGGTCGCCGGCAAGCAGAAGGCATTTACGGCCGGCTGCTTCTACTTCCTGTTTCGTTTCCTTTGCATCTTCAGTTTCTTCCAGATAAACAACAGCGACATCAGCACCTTCTTTTGCATAATAAATAGCTACGGATTTGCCGATTCCGCTGTCTCCTCCAGTGACAATGGCTACTTTGCCTTCAAGCTTTCCTGAACCTTTATAATTTGGGTCGATATAAGAAGGCTCAGGTGTCATTTTATCCTCTACCCCTGGCTGCTGGTTCTGGTGCTGAGGGGTGAATCCGTTCTGATTATTGTTCTGTTCGTTCGCCATTGTGAAAAACCTCCATTTTTTAATAGATATTAGGTGTATTCCATGCTAGTATGTGTTAAAAACATGGAAAAAATTTCTTGTGCCAAAAGGAGAGGTCATAATTATGGTAACGATCAGGCGGGGCAGGCAGGAGGATGCTGAGAAGCTGCTTCTGCATACACGGCAAATTTTGCAGGAAACCGGGAATATGCTGACTAAGCCTGAGGAATTTCAGGTAACCGTTGAAGAAGAGAGAGAATGGATCATTGATCATGAACGTCCTGGGAATCTGCTTTTAACAGCCTGGAGCGGAGAAGAGCTTGCGGGTGTTTTGAACTTTTCCCGAAAAACACACAAAAAAGTCAGCCACATCGGAATGTTCGGCATATCCATTAAAGAAAAATATTGCAATCAAGGTATCGGGAAGCAGCTGATCGGCATCTGCCTGGAATGGGCGAAAGCAGAGCCGGGCATTGAAAAAGTATGCCTGGAGGTGTTCTCACATAATGAACGGGGCATTCATTTATATAAAAAAATGGGATTCCAGGAGGAAGGCAGAAGGATCAGGCATGTGAAGAACTCTGATGGCTCTTATTCTGATGAGCTTTTGATGTATGTGTTTGTAAAATAAAATTAAAATCCCCGGCATGCCTCTGGCATCCGGGGATTTTAAATAAGAAAGCGCCTTCCGCTTTGCCCGTCTTAAGCTTGAGGCCCACAGGATGTGGGTCATGCGGACGTTGCCACAGGACGTGGCGTTCTTAGTCCGCGTTCCTTTATCGAGCAAGGCTTTTCCGCATTTCATTTGACCGGCTCCAGCGGCTAGAGCCTCGAGTCATAAGCCACGGCAGAATTAAAGGCAAAGAACGCCTTTTATTCTGCCGCGTCTTATGCTTGTCGGCTCTGGGCAAGCCGCTTCCGCACTTCGATTTGTCCAGCTCCAAAGCCTAGGCCCTCGAGTCTAAAGCCAATCAGATCAGAAGGTTAAAGAACAACCTTCCGCTCTGCTCGTCTTAAGCTTGTCAGGCCTGAGCAAGGCTTTTCCGCTTTTCTATTGTCCAGCTCCAAAGCCTAGGCCCTCGAGTCTTAAGCCAATCAGATCAGAAGGTTAAAGAACAACCTTCCGCTCTGCTCGTCTTAAGCTTGTCGGGCCTGAGCAAGGCTTTTCCGCTTTTCTATTGTCCAGCTCCAAAGCCTAGGCCCTCGAGTCTTAAGCCAATCAGATCAGAGGGTTAAAGAACAACCTTCCGCTCTGCTCGTCTTAAGCTTGTCGGGCCTGAGCAAGGCTTTTCCGCTTTTCTATTGTCCAGCTCCAAAGCCTAGGCCCTCGAGTCTTAAGCCAATCAGATCAGAGGGTTAAAGAACAACCTTCCGCTCTGCTCGTCTTAAGCTTGTCGGGCCTGAGCAAGGCTTTTCCGCTTTTCTATCGATAGTTTATAAACTGCACATCGACTGTCAGGTCGGCTTCTCTTACAGCTGCTATTACCTGCTGCAGGTCGTCCCTGTTTTTTCCTGTTACACGGACCTGGTCGTCCTGAACCTGGCTCTTTACTTTCAGGCCGCTGTTTTTGATGAGGGTGTTGATTTTCTTTGCGTTTTCTTTATCGATCCCCTGCATAAGCTTTGCGCGCTGCCTCACTGTACCGCCGGAAGCGGCTTCCACTTTTCCATAATCAAGGTTCTTGATGGGAATCCCGCGTTTGATCATTTTGCTTAGCAGTACATCCTTCAGCTGATCCAGCTTATATTCATCATCAGAAACCAGGACAAGCTCTTCCTTATCAAGGGTAACATCACTTTTGCTGCCCTTGAAATCGTAGCGGGTCTTGATTTCTTTCATTGCAATATTGATTGCATTTGTCACTTCAGATAAATCTACTTTGGATACAATATCAAATGAGCTTTCTTTAGACATGGCTAGACCTCCGTCAATTTCTTATATTTAGCCGGCTGTTTCAAAGCAGGGCCGGATCATTTCCTGCGTCCGGCGGCTCCTGTTTTCGAAACCGTTTTACCTTATTCGTTTATTATAGTAAAATATAGCAGTTCAAACAACTTTCAGATTGTCAGCAGACAATAAAGCCATTGAGGAGGAAATTACATGCCTTTGGCAGACTATATCGGACAAGTCACAACTTTAACCGTATCAAGAAAATCATCTTTCGGTTATTTTCTGACAGACGGTGACGAAGATGTTCTATTGCATATAAATGAAGCGGCAAAAGAGTATGAGGTGGATGAAAAAGTTGAAGTGTTCCTTTATACAGATTCAAGGGAACGCATCTCGGCAACTGATACCCTTCCGGAGATCCGGGTGGGTGTGTATGGCTGGGCAAAGGTCAGTGATGTAAGGGAAGATCTTGGCGTGTTTATTGATATCGGGATCCAAAAGGAAATGCTTCTCGGCCAGGAAGATCTGCCTCTGCATCTGTCAGTCTGGCCGCAAAAGGGCGATCTTCTCTATATCACCCTCCGTGTTAATAGAAATAACCGGGTGTACGTGAAGCATGCGAAGGACCCGATTATCGAGGAAATTTCCATTAAAGCCACGCGGAAAGACTTTAACAAGAACGTCCATGGACATATCTACAGGACAGCCAAAGTAGGGAGCTGGGCATATACGGCAGAAGGATTCAAGGGTTTTATCCATGAGTCGCAGAGGAAGGCAGAGCCCCGCCTTGGTGAAAAAATAGAGGGGCGGATCATAGATGTAAAGGAAGACGGAACAGTCAATATCTCCCTTTTGCCGCGGAAAGAAGAAGCGCTTGACGCTGATTCCCAGAAAGTCCTTTCCTATCTGGAAGAGCGGAACGGTTCTATGCCTTATGGAGACAAAAGCATGGCAAATGAAATCCAGGAACGCTTCCAAATGAGCAAATCTTCATTCAAGCGTGCTCTTGGCAGACTAATGAAGGAAGGAAAGGTCTATCAGGAGGACGGCTGGACATATATAAAGCAATCGTAGAAAAAAAGCAAGCGCCGGGCGCTTGCTTTTTTCTGTTCCGGGAAAGCCATCAATAAAGAACCCTGGTGCTGCTTAAAGATGATCCGTTTTTTTCGAGTATTGATGCTTCCCGGCTTTTCTGTTTTTCTCGCGCATCATATTTTTCTCATGCCTCAAGGCATTATTGTCCTGTGCTTTTTTATCATTGTCTGAAGTGTGCGGCATAGAAAAAAACCTCCTTTTTTCCGGCTTGGTCGCCGTCGGTTTTAGTGTCTGCCGCAATCAGAAGGAGTATGTAGGATTATGATGCTATTTCATTTAAAAAGAAGAGTGCGATGGTGCCGGCACCGGTGTGCGATCCTATAGCTGCTCCGATGTCTGATATCAATACTTCCTTGGGGCCAAGCTCTTCGATCAGCATCGCCTTGACCTCCTCCGCTGTCTCAAGATTGTCTGCATGGCTGATGGCTATCGTCTGCCCGGAAAAGCCTTTGCCGCGTTCTTTGGCGACCTCGATCATACGGCGCAGAACCTTCTTTTTTCCCCGGATCTTTTCAATGGGGACAAGCTTCCCATCCTCTACATGAAGGAGCGGCTTGATATTCAGCAGGCCGCCGAGAAAAGCGGAAGCCTTGGAAACACGGCCGCCTTTGGCAAGATGATCCAGATCTTCGACAGTGAAAAGATGCTCCATATGACGGCTCCGGAAAAGGATATCCTTTTCGATATCTTCCATGGATGCACCTTCGGCAGAAAGCCTTGCCGCTTCTTTTACGATCAATCCGGCTCCAAGGGATGCGCATTTTGTGTCTATAATGGACAAGCTAAGGTCAGGATATTCTTCTTTTACCTGATCCCGCACCATGGCCGCTGTTTGGTATGTACCGGAAAGCTGAGAAGAAAATGCGATATAGATGCCTTCCCGTCCGCTCTTGGCAAGCTCCCTGAACTCCTTTTCAAAGTCCACAGGGGATACCTGGGAGGTTTTCGGGATCTGCCCGCTTCTGATGCTATCATAAACTTTCTTTGGGTCGATTGTAATCAAATCTTTGTATTCCTGCCCATCCAATAGAACCTGCAGAGGAAAGAGCAGGACATCATTGTCCTTGAAAAACTGCAAGGATAAATCACTTGCACTGTCAGCCATGATTTTTACTGACATATAGGTCACCTGCTTTCAGCACGTTAATATGCTTTTAGTTTATAGAATCAAGGGAAAAAATACAATGAAATGTGTTGAAAAAACACAATATAGGGTAAAGATACATCAAGTGTGTTTTAAGGGGGTTCGCTATGATTTTATTAGAAACGAAGAAATTTGTTGTGGTGCTTATAGGCGCCATTCTCAATGCCATTGCGATGAACTTTTTCCTGATCCCGGCCAATGTTTATGCCAGCGGATTCACCGGTGTGGCGCAGCTGCTTTCCAGCATTCTGGGGGGCGTTGCTTCAACAGGTATTTTATTGTTCATCCTGAATATACCTGTAACGATCCTTGCGTGGAAAAAGGTGGGCAGGTCTTTTACTGTCTACAGCTTTTTAAGCGTTTTCCTTATGTCTCTGTTCCTGGAGATCATTCCCGTGATTCATGTATCAGAAGATATTCTTCTGAATGCCGTCTTTGGAGGAGTCATTGCGGCTGTTGGCGTAGGGATGACACTCAAGTGGGGGGCATCCACTGGAGGAATGGATATCGTTGCGATGCTTTTATCAAGGATGAAAGACCGTCCGGTGGGTACATACTTCTTTACTTTGAACGCTATCATCATCATTACTGCAGGTTTTCTTTACGGCTGGGAAAAAGCTTTGTATACGCTTGTGACGCTTTATGCTTCTACAAGGGTGATCGATGCGATCCATACAAGGCATGAGAAGCTGACGGCCATGATTGTTACGAAAAAATCCGCTGAGCTGAAGCAGGCCATACACGATAAGATGGTACGCGGCATTACGACCATTCCCGCCAAAGGCGCTTTTACCAATGAAAATAAAGAAATGATGATTATCGTCATCACCCGCTATGAGCTTTTTGACCTTGAAAGGATCATAAAGGATGTCGATCCTTATGCGTTCACCAATATTGTAGAAACAGCAGGAATATTCGGCTTCTTCAGGAAAGAATAATCGAAAAAGGAGGTATTGGCATGTTAAGGATTGCAGCAGTCTTGTTCATAATCTTTGCTTCACTTCCGATGGATGGATCTGCCGCCAGTGCGGAAGGCGGCCCTGAAGTTTCGTTAAGCCTCAATCCCGGTCCGGAATCGGCTGAAATCAAAGTGGGGCTTATCAACAGTTCTGATCAGACACAGACCTATGAGTTTCCGACCTCACAAAGATATGATCTGATCATCCGCGATAAGTACGGGGAAACTGTTTATGATGCGGCGGCAGGAAAGTCTTTTCTGCAGGCCATACAGTACCTGAAGCTGGATCCTGGGGAATATATCTTCTGGACGGACTCCTGGGACTATAAGACTGCAGCTGGAAGGGTCGAGGAAGGAGCCTATTCAGTTGAGGTGACCATCCCGATCAAACAGAAAGGTGTGACCCACGCAGCAGTAGTGCTGAGGGAAAAAGCCGTGCTTGATGTCCCAGAGGAGAACCCTGCCTTCAGAAAAGTGGAGATAAGCGGGGAGAACGGTAATTACGAGGTGAAAGGAGAAGCAAGGGCAAAAACAGGGAAGTTTTACTATACAGCCGAAGACGGCCATCAGGTGCTTGCGGGGGAGGCAGTCAGCCCTTCTGTTTCAAAATATCCTGAGTGGTCGCCTTTCCACCTGAAAATAAACATACCGGAAAAATCCTTGCCCGAAAACGGCACAGTCATCCTCAGCCTGTACGAAAAGGATAAGAAGGACAGGATCATCCATGCCTACGCCGCCGTACTGGAAAATTTCCGGTGAAAAAAAGAGCATGCCCGTCTGCGGGCATGCTCTTATCTGTCAGCGGCCAGCAAGCTGGTCAAGCTGGTCCTGCAGCTCGCGAAGCTGCTCCTGTTCAGCCCTTGTGGAGTTGGCATAGGCTGAATGGAGTGCGTTTTTAGCCTTCGCAATCGTCTGCTGCTGTTCAGATGGCCCTGCTTGTGAAGCCATCTCGACAAATCTCTGCGCTTCCTGATAAAGCCTGTTTCCCATCGCTAAATTCCTCCAAGAGAAGATTCCTGTACATTCGCCATCTTCCTCGCTTCAGCTTCAGCATATGTGGTGTGATAAGGTATGCGGGAATCATGCTTGCTTACAGTATCTGCACCTTGCTGTACAAAGCGTTTCGATTTGTTGCGTTTGCCCATTCGGATCCCCTCCTAAGGAAATATGAAACAGCTCTGCTGCCTCTCTGTTATTATGCGCCAGGGCATGTTTATTTAGAGGAGGGAACAAGAGGAAAAGCCCCGCCGGTCAGCGGCAGGGCTCATGTTTCCTTATTTCATTGCGTTCAGGCCCAGGAGATCATTCAGATAAACACCGATTCCATCCTGCTCGTTAGTAAGCGTCATTTCATTGGCGACATTTTTCACTACATCGATGGCATTGCCCATGGCAATACCGCGTCCGGCATATTCCAGCATCTCCAGATCATTATCTTCGTCCCCGAAAGCAATAATTCTTTCAGGCGGGATCTGGAAGTAATCGGAGGCTTTCTTCAGCCCGACCGCTTTGTTCAAGCCGGATTTTACAATCTCGATGACATGCCATGGAGCAGCCCACCGCCTGTGGTCGATAACCTCGGCATGAACCTCGGATAAATGGTTCCGAATGGTTTTGACTTGTTCCTCATCGGTATGAATCAGCATACTGGTCGGCGAATCTGTGAGAAATCTCCTTAAATCCCCAGTGGTTATATCAGGGTCTCCCATGCCAAAAACGTCGAGCAGCTTTTCATCGTGATGGTGGAAGTATACCTCATCAATCACTTCTGCAATGATATTGTGAAATGAAAAGCCGCTGCAGGCTTCCACAATTTCCTTTGCCACTTTTATATCCATTGGCGTATGGTATACCCCCCAGTCCCTGTCCTTAGGATGGTGGATAAAGGCGCCGTTAAAGTTAACAATAGGAGTATCCAGGCCCATTTCATGATAATACATCTGGCTTGATCTGAAAGGCCTTCCGGTAGCAATCATGACAACATGCCCCGCCTCCCGGGCTTTTTGGATCACATGCTTTGTTTTTGCGGAAATGGTTTTATCGTCTTTTAATAAGGTTCCATCTAAGTCCAATGCAATTAAATGTTTTTCTGCCATAAAGTCTCCTTCTTATTTCTGTATTAGGATAATCTCAGTGTAAAGCTTTAGGCAAATAAATGTCAGCATGCTACACTAAAGATATAGAAAGAATTTACATAAGGAAAATCAGGGGAGCAGTTTATTCCGGAAAGTCCGGGAGTCTGCCCGGCCCTAGCCGTTTCCTGTATGTGTATTTACCACTATCGTAACAATTTAATATTTATTTTGTAAAAAAAATCGCTTTTTTAAAGAAAAAATGTTCATTTTTATGTAAATGCGGGGGGAAGACCATGATTATTATTGAAAATAGAAAAGTGGAAGGCATTCCTGTACTGCATCTTGCAGACAAAGAGAAGTTCAATGAGCAGCTGCCCTTCATTGTATTTGTACATGGTTTTACAAGTGCGAAAGAGCATAATCTTCATTATGCCTATCTGCTCGCCGAGAAAGGTTTTCGTGTTGTCCTGCCCGAGGCCCTCTACCATGGGGAAAGAAGCACAGGCCTGTCCGGAAATGATCTGAACGTGAAATTCTGGGAAATTGTTCTCACTGAGATAGAAGAGCTGAATGTAATCAAAAATGCGTTTGCATCAGAGGGCCTGATTGATGAAGAAAAGATAGGGCTTGCCGGAACCTCGATGGGCGGTATTGTCACCATGGGTGCCCTGACGCGTTATGATTGGATTAAAACGGCAGTAAGCTTGATGGGGATGCCTTATTATGAAAAGTTTGCCCTCTGGCAGATCGATGAGCTGAAGAAGCACGGAATTGATCTTCCTTTTAAAGAAGAGGAACTGGCCGGGCTGCTTCAAAAACTGAAAGAGCTGGATATCAGCCAGCAGCCTGAAAAGCTTGCAGGGAGGCCGATATTGTTCTGGCACGGAAAGCAAGACCAGGTTGTCCCTTATCACTATACTTATCATTTTTATGAATCGATTAGAACAAACTATAAAGAGATGCCCGAAAAACTTGTCTTTCTGACGGATGAGAATGCAGGGCATAAGGTGTCAAGAGAAGGACTGCTCAAAACGGTTGAGTGGTTTGAAACATATTTAGCTGAAGGACCATTCGGCTTGGAGTCATAAGTTTTTTCAAGAGCGCGGCTTTTTGTTATCATAGAATCAGCATAATAATAACTGCTAAGGAGTGATTAGCATGGATCAGGAATTAAAAGACAGCATCATGGGTGCCCTTGAGCTTGTAGTCGACCCTGAACTTGGTGTAGATATAGTCAATCTGGGACTGGTATATGATGTGAAAATGGAGGAAGAAGGAACGGCTGTAGTCGATATGACGCTTACTTCCATGGGCTGCCCGCTTGCCGGAACGATTGTTGACCAGGTAAAGGCCGCTCTTTCAGATATACCTGAAGTGAAAAATACAGAAGTGAACATTGTTTGGAGCCCGCCATGGACAAAGGATAAAATGTCCCGCTACGCCAAGATAGCTCTGGGCGTACAATAAGATGAAAAACAAGGTTATACTGGTCAGCTCCGATCAGCTGGGCAAGGGAGATGCAGAGCTTGGCTCAGGTGTACTTGAAACCTTCTTTACCGTATTGAAGCAGCAGAAGGAGCTTCCTGCCGCAGTCTTTTTCATGAATAGCGGCGTATATGCCCTGACAGGGGAATCATTTGTTTCGGTTCATGCAAAAGAGCTGGAGGAAAAAGGAGTCGGCATCTTTGCATGCAAGACATGCGTGGATCACTATGGTGTCGGAGACAAGCTGTATGCCGGGAAAATCAGCGGCATGGCCCATTTTGTCGAGCTTGCCGCCAGCCATGAGGTTCTGACAATTTCTTAAATAGAAAGCGGAGAAAACAGCAGGATATCCTGCTGTTTTTTAGCACTTTCAAAAATGGATACATAAGGAGTGGAAAGGCATGGTCGAAAGGAGAAAGCCTATCCCGGTGAGGGAGGCAATCGATAAGATACTGCAGATGGATTTTACCGGGGAAACTGAATGGGTCCCAATCAATGAAAGCTATGGGCGCTATCTTGCTGAAGATTTAAAGGCAGCCAATGATGTACCCCATTTTGATCGTTCCCCGTATGACGGATTTGCAGTCAGGGCTGTGGATACAGAAGGTGCCTCAAGCAGCAGTCCTGTGGAATTCGAGGTTGTGGACCATATAGGGGCAGGCTATGTGGCGAAGGTGCAGGTGGGAGCATACCAGGCTGCAAGAATCATGACCGGCGCCCAAATGCCCGCAGAATGCGATGCAGTCGTTATGCTGGAGCTTGCCAGGGCAGAGGAGCGGGACGGTAAAAATTATATGAGCATCAAACGATCCTTTAAAGCAGGCGATAATGTTTCTTTTCGGGGGGAGGATGCAAAAGAAGGGGATACCCTGCTCAGAAAAGGGAAAAAAATCAATCCAGGTGTGATCGCCATGCTGGCCACCTTTGGCTGCAGCTCAGTACCTGTTGCCAAAAAGCCTGCCATTGGGCTCTTTGCAACGGGTACCGAGCTGCTTGATGTGGATGAAGCGCTTGAACCGGGCCGGATCAGAAACAGCAACTCCCATATGGTGATGGCGCAGATTGAGCGCTCGGGCGCCGCCTGTGAATACTATGGGAAGCTGCCGGACGATTTTGATACCTGCTTTACAGCAATAGAGGCGGCCCTTGAAAAAACCGATATACTGGTCACTACGGGTGGTGTGTCGGTAGGGGATTATGACTATTTGCCGGCGATATACAAAAAGCTTGGAGCTGAAGTGCTTTTTAACAAGGTGGCCATGCGCCCTGGCAGTGTCACAACTGTAGCCCGCCTTGGCGGAAAGCTGTTATTCGGCCTGTCAGGCAATCCGTCGGCCTGCTATGTGGGCTTCGAGCTGTTCGTGAGGCCGGTGATCCGGGGAATGCTATATACAGATAAAATTCACCTGCGGATGGTGCAGGCTGCTCTTGGGGAAGACTTCCCGAAGCCGAATCCATTTACACGGTTTGTGCGGAGCAGGCTGGAATACGAAAATGGCAGGCTCATCTCAGTGCCAAGCGGAGTGGATAAATCAAATATTGTCATGAGCCTTGCGGGAGCAGATGCTCTTATGGTGCTTCCCGGCGGTACTAGAGGATATCAAAAGGGCGATGAAGCAGATGTGCTGCTGCTCGAGGATGACCAGGGAAGCAGCCAGCCATGGTAGAACCCGTCGTTTTTCAGATTGCGGGCTTCAAGAACAGCGGGAAGACAACGCTTGTCCAGGCGGTGATCAGAGAGCTGCAAAAGCAAGGTTATGCAGCCGTAACGATCAAACATCATGGACATGGGGGGAAACCGGATGTACTTGAGGATAAGGATACCTCTTTGCATATGAGAGCTGGTGCGCTGGCCAGCCTTGCAGAAGGGGAGGGCAGCATCCTGATTCAGGCTGACAAGCTGAATTGGCCGCTGGAGCGGCTTATTCAGCTGATGACTGCTTTCGGGCCGGACATCATCCTTATTGAGGGATATAAAAAAGAGTGCTATCCGAAAGCTGTAATCGCCCGTAACCTGGAGGAGGCGGAAAAATTGTCCCGTCTGGACAATGTCCATGCAGCCATAACCCCCCTCCTGCCTGAAGATGCTCATCCCTATTTTGGGAAGAATCCTGTTTGGGCATCTTCTGAGGCAGCAGAAAAATTGGCTGCTTACATTATCAGTCTTTTGCAATAGATTTGTTGAACAGCCATCCTGCGGGGTGGCTTTTTTTATCAAACACAAGGATAGTTTGCATGTTCATTCAAGAAATTGAATATTTAAATAAAAAATAGCATGTTTATGGTTGATTTTGTTCTGCTAAGTTTCTATAATAAGAGAAACATTATACATATTTATTAATATATTTGATTAAATATACAGCAAAGAAAGGGGGAGCCCATGAAGGCATCCATTATCGGTACAACAGGATACGGCGGGGCAGAGCTTCTCCGCATTTTACAGCACCATCCTTATTTCCAGATTCAATCCATACACTCTACCAGGGGGGAAGCGCCTGTTTCCGATGAATATCCGCATCTGCTTGAGATAAACAGGCAAACTTTAGAGGGAATTGATATAGAGAAGATTTCAGAGCAATCTGACGTGGTCTTCCTGGCTGCTCCTTCAGGTGCATCAGGCCAGCTTGCCGGCCAGTTTGCAGGAAGGGATATTAAAGTCATCGATCTGTCCGGGGATTTAAGGCTGCCGGAGGATCAGTATATAACCTGGTACAAGAAAGATCCAGCAGACGTTTCTGTGATTGAGGAATCTGTATATGGCCTGAGCGAGTGGAACAGAGAGAAGATCGAGGGGGCAGATATCATCGCCAATCCCGGATGCTATCCGACAGCAGCCTTGCTGGGCCTTGCTCCGGCGCTCTTAGGAGGGCTCATAAAGCCTCATGGCATCATTATCGATGCAAAGTCAGGCATCTCGGGTGCCGGCCGCTCGCCTTCAAAAGGGACCATGTTTGCGGAAATGAGCGAAAACTTCAAAATTTATAAAGTGAATGAGCATCAGCATACACCGGAAATTGAACAGCAGCTCAAGCTGTGGAATAAAGATACATCACCAATCACTTTCAGTACCCACTTGATCCCGGCAGTACGGGGAATCATGGCAACCATGTATGGTGAACTGGAGGAAGGCATTACAGCAGAAGAAGCAGCCAGCGCATACCGGGAAGCTTATGAAGCTGCTCCGTTTGTAAGGGTAAGAGCACCCGGCAATTTCCCTGCTACCAAGGAGGTAACAGGCAGCAATTATTGTGATATCGGACTGAGCGCAGATAAGCGGACAGGAAGGCTGACCATAGTAGCAGTCATTGATAACCTGATGAAAGGGGCTGCCGGCCAGGCTGTCCAGAATGCCAATCTGATGTTCGGTTTTCCGGAAAAGTCGGGACTTGAATTCATACCAATATATCCATAAAAGCAGGCTGTCCTGCTCAAACTTATTGATTTTAGCATGTTGCACTGTTCAGGTACTGGTGCCGCTGCACCGTGTTATTCAATAGAAAATTCCAAGGAGGTAAACCATGCAAGCATTGTCACAAGAAAGTGCTGTAAGGGAGATTCCGGATGGCAGCATTATCAGTCCGAAGGGTTATAAAGCTGCAGGTGTACACGCAGGCCTCAGATACAGCAAAAAGGATGTTGGTGCCATAACCAGCACAGTCCCGGCAAGCAGTGCAGCTGTTTATACAACTAGCCTTTTCCAGGCAGCCCCTTTGAAGGTAACCCAGGAAAGCCTGGCAGCAGGAGGGATGCTGCAGGCGGTGATTGTGAACAGTGCCTGTGCTAATGCCTGTACCGGGCAGCAGGGATATAAAGATGCGCTTGAAATGAGGAAGCTGGCAGCAGGGAAATTCGGACTGGAGGAATGTTCGGTCGCGGTTGCTTCCACTGGCGTGATTGGCGAGTATCTGCAAATGGAGAAGATCCAGGCGGGAATAGCAGCGCTTGAGCCAGGAAATGGAGCAGAGAGTGCAGAGGACTTCCAGACAGCCATACTAACGACCGATACAGTCATGAAAAACTGTGCCTATGAAGCAGAAATTGACGGTGTTCCAATCCGAATGGGCGGAGCAGCCAAAGGCTCAGGCATGATTCATCCCAATATGGCCACTATGCTTGGATTTGTCACAACCGATGCCTGCATCTCACCGTCAGTCCTTCAGAAGGCATTGAAGGGGGTCACGGACAGTACCTTTAACCAGATCACGGTTGATGGTGATACCTCTACAAATGATATGGTCCTGGTTATGGCCAACGGACTTGCCGGGAATGAGCCTCTGTCTCCGGAGCATCCTGAATGGGATGTGTTCCTTGGCCTCCTGGGGTCCTGCTGTGAGAGTCTGGCAAAGCAGATTGCCAAGGACGGCGAAGGGGCGACCAAGCTGATCGAGGCGGAAGTTGCCGGTGCTGTTTCTGATCAGGAGGGGGCCGCAGCAGCAAAGCAGATCGTAGGATCTAATCTTGTTAAGACTGCAGTATATGGAGCGGATGCAAACTGGGGCAGAATCATCGGGGCCCTCGGACAGAGCAATATCAGCCTGAATCCTGAAAATGTGGATATCTGGATCGGTCCGATATGCATGCTGAAAAACAGTGAGCCGCAAGCATTTTCGGAGGAAGAGGCAAATGATTATCTCCAGCAGGAAACTATAAAGATTTCGGTCGACCTTCATCATGGAAAAGGCCGGGGAAAAGCGTGGGGCTGTGATCTTTCCTATGATTACGTCAAAATCAATGCGAGCTATCGCACTTAAGGGGGGCACGGATGAGTTTAATTGTCATTAAATGCGGAGGCAGTATTTTAGACAGGCTGACAAGCGATTTTTTTGATAGCCTTAAGAATCTGAGTGTCCAGGGGTATCAGTTGATTTTTGTTCATGGAGGCGGTCCGGAGATTAATGATTTGCTGAGGCTTAAAAGCATAAAGTCCCAATTTGTCCAGGGGCTGAGAAAAACGGATAAAGGAACCCTTGAAGCAGCTGAAATGGTCCTTTCCGGACAATCCAACAGGAAATTGGCCGCTCTGCTTCAGGAGAATGGGTTCAATGCTCTTGGTGTGAATGGGCCGGACGGTATCCTCCACGGTGACTTCGTTGATAAGGATAGGCTGGGCTTTGTCGGCAGAATTGATCATGTTTCTGCGGAACTGCTGCAGCTTCTACTGGAAAACGGGTACCTTCCAGTTCTCACCCCTTTAGCTAAAACGAAGGATGGCCAGAAGCTGAATGTCAATGCAGACTATGCAGCTGCTGCAGTTGCCCTTGCCCTGAATGCGGACCAATGCCTGTTTGTGACTGATGTTGAAGGCATTAAGGCAGAAGGGGCTTTGATAGACAGACTGGAAGATGAAAAGGCAGCAGCCTATATCCAGGATGGAACAATCTCAGGCGGCATGATCCCCAAGGTGGAATCAGCCCTTGCAGCCATCCGGCAGGGTGTGAAAAGCGTCCGGATCATTTCAGGTGTGAAGCCATTTTATACAGGCGGTGCCTGGAGCGGAACACAAATCAATTGCAAAGAGAGGACAATGGCATGAGTAATCTGTTTCCTGTATACCAGCGCTGGGAAATACAGCCGGCAGAAGCAAACGGGTCCACTATTATCGACAAAAACGGAAAAGAATATCTGGATTTCACGTCAGGGATCGGCGTATGCAATCTTGGACATCGTCCCGAGGCGGTAGAAGCAGCTGTCAAGGAACAGCTCGGAAACTTCTGGCATGTTTCAAATCTGTTCGAACAATCAGGCCAGGAGAAAGCAGCCTCTCTGTTATGTGAATATGCCGGGATGGATAGGGCGTATTTTGCCAACAGCGGGGCCGAGGCAAATGAAGCAGCCATCAAGCTGGCCCGGAAGGCAACCGGGAAAACGAAAATCATTACATTTCTCAACTCCTTCCATGGCAGGACATTTGCGGCCATGTCAGCTACAGCCCAGGAGAAAATCAAACACGGCTATGGGCCGATGCTTGAAACATTTGTGTATGTTCCGTTCAATGATATAGATGCAGTGAAAAAATCAGCAGATCGAGAAACAGCAGCCGTCATGCTCGAAATGGTGCAGGGAGAGGGCGGCATCCATATAGCAGATAAAGCGTTTGTAAGTGAGCTTGCTGCATTTTGCAAAGAAAAAGGCATTCTCCTGATCATCGATGAGATCCAGACAGGGATTGGCAGGACGGCGAAGCCATTTGCGTATATGCACTTTGATATTCAGCCTGATATGATAACATCGGCAAAAGGACTGGGCAGCGGATTGCCGATAGGTGCCATGCTTGGAAAAGAACATTTGGCAGATGCATTCGGTCCGGGGAGCCACGGATCTACTTTCGGCGGGAACCCGATAGCCATTGCAGCCGCTTCAGCGACTTTAGCGGCAGTCATGAATGACGGATTCGGCACCCGGCTTGAACAGCTGAGCGAAAGCTTCAAGGCTGTCCTGCTGGATAGGCTGGCCGATATTCCCGGGGTGAAGGATATCCGCATTTTCGGAATGATGGCAGGAATCGAACTGGCGACTGAAGCAAACTCTGTCCTTCAGGAGCTGAGGGAAAAAGGTCTGATCGCCCTTCCGGCTGGAACGCATGTCATCAGGCTTCTTCCTCCTTTAACATGCACATTGGATCAGATAGAAAAAGCTGCAGTAATCATTGCAGAAACATTGCGGGCTTCCGCATCAGTCCATTCATAAGAGAAGCAGGTAAATACAGCTGAGAAAGCTGTTTTATTATGATAAATATGTATAAAAATTAATAAAAAATAATATTTATGCGTTAGCAGAGGTGTTTGCACAATGAAGGGCTACTTACATTTAAACAGCGGAGAAACATATGAAGGTGAGTGGATTTCTGAGTCCCCGCCGGAGCATACAGAAGGGGAAATTGTCTTTTTCACCGGCATGACCGGCTATCAGGAGGTTTTGACAGACCCGTCCTACAAAGACCAGATTATTGTGTTCACCTATCCGCAAATAGGAAACTACGGAGTAAATGAAACAGATTTTGAGAGCAGAAAGCCGCATGCTGCAGGGGTCATTATCTATGGAACTCCGGAAGATGCGTACCATTACCAGTCCAAATACAGTCTTAAAGCATATTTGGAGAAATGGGGAATACCGCTTCTTGGCCATATTGATACAAGATCTGTTGTAAAAAAAATCAGAAATGCGGGCACCATGCCGGCAGTAATGTCACTCCAAAAAGAACAAACCTCCTGTTCACATGAAAAAAGCGCCTTAAAAGTAAGAGCAGTATCGCAAACCGGGCACCATCCTGCTGGTGCCGGAAGCATCCATATCGTCCTGATCGATTATGGGAACAAGAAATCGATTGCTGAATCGCTGCTTAAACGCGGATGCCGCATTACTATAGTGCCTTTCAATACCAGCTTTGAGGAAATTAAGGGCATGCAGCCGGATGCTATCCTGCTTTCAAATGGACCTGGTGACCCAAAGCAGCTGAAGGATATGCTGCCTGAAATCAAGAAGCTGATATTCAGCTTTCCAGTCCTGGGAATCTGCCTGGGCCATCAGCTTGCAGCACTGGCACTTGGTGCAGACACTAAGAAGCTGGCATTCGGCCATAGGGGGGCCAACCATCCGATAGCGGATGCCCGCACAGGAAGAGTTATGATGTCATCGCAGAACCATAGTTATGTTGTCGATGAGAAAAGCCTGAAGGGAACCGGCTTAAAGATAAGATTTCATAACCTGCATGACCGGTCGATTGAAGGCCTTGTCCATCAATCACTTCCGCTCAGTACAGTCCAATTCCATCCGGAAGCCCATCCCGGGCCGCAGGACGCAGAGTATATATTTGATGAGTTTATCGAAATAATCAATGCAGCACATGGGAGAGTTACAGCATATGCCTAAAGACCAGACGATCACTTCAATATTAGTAATAGGATCAGGCCCGATTGTCATCGGCCAGGCCGCAGAGTTTGACTATGCAGGGACACAGGCCTGCATGGCACTGAAGGAGGAAGGCTATAAGGTCATACTCGTCAATAATAACCCTGCGACCATCATGACAGACCACAGTTATGCGGACACGATTTATTTCGAGCCGCTCACTGTTGATTCACTTGAAAAAATCATCATGAAAGAACGCCCGGACGGACTGCTGGCTTCGCTGGGAGGCCAGACAGGTCTGAACCTGGCAATGGCACTGAGTGAAACAGGCGTGCTGGAAAAATATAAGGTCAAAATGCTCGGCAGCCCGATTGCCAGCATAAAAAAGGGTGAGGACAGGGAGGAATTCCGCCAGCTGATGAAAGAGCTGGATGAACCTGTACCTGACAGCGAGATCGTCAGGGAAGCAAAGGAAGCAAAGCGGTTTGCCGAAGCTTCTGGCTTCCCGATTATTGTCCGCCCTGCCTATACGCTCGGCGGCTCAGGCGGCGGGATTGCCCATTCGATGGAAGAATTCATGCTTCTGGTCGAGGGAGGGCTCCTCGAAAGCCCGATTTCCCAATGCCTTGTGGAAAAAAGCATTGCAGGCTATAAAGAGATTGAGTATGAAGTGATGCGCGACAAAGATAATACATGCATCACCATCTGCAATATGGAAAACATCGACCCTGTCGGCGTCCATACCGGGGATTCGATTGTCATCGCACCTTCCCAGACGCTGACTGATGAAGAATATCAGATGCTGAGATCTGCCTCTATCAAGATCATCTCTGCACTCGGAATCATCGGAGGATGCAATATTCAATTTGCCCTTGACCCCGAAAGCAAGAAATATTATTTGATAGAAGTAAATCCGAGGGTCAGCAGATCGTCGGCCCTAGCTTCAAAAGCAACAGGATATCCAATTGCAAGGATGGCTGCCAAACTGGCTGCAGGATACAGCCTGTCCGAGCTCCTCAATCCGGTTACAGGCGATACGTATGCAAGCTTTGAACCTGCCCTGGATTATGTGGTTGTAAAATTCCCGAGATGGCCATTTGATAAGTTTACAGAAGCCGACCGCAGGCTTGGCACTCAAATGAAGGCGACAGGGGAAGTGATGGGGATTGACCGCAATATCGAAAGGGCGCTGCTGAAAGCTGTACAGTCGCTTGAAGCTGGCAATCTGGACTTGGAAAGCCCCGGGCTGGGCGGATTAACGGATGACAGCCTCGTTACCAGGATGAAGGGCCAGACAGATGAACGGTTCTTTATAGTGATGGAGCTCCTGCGCAGAGGGCATCCTATCCAGTCCATCCATGAGCTTACAAAAATCGATCTCTTTTATCTTCAATGCTTTGCCGGCCTCGCCAGCCTTGAAAAGGAAATTGCATCCTGTTCACTTGAAACAGTCAGTAAAGAACAGCTGCAGGTTTTCAAGGAAAAAGGATTCAGTGATGAATATCTTGCGTCCGTATGGAAGGAAGATGCTCTGTCAGTCAGGAAGAAGCGAAAGCAATTGGGAATACTGCCTTCATACAAAATGGTGGATACCTGTGCTGCTGAATTTGAAGCACAGTCCAATTATTATTATTCAAGCTATTATGGCGAAAACGAGCAGCTGCCGGGCAAAGACAAGAAGGTCCTGATCATCGGCAGCGGACCTATCCGCATCGGACAGGGAATCGAATTCGATTATTGCTCTGTCCACGGGGTATTTGCCTTGAAATCAGAAGGCATTGAAACAGTGATGATCAATAATAATCCTGAAACGGTCAGCACAGATTTTGCAACAGCCGACCGCCTTTATTTTGAACCGCTCACACCGGAAGCAGTCCTCAATGTTGCTGAGTCAGAAGGCATTAAAGATGTCATTGTCCAGCTTGGGGGACAGACCGCGCTTAATCTGGCAGATAAGCTGGAGAAGGCAGGGCTCAACCTGCTTGGGACACATTCGTCGGCCATTGATGACCTGGAAGACCGTGACCTGTTCTACCGCCTCCTCGACAGGCTGGAGATTCCGAGGATAAAGGGAGAGACTGCTGCATCGGACACAGAGCTGAAGGAAGCAGCAGAAAGAATCGGCTATCCAGTACTGATCAGGCCTTCCTTTGTCATCGGCGGAAAAGGAATGCATATAATCAAGAGCAGCAGCGAGCTGTCGAGCTTCCTGGAAAAGCAGCAAATCATCTATCCTGTGCTTTGTGATCAATTTTTGCATGCTGCCGAAGCAGAGATGGATCTTGCAGCTGATGGGGACAACATAATTGTTCCAGTCATCATGGAACATATCGAAAAAACAGGGGTCCATTCCGGGGATAGCCTCTCCGTACTGCCGGCACAGTCTGTTTCCGGGACTGTTAAGAAAAAAATGTTCGAGTATGGGAAAAAAATCGTTAAGGATCTGGCCTATAAAGGTTTGATGAACATCCAGTATATCGTTGACGGAGAGGAAGTATATCTGCTTGAAGTAAACCCCAGGGCAAGCAGGACTGTGCCGGTCGTCAGCAAGGTGGCAAATGTCCCGCTTGTACAAATTGCGACAAAAATATTGCTTGGGAAATATAAACTGCCCGATTCTGAAGGGCCGCTGTACGATAATCTGCCGTTTGTCTGCGTGAAATATCCGGTATTTTCAAATTATGCCCTTAAAGGGCTTGATCCAAAAACATCACCGGAAATGAGGTCAACAGGAGAAGGTATTGCTTTGGCCCCTTCATTAAATGAAGCTGTGAAGAAAGCCTTCCATAAAGAATTGAAGCCTGGAGCAGCACCTGTCATCATGACGGGAAGAGGCAAAACAGATAGTATGGAAGGTCTTGATGAGACATTGGCCAATTTGGGTATAAGTATTCACAAGGCAGGCGAAGACCGGGTTATGGATGCAAGCATCCTTGCTGTCTTCAGCAGGGGAGAAGCACAAGAAGATTTTCTGCTGAGAGAATTTGCTGTCAAGAACCGTCTCCCTGTCTTTACACAGCCTGAAACACTCTATGCCTTCCTGGAATCACTTCAGGTCAAAGAATGGGAAGTATGCCCGCTGAAGGAATGGCATAACCAATTCAATAAGGATGTGACACTTGTATGATAACCGCACAAGCAGCAGATAAAAGCCTTGATATTCAAGGAAAGGATTTCTTGACACTGGCTGATTTTTCTAAGGATACAATTCTTGGCCTTGTCCAGAAGGCCAGGAAGATGAAGAATGCCTCCCTTCTCGGCAAGGGTTCCAAGTCTTTGAACGGAAAGATATTGGGAATGATTTTTGAAAAGCCATCAACAAGAACGAGGGTGTCATTTGAGGCCGGAATGATCCAGCTGGGCGGGAGTGCCTTATATCTGAACAGCAATGATCTGCAGATCGGGCGCGGGGAAACCGTTGCAGATACAGCAAAGGTTCTATCCCAGTATGTTGATGGAATTATGATCAGGACCTTTTCCCATGGGATGGTTGAGGAGCTTGCACTGCATGCAGATATTCCGGTTATCAACGGTCTGACGGATCTTTACCATCCCTGCCAGGCGCTTGCTGACTTGCTGACCATCCATGAAGTGAAAGGAAGGCTTGAAGGACTGAAGCTTGTTTATGCAGGTGATGGGAATAATGTGGCACACTCCCTGATGATTGCAGCAGCGAAGGTAGGCATGAATATGACGATTGCTGCACCTCCCGGATATGAACCCCAGGAAAATGTGCTGGCGCTGGCAAAGCAGTTTGGCAAAGAAACCGGCGCGGAAATTGAAGTAGTGAATAATGCCATTGAAGCAGCTGCAGGTGCTGACATCCTTTATACTGATGTTTGGACCAGCATGGGCCAGGAACAGGAAAATGCCGAGCGTCTTAAGATATTCAAGTCATACCAGGTAAATGACCAGCTTGCAGCAGCTGCAAAACAAGATTATACCTTCCTCCATTGTCTCCCGGCGCACAGAGGTGAGGAAGTTGCTGCCGATATAATCGATGGCAGCCATTCTGCTGTATTCCAGCAGGCGGGGAATCGTCTCCATGCCCAGAAGGCGCTGCTCTCAGAGCTCTTATAAATGCTTAAAACCCAGAGTCCGCGGACTCTGGGTTTTTTGTGACTCAAAGGTATCATTTTTTATGATAGAAAATAGACGATTGGCCCAACAATGAAGCAGTAGATGGCAAAATAGATAAGGTTTCCTTTAGCCATGATATTCATGAACCACTTCAGTGAAATATAGGATGCCACCAAAGAAGCGATGAAGGCAATGGCATAGGGGATGGCCAGTGATCCTAAGTTAGGGTCGCCAAGCAGGTCCTTCAGTCCAAGGATCATTCCTCCCGCACTGACTGGAATATACAGCAAGAATGAAAATCTAAGCGCGGTTTCCTGCTTCATGCCAAGGCCCATGGAGGCTACGATGGTCGCCCCGGACCGGCTGATGCCGGGAATGAGCGCAACTGCCTGTGCAATGCCGACAATGATGGCATCTTTAAGTGTGAGTGCTGCATCATTCTTACGGCCTTTCATATTGCGGATCAGCCATAAAGCAAGGCCAGTGACTACCAGGGTGATTCCCACGGTTTTGATATTGGCGAGATGCTCATCGATGTAATCCTCAAACAGGATGCCGATGACGCCGGCAGGAATGGTGCCGATGATCAGATAAATGATAAAGCGAAAATCAGCTTCTGCCCTTTTATCCTTGGTTGTTATGTACACAAGGCCGTTTTTGGCAAGCCTGATGATATCTTCCCTGTATATGATCAGAACCGCAATCAAAGAAGCGGCGTTAACTAGCAGGGCAAAGCTCATGCCTTCTATTTCTACTTTCATAAAATGCTCGGCAATTTCCAAATGTCCGCTGGAGGAGATGGGGATAGGCTCAGTGAATCCCTGGAATAATCCTAATAGCAGATATTTGACTAATTCGAAAAAATCCTCCAAATGTTTTTCCTCCAATTTCTGTTTTTATCCTTTTTCATTTAACTATAAACCTGCTTGATGTGTAAAGCGATATCCGGCCGTGGTAATTGTTTCTTCCTTTAACACGGTTCTGGATGGATATAATAATAATGATTTTGAATATAAGGAGGAGTTGCACGATGGGGCAGAACCGCCAATTCCGTCCGGGCCAGAAGGCTCCCAATAACGGGATCTATATCGAAATCGGTGAAACCGGGAGCAATGTCAATAACCCGAAGCAGCTGAAAATGAAAGCGGGAGATACATTTCCGGAAGCTTCCAATCATAACCGGATCTGGACATACCAGCGAAAGCCTTAAGAAGCGGGGGGATCATTCCCCTCGTTTTTTTCATATGTTCCCAAAGCTGCCCGGCCGTATGCTTTGCTGGTGCATAATCTGTAAAAGCTTGTTTTTAACGGGGGTGAAAAGGCAATAGATAAGAGGGCATCTAATTTCTTTACATACATGTACAAAAGTCTATAATATAAATAAAGGTCAATAAAGGTCAAAGGAGGGTTTTTGATGGATCTTAACAGAATGACGGAAAGGATGCAGCAGGGATTCTTGAATGCCCAGTCAAAGGCATCAATCATGCATCATCAGGAAGTAGACGAAGCCCATCTGTTCCTGAGCCTTATGGAACAGGAAGACAGCCTTGTCAGCACGATCCTAGAGAGAGCCGGGGCTTCTGCAAAAAGCTTCAGCAGCGGACTCGAAGACAGTCTGGCAAAGAAGCCCCAGGTATCAGGGGGTGGAGCTGAGCAAGGAAAGCTTTATATAACTGCCGCCCTGCAGAGGCTTCTCGCCGAGGCGGAAAAAACGATGCAGGAGCTTGAAGATCTTTATCTTTCAGCAGAGCATCTGCTGCTTGCCGCTGCGCGCGGAAAAACTCAGGCAGGCAAGCTCCTGGCCGCTAGTGGGGCTGGCTTTGAAGAATTAAATACAGCTATTATGGCTATCAGGGGGAATCAAAAAGTGACCTCGCAAAACCCGGAAGCATCTTATGAAGCATTGAAGAAATATGGCAGAGATCTTGTTGCCGAAGTGAAGGCTGGGAAAGTGGATCCTGTGATCGGCAGGGACAGCGAAATCAGGAATGTCATCCGCATCCTTTCCAGGAAGACGAAAAATAATCCCGTCCTTATAGGGGAGCCGGGCGTTGGCAAAACTGCCATCGTAGAAGGGCTGGCCCAGCGGATTGTGCGCAGGGATGTGCCGGAGGGGCTAAAGGATAAAACGATCTTCTCACTCGATATGAGTTCCCTTGTTGCAGGTGCAAAATTCAGGGGCGAGTTTGAAGAAAGGCTAAAAGCAGTATTGAATGAAGTGAAAAAAAGTGAAGGGAGAATTCTCCTGTTCATTGATGAACTCCATACGATTGTAGGGGCGGGGAAGACCGAAGGGGCGATGGATGCAGGGAATATGCTGAAGCCGATGCTTGCACGCGGAGAGCTGCACTGCATTGGTGCCACCACACTCAACGAGCATAGAAAGTATATTGAAAAAGATCCGGCGCTTGAGCGCAGGTTCCAGCAGGTGCTCGTAAGCGAACCGGATGTAGAGGATTCCATCTCCATCCTGCGGGGGCTTAAGGAGAGATTTGAAATCCACCATGGCGTCAACATCCATGACCGTGCCCTGGTCGCTGCAGCAGCTCTTTCTGACAGATATATCACTGACCGCTTCCTCCCGGACAAAGCAATCGACCTTGTTGATGAGGCATGTGCCATGATCCGGACAGAAATCGATTCTATGCCTGCTGAGCTTGACGAAGTGTCACGCCGTGTCATGCAGCTTGAAATAGAAGAAGCGGCTCTCGAAAAAGAAAGTGATGACAGCAGCCGCGAACGCCTTGCAGCCCTGCAGAAAGAGCTGGCAGGACTGAAAGAAAAGGCATACTCCATGAAAACGAAATGGGAGCTTGAAAAAGAAGCTATTCAAAAGGTTCAGGAAAAAAGAGAGCAATTGGAAAAATACCGCCTGGATCTTCAGGAGGCTGAGAATAATTATGATCTCAACAAAGCGGCGGAATTGCGGCACGGATCTATCCCCGCCCTCGAGAAAGAGCTGAAGAAGCTGGAATCCGAGGAAGGGGAAAGGCAGGGAGAGCGTCTCCTCCGCGAAGAGGTGACAGAAGATGAAATTGCCGGCATTGTGGCCAGATGGACTGGGATCCCTGTCACAAAGCTTGTAGAGGGTGAAAGGGAAAAGCTCCTCAAGCTTGAGGATACTCTCCATCAGCGCGTTATCGGGCAGGAGGAAGCGGTCAGCCTTGTAGCAGATGCCGTCCTCCGGGCAAGAGCCGGGATACAGGATCCTAACCGGCCAATCGGCTCCTTTATCTTCCTGGGGCCAACCGGAGTGGGGAAGACTGAGCTGGCTAAGGCGCTTGCACACTCCCTTTTTGACAATGAAGAACAGCTGATCCGGATCGATATGTCCGAATATATGGAAAAACATGCAGTTTCAAGACTAATCGGCGCACCTCCAGGGTATGTAGGATATGAGGAAGGCGGACAGCTTACAGAAGCAGTAAGGAGAAAGCCGTACTCAGTCATTCTTCTTGATGAAATTGAAAAGGCCCACCCTGAAGTTTTCAATGTTCTCCTGCAGATGCTGGATGATGGACGTGTAACGGATTCCCAGGGCCGGACGGTTGATTTTAAGAATACAGTCATCATCATGACTTCCAATATCGGCTCTGCCTACCTGCTCGAGCAGGCAGGCGATGAAATCCCTGAGGGGACAAGGGACAGGGTCATGACGGAATTGAGAAGCCGCTTCCGCCCTGAATTCCTTAACAGAGTCGATGAATTGATCCTGTTCAAGCCTCTGTCGCTGGCAGACATTAAAGGAATTGTCGGCAAGCTGATGGCAGACCTGCAGAGGAGGCTTGAGGACCAGCATATTAAAATAAGTATAAAGGATGAAGCGAAAGAATATATTGCACAAAATGGATTCGATCCAGTGTATGGGGCGCGGCCGCTTAAACGATTCATCCAAAGGAATATTGAAACCAGGCTGGCGAAGGAAATCATTTCAGGAAGGGTCCGGGATAACAGCTCTGTTGAAATAGGAATAGAAGAAGGGGACATCATACTTAAGGCTTCACGGAAGTCCTGATGGGCCTCAGCCAAAAAAAGTCATCCTGCTTCATGCAGGATGACCTGGTTTTGGCGGCTGATTAATGCAAGCCTTGTTTGCCTGCAGATTCCTCAGGGATAATGGCAGACAGTACAAGAATAAGGATAGTGGCACCTGCAGCGACGATGGCACCGGTTACAAAATCAAATGTTGAGCCAATCATGGAACTGACTACATATGTCAGCATTTCTACAAGCAGGAAAGTCCAGAAAAGAGTCCAAAAGTATTTCACTGTTTTCACCTCATTATGTAATCTTATATCATATTACCACAACCTGAAAAAATAATAAACGCCTTTTAGCCTTGGCTGTCCGGGGCCAGGGGCTGTTTCCTCTTTTTCAATGGCGGTAGGCATATTCCCTTGCATTTATCCATGCTTTTCATACATTAATTATGATCACATATGTTAAAGGAGTTTTTATAATGGAACACCGAAACTTCAAACTTGATACCGAATGGAATATGATCCACTATCCTGAGCGGCCAAAAGGTTTCGGTATCATGATCATTGGGGATGAAAGGCATTTCGTTGACGAAAAGAGCAGCTTCTGGACGCAGAATGAAGGAAAGGCATCGATTCTACGCCTTCTTAGGAGAGCCGGATATACAGTGTTCTATTCCAATCTGTATGGGAGGAATTGGGGCAGTGATAAGGCGGTAGAGATGGCGAGGAATTTATACGAACATATCCTGAGGACAGAAATCATCAATGAAAAAATCCACATTATCGCAGAAGGAATGGGAGCACTGGCTGCCTTGAAGCTCATGAGGGAAATGGAGGGAAAAATCCGCTCTGTCATCCTCCTGAACCCTGTCCTTTCGCTCAAGGACCATCTGGAGCAGGAAAAGGAACATAAATTTTTTTATAAAAAGCTTCTTAAGGAGCTTGCCATATCACATGAGTCTGACTCGCCCCGGGCTCTGGCAGAACGAAGCATGCCGGCAGAGGAAATAATGGACCGCACGCCGATCCCGGTGAAAATCATCCATGTACTGTCAGGAGGCAGGGCATATAAACAGTCAAGCCTGCTGAATGAACTTTCTGTTAAGTGGAAGGATGAGAATGCGCCCATATCGATCTGCTATATGCTCCCTGACAAAAAGCAGCAGCTTGGCAGCCAGATGGCCCAATTTTTAAAATCATATGAAAAGATTTTATAGGAGGCCTATTATCCAATAGGCTTCTTTTTTATAGATATCTATGCGTGGAAGGTGCACCGGCCCAAGAAATATTTCCAGTTTCCCGGCATAAGATACTAAAAGTAAGCGTATCAGGGAGGAAGTGCTATGAATCGGGCAATTGTTGTAGGTGCATACGAATTTTTGGGTTTCCACTTGACAATGAAGCTGCTTGACCGCGGCCTTGAAGTGACAGGGATTGTCCCCGGCTCAAGAGGGGATGACAGGTATACAGCAGATAAAGAATTGCTTGTCGGACGCAATGCCAATTTTACCGTGTACAGCGCAGCAGACTGGAAGGCAAAGGGCTCCATTGAGGAACCCCATCTCATTTTCCTTTCGCTTTATGACTATTATTTCAGGGAAGAACCGGAGCTCCCTTCATGGGAAGGGATGTTCGGCCATTTAAAGGGCGCAATAGAAGAAACAGGCTCCAAGCCTGTCATCCTGATGCCCGTCCAATATGATGAAAAGGGGGGAGATGGAAGCTGCCAGCCTGGAGCCCTGAAAATATATCTTCCTACATTGTTCGGGCTCTGGCAGCCTTCTGCTTTTGCTTTTCAGCAGGCAATAGAGGGGCTTGGAAAAAAGGATAACAACAGGCTAGAGCATAAAGGGGATGCAATCCATGCAGCGGAAGCCGCCGAAGGAATTATTGAAGCAGCCGAAACAAAAGAATCCGGGGCTCTTTTGTTATGGAGCGGGGAAGAAGGACGCTGGAAAAAATGTGCCAGGCATCTTGGCATGAAGGAGCCGGCCGATTGCACTCCCGCAATCTCTCCTGAAGCAGGCAGGAAAATCATCAGAGAAGAGACACCTTATCACATTGTGCTGGATAAGCAGCGAGAATCTCTAAAAAGAGGAAAGGATCCTTCAAGCCGGTTATGCGGGCCAGGCAGCTCCAAAGATTTCTAATGAAGGAAATTTATTTTCATTCCGCTGAATTAAGGGTAAAATGATATAAGACAAGGAAATTATGGGTCTTATGGCTCTTTTATCAGGTGCCGGGACAGCCGGTGCCGTCCTTAAATACTGAAGCTGCACTACTGCCTTTTTGCTGGCTGTTTTCCCGGCCAGCGGCACCATTTAGAGAGCCTTTATCAGTGCGCTTGGAAAGGCGGTCAGATATACATGCTCCGTTTTGTTAAATTCATAAGCCCGATTCTGCTGCTCCTTCTGGTGCTGTCTTCATGCGGACAGGCTTCTCCCCGCGGAGAGCTGAAGAAAGCAGGGCTGCTCGTGCCCGATACGATTAATGACCAGGTCTGGGGCACCAAGGGCTATAAAGGGATGCTGAAGATCCAATCCAAATTCGATGTGGATGTATTCTATAAAGAAGGAATGAACTCTCTTCCTGTTGTTGAGCGTGCTGTAAGGGAGTACGCCCAGAAAGGGGTAAACCTTATTTTTGGCCACGGTAACGAGTACGCCTTGTATTTCAACGAAATTTCGGATGAATATCCTGACATCCATTTTGTCAGCTTTAATGGCGATGCCAATAATGAAAATACCACCAGCTTGAATTTTGAAGGGTATGCTATGGGTTATTTTGCAGGGATGCTTGCGGCAGAAATGTCAGAAACTAATAAAGTCGGAGTGATGGCAGCCTTTGAATGGCAGCCTGAGGTCGAGGGATTCTATGAGGGAGCCCTCTACCAGAATGAAGATATAGAGGTGGAGATCCGCTATGTTGGAGAATGGGATAATGAACAAAGGGCCCTGGAGCTCCTGGATGTCATGGCCAGGAACCATTCTGATGTGATTTACCCTGCCGGCGACGGCTTTAATGTGCCAGTGATCGAAAAAGTGAAAGAACTGGGTCTGTATGCGATCGGCTATATTTCTGACCAGTCAGACCTCGGGGAATCGACCGTCCTTACGAGTACAATCCAGCATGTAGATGCACTTTATGAGCTGGTGGCCGAAAGGATGAATGAGGGGGAGCTTAAATCGGGGAATCTGTCATTTGATTTTGAAGATGGTGTGATTTCGCTTGGAAAATACAGTCCGGATGTTGACCCAAATTATCGGGATGAGCTAAACTCATCTATTGAAAGGTATAAAGAGACAGGCAAATTGCCTGGCCAAAGTTGAGGAAAAGGAGGAAATGCCCTTATGCAATCCAATGATAAAACGATGGAGTTTATGCAAATAGCTATGAAATATATGCCTGAAGCCCAGCAGGAGCTGGAAAAGGCAGGAATCGAGCTGTCGCTTGAGATGATCCAGCCATTTATGACACTTTTCACCAAAGTCATGAATGAAGCATATGAGCTTGGCAGGCAGGATGCCCAAAGCGGGGAATAAGAACGGATATCATTACATAACACAAGCTGCCCTGAATCAGGCAGCTTGTTTTTTTTGCTTCCAACTGTTGAGGAACCTCTTTCGCTTTTATCCAGTCATTCTTATTGTCCTTTTTTCAGGAGCTGCTGGAATAAAGGTGTCACCTTTTTAAAAAGCGGCTTCAGCTGTCCGGCTGAAGTCATAAGGGTATCAATATTGTCCATAAGCTCTCCAAGGTCTACACCGTCGAGAATCTTTTCAATCTGGCCCGGCTCCCGTGCATCTTCCCGGCCGGTTGCCGGCTTGCGTTCAGAGCCGCCCAATATCCAATCTCCCGATGGTCTCATTGATTGGCCTTCTGGGCCCTCATTTGCCATAGACTCATCCTGCATCCTTTGTCTTGGGCCGAACATGAATCTGGAGAATCCGTCCAGCTCCGAATGCTCCTTTTCTTCCCTGCTGTCCGTGTCCATCGTGCATTCCCCTTCCACTGAATTTCTTTATAATAACGTATGCCCGGAAATCTCCCGTGATAGGGCAGAAGCCGGGGCGCAAGAGAAATTTTCAAGTAAAAAGGTTGCTTCTTCTTTAATATTTTTGCTAAAATTAGTACCAAGTCATAATAATTGATAATAATATGAGTATAAATACGGCTGATTCGCCGGCTGGCTTTTAAATTGTGAGAAGGAGTGGGTTTCCATGAATGCAGGCATACTTGGAATCGGAAAGTTCGTTCCGGAAAAGATACTGACAAATTTTGATTTGGAAAAAATGGTTGATACAAACGATGAGTGGATCAGAACAAGGACAGGGATAGAACAGAGGCGGATTGCGGGTGACGATATGGACACTTCCGACTTAGCCTATAATGCTGCGGTTGCCGCCCTTAAAAATTCAGGGGTCTCTGCTGAAAGCCTTGATATGATCCTTGTGGCAACAGTCACCCCGGACCAGCCGTTCCCGACTGTTGCCTGTATGCTGCAGGAAAGGCTTGGTGCGGTCAAGGCTGCTGCTATGGACATCAGTGCTGCCTGTGCAGGTTTCATGTATGGTATGATAACTGCAAAGCAATTCATTGAAACCGGCGCATATAAGCATATCCTTGTCATAGGCGTTGAAAAGCTGTCGAAGATAACCGACTGGGAAGACCGGAACACAGCAGTTCTTTTCGGCGACGGAGCAGGAGCAGCAGTGATAGGCCCGGTATCGGAAGATAAGGGAATACTGTCCTTCGAACTTGGGGCGGACGGCACTGGCGGAAAGCACTTGTATCAGAATGAGAATGACCACATTTATATGAACGGCCGCGAAGTTTTCAAGTTCGCTGTCAGGCAAATGGGGGAAAGCAGCCTGAATGTCCTGGAAAAAGCGGGGCTGTCCAAGGAAGATGTTGATTTCCTTATCCCGCATCAGGCCAATATCAGAATCATGGAAGCAGCACGCCAGCGCCTTGAGCTGCCGGAAGAGAAAATGTCCAAAACAGTCCATAAGTATGGAAATACATCGGCAGCCTCTATTCCGATCTCGATAGTCGATGAACTGGAAGCCGGAAAAATCAAGGACGGGGATCTCCTTGTAATGGTGGGCTTCGGGGGAGGACTTACATGGGGCGCCATCGCGATGCGCTGGGGCAGATAGCAGAATGCCAGCCTGAAAGCCGGGCCGGCCGGAAGTGTATGAATAAAAGTATCCTTGGCAAAGAAGGAGATGTGTAAATAATGGAAAATAGAAGAGTTGTCGTGACAGGAATCGGAGCAGTTTCTCCAGTCGGTAATGATGCAGAAACTGCATGGAAGAATATAATTGAAGGAAATTCAGGTGTAGGGCCACTGACAAGGCTGAACAGCGATGAGTATCCTGCAAAGGTTGCAGCTGAAGTCAAAGGGTTTGACCCACATGAATTCATTGATAAAAGAGAAGCAAGGAAAATGGACCGCTTTACGCAATATGCAGTGGCATCGGCGCTGATGGCTGTAAAGGATGCCGATTTAACGATCAATGACGAGAATGCGCCAAGGATTGGCGTCTGGATCGGTTCCGGGATCGGCGGGATGGAAACATTCGAAAATCAGTTTGAAACCTTCCTCAATAGAGGATACAGAAGGGTGAGCCCTTTCTTTGTCCCAATGATGATTCCGGATATGGCAACAGGGCAGGTCTCCATTACACTCGGTGCGAAAGGCTTTAATTCCTGTACAGTCACAGCCTGTGCGACAGGGACCAATTCCATTGGCGATGCCTTCAAGGTCATCCAGAGGGGAGACGCGGATGCCATGGTAACTGGAGGGGCAGAGGCGCCGATTACCCGTATGTCTGTTGCCGGCTTCTGTGCCAATACCGCATTGTCGACTAATCCGGATCCTAAAACCGCGAGCCGCCCTTTTGATAAAAATAGAGATGGCTTTGTCATCGGTGAAGGCGCTGGGATTGTTGTTCTGGAAGAGCTTGAGCATGCCAAGGCAAGGGGCGCCAAAATATACGCAGAAATCGTCGGTTATGGCTCTACAGGAGATGCCTATCATATTACGGCTCCTGCGCCTGCCGGTGAGGGCGGAGCAAGGGCGATGAAAATGGCGATTGATGATGCCGGCCTTACACCGCAGGATATCGACTATATCAATGCACATGGCACAAGCACTGATTATAACGACAAATTTGAAACGCTTGCCATCAAGGAAGTATTCGGTGACCATGCCTACAAACTGGCAGTCAGCTCCACCAAGTCAATGACAGGCCACCTGCTTGGGGCAGCAGGCGGGGTTGAGGCAATCTTCACGCTTCTTGCCATGAAGGATGCTATTCTCCCTCCAACCATCAATTATGAAACTCCTGACCCGGAATGCGATCTGGATTATGTGCCAAACGAATCCAGAAAGAAAGATATCAGAGCTGCAATGAGCAACTCGCTGGGCTTTGGCGGCCATAATGCCACCATCGTTTTCAAGCAGTATACAGAATAAAACATAGAAACAAAAAAGGCAGCACACGCCGGTTCCGGCCTGTGCTGCCTTTTTGCATTTCTATAAGTCTTCAGGGAAACATTCCTGCCGTCAGCCAATAGAATATAAAGATTATCTTACAGGGAGGCGCAGGGCTTTGGGGATCATAGAAACAGATAAATGGCTTGAACAGGATTTCTGGGAGCCTGAGAAAATTTGCAGCCGGCTTCTGGATGACTTCGGGGAAAAGGAACCGGAGCCTATTTACGGTTATTTAACACGGTTTGGGATGTACAGGCCGGACCGGTTAAATTTCAGGGTGTATGAAGATTTGGCAGGAAAAGGCACATGGGAATCAGCAGAAGAGCTTTTAAAGAAGTACCGGAAAAAGTGGAACGGGCCGGATATCCCCGTTTATATTTTTCCTGTGAACAGGAGCGGGAGCAGGTCCAGGCGTTCAGGAACGGTGAAGTCTGGCGTCTCATTTCCCGATAAGATGTTTCTTTTCTTTGAACATGCCCAGGATGAGAAAGAGCTGGAATCCCTTTTTGTCCATGAGTACCATCATGTCTGCCGGATCAGGGAGCAAAAGAAAAAACTCCAGGATTACACCCTTCTGGACTCAATGGCGCTTGAAGGAATGGCGGAATATGCGGTTGAACTGAATTGCGGCAAAGACTATGTGGCATCCTGGTGTACCCGCTATTCAGAAAAAGAGCTTGGAAACTGGTGGGAGAAATATATTAAAGAAAACCTGAATAAAACTAAAAAAGATCATGTTCATGATCAGATACTTTTCGGAAAGGGCAGATACCCGGACCTGCTCGGATATGCTGCAGGGTATTGGATTGTAAAACAATATTTCGAAAAGAATAACTTTTCTACAAAAGTTTCTTTTAATTTGAAACCCGAAACTTTGGAAGACCAAATTATAATTTTTTAGTATATTAAAGCGCTTTAAAGCCCTAAATCAAGGGCTTTCTGTTTTTTCTAAAATAATGAAAGTTAATAAATTTTAAAAAAATCTTGCAATTGTAATAAATCTGTAATAGTATTTTAATCAAATACAATGAATTAACAGACAATTCAAAAAGGTAAGAGGTGTCCCATGAGCTTTAAATCACACTCCAATACAGATGCACCTTTGCTAGAGGTGAATAATTTAGAGACTGCTTTTTCTATCGATGGAAAATATTACAATGCAGTCGATAATGTTTCTTTCAAAGTCAAGCCCCGCCAGGTAGTAGGCATCGTAGGGGAATCCGGCTGCGGTAAATCGGTCATGAGCCTTTCCGTCATGAAGCTGCTTCCGAAGGGGATCGGCAAGATCAAATCAGGAGAAGTTGTCTTCGATGGCGTACATCTCGAAGACATGGGTGAACGCCAGATCAATAAAATACGGGGCAAGGATATTGCAATGATCTTCCAAGAGCCGATGACCTCGCTCAACCCGGTATTTTCAATAGGGTTCCAGCTGCAGGAAGTGCTCTTCAACCATATGAAATTATCAAAAAAAGAAGCCAGGCAGAAAAGCATCGCCCTTTTGAAGAGCGTCGGCATCTCCCGACCGGAAAAAATAGTCGACGAATATCCTCATCAGCTGTCGGGAGGAATGAGGCAGAGGGTCATGATCGCCATGGCGATTGCCTGCCAGCCTAAGCTTCTGATCGCAGATGAGCCGACGACAGCCTTGGATGTAACCGTACAAGCCCAGATTCTTGAGCTCCTGAAAGAAATACAGGAAGTAAATGATATGTCCATCATCCTGATCACGCATGATCTTGGGGTAGTGGCAGAAATGTGCGATGATGTCTTTGTCATGTACGCCGGAAGAATTGTGGAGCGCACAGATGTCGACACACTCTTCCATAATCCGAAGCATCCATATACAGAGCTGCTGATGGGCGCGATCCCGAAAATGGATGAAGAAGTCGAATCGCTAAGCACAATAAAAGGGATTGTACCTTCACTTAAAAACATGCCAAAAACGGGATGCAAGTTTGCAGCCAGGTGCCCTAAGGCAATGCCGGAATGCACTGCCGTCACCCCGCTGCTGGCTGAAAATGAAGAAGGCCATGAGGTAGCATGCCTGCTCTATGAAACCAGCAGGCCGAAAGAAGGAGTGACACTATAATGACGACAGCAACAACATCTCCCGCTCTGAAAAAAGACAAAAGCGGCAACGAAACGCTGCTTGAAGTCAAAAATCTGAAAACCTACTATCCTATTAAAGGCGGAATCCTGAGAAGGACAGTAGCTGCCGTTAAAGCAGTAGATGATGTATCTTTTGAAATCAAAAAAGGTGAGACTCTCGGCCTTGTCGGCGAGTCAGGCTGCGGAAAGTCCACTACAGGGAGGACGATTCTGAGGCTTCTGGAGCCTACTGATGGCGAAATCATTTTCGATGGCCAGGATATTACAAATCTCCGCGGAACAAGTCTCAGGAAGATTCGAAAGGATTTCCAGATGGTTTTCCAGGATCCGTATGCCTCTTTGAACCCGATGATGATGGTAGGGAACCTAATATCCGAGCCAATCCGCAACTATACAAGGCGCTCAGAGAAAGACCTGAAGCCGGAAGTAATGGAGCTCCTGGCAAAGGTAGGGCTTCCTGAAGACGCCTATTATAAATATCCGCACGAATTTTCCGGCGGCCAGCGGCAGCGGATCGGAATCGCCCGGGCCCTGGCACTGAAGCCAAAGCTCATCATCGCCGATGAGCCGGTCTCTGCACTGGATGTATCAGTCCAGTCTCAGGTGCTGAACCTTTTGAAAGAGCTTCAGGAAGAGTTTGACCTTACTTTCCTTTTCATTGCCCACGACCTGAGCGTCGTGAAGCATATGAGCGACCGGATTGGCGTCATGTACCTTGGCGGCCTTGTTGAAGTCGCTGATAAGTCCAGTTTATATGCTGAGCCGCTGCACCCGTATACACAGGCGCTGATTTCGGCGATACCTGAGGCTGATCCCCGCAAAAAGAAAGACCGGATCATCCTTGAAGGCGATGTCCCAAGCCCGATCGACCCGCCTTCCGGCTGCACATTCCATCCGCGCTGCGCCCATGCAATGCCGGAGTGCTCGAAGATAAAGCCTCAATTAAAGGAGGTGAAGCCTGGACATAGGGTTGCATGTCACTTATATAACTAAAGCTTGGCCATTTTGAAAAAAAAGAACCGACAATTATGGGGGGAAAACGATGAAGAAATCAGCATTTTGGCTATTTTCAGTTCTGCTGGTAATGTCTATGTTCCTTGCTGCATGCTCCGGAAATGAAAAGACTTCAGGCGATGACACTGGGAAAAAAGACGACGACAAAGATGCAGGAACAACTGAAGTAGAAGGCGGAAAAGTAACATTTGGTTATACTCAGGCGTTTAAAGGCGTTTTATCTTTTGCCTATTATGAAGGGGAAGATGATGCGAATGCCCTTCAATTCATGCATGAAGGTATGGTTGGCTATAATGATGAGCTGCAACCAATTCCAAACCTTGCTTCTTGGGAGTTTAATGAAGATAACACTGTTGTAACTTTCAAGTTTGAGGAAGGCGTTAAATGGCATGATGGCGAACCATTGACTGCTGAAGATATGGAATATGCCTGGTACCTGCTGGCGGATCCTACATATGAGGGAGCGCGCTTTGCTAATGTTGCAATGATTAAAGGTGCTCAGGAATATAAGGATGGAAAAGCTGACAAAATCGAAGGTATCAAGGTTATTGATGACCTGACAGTAGAAGTAACTGTAACAGAACCTTCTGTCAACCTGATTGACAACATCTGGTCATATCCAGAACCAAAGCATTATTATGGAGATATTTCTTCTAAAGAACTTCCTGACTCTGACCAAGTCCGTAAAAACCCGATCGGTGTCGGACCGTTTAAAGTAACGAACATCGTTCCTGGCGAAATGATTGAATATGAGCGCTATGATGATTATTGGAGAGGCCCTGCCAAGCTTGACGGCGTTGTCTACAAAATCATCGATCCATCCCTTGCTGCCGGCCTGATTGAAAACGGCGAAGTGGATGTTATCCAGGCTCCTTCTGACCAGTGGGGACAAATCAAAGAGCTTGGCAATATCAATCCTGTAACAATCGATGCTATGTCTTACAGCTATATCGGTATTGACCAAGGACGCTATGATGCAAAAGCAGGAAAAGTTGTAATGGATAACCCTAAATTCTCTGACAAGCGCGTTCGCCAGGCATTGGTTTATGCACTGGACCGCCAGGCTTATATCGATGCTTTCACGAACGGTTTAGGTAAACCGCTTAACGTACCATTCCCATCCGTTTCATGGGCTAAGATCGACGATTCAGAAATCAACACTTATGAATATGATCCAGAAAAGGCAAAGAGCCTGTTAGACGAAGCCGGCTATAAAGATGTGGACGGCGACGGATTCCGTGAAGATCCAGACGGAAAGCCTTTCTCCATCAATTTTGATGCAATGGCAAGTGCAGAAACATCTGAAGCACGTGCTCAATTCATCCTTCAATCTTGGGGTGAAGTTGGAGTCAAGGCTCAGCTTAACGGCGGTTCCCTGAAAGACTTCAACCTGTTCTATGATACTATCGAAGCAGATGATCCATCTGTGGAAACTTTCCATGGTGCATGGGGACTTTCATATGATCCAGATCCATCCGGCATCTGGCTGTCAACTGACAAGTGGAACATGTGGCGCTGGCTGAATGAAGAATCCGATGCGCTCATCAAGAAGGGTGTTCAATTCCCTGAAGATGAAAACAAGGATGTTATCGAATACCGTAAAGAAGTATACAACGAGTGGCAGAAACTTGTTAACGAAGAGCTTCCTGTAATCTTCTTCGACCAAAGGGAAGATGCATGGGCAATCAACAAACGTGTTGGCGGAGTCAAAGTAACTCCAGGCGGCACAGATGAGTTCTACAACTGGCACATTGTTGAGTAATAAGAAATAAGGTTTAGATAAGGGGAATGGAGTATGCTGCAATACACAATCCGAAGACTTATAGGTATGATCCCAATAATTTTCCTTATCTCCATAGTGGTGTTCACCCTGGCAAAGCTTATGCCAGGGGACGCCCTCTCTGGAAAAATCGATCCGCTTAATTCCGATCCGGAATATATCGAGGAAATGCGTGAAAAGATGGGCTTGAATGACCCAATCCATACACAGTATTTCCGCTGGATGGGCGGAGTTGTTCAAGGGGATTTTGGGGATTCATTCATCCATAAGCGCGATGTAATGGAATTGATCGGCGACAGGCTGCCGAACACGGTTTTCTTAGGTTTTACTTCACTTATGATTACGTATATTCTAGCTTTTATGATGGGCAGGTTCTCAGGCAGATTTGCCTACAGTCCTGGAGATTATCTAATATCAGGTATAAACTATTTGGCCTTGGCCATTCCAAGCTTTGTTGCAGCACTAGTGGCAATTTACGTTTTCTCTTTCCAGCTGGGATGGGTCCCGGCGACTGGAAGTATAGGTTCAGGCGTTGAACCAGGATCTTTTGAATATTATTTAAGTAAAATCAAGCATACTATTCTTCCTGCGCTCGTATTGGGCACCATGGCTACGGCTGGATATACCCAGTTCCTGCGCAATGATATGATCGAAAGCTCTCGCAAAGATTATGTTCGTACAGCCAGAGCAAAGGGTACGAAAGAATCAGCGATTTATAATAAGCATATCCTCAGAAATTCGGTCATTCCGATTATTACACTGCTGGGCTTTGACATTGCAGGCCTTTTCGGGGGAGCTATTATTACCGAAACTATTTTTACATATCCGGGAATCGGATACCTGTTTGTAGAATCAGTAAACTCACGTGATTATTCCGTTATGATGGCCATCACTATGATGCTGACTATCCTGACGCTTATTGGAAATTTAGTAGCAGATATACTATATGGAATAGTAGATCCGCGCATACGTTTAAGTTAGGTAGGTGAGAGTTATGGAACCAACAATTTCGCAGCAAAGTACAACGGCTGTTGAGGAGCCTGTAAAGCCTCCCAAGAGCCAGTCGCCATGGGCTCTCGCCCGCAGGAAATTCTTAAAGAACAAACTCGCCATGATCAGTCTCTGCTATCTTGTGCTGATCGTGTTAGTTTCAATTTTTGCCGAGCCGCTGTCCATGCCGATTGAGGAGACGGCTAAGCTGAATTTGACTGAGATCAGCAAAGAGCCTTCAGCAGACCACTATTTTGGCACAGATAAGTCTGGGAGAGATGTATTTGCCAGGACCCTGCATGGCGGGAAAACGTCATTGACTCTTGCCTTCTCCATCACCATTTCAGTAGTTGTGATTGGAACGATCGTAGGGGCCACCGCCGGATTCTTCGGAGGCTGGGTTGACAATGTGCTTATGCGATTCACCGACTTTATGATGAACTTCCCGTTCCTGCTTTTCGTTATCGTGCTTAAATCTATTTTCATAGAATCAAGTACAGCTACACTCATCTTCGTCATTAGTGTGCTGAGCTGGACAGGAATAGCCCGTCTGGTGCGAAGCAAGGTAATGGTAGAGAAAGAAAACGAGTATATCATGAGCTCCATCTCTATCGGCTGTTCGTCAGTTACAACGATCTTCAAGCATCTGTTGCCGAATGTAATGTCTACCATTATTGTACAGGCTACATTGACACTTGCTGCCATGATCGTGGCTGAAACAGGCTTAAGCTTCCTGGGCTTCGGTGTGCCGATGAACATTCCAAGCTGGGGCAATATGCTTCAGGATGCAAGAAGTCCGGATGTATTGACCAGCAAGTGGTGGATATGGATACCGCCCGCAACGGTTCTTACACTGACAATACTATCAATCAACTTCGTTGGCGAGGGTCTGAAGGACGCATTTAACCCTAAGTCAAATAGATAATGCGGCTGGCTTCAGCCGGAACCATAAAGGGCGAGACACTTCAGGTGCTCACCCTTTTTTAATGCAGGCAGTTAAAGATCCTTTGGGGTCTTTTTTCTTTTGGGCGTATGATTTAACCCTCTCTATCATATATATGTTAAAAAACAAGGAAGCAGGAGTATATATGGGACAAGCAAAAAGGATTCCAGCTGCCCAATGATCTTCAGACTGTTTATTTTTATCACTGGCTTTGGACTGGCTGTAGCAGGCGGGATCAGCACGGTGGCTTATTTAAATCTCTTAATTGCGGGGCATGGATTGAGTGACTATTTTTCATACATTTTAAAAAGGCCTGAGTGCGGCCTGCTCCCTGCAGGGATTGTCATTATTACAGTGGCCATATACTTTCCGCAGGGAACAGAAGAGTAAACTGCTGCACACGGAGGAATAAATTGACTATTTCCTGTTCATACTGAGTGACAAATAGTTACTTGAAGTGAGGGGTTGTAAGATGTTGTATCTTCATGATGTATGGGTGAACTGGTTTGAAGGGGAAGAGAACGGATATAATGTATGCCATTTCCATGAATGGAGAAAAGATGACAGTGTGGAATTGCTTGATCAGGTCCCATTGTTAAAGGTAGAGCCGCTTCTTTTCAACTACATAGAAAACGACTTATCAGAACTGCCGCAACAGCTGCTGAACGACATCTACCAAAAAGCGTATTTGCGAAAAAATCATGAGCGGACCCAGCTTGATTACTGTTTTGTCGTCTCCGACGGTTCAGGCATATTGGCTGTTGATACGATCAGCTATAATATACCAATCCGCAAAAGCCGGCTAATTCCGAGGCAGGAGCAGCTTGCTTACGAAATGCTTGATAATCAGGAAACAATCCGCTATGCATTCAATGACCAATCTTGTTTAAAGGATTTTCACATTCTGTCGCCAGCCCCGGAAATGATGAACGGCCTCACCAGAAAAGAAAGGCAGCTGAAGCAGCTTCTCTTTATGGCTCTTGATCAGCTTCATTCATCTGGGAATACAGCCGAAATCCGTTATTGGTATACAGAATGGAATCCGGAGAAATATACTGTAATCCAGCAGCTGGAATTTGAACAAGCCTGGAAGTCGCTGTATGAGGAAACGAAACTGGGATGGTCAGGAAAACATGAAGCTTTTTGCGAGAATATCATCAAAGGGCAGCCATTCTTTGAAAAATTGTGGGAAATGGAGCATGGCTCGAAAGTGAATTAATATGCATGGTAAATAATTTGCAAAACTAAGTTGTTGGAAAAAGACATACTTTATCTTTACTGTATAAAGAACAACTAAAGATTGAAAACCCTGTTGATTGGAGTGCAAGGCACGTAGACTCCTCATAAAATGCATGCGCATTTTCTTCGTGCGATGTTAAATTCGAAGAAGAGGATTCAACGTCCTGCGGGAAATAGCGGAAGAGTTGAGACCCCGCAGCCGCTTGCGGTGAGGAGGCTCAACTCCGCCCCGCGGAAAGCGAAGTGCCTGGAAC
This sequence comes from Bacillus infantis, assembly GCF_050107595.1. GTDB lineage: Bacteria > Bacillota > Bacilli > Bacillales > Cytobacillaceae > Bacillus_AB > Bacillus_AB infantis_C. The sequence goes on from NZ_JBNILH010000002.1 coordinate 107,787, forward strand.
GGAAATTAACAGCCCCATTTAAAGACCTGATTTATGGGGAGGGGGATTTTAAAACCATGCCCTCTTTGGTTTAATGAAAAAAGGAGCTGATCACAGCTCCCTTTTTTCATTATCGGCGTTTTCTGCCGAGCCCCATGGCATTTTCCATTTTGGCCAGCATTTTATTGGCAGTGTATTGTGCTTTTTCGGCTCCTTTATCCAGGATTTCATCCAGCTCGCTTGATTCCATAAGCTGTGTGTATTTTTCCTGGATTGGAACGATTGTGTCGACAACCACTTTTGCAAGATCGCCTTTAAAGTCTCCGTAGCCTTTTCCTTCATACTGCTCCTCGATATCTTCTATAGTCCTCCCGGAAAGGATGGAGTAGATAGATAAGAGATTGGAAACACCAGGCTTATTTTCTTTATCGAACTTAACAATCCCTTCAGAATCCGTAACAGCGCTTTTGATTTTTTTCTCAATCTGCTTTGGATCATCTAGCAAAGAGATGAAAGACTTCTTATTAGAGTCAGATTTACTCATCTTCTTAGTCGGATCCTGTAGGGACATAACTCTTGCTCCCACTTTTGCGATCCGCACTTCCGGGATTGTAAAGATGTCATTATATTTCTTGTTGAATCTCTCTGCCAAATCCCTTGTAAGCTCCAAATGCTGCTTCTGATCTTCCCCTACAGGAACCAGGTCTGTTTTATATAGAAGAATGTCGGCAGCCATAAGCGGCGGATAAGTCAGAAGGCCGGAAGATACTGCTTCTTTTCCATGGGACTTATCTTTGAACTGAGTCATCCTCTCGAGCTCACCGATATAGGAAACGCACTGCATCATCCATCCCGCCTGTGCATGGGCAGCGACTTCAGACTGGATGAAAAGTGTTGCTTTCTCAGGGTCGATCCCGACAGCAAGATAGAGGGCAGCAAGGCTCCTGATATTTTTGCGGAGCTCCATCCGGTCCTGTTGGACAGTGATGGCATGCTGATCGACAATGCAGAAATAGCAGTTATATTCGTTTTGCAATTCAACGAATTGCTTCATGGCACCGATATAATTCCCAAGTGTAAGAGTGCCGCTCGGCTGGATGCCGGAAAAAATGGTTTTCATATATATTCCTCCTTGGATGTATCAGCAGACAAAAAAATGAGCTGCAAAAATGGCATTAACTCCGCAAAGAACGTAAAAAGACCATTCGTCCCCCTGTAAAAATAGGGACGAATGGTCCGCGGTGCCACCCTAAGTGCCTCGGCTGAGGCCTCTTATCCCCGGCTTGCATGCAGGCCGGGCTCCCCATAACGCGGGATACGCCGGATGCTAATAGGCAGAATGAAGCAGCCTTTCGCAGCCGGAGCTCTAAAGTCCATTCGATTTGCCGGGATGTTTGTTTTCACCAGCCACAAACTCTCTGTAATCCCTGAGCAAATGTACTACTCTTTGTCATTGCTTTATCATCAACAGTATTGGTTTTATACTTTAAAATATACCAAAACTGAAGAAAAAATCAAGGGAATTCGAAATCTCCCGCCTGGAAATGGTCTCAGCAAAAAAGAAAATTGTGGTAATAGTCAAGGTCCAAATGACCTTCATTCAAAGAGCAATTAAGAAAAATTTCAAAAAAATTAAAACTAGCAAACTCTTGATTTAAAAGTATTTTTTCGACAATTTTCTCAATATACCCTACATTGAAAAATAAATGCCTCTTGCAAACAAGTTTTAAAATACATATAATAAACGTAACAAATGATTCTTTACGAATTTGTAACATTCTTGCATATAGTTCTGAAAACCTATGGATGAAGAGATTGGTAGTAAGTTTATAGCTTACAAAATTTTGGCTTATCCTTTTGATTTTTCTCTCGAATTGTCAGAATAGAGGATAATCTTTGTCTTTTGAGTTATAATCTTACTATTTTTTGCTGCGCGGATAATCAGTTTATTTTTACACTTAATTTACTGACTATTTGAGCAATATTTCCAAGGCGGACAAATGTTTATGCAAGCGTGAACAGATTCCTGCAAAAGGCATTTGTGGAAATTATATAGGGGGGTAACACCGTGAACAAAAGATTATCGATCTTTTTTAGTATGTTGCTTGTTCTAAGCATGTTCCTTGCTGCGTGCAGCGGCGGCGACAAAGACAGCGGCAGCAGCAGCGACGGCGACGGAGGAAAAGACGTACCTCAGGACTTAGCGGTTAACATTAACTCTGAACCGCCTTCACTTCACCCGGGCCTTGCAAAGGATGCGACTTCCGGTACTGTTCTTCGCCAGACTTTCGAAGGTTTGACACGCATCAATCCAGATGGAAAGCCTGAAGAAGCTGCAGCAGAAAAAATTGAAGTTTCAGAAGACCAGAAGGTTTATACTTACACTTTAAGGGATGCTCAGTGGACAAATGGAGATCCTGTAACTGCTGAAGATTTTGAGTATGCTTGGAAATGGGCTCTGGACCCTGCAAACCAGTCTGAGTACGCTTACCAGCTTTACTACATCGCTGGTGGCCAGGCAGCCAATGAAGGCACTGGTTCCCTTGATGACGTTGGTGTCGAAGCAGTAGACGAAAAGACACTTAAGGTTACTCTTGAAAATCCTACTCCATTTTTCAATGAATTGACTGCATTCTATACGTACCTGCCAATCAACAGCAAGGTTGCACAAGCAAACCCTGACTGGGCAAATGATGCAGGCGACGATTACACTTCAAACGGTCCTTTCAAAATGACTGAATGGTCACACAGTGACAAGATCGTTCTTGAAAAGAATGACACTTACTGGGATAAAGACACTGTAAAGCTTAATTCTATCGAAATGATCATGGTAAATGATCCAAACACTGAATTGTCTATGCTTGACAACGGCGAGCTTGACTGGGCTGGAGCACCGACTGGAGCACTTCCGACTGATGCTATGCAAGCCCTTAAAGATGAAGACCGCCTTGTAACACAGCCTATCGCTGGTGTTTACAACTATAAATTCAACACAACTGCAGAACCTTTCAACAACGTGAATATCCGTAAGGCATTCACATATGCAATCAACCGTCAGGAGCTTATCGACAACATCCTTCAGGGTGAACAGCTTCCAGCGATGGCTATCGTTCCGCCGTCAATGTTCGCTGAAAATGAAGAAGGCTATTTTGCTGACAATGATGTAGAAAAAGCTAAAGAATTCTTGCAAAAAGGTCTTGAAGAGCTTGGCTACAAGGATGCTTCTGAGCTTCCTGCAGTAACTCTTTCTTATAACACGTCTGAAGCGCACCAAAAGATTGCTCAGGCAATCCAGGATATGTGGAAGCAAAATCTAGGCGTTGAAGTAACTCTTGATAACTCTGAGTGGGCTGTATACCTTGATAAGGTTCATGCTCTTGACTACCAGGTAGCTCGTATGGGCTGGCTTGGAGATTTCAACGATGCAATCAACTTCCTTGAGCTTTACCGTGATGCTGATGGCGGTAACAACGATACTGGATGGGAAAGCAAAGAATTCCAGGATCTGTTAGCTAAATCTGCAACAGAAGCTGATCCAGAAGCGCGCCAACAGCTGCTGAAAGATGCAGAAGCAATCTTCATGGAAGACATGCCTGTAGCTCCGATCTACTTCTACACAAACAACTGGGTTCAGGACGAAAGCCTTAAAGGCGTAGCTGTTTCCGGACTTGGCGACGTTCAATACAAATGGGCGTACTTTGAATAAGAATAGCTAATAATAATAGCTGTCTAAACGAGAGGTATATGGGGTTTTTCCCCCATATACCTTCGTTTCTGAATAGAGCAGAAATAAAATTGGAGGTGTTTGACAATGGCGAAATATATTGGAAAACGCTTAATCTATATGATTGTCTCGCTGTGGCTTATCATCACAGCAACGTTTTTCTTTATGCGCATTGCACCAGGGAATCCATTTACATCAGAGAAAAAACTGCCTCCCGAAATTGAAGCTAACCTGAATGCCCACTACGGGCTTGATCAGCCATGGTATGTTCAATATGGGGAGTATTTACTAAGAATTTTGAAATGGGATTTCGGCCCGTCTTTCAAGTATAAGAGCCAGACAGTCAATGACTTGATCAGTGAAGGTTTTCCTGTATCTCTTATGCTCGGTATTGAAGCGATCCTGATCGCTGTATCAATCGGTGTTATTTTAGGAGTCATTGCTGCACTTAAGCACAACAAGTGGCAGGACTACACTGCGATGATCGTGGCTGTTATGGGAATTTCGGTTCCGTCCTTCATCATGGCAACATTCCTTCAATATTTCCTTGCCATTAAGCTTGGCGTCTTCCCTGTAGCAAGATGGGAATCCTTTATGCACACTATATTGCCTGCATTAGCACTGGCAGCTTCGCCAATGGCATTTATTGCCCGCTTGACTCGTTCTTCCATGCTTGAAGTACTGGCGAATGATTATATCAAAACGGCTAAATCAAAAGGTTTAAGCCAGGGTGTCATTACCATAAAGCATACTATCAGAAATGCAATGCTTCCTGTTGTTTCATATATGGGCCCTCTATCAGCAGGGATCATTACAGGAAGTTTCGTAATCGAGAAAATCTTTGGTATTCCTGGGCTTGGCTCCCACTTTGTTTTAAGCATCGCAAACCGAGATTATACCGTTATTATGGGAGTTACCGTATTCTACAGTGTTATTCTGTTAGTGTCTATTCTCCTTGTCGACATTGCGTACGGACTCATTGACCCGCGCATCAAACTTGCAGGCGGGAAGAAAGGAGAGTAAATTATGGGACAGTTATCAAAAGATAAATTCAGAGTTGTTGGCACACAAGAAAATGATGCTGAAAAAATCAGTAAACCAAGCCTGTCGTTCTGGAAAGATGTTACACTTAGATTCCGAAAAAACAAGCTTGCCATGTTCGGGATTGTGCTTTTGGCCATCCTTGTATTTATGGCAATCTTTGGACCATATATGACTCCATACGATTATGCATCAAATGATCTTGGCAATAAAAATCAATCGCCATCATCTGAGCACTGGTTCGGAACAGATGATCTGGGACGCGATGTATTTGCCCGTACATGGGAAGGTGCACGAATCTCCCTGTTCATCGGTTTGGCAGCTGCTTTAATTGATCTTTTCATTGGCGTCCTATGGGGCGGCATCGCCGGATACAAAGGCGGGCGCACCGATGAATATATGATGCGTGCAGCAGATGTCCTTTATGGGATTCCTTACTTGCTGCTTGTTATCCTTCTTATGGTTGTATTAGGACAGAGTGTCGGCACGATGATCCTAGCCATGACCATTACCGGATGGATCAATATGTCCCGTATAGTTCGTGGACAAGTCCTGTCACTCAAGAATCAGGAATATGTTCTCGCTTCACGCACTTTGGGAGCAAATGTATCGCGCATCATGTTCAAGCACCTAATCCCGAATACAATGGGACCTATTCTGGTAACCATGACACTTACAGTGCCATCGGCAATCTTTACTGAAGCATTCCTTAGCTATCTGGGACTTGGTTTGACACCGCCTGTAGCGAGCTGGGGAACCATGGCAAATGACGGCCTTCCGGCACTTAGATATTATCCTTGGCGCTTGTTCTTCCCGGCAACGTTTATCTGCTTGACCATCTTTGCATTTAACGTAATCGGCGACGGACTTCGTGATGCGCTAGATCCGCGACTACGCAAATAAGGAGTGAGATAAATGGAAAAATTACTCGAAGTAAAAGATTTAAGAGTCTCATTCCAGACTTATGGAGGAGAGGTCCAGGCTGTCCGCGGCGTGTCCTTTGACCTTCATAAAGGTGAGACCCTCGCGATTGTCGGCGAGTCCGGTTCAGGTAAAAGTGTTACCTCTCAGACAATCATGAAACTGATTCCAATGCCGCCTGGCAGAATAGCTGGAGGACAAATCCTTCTTAATGGCGACGATATTGTTCCAAAATCAGAAAAGGAAATGGAAAAGATCCGCGGTAAAGAAATCAGCATGATCTTCCAGGATCCAATGACTTCCCTGAATCCGACGATGAAAATCGGCCGCCAGATTATGGAGGTGCTGATCAAGCACCAGAATATGTCATCTTCCGCTGCTAAGGAGAGGGCAACAGAACTTCTGCGCCTTGTTGGAATTCCTATGCCGGAGAAGCGTGTAAACCAATATCCACACGAATTCTCAGGCGGTATGAGGCAGCGTGCTATGATTGCCATTGCACTCGCGGCGAGTCCAAAGCTCTTGATTGCCGATGAACCTACAACAGCACTAGATGTAACAATCCAGGCTCAAATCCTTGATTTAATGAAGGATCTTCAGAGCAAGATGGATACTTCTATTATCTTCATTACCCATGACCTTGGCGTAGTTGCCAATGTAGCTGACCGTGTTGCTGTTATGTATGCCGGCCAGATTGTAGAAATGGGAACAGTTGATGAAATATTCTATGATCCGCGCCATCCATATACTTGGGGACTTCTGGCTTCCATGCCTAGTCTTGAAAATGATGGAAAGACTGAACTAACAGCTATACCTGGAACTCCTCCTGATTTGACAAATCCTCCAGCTGGAGATGCATTTGCAGCGAGGAACCAGTTTGCAATGGCCATAGATTTTGAAGAAGAACCGCCAATGTATCAAATCTCTGAAACGCACTTTGCAAAAACATGGCTGCTTCACCCGGATGCACCGGAAGTAGAACCGCCTGAAGCTGTCAAGCGCAGGATCCGCAAGCTCTCTTCCACATTCGATAAGCCCGTTTTAGTGAAGGAGGGCAAATAAAATGGCTGAAAAATTAATTGAAATTAAGAACCTCAAGCAGCACTTTAATGTCGGCCGCCCTAATATGGTAAGAGCAGTAGACGGCATTACATTTGATATCTATAAAGGTGAAACGCTCGGCCTTGTAGGCGAGTCAGGCTGCGGTAAGTCGACGACTGGGAGAACAATCATCAGACTGTACGATGCTACAGATGGACAAGTCCTTTTTGAAGGCGAGAATGTCCACGGAAGGAAATCTGCTAAAGAGCTGAAGAAGTTCAACCGCAAAATGCAGATGATTTTCCAGGATCCATACGCTTCCCTGAATCCAAGGATGACTGTAGCTGACATCATCGCTGAAGGGATTGACATCCATGGGCTTGCAGCAAGCAAGAAAGAACGGATGGAAAGAGTCTATGAACTTCTTGAAACAGTCGGCTTGAACAAAGAGCACGCTAACCGTTACCCGCATGAGTTCTCAGGCGGACAGCGCCAGCGTATCGGGATTGCCCGAGCTCTTGCCGTAGAGCCTGAATTCATTATTGCTGATGAGCCTATTTCAGCTCTTGATGTTTCCATCCAAGCACAGGTAGTAAACCTGATGAAGCAATTGCAGCGTGATAAAGGGCTGACATATCTTTTTATTGCCCATGACCTTTCCATGGTTAAATATATCAGTGACAGAATTGGGGTTATGTACTTCGGCAAGCTGGTAGAAATCGCTCCAGCTGATGATCTGTACAACAACCCGCTGCATCCATACACACAGTCCCTCCTTTCCGCCATTCCGCTTCCGGACCCGGAAACAGAGAGGACAAGAAAGCGTACAACCTATGATCCTGCTGTTCACGGCTACTCTGACAGCGATCAACTGGAAATGCGTGAAATTACACCAGGCCATTATGTTTACTGCTCTGAAAAGGAAGCTCTCCAATATAAGGCGCAATACAAAAAATAACAAAAGACGATCTCATTCCGAGATCGTCTTTTGGCTTTAAATTACATCAAAAAAGAGAACAGCAAAATTTTAGAAATATAGTTGCAGGTGATGTAAAAAGCCAAGTTGTAAAAACGATCTATTTCGGAATGTGAAGTATCACTTTACCCCTTTTTCTCATTAACGTATTTATCTTGTAATAATAATACAACATTTTGACAACAATTACTATTACAAATTTTCTATATATTCATTAATTCTACTAAAATTAAAAAATATTAGATTTCACGTGTAACAGGAAAGAGGAAAGGGAATGAGTACCATGTTGTTGCTTTTTACATATGTAAATGAAAGCAGGCTGCCTTTATAATGAATTTAAAAGGATAGAAGGGAGAAGAATATGAAGGCTTTAAAATTGACTGCGGCTGCAGCTGCTTTGTCTTCACTCATCACCATACATGCCAGTGCTGAAGAGAGTGAAATGCTGTCCAACAGCTCTATGCCCGTAAGAGAATACATAGAATTGAAAAAAGAACTGCCAGCAGCCATGGCACGATTTAAATATGATTCAGGCTACACATTTGAATATCCTGATGCTGTAAGGGGAGTCTATGTCACCGGACATTCTGCCGGAGGAGAAAAATTTAATAAGTTAGTAGACCTGATGGATAAAACCGACTTAAATGCCATGGTCATCGATATAAAGGATGACTGGGGCAATCTTACTTATATCCCTGAAGGAGAATCGCCTTACAGCTCCATCGGCAAACCCTACATAAAAGACCCTGCGAAGGTTCTGAAAACGATGGAGGAGAAGAAGATTTATCCTATTGCCCGTGTGGTTGTCTTTAAAGACAGCGTATTGGCCAATGCCAAGCCGGAATGGTCCTATAAGGATGGGAATAAGGTCTGGTCAAATGGCAGAGGAGAATCATTCGTAAATCCATTCCTGAAAGAGGTATGGGATTATAATGTCGGAATTGCCATTGAAGCTGCTAAGATGGGCTTCCAGGAAATTCAGTTTGATTATGTCCGTTTTCCTGAAGGGTTTGAAAAACGTGAAGACACTTTAACCTATTCAACTGGAAAGTATGATGGCGCTGAAGACAATGTGCAAAAAAGGGTTCAGGCTGTCACAGACTTTGTAGCCTATGCACGGGAACAGCTTGAGCCATATGATGTCCAGGTTTCCGTTGATATTTTTGGCTACAGCGCAACACTGCCGGAAGCACCGGGGATCGGCCAGAATTTCTCTAAAATATCCTCCAATGTCGATGTGATTTCTTCAATGATATATCCGAGTCACTGGACATCCTATTTCGGGATCAGCAAGCCCGATCTGGAGCCATATAAGCTTGTGGCTGAATATTCTAAGCTAGAAAAGAAGAAGCTTGCAGAGCTGGAAGAAGCACCTGTATCAAGGCCATGGCTCCAGGACTTCACGGCTTCGTGGCTGGGGGCAGGGAATTACAAGGCATACGGCAAGCAAGAGGTAGAAGCCCAGATCAAGGCCCTTAAAGACCAGGGAATCAATGAATATCTCCTTTGGAATGCAGGCAATTCCTACACAGAAGGCGTTGACTATACACCAGGGGAATAACTAGAGAGAAGCCGGGCAAATTAGCCCGGCTTCATCTCTGTTCAACGGAACGGCCTTTTTACAGGATAAGGCCGCATATGAATGAATGTTGTTTTCCAAAGAGCGTTTACAACAGGCTGTTATTTGACACAGGATCTGTATGCGGTATCATAGTATATGGCAGGATCAATTTTGCTTTCTGCCGCCTACATTTTTCCACCCAGTCTGCACCTTTGCGGATTGATCCACAAATTCGGATTTTCGTTTACCGCCGAACAGCTTCTCGCCGATTCCATTCGCTGCAACTCCAATTATAGCAGTAATTCCAATCACGAGCAGGGCAACAATCGATAAATCCGCAGCAAATTCAATCATATAAACCTCCATCTTTCTTTTCACAGCGGCGCTGAGAATGATTTGTATTGCCAAATGCCAGTGTCCCTTTCTATTTATTGTAAAAGAACGGCAGTTATTAGAAAAGGTTTATTGTATAAATACTTTGCAATTCGGCAAATTATTAGTGTATTTTTCGTGTGCGATTCCAGAGCGGGGCAATTAAGCTCTGCAACAGCCGGAGAGTGTGGAGAAAGATGGATGCTTATCGGACTGGACTATTAAATAAAAGGAGCTAAAATATGCATTGGTATGAAAAATTGAATCAATATTTCCCTATTGAAGAAATGAAGTCCCGCGAGCATATGGAAACATTGCTTAAGGAACGCGCTGAAATCTATCACAAGGACGAAGGAGATAACCATGTTCTGATGTATGTAGAACTGGATAACTTCGTCTTCATCGACTACCTGTTTGTTTCGAAGGCAGCCAGGGGACAGGGGCTGGGCCATAAACTCCTTGATAAGCTTAAGAAAAAGGAAAAGCCGATCATCCTTGAAGTAGAACCTGTCAATTATGAAGACACCGACACGGAAAAAAGGCTCAAATTTTACAAGCGGGAAGGCTTTGAGCATGCCCAGTCAATCGGATACAGAAGGCGTTCGCTGGCAACAAAGGAAATCAACAGCATGGAAATCCTTTATTGGGCCCCTGGCAATGAATCGGAAGAACTGATCTACGACAGCATGAAGCAGACGTATGAGCTGGTCCATACGTATAAAGATGCACATTTCTACGGAGAATCCTACCAGCCGGTAGAGGAAGTACTGACGTTCGAAGAAGATAAAAGTTCTGAAGATGTTCTGAAAGGGCTCTAGGAAAAATGCTGCTATTTTTGATAGCAGCATTTTCATTTTCATAAATTAATTGAGAATTAAAAATAAGGTTTACTGCCTGAAGAGTATGGGTATAAAACATATAAAGGTCATTTGCGGCATCGGGCCATTAAAAGTTCTACATAATTATGGCCATCAAGCAGGGAAAGATAGAATCTATTAAAATTTTTGAAACTTTTATCTCTCTCGTACGTCTTATATAGTAGAATGCTTTAGAAAAATGAACTGTAGAACCTTTGCATAAGTCTTTTAGCATATTTCTAAAAAGGTATACCAAATGCATCTTTAATGGTGTATAATAATTAATATAAATTACTAATTTAAAGTAATTTTAATTAAGGGTTCATATTTTCTGAGTATAATTCTTGTAAAAGATCTTTATATATGTCTAATTAAGGAGTGTGAATTTGTAAAATGGTCACATTATACACTTCACCAAGTTGCACATCTTGCAGGAAAGCGAAATCATGGCTTGAAGAGCATGAAATAGGCTATAAAGAGCGGAATATTTTTTCCGAACCCCTTTCAATTGATGAAATTAAGGAAATCCTCCGTATGACGGAAGATGGTACGGATGAAATTATCTCTACGAGATCAAAGACGTTCCAAAAACTTGACGTAAACCTCGAAACCATGCCGCTTCAAGAGCTGTTTGAATTAATTAAGGATAACCCGGGCCTGCTCCGCCGTCCAATCATTATTGACGAAAAGCGCCTTCAGGTTGGCTATAATGAAGATGAAATCAGAAGATTCCTTCCGCGTAAAGTGCGTACGTATCAGCTGCGGGAAGCACAGCGTATGGTTAACTGATGAATCAGCCTTTTATCTCTTTGAGATAAGGGGCTTTTTATTTTGCGTTTTTTATTCTTTTTCCCCTGATTAATGTATACATGACCCACACTGGCTTATCGGCAAGCTCAGTTGTTTGTACACAACTAAAATTTTTGGTAAGATTAAATGTACTAAAATGAAGCATATAGGCATACAATGGTTTTTTGAAACCTGCTTCGTTTTAATTCCCTTTATCCCCTTTTTGTCATAAAATAGGAGTATAAGGCAACAATACAGTTACCTTCCTAGAAAGATTAAAGCCAACTTTATTGGGTAAAGGATATAAACAACATCTTATGGGGGTATTTAGTCCCTTCAACAATCGCCGGAAGGGAGAGTTCTGAATGGAAATTGAACGGATTAATGATAATACTGTAAAGTTTTACATTTCTTATATTGATATAGAAGAGAGAGGCTTCGACCGGGATGAAATCTGGTATAACAGGGAGCGGAGCGAGGAACTCTTTTGGGAAATGATGGACGAAGTGCATCAGGAAGAAGAGTTCATGGTGGAAGGGCCTTTATGGATTCAGGTACAAGCTTTGGATAAAGGGCTTGAGGTGCTTGTCACCAAGGCGCAGCTTTCCAAAGACGGCCAGAAATTCGAACTTCCCGTTCCTGAGGATAAGCTGAAAGATCTGCCTGTTGAAGAGAGGATCGAGGATTTGCTGGATCAGCATTTCACAAAGCATGAAGATGAAGAAGACTCTTCTTATGAAGATAATCTTGAGTTTCTTCTGAAATTCGATGATTTTGAGGATATCATTTCCCTTTCCAAAACCTCCAGCCTTGATTCCTTGGCGACAAAGCTTTATTCATTTGAAAATAAATTTTATCTGTATGTTGAATTTCCTGACGAGGAAGATTTTGACGAAGAGCAGATTGATAATGCTTTGAGCATCCTGCTTGAGTTCGGGCATGAAACCCAGACGACGATCCACCGGATTGAAGAATACGGCAAGCTTATCATAGCTGAGGATGTATTCGGTGAGCTCAGGAAGTATTTTGATTAAACAATGCCGATTTCTGAATGAAATCGGTGTTTTCTTTGTATATAGAAGGCAGCATGATTTTGCCGGTTGGGACAGGTGACAGCAATAATGAAAAACGCCGTTAGGATTACCATATTCAGCGGATCCCTGATCTTACTACTTTTCGCAATCAATAAATTTTTTCCGGTCAATGGCGGCTTTCTGGGCTACTTCAGCCTATTGGTAACTTTATCCGTCATTTTTATTGGGTTCATCATTTTCCTTGAAAATCGACACCCCTCACAGACTTTGACCTGGCTGGTGGTTTTAGGGGGGTTTCCCCTGCTCGGCTTTATTTTTTACCTCCTTTTTGGTCGGAACTACCGGAAAGAAAAGATGTTTCGGAAAAAATACTTTTTGGATAAAGAAGCTTTCAGGAAAGTGCAGGAAAACCATGGGAGAAATTATGCTGAAAAAGTACGGCAGATGGGAGAGCATCAAAGGAAGCTTTTCCGTTTGGCTCATGAAATCGGGAACAGCCCTATCTCCTTTGCCACAAGCACAAGAATTCTTACAAATGGAGAAGAAACCTTTAATCAGATCCTGGGAGCTCTCAGGAGTGCCACCCATCATATCCATATGGAATATTATATTGTCCGGCATGATCAAATCGGGATGGAGATTAAAGAAATACTCATGCAAAAAGCGAGGGAAGGGGTTAAAGTAAAATTTTTGTATGATGCGGTGGGCTCCTGGAAAATGTCCAAGAAGTATATTCGCGATTTAAGGTCATCAGGGGTGGAGACAGTTGCATTTGGGCCAGTAAAAATGCCGCTGCTGAACAGCAAGTTCAACTTCCGCAATCACCGTAAGATCATTGTCATTGACGGCAATACAGGTTTTATGGGCGGCCTTAATATTGGTGATGAGTATCTGGGGCGCAATCCTCATTTTGGTTTTTGGCGCGATACCCATCTGATGCTCCAGGGGGAAGCGGTTCGTACACTGCAGCTCATATTTCTGCAGGACTGGTATTATATGACCAATGACAGCTTTTTGACAGCTGAATATCTGACACCGGTTCCCGAAGAAAACAATCATGGCGGGGTACAGCTGATTGCCGGGGGACCGGATAATGAATGGAGTGTCATTAAGAATATCTTCTTCTCGATGATTACTTCTGCGAAAGAATCGGTATGGATTGCCTCTCCTTACTTTATCCCTGATGAAGATATATTCACCGCCATCAAAGTGGCTGCGCTGAGCGGGGTTGATGTCCGCCTGCTGGTGCCGCATCGTCCGGATAAGCGTATTGTTTTCCATGCATCAAGATCCTATTTTCCTGAGTTGCTTGACGCAGGTGTGAAGATTTATGAGTATCAAAAGGGCTTTATGCACAGCAAGATTGTAATTGTCGACAATGAGCTGGCTTCTATCGGTACATCAAATATGGATATGAGGAGCTTTCATCTGAATTTTGAAGTCAATGCTTTCCTGTTTAAAACTCACAGTACACAAAAACTTGCTTCTGAATATCTGCTTGACCTTAATGATTCCCAGGAAATGACAAGAGCTTTATTCGGCAAGAGGCATATTGGGTACAGGCTGCTGGAATCAACTGCCCGCCTGTTGTCACCTCTGCTTTAGGTTTTTAGCCGCTAACATATGAGGAGAATGCCGCAGCAGCTGCTGCGGCATTTTTCTATGAAGGGATGATCCCTGGCAGGATATCCATTTCAAACAGCGAATTAGTAATAATGAAAAAGAAAGGAGGCGAAACTATGCTGACAGCAATCCGTAAATCAGGCCAGTATATCAATACTGCTGACTTCACGGACAGGGATTCGCTGCGTAATCTCAAAGTAAAGGAGGGCAGCTTCTATTGTCCCGTCTGCAGGAAAAAGGTAATGCTGAAGGTGGGCAGGCGGAAGATTCCCCACTTTGCCCATTATAAGGAACATTCCTGCGAAGCATCCTTTGAAAATGAATCAGAGTACCATCTGAAGGGAAAGCTTGATATTTACCGGTGGCTGATGGCCAATAATGTGCATGCCAGGCTGGAAACTTATATAAAAAGCATCAAACAGCGCCCTGATGTCTGCTTTGTTTACGGTGGAAAGAAATTTGCCGTTGAATTTCAGTGCTCTCCTATTTCGGAAACGCTGTTTGCCAGCAGGACAAGGGCTTACAGAGAGGCGGGCTTCACGCCAATCTGGATACTGGGGGGAAAAGAGATCAGGCGGACCTCAGCCAGAAAAGCAAGCTTCTCTGAGTTCCATTATTCTTTTGTCAATCGTTCATCAGATATTCCATATCACTTGCTTTCATACTGCCCCGATGCACAGAGTTTTATTTTCCTCTCCAATATCTGCCCGCTCACGACCCGTAATGCCCTGACAGACTTCTCTGTCATACCGCTGCATGAAATGAAACTTCCAAGTCTAATAACTCCCCAATGGATTGTCCGTTTTCCGCCGGCAGGCTGGCATAAGGAAATCTCCAGGCTGCTGCAAACTTATACGCTGACTCCCAACACATTCAAACATCCCTTCTATTTGGCCATATATCAAGCTGGACTAAATATCTCACTGCTTCCGCCGCATATCGGCATTCCTGTCCGCCATTCTCCATGGATTTCGACACCTCCGCTTGTCTGGCAGGGGTATCTGCATACTGACTGTTTCATAGGCCTGGAACCCGGAGGAAAGGTGACTGAGAATGAAATCCTGCAGTCACTGAAGCGGCGGATAGGGGCTGGCGATGTGAAAGTCAGGATGCTCCCCCTTGCAGAAGGAGAATACACCATGGCTATCACAGAATATTTAAGCCATTTGTCATCCTCCGGTATCCTTCAGTTTGAAGGAGGAGGGAAGTACAGGCTCGCACAGGAGTGGACAGTCCCTAAGACAATGAGTGAAGCCGGACTACTGAGGATGCGCTTTTATACAGGAATGGAGAGAGCGGAAGACACTCGCATCCCAAATGAAATGGGGAATAATGAAAACAGCATCACTGACATACAATAAGGGGAGATTTATAATAAAGAAGGAATTTCCCTTTAAAGGTAGAAATAACTAGTAAACCGATTTTTTATTCGGACCACGAAATAAATGAAATGGAGGATATAGACATGGCAAATGAAACTGCAGTAAAGAAATTGCCTTCAAGAAGTGAAATAAAGACCGAAGACACATGGAGGCTTGAAGATATTTTTTCAAATGACGATGCCTGGGAAAAAGAATTCAAGGAAGTTAAGCAGCTGCTTCCTGAAGCAGGCGGGTTCCAGGGCAAATTGGGGGACAGTGCAGACAAGTTATATGAAGCCCTTCAATACCAGGATCATCTGCTTGAAAGGCTGGGCAGGCTCTACTCATATGCCCATATGAGATATGACCAGGATACGACCAATTCCTTTTATCAGGGACTGGATGACCGCATTAAAAATCTCTATTCTCAGGCAGCGAGCAGCCTGGCCTATATTGTGCCCGAGATCCTGGCAATTGATGAAGAGAAAATCAGCAGCTTCCTAAACGAAAAAGAAGAGCTGAAGCTATATGAGCATTCTTTGGAGGAAATTAATCTTCAAAGGCCGCATGTATTATCTGCAGAAGCAGAAGCCCTGCTTGCTCAGGCTTCAGAAGTCCTTGATGCACCAGGGAACACGTTTGGCATGCTGAATAATGCCGATCTTGAATTTCCATCCATTAAAGATGAGAACGGGGAAGAAGTCGAGGTTACGCATGGCCGCTATATCCGTTTCCTGGAGAGCGACGACCAGCGTGTCCGCAGGGATGCCTTCAAAGCGGTGTATGATACTTACGGAAAGTTCAAAAATACTTTTTCGAGCACCTTGAGCAGCAATGTCAAAAAAGACAATTTCTATGCCCGTGTCAGGAATTACGATTCTGCGCGCCACGCTGCACTTTCGGATAATAATATCCCTGAAAGCGTCTATGAAAATCTGGTCAATACGGTCAACGACAACCTCCATCTTCTCCACCGCTACATTAAGCTGAGAAAAGAGGTCCTGGGCCTTGAAAAGCTTCATATGTATGATCTCTTCACACCGCTTGTCAAAGATGTGAAGATGGAAATTCCATATGATGAAGCGAAGGATTATGTTTTAAAAGGGCTGGAGCCGCTGGGAGAGGAATATCTTTCCGTATTAAAGGAAGGGTTTGAAAACCGCTGGGTCGATGTCCATGAGAATAAAGGAAAAAGAAGCGGGGCTTACTCTTCAGGTGCATATGGCACAAATCCATATATTCTGATGAACTGGCAGGACAATGTGAATAATCTGTTCACCCTTGCGCATGAATTCGGGCATTCTGTCCATAGCTACTATACAAGAAAAACGCAGCCATATCCTTATGGCAATTATTCAATCTTTGTGGCAGAGGTGGCTTCCACATGCAATGAAGCCCTGCTTAACGACTATCTGCTGAAAACGATCGATGATGACCAAAAAAGGCTGTATCTGCTGAACCATTATTTAGAAGGATTCAGGGGCACGGTGTTCCGCCAGACAATGTTCGCGGAATTCGAACATCAGATCCACCAGAAAGCCCAAAATAATGAGGCGTTGACTGCTGATGCCCTGACCCAGGACTATTATGAGCTGAACAAAAAGTATTTCGGAGAAGAAGATATTATCATCGACGAGGAAATCGGGCTGGAATGGTCCCGGATCCCTCATTTCTATTACAATTACTATGTTTATCAATATGCTACAGGCTTCAGCGCCGCAACTGCACTAAGCAAGCAGATCCTCGAGGAAGGCGAGCCGGCTGTTGAAAGGTATATCAACTTCCTGAAAGCAGGAAGCTCGGATTACCCGATCGAAGTGCTGAAAAAAGCGGGTGTGGACATGACAAGCCCTGCTCCGATAGCAGATGCCTGCAAAGTATTCGAGGAGAAGCTGAATGAAATGGAGGCACTATTGAAGAGGGTTAAGCAGTAAAACAGAGAAGCGGGTGGAGAGTTCTCTTTTGAAGTGCAAAACATGAGAAAACTACTCAAAGAGCATGTTAAATCGCATATGATTTAGCATGCTTTTTTTATCGGTATGAAGAAATGCTGCAGATGAAGCATTTTTATGTCCTGATGCGTGTAGAAGTGGTAAAAGTGGAGGTTTTGAGTGGGAGTGGGGTGCTGAATCTGGGAAATTGGCGCTTTTTTGTTTGGACGGTGTGGTTGGACGGGGGTTCAGTGGCCGGTTATTTGCGAGTTTGAAAGGATATTTGCGAGATTTTATTTATAATTGCGACTTTTAGGATATAATTGCGACTTTGCTGAGTTTATTTGCAGGTTTTCATTTTTATTTGCGAGTAGGGGTTGGAGTGCCTGCCAAAGTTGAGCGGGTGTCTGGCAGGAAGGGGGCTGCTGCAGGACGGATATTAGCAGCTTTTCCGGTTTATTAGCAACTTTCCAGGTATATTAGCAGCTTCCGCCATATATTAGCAACTTTTCAATTATACTAGCAGCTTCCGCAAAATATTAGCAGCTCTGCCACACCCTCACCTCGTTCCCAGGCACCATCCCCCGCAAAAAATTGTCCACACCAGCTTTCAAAACACATCCTCCGGTTTGAAATTTTGCTAAAAGCCTTTAAACCGCCTCCTTTCATTTATATACAGTACCAGGATTAGTAGGGCCAGGAATAAGAGCGGTGAGGTGATGATGAGGGGCAGCATCTTCATGAGGCCCAATATATTCAAAATGAAAGCAGCAGCGACTGCCAGTATGATCAGAAATAAGATGGCTTTGCTTTTAAGCATACTTAACCTCCTGGTTATGGTTTCAGGTTTCAGGGCTTGTATATGTATATGCAAAAAGCGGGGGATAATTTCGTGACAATTTTGTGAAGAGATGAACAATCTAATGTTCATTCTGCAGCCAGTATGATATGATATATTTGTGACATAGTTCACAAACGATCAAACCCCCTTTCTATTATTGAAACATAAAACTCCCATCCTGAAATATAAGAAAAGCCCTGCAGATGCAGGGCTTTTCTTATATCCTGTGTTATTCTCCTGAATATCTCCAAAAGGTTCCGTATTTTGCAGGAAGCTGTTCGACCAGCTGCTTTAATTGGAGTTTTTTCATTTCTTTTTCCACCTGGGAAACCGTCATATTGTAGACAACTGATATTTCCTTGGTTGCTACCAGCTTAAAATACTTCAGGAATGCTTCCAGGGAAGGCGGCTCAGAAGGTTCAGGCTTCATCTGAAGCATTTCTTCAATGATCTGCACATACACCTCATAAGGATAATATCCAGTGACTTTAATACCTTCATCTTCAATATTTTCATTAAAAAATACAAGAGTAGGTATTTCCTGTACATCCATTTCTGATGTGATTTTCAAGTCACACTGAAAAGCTTTAGCTGCGCTGTCTGAGTGGATATCAGCAACAAATTCGACAACATCAAGTCCGACACTCTGTGCACAGGATTTGAGTACATCGAAGTTTGAAACATTCTGCTTTTCAAGGAAAAGCACCTCCTGCAGCTTCCGCAGAAAGCGGATTCCTGCTTTTCTTCCCTGCAGCTCGGCTGCCTTTATAGCAATGGAAGCCAGATGCGGGGATGAGACCGGGTTTTCAAACCAGAGATTGCCATCACATGACATCCCTGAACGGCTTGCGGTTTTTTCCCAATAGTCCGCGAGGCTTTCCAGCTTCTGCTTCCTTCCCATGTTAAGGGAGGCAAGCCTGCCGCTAAGGACATGCTTAAAGGAAAAGTAGCTTCCATACTCTATCATCAGTTTCTTAATAATCGGTTCCAGCGCCCAGCACTCGGGACAGATAGGATCGACGAACATATAAATCTCAATCCGCTTTTTCTCGCTGCCCTGGCAATGAGGAGATGCATAAATGAATTGAGATGTTTCTTTTTCCCTCACTTGCTCTCACCTTTCATCATATCTTTTTCTGGTGTATTGATCATATGCTGTGCCGTTAATGCGAGCCGGGAGAAGAAATGCTGCCTGAAGTCGCCTTCTAATCCTGTTTCATCCATAGCCTGTTCCATGCATGACAGCCATGCCTTTGCCCTTGTTTCCGTAATTTTGAAGGGGAGGTGGCGGGCTCTTAGCATAGGGTGCCCATGTTCGGAAGTATATAAAGCAGGTCCTCCAAGATATTGAGTCAGGAACTGCTTTTGCTTTCTGGCCGTTTCAGTTAAATCATCAGGGAAGATAGGAGCGAGATCAGGGTGCTGTCCAACCAGGCTGTAAAAAACATCAACAAGCCGGTGAAGTTTTTCTTCGCCAATAGCATCGAACGGTACAGTCATTTTCTCGGCCATTATAAAAACTCCTTTTCGAGTTTAATGAGTAAGTTTCCAAAAGATTCGTTATAGCAGGAACATAATTTTTTTCTTTTAGTTCCTCTGCTTTCTTTATTTTAACAACGCCCTTTTTATATCTCAAACAAATAGCTTGAAGACAAGCAGAACAAAGTGGCGGCATTCATTACTTTAACCAATATCACGGAATATTTCCAGCGTGAGCCATTGTCAGGTCAATATGAGGGGGAAAAGGGGCTTTTTTTCCGTAAAAAAAGCCTTTTGCAGAGCCTGGGGCTGCAAAAGGCTTACTCGCAATTTCATCAAGAGAAGAAGCTGCCGGTTACTTTTTTTACATAGTTCAAAGTTTCTTTAAAAGGAGGGATGCCTCCGTATTTATCAACATTTCCCGGGCCTGCATTGTATGCTGCAAGCGCCTTTTCAATGTTTCCGCTATACCTGTCCATCATTTCCCGTAAATATTTGCTGCCGCCTAAGATATTGTCACGGGGATCAAATATATTTTTGACGCCAAGGCCTTTGGCTGTTTCCGGCATGAGCTGCATCAGCCCGGAAGCGCCAGCAGCACTGGTAGCCCCGGGATTAAAGTTGGATTCCTGCTTGATGACGGAATGGATGAGCTTGGCAGGAAGCTTGTACAGCTCTGCTGCCTCATTGATAATTTCTGAAAAAGGTTCTCCATTTCCGCCTGAAAGCTTAGTAAAGCTGGCAGGGGGCAGGGCGGCAGCCATTTTTCCAGACAGGAATGTTTCAGCTCCCGCTTCCGTCTGAACCTTTGGTGCATCATCTGCTGTCATCATCTCATTCATGATGCTGGTAAAGACACTGCCCAATCCGGAGTCTGAAGGGGCACTGTTTCCGCCGAAATTCTGGAGGGCCTGGAGTTCAAGCATCACTTTCAGTTGGTCAATGTTCATTGATGGCTCCTTTTATATAACTGCCAAAGCTGTTTAATCATTCAGCAGTGTTCATTTTTAATTTTTGACGGTAAAACCTCTTAATTTTATTTTCGGTCTTTCTTTCAGGAATGTTTAGTTGTTTCAGGAAAAGGATAAAATCCTTCTTTCCTTTCTCGCTGTCACCTACCTCATATTCTAATTCATAATCCTCGCAATTTAAATAGGAACTATGGTCGAGAACCATCAGGCCGCCTTTATAAGTTCTTTCGGCCCGTCTGGTAGAGAGGGACCCAAAGTATTCGAGTTCAGCAACAGGAATACGCATGGTTTCCAGTGCTTCTTTTATAAGGCCGTCCGGAATGGCTCCTGTCTGCATGCAGGCATCCGCTTCCATTTGCGAAAGCTGTATATTTGTCTCCAGCAGGCCTTCGTCAGCCGGCTGCTTGAGCGTCATTTCATATGTCCCGTTTTTCATGCGGATCCTTAACGCGCTCATTTTATCCTTGAGTGTAAAGTCCGGTGTATCAAAATAATGGTTTTCCTGCGTGAAAAAATCTGCCGGTTTAAATTGCAGGAGGGCTGCCGCCTTCTCAAATTCATGCTGTTCAAGCATGTTCTTGAATTCTATTTCAATGTGCTGTGAATGGCTCATATCATTTGTGCTCCTCTGAGTATAGTCAGATTTATTATCTCTTTCTTTCAGCCAGACTTCAATTCTTAGGATATAGAAACAACCTGTGATAAAATAAGGGGGAGTATTGGAGGTTGGAATTCATGAATAAAAAAATAGACATAATTAAGGCGGCACTGACAGAAACGAAGGAGCTGCTGCTGGAAACAGAACAGGATATTAATGGGCTTAAGGCGAATGGACAGATGCTGGTTGATTCAGATAATCTGGCATTTGTTTATATTGCGGAAAGCAATGATGAATATACATACATAGTCCTTTCGGAAGGCACATGGTCCGTGATGAGCCAGGCGCTTGCCGCAGGGGCGGATGCCTTGCTGGCAAACGGTCCCGACAGGCTGCCCCTTCCGCAATTCAGGGAGGAACTCGGCTATCTGATCGAGAATATTAAAGGCAACAGCAATTATGGAGATGAAATGGTGGCAAAAGTAGAAGCCGCCTTCTGACAAGCGCAGTAGCCCCCGGCAAGAGGCTGGTGCACCGCGGCCTTCCTCCGAAAAATAGAGAAAATGGGATGAGGTGAAGATGCGCATGAAGCATTGGGATCAATTTTTAGCACCTTATAAGCAGGCTGTCGAGGAATTGAAGGTGAAACTGAAAGGGATGAGAGGCCAGTTCGAACTGGATTCCTCAAATTCCCCGATTGAATTTGTGACAGGCAGGGTAAAGCCGATTGCGAGCATATTGGATAAAGCCAATCAAAAAGGGATCCCGCTTGATAAGCTGGAAACCGAGATGCAGGATATCGCTGGCTTGAGGATGATGTGCCAGTTTGTGGATGACATAAAGCTTGTAGTTGAAATGCTCCGCCGCAGGAACGATTTCGAGCTGATAGAGGAAAGGGATTATATATCCCACAAAAAGGCAAGCGGCTACCGTTCCTATCATGTTGTCATAAGGTATCCTGTCCAAACGATCAATGGCGAGAAAAAAATCCTGGTTGAAATCCAGATCAGAACTCTGGCCATGAACTTTTGGGCGACCATAGAACACTCATTGAATTATAAATACCGCGGCCAATTCCCGAAGGATATACAGATGAGGCTGAAAAGGGCAGCTGAGGCTGCCTTTCGCCTGGATGAAGAAATGTCCCTGATCAGAGGAGAAATACAGGATGCACAGGCGTTCTTCACCCGGAAGAAAGAGCATCAGAAGGAAGGCGGAAGCTGACGGCGGCAAGACTTATGTCCGGCAGCCGGTCAAGGGGCAACCAGCGATTTTGAAAAGGAGAGAAAAAGCATAATGAAATTTGCCATTACGTCTAAAGGCGACTCCAAATCAAATACACTTATGCATAAAATGAAAACGTATTTACTGGACTTTGATTTAATATATGATGAGGATCAGCCGGATATTGTTGTATCCATAGGCGGGGATGGCACGCTTCTCTATGCTTTCCACCGGTACAGCAGCAGGCTGGAAAAAACGGCTTTCGTCGGAATACATACAGGACATCTTGGCTTTTATGCTGATTGGGTGCCGGAAGAAATCGAAAAGCTGGTGATTGCCATTGCCAAAACGCCGTACCAGGTGATTGAATATCCGCTTCTTGAAGTGATCATCCGCTATCAGCATGGAGGAAGGGAAACGAGATATCTGGCCTTGAATGAGTCGACAGTCAAGAGCATCGAAGGAACACTGGTGATGGATGTTGAAATCAGAGGACAGCATTTCGAGCGCTTCAGGGGAGACGGGCTTTGCCTGTCCACACCATCAGGAAGTACGGCTTATAATAAAGCGCTTGGAGGAGCGATCCTCCATCCTTCTCTTCCTGCCATCCAGTTTGCGGAAATGGCTTCCATCAATAACCGGGTATTCAGGACGCTTGGTTCGCCTCTTGTTCTCCCGGCCCATCATACATGCATGCTAAAGCCGGTCAATGTACCGGATTTCCAGATCACGATCGATCATTTGACGCTCCTGCACAAGGATGTAAAGTCGATCCAGTTCAGGGTGGCGGATGAAAAGATCAGGTTTGCCCGTTTCCGTCCATTCCCATTCTGGAAAAGGGTCCATGATTCATTTATTACCGACAACTAAGAAGGGAAGAGCCCGTCCATGGATTCGTTCACATTAAATTGGAGAATCGAGAAGCAGGATAGCGGACAGTCCATAAAAGAGTATCTGAAGCAGCGTGAAATTTCCAAAGCTGCTCTGACTGATATAAAGTTCAGCGGCGGGAAGATCGAAGTGAATGGCAATGAGGAAAATGTGCGCTATTTGCTAAAGGAGGGGGACTGCCTCTACGTCAGTTTTCCTTCCGAGAAGCCGAGTCCAGGGATGGAAGCAGAAGACATCCCCCTGGATATTGTGTATGAAGATCCCTATGTACTGGTTGTCAACAAGCCAGCTGCTATGAGCACCATCCCCTCAAGAGAGCATCCCCGCGGCAGTCTTGCGAATGCACTCATCGGCTACTACAGGAAAATCGGTCTTGCGTCGACGGTCCATATTGTCACAAGGCTTGACCGAGACACTACAGGGCTGGTTCTGGTTGCCAAGCACCGCCATGTCCATCATTTAATGAGCACACTTCAAAGAGAAGGCAGGGTAAAGAGAACCTATGAAGCCTTTGCAGAAGGAAAGCTATTCCCGGAAGAAGGGTCCATACAGGCACCGATTGGCCGCAAAAAGGACAGCATCATTGAAAGGGAAGTCAACTTCCTTGATGGACAGTACGCCTGCACACATTATAAGGTAAAAGGTACAGGGGAGTTCACTTATGTAGAGCTGGTGCTTGAAACAGGAAGGACCCATCAGATCCGGGTCCATCTTTCCCATCTCGGCCATCCACTGCTTGGGGACGGGCTGTATGGAGGGAATAAAAATCAAATCAGCCGCCAGGCCCTTCATTGCCGGGAGCTCCGTTTTTATCATCCGTTCCAGGACAGACAGCTTTGCTTTTCAGCAGGGCTGCCTGATGATATGAAGATCTTGCTGGAATAGAAGACAGCCGCCTTTATTAGGCGGCCTTTTTACTATTCCAGCAATATTTAAAGGATGTCCCGGAACTTTTCTGCAGTGAAAGGCATGGAGGAGCCGACAGAAGCCAATTCCATTTCCGGGTATCTTAAGGCCGTAAGCTTATTGCCAAAAACGGCACCTGTATCAATATTATAGGTAGAATTGATGATGCGGGGTTCCTTCACGGGCGTGTGGCCATAGACAATGATTCTCTCTCCCTTATACTCCTTTGCCCAGTCTCTTCTTTCAGGAGTGCCGTCCGCGTTGTTTTTTCCGGTAATATCACCGTACAACACAAAGGTTTTCACCTTTGCATTATTTTTCCCGATAAATTCTTCCTTGATGCCGGCATGGGCGATAATGAGCTTTCCGCCGTCAAGCACCTGATAGAGGGGAGCCTTTTCATACAGTTCCATGAATTTTTTTCTAATTTCCTTTTTTTCCTTATGGGGAAGGGCTTCATATTCTGCAGCAGTCGTTTCAAGGCCGTGGGTAACCTGGACTTTGTTGCCCAGGAAAAAGCGGTAAAGCTTATTGCAATGGTTGCCCGGCGAATAAAAGGCTTCCTGGCGCCTGGCTGCAAGCTCCCAAACAATTTCAACTGTTTTCAGAGACTCGGGGCCCCGGTCTGTCAGATCACCGACAAATGCAAGCTTTCTGCCATCAGGATGTGTTGGAATGCCTGTTTCCCAGGAATAGCCCATTTTCATTGTAAGTGTTCTGAATTCAGCAAAGCATCCATGTATATCCCCAATGATATCAATCTTCATTCTGTTCCTCCTCCGCCTATCATTTAAGCAGGCCTCACTCAGTATATTTGAAATCCTCAAAATATTCCTGTGGGAAGATTTTAATGACGACAAAAAAACAAACATTTGCTAGTATAGTAAAGACTGTTTTAAGTATACCCGGAAGGAGGGGGAAATCATGCCCGATATGCAAGAAAGACCTTCGGAGCAATATAACCGCGAGCTGCTGCTCCAGTCTTTACAAAATGAAGATTTAGATGTTTTCAGGGAGGAGTTCCTTGATCTGCACCCTTATGATCAAGCTTCATTTTTTAAGGAGCTGGAGGAAGAGGCCCGTTCAGTCATCTATCAATTCCTGTCCCCGGAGGAAATGGCAGATCTCTTTGAAAATCTGGAAGTGGATGAGGAAGAATACAAAGATGTATTGGCTGAAATGAATCCCAGCTATGCAGCAGATATGCTGTCAAATATGTATGCCGATGATGCGGTCGATGTCCTGAATGAATTGGACAAAGACCAGGCTGCAAGCTATCTGACCATAATGGACAGTGATGCTGCCCAGGAAATCAAAGACCTGCTGCATTATGAAGAATATACAGCAGGAAGCATCATGACGACTGAATTCATTTCAATCTCCGCTAATCAGACGGTCCGATCCGCTATGTATATCCTGAAAAATGAAGCCCCCCGGGCAGAAACAATTTATTATGTATATGTAGTGGATGAGGACAAGAAGCTGGCAGGGGTCATCTCACTCCGTGATCTGATTGTGAACGATGATGACACGATGATCGCGGAAATCACTAATGACCGGGTCGTCTCAGTGTCAGTGGGGGAAGATCAGGAGGATGTTGCCAGAAAAATAAAGGATTATAATTTCCTGGCCCTGCCAGTTGTGGATTTTCAAAATCATTTATTGGGAATTATAACAGTTGATGATGTCATGGATGTTATGGAAGAAGAGGCGTCAGACGATTATTCCAAGCTCGCAGCGGTTTCTGACATGGATACTCTTGATCGAAGTCCATTTGCTGCTGCCAGAAAGAGGCTGCCCTGGCTTATTATCCTTCTGTTTCTGGGGATGATGACTGCCAGTCTGATTGGACGGTTTGAAGAAACACTGAGCAAGGTGTCAATACTGGCTGTGTTTATACCGCTTATTGCCGGCATGGCTGGAAATACGGGCACACAGGCCCTGGCGGTCGCTGTACGCGGGATTGCAACAGGCGACCTTGAAAGAGAGAACAAATCGAAGCTTATTTTCAGGGAAGCCGGGACGGGTGTCATTACAGGGACGATCTGCGGGATATTGGTCAGTCTGGCTGTATGGCTTTGGCATGGCGATATCTATCTTGGCCTGCTTGTCGGCATTTCCATTTTCTCTACATTGATTGTTGCAACACTTGCAGGGGCGCTTGTACCATTGATCATGCACCGTATGAAGATCGACCCGGCAGTTGCTTCAGGACCTTTTATTACGACAATAAACGATATTATCAGTATTTTAATTTATTTTGGGATGGCCACATTGTTCATGAGCTATCTGATTTAAATCGGAGGAGGAATAGATATGGAGCATGGAGCATCTGTTGCTTCTCTTGTTATAGTCATTCTTGCAGCATTTATCACACCTATTGTGCTGCATCGATTGAAATTAAGCTTTATCCCTGTCGTCGTGGCGGAAATCATTGTCGGCCTTATCATAGGAAAGAGCGGGTTTGATCTGGTCCACGAAGACATGTGGCTGGAAACCCTCTCTACCCTCGGTTTTATTTTTCTGATGTTTTTAAGCGGCCTTGAAATTGATTTTTCGGCTTTTAAAAAGAGCAAGAAAAAGGCAGTTCTGCCAAATGGAAAGCCTGAGCCTAACACTTTTCTGGTCGCGTCCATTGTGTTTGTCGGTATTTTCGCAGTTTCGCTGCTGCTTTCCTATTTATTTGTCCTGGCAGGGTTTATTGATAATGCCTTCCTGATGACCTTGATCATTTCGACAATATCTCTTGGGGTGGTAGTCCCTACATTAAAAGAGGCCCATCTGATGAAAACGGGGATTGGGCAGATCATCCTTTTGATAGCAGTCATTGCCGACTTGGCGACAATGATTCTGCTTGCGGTCTTTGTTTCGCTGAATGATGGAGGCGAAGGCAATACCTGGCTGCTCCTCGTATTATTCGGAGCCGGTGTCATTCTGTTCTTTGTCGGAAAGAAGTTCCAGAAACGCAATTTCATTGAAGCAATGTCAACCGGTACAGTCCAAATTGGAACCAGGGCAGTTTTCACACTTATTCTGCTCTTGGTAGGGCTTTCCGAAACGGTCGGCGCGGAGAATATACTTGGTGCATTCCTGGCAGGTGTGCTTGTGTCACTTCTTGCACCGAATCAGGAAATGATTCATAAATTGGATTCATTCGGCTATGGCTTCCTGATTCCGATCTTCTTTGTAATGGTCGGTGTTGATCTTAATGTGTGGTCGTTATTCAGCGATCAGAAGATGCTTATGCTAATTCCGCTTCTGCTGATTGCCCTGCTTGCTTCCAAGCTTGTCCCTGTTCTTATTCTCAAGAAATGGTATGACGCAAAAACCGTGATATCATCAGGGTTTCTGCTGACATCCACGCTTTCCCTTGTCATTGCGGCGGCAACCATAGGGGAAAGGATGGAGATTATTACCGCAGAGATGAGCGGAACGCTGATCCTGGTTGCAATCATTACCTGTGTGCTGACTCCGATCGTTTTCAAAAAGCTTTTCCCGAAAGAAGCTGCAGAGGAAAAAATGCTCAAGGTCGCCTTCATTGGCGCCAACCAGCTCACACTTCCGGTTTACAGCGAACTGAAATCCTCGCTGTATGAACCAAAGCTGTATCATAAAAAGCAAGAGAAGTCGGATAAGCAGATTGCCGATTCCCTTTTTGAGATAGAAGAGGTTGAAGATTTCTCAGTGGAAGTACTTGAGGGTACAGATGTTTTCAGTTCGGATATTGTCGTGATTTCTACAGGTGATGAAGAAGCTAATGCCACATTATCCGTCGCTTTCAAAGAACGGGGAGTAGAGCGGGTCATCTGCCGGATTGAAAGTCCTGACCTGGAAGAATCCCTTCGTGAGCAGGAAGTGGAAGTCTTCTCAGTACTTTTATCTACAAAGGCGCTTTTGCGTGCTTTAATCGAATCTCCGAGTGTGATGAATATCCTGACCAACCAGGAGACGTCCCTGTATGAGATCAAGCTGTTAAACAGCCAGTTTGACGGCATGACCTTAAGGAGGTTTCCATTTACCGGGGATGTTATCTTTGTCCGCATTTTCCGCGGAATGGATTCGATTGTACCGCATGGGGATACTGAGCTTCAAATGAATGACAGGCTGATTGTTACAGGTACTAAAGAGTATGTTGATGAATTAAAGCGTGAGCTTGAGTTCTGCGAATGGTGTTAGCATTAATGGAAAAGCCGGCCGTGTAAGAATGGCCGGCTTTCTTATATTCTCCTTCAGCACTTTCCTTTTGGCTGATACTGTAGTAATATTAGTACTAGGTACTAATAACATGTATTAATATAGGAGGCACCAAATATGACTCTGTCTTTAGCTGGAAAAACATATGTTGTAATGGGAGTGGCCAATAAACGCAGCATAGCGTGGGGAATTGCCCGTTCATTGCATGAAGCAGGAGCGCGCCTGATATTTACATATGCAGGAGAACGCCTTGAAAAGAGCGTTAGAGAGCTGGCTGGCTCATTGGAAAATGCTAATAGCCTTGTAATCCCTTGCGATGTGACGAATGACGATGAGGTTGCCCGATGCTTTGCCGAAATTAAAGCCCAGGCAGGAACTATTCACGGTGTGGCTCATTGCATCGCATTTGCCAATAAAGAGGAACTGCAGGGAGACTTCATGAATACGACCAGGGACGGATTCCTGCTTGCCCACAATATCAGTTCTTATTCTTTGACAGCAGTGGCAAAGGAAGCAAAAGAACTGATGACTGATGGGGGAAGCATTGTTACTTTGACCTATCTGGGCGGAGAGCGAGTTATGCAGAATTATAATGTCATGGGAGTTGCCAAGGCGTCTCTGGATGCAAGTGTCAGATACCTCGCTTCAGATCTTGGAAAAGCCGGTATCCGTGTCAATTCTATTTCTGCCGGCCCGATCCGTACCTTGTCAGCAAAAGGTGTCAGCGACTTCAATTCAATTTTGAGGGAGATTGAAGAAAAGGCACCTCTGCGCCGCACCACAACTCAGGAAGAAGTCGGAGATACTGCGGTGTTCTTATTCAGCGATATGTCCAGAGGAATCACTGGGGAGAACATCCATGTTGACTCAGGATTCCATATCATGGGCTAAAAAATAGGCAGGCCAGTCATGGCCTGCCTTTTCAATATGTAAATGGGGGGGAAACCTGAAGCAGGGGAATGTCTATCCCGCAACAAGGTTCCTTATATTCCACAATAGCACAAGATTATGAACGATAAATTCCCGCCGTGTTAATCCTTTGTAAAGCTGCTTATCTGATGTTTTACTTCCTCCACAGCAATATGTTTGAAACAAAGGTCCTTGGCCGCCCTGTAAACGAATCGGCCCATTTTGCATACATATATGAAGGAGAACCAATTCGGAGGTGCACAGGGTGGAGAAAAAAACAAAAGAGCCTATGCTTTATATCCATCAGCCCAATTTTAAAATGCCTGAGATTAAAATGCAGGAGGTTTACTCTGCAAAAAATGCTAAAAAGCAGGATGCGGCGGATCGGCAGGCAAATGATAACCACAAAAAAAGTAAGCCGGCCGGACAAAGGGAAGAGTCCATTTTCGGTCCAGCCAGTCCGGAACTTGGATCAGCAGAGAGAAAAGAGGATGTGCAGTCGGCAATCGGTGATTATCAGGATGCTCACCTTGAAAAGAAGGAAGAAGAATCGCGGAAGCAAGGGTTCTTTTCCTTTCAAAGAGTAAAACCCTTCAAAGAAATGAATGTGGAAGAAAGGCTGGAATATCTGCTTAATTTTCCGAAGCAGCTGCCGCCTGTTCCCTGCCTGATTTCCACGGAAGAAAAAACTTACAGGGGTATAGTGCAGAGCATGCCTTCTGTAAATGAGGTAGAAATAAAGCTAATGGATCAATCCTTAGAAACGATTAACGTAAAGTCTCTAAAAGAAATCAGGATGATTGGCTTTACAAAGTAATAAGAACGTAAGAAAGCCAGCCCTCGGGCTGGCTTTCTTAATGAATGGAAAAACAATTGGTTATTATGATTCTGAGCAGCTTTTCCGCATTTGAATTAACCAGCTCCTTAATGAGCAAGCGCCTTCCGCATTTCTGTTTTGTCCAGCTGCAGCGGCTAGAGCCTCGAGTCATAAGCCACGGTAGAATTAAAGGCAAAGAACGCCTTTTATTCTACCGCGTCTTATGCTTGTCGGCTCTGGGCAAGCCGCCTCCGCATTTCTGTTTGTCCAGCTCCAGGCGCTAGCCCCTCGAGTCATAAGCCACTTCAGGATTGAAGGCAAAGAACGCCTTCTATCCTGAAGCGTCTTATGCTTGAGGCCCGCAGGATGTGGGTCATGCAGACGTTGCCACAGGACGTGGCGTTCTTAGTCTGCGCTCCTTAAAGAGCAAGCGCCTTCCGCATTTCAATACAAAAACAAAGCGGTTCGCCGGTCATAGCCGGCGAACGCCAAGTGATTGACTTGCCTGACTTATGCAAAGAAGGTTCTAACTCAGAAGGGCCATTCAGAATGGCCAGGATGCTAGTCACAGATGTCTAGGTTAACATCGGCAATGCACTGAACAGCACAGAAGCATTTCAGGTCGACTGTAATGCAGTCATTCGTTTTGACAAAGCGGTCTACCTGGCATACCTTTTTGAGGTCGATGCAGCAGTCATCTGTAAGATCCACTGTATCATAGCCGTCATGTGTTCTCTTTTGCGGTTCAAGGACGCGGAGCACTGCGCAGCAGTTATCAAAAATATCTTCTACACGGAAGAAGATGGATACGCAAGAGCATTCGCTGCCTCTGAAGAAAGCATGGAATGGAGATCCATCAGCTGTTTTCAGGACAAATACGCGAGTATCGGCATTTTGCCTTTTAGACGGAGAAACCAGTGTCCCAAGCGGCTCCAGGAAACAATTCGTCGGGCACTCGCATACATCTTCGGCATTATCTTGAATATCTTTAATCGCACGAACCACTTCGCAGACACAGCTGTTTGAGCTTAAAACATTGTCTTTTTTTCCACAACCCATTATCTTTTCCTCCTTTTGTTTCTTGTGATACTACACTAATAACATATTGCCGGAAGGGCTTATGGGTTACGGACAAACGCCTTGTTTCTGAAAATTAGGCAGTTTTTTTTCTGCTGTGCATAAAGTGTAGTACTGCATTAGCTTTAGGAAAAAACTTAGAAGAGGTGTACATGATGTTCATATCATTATGGGAATTAACTGTGCTGGCCTTAGCAGCCTTCCGGCTGACAAGGCTGATTGTATTTGATTCTATTACCGAATTCTTCAGGCAGATTTTTTTGGAGGAGGCAGTGGAAGAAGGAGAGACTTATTATGTGACGAGGCCAGGGGTAATCCGAGGATTTATCGGCGAGCTTATTAGCTGCTATTGGTGCACAGGCGTATGGGCCTCTGCATTGCTTTATCTCTCCTATCTTTATTTCCCAATGACGGCGGTCCCTGTCATCTTTATACTTGCCATCGCCGGTGCTGCTGCTTTTATTGAATCTGTCATTCAGCGGCTTATCTGAAACTGGACTGTGGCACTATGCCGGCACAGGCACTGATTTGCATGCATAAAATAGCACTGTGTACAAGAAATTAAAATATTGGAGGCATCCTTATGTTAAATACTGATAAACCGGTACAGGGGACAGTGTCCCTGCCTGTCAAAAAGAAAAAAAAGAAGAAGGGCTGCAGTTGCGGCAAAAAGAAGGGGACCAGCTGAATAAAAAAGGCTAAATATGCTTATCCAGAAGCCGCGCTTGCGGCTTTTTATTTTTGTATAAGAATTTATAAATTGTAAGTCTTGTGGATTATTATCATTTCTTGATCAACGTCCAGCAGCTGCGCCGAGGTCACAAGCCAAACCTCCCAAAAAGGCAAAGAACGCCTTTCCGGGAGGTTCGTCTTGATGTCCCCAGGAAGCTGGTCATGCAGACGTTGCCACAGGACGCGGCGTTCTTAGTCTGCGTTCCTTAAAGTGATCAAGGCGCTTGTGTTTTTGTTCTTACATTTTTTTCAAGTTGGTTTTATTCATAAAATGACAGAAACGTGAGGAAAATATAAGAGCGATTAAATCCATTTTACATAGGAAGGACAGCTTATGAACAGGACACAGATGTTTAGAAAGTCAATCATCATCGTAGCGGCCATTCTTTATGTGAGCGGCTGCAGCAACGAACAAAAAACTGCGGAAAGCCGCCTGGCACTGATAAAAACGACCAATCCGCAGCCTTTGCTTCTTGATGAAAAGAAGGAGAAGCGGAAGGATTTGGCGCCGAAAGTGAAAAAGGAAATTGAAGCGATAAAAGAGGTTTATGATGTAGCGGTGGTAGTTGGCGAGAAAGAAGTCCTTGTGGCTTATAAGGTCAAGCATCTTCAGCGTTTTCATATGAAAAAGATTGAAAAAGCGATTAATAAGCGTCTGGAGAAAAAGTTTCCTAAAGAAGATTTCATCGTTTCAAGCGACTATAAGATTTTTCTTGAAGCCGTTGAATTGAAGGAACAGCTGAAGGATCCTGATTTCTCACGTAAAAAGGCCAATGATAAGCTGAAAGAAATTATTAATATGAAAAAAGAGCTGACATAGAAAGGGGCGAGGGGCAGTGGCAAAGAGCAGCAAGACATCTGAGCAGAAGAAATATGAACAGCTTGAACAAAAGCACGAAACAAAGCGTCCGGTCCTGAAGAACTGCCTGAAGGCGTTTTGGGTAGGAGGGTTAATCTGTGTGATCGGCCAGGCCATCACTTATTTTTATATATATTTCTTTGATTTTACAGAGCAGACAGCAGGCAACCCTACAGTCGCCACCATGATTTTCATTTCCATGCTGCTGACAGGCTTTGGGGTATACGACCATATCGGCCAATATGCCGGAGCTGGGTCGGCTGTGCCGGTTACAGGCTTTGGAAATGCAGTTATTTCTGCTGCCATAGAGCACCGTACGGAAGGATTTGTGCTGGGTGTCGGAGGAAATATGTTTAAGCTGGCCGGTTCTGTTATCTTATTTGGGGTTTTTTCCGCTTTTGTCGTCGCTCTTGTCAAAACACTATTAGTCATGTGGGGGGTGCTGTGAATGCTGAAAGGTAAACAATCATGGGCTTTTCAGAATAAGCCTGTTATTCTCTCGACAGGCGTTTCAGGGGGTCCCTTTGAAGCAAAAGGCAATCTGGCTGAGGACTTTGATATCCTTCACGATGACCTGTGGATGGGGGAGGACTCTTATGAAAAAGCCCACAGGGTTCTCATGGAGGAAGCAGCCCGGACAGCTATGCAAAAAGGTTCTGTACAGAAAGATGATGTACAGTTTTTTATTGCCGGAGACCTGATTAACCAGATTACCCCCAGCAGCCTTGCAGCAAGAACTATTCAGCTTCCGTATTTCGGTATATTCGGAGCATGTTCGACTTCAATGGAAGGCCTGGCATTATCTGCTTTTATCATCAATTACGGAGGAGCAAAGAAAATCATCACCGGGGCTTCAAGCCACAACTCTGCCGTAGAAAAACAGTTCCGCTATCCAACTGAATATGGGGGCCAGAAGCCCCCTACTGCCCAATGGACCGTAACGGGCGGGGGTGCGGCGCTTCTGGGCGAAAATACAGGACAAAAAGATATGCCGGCTGCCGTTTCTGCTACAATTGGAAAAGTCATTGACATGGGGCTGACAGATCCATTTAATATGGGAGGCGCCATGGCACCTGCAGCAGCTGACACGATTTCGGCCCACTTCAGGGATATGGAAATAGAACCTTCTTATTACGACCTGATTGTCACCGGTGATCTTGGAAAGATTGGGAGGGAGACAGTCCTTGAGCTTTTACAGAATGAGGGGCTTAAAATTGATGAGAATAGGTTTGCAGACTGCGGCCTTTTAATTTACAAAGATGATCAGCCAGTACAGTCAGGGGGAAGCGGGGCAGGCTGTTCAGCTTCCGTGCTTTACGGGCATCTATTGAACAGGATGAAGCGGGGGGAATTGAAAAGGATCCTTGTAGTGGCAACAGGTGCTCTCTTATCTCCGCTGACTTTTCAGCAGAAGGAAAGCATTCCCTGCATTGCCCATGCCGTAGCGATTGAAATGATTCAGTGAAGAAGAACCGGGAGTTCAGAAAGGAGATTTTTGCATGCTAGCAATGTTTTTTTGGGCATTTGTTGTAGGAGGGATCATTTGTGTGATCGGCCAGCTGATTCTTGATATCGGCAAGCTGACCCCAGGCCATACTTTAAGTATATTTGTGGTAATCGGGGCGGTACTTGACGGGCTTGGTCTTTATGAGCCTTTTGCAGACTTTGCCGGTGCAGGCGCCACTATTCCTATTACAAGCTTTGGCAACTCACTGGTCCATGGAGCCCTTCAGGAGGCGGAACAGCACGGGCTTGTCGGGGTGCTGACCGGGATGTTTGAAGTGACAAGCTCTGGTATATCCGCTGCTATTGTATTCGGCTTTTTAGGCGCTTTGCTGTTCAAGCCAAAAGGATAAGCCAGGATCCGCAGAGTTATGGGAAAGCAGGGTGCTGCGGATCCGCAATATAAGGTTATGAAGAGGAGGCTGGCAGGATGCCGGACTTTGGAGCTGCAATCATTAGATCGGTCTTGATCATCATCGCTCTATTTTTTATTACTAAAGTGCTCGGGAAAAAACAGCTCTCTTCTTTATCATTTTATGAGTATATTGTCGGCATCACTATTGGCGATATTGCTGGCAGCATCTCGATGGACCCGAGGCTCCGGCTGGCATCCAGCCTCCCGGCGCTCCTGATCTGGTCCGCGACGCCCTTGATTGTATCGCTTTTATCCCTCCGTTTTCCTATATTTCGGGCTGCTGTAGAAGGAAAAGCAACTGTATTCATTCAAAATGGCAGTCTGCTGAAGGAAAAGGTAAAAAAGGAAAAGTATACGATGGATGAACTTCAGGAGCAGCTGAGGCTGAAAAGTATTTTTGACCTTGAAGATGTCGAGTTTGCCCAGCTTGAAACAAATGGACAGATCAGTGTCCTCTTAAAGAAAGAAAAACAGCCTGTCATCTATAAAGATTTGGAATCGGTTCTGCAGGCTGTGCATGATCCGAAGGACACTGGTCATACCGGACAGGAACTGTCAGCTGTAAATTTACTGGGTTGCATAAAAAAGTGGCAGGAACAGTTCGAGCAATTTTCTCAAGAAGCACCGCAATTCTCCGAAGCCTGCAGGCAGTTTTCTGCTGAAATGGAAACTTTCCGCAAACAAATTCAGCCGGTTTTGAAAATCCAAAAAGAAAATTGAAAGCAATACTGGGAGCTTGCCCACACACCTTTCGTCATTTTTCATATGTTATAAGTGAGTAAAGACAAAGTGAGGTGACTTTGATGGGCTACGGATATGGCGGATGCGGCTACGGCGGCGGTGGCGGCGGCTATTACGGAGGAGGTTCAACTTTCGTACTAATCGTTGTATTGTTCATTTTGTTGATTGTTGTTGGAGCTAGCTTCTATAACTAAAAGCGGGAAGAAGAGCTGCCTCAGGGCAGTTCTTTTATTTTTGTATAGGAATTTGTAAATTGCAAGTCTTGTGGATAAATATCAATTCTTGATCAACGTCCAGCTTTAGCACCTGCCCCCTCGAGGTCACAAGCCAAACCTCCCAAAAAGGCAAAGAAAGCCTTTCCGGGAGGTTCCGTCTTGAGGCCCCCAGGATGGGGGTCATGCAGACGTTGCCACAGGACGTGGCGTTCTTATTCTGCGTTCCTTTGGGTGATCAAGGCGCTTGCACTTTTGTTTTGACAGAATTTTTAGAACAATGGTTGAATAATTTTCTGAAAAGAGTATACTATTTTACATACCGACCGGTTAGTAAGTTGAGGAAGGAGCTTGAAAGAATGGATTTTTCTTATTCAGGCAGAGTGAGGGAATTGCAGGATAAGCTTACTGAATTCATGGAAAGGCATGTATACCCTGCTGAACATGTATATGAAAAGCAGCTTAATGAGCAGGCTACGCGCTGGAGCCAGGTCCCGCAAATTATGGAAGATCTGAAGGAGAAGGCAAAGGCTGAAGGTTTGTGGAATCTGTTCCTGCCGGAAAGTGAATATGGGGCAGGGCTGTCAAATCTGGAATACGCCCCGCTATGCGAAATTATGGGCAGGTCCCTGATTGGCCCGGAGGTGTTTAATTGCAGCGCCCCTGATACAGGCAATATGGAGGTGCTGGTCCGATATGGGAGCGATGAACAAAAAAAACGGTGGCTTGCTCCCCTTTTGGCAGGAGAGATCAGGTCTTGCTTTTCAATGACCGAACCTGGAACTGCTTCCTCGGATGCAACAAATATTGAGGCAAGCATCGGGCAGGATGGAGACGAGTACGTCATAAACGGAAGAAAGTGGTGGTCTTCGGGGGCGGGAGATCCAAGGTGCAGTGTGGCCATTGTGATGGGAAAGACAGACAAAAACGCCGCACGGCATGAGCAGCAGTCAATGATCCTTGTGCCCCTTGATGCTCCGGGAGTTTCGATTGAACGGATGCTCCCTGTATTCGGCTATGACCATGCACCGCACGGTCATGCAGAGATTACATACAAAAACGTCAGGGTCCCAAAAGAAAATATCATCTGGGGGAAAGGGAAAGGCTTTGCCATCGCCCAGGGCAGGCTTGGCCCGGGAAGGATCCATCATTGCATGAGGCTGATCGGGGCGGCAGAACGGGCTCTTGAAATCATGTGCAGGAGGGTCCAGACAAGGACTGCATTTGGGAAGCCGCTCTCAAGACAGGGAGTGATAGGCGAATGGATTGCAGACTCCCGGATTGAGATTGAGCAGGCGAGGCTGCTGACGCTTAAAGCTGCTTATATGATGGATACGGTTGGAAACAAAGAAGCAAAAGCAGAAATTGCCATGATAAAAGTCACTGCCCCCTCTATGGCACTCCGGGTATTGGACAGGAGCATCCAGGCTATGGGAGGAGCGGGCGTTTCCGATGATTACCCGCTGGCTGCACATTGGGCAAATGCCAGGACACTGAGACTGGCTGACGGTCCTGATGAAGTGCACAGGGCACAGATTGCAAAACTGGAAATGCGGAAGCATCAATAACTAATGGAGGTTTTAGAGATGAATGTGATGGGACTTTTTGATCTTAAAGGGAAAACGGCGATTGTCACCGGCGGCGGAAGAGGCCTCGGGGCCCAGATTGCTGAAGGGCTGGCAGAAGCAGGCGCCAATATCGTAATCTGTTCACGGAAGGTTGAGGCCTGCAGGGAAACCGCTGCCCATCTTGAAAGCCTTGGAGTAAGAGCACTTGCACTGCAGTGTGATATTTCCAATCCGGACGAAGTTCAGCAGACTGTGGACAGAACAGTGGAGGAGTTCGGCACAATTGATATCCTTGTCAATAATTCCGGTGCAACCTGGGGGGCGCCTGCCGCAGAGATGCCTCTTGAAGCATGGAAGAAAGTCATCGATGTCAATGTGACCGGAACCTTCCTCATGAGCCAGGCTGCAGGGAAGGTGATGATAGAGCAGAAGAGCGGCAAAATCATCAATATTGCTTCCGTTGCAGGCCTCGGAGGGACAGATCCGCGTGTCATGGATACACTCGGTTATAACACGAGCAAAGGTGCGGTCATCACCATGACAAAAGATTTGGCAGTTAAATGGGGAAAGTACAATATTAATGTGAATAGCATTGCCCCTGGTTTCTTCCCTACAAAAATGTCGCAGGCCATCATTGAACATGGAAAAGATCCAATCCTTGATGCAACACCACTCAAGCGCTTCGGTACTGACCAGGATCTGAAGGGGGCAGCTCTTTTTCTTGCATCGGAAGCATCAAGCTATGTAACAGGCAATGTCCTGGTGGTAGACGGAGGGACACACGCAATGTAGAAGATGGATGTGTCTGCTGACTGCAGAAAATATTGTAAGCCTTTTCATTATCCTTTGGTATTCCGCTATTAAACTATGCTTTTCATACAGGAGGTATAAAGATGAGCACAAAGAACTGGCTTGCCCATTATCCGGATTCTGCTGCAAGAGAGGTGGAGATCCCTGACATTACTCTCCCGAAAATGCTGGATGATACAGCAGAACAATACCCGGAGCATATCGCATTATCATTTTATGGGAAGAAGATTACCTACCAGGAACTTCAGCAGCATGTCAGACTGTTTGCTGCTTCCCTGCAGGCGAGCGGGCTTGAGAAAGGCGGAAGAGTCGCTGTCATGCTCCCTAACTGCCCCCAATATGTCATTGCCTATTACGGAATCCTTGCCGCCGGCGGGATCGTCACCCAAGTGAACCCGATGAGTGTGGAACGGGAAATTGAATATATTTTAAATGATTCGGGTGCAGAAAGAATGGTTGCCCTCGATGCATTTTATCCAAAAGTAAACAGTGTCCGCAGCAGCACGCCACTTAAAGAAATTATAGCAGTAAGCCTCCAGCCTTCCGCCGTGAATTTTGGCGAAGACAGTGCCTTTGAGGGCTTCCTGCAGCGGGGCAAGGGAAACTTTGCACCGGTAGTGCTGGAGCCGGAGCATGATACAGCCGTACTTCAATATACAGGGGGTACAACAGGCCGGTCCAAGGGGGCCATGCTGACCCACAGAAATATTATTGCCAATGTAGTGCAGTCTTACGAATTCTTCAAGCAGACTATTGAAATGGGTGAAGAACGTTATCTGACTGTCATTCCGCTGTTCCATGTATTTGGCATGACATCCTGCATGAATCTATCGATTTATACTGCTTCAGAATCCATCATGCTGCCAAGGTTCGAACTTGAAGAGGTGCTGGAAACGATTAAAAATGAGCAGCCGACAGTGTTCCCGGGTGTCCCGACAATGTATGGAGCTATTACAAATCACCCCAGGGCAGAGGAATACGGCATTGACAGCATTGAGGTCTGCAACAGCGGGAGCGCACCTATGCCTGTCGAGGTGCTGAAGGAGTTTGAAAGAAAGACGGGTGCTGTCATCCTGGAGGGCTACGGGCTTTCTGAGGCTTCTCCCACCACCCACTGCAACCCGGTATTTGCTGCCCGTAAAGCGGGGAGTGTAGGAATCGGTTTTCCTTCAACTGACTATAAAATAGTAGATTTGGCGTCAGGAAGCGAGGAAGTCCCTGCCGGTGAGCTTGGAGAAGTGATCATAAAGGGGCCGCAGGTGATGAAGGGCTATTGGAATATGCCTGAGGAGACGGCACATGCTCTGCGGGAAGGCTGGCTTTATACAGGGGACATTGCAAGGGTTGATGAAGAAGGCTACCTATACATCGTCGACAGGAAAAAAGATATGATCATCGCGAGCGGCTATAACATCTATCCGCGCGATATTGAAGAAGTGCTCTATGAGCACCCTGCCGTCCAGGAGGCGGTGGTGATCGGCGTGCCTGACGCGTACAGGGGAGAAGATGTGAAAGCAGTCATCGTCCTAAAATCGGGCAAACTGGCGGACGAAAAGGAAATCATGGAATTCTGCCGCGCCAATATGGCTGCGTATAAGGTGCCGGGCATCATCGAATTCAGGGATGCACTCCCGAAAACAAGTGTTGGAAAAATACTCCGCAGAGCATTGCGGGAGGAAGCGGGAACAGGCCGGCGTTAAGACAGGTTGTTTACATGGCATTCCTATGCTGAAAAAAGGCTTTCCGATGGGCATTCTTAGAAAGAGACATCCAATTCATGGTATAATTCCTGGCGATATTCAAAGATTGAGAGGACATCATTATGAAGGAAAAAATAACAGAACAAAGCATCCGTTTATTTGACAAAAAAGGGTTCAGCGAGACATCAATCCAGGATATAGTCGATTCAATCGGAGTGACCAAAGGAACCTTCTATTATTATTTTTCAAGCAAGGAAGAACTGCTGATGGATATACACCTCCGTTATATAGACGATCTTCTGTCACAGCAGGAAAAAATCCTGAAAGACAGCAATGCCGATTGCAAAGGGAAATTGTATGATGTAGTCGCCATGCTGATCGGAAGCATTGAAAATCAGGGGGCAAGCGCCAAAGTGTTCTTCAGGGAAATCAGGAATCTGAGTGAAGAGAGGCTGAGCCAGATTATTCCGAAGAGGGACCGGTTCAGGACTAATATTGAAGCGCTGATATCGGAAGGCATCAGGATGGGGGAGTTCAGAGCGGATCTTAATGCCCCCATCATTACATTCGGCATTCTGGGTGCCGCAAACTGGAGCTACCAATGGTTCAACCCCAAAGGAAGTGCTCCGGACTATGAAGTAGCACGCATATTTACCGATATGATCCTGAATGGAATTAATGCTTAAAAGCAGGCAGGGATGCCGCTTCTTATAGAAAAACAAGAGGTGCGGAATAGTGATATTAAAGGAGGAAATGCTGATGGCTTTGACAGTGAAAAATATTACTGTGGTTGGTGCAGGGCAGATGGGCCACCAAATTGCGATGCTCTGTGCATTGGGAGGATTTGAAACCACCCTGCATGACATGCAGGAAGAAGCATTGGATCAGGCACAGGAAAAGCTGCGCGGAATTATGGATAAATGGGCATCCAAAGGGAAACTGCCTTCAGAACAGATAGAGGCTGCATTCAGCAGGCTCCGCTGCACATCTGATTTTGGGATAGCTGTTAAGTCTGCCGATTTTATCATTGAGGCGGTCGTTGAAAAGCTTGAGATTAAGAGAGAAGTATTTTCAAGGCTTGAAGAACTGGCGCCGTCACATGCCATATTTGCGACGAACAGCTCAACCATTGTCAACAGCCTGCTGGCCGATGCGGCTGACAGGCCGGAAAAGACAGTCAATATGCACTTCTTCTTTCCGCCGCTTGTAATGGATTGCGTCGAGGTTGTTATGAGCAGCCGGACTTCTGAAGAAACGGCTGAGACAGCGATGAAAGTCTGCAAGGCAATCAACCGGACGGCTGTTCTCCTGAAAAAAGAGATCTCCGGGTTTATCGCTAACCGAATTCTTGGGGCGCTGCAGCGTGAGGCTGTTCAATTATATGAACAGGGCATTGCAGACTACAAGGATATTGACATCATCTGCAGAAAAGCGCTTAACCATCCGATCGGCCCTTTTGAACTGATGGACTTGTCAGGAATTGATGTCGGCTATTATGTAATGGAGCAGCGGTATGCAGAAACGGGGGATCCATTAGATAAGCCTGCCGCCTGTATTGAAGAAAAAGTGAAGGAAGGCCACCTGGGAAGAAAGACAGGAAAAGGCTGGTATGAGTATGGGAAAGAGGGAGCGGTGCGCTGATGGGAAATTATGTGGATATTCAATTGGAAGATAAAACCGCGGTTCTGACAATCATAAATCCGCCGCTTAATGTGCTGAGCAAAAAGGTATTCCAGGAGCTGGGCGAAGCCTTTGGATCTCTTAGGACCAATGACGAGATAGTGGCCGTCCTTCTAACTGGGGCTGGAGACAAAGCATTTGTTGCAGGGGCTGACATTAAGGAATTTCCGGAGATGATGAACAATCCCCGCATGATTGATGATGTAATGGCTACGCATGAAGTGCTTAACAGCATAGACCTGTTTCCAAAGCCTACTATTGCCGTACTGAATGGCCTTACGTTCGGAGGCGGATGCGAGCTTGCCCTTGCATGTGATATCAGGATTGCGGAAGAGCATGCTCAAATCGGTCTCCCGGAAATAAAGCTGGGCCTTTTTCCCGGCGGCGGAGGAACCCAGAGGCTGCCACGGCTGATCGGTGAAGCAAAGGCCAAGGAACTGATGTACACAGGTGAGCCTGTTTCGGCAGAAGAGGCTGCAAGGATTGGCCTCGTCAATAAGACGGCAGCTTCCGGGGAAGGCATGAAAACCGCAAGAGAGCTTGCAGACAAAATAGCCGGCCATTCGCTTCAGGCCCTTTCCAGAATCAAGCAGGCGGTGGATGGAGGCCTTGACAGAACTTTAGAAGAGGGCGTGAAGCTTGAAGCCAGCCTGTTTGAAGAGGTATTCCGCACAGATGATATAAAAGAAGGAGTTAAGGCCTTCATCGAAAAAAGAAAAGCGGAATTCAAGCACCGCTAAGGGAGGATGCCCCATGCAGGAAACAGAGGTCAAAGTCCGGTTTTGTGAAACAGATGCCCTGGGCCATGTGAATAATACAAGCTACTTCGTTTACTTGGAGGAAGCCAGGATAGAGCTCTTTGAATCGCTCGGCTACAGTATGGATACCAGGAAGTGGAGCTTCATCCTTGCTTCCACAAAATGCGATTTTCTGAATCAGGGCTTTTTCAATCAAAAACTGGCCATTACAACTTATGTTTCGAAAATAGGGAATAAGAGCTTTCAGCTGGAGCATGAAATTCTTTGCGCACAAACAAAAGAGCCTGTTGCCAAAGGGAATGCTGTCATCGTTTATTTTGACTTTGAAGCACAAGAGAGCAGCTCCTTGCCGGATCACCTCAGGGAAGGGCTGAAAGCATACCTTTACGAAAAGAATAATTTGAAAATTTAAAAAAGGAGGCGCTGTACATGCCTGCCGGCAAAGACACAATTATGGTAAGAAAAGGGGAAGAGCTGGATTTGGACAGCCTTGTCATATTCCTGGAGAGCAAAGTGGACTCATTCCCGGGCGGGCCTCTTGAAGTCCTTCAATTTTCAGCCGGGCACTCGAATTTAACCTACCAGCTGAGGTCGGGGGATTGGGAGGCAGTACTGAGGCGTCCGCCACTCGGCCCAGTGGCTGCAAAAGCCCATGATATGGAACGTGAATTCATCATTCTGAAGGAACTTAACAGCATGTTCTCTCCTGCACCTAAGCCTATCATCTATACGGGGGACGACAGCATCATCGGAAGTCCATTCTTCCTGATGGAAAGGAAGAATGGGATTGTATTGGATTCAGAATTTCCAGAGCATATCACTCCTTCCGTGGAGGTTTGCCGGCATCTGTCACAGACCATGGTCGATAAGCTGTCTGAGCTGCACGCTCTTCCTTACCGGGATACGGGCCTGGAAAAGATCAGCCGTCCTGAAGGGTTCATGGAGAGACAGGTCCACGGATGGATCAGCCGTTATGAGAAGGCGAAGACTGAGGAAATCAAAGAGGCAGCTGCGCTCACCAAATGGCTGTCGGCAAACATCCCTTCCGAGAGCGGCCATAGCATTATCCATTATGATTATAAGCTGAACAACAGCATATTTGATCATAAGCTGGAAGCTATGACAGGACTGTTCGACTGGGAAATGTCTACGGTTGGGGACCCGCTTGCAGACCTGGGGGCAGCCATGAGCTATTGGATTCAGGAGGACGATCCCGATCTGCTGAAATATGGTCTAGGCAAACCGCCAGTAACTGCCCTGAAGGGTTTTTATTCCCGGAAGGAATTTATAGAAGCGTATGCAAGGCGAAGCGGGAGGGATATTAGCGGCATGAACTTCTACCTGACCTTTGCCTACTTCAAGCTTGCTGTCATTTGCCAGCAAATCTATTACCGCTATAAGAAAGGGCAGACAGCCGATAAGAGATTTTCCCAGTTTGACAGGTTTGTCAGAAGCCTTATCCAGCACAGCTCAAGTATTGCCTATGAAAAGATATAACAGGAATGCAGGTCAGTATTTTACCGGGAGGCACCTATGGGCAAAATTCATCTGCTGCTGAAAAAGGAAGAAATCAATGAACAGAAACTGCGGGAAGGCAGCAAAATAGCCGTTGTGCTGGATATCCTGCTTGCAACTACAAGCATCATCTCGGCATTAAAGGATGGAGCGGCAAATGTCATCCCTGCAGAAAGCTGTGAAAAAGCGAAAGCCCGGTTTGACTCGGGAGATTCCGGCGGGATGCTCCTTGCCGGGGAATCTAACGCACGACCTGTCACAGGCTTTGTTTATCCAAGTCCAAAGATTCTTAGGGGGCAGGTAAGCGGAAAGACGCTTATCATTGCGACTGCGAACGGGACGGTTGCCCTTGCAAAGGCAGAGGCAGCAAAAAAGGTATATGCTTCTTCCCTATTAAATAACTTTGCGGTGGCGGAAGCAATCAGTGAAGAAGATGGGGATCCAACGATTGTCATCATCTGCGCAGGAAATTCAGGGGAATTCAGCCTTGAGGATTTCTATGGAGCAGGACATTTGATTGATTGCCTCCAAAAAGCAGGAAGGGAGTCTTATGTGCTGACTGATGCAGCCCTGGCAGCATTGCTCTTCTTTCAGACAAAGCGGGACGATGCTGAGGAAGTCTTGGGAAATTCCTATGTCGGCGGCCTGCTGGCCCGCCATGGCCTCAGTGATGACCTTTCCTTTGCGGCCGGCTTAGACAGTATTCATATTGTCCCAGTTTATAAGAATGGACTCATCTCGGCAGCAAAGGTGTGCAAATAGGAGAGCATATTTTTTAAAAAGGAGG
This sequence comes from Bacillus infantis, assembly GCF_050107595.1. Lineage (GTDB taxonomy): Bacteria > Bacillota > Bacilli > Bacillales > Cytobacillaceae > Bacillus_AB > Bacillus_AB infantis_C. Next base: position 152,184 of record NZ_JBNILH010000002.1, read on the forward strand.
AGTGAGCAGCATGGCAAAAACAAAGAGCATGGGCTCCGGGTTTCTGTTAACGGAGATTGATGAAGGCCTATTGTTTACACCAGAAGATTTTACTGAAGAACATAAAATGATTGGCACTTCAGCGAGGCAGTTCATTGAGCAGGAAGTGGCCCCTTTAAAAGAAGAAATCGAAAGCCAGGATTTCGGGCTTGTAAAGGTACTGCTGAAGAAAGCAGGGGATCTTGGGCTGCTGGCACACAGCATCCCTGAACAATACGGCGGGCTTGGCCTGGATAAAATCACCAAAGGGATTGTGGGTGAAAATATCGGCGCCTCCAGCGGCTATGGTGTGGCCCATTCCAATCATACTTGTATTGCCACTCTACCGATCACCTATTTTGGAACAGAAGAGCAAAAAAATAAATATCTGCCTAAGATGGCTTCCGGAGAGTATATCGGCGCCTATTGCCTGACAGAGCCGAATGCAGGATCTGATGCTCTTTCCTCCCAGACTGTGGCGCGCCTCAATGAAGAGGGGACGCATTATATTTTGAACGGGACGAAGCTTTATATCACTAATGCGGCATTTTCAGATACCTTTATTGTCTATGCCAAGGTTGATGGAAAGGATTTTACCGCCTTTATCCTAGAAAAGGATTTTCCAGGCCTGATTCTTGGGCCTGAAGAAAACAAAATGGGCATCAAAGGGTCGTCAACCAGGTCTGTCATTTTAGAAGATTGCGAGGTGCCGGCTGAAAATATGCTCGGGGAGCAGGGGAAAGGCCATGTAATCGCCCTGAACGTCCTCAATTTGGGACGCTTCAATCTGGGGTCGGCCTGCATGGGTGCAGCCAAATACAGCCTGAAGAAAGCAGCGCAATATACCCAGGAGCGGAGGCAGTTTGGACGAAAGATCGCTGACTTCCATGCCACAAAAGAAAAAGTGGGAAAAATGGCAGCGCGGATCTATGCCTCAGAGTCTATGCAATACAGAACAGCAGGCCTGCTTGAAGAGGCGCTAGGCGATATAGGGGGCAGCGCTGATTCACGCCTTGCAGGAAAGAGGATGAGTGAGTATGCATCAGAGTGTGCTGTCTGCAAGGTATTTGGATCGGAAACCCTTGATTATGCAGCAGACGAAACATTGCAGCTTTATGGGGGAGCCGGATTCATAAAAGAATATGGCATCGAACAGATATACAGAGACTCCAGGATCAACCGGATCTTTGAAGGGACGAACGAAATCAACCGGCTGCTCATTCCGGCGGGCTTGTTTAAGAAAGCAGCAAAGGGAGAAGTGGATTTCAGGGAGATGACCGAAGAAGCGGCATCCGCCATCCTGCAGCCTGCATCGCTTAATGGTGCCCTGGCGATGGAGAGGGAAGCAGTCTCTCTGATGAGACATGCGTTTCTGCTTGCGGCGGGCTTGGCACTGCAGGTTCACGGCCAGCAGATTTCTGAGGAACAGGAAACGCTGATGAAGCTTTCTGATATGGCTATATCATTATATGCGGCCGAGTCGGCAGTCTACAGGACATATAAAAGCATCAATAAGGCCGGTGAAGAAGCAGCTGCTTTAAAAATCGACCTTGCCGGATCCTATCTGGAAGAGGCGCTGTGGGAATGCGAAAAAGCCTTCAGGACCCTCTCTTCTGAACTGGCATTACAGGATGGTGAAAAAAAGCTCGCTTCCGCTGTTGAAGCCGGGTTCAGAAGAATACAGCTTGAAGGGGGAGGCTTCAGCCAAAACCGGAGAATTGCTGAAAGGATCTATAAAGCAAACCGCTATATATGCTAGAAGCAGCAGAAAAACCTTGAGGAGCCTTGCAGTGAGGACCGGCTATTCCTGCCGATCGAGGCTTTCTTATGTCCAAAACTTTTACTACTGAATGGGGGAGAGAATATGGATAATAAACACCTGCTGTCTGAAAAAAGAGCCAGTGTCCTGCTTTTAACGCTGAACAGGCCGGACAGCCTGAATGCTTTCAGCAGTGAAATGATTACCGGCCTGACACAAGCATTCCGCCAGTCAGATGAGGATGAGGAGATTAAGGCAATCGTCTTATCCGGCGCAGGGAAATCTTTCACTGCAGGCGGAGATGTAAAGACAATGGGGCAGGCAGGGCCTGCAGAAATCTATGAACATATCGGAAAGCTCAATGAGTGCATTTTAAGCATAAAAGCCTCCAGCAAGCCTGTTATCGCAGCTGTTCATGGATTTGCAGCAGGAGCCGGCTTCAATCTGGCACTGGCATGTGATTTAATCATTGCGGCAGATGACAGCCGCTTTGCGATGAGTTTTTCACAAGTAGGACTTATTTCAGATGGAGGGGGATCATTCTTCCTCCCCCGGCTGATCGGGCCCCATCTCGCTAAGGAGTTTTTCTTTACTGCTGAAGCGATTCCCGCGGACAGGCTGCTGCAGATGGGAATTGTCAGCAGAATTGTACCCGGCACCGAGCTGAGAGATGAAGCATTGGCAATGGCAGAAAAGCTGGCAGCAGGACCTGTCAAAGCATATGGGATGATGAAGAAGCTGATTGACCGCGCCCATTCCTCTACGCTTGAGGAGATATTGGAGCAGGAACGCCTCATCCAGACAATGATGGCCGGTACAGAAGATCATTTAGAGGGAATTGCTGCATTCAAAGAAAAACGTAAGCCGCAATTCCAGGGAAAGTGAGGGGGAACTTATATGAAGGCAATTCAGTTAAAGGAATACGGAGGACCTGGTGTCCTGAAGCTCGTTGAAATGGACGTTCCAGATCCAAGGGGGCATGAGGTGCTGATTCAAATCCACTCGATTGGCGTTAACTATGCCGATACAGCAAGGAGAGAAGGACAGTATGTGGTAAAAACCCCTCTTCCCTTCATTCCTGGTGCGGAAGTGGCAGGAGTGGTCAAGGCAGTTGGTGAGAAGGCGGATATAGTGCCGGGGTCAAGGGTAGTGGCACTGATTGAATCCGGCGGATATTCGGAATATGCCATTGCCGACAGCAGGGGGCTTATTCCCATTCCGGAGGGACTAGACTTCCATGAGGCAGCGGCACTGCCCCTTCAGGGACTGAGCGCCTATCATATTTTAAAGACAATGGGGAGGCTTCAAAGAGGAGAAAATGTTCTTGTCCATGCGGCTGCAGGAGGTGTGGGAACACTGGCTGTCCAGCTTGCCAGGATATTCGGGGCTGGAAAGATTATTGCGACAGCCAGCTCAGAGCAAAAACTCAGCCTGGCCCTGGACATGGGGGCTGACGTTCTGGTGGACTATACAGAAAGCGGATGGGAAGAGAAAGTAATGGAAGCAACAGGGGGCAAGGGGGCCGACCTGGCACTTGAAATGGCCGGAGGAGAGGTATTCGCTAAAACCATGAAGTGTCTCGCTCCGTTTGGAAGGGTGGTCGTCTATGGAGTGGCGAGCGGAGAGCAATACAGAATGTACCCATCCTCACTGATGGCAAGGAACCAGTCTGTGATTGGGTTCTTCCTTCCGCAAATCATGAAAATGCCGGAGCTTCTTCATACAAGCATGACGGAACTGCTCGGCTACCTGGCAGAAGGAAAACTGAAGCTGACGGTAGGCGGAATCTATCCGCTGGAGGAGGCTTCATTTGTTCATGAACAGATGCAGGGGAGGAAAACGAGAGGCAAACTGATTTTAACGCCCTAAAGCAGGCTGAAGGCAGCTTTTTAGGCTTTTCTTCTTATTCATTTCACCTTTTCAGCCCTCCTTCATACTATATAAAGTAGTTTAAGAAGGAGGCTTGAGTTCAGCATGGATAATGGATTCTTTAAAAATATCGAGAAGAAAACGGGCGTTAATATGAAAGATATTCTGGATTTGGCGAACTCTTTGCAGAATGCAAATTTCAAGGATGAACAAACAGTCCGCAGCGTAATCCGCAGGGTATCCCAAATTGCCAATAAGCCGGTCCCAAAAGCAACAGAGGATAAAATTGTACAATCCATCGTCGCAGACGGAAAACAGCTGGATTTTAACACAATCAGCCAGATGATTAATAAAAAATAATCTGCAGAAAAGGACTTGGAGCGAGCCAAGTCCTTTTTGCCTTCTTATTCAATTTTTAGCTCCTTACCGGTGCAAGGAACCTGGAAGGCTTTGCCTTTTTGCCGCGCCTTTTCTGCGGGACAGATATGAACAGCTCCTCCTGTGCCCGTGTAACCGCTACATATAATAGCCTTCTTTCTTCTTCCATCGGGTCAGGGTCTCCATTCCTGTAAGCTTCAAGCGCGAAATCATGGGGGATACTCCCGTCAACAGCCCCGATAATATAGACAGTCTTATATTCAAGGCCCTTTGACCGGTGGATTGTACTGAGTGTTATGCTATTGTCCCTTATATTGCCAGGCTTTTTCATTTCTTTATTCATGGCGCGCATATGCTCGGCATGCTCAAGAAATTCCGCTATGCTCTCAAAATTATTGGCAGCTACCTTTAGATCGCGGATATCATCCGAGCCTTTTTCCATACTGGAGCCTTCCAGCCCGCGCTTTTTAAGAAAGTCATTAAATCCAAGTTCTTTTCCAATCATATCAATGGCAGCGGCAGGGCTCTTCGACTTGATGGAACGAATCGAGGGGACGGCCCTTGCCAGCTTTTTCTCCTGAAAAGCAAATCCGGTTTTCACATCAGCAAGGCACTCGAGAAGTGTCCTGTCGGTCAGAATGCTTTCTGCTTTCAAATCCTGCAGCACCGATTGCTTAAGGAAGAGCGCCGGCAGAATACTTTTGATGGATTCCTGGCTATCCTCATCAAGAGACAATTTTAAGAAAGCCAGGAGGGTCCGCACTAGGTAACGGTCATAAAATGATTCGGCATCCTGGTCGATCCTGAATGGCAGGCTGGAATTGGCCAGCCTTTCAAAAATGGCTCTCATCCCTGCATGTGTCCTGAACAATACCGCGAATTCTCCTGGACTTCCGCCCTGAGAAATCTTCTCCAGGATATCGGTCACAATCATCGTCGCTTCTTCTTCCTCATCAAGCGGGAAGAAGAGGAGCGGCTTTCTTGCCTTTGAATACTGGGCCTTCATCTTTTTGTCGCGCCGCTGTTTATTTTTGACAATAATGCTGTTTGCGGCGGTTACAATTTCATGTGCGGAACGGTAGTTCTGATCGAGAACAACGACACTGGCAGCCGGGAAATCTTTTTCAAACTCAAGCAGGTACCGCGGGTCGCTTCCCCGGAACGCATAAATGGACTGATCATCATCCCCGACTGCACAGACATTATTGCTTTTGGCGGAAAGAATCTTAATCAGCTCATACTGAACTTTATTGATATCCTGGAATTCATCAATAAGGAAATATTGAAAGCGGTTTTGATACGATTCCAGAATATGGGGATACTCCTGGAAGAGCCGGTAACAGCCAAGAAGCATATCATCAAAATCGAAGAGCCTGTGATTCTCTTTATATTCTTCATAGAGCCTGTATAATTCTGAGACCGTTTTATCCCAATCAGTCTCAGGATTTGTATTATGGGGAAGAATAAGAGAGTTCTTCCAGAAGCCGATTTTCTGCAGAGCCAGATCAAAAGCAAAGTCCTTTTCATCGATTTTCAGCTCTTTTGCTGCTCCTTTTAAAATCTGCTCGCGCTGCCATTCTTTTTTTAGCAGCTTTTGGGAGTTCCATCCGTCTCTGTCATGGAAGGAGAGGATCCGGTAAAAAATGCTGTGGAAGGTGCCGGCAAGGAGCTGCTCTGCCTGGGCAGACTTTATGCCTGGATAGTCAATCAGCCTTCTTTTCATTTCAGCAGCAGCTTTAGCCGTGAAAGTAACCAGCATGATGGATTTTGGGTCTATTTGCATCTCTTGGAGCATATAAGCAGTACGGGTGGTTAATACCCTTGTCTTCCCGCTGCCGGCCCCGGCCAGTACAAGGAGAGGTCCATCAATATGCGATACAGCAGCAGACTGTGCAGCATCCAATTGGAATCCATTGTCTGCGAGATCTTTTAAGTACCCGCTGCCAGTTTTGTTTTTAGAAGGCATAGACTGGAAAGGGGCACCTGTTTTTACAAAAGAAGCTTCCTGAAACACAGAAGGAGGCATTGTCTCAGCAGTGATTGACCTCGACTTTGGCAGCCTGAACCCGCCCGCAGAGACCTCCGCTTCAACCGGCTCTTTTTTCACCCCGTTCAATGCCTCCTCTGCATCACGGCATTCAGCATTGGAATGAAGATGGTAGAAGTGGGGAGGATCCTGTATCCCCAAATACATCCTCACCCGCTCTCCGCATGCAGGACAGAATAGATGTCCCTTTTTGCCTGCATCATAAATTTTTTGGAATTCTTCGCGGCTGTAGTTTTCTATATTAATAGTCTGTTGCCGGTAAACAGCAGTTTTCATGAAAAGTCATCCCCGTTTTTCTAGTTCATCTTAATATGTATTGAATACCCATAAAACTGGGATTCCACTTGAAAAATTAAATTTTTTATACCCATAAACATGCCGAAGCCGGCGAAGTCTATCATAACAAAACCAGTGATTTAAAAAAAGGAGTTTAAAAAGTTTATCTCCCTGAACAAGGGGTATAGAAAGGAAAATATACATTTTCGGCAAAGTATGGAAAAGACCTTGAAATGGAGGAATGGAAAATGGGCTATATCGTGCCTTTCAATCATTATCAATACAATCAGTATGCTGTGAGGGACTTGGATAAAAAGCAGGATTCATTCCGGCTGTATCCAGTTTCAAGGGTGAACAGAGTGGAGAATGACACACAATGGTTCCAGCCGGAGCAGCTGTTTCAATTTACACGTTCTGCGGAGGCTGGATACTCGGACGAAAAGCCGGCGAGAAAGGTCAATGAAAAGACCGTTGAAAGAGTGTACGGGGACATGACAGGTAAAGGAACACTATTCACTGAATCTGTTTAGTGGCATAAAGAAAGGGAGAGCTTAGAAGGTCTGCACATGCAGAGGCTCTCCCTTTTTCCATTCAGCATAAAGTACATCTTTGACAGTTTCAGCTCCCCAGCCATTCAGTTCGGTTTGAAGCCTGCTTTCATCCCAATGAATCATATGCAGATTATCCAGAACAATTTCCCCGTCAAGCACCAGTGTGACTGGAAGCTCTTCCGGCTGCAGCTGAATTTTGAAATCCTTTGCTGCAGGGGAGCTGTATTGCGGTTTTTTAAGCACACTTACTGTCCCATCCGTTTCCAGTATCGCATACTCGCATTCACGTATAGAGAAAATATCCTTGGACCTCAGCAGATGCTGCAGCTGATTGATGTCAAGGTGATTCTTCTTTAAAGAATCGTACACAATCTGCCCCTTTTTGATGACGATCGATGGCTCTCCCTCCAGAAAACGGCGCATTCTTTTAAATTTCTGTGTCAGATACTCAGTGAAATAAATCAATACTCCCCATAAGAAGACTGCAAACAGGATCTGGCCCAGGCCGATTTTTTCATCGAATAATGCATTGCCCACCAATTCACCTAAGACAAGGGCCGATACAAAATCAAATGTCGTGATTTGGGTGATCTGCGTTTTACCCAGAAATTTAGTGATTAAAAAAAGGGCGGCAAATCCAACCACGAGCTCTGCGAAAATATGCAGATATTCCATGAGTTTAACTCCTTTTAGTCCATATTATTTTCATAGTATGTCCAGACATGGAGGAAATTATTGACTGAAAAGAGTATTTTCAATAGGAAAGGCGCCCTTGATAAGGGCGCCTTTGTTCTTGTATAGGAATTTATAAATTGTAGGTCTTGTGGATAAAAATCAATTATTGATCAACGTCCAGCAGCTGCGCTGAGGTTACAAGCCAAACCTCCCAAAAAGGCAAAGAACGCCTTTGCGGGAGATTCGTCTTGAGGCCTCCAGGATGGGGGTCATGCAGATGTTGCCACAGGACGTGGCGTTCTTAGTCTGCGTTCCTTAAGGTGATCAAGGCGCTAGCGCTTTTGTTTTTATAAGTACTTTTTCATCGTGCGGTGAGGGATGCCTGCATCCATAAATTCCTCAGAAACCACTTCATAGCCCAGTTTACTGTAAAAAGGGATGGCCTGTGTCTGGGCATTCAACTTAACAGCAGGAAGTTTCTGCTCTCTGGCAAGCTCTTCAATTTTATCCATGACAGCCTTGCCAGCCCCGATTTTGCGGGAATCCTTAAGGACGCAGATCCTTTCAGCCTTCCCGACCCCATCCACAACCCTGTACCTTCCGGCCGCGGCCGGAAGCTGGCTGTCATCGTAGAGAATGATATGGACGGCTTCCTTTTCATACTCATCGTACTCTTCTTCTTCTGGAACCTGCTGTTCGTCTATAAAGACAATTCGCCTGATTTTATATACATCTTCAATCTCTTGCTGTTCAACTGCTTTCTTTACGATCACGATTTAAGATTCCTTTCCAAAACGAAATGTTTCATATACTGTCCATGAACCGTTTTCCAGCTGATAAAGCAGATGGAAGCGGTCGATTGTTTCCTCATAATTAATGCGCTCCATCCGGAGTGAGCCGTAAACATCTGAATGCTCATCATCCGAAAGATTCTGGCCGACTGTGATATGAGGGACAAATGCATATTCCTGATTTTCGCCGCCAGGGAATATTTGATTTATTTCAGTATGGAGTGCATCCAGGTAATCATCGGGTTCAACCTTAAGATAAATAACGTTGTTGACCGGCTGAAAAGAGCTGAACTTATTGACCTTCATATTAAAAGGCCTTGCATTCTCCGCAGCTTTATGAAGCCTTTCGGATAGCGATTCTGCCTGCTCATCAGTTGCCTCAAAAGCACCTTTCAGTGTCAAGTGCGGCGGAATGAGAGCATAATGCGGGTCATAGCGCTTCCGATAGGAATTGGCCAGATCTTGAAGTTTCTTTGCAGGAAATATAACTATTCCATATTTCATCCTGAATACCTCCATTGATAAAAATGTTAAGCACATATATTAAGATTTGTTTATCTATTATAACAAATTTTCCGACTTCAATGATAGTAGGTCCTTTTTTAAGGCGAGTTGTTTTGAAAATCGAAAAAGTGTTTTAGGAATGAAGGCATCTATGCCGGGGCAAGAATTATTATGCGGATCATGCGGACGCTGCTACAGGGCGTGGCGAACTTAGTCCGCGTTCCTCGATATAACAGTCGCCTCCGCTTTTCTAACTGTCCAGCTCCGGGCGCTAGCCCCTCGAGTCATAAGCCACACCAGAATAAAAGGCAAAGAACGCCTTTTATTCTGGTGCGTCTTATGCTTGTCGGGGCTAAGCAAGCGCCCTCCGCTTTTCTTAAAGCATGTGCTTCAAAGCTCTTTTAAAGTCCGGCTGCCAGTATTTCCATGTATGGTTGCCTTCGAATTCTTCATAAAAGTATTGAAAACCCCTTTCGGACAAAATGGAGGAGAGGCTTCTATTTGGTGTAAGGAAGTCTTCTATTTCTCCGTTTGTCGTTTTTACTTCTGTTTCTTGAGTGCCGATTACATGATAAATATTCAGCAGGCCAGGGGTTGGGAAGCTCCGGGCAGCTTCAAGGATGCTTTCGTCCACATATGGGGATTGAAGGATCGTTTTCCCAAAGGTATTAGGATATTCCAGCGAAGCCAGGAGCGAGACTGAGGCGCCGAGGGAATCTCCTGCCAAAATGCGGCCCTGTCCCATTTGATAGGTAGGAAATTCTGCATCAAGGTAAGGCACAAGCTCATGTGCCAGGAATCTTATGTACGCCCTGTGCTTATCTCCCTCCGGATGGTATTTGCTTCTGCGGTCATGCACATTCTTATAAGGGATGCCCACCATGATAACGTTTTCTATTTCCCTGTTGTGAAGGAGCTCATCCGCTGCGCGTCCTGCCCGTCCCATTTGGAAATAATCCTTTCCATCCTGGGCGATAAGAAGGGAATATTTATAAAGGGGAGAATAAGAGGCAGGAAGATAGATAAGTATATCCAGCTCTTCTCCCAGCTCCCTGCTCTGAAAAGAGATTTCTTTTATCGTTCCTTTTTGAATTTCCATGCCAGACCTCCATAAACAGCTTTGTAAGCCTTTTAAAAGGAATTCTAACATAAGAATTTAATAATTGCCCAATCTGTGCATCTTATTGGTTCAGCTGGTCTGCAGGGATGTGTTATTATTGGATAATAAACCCAATTTTGAATAGGGGATCATCCTTTTATAACAGAATGCCAAGATTGTTTTCCTCGCCGGCAAAACCGCCACACCCCTGGTTTTCAGACCGCTTCAGGGGATGGTAATTGACAATTGTGTAAAAGTTTATGTTAAAATAAACTTGAGAAATTCTAAATAAAAACAGAGGGGGATATTCTATGAAAAGAAAAAGTTTTCTACTTTCAGCAGCATTGCTGCTGGCGCTTTCTGTGATTCTGGCTGCCTGCGGCGGCAATTCAGATGAAGGCGGTTCAGACAATGGAGGAGAAGGCGGATCAGAAAAGCCTAAATTCCTCAGCATCGTTACCGGTGGAACCGGCGGTACATATTTCCCGCTTGGAGGCGCATTCGCGGATATCATTTCCGATGAAACCGGCATCCAGGCCAATGCTGAAACATCAGGCGCTTCTGCCGAAAACATGAATACGCTTAAGGATAAAAATGCTGAAATTGCTTTTTCACAAACTGATATTGCATCGTATGCAAAAGACGGTAAGCTGATGTTTGAAGGTGCCGCTGTCGACAATGTCAGCGCTATCGGAACGCTTTATCCTGAAACTATCCAAATTGTCACTACCGCTAAATCCGGCATCAAATCTGTTGAGGATTTGAAAGGCAAGAAGGTTTCTGTCGGTGCTCCTGGTTCAGGCACAAATCCGAATGCTGAACAGATCCTTGAAGTGCATGGAATGACATTTGATGACATCGACAAGCAGGATCTTTCTTTTGACGAGTCTACTGCCGGTATCCAGGATGGAACGATCGATGCGGCTTTCGTAACTGCTGGAACTCCTACTGGTGCTGTTGAAGGTCTTTCAGCGACTGAAGATGTAGTCATTGTTCCGATTGAACAGGACAAAATCGATGCTCTGATTGAGAAGTACCCTTATTATATCCAGGATGAAGTCCCATCCGGAACTTACGGACTGTCTGATGCAGTAGCAACTGTTGCTGTACAGGCGATGCTTGTCGTGTCAAATGACCTTTCTGAGGATACGGTTTACGACATTACTAAGGCTATCTTCGAAAACACAGATAAGATTACACACGCAAAAGGAAAATTGATTACTGCTGAAAGTGCTCTGAACGGGGTAGGCATCGAGGTGCACCCGGGAGCTCAGAAGTATTTTGACGAAAAAGGCGTAAAAGCCGAATAGTCTGCTGATTTTTAAATGGCTTCACTCTGGCCGGCGCTGCAAACCTGAACAGGTTACCGCGCCGGTCAATTCTCTTTAAGAGGACCTGAAGTTTAAGTCAGCCATAGCCCATTGAGAGATGGGCCAGGCGAAGGAGCCGCCCTTCATCCCATTTTCTAACAGGGGGTCCTGATGAAAAAACGAACAAGATTGAAGAGAGCATTATTGCTGCTTCCCCTCTTAATTGCTGCCATTGCAATTATTATCTTTATCCCTTACAAAAAAGCACTTGTTATTCAATACCAAAATACAGGCAAAGTGCTTGCCTATATCCCTTTCACCGAGGAAGAAATTTTTAAAATAAAATATACCCATTCAATCCATCTTTCAGATGTGGTAGAGAGCTATAAACCAACCAAGGACTTGAAGATCCAGCAATACGAGCTTATGTATGAAGATTTTGCAATCGGCATGCCTGATAACGCTTCCGAAGGTGAGGTATTTGAACAAAAGGACGGGAAATACTATATCCGGAATATGAACAGAGTTTTCCCTCATTTTGATATGCGGACAGGCAAGGTCAGGGCAAATCATAGAATTATATATAATGGAATCGAGTATCCTATGGCAGGTTTTGTCGAGCCGGGAACATGGGTAAGATTTACAATTGATAAAATAAACATTTACCAGCATTTGGAAGGAGTGAATATCCTTGAGCAATAAAGGAGAAACACTGACTCAGGAACAGCAGCAGGAGCTGCTCGAAAAATATGATCCCGAAGCGGGGACGCGAAAGCTGAAGGGAGTGCTGGGATGGGTTGTCTTTTTAGGCTTGCTGTCCTTCTCCCTATTCCAGCTGTACACTGGAATATTCGGTGTATTGACTGCCCAGCTTCAGCGTTCCATCCACTTGGGATTCGCACTTGCGCTTATTTTTCTTCTTTTCCCGGCGAGGAAAAAGGACAGGGGAAAGAAGCATAAAGTAGCCTGGTATGATTTGATCCTTGCCATTGCTGCAGTTGCAGTGGGGGCATACTGGCCGCTTATGATCGATGAAATCGTCATGAGGGTCGGCCGTTTGACTGATCTTGATTTTTATATTGGACTTACAGCAATCATTCTTGTCCTTGAGGCAACCAGGAGGGCAGTTGGGCTTCCTATAACCATCATTGCTGCACTTTTTCTTGCGTATGCCCTGTATGGCCCTTATATGCCTGGATTCCTTGCGCACAGGGGGCTGGATCTGCAGCGGCTGGTACAGACGATGTTCTTTACGACCGAAGGGATACTGGGGACGCCGCTAGGGGTTTCCGCCACCTTCATCTTCCTGTTCCTGCTGTTCGGGTCATTCCTGGTAAAAACAGGAGTGGGGCAATATTTCAATGATCTGGCTGTCAGCATCGCCGGAAAAAGGACAGGGGGACCTGCCAAGGTAGCAATTTTCTCGAGTGCACTGCAGGGAACGATCAGCGGAAGCTCAGTTGCCAATGTTGTAACTTCAGGTTCTTTTACAATCCCGATGATGAAAAAGCTTGGATACAAGAAGGAATTTGCCGGAGCGGTGGAGGCAGCAGCTTCAACAGGCGGGCAGCTTATGCCGCCAATCATGGGGGCGGCAGCATTCCTGATGGTCGAATTCATTGGCGGAGGCATCACCTATTGGGATATTGCCAAAGCAGCAGCGATTCCTGCCCTTCTTTATTTCACGGGGATATGGATCATGACCCACTTTGAAGCCAAAAGAATAGGGCTCAGGGGCCTAAAGAAAGAAGAAATGCCAAACCGCAGAGAAGTGCTGAGCAAAATCTATCTGCTTCTGCCTATCCTGGCAGTAGTGATCCTGCTTATGAGCGGTATGAGCGTAATTAGGGCCGCTCTTTGGTCTATCCTCATTACAATAGCAGTCAGCGCTATCAGAAAAGAAACCAGGATTAATCTTAAAGATGCTATTGATGCGCTCGTTGACGGGGCAAGAACCGCTCTTGGTGTAGCCGCTGCAACCGCTGCTGCCGGCATCATAGTCGGTGTGGTAACCAAGACAGGACTGGGTCTTAAGCTGGCAAATGGACTGCTTGATCTTGCCGGCGGTGCTTTAATTCCGACGCTTATGCTCACGATGCTGGCAGCCATCGTCCTTGGGATGGGTTCACCGACGACAGCAAACTACGTCATTACATCAACCATCGCGGCACCTGCCATCATTTTGCTTGGTGTACCCGATTTATCAGCCCACCTGTTTGTCTTTTATTTTGGCATCATTGCCGATATTACACCGCCAGTTGCGCTTGCAGCCTTCGCAGCCGCTGGTGTATCCGGAGGGGAGCCGATCAAGACCGGGGTCAATTCGGCGAAGCTGGCGATCGCGGCCTTTATCATTCCGTATATGTTCGTTCTTTCGCCTGAATTGTTAATGATTGATACAACATGGTATTATCTGGTCTGGGTAGTCTTTACTGCTCTTGCGGGAATGATGGCTATCGGGTCAGGTGTTATCGGCTACTGGTTCAGAAGGCTGTGGTGGTTTGAACGCATAATCGGCATTGTTGGTGGTTTGTGCCTCATCTATCCAGAAACTTTAACAGATATAATCGGCCTTGTTTCATTTGCAGCTCTTATCATCCTCCAGTTCGTTATTAAAAGGGATGATTCACTAAAGCCTCAGGCTGCAGGCTGATTTACAAAGGGAGTCCAATCGGGCTCCCTTTTTTTGAATGATTGAAAATTGTGTTATTATGGGTGAGGAGGGAATTTTTTACTGAAGTGATCGCTTTATCGCAAATTGATGGGGGCGGTGGGAGAAATTTTGATGGCCAAAGCAAAAGAGCTAATTCCAATACAGATATTGAAATTAGCTGATTTTCCGGTATGTCTGCTCTTTTTCCGGCATGAGCGAAAGAATGTTTTCGAGCTTAAAGATTCTCATTTGCCTCCTTGTGAAGCAATAGGCAAGAACAGTAGTTCCGTTTATATCTTTCACTAGAATCTTCCTGTGTGTCAGTTTATTCTTGGCGGAAAGATAGATTACCTGAATAGCCATATTCTTTTCCATTGATCTGTACAAAATGCCTTTCATTTAGTTTTCCTCCTATTAAGCCATTGGGGCTTTCTTTTCTTGTATTTTCATTATATGCGAACAGATGTTCTTTTTCAAGTGAGGAGCATTACTTTTTTCATTTTTTTACATTTTAAAGTTATTATGAGTAACTGTTGCTTGGTTTAAGAAAATCGTCCAGGGGATTGTGATGAATAAACATATGATTGAATTAATTGGAGCAGAAAAAAACATAAAAGGGAACAGGATTCTCACTGACATCAATATAAGGCTGGACCAGGGTGAGCGGGCAGCCATAATCGGGCACAACGGCTCTGGGAAAAGCACCTTATTGAAACTGATGGCAGGATTTATTGAACCTACTGCCGGGAGCGTAAAAAGGAGGACCAGGAAAATTGGGTTTGTTCCTGAACATTTCCCAGATCAAAATCGGTTTAGAATGAGAGAGTTTCTTTTGTCTGCCGGAAGAATGGGAGGCCGGACGAAGCCAGAGCTTGAGGAGGAGATTGAATATTATGCTGAGTTATTCCATGCAGAGGGGTTTCTGGAAACTCCCTTGAAGAATTGTTCTAAGGGGACGATGCAGAAGGCTGGGATCATCCAGGCCCTTCTGCTGCAGCCGGATGTTCTCCTCCTGGACGAGCCTTTGACCGGGCTGGACGAGGAAGCCCAGCAGGCATTCCTCAGATACCTTCCAGATCTTAAAGGAAAAATGGCCATTGCATTTACTGCTCATGAAAGCTTTCTTGTCAGAGAGGCGGCGGACAGGGTGATTACATTGGAAAACGGTTCTGTTATATCTGATGTTAATAATGTTGCTGAAGCCGTGAAATACATAAAAGCTCTGGTACCGGATATTTCTACCCTAAAAGAGTTGCCAGCCGTTCAGTATAGCCAATTGGACCATAACCTCTTTGTCATCAAAGTAGCAGCTTCGGCATCAGACATCCTTCTAAAAGGCCTTCTTAATTCTGGCTGTTCAATAGTTGAAGTGATAGAAGGGGGGAGAGCGCTTTGATGGCTTTCCTTCAGTATCAGCTCAGGAGTGTAATCAGATCATACAGATTCCTGCCTCCCTATACTGTTTATCTAGTCTGGGTTTTCGTATTGTACACCTACGAAGGGGCACCCGTCCTTAGCAGCTACGCTGTCTCATCGATTGCTTTATATTTGTGTACAGCCTGGCTGGGCATGCTTTTCTTTTCGTTGGATCAGGAACAGGAAAAGTTTATCCTGATGTCACACCTAGGCAGCATAAAGAAATACCTTGCTGGCAAGGCGGCTGCTGTGTTTGTTTCCTCCCTGCCGCTTATGCTATTTGCCATCTACTTTCCTGTGATCACAGGCAGATTTAGATTGGAAATGGAGGTATCATTTTACCTGCTGGCTTTCTATGCCCATATTATGATGGCCATCCTCGGGCTGCTCGTTTCAATGCTATTCTCTGGCAGACAGATTGCAGACAAAAGGTATGCCTGGCTGGCCGCTGTTCTCATACTGACAGCTTCACTAGCAGCTGAATCAGTTGAGGATGAATGGAAGGGATCTTCCTGGTTCCTTTGGCTGCTGCCCCCTGTCATGAGGGTACTGAGTTATCTAAGCCAGGGGGATACAGGAGTGAAGCTGATCCCATTACTTAAAGACAGCCTGTTTATAATCATTTATTGCTTGGCAGCAGCTGCTGCAGGAGTTCGTTTATTCTTAAAAAAGGAAGCTTGAATAAACATAGCCGGTTAAGATCCAAGTTTAACAATGTGGTTATGGGGGACTGTCGAAAATGCCTTTCAGGCAAGGAGACTTTCTCCCATAACTTCATAAACCGGCAGAAATAAAAAAGTATAAAAAATATCTGAAATAGTATTGACTTTGCCCTGAAAATGAATATAATTAAATATGTAGTTAAGACACGATCTGATAGTTCAGCGGGAGAATACTTCCTTGACAGGGAAGGGGTCGGGGGTTCGAATCCCTCTCAGATCATACTTGTGAAATGCCCGGCAGTATAATGCCGGGCATTTTCTATTTTAAAAAGTTTGGCGATTAGTTTAGGATGCAAAAAAAGAGCTGCCGAGTCGATCGGCAGCTCTTTTTTTAATGTTTTTTCATAATCTCACTAACGATTTCAAATGAACGCAATCGGGCTTTATGATCATAAATTTGGGCATTGACCATAAATTCATTAGCCTGGGTTTTATCCAGGAATTCCTGCAGCTTTTTCTGTACCGTTTCTGCATCTCCAATAATGGATGAGCCAAGCTGCTGCTGGAGCAGGGCCTTTTCGTATTCACTCCATAATTCATCCATGTTATCAACAGGCGGCTTTAGAGCACCTGGCGTATTGCGGATGAGGTTGAGGAACTGCTGCTGCATGCTTGTCGCAAGCCTTTCAGCTTCTTCCTGTGTATCAGCTGCAATAACATTGACCCCTACCATTGCATATGGCTCAGATAATATATCTGATGGTGTGAAATGGCTTCGGTAAAGCTGAAGTGCAGGAAGAGTGTTATCAGGCGAAAAGTGGCTGGCAAATGCGAAAGGCAGACCGAGCTGTGCAGAAAGCCTTGCGCTGAAGCCGCTTGAGCCCAGAAGCCAGATTGGAATCTTCAAACCTTCCCCAGGGATGGCTCTTACTCTTTTCCTCTCAGCCGGCGACTCTGCTTCAAAATATTCCCGGAGCTCTTCAAGCTGGTCAGGGAAATCCTGTCCATCACTTCCGCGGTCCCTGCGCAGTGCATGTGCTGTGAGCTGATCTGTGCCCGGCGCCCGCCCGAGTCCAAGGTCTATGCGCCCGGGATATAGGGACTCCAATGTACCAAACTGCTCGGCTATGACGAGCGGTGCGTGATTGGGGAGCATGATCCCCCCGGAACCAACCCGGATGGATGAGGTTCCCCCGGCAACGTGCCCGATTACTACGGAAGTGGCAGAGCTTGCAATGCCAGCCATATTATGGTGCTCTGCAAGCCAATACCGCGTATAACCCCACTTCTCGGCATGCTGGGCCAGGTCGAGGGTGTTTTTCAATGAAGCGGCTGCCGTACTCCCTTCATTGATAGGCGAAAGGTCCAGGACCGAATATTTAATATTGCTTAACTTCTTATTCTCAGACATAATGTCACTTCTTTCTTCTGTAATGACTGACGTATAAAATCAGGTGTCAGCTCATGTCTATTTTATCAGCAGTAATTAGTCTCTCAAAATATTATGATTTAAACCGGAAAAGTCTTAGTTTGAATAGGTCTACTCAGACAGTAATTTGTGAGGAATAAGATGTCGGTGTTGAATGGGGATGAATATGAAGGGAAGGTTTATGTAATTAAAGCCGTTAGCTGTAAGGAAGTTTCGTCTAAGCCGCCTGCCTTTTCATAACCTGCCTCTTTCTTTTGAAATGAGTGTGGGCTTTGCACTATCGTCCAGTGGACTTTGCAAAGAAAAGAACAGGTGGTTATAGCTTTAAAAGAGCTGTAGGGAATAATTGATGGTTTACAGCTCTTTAAAGCATTATTTTGCAGAAGGGGTATTCCTGAAATATTGTATTGTCTCTTCAATTCCTTTTTCAATCGTATATTTGGGCTCCCATCCAAGTTGTAGTTTTGCCAGGCTATTATCCAGCCTGCTGTGCAAAATGTCCCCATTCCTAAAGGCGCTATAGACAGGGGCAGCTGTGACATTTGCAGCCTCTGAAATTATAGACAATAGCCGATTTATGCTTGTTTGTTGATTGCAGCCTATATTGGCAATAATATTTCCTTCATTTTCAACAGCAAGGATATTTGCTGATGCCACATCCTTTACATAGACAAAATCCCTTGTCTGCTCTCCATCCCCAAAAATGACCGGTGTTTCCCGCTGTAAGAGCTTTTGAATAAAAACAGCTATAACAGCTCCCTCACCCTTTGATTTCTGCCGCGGTCCATAAACATTTGCGTATCTGAGGATTGTATAAGGAATTTTGTAATGATCGGAAAACAGCTTTATATATATTTCGGAGGATAACTTGGAGGCTCCGTAATAAGAGATGGGCATAGCGGGTGTATTTTCGGCTGCAGGAATGGGGGAATCGCCATAAACAGCTGAAGATGAAGAAAAAATAAATCTTTTGATGTGATGGCGGCTTGCCAGAGATAAAAGCTTGATTGTTCCAACAATATTAGTTTGTGCATCCTGTACCGGATCTTTGATGGATGAAGCAACATCCACTTGGGCCGCAAGATGGATGATGACCTCCGGCTTATCCTTCTGGAATATTTCATCCACTTCCTTTGAAACTAAGTTTGTGTGGTAAAATTTCGCACCCTCTGGAATATTATCAATATTTCCGTTAGAAAGGTCATCCAGAATGATTGGAAGGTGGCCGCGGGAAATGAGCATATCAACAACATGGGAACCGATAAAACCAGCACCTCCTGTTACTAGTACTCTCAAATCTTGCCGCTGCTTTCCCTGTCATGATTACCCATCAATTAAACTCCTCCTTTATATTGTGCGCCTGCATTTATTGCAATTACATATCCTTTCACAGTATATGAATGTACAGCCAGACTGAAACAGACAAGAGCGGACATGGAGCGTTTTTCAATTAACCAGTCAAAGAGCAGCTGAGACTTCTGAAAAAATAAAAAATTGAGAAAAATCACGAAAAATAATTGTCAAAGCAGTCTCTGTTATATTACAATTTCCATAAGGGCGTGTGCATTATAATGAATATTTATGTTCCCGCATAAATGCCTCATATAATATCCCCGCGCCGCAGGAGGGCAATATGTATCAGGACAGCACAGTGTATATTATTGGAGACAGCAAGACATCCTCCAATAATCCGATCATGCAGAAATACAATGGTTTTTTCATTGCACTCGTCATTGACAGGGACACACATAAGATTGAAGATGCAGAATGCTCTTCAACAATTGGGCTGACTTCCCTGTTTGTTAAGTCCTTGTTTGCAGGGAAATACATGCTGGAGGAAGAAGGAATTCTTTCTGAAATAGAAGCGCGGTATTTTGGTTCTTCCCAGAAAGCGCTGATGGTTGCTTTTAAGAATGCCAGCATAAAGTACAAGCAAATAGCCGGAATAAATTTAAATGTATAGCTGCTTTTTCTGCTGAACCCAGATAAAATCCAGCTGTTAGAGACTCTCTCTGGCAGCTGGATTTTTTTAATAGCCTAAGTTCTATTCATAACGCTATTGAAATATAGTAATTTATCCGCTATAATAGTGAGAAAATTCAAAATATTCGAAAGTGTGGAGAGTCTATGAAAATATATCTATCGGTCGATATGGAAGGCATAACCTGTCTGTCTGATTATACCCATGTTGATTCTTCCAGGCACAATTATGAGAGAAGCCGGATCATTATGACAGACGAAGCGAATTTTATTGTTTCAGAAGCTTTTGACAGGGGTGCTTCTGAGGTGCTGGTGAATGACAGCCATTCCAAAATGAATAATCTTCTTGTTGAGAGGATGCACCCGGAAACCCAGCTGATCACAGGGGACGTAAAGCCTTACAGCATGGTCCAGGGATTGAATTCTGAATTCTCAGGCGCTATATTCGCTGGCTATCATGCAAGGGCATCCATGGAAGGTGTCATGTCTCATACAATGATATTCGGTGTCCGGAATATGTACATAAATGACACAGCAGTCGGGGAGCTGGGATTTAACGCATATGTGGCAGGCCATTTTGGCGTCCCGGTGATTATGGTTGCAGGCGATGACCGGGCGGCCAGGGAAGCTGAAGAGCTTATTCCGAATGTGACGACAGCTGTCGTGAAACAGACGATTTCCCGTTCCGCAGTAAAAACGCTCACACCTGCAAAGGCTGGGGTGCTTTTGAAGGAAAAAACTGCCGCTGCCCTGGAAAACAGGGAAAAGGTCAAACCGCTTGCCCCGCCGGACGCTCCTCTCCTGCGGATTGAATTTGCAAACTATGGCCAGGCGGAATGGGCAGGGCTTATGCCTGGTACGGAAATAGAAAAAGGAACGACAACCGTCCGGTTCCAGGCAAAAAATATCCTGGAAGCTTACCAGGCTATGCTGGTCATGACCGAACTGGCCATGAGAACGGCATTTTGTTAGGAAGTGGCCGGGATGAATAGTTATATACTCAAAAGACTTTTATCGATGCTTGTTACATTGTGGCTGATCATCACGCTAACCTTTTTCCTGATGCACAGCATCCCTGGTTCTCCATTCAACGAAGAAAGGGCAACGAGCGAAGCTGTCCAGAAGAACCTGGAGGCTTATTACCACCTGGATGAACCGCTTCCTGTTCAATACGCAACTTACCTGAAGTCGCTTGTAACGCTTGATTTCGGACCTTCTATCAAAAAATCATCACAAACAGTCAATGACATGCTTAGCAGAGGCTTCCCGGTGTCATTTGAACTGGGGATGTGGACATTGCTCCTGGCAGTCTTTTCAGGAATCGTGCTTGGCATCATCGCAGCACTCAGGCATAACGGGTTCATTGACTATCTGGCGATGACCATTGCTGTGCTCGGCATATCAGTTCCCAACTTTGTTCTGGCAACGCTTTTGATCCAGCAGGTTGCTGTCAATTGGGACCTGCTTCCCGCAGCTACATGGACCAGCTGGAGGCATATGATCCTGCCGACACTGGCTCTTGCAACCGGCCCGATGGCAATCATTGCAAGGCTGACAAGGGCAAGCATGCTCGAGGTGCTGACCCAGGATTATATCAGAACCGCCAAAGCCAAGGGGCTGACGCCGGCGAAAATAGTCTTCAAACATGCCCTGAGAAACGCATTGCTCCCTGTCGTCACTGTGCTTGGCACCATGGCGGCGAGCATATTGACCGGCACCTTTGTCATCGAGAAGATCTTTGCAATACCGGGAATGGGCAAGTATTTTATTGAAAGCATCGGCAACAGGGACTATCCCGTCATCATGGGAACGACCGTTTTTTACAGCGCTGTACTTATCTTCATGCTGTTTCTGGTGGATTTTGCCTATGGAGTTCTGGATCCCCGCATTAAGCTGAGTAAAAGGGAGGGACGATAATGGAATTGCGAAAACAGCAGGAGCACAGCGTTTCTCCGGAAATTCCTGATGAGTGGTTTACACCCCGATCAAAAGAGGAGGGGGAAGCAGAGGCGGTAGTCAGGCCAAGCCTTTCCTACTGGCAGGATTCTTGGAGGCGGCTGTCGCGCAACAAGCTGGCAATGGCCGGACTCGTATTCCTCATCTTTCTGCTCTTTATGGCTATTTTTGGGCCGGTCATTTCACCGCATTCGGTTGAAAGCTCCAAGCTGACCGATCAGAATCTCCCGCCATCTTCCAGCCACTGGTTCGGCACGGATGAATTGGGGCGGGATGTGTTCACAAGAACCTGGTATGGTGCCAGGGTCTCACTGTTCGTAGCGGTGATTGCGGCGCTGCTGGACTTTATGATCGGAGTCATCTACGGAGGCATTGCCGGCTATAAAGGAGGCAGGGCCGATAACCTGATGATGAGGATCATTGAAGTCCTGTACGGCCTGCCCTATCTGCTGGTTGTCATTCTGCTTGCAGTCGTAATGGGTCCAGGCCTGACGACCATCATTGTAGCCTTGTCAGTTACAGGCTGGATTGGAATGGCCCGGATAGTCAGGGGACAGGTCATGCAAATCAAAAATTATGAATTTATACTGGCATCTAAAACCTTTGGAACAAAGACATCGAGGATCATCAGAAAGAACCTCCTGCCGAATGCGATGGGCCCGATCATCGTCCAGCTCACGCTGACCGTGCCTTCGGCCATATTTGCAGAAGCATTTTTGAGCTTTCTTGGCCTGGGAATCCAGGCGCCGTTTGCCAGCTGGGGAGTAATGGCCAATGACGGGCTGTCCACTATCCTTTCCGGCCATTGGTGGAGGCTGTTCTTTCCTGCCTTTTTCATCTCCATGACGATGTTTGCTTTTAATGTTCTTGGGGACGGCCTGCAGGATGCACTGGATCCAAAGCTGAGGAGGTAGAGCCATGATGGCAAAAGTGTTGGAAATCAAAAATTTGCATGTGTCCTTTTCCACCTATGGCGGAGAGGTAAAAGCAGTCCGCGGGGTGGAATTTGATTTATATAAAGGAGAAACCCTGGCTATAGTCGGCGAATCGGGAAGCGGCAAAAGCGTCACTTCCCAGAGCATCATGAAGCTGATACCATCCCCGCCTGGGAGAATCGCAGAGGGGTCAATCCTGTTCAATGGCCAGGACCTGACCCGGCTGAAAGAGGCAGAGATGCGGAAGATACGGGGGGCGGATATATCCATGATCTTTCAGGATCCCATGACGGCCCTTAATCCGACGATTACTGTGGGTGAACAGATTATTGAAGGAATACGCCAGCATCAGTCTGTATCCAAAGACCAGGCTAAGAAAAAGGCCCTGGAAATGCTTAAGCTGGTGGGGATCCCCAGTCCTGAATCAAGGCTCAGGCAATATCCGCACCAATTCAGCGGCGGCATGAGGCAGAGAATCGTCATTGCGATGGCACTTGTCTGCGAGCCGGAAATTTTAATTGCAGATGAGCCGACGACCGCCCTGGATGTAACCATTCAGGCACAGATACTTGATTTGTTTAAGGAAATCCAGCAAAAGACGGGTGTCTCCATTATATTGATCACACATGACCTTGGTGTGGTAGCACAGGTAGCTGACCGTGTCGCAGTCATGTATGCCGGGAAAATCGTTGAGGCAGGCACAAGGAGGGAGATCTTCTATAGTCCTCAGCATCCTTATACAAAGGGGCTGCTGAACTCGGTGCCCCGGCTTGATTCTGAGGAAGGGGAGCTTGTGCCGATACCGGGCTCGCCCCCTGATTTGTTTGCTCCGCCGCAGGGCTGTCCTTTTGCAGCGAGATGTGATTATGCAATGGAAGTTTGTGAAAAAGTCTATCCGTTTGAAAGCCGTTTGAGCAGTGAGCATTATGTGGACTGCTGGCTGCAGGATGAGCGTGCTAAAAAACTGCTGACCCGTGTAAGATAGCGCCGCCTACATTCCGGCGGGGCCGGAAGGACAGGCGGAATTATCCAGATGCAGGTTTTTAAGGAACTGCATTGATAGATGAAAATGGAATGAGGGGGAGAAAAATGAAAAAGTTTTTCATGTTGTTTCTGGCAATGTCGCTTGTATTCGTCATGGCAGCCTGTACAGCCAATTCGGATACAGGAAGCGAACCTTCAGGTGAGGGCAAGGATAGTGGGGATAGCGAAAGTGAAAAGGTGCTTTACTTAAATAACGGTGTAGAACCGACATCCTTTGACCCTCCAATCGGCTTTGATGCTGTTTCCTGGAACTCACTGAATAATATCATGGAAGGTCTGACAAGGCTCGGCAAGGAGCATGAAGCTGAACCTGCTGCGGCAGAGAAATGGGATGTTTCAGAAGATGGCAAAACATACACATTCCATATTCGCGACAATGCAAAATGGTCTAACGGGGATGATGTGACAGCAGGAGATTTTGTTTATGCCTGGAAACGCCTGCTTGATCCGGAAACAGGTTCTCCGGCAGCCTTCCTTGGCTATTTCATTGAGGGCGGGGAAGCCTTTAACACAGGAGAAGGCTCGGCAGAAGAAGTGAAAGTAAAAGCTGTTGATGATAAAACATTCGAAGTGACTCTGACAAGCCCGCAGGCTTACTTTTTAAACATCATCGCCAATCCGGCATTTTTCCCGGTAAATGAAAAGACAGCGACGGAAAATCCGGAATGGTTTGCAGAAGCTGACACCTTTGTCGGGAATGGCCCGTTCAAGCTGACTGAATGGGAGCATGACACAAATATGGTCATGGAGAAAAATGAAGAGTATTGGGACGCAGAAAATGTAAAACTTGATAAAGTGCACTGGGCGATGGTGAATGACACGAATACCGAGTACCAGATGTATCAAAAAGGGGAGCTGGATACTTCAGATGTACCGGCAGACCTGAGCGAGCAGCTCTTTGAAGAAGGCAAGGTCCAGGTCGAAGACCAGGCCGGCCAATATTTCTACCGCTTTAATGTGAATAAAGAGCCATTCCAGAATGTGAACATCAGGAAAGCTTTCGCAATGGCGGTGGACCAGGAGCAGATCGTTGAATTTGTGACCAAGAACCAGGAGCAGCCGGCCTATGGATTTGTTCCTCCCGGATTTAAGGATCCTTCCGGAAATGATTTCCGCGAGGTGAACGGTGACCTTGTTAAAACGGATGCCGAGCAGGCAAAAGAGCTGCTGAAGAAGGGAATGGAAGAGGAAGGCTACAGCGAGCTGCCTGAGGTGACTCTGACATACAGCACGAATGATGTGCATAAAAAGATTGCCGAAGCCCTTCAGCAGATGCTTAAAGAAAATCTTGGAGTCGATGTGAAGCTTGCAAATATGGAAGCGAATGTATTTGCTACTGAACAGAAGGCACTGAATCTGCAGCTGTCCAGAAGCTCTTTCCTTGCTGATTATGCCGATCCGATCAACTTCCTGGAGAACTTCCAGACCGGCCACTCGATGAACCGGACTGGCTGGAGCAACGCCGAGTTCGATAAGCTGATCCAAGGTGCGAAAAATGAAGCCGATGAAGCGAAACGCTATGACATGATGTACGAAGCAGAAAAAATCCTTTATAACGAGTCGCCTATTTTCTCACTGCATTTCTATAACCAGGTTTACCTGCAAAATGAAGCAGTGTCAGGTATCGTCCGCCACCCAGTCGGATATCTGGAATTAAAATGGGCTGACAAAGAATAGCATTGAAAAGGGGTGTTCTGCTGAACATCCCTTTTTACTGGCAAACTGCAGCGCATACGGAAAGGGGCATATTATATGAAAATAAAGCCGGGACTTTTGAAAAAAGGGGATGCTGTCGGTGTAGTATCACCGGCCAGCCCGCCTGACGTCCAAAGCCTTGATAGGGGCATTGATTTTCTTAAGGAGCTGGGATTGGAAGTCCGTGAAGGAAGATCTGTCAGGAAAATAAATGGCTACCTGGCCGGCTCAGACAAAGAGAGGCTCGAGGATTTGCATGATATGTTCGAAGACAAGGAGATCAAAGCGGTCATTTGTGCAGGCGGCGGATACGGAACTGCCAGGATTGCAGCTGACCTGGACTATGGCCTTATTAAGGCTAACCCTAAAATATTCTGGGGCTACAGTGATATCACCTTCCTTCATACGAGCATAAGGCAGAAAACCGGGCTTATCACCTTTCACGGTCCGATGCTTGCTTCGGATATCGGAAAAGCGGACGCCCACCCATTGTCCAAACAATATTTCAGCCAGCTTTTCAAACCCGCAGATTCCTTATACACTGAAGAGCTTTCGCCTCTGTCAGCAGTGGTGGAAGGAAGGGCAGAAGGTCCCCTGACTGGAGGCAATCTCTGCTTGATCACGAGTACACTTGGAACTTCCTTTGAGATTGATGTGAAAGGGAAGCTTCTGCTTATCGAGGATATCAATGAAGAACCGCGCTCAGTTGACCGGATGCTGAATCAGCTGCTGATGGCAGGTAAATTATCTGAAGCAGCCGGCGTAGTAGTGGGGGACTTTAATAAATGCGAACCGCAGCGCGAGCTAAGCCTATCCCTTGATGAAGTTCTTAATCATTATTTGAGTAAAGCGGGCAGGCCAGCCATGAAAGGATTTAAGATCGGCCATTGCTCCCCGCACTTCTCTGTTCCGCTCGGAGCGGATGCAGTGCTCGATACAAAGGAAAAACAATTGTATGTCGAAACCGGCGTACGCTAAAGAGGTGCACAGATGAAAATTGAGCGAATTGAAACCTTCAGGGTTGCCATCCCGTTAATCAAGCCGTTTAAGACTGCCTTAAGAACTGTGACTACAGCGGAATCTGTAGTCATCAAAATCGTATGCGACAACGGCATTGAAGGCTGGGGGGAAGCTCCTCCGACAGTCGTCATCACCGGGGACAGCCTAATGAGCATTGAATCGGCCATCCACCATGTGTTCAAGCCCTATCTTGTCGGTAAAAGCCTTCTGAACTATGAAACTATTTTCCAGGCAATAAAGACGTTGATGGTTGGAAATTCAAGTGCTAAAGCTGCGGTGGATATGGCTTTATATGACTGCCTTTCCAAGCACTGCAGGCTTCCGCTATATCAATTCCTTGGCGGTGCAAAAAATGAAATCGAGACTGACTATACAGTGAGCGTGAACAATCCTGAAGAAATGGGCGATGATGCTGCTTCCTATATTGATCAGGGATTTAATGTGCTGAAGGTTAAGGTCGGCAAAGATGATATCATGACAGACATCAGCCGAATAAAGGAAATCAGAAGGCGTGTCGGCAATAAGGTGAAAATCAGGCTTGATGCGAATCAGGGGTGGCAGGCAAAAGATGCGGTGAGGGCCATCAGGAAAATGGAGGATAGCCTCCTGGACATTGAGCTGGTCGAGCAGCCGGTTCCCGCTGATGACATCGAAGGGCTCAAACAAGTGACAGATTCCGTTGAAACACTCATTATGGCGGACGAAAGTGTGTTCACCCCGAAGCAGGCGCTCCAGGTGCTTTGTACGAGGAGTGCGGATTTGATCAATATAAAATTAATGAAGGCAGGGGGGATTTTTCAGGCTCAGGCCATCAACCAGCTGGCTGAAATCTGCGGTGTTGAATGCATGGTAGGAAGCATGATTGAAACAAAGATAGGCATCAGTGCTGCGGCCCATTTTGCTGCGAGCAAAAAAAATATCACCCGATTTGATTTTGATGCGCCTCTAATGCTGGCCAAAGATATGGTCGAGGGCGGCATCAGCTATAGCGGAAGGAAAATCACTTTCCCTGAAGCAGCAGGGCTTGGCATCAGGCAAGTTTATTCAGAAGGAGGAATTTCAAGTGGGAATTCAGCATAAATGGCTGGTTAATGTACCAGTGGCAACAATTTGGACCTCCCCTGAATCGGCCAGGGAAATCGATGGAAAAGCGGTTTCCGGCGGGCCGGACCTGGAGGGGTGGCTGGCGGGCCTGACATACGAAACCAGGCTTGCACTTTGCAATGAAAACAGGATCCAAACCCAAGCACTGTTTGGCCAGGAGGTGATCCTGCTGGAAGAAGAGGGACCTTGGGCGAGTGTCCTAATCCTTAGCCAGCCTTCAGGAAAAAATGAAAGAGGCTATCCTGGCTGGATGCCAAAAAATCAGCTGATGAAACTGAATGAATGGAATATCAAAAAAGGCCCTGTTGCAGCCATCAGCTCGAAAAAAGCTGTATTGTATTCAGAGGAAGAAAAGCCTTTAATGGAACTTAGCTTTGAAACTGTCCTCCCTGCGGTTGAGAAATCTGATGAATGGCTTAAAGTAAGAATCCCTGAAGGGTACGGACTTCTTCGGCAGGAGGATGTAATCCTTCATCCTTCTTTAGAAGGGAGGCGGAAGGAGAATGGAGCGGAAATTGTATCCCAAGGGGAACGCTTCCTTGGCTTGCCTTACCTGTGGGGAGGCATGAGCAGCTGGGGATTTGACTGCTCAGGATTCAGCTATACGATGTGCAAGGCTAACGGCTATATCATTCCAAGGGATGCCCATGATCAGGCACGGCACGGAACTGAAGTGGATTTGGCTGAAATCAAGCCGGGCGATCTGCTGTTTTTTGCCTACCAGGAAGGAAAGGGCAGCATCCACCATGTGGGAATTTTCTATGGAGACGGCAAGCTGCTTCATTCGCCAAATACAGGGAAAACAATCGAAATTATCCCGCTTAAAGACACCATCTATGAAAAGGAACTATGTGCAGCACGCCGTTATTGGCAGGAGGGAGAAGGTTGATCATGCCGGACAGCATACTTGAGGTAAAGAATCTTAAAAAACATTTTGCGCTGGGAAAAGGAGAGGTTCTAAAAGCTGTAGACGGCATCTCCTTTAATATAAAAAAGGGAGAAACCCTCGGGATTGTCGGTGAATCAGGCTGCGGCAAATCGACTGCCGGAAGGACGATCATCGGGCTATATGACAGCACAGAAGGGGAAGTCATCTTTAATGGGAAAAATGTCCACAGTATGACAAACAGAGAGCGCTTTTCTTTTCACAAGCAGATGCAAATGATTTTCCAGGATCCCTATGCTTCACTCAATCCCAGGTCGACAGTGAGTGAGATCATTGCCGAGCCGATGGAAGTCCATGGCTTGTTTCGCAATAAACAGGAGCGGATGGAAAAAATCTATCAGCTTCTGGAGGATGTTGGACTTAATAGAGAGCACGCTGGACGGTATCCGCATGAATTCAGCGGGGGACAAAGACAAAGGATCGGAATTGCGAGGGCTCTTGCCCTGGAGCCTGAATTCATTATAGCGGATGAACCGATTTCTGCACTGGATGTTTCGGTCCAGGCCCAGGTGGTGAACCTCCTCAAAAAGCTGCAGAAAGAAAAAGGGCTGACGTACTTATTCATCGCCCATGACCTGTCCATGGTCAAGCAGATCAGCGACCGGATCGGCGTCATGTATCTGGGGCATATGATGGAGCTCACAACCAGTAAGGAATTGTACCGGAACCCGCTTCATCCATATACACGGGCTTTGCTCTCAGCCATTCCGATCCCTGATCCGGATATTGAGGATCAGAGGGAAAGAATCATCCTGCAAGGCGAGCTGCCAAGCCCTATTGATCCTCCAAGCGGCTGTGTATTCCGGACAAGATGCCCTCACAGCATGGATATTTGTGCAGAAAAAACGCCTGTCTGGCAGGAGGCGGAGAAATCAAGGTTTGTCGCCTGCCACTTATACGATCCCAAACTGACAGGAAATCATGACAGTTCACAGGCAGCTGCATCTAAATGACCGGGCTGCTCTCTGAAAATATCAATCACCTTGAACAAAGGCTGGCTGAAATCCTCAGACAATGTCCGGGTAATGCCAGTCTGGCAGTAGAGTACGGTGAGAGGGCAATCCATATGAACAGCGGGCGGAAATATCCTGCAGCCAGCCTCATCAAAATCCCGATCATGATGGAAGCTTTCTTTCAGGCAGAGGAGGGCGTCATGGATCTCAATGAGCAGGTGCGTATTGGCGGGATTGAAAAGGCCGGAGGGGCCGGTATCATTCAATCTCTATCAGTAACAGCTTCCCTAAGCATTCTGGACTGTATAACCTTGATGATTATAGTCTCAGACAATACAGCTGCCAATCTGCTGATAAAATTGCTGGGCAGGAAAAATATTAATGATAAAATGCATGGACTGGGTCTTCAAACAACTGTACTGGGCAGAAAAATGATGGACTTTGAAGCAGCAGCAAAAGGTATTGAAAATTTCACCACTGCAGCAGATATGGTTAAATGCCTGAGAGCAATAAAAGAAGGCAGATTATTTTCCGAAAAGAATCGCAGATTGATGCTCGATATAATGGAAGCGCAGCAATTCAGAGAAAAGCTCCCGGCTATTGCATGCAAAAAGCTGAAGATTGCCAATAAAACCGGGGAGCTTCCTGGAATTGAGCATGATTGCGCCATCTTCACTTCTGGCCAGGCTGCTCTATATGCTGCCGTCCTGATCGATGGCCTCTCAAGCCCGGAAGAAGGAAACCGCGCAATAAGGCTGGTTGGAAGCCGGTTATCCGAATTTCTGTGCCTTCCGGAAAAAGAAAGGAGTTAAAACCATGGGAGATTTTAAGAATTATAATGAGTTCTGGCCTTTTTACCTTTCGCAGCACAGCAAAAAATCCACAAGGACTTGGCATTTCATCGGCACTACTTTTGTGTATATCTGTATGGCTCTTGCCTTCATTTATTTAAATTTCTGGTACATTATCCTGGCGCCGGTCATTGCTTACGGGTTTGCCTGGTTCTCCCATTTCTTTATTGAAGGAAACAAGCCTGCAACTTTTGGACATCCATTCTGGTCGCTCCGGGCAGATTTCCAAATGTATTTTTATATTTTAACTGGTCAGCTTTCAAGGGAAATCGCCAATCTGCCTGTACAATATTCAGCAGAAAAATAGACTGTCAGAAAAGCATCCCAAATTGTGAGGATGCTTCTTTTCATTCTAATTCAGCCGCATACTTGTCTTTGACACTATGGGGGAGGGGTAGTAATATAATCATAGGGATATAGTAATATTTTCCTGATAATAGACTAGGACGGGTGGACATCATTGTGAATAGCTATATTATTTCTGCAGCCGCCATGGTGCTGCTTGCGTTTATCTTTTTTTCTTCCGTTTTCCTGGGGAGCAGATATATCTATCAAAAACAAAAATATTCTCAGACATTGCTTCTTCCGATTTCCAGCTCCTTTTATGTGTGGCTGCAGCTGATGACCCTTCTAAGCATTTACGGATTTATCGAACCGTCAGATGCATTTACATTGCAAAGCCTGGCCATTTTTCTTTGCCAGGTCGCTGTTTATATGGTTCTTTTCCAATTTGCGGGAGTAAAAGATGACAAGGAAATGTCGCTCAAGAATCTGGTGCTGTGTGTTTTCTTTGTTACATTGACAATCAGTATAGATGTTTATTTTGTCAGAAAAATAAATCCTTCGTTAGTTGTCAGTACTGAACATATTCTCATTGCCGGCTTATTCTTCATTATTTCATTGTTCCTATGCTTCCGGTTCGTTCAGCAGATTTATATTGATAAAGTATTCAATAAGAAAAAGGTGCCTTTCTGGTTCCTTTCCTTTGGAGCGCTCCTGACAGCTTATACATTTGTGGGGAGCACCATTGAGATCATCAGGAGCTTGAACAGCAGCGGGGGTAACAGTTTATTCTTTACAGAAGTGCTTTCTATCCTGCTGCTCCTGGGTGTGACGACGGTTTACGGGGAAAAGCAGTATAACCGGAAAGAACAGGAATTGGTCGAAAGCAACAAACACCTCAATCACCTTGCCTATCATGATACATTGACAGGACTTCCGAACAGGAGAAAGGTCATGCAGTCGATTGAGGAGTGGATGGCAGAGGATATCCAGTTTGCGGTTGTTTTTATCGATCTGGACCATTTCAAGCATGTCAATGATCTTCTCGGCCATAATATCGGGGATGAGCTGCTCAAAGTAATTGCCTCCAGGCTGGAAGAGAATTCCGGCAGCGATGATATTGTGGGCAGGCTTGGAGGCGATGAATTTATCATTTTGAAGCCAGTTAAGGAAAATCTGCAGCTTGACCATTTTTCAACAGAACTGATTGTTAAGGTTGTAGAGCCAGTCCGGATTCTTGAACATGAGATCGTTATTACAACGAGCATCGGGATAGCTTTATTTCCAACGCATGGGAAAGATGTTAATGACATCATGAAAAAGGCGGATATAGCTATGTACAACTCCAAGGATAAAGGGAGGAATACGTACTTTATCTTTACGCTTGAGCTGGACGAGAGCATCATCCGCAAGATGACATTAAAGGAAGATTTAAAGCATGCACTGGTGCGGAATGAACTGGAGGTGCACTTTCAGCCGAAAATCAGAGTATCTGATCAATCAGTGAATGGATTTGAAGCGCTTCTGAGATGGAAGCATCCTTCGATAGGCTTTATCCCCCCGGCTGAATTTATTCCGATAGCAGAGGAATCAGGGGCGATATCTGAAATAGGGAGCTGGGTCCTGCGGCAGGCCTGCAGGGAAATCTCCGATATTAACAAAAAATATGGCAGACAGTATATCATTTCTGTGAATTTCTCGATCAAGCAGCTCCTTCAAAAGGATATTGTGGAAACAGTTTCGGGCATCTTAAGTGAAACCGGCCTGGATCCTAAGTTTCTTGAGCTTGAAATAACAGAAAGGGTGGCCATGAATGATGCCTATTCTGCAGGTGATGCTTTTATGCAGCTGCTTGATCTCGGGCTGATGCTGAGCGTCGACGATTTTGGAACAGGATATAATTCGCTGAGCAATCTGCAGGAGCTGCAGATCCAGCGGCTTAAAATAGACAAAACCTTTATACAGCAGATGGAAAGTGATGAGCATAATAAAGCTTTGGTAGCTTCCATTGTGTCGATGGGCAAGCATCTTGGCATGCAAATCACTGCTGAGGGAGTTGAAACCCCGGAGCAGCTGTCATTCCTGATGGAAATCGGCTGTGATGAGGCGCAGGGCTTCTACTTCTCCAAGCCAAAGCCGATTGAGCAGATTATGAATACAATCAATGCCGGCAGCAAAGTTATAGCCGGGAAGGAGCAGCAATGAATATTCTATGGGATTTTGATGGTACTCTTTTTGATACATATCCAGCATATACGCGCACCTTGAAAGAGGTGCTGGGAGAAAAAGCAGAATATGAAGATATTTACTCCCAATTAAAGATTTCCTTTACCCATGCATTCGGTCATTATAACCTGGAGGAAGAGCAGATTGCCTATGTAAGAAAAATGGCAAGAAGTCTTAAGCCGCACGATCTGCAGCCATTTCCGGGAGTGAAGGATGTGCTGAAAAGGGCCGGGTGCAATGTCATCATGACCCATAAAGAAAGGGAGGATGTGCTGGCCATCCTGGAGCATCATAATATGGCCTCTTTATTTGCCGATATGGTCGCCGGGGATGATGGATATCCTAGGAAGCCGCATAAAGCCTCTTATGAATATCTGCATGGCAAAAACAGCATTGATCTGGCCATCGGGGACAGGGAACTCGATATTCTGCCGGCGAAGGAACTCTGCATCAGGACCTGCCTTTTCCAGAATAGTACACCTGGCGCGGATTATTATTTGTCTCGGTATGAAGATTTTGACACTGTTATCGGATGGGAAGAATTTAAATAAAAATGAAAGAAGGCAGTGTGGCTGCCTTCTTTCTGTTTCAATAATTATAATTCAAGGGTTTCAAAAGTGCTTTCTTTGCTGTTCATTACCCTGACGTCTGCCGGCTGTATTTCGAGGACGATATAATTCGGGTCATTCGGTCCGTCAAACCATGGCTTTAAATGGTCATTCCATACTTTTTCCTTAAGATCTTCAGAAGCATTGACAGAGGCTCTCCCTTCGATTTCAAGGTACTCATCTCCCAGCCCCTCGCCATCATAGCCGATAAGTATATGAACATTCGGATTCTCTTCAATTTCTTCTGTTTTATCGGTCTCTTTGCTTGTTGCAGTATAAAGCTTCAGCTCATCGTTGAAGAAGGTCATATAGCGTGTATGCGGCTTATTGTTTTTTACGGTAGCAAGCGTTCCTATTTTATTATCTTCCAAAATTTTAAGCACTTTATCTTTCACATCATTATTAGTCATAAGAATCCCCTCCGATTTTGTCTTTATTAATTGTTTCGAAGTCTGCATTATACTTTTCTTCACTGGAGGAATTATCTTTCGTGTTCCTCCCCATCTTCTCCTCGTGCTGCTCCTGCTTTAGGTCCTCGAGAGGAATGGTATCGACATTCTGCTCTTCCTTGAATTTATCGTAGATGCTTTCTTTGTCGGTTTTGAACTGCTCAGGGTTGTCCATGTTTTGCTGTTCGTATTTACCGTCTTTTTCGCCTGCCATGCATAATCACCTCTTATACGAGATTATTTTTGGTTTTTTTCTGTTTTGGAGCCTTCCCGCTGCGGTTCGATATCTTTGTTGTGTTCTTTCTTCTTTTCCTGTTCAATTGAGTCATTGTCCTGGTGTTTATTTGTATCAGCCATGAATATAACCTCCTTGATGATTGTGTAATAGTACATTACCCTTTTTCAGAAGTGAAAAACCGGGAGGGGAATTTCAATGTGCAGCCGGCGGAGGGAGGGCTTCAATTATATATGTTTGTCAGTGGTTCTCCTGCAAACAAAAACAATAATAAAAAAGGCCCGCTGCATATGCAGCGGACCTTTCAATATACGTCCCAGAAGAGATTCGAACTCCCGACCTACAGTTTAGGAAACTGTTGCTCTATCCTGCTGAGCTACTGGGACAACGTTATTTATTATATAACCTTTTTACCTGCTGGTCAATAATGATCTAAAAAAAATCCTGTTTTTTTGAAAGGCTTTTCTGCATGAATTTTCCTTGCAGTGGGACAATAGTGGATATTTCTTAAGTGAGTTGGTGAATAGATGTTCAAGGGCGGCAACAAAAGGGAAGAGCTCCTCCGGTTTTTAAAGGAGAAGGCGGGCCATGCATCAGATACAGCCGTTCAGGAGTTAAAAGGGGCTAATATCTCTGTCTATCTATTTTATATCAAAAGTATTTGCGATACCGACAAAATCCAGGAGCAGCTGGTAAAGCCCTTTTTCCAGCTGAAGGATGAAGCGGGATATAAAAAATATATCTGTTCCCTGTCCGGCATCAGTGAGCTTGGGGACAGAGGAAAGGCTCTGAAGGATTTGATGAGGGGCTCGGCGATCCTGCTGTTCAGGGACACTTTCTATGTTCTGCAGCTAAAGAAATATATAAGCCAGGGAGTCAAGGATGCAACTGTCGAAACAACCATCCAGGGACCTCAGACTGCATTGAGCGAAGACCTTGGAACAAATCTTAACATCATCCGCCACCGCTATCATAAGACAAGCTTAACGGTGGAAGAAAACGAAATAGGTTCTGTTTCGGGGCTGGGCCTTCTGCTCCTCTATGACAAGGAAAAGATTGAGGAAGACATCCTTCAAGGGATAAAAAAGAAAATAGAGAGCATCAAAGCTTCACAGAAAATCGTCCAGTCAGCAGGAGAAATCCATAGAATGCTGACGCCGCGGGAGAAAACGCTCTTTCCTGTATTTATGATCACTGAGAGGACGGACCGGATAGCCCTTAATCTTGCACAGGGAAAAATAGTCATCCTTATTGAAGGATCTCCTTTCGGCCTGATACTGCCGGCAGTTTTCTTTGACTTTATGAGCTCTATGGAAGACCTGTACCAGCCCTATTGGGTTTCAAGGTTTTTAATCACTCTGCGGTATCTTGGCCTGTTCATCAGTCTGCTGCTTCCTGGCCTTTATGTGGCCATTACTTCTTATAATCCTGAAGTCTTCCAGGTCCAGCTTGCACTGGGAATCGCGGGAAGCCGGTCATCAGTCCCTTATCCCTCCTATCTGGAGGTGCTGTTCATGCTGATTATGATGGAACTTTTGACAGAAGCATCCATCAGGCTGCCTAAATCGATCGGATCGACAGCGACGACGGTTGGAGGATTGATTCTGGGGCAGGCTGCCACAGAAGCGGGGCTGGTATCGAACATCATGATTATCATCGTCTCAGCTGTGGCTATCTCCAATTTTGTGATTCCAATCAATGAAATGAGCTTCTCAATGAGGGTAACGAAATATGTCATCCTTCTTCTCGCAGCCATGACCGGAATGATTGGCCTGGTTATAGGCCTGATGGGCCTGCTTATATTCCTTGTACGATTGGACAGCTTTGGAAAGCCGTATCTGAAAATGTTTTTTGGCGAAGGCAGTAAACAGTAGAAGCAAGGAGGTTCGAATGACTAGCCGTTATTTTTATTATTTAATCCTGCTGAATATGCTTGCCAATATCATTGTGTTTGTACCAAAGCTCCTCATTGAAGAACGTACCGGCGGAGCCATGATGTCTATGATGGCGGCTTTGCCTCTTGGGGTGCTCGGAGCTTATTTTTTTGCAAGGGCGATGAGCAGTTTCGAAGGAAAAAGCCTGCCTCAGATCTTGAAGGACTCTTTCGTCCCCGGCTGGGCCGGAAAGCCTCTCATTCTTTATCTGGCCTTTATTTGGATGGCATCCGGCTTTATTACTCTTTATGCCTTTACAGATATTACGGAAAGATTCATCAACCCTGATATGGAAAACTGGCAGATAGCAGTTTTTTTTCTCCTATTTATTGTATGGGCGGCCTCTTCGAAGCCCGAAAAGGTGCTGTACCTCCTGGAAATTATACTAATCCTTAATGGGCCGCTTGCTGTGCTGCTTCTTATCAAAATTTATCTGAGCGGTTCCCTGAGCTGGCTGGATATTAAAGAGGCAGCCACCCATTTGTGGGAAATGCCGACATGGAAGTCGGTATCTGCTGCAACCTATGTGTTCTCCGGATACGCAAATTTAGTCATTTTCAATACAGTACTGAAGGGGAAAGCTAAGCCCCGCTTCTTTTTGCTGGTCCTGCCGGCAGGCGCAGCAGTGCTTGCTACAACGTATTTCGTGCCAATTGGAACCTTTGGCTTTGAAGGGGTAGGTGATCTTGAGTATCCCTGGCTGTCGAGTGCGGATGCAGTCAGAATGGAGCTTGCCTTTGTAGAACGGGCCTTCTATATTTTTATCCTCATCTATATAGGAATCTCGCTGATGAATGTTGTGGTTCACTGGCATGTAGCACAGTCACTGATCAGAAGTGCCGTTCCGCTTCGAGCTGAAAATAAAAATACGAAAACTGCATCATTTAAAAAAAACATTCCGCTGCTGCTGTTTGCCGTACTGTTTTTTATCGGTGAATTTTTTGTCAATGAAGAAATCATGTCTATCTTTACTGTTTGGTGGATGAACATCCGCATGCCGAGCGAGTACATAATGGTGGTCCTGTTAATATTTCTTTCCTGGAGGAAGAACAAATGAAGAAAAGGCTGCTGCCGGCTGTTGCTGTGCTTTTGCTATTTTTGGGCGGGTGCGGGTTCAAGGATATTGACAACCGCTTTTTTGTTGTGACAATGGGGATCGACCGGCCGGAAGATGACGGTGACCTTATTAAGGTATCATTGAAGCTTGCCATACCCACTGCCGACACCAGGTCTGATGACAGCCGCTTTGTCGTTGTCACCGAAACCTCGGAAACTATTTCAGAAGCAATCAGGATCATTAAGTCAAGGGTGGACAAGGAACTTGATTTTGGGCATTTGAAGGTCATCCTGCTTGGGGACAGTTTGACGGAACATAGCATTAAACGGGAAATGGACTGGTTTTACAGAAGGAGGGATATCCAGAAAATTGCCTGGATTGCGATCGGCAAGCCCACTGCCGAAGAGGTGATGAAAGTAAAGCCCCCTTCCGAAAGGCTCGCATCCAATACACTTTTTCTTTCCTTTGATCTGCAGGGCTCTGAGTCGCCTTATACCATTTCCAAATATTTATTCCAGTTTTACAGGGAAAGCAAGAGCAAGGGGGTAAGCCCTGTGCTCCCGGTTGTCAAAGTGAAAAACGGCCTCCTTGAGATCAACCAGGCTGATATATTTAAGGATCATAAACGCGCACTAAGGCTTTCACAGAACGAGACAAAAACCTTCAATGCCCTCAAACACGAATTTGAAAAACAGCAGATTACTGTTAAAGAACAAGGCAAATTTTTCGTCGTTTCCATCGACAATTATAATTCTGATATTAAAATCGCTGAAAAAAGCACTGGTGCTGCTGTAGAAGTTGGCATATCTGTCCAGGGAACAATAGAAGAGTCAAGAAGCGATCTATCGGAGAAGGAGCTTGAGGTCTATAATCAGCTTCTTGAGAAGGAGATAGAAAGAATTGTGAAAGACCTGCTGAAAAAATTCCAGGGGAAGTCACTCGATCCTATGGGGTTTGGGCTGGCTTACAGGGCCACCCACTTTGATAAGGATGAGTGGGAGAAATGGAATGAAATCTATCCTGAGATCAACATAAAAGTAGATGCAGATTCCAAGATTATGGGAACGGGGATCATTGAATAGTTTGGCATGCCGGCGCGCAAGTAAAGGGCCAAAGGAAGCAGAAGCTTTTTAAAAAATCGGTAAATTTTATAAGCTGAGGATAAGAAATGGTTAAGAGAGGTAAAAAACCTAAAAATCCTATTTTATTTTTTTTTTAATTTTGTAAGATAAGGCTGTAACCGGTTCATTAAAAAAGAGGAGGAATAAAAGATGAAAAAATGGTTTTTGATGCTGTTTGCAGCTCTTTCTTTATCAATGGCTGTTACAGGATGCAGCGGTACAGAAGATGAAGATAGTGATACTGGCACAGATACAGAGCAGAATGAAGATACCGGAACAGAAACGGATGAAGAAGGCACCGAAGAAGAATCTGAATAAGTTCGAGCAGGCTGCCCCGCGGAGGCAGCTTTTATTTTTGGAAAGATGAATTACATGAAGTCCTTTTGGAGACGATATTCTATTATGCAGGCATTTTAAAAGGAGTGGTATCATGGGCAAGCCGGAAATCTCATCTTCTGAATTAGGTACTTTATGGATGACATATCAGCAAAAAACGATGCTGATCCATATGCTGCCATATTTTATTAGAAAGGCTGAGGATCCGGAAGGGAAGGAGCTGCTCCAGTCTTTATTGGTTCAGATAGTCCCATATAAAGAAAATATTGAGCGTATTCTAGAGGAAGATGGGGCAGTCATCCCTAAAGGTTTTACCTCCCAGGATGTCAATCCTGATGCCGCGGTTCTGTATCAGCCTTATTTTGATATCCATTTTCTGAGGCTGATGAAGGAAATCAGCATGGGGCTCCACACGCTCCATCTCAGCATGGCGTACAGGGAAGATATCATCAGCTTATACAGGAACCTTTCGCAGATTACACAGGAGTTCTATCAGCACTTTACGCAGTTCCTGCTCAAGAAAGGCCTGCTGCCGCGCCCGCCTTCCGTTACGATGCCCAAGGAAGTTGAAATGGCCGAGGGGACTGGATACATGAAGGGAAATGATCTATTTGGCAACAAAAGATCCCTGAACACAGTTGAAGTCGCGCATCTGTATCATGCCATTGAAAGCAATGTGACTGGGATGCAGATGATCACTGGATTTGCACAGACTGCAAAGAAGCAGGAAGTGAGGGAGTACCTCAATAAAGGAAAAGACCTTTCACAAAAAATCATTGTTGAATTCGGGCAGAAGCTGACAGATAGCGATATACAGGTGCCATCTACTTCTGCCGGG
Organism: Bacillus infantis; assembly: GCF_050107595.1. GTDB lineage: Bacteria > Bacillota > Bacilli > Bacillales > Cytobacillaceae > Bacillus_AB > Bacillus_AB infantis_C. The sequence goes on from NZ_JBNILH010000002.1 coordinate 191,191, forward strand.
TATCCAACCTCTTCGACTGAAGGTCCCTTCACTGATAAGCTCATGCTCTACTGCACCAGTCTTTTGTGCAGTTTCGGACTCGGAAGCAATGCAATAGGGACTGCCTTCAGTCTCCGTAATGATCTGCCTTTGAAAATGGCAGCCCTGGCCAAGGATATCTATACATATGGACATGAAGGGGGAAGGATCATGGCCAGGAATGGATGGATGGAAGAGCCGCCGCAGATGGAAGACCGCAATTCTTTGATTTGAATGGAAACGGCCCCTTCCTTTAATGAAGATCTTAAGAAACATGAACAAGCCCTGCAGGGTGATTGATAGGACACATGGCCTGCCATCTTCGTGATGTCGGGCTTTTCTGTGGAAAGCGGGCAAAACTCAGGGGCATTTTAATGAGTCCTCTGCCATAAGGTATAGGAAAGCCGTACTTGGAAAGGAGATTTCTATGATACAGCTGCCCGTTTTTCCAGGCCTGTCCGCTGAAATGCTGCCAGAAACCCAAAGGGCTGTATGGCGGGCTTTGAATAGAAGCCCGGAGACATTTTATTATCCTAATGCCGATGAACTTTTGTTTGAGCTGGAAACAAGGGAAAAAATCCTGTTTTACTCCAGGAAGCTGAGCGAAAGCGGCGCTGTCTTTGCCGCCTTTCAAGAGTCTTTCTTCAATCCGGCCTATTGGATCAAAACAAGGGCGGGATATACTTTGAGGCCGGACGTTCGACCCTCTGACGCGGTCAATGATGTTTTTTCCAATGGCAGCAAATATGCTTTTGAATGTTCAACGGCCATCGTGCTTATCTTATACAAGGCAGTGCTAGAATCTATTTCTGTGCGCTACTTTAACCAGCTGTTCCAAAATTTGCTCGTGTGGGACTGGAATTATGACAGAGATCTGGGCATCATTACAAAAATAGGATCGTACCTCATTCCCGGTGACATTGTCTATTTTTATAATCCCGATTTCCTCCACCCGGTTTGGACGGGCGAAAATGCGGTTTATCTGGGCGATGATACTTATTTTGGGCATGGAATAGGCATCATGTCAGAGCAGGAAATGGTTGCTGCCCTCAATACACTCAGGAAAACGAATGCCACCCAGTCAGCATTCCTTATCTCCCAGCATAGCAGGATCAATTTCCGTTATTTGTTTCAATTTGCTAAAAGGATTCGCTTTTAGGCAGAAGCTTGTCCAAAAGCCAGGCTTCACTGCTGCGCTTCACTCAATCAAGGAGCTCAATAAAATCTGTTACAATGCCATCGGCAGGAAGCTTCAAAGCTTTTCCAGCTTCTTTTTCTGTCCTGATGGTCCATATAATGGTCTTCATCCCTTTTTTATGTATCAGGTCCAGAAGCTTCCTGCTCGCGATAGTATGCTTTGGATTTAAATAACTGGCATACTTTGCAATCTGCTCAAGCTCTCTTCCGGTCATCCTTTTCGTCTTATAATTCAGAAGGATTCCGACCGGGATGGAAGGGAGCAGGCTATGGATTTTTTCCATTGAGCTTCTGTCAAAAGATTGGATGATGATTCGGGTTTCAGGGCCCTTGTCCAGATTCCGGCTTTTTAGCTCTTCTGCAATCTGTTCTTCTATTCCGGGGTAAAGGGCCGGCTTCTTCAGCTCGATCAGGAGCCCGGCCTTATCGCCATATTTATCCAGCATTTCAGTGAATGAAGGGATAACCTCCCCTGCAAACTCCTTTGAATGCCAGCTGCCTGCATCCAGGCTCCTCAGCTCTTTCCATGTAAGAGCTGAGACTTTTCCCTTGCCGTCTGTCGTCCGATCGACAGTAGGATCATGAATGACGGCAAGCTCTCCGTCCTTTGTTCGCTGGACATCAAATTCAAGAAAATCGGCTCCCGATTGAAGCGCATAGTCAAATGATGAAAAGGTATTTTCCGGCCTGGAGCCTGCGGCTCCACGGTGTCCGATTTTAAGCTTTGACGGCAGGCTGCCATGTGCCTCCTGTACTTTTCGAAGGGCTCTCAGCCTGGCCAAAAGCGGGGTTAATGCATTCCGGTAGCTGCCCAAGCACATCACCTCCTTTTACTGATGGTTATTAACATCCTGTTTTCTTTGTTTTTGGCAAAAGAAACTCAATCCCAATCTTCATATATAATCCTGCCGCCCGTCAAATCTATTTCATTTCGTTCACCTTTATAGTAAAGCTTTCCATTTTCCTTGATCAACAGCTTTTCATAAGTGTAAATATTCTTTCCTGCAGGCAATTCGATGACTACCTTTTGGCCCAGATCCTTTTCCGGTGTTTCTATCTTAATGAGACTGGTGGAATAGTAGAAAATTAGAAGAACTGCTGCAGCTGTCATCAGTATGAGCAAGAAAATCTTCCATGTGACAGTCCGCCTGCTGGTATATCTGTCCGATCTCATGGTATTTACAACCTCCGCTAAAATATAGTGCATGCAAAGCAAATAAAAGTCTTTACTAGCGTATGCAGCAGCGGGAGGGCCGATGACAAAAAGAGGCTCTTTGCCAAGCCGCCGGCTGATGAGCGATCTTTAGGCCGGATTGACTATTCAGGCACAGCTTGAACCTGGTACAGCTATAGGCATGGAATCAATTTTTGGTAGATTAGTCTATTTCTGTTTTAGCCGATAGTATGATATGGTAGGTAACGGAGCAGGATTACATATATTTTTAAATGAATCAATCAGATTAGCCGGAGGAAGAAATATGATTTGGGAAACCGTAGATGGAATTAATATATGGAAACTTAGCAGGTATTTCAAGAAGCTTTCTGCTTCTAAGCTGACGCTGGAAGAAAAAGTTATGAATGATGTTCTGGTCGTTACACTGCCGCTGAAAAAAACAGATGAACCTACTGCTGCTGAAACCAGGAAGCTGATTGAAGAGGCTGTCCTGCACTCGGATGGATTTGAAACATTAAAGGTGGCACTCCTGGAAAACTGCAGGCCGTCTTATAAAGAGCTGATGACGAAATATGGAGTCAGAAGATGGCTGGAAATTCCTGTAGAAGAAAATGTTATATATAAATTTTCATTTGAAAATATAAAAGAAAGCAGCCAGCATAGTTCTTACCAGATGGCTAAGGGCAGCGGAACTTCTGAGCTTGCTGCCAGATAGCATGGGTAACCATGCTTTTTTTTATGGATAATTTTGTGAAAATTGAAACTTTTCCTATGCCCGTTCGTAAATAATACAGAAGCTTCCAGATGGATAGTCAGAGGGGAGGAAAAGCAGAGCATCGTAATTATAATAAGTTCTATAGTCCGCTAAATGCCTTGTGCGCGAAGTGGGAGGGAGGTTTGATATTTATATGGAAATTTTCGGGTTGCCGATCCAGACTCTTTACTTGTACATTCTGTGTTTTTCAGGTGGAATAATATTCTTATATATTTTGTTCGGGGATGTACTGGAGGGAGCCGGTGAATTCAGCCCTTTCCTGAACCCCATATTGATTTTTGCTTTTTTGACGATTTTTTCTGCAGCCGGCTTTTTGATGGAATATATAACCGGGATGGGCAGTGTCCTGATCATGGCCGTTTCGGCGGCGATTGCTTTCGTTCTGGATATCTTATTATATCTTTTTGTACTGATCCCTTTATCCAATGCTGAAGAATCGCTGGTCTATACAGACGAATCCTTAAGAGGCAGGGTTGGGAAGGTCATAATCCCGATACCTGATAACGGTTTTGGCGAGGTGCTGATTGAAAGTGTCAGCGGGAGGATCGCCAAGTCAGCCCAGAGCTTTAAGGGCGGGCCGATTGAAGAAGGCCAGGAAGTACTTATTATAGAAGTTAATGAAAATGTCCTTCAGGTTGTCAGACACGAAGGAATATAAACAGGAGGGAACAGAATGGCAATGGTTTGGGTGGTAGTTGGTGTCGCAGCTTTTCTATTGATTGCTCTGCTGGGTGTATTTGTTACTAAATATAAGACGGCCGGACCTGATGAGGCTCTGATCGTCACGGGCAGCTATCTTGGAAACAAACGGGTCCATGTGGATGAGTCCGGCAATAAAATCAAGATCATCAGGGGAGGCGGGACATTCGTCCTTCCGGTATTTCAGCAGGCAGAGCCATTGAGCCTGCTTTCAAGCAAGCTTGAGGTATCAACGCCTGAGGTATATACCGAACAAGGTGTGCCAGTGATGGCCGATGGCACAGCCATCATTAAAATAGGCGGCTCCATAAGCGAGATTGCCACTGCAGCGGAACAGTTCCTCGGAAAATCAAAGGAAGACAGGGAGAACGAGGCAAAGGAAGTGCTCGAAGGCCACCTGCGTTCAATCCTTGGTTCAATGACTGTTGAAGAAATTTACAAAAACAGAGATAAATTCTCCCAGGAAGTTCAAAGAGTAGCCTCCCAGGACCTGGCAAAGATGGGCCTCGTGATCGTTTCACTGACCATCAAGGATGTAAGGGACAAAAACGGCTATCTGGATTCTCTGGGCAAGCCGAGAATTGCTCAGGTTAAAAGGGATGCGGATATTGCAACAGCTGAAGCTGATAAAGAAACGAGGATTAAAAAGGCAGAAGCTGATAAAGATGCCAAAAAGGCAGAGCTTGAGAGGGCAACCGAGATAGCGGAGGCCGAAAAGGAAAATAAGATGAAAATGGCAGATTACCGCAGGGATCAGGATATCGCCAAAGCCCGTGCAGACCAGGCTTATGATCTGGAAACAGCCAGGGCTAAACAGGAAGTTACTGAGCATGAAATGCAAATCAGGATCATCGAAAGGCAAAAACAGATTGAGCTGGAGGAAAAAGAAATCCTTAGGCGGGAGAAGCAATACGATTCTGAGGTTAAAAAGAAGGCGGATGCCGACCGTTATGCAGTGGAGCAGGCTGCAGAAGCCGAGAAGCGGAAGCAGATCACAGCTGCTGATGCCAATCAGTACCGGATCGAGTCGCAAGCCAAGGCAGAAGCCGAGCGGGTAAGGGTTGACGGAATTGCCAAGGCGGATGCCTTAAGGGCCCAAGGTGAATCCGAAGCAGAAATTATCCGCCTGAAAGGTCTGGCGGAAGGGGAAGCCAAGCGAAAGATTGCTGAAGCATTTGAGCAATTCGGCGAAGCTGCTGTACTTGATATGGTCCTTAAAATGCTTCCTGAATATGCCAAACAGGTTGCAAGCCCATTGGCCAATATTGATAAAATCACGGTCGTCGATACAGGCGGCGATGGAAAAAGCAGCGGTGCCAACAGGGTTGCAGGTTATGCAACAAATCTAATGAGCACCATGCAGGAAACACTGAAAGCTTCTTCAGGCATCGATGTGAAAGAACTGCTCGAAAACCTCTCAGGCAAGCACAATGTACGCCAGAGTCTTGATGAACTCACATATGAGCTGAAGGAGGCGGCCCAGAAGAAAGAAGGGGAAAAGGGGACGATCAGCACACCATAGGGTTTCAGGCGCAGGAAGATTGATTCCTGCGCCTTTCGTTTTAGCTTTTATCCAATTAGGCCGGCTTTAGTGACCAAATCCGCCAGTTTTTTATTTAGCAGTTTCTTACTCCCTGTTCGTTTGCCTCTGAGGAAATGACCTAAAAATTGTGCGTTTGTCTATTCGCACAATAGCTCATTGCTGAATAGGATATATTGAATCAACTAAAGGAGGTTTTATAAATGTCAGACGGATGCGGATACGGCGGAGGTTTTGCCCTGCTGGTAGTATTGTTCATTTTATTGATTATCATTGGTGCTTCTTGGGGTTACGGAGGCGGCTACGGCTACTAATCGGTACTGACTAAAAAATAAAGGAGGAGATCTTCCAATGGCATATGGCTACGGTTACGGCGGCTATGGCGGCTGCGGCTACGGAGGCGGCTACGGCTATGGCGGCGGGTTTGCGCTGATTGTTGTACTGTTCATCCTTCTGATCATCGTTGGTGCAGCCTGCTTTAAATGGTAATAGATTGAAAGGAGGGAGACAGGGCATCCTGTCTCTCTTTTTGTGTACCGGGACCTGAGCAAGTTCTCTCCGCATTTAAGTGTTTTATCCCTCAGTTCAAGGGGAATGTAAACAAAAACAGTAAATGGAGGAGAAAATGATGGAGCATCAGACTGAGAACAGAGCATACACGCTCGATGAGATTCACGGCCTTTTGGAAAGCGGGCTTCAGCGGGAGCTTAACCCAAAGGAAAACAGCATCGTATCAAAATGGATTGCTTCTTTTGATAAAGAGGATAGGATCACTGTATTGAATATGTTCAAAGAGCTGCTGAATAAGCATAAACGGATAGATTGAATGAGGAGCCTTCATAAGAGAAGGCTTTTTTCTATGTATAGAGAAGAAATCCTTCCGGGCCGGGAATGGGAGAACTTGGCGGAAGAGCCACATGCAAATGATTTAATGACAAATCTTGATTGGCTGTTAAAGAACCTCTATAATCAGGAGTATAAATGAATTTCCTATAAGTGGAATCAAAGCCCGTATTTCCCCTATCTGTATCAGAAGCTTTGCCGGCTCCCGCTATTATCGATTTTACCCTGGAAGTCCTATTGACCGTTATGGCATCCGGCATTTGAGTGAGGTGAAGGCTGTTCGGGAGGCTGGCTTATTTCGGCATTAATCAGGAGGAATCAACAAATATATGTCTATGAAACAATCAATTAACACTGCCGGGAAAAAATCTTTGGGAAAAGAATTTTATATTGTAGGAATAGGTGCGTCTGCCGGGGGACTCGATGCGATTGAACAGTTCTTTTCGAAAGTACCTGCCGATTCCGGTATGGCGTATATAGTTGTTCAGCATTTATCCTCCAAATATAAAAGCTTTATGCCGGAACTATTGGCAAAAAAGACGAATATGAAAATATTGCGGATCAAGGAAGGGATGCAGGTCCAGCCTGACACCATATACCTGAACCCGCCGGATGCCTATACGTCCATTGAAAACGATACATTCAAGGTGAGCGGTTACGAAAAAGACAAACAGCTGCATTTTCCGATAGATGCCTTTCTGAAATCCCTTGCTGCCGGCAAAAAGGACAAGGCGGTTTCCATTATCTTTTCTGGAAAAGGAAACGACGGTACGGCTGGAGTCAAAGCAATTAAAGATAATGGCGGAACGGTTATCGTCCAGGATGGACAGTCAGCCAAATTTAATGATATGCCGGAAAGTGCAATTCTTTCAGGCTGTGCAGATTATATTGAGGCCCCTTCCAACATGCCCTCTATTCTCAGTTCCTTCAATGAAAGTGTCTTGCCCCGCTACAGCCAGGAAACCTTAGAAGAAATTTTTGGATTGATTAAAAAGAATACTGGATTGGACTTTTCATGCTATAAGAAAAACAGCATTATTAGAAGAATTGAGCGGCGGATCCTGCAGCTTGAATCCAAGTACCAGACCGTTGAACAATATCTTGATTATCTGCAGGCAAACAGCGGGGAGGTTGAAAATCTCCAAAAAGACCTGCTGATCGGTGTTACCCATTTTTTCAGGGACGCGGAAGCTTTCAAGATCATTGAAGATGTGATCGTGCCGGAAGCCGTCCACCGGAAGGCGGCTGCAAAGGAGGAGCTGAGAATCTGGATCGCCGGCTGTTCCACAGGGCAGGAAGCTTACTCCTATGCCATTCTGTTTGACCGCTATGTGCAGAAGATGGGCTTGGACCTTAACGTCAGAATCTTTGCAACAGATATAAATAAAGATGCAATAGAATTTGCCAGACGGGGGATTTATCCCGGCCATCAGACTGAAGGCATCCCAAAAGAACTGCTGAAGAATTATTTTGTGAAAAAAGGAGACAGCTGGGAAATCATTAAGCGCATCCGCAGCCATGTCGTTTTTGCCCCGCATAATCTGATAAAGGACTCTCCTTTTGTCAATATGGATTTAATCAGCTGCAGGAACGTCATGATTTACTTTCAGCCGGACCTGCAGCGAAAGCTGTTGTCACTCTTTAATTTTGCTTTAACAGAAAAGGGTACGCTTGTCCTGGGACACAGCGAAACAACAGGGAATATGTCCCATTTCTTTCGTCCTGTCAACGGCAAATGGAATATCTATAAAAATGCGATTTCTGAGAACTGGATGGTACAGTCAGAAGGGAGAGTATCACATATGCCGGTTTCAGCAGATCAGGCTGAGAACAGGAGCATTGCTGCAGATTCACTCTCTGCACGCAGGAGGGCGGCTATCCATCAGACGCTTATGGATAATTATGTGCTCCCGTGCATCGTCCTGAATGAAGTCAATGAGGTGATATTCACGTCCCGCCGGGCGAATAAGTATCTGAATTTCCTTAATGAATCCTCGAGTAAAAGCATCTACAAAATGGTCCCTGTCCATCTGTCTGTCATGATTGGGACAGCGCTGAAAAAGTTAGATGGTGAGCAAAGTGAGGTTCGTTATAAAAACGTCCATTTCGACGTAGATGGCGAGAACCGGTATTTTGATCTGATCGTAAAGAAATTTGCTGCCAACGAATCGCTTGCTATCATCCTTTTGGATGAAGACCAGAATGCAAAGGAAAAGAAAACGATGCCTCTTTATTTCGATCCGCACAGCACGGTGGCCGAGAGGATAGCAGACCTGGAGCAGGAGCTGTATTATACTCAGCAGACGCTGCAGACAACCATTGAGGAGCTTGAAACATCCAATGAAGAACTTCAGTCTGCAAATGAAGAGCTTATTGCCGCGAATGAAGAAATGCAGAGCGCGAATGAAGAAATGCATTCGATCAATGAAGAGCTCGTGAATGTAAACAATGAGTATGAACAAAAGATCAAAGAAGTGACCGCGCTTGCAGATGATATGGACAATCTGCTCATCAGCACAAATATAGCAGCGGTATTTCTGGATGCTGAACTGAATATCCGTCTTTTTACACCGGAAGCCAAAAAGGTCATCAATGTTATCGATATGGATGTCGGAAGGCCGTTCTTCCACATCTCGCATAATTTTGAACAGGCATCACTTGTGGAGGATGCTGAAAGAGTCGTCAAATTATTTGGTAAAATTGAGAAAGAGCTCATGTCCAAGGATCATAGATGGTATCTGATGCAGGCATTCCCATACCGCACAAGTGAAAATGTGATGGACGGGGTTGTCTTTACCTTCAATGATATTACTGAAATAAAGCGATTCAACCAGAAGCTGAAACTGACCTCCAATGCACTTGATCAGAGTCCATCCCGGATATTGATCATTGATAAATCAGGCAATATTGAATACCACAATAAAGAATTTGCCGAGCATGAAGGAAAACCTGACAGCTTTGTGGGAAGGAACATTAAAGAACTTTACAGAGATCAAATGAATACAGCTGATTTTAAAGAAATTGAAGATGCCATAACTGCAAAGGAAGTATGGAAAGGCAGCATGTCCTATCCCCTGGATGGCGGGATCGCCAGGTGGGAGAATGTCTGTTTTTTGCCGATCGAGGATCAGTACGGAGATGTCAGCAGCTATCTTGGCATCATAGAAGATATTACAGTCCATAAGGCATCCGAGGCTATGCTGCAGAAATCTGAAATGCTGTCTGCAGTAGGGCAGCTTGCAGCCGGGATTGTCCATGAGATCCGCAATCCCCTGACATCCCTGAAAGGATTTTTGCAGCTGATGATGCAGACTGGCAGTTATAACAAGGAGTACACTGAAGTCATGATGTCTGAATTCGGCAGGCTGGAAGCCATCATTGACGAGTTCCTTGTTCTTGCAAAGCCTAAAGCAGCTGTTTATGACCTGGTCAATGTTTCCAAAGTCATCCAGGATGTGTGTGTGCTTCTTGATACACAGGCTATTATGCAGAATATCAGCATCACAGCAGTATATCAGGATGCATTGCCAATGATCAGGGGAAATGAAAAAGAGCTGAAGCAAGTTTTCATCAATATGGTGAAAAATGCGATTGAAGCGATGGACAACGGAGGAACGATCCTGATTGAAACGGGGATGGAAGGAAAAAATCTTCTCGTCAAAATTTCCGACCAGGGGAAAGGGATACCGGAGAAGCAGCTTAATAAAATGGGGGAGCCGTTTTATACTACCAAGGAAAAAGGGACCGGCCTGGGGGTCATGGTCAGCTTCAGGATCATTGAAAACCACAAAGGCACTCTCAATTATGCAAGTATTGAAGGGAAGGGGACAACAGCAGAAATCCGTATTCCCTGCATTCAATAAAGGCAGGCTCTCAGTCTATTAAAGAGTCTGCCGCTGACATGATATTCAATAGATTTTTCTGAATCCGTTCCAAATACTCCGCTTTTCCATGTTCAATGGCGAGGGGCTGAAGGATATTCATCAGATCGATTGACTCAGAAGCTGACTGGCTTATGCTTTTCAGCTTCTTTTTATTTTTGATTGCCTTTAGTTTTGCATGTGCATTGCTGCTTACTTCAAAAAGGAGGGGATTATGCAGGCCCAGCGGCTTCAAATCTGCAGGCTGCAGGGATGAAAGCCTGTTTCGGAGCAAGGCCAGATGATGCTGAACCTCCAGTAAATTTGAAGAAATGGGGGCGCAGCATACATAGATGAGCTTTTTTTCAGGGCTGCGTGAATAATAGATATTAAAAAGTTCAACTGCATTTCCAGATGTTCGCAAATTCACTTCAATCATTTCTCCGCTTTTTTTCTCAGGCATGCTGAATACTTTTTCAAGACTGTCCTGGTCAGCAAGCTGGATAAAGCTGATGCAATAGGGAAATCTGATTTCGGCAGCTTCAGAAGCGAACATTATTTTCAGGTCAAGGTCCAATATAAAAAAAGGGATTGGCAGCAAATTCAAATCAGTTTTCATGTATAGTGCCTCCTTTTTGATAGAATGACAGCCTGCAGGACCTGCAGGCTGATAACTGTATTTGTCCGATTATATGGCAATCTCTTTGGATAGGCTTACAATCCAGGGCTCAAGATCTTCCAATTTTTTAATAAGAACGGTATCTTTGCTGCAGAAGGGTGTAAAATCATAGCGGTTGATCAGTCTGCTGCCTACCAGGATCTTTGGGTGGAAAGAAAGCTGTTCGAGCTCTTCTGCATATTTCTTTAATAAAGGAAGATGGTGGGTCAGTGACAATGAGATGCCGATAACATCCGGCTTCCATTTTTCCGCACTGTTCAGGGCATATTCCAATGGAAGGCTGGCACCGAGATTTTTTACCTCCCAGCCATTTTCTTTGAATATGGAAGCTGTCATCTTTAGCCCGAGATAATGCTGCTCGCCTTCCGGACAAAAGAGGAGGGCTTTTCTTCCCTGTGCTGCTTTCTGGCCCTTTTCAAAAGAGTACTTGGTTAGAATGTAATCACATATTCCTGTCGCAAGATGTTCATCCGCCACAGTTATAAGATCCTTTTGCCAAAGCTCCCCGATATAATGCATGCTCTCGCTCAGCAAACTTTCATATATATAGCAGGATTGATAGTCTTTATAATCATATTCCTGGATAATGGCCCAGCTTCCGTAAATATCGCCTTTCAACAGGTAACTGGCAAGCTCCTTGGCTGCTGCTGAATACAATGATATCAACTCCTGTTAAATTTTATAATAATCGATGCTCCCCAAAAAATTTTCTTATTGATAGTATACTATATAAGAGAGTAGAAATCGCATCCCTGAATAAATTATTGAGGAGGCTGCCCTTATGGAAAAACATGATAAAGATAAAATTGTAAAAAAGCTCTTTGACCGCTTTTATGAAGAGTTCCCATCCCTTGAGAAATTCGGGGAATCAGGAAAAAAGAGGACAGAAGAAGATATTTACTATCACTTTCAATATCTGGAAACTGCCTATAAACTGGACAGCATACAAATTTTTACGGATTACAGCAAGTGGCTTCAGGATATACTCACTTCCCGGGGGCTCGATTCTTTTTATCTGGTATTAAATTTCAAATGGCTGATCGAGGAGATGAAAGAGACAGATGCTGAGGAAAAGGACTTTTATATTGAAGCTCTTGAAGAAGGCATAAAGGTCCTTGAAGCTTTGGAAGCCGGGGGAAGCCAGGCTTAAGTCGTCATGTAACAAGAAAGCCCGCCGGTTTCCCGGCGGGCTTCTTTTGCAGGATTATTCAGCGTTGATATTCAGCTTGCCTGCAGCCGTCTGCCTTACTTCATTCCCAAAATCATCCGTTACTTTAACTTCGATTTCTGCGCCAGGGGCTTTGACATTTTTCGTTGCTGTATAATAGCCTTCATAGTGGCCCTCAGACGTTTCCATCATCGGAAGCTCAACAGCATTTGTCAGCTGTCCGCCTGTATTTGTCAGCGGCATTCTGATAGAGAACACAGCTTTCAGCCCAGGCTCACTGTCAAATTCGATCTTGACGCTCTCGCCGGATTTCAGATCTTTATTTTCTTCCGGGAGCAGATTCTCAATGACAGGAGCTGTATATTTCGCATAGACAGTCACTTTTTTGTTTGTCTTATTCTTTGCTTTATCCTGGGCAATTACAGTAATTGTATTTTCGCCTTCGTTTAATAGGATTCGCAATGAATAAGCACCATCCTGGACAGCAGCTTTAGTACCGTTAACCTTCACCCAGTCAAGATTTACATCTGCAACAGTACCTTGGACAGTAATGGTTTCTTTATTCGTTTTTAAATCATCAGCAGGCGAGGTGATTGACAGCTCGGGTTTCTCCGTATCCACAATGACTGTTACAGGGGCGGAAAAGTCAGTCGATCCACTGTCAGTGGCGGCTTTGGCAGTCAGGATATTCTCTCCCTCGTTCAATTCTGCTTCTGCAGAGAATTTCCCGGAGTCATCTGCTGTAGTTTCCGCGGCTTTTTCCCCATTGATAAACAGGTGAACAGTTGTAGAAGGAGCCGAAGTTCCTTCAATCACGGTGTTCTTTTGTTTTGTAACAGTCCCGTCTGCAGGCGATGTGATAACAGGGGCATTAACCTCGTAGTCCACTGCCGCCCGTATCATATAATTGCCTTCTTCAGCCGGGACTGGTGACCAGGCACCGCCGACCAGCTGCCAGCTCCGCCCAGCGTTTGGCCCGTCTTCATCTGTAGCAAGGCCAGGGGTATTTGGATTAGGAGCTGATTGGATATAGACCATGTAAAAATCGCCATTGACCATGATGCCTTTGTCCCTTAAATCAACACGTGTCCATTCGCCGTTTCTTAGAGCAGAGGCTTCAAATGGCCCGGCAAGTTTTTTCCCGGGGGCACCGTCAGGTCCACTTGCATCATAGACAGCAACCTGGAATTCCGTTCCTCCAGGCACCGGCCATTCTGTGTCCCAGAAGCGGAAAATGCCGCCCGTGACCATTGCGCTGTTCTGGCCATTTTCCAGAGACATTTTCACAGCCCAGCCGTTTCCGGCATCATAAAATGCTCTTGCATTTTCTGCTGTTCCGTCGTCATAGCCGATCTCTCCAGGATAGCCGATGAATGGCCTAAGCTGGATATTTTGTTCGGCACTAGAACTGCCTTCGATTGTTATTTCGACTTCTTCGCTATAGTAGGATGGAGCAACAGCCTTCAAGGTGTATGTTCCTTCATAGGCTGTTAGCGAATATTGTCCATTTTCATCTGTGTAGACTGGTTCAACAGCCGCATCCTCGATAAGCATAACCATGGCTCCCGGTACAGGTTCGCCGGTCAATTCATTAGTAACAATCCCTTCAATGGTCCCTTCCGGAATTTCTCCCAGTACAAAGTTTGCTGAAGCCTCACCGTCTTCAGGGATATTGACGCTTTGTGACTCTGATCGGAACCCGTATGCTTCTGCCTGCACCGTATAAGTGCCGGACGCGTGGGTCATTTCATAGGAACCATCCTGCGGATCAGTGAAGACTGAACGCCCTGTCTCCAATACGGTGACTTCCGCATTCACAGGAAGTAATGCAGGGGAAGGGGCGGAACCATTTTCCTGTTCTTTTTTCCCTTGCTCTTTTTCAGGAACAATTTTGGCAGGGTCAATTTGCTTTTTAGCCGACACTGCTGGTCCGGATGGTCCCGCTGTACCATTTTTTCCAAGCTGGCCTTTTTTGGATGGTGCCTTCGGTGTATCAGATAGGGACACATCATCCAAATACCAGCCTAGCTTCTGAACTGAACTGTCAGTTGTAACATTGAATGCGATATAGATACGCTGGCCAGCGTATTCGCTTAGATCGACTTCACCGTCAATCCAGCCGGCGGTATTACCGTTGACCCTCAGTTTTTGAGTCCAATTTTCCATATCCGCCGATACAAAGACATGTCCGTAGTCATAGCGGTTCTCAAGTTCATGCCATTGCTTGAATTGCAGATAGGCATTGCCTTCGCCCAGGTCAACGGGCGGCATGAGAAGCGTCATATTAGCTGAGTTGGCATAGTTTCCTCCAAGGGCGGTCGCATAGACTTTCTCACCTGATGCGGCATTTCCCGGGCCGGATGCCGGCGCTCCCCATTCCCAGCTGTCATTTGTTCCATATGAAGTCCAGCCTGCAGGCTGGGACTCAAAGTCCTGGCTGTATCCCGTGCTGATCCCCGGGATGACATTTACTTCAAATGTATCAGATTCGGCGCTGTTGCCGCCGAAATCAACTGCCTTCCACTGGTAGGACAGGATAGGTTCCCGGATGTCCTCTCCCGGGATGACTGCCTCATAGATGCCATCAGTAAAACTGCCAGAAACCCTTTCAGCTCCAACAGATGCGGTGTTTCCGTCAGCCTTCACATACTCAAGAACGACATTTGTCACACTGATGTTATCGGAAACCTCTGCACGGACAGCGAGATCCATACCGGCATATGTTTCAGTCTGTGCATCATGTGAAATGGACGGCGCTTCACTGTCATCGCCTTCTTTAGAAACCTGGCCCTTTAGTTTGCCCAGGCCGGAAACGACAGAAGAGACGGCATCGAACACATTGACAAGTCCATGGCCATAGCCGTTATTCGGTACATTCGGGAATGTGGAATCTGTAAGCGGTACAGCTGTTGCTGACAGGATTTCTTCAATTTCATCCACTGTCAGGCTTGAATCTGCCTGCCTCAGTAAAGCTGCAGCCGCAGCTACGTGCGGGCCGGCCATGGATGTTCCGTTCCAGCCTCCTTCATAACCTGAACCAGGAACCGATGAACGGATATTTACCCCTGGTGCTGCAATGTCAGGCTTGATTTCTTCATATGGCGAAGGCCCTTGGAGAGAGAAAGAGCCCAGCCGGTTATTGATGTCTGTTG
The DNA here is from genome assembly GCF_050107595.1 of Bacillus infantis. Classification (GTDB taxonomy): domain Bacteria; phylum Bacillota; class Bacilli; order Bacillales; family Cytobacillaceae; genus Bacillus_AB; species Bacillus_AB infantis_C. The sequence goes on from NZ_JBNILH010000002.1 coordinate 206,296, forward strand.
CCCCGGTAGCATAAGACTCTGGGTAATTGCCTGGGGAGGCGACTGAACCAGGTCCCCCTGGATTGGTCAGTGTTGTATTTCCTGCTGAAAATTCCGGGAAGATTTCGGCAGCGCGCCATGACTGGACCATCGGCCGGTACCATTCATCAAGACCTGGGCCGCCGCCCCAGCTGTTATTTACTACATCCGGAGCCTGTTCAGGGTGTGGAGTGCCATTGGCATCCTTAGGAGCAAGAATCCATTCCCCTGCCGCCAGAAGATCGACATCTGATCCGCCGCTCGGACTGAATGCTTTTACAGCAATAAATTTAGCTCCTGGTGCAACTCCGATCTGGTTTGCACCGCCAGGATCTGAGCCGACCATGGTGCCGGTCACATGGGTGCCATGGCCGTCATCATCATATGGGGAGGATTGTCCTCCTACTGCATCAAACCAGTTGTAAGTATGTGAAGGCTGATCAGGGTTTGCAGGATCATAGCCGCGGTATTTTTCCTTTAGCGCGGGGTGGTTCCACTGGACGCCTGTATCAATCGAGGCGACAACAGTCCCGGACCCGTCTATGCCCATGTCCCAGGCGGCTGGGGCACCGACCCTGTCTATGTTCCATTCAATGGAGCTGGTTTTATTGTCTGCTGTTTGTTCCATCTGGATGGAAGGCTTAGAGGCTTCTTTTACAGGCTTATGAAGCTCTCTGGTCTCATTAGGAAGGATTTTGTCTACTTCTGGAAAGCTTGCCAGCTTTTCCATGACATCTTTAGTGGCTGTGACGGCAATGCTGTTCACAATATAGAAGGATTTGCTATCTTTCGCTTTGCCGGCTTTTTCCTGCTGCTCAATATATTTTAGTACTCCGGCCTGTGTTTCGGCTGCGACGGCTCTTAAAGAGGAAACTACTGCAGATCTTTTCATGAATTTTGCCTTGGAGGAAGTTGCTTTATCAGCTGAAGCTTTTTTAGCTGCTTCTTGAGCGGCTTTTTTTGTGTCCGCCTGCTCTTTCATTTTTATAAGGAAGGTGACCTTGTCTTTTCCATCAAATTGATCAAGGAGCCTGCCCGAGATTTTGTTTTTTGAAGACCCGGGGGAAGCTTTCTTCATCGAAACATGCGGAGACTTGCCGGCATCGGCCTGTGCTTGATAAGGACTAAGCACCGGAATGATCAAAAGTGCCGTTAGCATGAGATAAAGCCAGCGAAACTGCTTCTTGTTCTTCATGAACCTTTTCCTCCTCTTTTCTATTCAATTTTCAATACAGAAGCTTACAGCTCTCCTTTCCTATAAGTTTTCCAGTTATGGAATTTCCTGCTGTGACTATTACTGTAGCGGAAATAATAGAGCCGGGTTGTCGAAAAATGATGGAAAAAGTACCCTCATCAATGAAATCATTCCATCTTCCCAGCAAATAATCTGCCGAAATGACAGCTTATAGGTCTTAGTCATTTCTTGCTGCAGTGTGAAAGCAGGCAATTATATCCAAAAAGCGCCAAAAAGTGATGCAGGTAATGAAAAAATAAGAGAATCAGATTATAAGAGGCAGATTTGCCAAAAATTTCTAAAAGAGGCTCCGGCTAATTAGAATGTGAGATTTAACGAGATGAAGGGAGGAATATAGTAGAATTTGTAGAAAAAATAAGAAAAGCTGCCTGAGGCCAGGATGACATTTTACGAAACCTTACAGAATCTCAAAAAGTTGCAGACATATTGCACCATTTTATAAAAATAATAGAAATTAATGCTTTATCTCTACTTTTGCTGTGGAAGGCAGGAGGAAAGATGCAGGGAGGGCATTGTTCTTCAATAAAAAAATAAAAATTATGAATGGAAGCTGTTTCCTTTTCTGCTGTCAATCGTCTAACTATGTGCAAGAGGGGGCGCCTACAATGAATAAAGTTTCTGCAGAAACGTTTGAGAGCATTTATTACGAATACAGTGACAAAATCTACGGATATATCTTCATGTATGTTAACAATAAAGAAATAGCTGAAGATCTGACTCAGGATACCTTTATTAAAGCTTATAAGCATTTCCATCAATTCAATGGCGAGTCCCATATTTTCACCTGGCTTGTCAGGATTTCAAGAAATGTAGCCATTGATTATATCCGGAAGAGAAACCGCTTCAAGTTCTTTTCCATTGAAAAATATCAATTTGATTCAGGTCATGACACTCCAGTCGAAATAATGGTCAAAGGGGAAAAAACAGCCAGGCTTTATGATGCCATCCATTCGCTGAAGCTGAGCTACCAGGAAGTCCTTATCCTCCGGAAAATCAAGGAATTCTCAATCAAGGAAACGGCACAGATCCTGGGCTGGAATGAAAACAAAGTGAAAATAACCACATCCAGGGCAATGGCTGCCCTGAAAAAAGAGATGGAAAAAAGGGGGGATACCCTTGAAGGAGTTATTTGAAGACACAATCTTGTTTGAAAAGCTTGATGATATTCCCCGTTCCAAAATGCAAAAGGACCGATCCTTCAAAAAGATTATGGAAGCTGCAGAACCCGGGAGGCTTGAGAAAAAACAGGTCAGGCCATTCTTTGGCATTAAGGGACCGCTTTTGACCGCAGCAACTGTTTTTATTGCGGCTATCTATTTTTACTCCCAATTCAGCATCCCGGATGCAGACAGCACCTTCGCTGAATTGAAAGAGCTGCCGATAGCAGATATTATTACATCAGAAACAGATTCAGAATACAGCTACATTACGAACGGTGTCAATATAGAGCTTAATGAATCCAGTTATGCCGATAATCCTTTCATGAAAGCAATGATCAGGTCGATGCTGAAAGATTCGGCTCCCACCAATTATTCTCCGGCAGAAAAGCCAGCGTATGACATCCTGATCAGGTACAAAGGCGGAGACGTGATTCAGCTGAAGATATGGAATGTTAATGATGTCATTTACTTCAGGGAGGAGGGCGGAAAAGAATTCTTTAAGGCACCAGAAAAGCTATCGGGCAGCATCCTCAAAACCCTGAAAAAGGAAGGGTTCAGCTGGAAGAGAGCCGGATGATGAAAAAGCAATATGAAAATAGGGACCGAGAAGAGGCCGGCAGAAGGAGGCCTCTTCTTTAATAACAATAGGAATAGGCGCATGGGAGCATAATGCCCATGGGCCTTTTTTTGTTTCCTTACGCCGTATGTCAATACTTCAAACAGCTGTAAAGTCCGGGAGCTCTTCAGCCGGACTGGTACGGGAATCCATATTTAGAAAAAAATATTTAGACAATTTTCGATCTTTTTTTTGAGAAGCAGGTTTAGAAGCAGGAGAAGCGGGTAGTTTTACAGTAAATTCCTTCTCGGAGTTCAGCACCGTTATGGATCCTTTGCGCAAAGGCAGCTGTGTGTTATTTAGAGAGAAAAAATTTAGACAAATCTAGGGGGATACATATGAAAAAGGGAATAGCCTTATTAATTTCTGTCTTTCTGCTTCTTGGCGTCCTGGCCGGATGCTCAGGCGGAGAATCTGCCCAGGCAGAAAAAACGAAGGATGGAAAAGTAGTCATTGATTTCTGGACATTCTGGGGATCAGAAACAAGAAGGCCAATCATTGAAAAAATTATAGACAATTATAATGCTTCACAGGATAAGGTTTTTGTTAAGCATACATATTTGCCTTGGGGAGATATCTGGACAAAGAACCTTGCTTCAGTAGCTGCCGGGAACCCGGCTGATGTCATCATCAATGATATCAATACTGTTGGGCAGCGGGCGGAAGCCAAACAGGTTGAAGATTTAAGCAAATATATGGATGAAGACTTCAAAGATCAGTTTTATCCTCACCTTTGGGACACAGTCCTTTATGAAGACAAGCCTTATGCTGTTCCATTCAATACTGATACAAGACTTCTATTTTATAATAAAACAGCTTTTAAAGAAGCCGGCCTGGATCCGAATAAGCCGCCTTCTACCTGGGCTGAGCTTGAGGAATATGCCGAAAAGCTTGATGTGAAAAACGGAAAAGCCTATGACAGGGTCGGCTTCTATCCGCTTTGGGGAAGCATCGGAGCAGGCAGCTGGATGACCAGTGCAGATGGAGGGAAAAACTTCATCGAAAATGGTGAATTGAATATCAATACGCCTAAAAAAGCAGAAGCATTGGAATGGGTTCTCAAATGGCAGGACCGCCTTGGGGAATCCAATGTTCAGGCGCTGAAAGCCGAATTCGGAAGCGAGCAGTCCAATCCTTTCATTGCCGGAAAAGTGGCCATGTGGGTGGATGTAGGAACTTTTTATACTCAGATCAGGGACTATGGGAAGGATATGGATTTTGGAGTTGCTCCAATCCCGGCTTATGAAGAAGGTGCTGAAAACTGGAGTGATGGAGGCGGTTTTGTTGCCGAGGTGCCAAAAGGCTCCAGCAATCCGGAAGAAGCAATGGACTTCATTAAGTATCTGACCGGACCAGAAGCTCAGAAATACTGGGCTATGGAGAACTTTGACAATGTTGCCAGCATTGAAGGTGCTGAGGCGGCAGCAGAAGAGCTTGAAGGAAAAGATAAAGAGGTCTATGAAGCTACCATCAAAAATCTTGAAGATACTCAGCTTTTCCCGATTCCGGTTGAATATCCTGATTATTTGAGCAGGGTCAACCCGCAGATCGACAATGCCCTGCTTGGGAAACAGTCGCCTGAAGAGGCACTTGAGAAAGCGGAAAGTGATGTTGAAAAACTAAAAAGATAACTGTGTCAAGAAGAGAAGGGGTTTCCTTCTCTTCTTCGACTTGATTTATTACAGGGAAAGGGTGAAGGGGTATGAAATCGTATGATTCTACAATTGCTCAAACAGAAGCGGACAGCATGGGCAAAGAAAAGGCTAATACTGAGCCGAAGCGGCTTTCTCGGAAAGCGAAAGATAATTTATTCGGCTATTTATTCATCAGCCCCTGGATCATCGGTTTTCTGGGACTGACTCTCGGACCGCTCTTATTTTCATTATTTGCAAGTTTTACAGATTATAATATAACTTCAAGAATGAATTTCATCGGTTTGGAAAATTTCAAAAGGATGTTTACGATCGATGATCTTTTCAAGACATCGCTCTGGAATACAATCTATTATGTATTATTTTCCGTCCCCCTGACCACGGCTGGCGCTATTCTGCTGGCTGTACTGCTGAATCAGAGGGTAAAAGGGATGAAATTTTTCAGGACAGTGTACTACCTTCCTGCCATTCTTTCTGGCGTCGCTGTCTATTTTCTATGGATGCAGCTGTTAAGCCCTTCGACAGGCCTTGTCAACACTTTCCTTGCCTGGTTTGGCATAGAAGGTCCTGCATGGCTGTTTGATCCTGAATGGACAAAACCCGCCCTGCTGCTGATGAAGATGTGGAGCGTCGGCGGAGGCATGCTCCTGTATCTTGCCAGCCTGCAGGGAGTTTCGGCCCAGATGTATGAAGCAGCAGACCTTGATGGGGCAAGTTCGTTCCAAAAGTTTTTCCATATCACTCTGCCAATGATTTCACCGATCATCTTCTTTGATGTCATTACCAGCACCATTGGATCATTTCAAATCTTCCAGGAAGCCTATGTGATGACCGAGAACGGAGACGGAGGACCGGGAAATTCCCTTCTGTTCTATAACCTTCACATGTGGAACAATGCTTTTGAAATCTTTGATATGGGCTACGCCTCAGCGATGGCTTGGCTGCTGTTCCTGATCGTCATGGTACTGACAGTCATCAATCTGACACTCGGAAAAAAATGGGTTCACTATGAAGGAGGAGACAATAAATGAAGCAGGCAGCTGCTGAAGCACCAAGGTTTTATGAGACAAAAAAATTCAGGCAGCGGACAAAGCATATCTTTGTTGCTTTCCTGCTTCTGGCTGGAAGCGTGCTGATCTTGTCGCCGCTATGGTGGATGATTTCAACTTCCCTGAAATCGCCGCAGGAAATCGCCCAATACCCGCCAACCTTCATTCCGAACGAATTCCATTTCTCAAATTATCTGGAGGCATGGCAGACAGCGCCATTTACAAGATGGGCGTTAAATACCTTATTTATTGCCCTTGCCGGCATGATCGGGAGCGTGCTTGTTAATTCTCTCGTTGCCTATGCATTCGCAAAAATTCGTTTCAAAGGCAGAAATGCTCTTTTCGTCATTGTATTATCTACTATGCTGATACCAGGTTTTGTTACTATGGTTCCGCAATATATCCTGTTTTCTAAGCTGGGCTGGATCAACACATATCTTCCTTTGATCGTTCCTGCCTTCCTGGGTAGTGCATTTTTTATCTTCCTGTTAAGGCAGTTCATGATGGGCATACCGAATGAATTGATTGAAGCAGCAGTTCTTGACGGTGCGAGCCATCTGCAGATCTGGTGGAATATCATGCTCCCGCTTACCAAACCCGCACTTATTACAGTCGCGCTGTTCTCCTTCAATGGTGCATGGAATGACCTTTTAGGCCCGCTGCTGTATATAAATGACGAAAGCCTGTATACCTTGCAGATCGGGCTGCAAACATTCAAAGGAACAGTATCCACCCAGTGGCACTACCTGATGGCCATGTCAGTAACCGTCCTGCTGCCGGTCGTCCTCTTATTTTTCTTCTTCCAAAGACATTTCATCGAAGGCTCCAATATCGCTTCGGGGAGTAAAGGTTAGGAGCCGGAGCTGGACAATAAGAAAAGCGGAGGCATTTGCTTCAGTATCTTATGAAACTGAAAGATGCACAAATAGAAAGAAGGCATGGCTTCCCAGTCATGCCTTCTTTCTATTCAGCCATTTCTATTAAGCTGGTGCGGGACAGGTGGTTTTCCAGACGCCTTTTACACAAACTTTATCCTTCGGAACATAGCAATCAATGATTGTTTTGCCGGCGCAGAGCAGCCTGCCGACTGAATATTGGGAACCGGACGAACAATAGCTGCCAATCAAATTGACACATGGGAGGGAAACGCTCCCATTTGTATAACTTGTACATTGCCAGCAAAGATAGTTACTTCCATTCACAGCATCTTCATCAGCTGGATTTTCTCTTTGCAGCTCCGCTGAGCTGACCATGGCTTCTGCTTTTTCCTCCGTCTGCACCGCAAGCTCTGCGTATAGATCTGTCTCAGACACATTAATTGCAGTGGTTATACCTGTGGAAAGCTCCTCAAGATAGATCGCTTTATCTTTGAGAATACTGCTATAGTCGAGAATATAAGCCTGCATATCTTCATTGATGCTGTCATAAGCAAAGGTAAGAATGGAGGAGAAGCTGACAGTGGCTGCACCGCCTGCGGCCAGTGAAGCTTCTTCCTTATATTTAATCTCATACTGGACAATCCAGCCATACTGCTGGTCTTCTTCGTCTTTAAGCGGATTCAGGATATAAGGGTCATTTGAGAGAAAGTCATCTTTAAAATCCTTATACTCTTCTGTTTTCTTAACCAGCTTAAGAAATTGTTTTTCAGTGGGAATCAGGCTGGCAGTTTGCGGCTGGGCAAAAGCAGAGGTGGAAAAGGAAAACAGGATGATAAGCAGGATCAGGCCATATCTTTTCATTGAACAGTCCTCCAATAAGCTTTTCTTTTACTGTACCTTATATTTCCATCTGGAGATATGGGGAAAATTTATTAAGGGGAAAATTGGTTCAATACTACTAAAGAGATAAGATGTGTTTTTTTCATCGATGTCCTTGTTCCAAAAAATAATTAAAAAGCACCCTGCTTAAAAAACAGAGTGCTTCTCAAATACTATAAAAATCCCTGGCATTAGTCAGCAGGAGCTTATAAACCTCCCGCAATGCCAGTTCTTTGATTTCAGCAATTTTGGCTGCTGAACGATGGATCATTCTTGGTGAAGTCATTTGTTTATGGAAAGGCCCTTCGAACAGCCAGGGGCCGTCTGTTTCAGCCATCAGCTGTCCGATTGGGTAGGCTTCTACTAGTGATTGAATCTCCCCTTCGTACATTACATCGGGAGTCACTGAGATGAAATAGCCATTTGCGGCCATTCGTTCAGCCACAAGAGCTGAGCCTTTGAACCAATGAAAATGGACTTTTTCAACAGAATATTTTTCGAGCAGGCTGCAGACTGTGTCCGCATCCTCATAAATGCTATGGAGGATGATGGGGAGCTGCCACTCCTTTGCTTTCCGGACAAATAGCTCCAGTAATTCCAGATACGGTTCCAGACCTGGGAAGGAAGCTCCCTGCTCTTGTCTTAAATAGTATGGAAGGCCGACCTCTCCTATGGCTATCATGTTTTCTTTATGATTCTCCATCCAGCTTATCAGATCTGCAAGTTCTGCTTCAGGTGGGATGGCTTGTTCCGGATGGTACCCAAAGGCCGGTTTTACCTTTGAAAACCTCTCTGCAAGGAGCAGGTTCTTTTTGCAGGAACTGAGATCCCAAGAGACAGTTACGATTGAATCGAGCTCCGGGATGCTGCAAATATCAGCAATATCTTGATCATCGTAGCGGTCCAGGTGGATGTGGCTGTCAATAATCTTGTTCATCCTTTGTCCCCTTTTGGCCGCAGTGAATGATGGACCTTCCTTTTCCATTCCAGAAATTCCTCTTCCAGAAACAGTTCTTCTCTCCTTGGCCGGGAGAAAGGCACTGTAAATTCTGCTGCTGTATGGGCCGGCTTTTCTGATAAGACGATGATGCGATCTGACAGAAAAAGAGCTTCTTCTATATTATGAGTGATAAAGATGATGGCTGGCCGCTGCTCCTCCCATATTGACAGGAGCCATTTCTGCATATCATGCCGCGTCAGTTCATCCAGTGCTGAAAATGGTTCATCCAGGCAAAGCAGCTCCTGTGGGCTGAGAAGTGCCCTTATGAAGGAAGCGCGCTGCTTCATTCCGCCGGATAATTCATGCGGGTAGGCATGCGCATATTGCCCGAGTCCTGCTTTATGTATCATATCCATGGCTTTTTCCTTATCTGTTCTGCCTGTCAGTTCCTGTCCCAGAAGGACATTTTGCAGGACTGTCCTCCATGGAAGCAGGGAAGGGGTCTGAGGCATATAACTCATGAATCCCTTTTGGCCATTAATCGATTGGCCGTTCATTTGGATGCTCCCTTTATCAGGGAGAAGCAGACCGCCAATTAGATTGAAAATAGTGCTTTTTCCGCTTCCCGAAGGCCCGAGAAGAGAGACGAATTCCCCTTCATTGACTTCTAGGCTTAAGCTACTGAGGACAGTCTGTTCTCCAAAAGACTTTGATATATTTTTCAGCTGCAGGAGGCTCATTTTATCTGCTCCTTTTTATTCCATTTTAAAAGTAAGCTCTCTGCCAAGAGAATTGCTCCGAAGAATATCAGGCTTAAAATCATAATGGCAAAAATGGCAACAAAAACCCGGTCTGTCCGAAATGAGGAGGAGGCCAGTGTCATAAAAACGCCTATCCCTTTTTCCGAACCAAGCCATTCGGAAATGACAGCGCCCATTACACTGTATGTTGCCGAGATTTTTAGCCCTGAAAATAGCGAGGGCAGGGAGCCGGGCCACTCCAGCTTCCAGAACAGCTGCCTTTTGGTGGCGCCTGACATCGCCATATAATGCTTAAGCTCGGCTGGAACCTGCCTGAAACCGTCCAAAGCTGCCACAGTGATTGGAAAAAAACAAACAAGAATAATGACTATGAATTTCGGCAGCAGCCCAAACCCGAACCAGATGACAAGGAGAGGGGCAAGGACGATGACGGGGACATTCTGGGAAAGTATCAGCAGCGGGTAAACAGATTCCCTCACAGCCGGCAGACGGTGGAGGATGATGGCCGCAGTGAGCCCGATAACAGTCCCCAATGCGAAGCCGGACAGTGATAAAAGCACTGTTGACGCCAGGTGGCCTGAAAAACGGGTCCAGCTTTCCACAGATTCAGCCAGGATGTCAGAGGGGGGCGGCAGGAGCCAGGCAGGGATTTCTGCGAGCCTGACTGCCGCTTCCCATAGAATGAACAAAAGGAGGAGAACCGCTGCCGGCTTCCATCCTCTTACAAACACTTTCTTCATTTGTATTTATCCGTCAGGTCACCCATCGTGATCCCATCAGGCTGAAACAGAATTTTGACCTGGGAAATAACATTTTTGCTTCCCATTTCAATCATTCTTTCATTCATCCTTGCAATGATCCTGAAGAGCTCTTCAAGCTCGCCTTCCATTGTTGTCTCCAGCGGATGGACCTCGTATTTGACTCCGGATTCTGCAATGATTTTAATCGCTTCATCTACATATGGAATGACATCTTCCCCGTTTTTTGTTTTAGGTATAATCTGAATGCTGATCAGTGTACTGGCCATTATGGTTCCTCCTATTCTGGCAAAAATTCATTGGTAAAAGCTTTTTCAGCGTCCAGCTCGCTGTCCAGCAGTTTATTTTCATACATCCATTGGGCATAGTTTTCCCAAACCTCTATACTCTGTTCTCCCCATTGTTCTGCATCATCCTGATATTTTGGAGACAGCCATTCCTGGCTTTTCTTGACCAGCTCGGCGTCTAAATCAGGTGCAGCCTCAAGCAGGATATCAGCAGCTTCTTCCGGATTCTTGATTGCAAACTGATAGCCCTGTGATGCTGCTTTTACAAAGGCTCTGACAGTATCAGGACTATTTTTGATCATTTTCTCATTTGTAGCCAGAACAGGTGTATAATAATCGAGTTTATCGGAATAGTCGGTAAGGTAGACCATATTCAGATCTTCTCCGCGAAGCTCCGCCTCGACGCCAGTCCACCCATAATAAATCCAGGCAAAATCGATATCCCTTTTAACAGCTGTAAAGAAATCGGCATCCCCCATGTTAACAAAGGAAACATCAGAGACATCTGCCTTTTCCTGCTTCATTAATGAGGCGATAACAGATTCCTCAACAGGCGATCCCCAGCCTCCATATTTTTTCCCGGCAAAATCCTTTGGCGAGTCGATATTTTTTGCTGCAGGAGAAGCAAAGCCGGACGTATTATGCTGTATGACGGCGGCTACCGACACAAGCGGGACACCCTGAACCCGTGCCTGTGTAATACTTTCCTGATAGCTGACGCCAAAGTCGGCCTTACCGGAAGCAACCAGCTGGTCTGCTCCAGCGTCACCAGGCATGATGATTTCTGCATCAAGGCCATTTTCTTTAAAAAAATTCTTTGCTTTGGCAGCGTAAAGTCCAGTGTGATTAGTATTTGGTGTCCAGTCAAGGACAACCGTTATCTTTTCCAGGTCCTGCCCTTTATCAGCTTGTCTTTCTTCCTGACCAGTCTGTCCTCCGGTGCAGCCGGCAAGCAGCCAGACAGTGCACAATGCGCTGAGCCATTTCTTCATGATCAATCCTCCATGCTGTTTCTGATATTATTCCAAAAAGACCGCCGGTTAATGGCATAAACTAATTCTGGACAACCGCGGGCGGAGGTGCTGTTCCTTTATATCCCGATGCAAACAAAAAAGCGCCCGGATTTCAGAACCCGTGCGCAATAAAAAACATTCATCAATTAAGAATATGTTTCCTACGCTGGCATCTCTCCAGATCAGGTTCAAAGGGTCCTTTATTGTAAAAATAAAGTCTCAACCGTGCCCGGTTCCCCCACAATTCTCTCCTATTTACAGCCGCATAAAGCAGCCGGTCCGTTCAGAGCTCCCGCATTCATCCGGGAATCATGGTCCATTATAACAGATATTCTCTGCAATGGCATTGAAACAGCTTTCTTCCGGAAAATTCGGAGTTATCCCTATATATCCCTGTGCTGCCATGGAAAGAATTAAGTTTGGAACTGAATCTTTTTCTGTGATAGGGTAAGGAATGTTGAAAAAAGATTGAATGGAGGAGAAGACATGAAATATCTTGCCTTAATGATTGCTGCATTCATGCTGATCTCATTCCAGATTGTCCAAAATCCCGGAAAACAAGCATTTGCCAAGACGATTGATAATGTCGATATATATACTGTAAAAGAAGAGGATAGCCTTTCGAAGCTCAGCAGGCAATTTGGTGTGGCTGCAGAGGATATACAGAAGGCTAATTATAAAAAGGATGAAAAGATATTTGCCGGAGATAAGCTCATCATTCCGTCTGCTCCAAAGAAAAAGAAGCGGATAACAGAACAAAAGGTCAGCTTATCTAAAGGAGAAAAAGATCTTTTGGCAAGGCTTGTGCATGCGGAGGCAAAAGGTGAGCCGCATGCCGGAAAAGTCGCTGTGGCTGAAGTGGTCCTCAATAGAATTAAGGACGAAAAATTTCCGGACACAGTCAAAGAAGTTATTTACGAAGACAGGCAATTTGAGCCTGTGGACAATGGGATGATCAATAAACCGGCAGGGAAGGATTCACAGAAAGCAGTCCAGGAGGCACTGACTGAAGAAAGAAAAGACGGTGAGTCCCTGTTTTTCTTCAACCCTGCCCAGACTAACAGCAAATGGCTCCGCACAAGGGCCGTTACAAAAGAAATCGGCAACCACCGGTTTGCGAAATAGAATAAAGAAAAAACTCTTGTTGCTATACAAGAGTTTTTTTGCTGTCTTCTTCCATATCTATAATATTGTCTGGCTGTGTTTCTCTCCATAGCTTAAATCTTTCAAGCTCATTGGCGATTTGCTTGATGATAAAGCCGATGATTGCGGCATCATCCAATATGCCGATTCCGGCAAGAAAGTCGGGGACAAGATCCAGGGGAGACACAAAATAGAGAATGCCAGCAATGACCGTAACAGCTGTTTTTGCAGAAATGTCCCTATACTGTCCCTTTGAGTAGGCTTTAATGAGTTCAAACAGGAGCTGAAGCTTGTCCCATACTTCAGACAGGGCATTTTTCCTGGAATCGGCTTTTTTGCTTGCTTTAGAAAGCAGCCCGCTTGTTTTGCCCGGATCATTTAAGTATTTGGCAGCGCGGCTCTCATATTTTTTATATTCCTTTTCATAATCTTCCTTTTTGAAAATCTTCATATATAACATCCTTCCGGTTATAAGATCCTTTTTACTCTTTTATCCCATTTTCGGATGATTGAACCCCGGAAAAGTTTATAATAGAGAAAAAAGCGAGGTGTCCATATGCTTTTACAGTGGCTTAAAGAGTCAAGTTATACGGTCATATTGACCGGTGCAGGCATGTCAACAGAAAGTGGGCTGCCCGATTTCCGGTCTGCAGGCAGCGGGTTAACGAATACGATGGATTATGGGAGAATTGCCAGTACAGAAGCTCTCAACCATCATGTGAATGAATTCATTGAATTTTATCGCAGCAGAGTCATGGGTCTGAAGGATTGCCAGCCACATGCCGGGCATTATATACTCGCAGATTGGGAAGGAAGGGGAATCATCCATAGTATCATTACTCAGAATGTGGATGGATTCCACCAGGTGGCAGGGAGCAGAAATGTGGCTGAACTGCATGGTACACTGCAGCAGGTCCGTTGTCAGGGATGCGGGAAAACATTTCCGAGTGATGAATATATAGATGAGCATTTCCATTGCAGTGATTGCGGGGGGATTTTGCGGCCGTCCATCGTCTTATTTGGAGAAATGCTGCCTGAGGAAGCGATTGACTTTGCAGCAGTTGAAGCTGAGAAGGCGGAACTTTTCATTGTCCTTGGCTCATCGCTCTCTGTCACTCCTGCCAATCAGTTCCCGCTGATTGCAAAGCAGAATGGTGCAAAACTTGTTATTGTCAATATGGAGCCTACTGATTTTGATTTTTATGCTGACGAAGTCATTAACGGAGAAAAAGTTGGAGAACTGCTGAAAGAGCTTGATGCAGAGATAGGAAAGATATGAAGCCTTCCATAATTGGAGGCTTTTTTTATAGGAAATTTTATTAGTATAATAAATGATTGACTATCATGTATATACAAGATATAATGAAAACGTAAACATCATGTATATACAAGTCTTTGGAGTTAATACTTAATATGCTGACCCTCCAGCAAAGGATAATTTTGCAAGGAGGGCAGATAATATGAAGTATATGAGCTCCCGGCCGCATTTTTTTTTGCTTGCTGTTGAAAACGGTAACAGGAGGAGAGAAGCATGAGCAATTACAGAGAATCTGCCGAGCGTATTGTAGAAGCAGTTGGCGGAAAAGAAAATATTGCAGCAGCTACGCACTGCGTAACCCGTCTGCGGTTTGCTTTGAAGGATGAAAGCAAAGTTGATAAAGAAGCATTGGAAAATATAGATAGTGTTAAAGGATCATTTTCTACAAACGGCCAATTCCAGGTGGTCATCGGCCAAGGCCTTGTTGATAAGGTATACAAGGAAATGGCAGCGGCTACAGGAATCGGTGAAGTGTCAAAAGAAGAAGTGAAAGCAGCTGCTTCTGAAAAAATGAATCCGCTTCAAAGAGCAATCAAAACGCTGGCCGACATTTTCATTCCTATTCTTCCGGCTATTGTTACAGCCGGCCTGCTGATGGGAATCAACAATATCATGACAGCGCCTGATATCTTTTATACAGGCAAATCATTCATAGACGTTCATCCAGGATGGGCTGATCTCGCTAATATCATCAATATGATAGCCAATACCGCGTTTGTATTCCTGCCGGGGCTGATTGGATGGAGTGCGGTCAATCGTTTCGGCGGAAGTCCGCTTCTTGGCATGGTGCTCGGCCTGATGCTTGTCCACCCCGACTTGCTTAATGCTTGGGGTTATGGTTCTACTGATAAGGTTCCTGTATGGAATCTGTTTGGACTGGAGATAGAGAAAGTCGGCTATCAGGGTCAGGTGCTGCCGGTACTGGCTGCGTCCTATGTTTTGGCAAGGATTGAGATATTTTTAAGAAAGAGGATTCCGGATTCAATCCAGCTGCTGACAGTCGCGCCGATTGCGCTGCTGATCACAGGCTTTCTGTCTTTCATTGCGATCGGGCCTGTTACGTTTACGATCGGAGGCTGGATCACTGACGGTGTTGTATCCATTTTTGATGCGGTTCCTGCTCTTGGAGGATTGATTTACGGCGGCCTTTATGCACCGCTCGTTATTACAGGGATGCACCATACATTCCTGGCTGTCGATCTGCAGCTGATCGGATCAATCGGCGGAACATTCCTCTGGCCGATGGTGGCATTATCAAATATTGCTCAGGGTTCAGCATCGCTTGCGATGTTCTTCTTAAATAAAAATGAAAAAGTAAAGGGACTTGCTGCAACTTCTTCGCTTTCAGCTTTCCTCGGAGTTACAGAGCCAGCCATGTTCGGTGTGAACCTGCGCTTCAAATATCCGTTCATCGCAGCGGTCATCGGCTCTGCCCTGGGCGGCATGTTCATTACCATTAAAGGGGTCATTGCTCCATCGATAGGAGTCGGCGGACTGCCTGCCTTCTTCTCAATCTTATCCGAAAACTGGGGGTCCTTCTTTATCGGGATGGCGATCGTGCTGGTTGTGCCGTTTGTGCTGACATTCCTGTTCGGCAAATTCAGAAAAGCTGAATGATTATTCTGGTACCATGGATAAAAGCCTATCCATGGTATCGCTATTTACATAACGTACTGAGAAATAATGGGAGGTTTTAAAATGAAAGGGCAATGGTGGAAAGAAAGCACTGTTTACCAGATATATCCGAGGAGCTTCATGGACAGCAATGGTGATGGCATAGGTGATTTGCAGGGCATCATTTCCAAGCTGGACTATCTTAAAAAACTGGGGATAGATGTCATCTGGCTGTCGCCTGTTTATCAATCACCCAATGATGATAATGGCTATGATATTAGTGATTATAAAAATATCATGGACGAGTTCGGGACCATGGATGATTGGGAAGAGCTGCTCAGTGAGTTGCACCTCCGCGATATGAAGCTGATCATGGACCTTGTCGTCAACCACAGCTCTGATGAGCATGCCTGGTTCATTGAAGCGAAGAAATCCAAAGAAGCTCCTTACAGGGATTATTATATTTGGCGCAAAGGGGAAAACGGCAGGGAGCCGAACAATTGGGGTTCCAATTTCGGCGGATCTGCATGGGAATATGACGAAAACTCCGGAGAATACTTCCTCCATTTGTTCTCAAAGAAGCAGCCTGATTTGAACTGGGAGAATCCGGCTCTGAGGCAGGAAGTATATGATATGATGCAGTGGTGGCTCGATAAAGGGATTGATGGCTTCAGGATGGATGTGATCAATTTCATCTCAAAGGAGGATGGCCTCCCGGATGATGAAGTGAAACCCGGCAAGAAATATGCATCAGGAAGCAAATATTATAGAAATGGGCCAAGAATACATGAGTATCTTCAGGAAATGAACGAAAAAGTCCTTTCGCATTATGATGTTATGACTGTCGGAGAGATGCCTGGGGTCAAGCCCGAAATGGCCCGTGATTATACAGGGGAAGACAGGAATGAACTGAATATGGTATTCCAATTTGAGCATGTAAGCCTCGACAATGGTCCGGGCGGAAAGTGGGATCTTAAACCGCTAGACCTTTCAGACCTGAAGAAAAGTCTGACAAAATGGCAGACCGAGCTTGAAGAAACGGGCTGGAATTCTTTATATTTCAATAACCATGACCAGCCGAGATCTGTTTCAAGATTCGGCAATGATGGGGAATACCGCAAAGAATCGGCGAAGATGCTGGCTACCCTGCTCCATATGATGAAGGGCACCCCGTATGTGTATCAGGGCGAAGAAATCGGGATGACAAATGTTGAATTTCCGGGTATAGGAGATTACCGGGACATTGAAACCCTTAATTATTTCCGTGAATCGACAGAAGCGGGAGTGCCGGCAGGGAAAGCGATGGAAAGCATATACGCAAAAGGAAGGGACAACGCCAGAACCCCTATGCAATGGAATTCTTCGGAAAATGCCGGTTTTACAACTGGTACTCCATGGATTGGCATTAACCCGAACTTCAGTGATATAAATGCGGCGGAAGCCCTGGAAGATAAGAATTCCATCTTTTATTATTATCAGGACCTGATCAGGCTCAGAAAAGAGCAAGATATTATAGTCTACGGAAAATATGAACTGATATTGGAAGAAGATCCGGCGATTTTTGCATACACACGTACCCTGGGCAGTCAGGTGCTTGTAGTGCTGTGTAATTTTTATGGAAATATACGGAAACTGGCATTGCCTGAAGAGCTTAAAGAGATCAAATATTCCTGGCTGACAGGTAACTATGGCAGTGAAGGCAGGGAAGACATAGTGCCTCAGCAGCTTAAGCCTTATGAGGCGATTGTCTTGATTGGCGAAAAATAAGCAGACTAAACGAAAAATAAAATGGCAGGTGGCGAAGATGAAACAACCTTGGTGGAAGAAAGCGACAGTATATCAAATTTATCCGAAAAGCTTCAATGATACAACCGGCAGCGGCGTGGGTGACCTGCAGGGCATTATTGAAAAGCTGGATTACTTAAAAGAGCTTGGCATTGATGTTATCTGGCTTACGCCGATCTACCGGTCTCCACAGCGGGATAACGGCTATGATATCAGTGATTATTTCAGCATCCACGAGGAATACGGGACTATGGAGGAGTTTGATTCACTGCTAAACGAAGCGCACAGCAGAGGTATCAAAGTCATCATGGATATCGTTGTAAACCATACCTCAACAGATCATCACTGGTTCCAGGAAGCAAAGAAATCCAGAGATAATCCTTACCGGGATTTTTATATCTGGAAGGAGCCTAAAGAGGATGGAAGCGCCCCGACGAACTGGGAATCCAAGTTTGGCGGCAATGCGTGGGAGTTCGATGAGGAGACAGGGCAATACTATCTCCATCTGTTCGATGTAACCCAGGCAGATCTGAATTGGGAAAATGAAAAGCTCCGCCAGGAAGTGTACGATATGATGGACTTCTGGTTTGACAAAGGAGTGGACGGCTTCCGCCTTGATGTCATCAACTTGATATCCAAAGATCAGCGGTTCCCGGATGATGACGGATCGGTCCCGCCCGGAGACGGCAGAAAGTTTTATACTGATGGGCCTAGAGTTCATGAATACATGCACGAAATGAACCAGGAGGTATTTTCAAAGCACGACAGCATGACTGTAGGAGAGATGTCTTCTACAAGCATCGGCCATTGCGTTAAATATTCTAATCCAGAGCGGGAAGAGCTGAGCATGACGTTCAACTTCCATCACTTGAAGGTAGACTATCCCGGCGGCGAAAAATGGGCTCTTGCAGACTTCGATTTTCGCGCGCTAAAGGATATCCTCTCCAAATGGCAGGTGGAGATGAACAAAGGCGGCGGCTGGAATGCCCTGTTCTGGTGCAACCATGATCAGCCCCGTGTTGTATCAAGGTACGGAGATGATGGGGAATATCACAATAAATCAGCCAAGATGCTTGCATCTGTAATTCATATGATGCAAGGAACCCCTTATATCTATCAGGGCGAAGAGTTTGGGATGACCAATCCTTATTTTGAAAATATCAGCCAATACCGGGATGTAGAATCCTTGAATATCTTTGAAATTAAAAGAAAAGAAGGAGTGCCTGAGGAAGAAATCCTTAAAATACTCCAAAGTAAATCGAGGGATAACTCAAGGACGCCTGTCCAATGGAATGACAGCAGAAATGCAGGCTTTACGGATGGAACTCCATGGATCGGCATTGCCGGCAATTACCAGGAGATCAACGCCGAAAAAGCGGTAAAAGATCCTGACTCCATTTTCCATCATTATAAAAAGCTAATCGGCCTCCGCAAAGAATATGATATTATCACTTACGGGAATTATGAGCTGCTGCTGGAGGACCATCCTGAAATTTTTGCGTACCTCCGGAATGGCAGGGATGAAAAACTCCTTGTACTTAACAATTTCTATGGAAGTGAGACAGCCTTTACACTTCCTGACAGGAAAATAGCTGATGAATATACAGCAGAGCTGCTGCTTTCAAATTATGGTGATGGACCCTCCGACATCAGGGAAATCACATTAAGGCCATATGAATCGATCATTTTCCATTTGACTAAATAAGAAAAAGACAGGCTGCCGGCCTGTCTTTTTCCTTATTGGATTAAAAGAGCATCCCTGCAATAGCAGCGCTGAGGAGCGATGCAAGCGCTCCTGCGATGACGGATCTTATCCCAAGCCGGGCGATATCGGCCCTCCGGTTTGGGGCAAGATTGCCCAGGCCGCCAAGAAGGATGGCAAGGGATGAGATATTGGCAAAACCGCAGAGAGCAAAGCTGATGATGGCAACGGTCTTGTCCGTAAGCTCCGGAATTTCCGGAGCGAAGGAGGAATAAGCAACAAATTCATTCAGGATCAGCTTTTGACCGATAAAGTTTCCTGCCTCCACAGCCTCAGCCCATGGAACTCCAATGGCAAAAGCAAGCGGGGAGAAGATATAGCCGAGAATGAGCTGAAGCGTCAGATCCCCAAATCCGAACCAGCTGCCGATCCAGCCAAGCAAACCATTCAGCAATGCAACGAGCGCGATGAACGCGAGAAGCATGGCACCGATATTGAGAGCCAGCTGCAGGCCGACACTGGCGCCTTTTGCTGCTGCATCAATAACATTCGTCGAATCGCTGTCATTTTCCATTTCCAATTCTTTTGGCTCTTCCTTCTCCTCTGTTTCCGGAAAAATGATCTTAGCCATGATCAGCCCTGCCGGAGCAGCCATGAAACTGGCGGCGAGAAGGTATTCAAGCGGGACGCCCAAAAGAGAATAGCCGACCAGGACAGATCCTGCCACAGAAGCGAGCCCTCCTGTCATGACAGCAAACAGTTCAGAATTCGTCATTTGGCCGATATAAGGCCGGATGACTAGCGGAGCCTCTGTCTGTCCTACAAAAATATTTGCCGCCGCTGACATGGATTCCGCTTTTCTGGTGCCGAGAAGCCAGGACAATCCCCCGCCAAGGATTTTAATGATGAACTGCATGATCTTCAAGTAGTACAGTACCGATATGAGGGCGGAGAAGAAGATGACAATCGGCAATACCTGAAAAGCGAAAACGTATGTAACCCCGGATCCTTCAGCGAAAAGTCCGCCAAATAAGAAGTTAATGCCTTCATTGGCATAGTTGATGATATTGTTGACACCAGTGGTCAGCCAGTTGAGAGCTTTGCGTCCTGCTTCCCATTTGAGGACCGCAAATGCGAACAGAATCTGAATGGCCAGGCCTCCCAGGATTGTACGCGGATTGATTGCCCGCCTGTTGTTGGAAAGCAGCAGAGCGATGACCAGTACGGTCAGTATTCCGGCAATTCCCCAGATAAAATTCATAATAGCACTCCATTCTAAGTTAATAAACGAATCCATTTAGTGCTATTTTGCCCGACATTAAAAAAAGTATGGGCTCTATTTTCTCTGCCCATACTTTTTCGTTGTTAACGAAATTATAAATTGTAAGTCTGTGGATAACTATCAATTCTTGATCAACGACCAGCAGCTGCGCCGAGGTCACAAGCCAAACCTCCCAAAAAGGCAAAGAACGCCTATCCGGGAGGGGCGTCTTGAGGCCCCCCAGGAAGCTGGTCATGCAGACGTTGCCACAGGACGTGGTGTTCTTAGTCTGCGTTCCTTAAGGGAGAGCAAGGCGCTTGCGCTTTTGTTCTTTATTGCCCTGCTTCTTTTTTTATCGCTTCAAATAAGAAGGATTGGCCATTCCGGTAAAAACGGGGGTCATACAGTCCAATCTGTTCATCGTCATCCACTATCACAACAAATGGAGACCATTCGTAAAGAGTCTTTGCTTTCGGGTTTTCTTTAAAGAGCCTGTCCATGTCTGCATTCTCCACAGACTGGAGTGTATAGGTTTTTTCCCTGCCGGTGAAAACTCCATCTTTATAAATGGAGACCTCAGGGCCATTTTTTGCAATAACGGTAAAATGCCATGGCACAAAATCGGCTGATAGGGCAACCTCGCTGTACTCACTGCTGTATTCCTCATATAGTATATACCCCTGGATGCTTTGGCTGGCCAGATGAAGGAGCATCAGCACCCATGCCGCCCTGAAATAAATATGCTTCCTCCATCTTTTTCTTTTCCGGACAGAGAGGAGAAAAGCTGCAAGCATGATTGTCCAAAAGACAAGATCTACAATCGGGATGGTTCCGAATGTGATCCTTCTGTCAGAAAAAGGTTCAAGGTAACCGGTTCCCCATGCATTGAACAGGTCACTCGTATCATGGATAAAGACGGCAATCCAGCTCAGGAGAAAGAGTTTGGGACCTTTTGCCTTGAAAATCCAGCGGCATGCCATGTAAATCAGCAGTGCCCAAAGCGGCGTAAGGAAAATAGAATGAGTGATGCCCCGGTGCCACATCTGATAGAGTCCCTGTGTATCCCATAGCTGTGAAATCACATCGATATCAGGTATTTGGCTCGCCGCAACAGCAGCTGTCAAATAGGCGGCCTTTTCTTTTTTCTCAAGCAGGCCTTTATCAACAGAAGCATATAGGGCAAGCCCGAATAATGTATGTGTAATGGTATCCATTTTTCCCCCGTTCTTTACCTGGCTGTCCGAAGCCCAGCCTGGCAGCTTGTGCTTTTAATAAATCGTAGCAAAATTTGTTCTGAAGAGCCATTCTGAATGCTGGAAGTTGATTTCACTGATTGCAAACTTTTCTGCAGGAAGATAAGATAGATGTTATGATAATAAACGAAGTTAATTAAGAGAGGAATACAACATGTCTAACAATTTTTCAAATGAAGTTCTTTCACGGCGCACGTTTGCGATCATTTCCCACCCGGATGCCGGAAAGACTACGTTAACAGAAAAGCTGCTCCTTTTTGGCGGAGCAATACGTGATGCCGGTACCGTTAAAGGAAAGAAAACCGGCAAATTTGCCACGAGTGACTGGATGGAAATCGAAAAGCAACGCGGCATCTCCGTTACATCAAGTGTTATGCAATTTGACTATAAAGGCGCCCGTGTAAACATTCTGGATACACCGGGGCACCAGGATTTCAGTGAAGACACCTATCGTACCCTGACTGCGGTTGACAGTGCAGTCATGATTATCGATTCGGCCAAAGGTATAGAAGCCCAGACATTGAAACTGTTCAAGGTCTGCCGGATGAGGGGCATACCGATCTTTACATTCATGAACAAGCTGGACCGCCAGGGGAAAAGCCCATTGGAGCTCCTTGCCGAGCTGGAAGAAGTAATGGAAATCGAATCATATCCGATGAATTGGCCGATCGGGATGGGCAAGGAATTCCTCGGCATCTACGACCGCCATCATAACCGGATTGAACAGTTCCGTGTAGATGATTCCGAGCGTTTCCTCGATCTGAATGAAGATGGTGAAATTGATGGGGACCATCCAATGAAGCAGTCTTCCCTATACGACCAGACGCTTGAGGAAATCATGCTCTTGAACGAAGCCGGAAATGAATTCTCACGCGAAAAGGTGGCGAATGGGACGCTGACGCCTGTTTTCTTCGGCAGTGCCCTGGCCAACTTCGGTGTACAGACCTTCCTTGAATCTTATCTGGAATTTGCTCCGTCTCCGCAGGCCCGCAATTCCACTGAAGGTAAAATCGATCCGCTTTCCGAGGATTTCTCTGGCTTTATCTTCAAGATTCAGGCAAACATGAATCCTGCCCACCGTGACCGGATAGCGTTCCTTAGGATCTGCTCCGGTAAATTCGAGCGCGGGATGACCATCAATATTCCCCGTACAGGAAAGCAGCTGAAGCTAAGCCAGTCGACACAATTCATGGCGGATGACCGAAGTACGGTCGACGAGGCAGTGAGCGGCGATATTATAGGCCTGTATGATCCGGGCCTCTATCAGATCGGAGATACTCTGACCGTTGGGAAAAACAAGTTCCAATATGAGAAGCTTCCTCAGTTCACCCCCGAGCTGTTTGTAAGGGTCACTGCAAAGAACGTGATGAAGCAGAAGCACTTCCATAAAGGGGTCCAGCAGCTCGTCCAGGAGGGCGCCATCCAGCTGTACAAGACAGTTAAAACGGATGAATACCTTCTTGGTGCAGTCGGCCAGCTTCAATTCGAGGTTTTTGAGCACCGCATGAAGAATGAGTACAATGCGGAAGTCAGGATGGAAGGGCAGGGAAGCAAGATTGCCCGCTGGATTGAGGGAGAAGTGGACGAGAACCTCTCCAGCTCGCGAAGCCTTCTGGTAACTGACCGATATGATAAAAAAGTATTCTTATTTGAAAACGATTTTGCCCTGAGATGGTTCCAGGACAAAAACCCGGATGTAAAACTTTACAATCCGATGGATATGGAACAATAAGATGGAAAAAGCGATTCCTGTACAGGGATCGTTTTTTTTGCTCTTTTCTAGGTGGAAAGGACTAGCATATGAAGTGACGAAAATGTGTTAGTTTGCTAAAATAGGAAAAAAGACGAGGAAGAAGGGATCAGTTATTCGACATCTATGCGCACAGTGCGGGCTGCCTTTTCAGCTGGCAGAAGAGGGCTTCCTCTTTCATCAGAACGAAACTGAAGGGCAAAAACAAGAGAGCTGGATCAAAGCCCCCTACCAAAGCCTTGATGAACTTGAAACAAAGCTAGAAGCCATATGCAGGCAATTGGGGGAAAGAGCCAAAAAATTAAAAGCCGGCATTTCACAATATGGCACCAAGCCTGCCCAGCTCCTGAATGCATCTGAGCTGTTTTCCAGGGTCAGCCATCGGGAAATGGTACATACCATCCAGCATGGCGAGTTCCACAGCTATCAGCAGCCGATCATTAACCTGAAAGATGGCGACAGAATTTATGCTTTTGAATCTTTGCTGAGAACAGCAGGTCGCAATCAAATATCGCCTGGTGTCCTTTTCAAGACAGCCGAGGAAACAGGCCTGATGTCCATGCTTGACCAAAAGGCGAGGGAAGCGGCAATTAAAGCAAGAAAAAATATCATCCCGCCGGGCATCAAAAGCTTTATCAACTTCCTTCCTTCCACGATTTACAATCCGGATTTCTGTCTTCAGCATACTTTCCAGATTGTCGAGAAATATGAAATCGATCCGGCAGATCTTGTGTTTGAAGTAGTGGAGACTGAGAAAATCAGTGATATAGATCATTTAAAAAAGGTATTGAATACATATAAGAAAAGAGGCATGAAAGTGGCGCTTGATGATGTCGGGGCCGGCTTCTCAACCCTCGAAATGCTTGAAGCTCTCCGGCCCGATTATTTAAAAATAGACAGGAGCTTCATCGATCACTGCGACCAAAAGCCTGAAAGCCAGCAATTCCTGTCTAAGGTCATGAATATTGCAGACGGGCTGGGGATCATTGTCCTTGCAGAAGGAATTGAGAGGAAGGAAGAGCTGGAATTTTGCAGATCGATTGGCGCCGATCTTGCCCAGGGCTATTATATCGGGCGCCCGGCAAAAGATATAGATGAAGTCTTCCATATTCATTCCTAATGAAGATCATCCGTACAGACCAGCTTGATAAAGAAAAGGCAGCAGCCTACTTCCGGGAAAACTGGGGCAGCCCAGAGATGGTTATCTCCACAGGCATATACAAGTGTGATGAGCTACCCGGATTCGCAGCCATAGATTCGGATCATGATATAGTCGGTCTTATTACATTTGCAGACCGGGGGGAGGAACGGGAAATCATCTCCCTGGATGCCAGCATCGAAGGACAGGGTATCGGATCAGGCCTGCTGAATGCTGCTGAAGCCGATGCGAAAGAAAAGGGCATCAGCTTAATGGCACTGATAACGACCAATGATAATTTGAATGCCTTGAGATTTTATCAGAAAAGGGGATATCAGTTAACTAGAATCCTTCGTAACGCCGTGGAAGACGCCCGAAAAATAAAACCGGAGATTCCTTTATTGGGGTATGGAGGCATACCGATCAGGGATGAACTGATTTTGGAGAAACAAATTTAAAATATGTGGCAGGTCCTGAGGTCTTCAGGGCCTGTTTTTTTGTGAAATGCTAATTTTTGCTGTTAATCGGGATAATTATTTTGGCAGTTTGCATTTGCGGGCTTTGCCTGCTTGATTTTCGTATATTAGCAACTTTCCCATTTTATTAGCAACTCCCAAAATATATAAGCAGAAAGCTGCAGCAGCCCTCATATTCTGCTTAAAGAAAATTTGACAAAATTCCTGATTGAGATTATAGTAATATTACAAATAGACGCTTTAACGCTAAAAAGCGTTTAAGTATAATAGTTTTGCCGGATAGACAAAAGTAGAATCGACAGATGCAGCAAAAAGAGACTGGGTGGCTGGTGTAAGCCCAGGCGGTGACGGTTTGAATTACAGCTATCGATACCAGGGCAATTGTGTGAAGAGAGGGAAGGCCGTGTGCCTTTCAATTAGGGTGGTACCGCGGAGCTCCTCCGTCCCTAGCCGGCGAGAGGGCTTTTTGTGCTGTCTAAAAGATTCAAAACATTCCCGCCGACCGGAGCCAGTCATACAACAGGAGGAAGTAAAATGCATCAGGATCAAGCGGTTATCAAAATCAGTACAGCAGAGGCTGTAATTATATCCCTTCTTTTGCTCGGGGGGATCAGTTTTTCAATCATAGGCGCAGGAGCGGTTCCCCATGTTCCGATCATAGGAGCAGTCATTGCCCTGCTAATATATGGACTATTAAAAAAGGTGCGGATGAAAGATCTGGAGGAAGGCATGGCTGATGGAGCCAGGTCAGGATTGGGCGCTGTATTCATCTTCTTTTTTATCGGCATGCTGATCAGCAGCTGGATGGCCAGCGGAACGATTCCGACATTTATCCATTTGGCGCTGACGGCAGTCAGCGGAAAGTACTTTTTCGCAATTGCTTTTGCAGTTACCGCAGTCATCGGAATCAGCATCGGCAGTTCGCTGACGACAGCGGCAACGCTTGGAGCGGCCTTTGTCAGCGCAGCCGCTGCACTCGATCTCAGCACAGCAGCTGCAGCAGGTGCCGTTATCTCAGGGGCATTCTTCGGCGACAAAATGTCCCCTTTGTCAGATACAACCAATCTCGCTTCTATGACAGTGAAAGTCGATCTGTTTGATCATATCAAAAATATGGCTTGGACGACCATTCCGGCTTTTGTCATTTCTATCATCCTCTTTGCCATCATTTCGCCGGCAGCAGCAGAGACCGATTTCAAAAAAATCGCTGCAATCAAGAATAGCCTAGAGGAACTTAATCTTGTCAGCTGGCAGTCTTTAATTCCCTTTGCAGTGCTCGCTGTCTTGGCTGTACGGAAAGTCCCCGCTATTCTCACCCTGTCTGCCAGTACAGTGTCCGCCTTGATCCTGGCTCCATTTATTCAGGGCAGCTTCGGATTCAATGACATAGTGAATATACTGTACTCCGGCTACAAATCCAATACCGGGATGGAGGAGCTCGATTCCCTGCTGACCAGGGGAGGGATTGAAAGCATGCTGTTTTCGGTATCGCTGGTCCTTCTGGCCCTCTCAATGGGCGGACTGCTCTTCAAGCTCGGCATATTGCCGGCACTTCTGGAAGGCATCAAAGGTCTGATTGTAAAGGCACCTGCGCTTATAAGTGCCACAGCAGCATCTGCCATCGGGATCAACTTCCTCCTTGGCGAGCAGTATCTGTCCATCCTGCTCACAGGAAATGCATTCGCAGAGTCTTATAAAAAGGCTGGGCTGCATCTGAAGAATCTCTCAAGAGTCCTTGAGGATGCAGGGACAGTCATCAACCCCCTTGTTCCCTGGAGCGTTTGCGGGGTATTCCTGACAGGGGTGCTGAATGTGCCGACTGGCGAATATATTCCATTCGCCTTTTTCTGCCTGCTATCGCCGATCATCACTTTGCTGTTTGGATGGACAGGAATAACTATTACGAAAGCTTCAGGAAAATGATTTTAAGTAAGAGGAGCGGCAATCGCCGCTCCTCTTACTTTTTTACTGTATAGGAATTTATAAATTGTAAGTCTTGTGGTAAATATCAATTCTTGATCAACGTCCAGCAGCTGCGCTGAGGTAACAAGCCAAACCTCCAAAAAAGGCAAAGACCGCCTTTCCGTGAGGTTCATCTTGAGGCCCCCAGGAAACTGGTCATGCAGACGCTGCCACAGGACGTGGCGTTCTTAGTCTGCGTTCCTTAAGGGTGACCAAGGCGCTTGCGCTTTTGTTCCAGGCGCATTCCCGTTTCACTCTTCCAGCAAATGATGCAGCATCCTCTCCCGGTTTTCGAAAAACTGCTTCATAAATTGGTAGTGCCCGGTATTTTCAAGCCGGACCTCCTGGACCCCTTCTTCTGTCAGCTCTATGATTTTGGCGGAAGGATACGACATGATGATGGGGGAATGGGTCGCGATGATGAATTGAGAGCGGTCTTTGGCAAGTTCGTGGATGCGCGAGACCATCGAAAGCTGCCTGAGCGGTGACAGGGCTGCTTCAGGCTCGTCAAGAATATAAATCCCTTTTCCTCGGAAGCGATTCAGGAAAGTGGCAAAAAAGGCCTCGCCGTGCGACTGTTCATGAAGGGAAGTCCCTCCGAAAGATTCGATCAAAGGAATACCGGGAGATTCCTTATCAAGATCATCAATATAAGAAGCCACATTATAAAAGCTCTCGGCTCTTAGAAAAAAACCATCCTCAGGCCGCTCTGATCCCCTTGAAAGCCTGATGTACTGCTCGAGCTCTGAATGGGAGTTATGTGTAGAAAAGCTGAAATTGAGCGATCCTCCTTCCGGATTAAAACCTGCTGCGATTGCAATAGCTTCCAGGAGAGTGGATTTTCCCATCCCATTCTCCCCGACTATAAAGGTTACATCAGGATGAAGGGGCAGGTCGTCGAGGTTCTTGACGGCAGGAAGGTTAAAGGGATACTTGGAATATGAAGGAATATCGCTTCTTCTGAGTTTAATGCTTTTAAAATAATGGCCGTTATCAAAATCCATTTTCTAGGCCTCCAATTCATTCTTTTTTCTTATCATAACAGCTTTTGGAAGAACCAACACTTACATTCCCGATGTCGTTCGCTGAACCCCGGATACAGGGCTCGACTTTGAAAAAGGTAATATGTATTCCCGACGGGCATCCGGGATACATAACACGGCTGAGAAAAGAGAAGTCATGTATCCCAACAGGCATCCGGGATACATAATACGGCTGAGAAAGGTGGAGTCATGTATCCCAACGGGCATCTGGGATACATAACCAGGCGTGAAAAATGGCAGTCACACAGCCTATGTTGGAGGAGCATATTCACAGGCTCCTCCACACTTGCATCCCGTTTTTGCCTCTTATATAGTTAAACTATTGCACAATGTTGAATGCCGGCACGGGTCCGGCTCTGCAGACGAAAGGAGCAGCATAAGTGAAGATAAGCAATTTTTCGATCCGAAGGCCGATTTTTACACTTGTTACGATGGTTCTGGTTCTCGTTTTAGGGGTGGTTTCCCTTTTGAATATCCCTTTGAAGCTGATACCGGACATAAATCCGCCTGTCGGTGTTGTAGTAACGAATTATCAGGGTGCAAGCCCGGAAGAGGTTTCTGAAAAGGTGACCAAACCTTTGGAGCAGAGCCTGGCCACTCTCCCTGGTTTAAAAACAATGACGGCAACGTCACAGGAAAGCGCCAACCTTGTACTGCTGGAATTTTCCTGGACGACTGATATTGACGAAGTGCAGTCTGAAATCATACAGCGGCTTGACCAGACTCCGCTGCCGGATGATGTGGACAAACCGCGCTTCCTGAAATTTGATCCTTCCCAGTTTCCGATCATCCAGCTTTCTTTGAGCTCTGACAGTGATGAGGAATCATTAAGGAGCATTGCCGAACAGCTGGAGCTGGAGCTCACAAAGGTAGAAGGTGTGGCCAGCGTCAATCTATCTGGTACAAGCGTTAAGGAAGTCAGGGTTGAACTGGACCAGGACAAGCTGAGGGATTACCGGCTCAGCCAGTCTGATATCGTAGATACAATTCAGGCAAACGATATTTCCCTTCCGGGTGATACCATTTTAACAGGCGGCAAGGAGCTGACTACAAGGGTAATCAGCAGTATTGATTCAGTCGATATCTTAAAAAAACTTGTGGTAGCCGCAAATCCGTCTAATGGAAATGAAGTACTCCTTCAGGATGTGGCCATCGTCCAGCTTGTCAACCAGAACGACCGGACGATAACAAGGACGAATCAGGAGCCTTCCGTCCTCTTAAGCGTCCTGCAGCAGTCTGATTCAAACACTGCAGAGGTGTCGAAGGAGTTTATCAGCCAGCTCGAGGAACTGCTTGAAAAAGATCAATATGAGGGAATTGAGTCTGATATCCTGTTTGATCAGGGAGATTATATCCAGCAGGCGATCGGGAATATCTCTACTTCTCTTCTCTTAGGCGGCCTGTTCGCCATGATCGTTTTATTTTTCTTTTTGAGGAATGTCAAAAGCCCGCTGATCATCGGAATTGCCATCCCATATTCTGTCATCTTCACCTTTGTGCTGATGTATTTTTCAAATTTCACCCTCAATATCATGACCCTTGGCGGATTGGCGCTGGGGATCGGGATGCTCGTTGATAACTCAATTGTTGTAATCGAGAATATCTACAGGCATTTATCGATGGGGAAAGATCCAAAAGAAGCGGCCAGAGACGGTGCAGGAGAAGTGGGCGCTGCCATTACGGCCTCCACCCTCACCACTGTGGCGGTGTTCCTGCCTGTCGTCTTTATTACAGGTATCATTGGCCAGCTTTTCACTGAATTTGCTTTGACCATTTCATTCAGTCTTTTTGCTTCGCTTATCGTTGCTTTGACTGTTGTGCCGATGCTTGCCAGCAGGCTGCTTAAAGGGCCGAAAAACAATCTGGAAGAAAAGCGTCAGGAGTCGGCCATCATGAAGGGGCTTGAGCGCTCTGTCAAATGGGCCCTGCGCAACAGGCTGGCTGTCTTGCTTATCATGCTTGTCCTTCTTGCCGGCGGCGGATATGGGGTCACGACGGTCGGCACCCAGTTCCTGCCTAATTCAGACGAAGGTTTCTTCAGCGTCAGGGTCAATCTTGAGAATGGCTCAGCGCTTACAGAAACAGAAAAGGTCATGGCTGCACTTGAAGAGCAGCTGAAGGAAGAAGACGATGTTGAGACATATGTCAGCCTGATCGGTACAACACAGGAATCTTCTTTCAGAGGCTCCGGCAATCCAAATGTGGCTGAGCTTTATGTAAAAATGAAAGATCTGGAGGAGAGGGACCGCTCGACATTTGAGTTTGTGGACGATGTGAAACGGGATTTGGAGAGAGCGGCAGATAAGGCCAACAGCACGGCAGAGGTCTCATTCAATCTGCAGTCTTCCGCTGGATCTGCGCCGAATACCCTCTCGTTCAGCGTCCGTGATACGAACGAACAGCGGCTGAATGAATCGGTAGACAAAATTTACAATTCACTTAAAGATCTTGATGATGTGAACGAACTCTCTACAGATCTGATGGATACGGTAGAGGAAATCCAAATTACGGTCGACCGTGAAAAAGCACGTGCAGCAGGGCTGGCGCCTGCCCAGGTTGCCATGATTGTCAATGATGTGACAAGAGGAAACCAGGCAACCCAGATCATTGATGAGAACTCCAATATTTATGGCGTTTTTGTAGAATATGATCCAGAAGTCACTCAAAACCTCGATAATCTAAAGAAACTTTTGCTGCGTAAGCCTGATGGCAGCTATACAACCCTGGACCAGGTAGCTGCTATTGAAAGAGGCGAAGGGCCGGTCAATATTCAGCGGATCAACCAGCAGGATGCTGTCCAGTTTACGCTGAAATATAAGGCCTCAACAAACCTCGGGGCCATTTCTAATCTGGTGGATGATGAGATTGCTGATCTGGATCTGCCGGAAGAAACAGAAATTGTCTTCGGCGGTGACCGGGAGCTCCTGGAATCTTCAATTGATGATATGCTCCTGGCATTCATCCTGGCGGTTGTCTTCATCTATCTGGTGATGGCGGCCCAATTCGAATCACTGAAGTATCCGTTCGTCATTATGTTCACAGTTCCGCTGATGGTCATTGGCGTAGCTATTGCATTGACCGTGACACGCACTCCTGTCAGCCTGACTGCCATCATCGGCATTATTGTCCTTGCCGGCATAGTGGTCAATAATGCCATAGTCATCGTTGACTATATCAATCAGAAAAAGGCAAGCGGCATGAAAACCTATGACAGCATTATCGTCTCTGTGAAAGATAGGGCAAGGCCTATCCTTATGACAGCACTTACTACGATCCTAGGGCTGATCCCGATTGCGCTTGGAATCGGCGAAGGGGCAGAAATCAACCAGCCGATGGGCATCACTGTAATCGGCGGCCTGGTCAGCAGCACCTTCCTGACGCTATTCGTCATCCCTGTCGTATACAGCTTCTTTGATAAAGATACCAGGAAGCTCAACAAGATGTATGCTACACCTGACGGCCACTTGATCCCTGCTTATCTTCTTGAAGAAAGGTACGAAGATCAAGAACGCCAAAGTGATGTGCCTCAGGCTCCTGCAGAAAGCAATAAAAATTACAGCCGAGAAGACATGGCTGCCATGCTTGAGGACCTGCTGAAGGCAGTAAAAGATGAGGAAAGGAAACAGCAGGACGAAGATCAAAGAGGCAAATAATCTTTATAAATGCATGACACTGAAAGCCTTTCTCTTTGGAGAGAGGCTTTTTTTGAGAGGTATATATTTTGTATTATCAGAAATACATTGTTGCAGCCGGTATGACCGGTTACAATTTGAGTAAATCTATGATAGAAAGAGGCGGTCAAATGGAGGAGAGGCATTATTTTTTCACAGGATTTCCTGGTTTTATCTGCTCCCGGCTAATCAGAGAGGTTCTCAATAAAGAGCCAGGGAATGTACATATCAGCGTTTTAAGCCTGCGGGAAATGGAAGCGGCTGCAAAGGCTGAAATCAGGCAGATCTGTGAGGAGACGGGAGCAAGCAGCGGGCGTTTTTCAATCATTATTGGAGATATTACAAGGGCTGGGCTTGATATCACGCAGCAGGACTTAGCATTTCTCAGGGAAAACATTACCCATCTTTTTCATTTAGCCGCCATTTATGATTTGGCTGTGCCTAAGGATATTGCGTATAAGGTAAATGTTGAAGGGACAAGGCAGGTCACAGAATTTGCAGAAACGTTAAAGAAGCTTGAACGTTACATCTACTTCAGTACTGCCTATGTGGCTGGAAAAAGGGACGGGCAGCTGAAGGAGGATGAGCTGATAGAGCCGCCTGGATTCAAAAATCATTATGAAGAAACAAAGTATCTGGCCGAGGTCATTGTTGAGAATGCTAAGGCTGAACTGCCGGTTACCATCCTCAGGCCTGGAATTGTAAAAGGCCATTCTGTAACAGGGGAAACAATCAAGTTCGACGGGCCGTATTTTATGCTGAATTTTATGGATCGCCTTAGCAGGCTGCCATTTCTCCCCATGCTCGGGAAAGGGGAAGCCTATATCAACCTGGTGCCGGTGGATTATATCATTGAAGCAGCCGTATTTCTTGGGACGTCTGCTGTTGGACGGAATAAGACCTACCATCTTACAGATCCGAATCCATATAGAGTTTCCGATCTGTACGAAATGCTGATGGTGGAGCTCTGCGGGAAAAGGCCGGCCGGCAGCTTCCCTCTGAGTGCTGTCAAAGGGGCGCTTCGCATCAAAAAGCTGAGGAATTACCTTGGTGTGGAGCAGGAGGCGCTTGACTATTTTACCTGGCAGGGACGCTTCGATTGTTCAATAGCACAGACCGATCTGGAGGGATCAGGAATCTGCTGTCCGGATCTGAAAGAAGGCATACCGTCAATGGTTTCTTTTTTCAGGCAGCATAAATCAGATCCGCGGTTCCAGGTGCATAAGATTTATTCTTAGCAGGCATTTTGAAGCATGTTCAGGTATTTGTGATAAAAGTGAGATCTTTAGTGCATGATACCACTATAGAAATATAGCTGGTGATAATGAATGAAAAAAGTCGGAAAACTAGAAGCTATTTTTTGGAGCATTGCCTTGCCCGGGTTCAGCCAGCTGCTGACGGGCCACTATGTAAAAGGTGTTCTTTTTGTGGCGCTTGAAGTTATTATCAACGTATTCAGCAACTTTAATCTGGCTATCATGCACAGTTTCCTGTGGGAAATCGATAAGGCGGCGGGAGTGCTCGATTATCAGTGGCTGATGTTTTACCCTTGTCTCTATATGTTTGCTATGTGGGATGCTTATAAAGAAGCAATGCCTGCAAAGGAAGAGTTATCTTTCCTGCCGTTTGTCTTTGGAGCTTATTTTGTAACTGTGGGTCTTATGTATTCAGTAAGGCTCAAACTTTTTGGCATCTTATTTGGCCCGGTCTTTTTGCCGATGATGTTCCTCATTCCCGGGCTTGTGACGGGCTTCGCGCTAAGGGCCCTGCTCTTGTTCCTGCGAAGAAAAGCAGCATAGAATGCATAAAGCGGGCCAAACGGCCAATACACAAACCTTTGCTCAATCAGCAAAGGTTTTCTGCCGTTCATGAGCAATCTCTAAACCACCCCCAAAAGCTCCACTTTCCGCGCGAAGCTTTATGTTAGCAGTGAAAAAATCTTCCTTTTTTCTCTCTTTAAACCTTCCCTACTGGCTGTTATTTGGCATATGGTATAATGAGCTGGTGAGAGGTGAGGGTATGCTCGGTTATTTATTCATCACTAAGAAGAGACAAACACTAGAACAAACCGTAATGAAAATCCAGCAGGGCGACAGCCAGCTGCTAAATGAACTGATAGAGTCATACAAACCTTTTATAGCAAAAACCGTATCCTCCGTCTGCAGACGCTATATCCATGAGTCTGACGATGAGTACAGCATCGGCCTGATTGCCTTTGATGAAGCGGTCCATAAGTACAGTTCCGAGAAGGGCAGTTCCCTCCTTGGCTTTGCCGAGATCATAATCAAGCGAAGGGTCATTGACTATATCCGCCAGCAGGCAAGGCACAGGAATGTCAGCTATGACGGTAGCAGCGGAAGTGCTGATGAGCAAACTTCAGCCAGTCTTGTGGAAGACAGGCTGTCGATTGAAGAGTTCGTTAAAAAAACAGAGCAGGAGCTGAGACGGGATGAAATCATTCACTTTACAGCTCTTCTTAAAGAATATGGACTAACTTTTGCTGAAATTGCAGACCAGTCTCCCAAACATGCAGATGCACGGAAAAATGCGATGGAAATAGCTTCGGCACTTGTTAGTGACAAAGAGCTGGCTGCTTATTTGCAGGAAAAGAAGCGCCTTCCCATCAAGCAGCTGGAAGGCACTGCAGCAGTGAGCAGAAAAACGATTGAAAGGAACAGGAAGTATATCATTGCTGTTTCACTTATTCTAATGGGAGATTATGTGTTTTTACAGGAGTATATAAAAGGGGTGCTGAAAACGTGAAAAAAGGAGTCATCCTTGAAATTGAGGGACGTTTTATGACGATGCTTACTCCCGAAGGCGAATTTCTTCGTGCCCTTAATACGGAAGGACAGCATCAGATAGGGGAAGAAATCTACTTCTACCCTGTTAAAACTGCAGAAAAAGACGGGAAAGGGCTCATTTCACGCCTGGGGGCAAGGAAGAAACTGATTGCCGCTGCCGCCCTGGCCTGCCTTCTTGTTCTATCTCTTGTCATGCCTTTTAATAATAGCAGCGAAGTTTACGCCTATATGACAATTGATGTAAACCCGAGCATCGAGTTGGGTGTCGACAAGGAACTGTCCGTAGTGGAGCTTCATTCCTATAATCAGGAGGGCAGGGAATTGCTCAATCTGATGGAGAATTGGAAGGGGAAAAGCGCAGGCTATGTAACTCGGAAGATCCTAAATCTGGCACAGCAGCAGGGATATCTGAGAGAGCACGAAGAAATGATCATCGCTTCTGTACTGAAGAAAGAAGTCAGCAAGGATTCCTCTGAAAGCAAGAAGCTGGACAATCAGGTTGAAAGCATCAAGGAAACTGCAGAAGCAGAGAATCTTGAGGTCAAAGTGATCCAAGCAACTGAAGGTGAACGGGAGAAGGCCAAAGAAAAAGGGCTGACTGCCGGAAAATTTATAGAAGAGGAAATAGAAAGGAAGCAGCAGCTGGAGCAAAGGGAACGGGAAAAAGAAGAAGCTGCCGGGGAGAAAGCGGAAAATATTAAAAGGAAACAAGAGCATCAAAGCAGCGGGACCGCCGATAAAGCGAAAGATAAAAAGGGAGCAGGCAATATAAAACCTTCGTCTCAGCTTCCAAAAGGTTCTGTCCCAAAGCAGGAAGGAAAGAACAGGGAAGAAGACAGGAAAAATGTTGCCCGCAAAGCAAAGCCGGAAAGGCAGGATGAAAACAAGGGGCGGGGCAAACAGGATATTAAAAAGGAAGAACAAAGAAAACAAGAACAAGGGAAGCAAGAAAAACACGAGAAGCACGAAAAGAAGGAGAATGATGGCAATGGCAAGAAAGGTTCCCCTTCGCCGGGCAATAATGGCCGGGGGAATGGCAATAACGGACATGACAAGGGAGATAAAGGCAATAATGGAAAATCCGGCTGAAGGCAGCCGGATTTTTTGCCATTTATATTCTGTTATTATTATTCATTCCGTCCAGCAAGCTGGGATTGAGCTTGTTGTACAAGACGCTTTGTAATTTCTCCGCCAACAGAACCATTTGAGCGGGAAACTGTATCTGAACCAAGATTAACGCCAAATTCCTGAGCAATTTCGTATTTGACTTGATCAAGGTACTGCTCAATGCCGGGAACGAGCAGTTTATTGCTGCTTCTAGCCATATTGAGTTTCAGCTCCTTCCATATTGATGCAGAGCTTAAGGCCCTGTATCTGTAGTATGGAATTCTGCAGCCGTTTCATGTTTGGTAATGTTATCTTGCTGCCAGTTCTCCTGCTGAAGCATATTCAGCAGCTTCCAAAAGCAGATCTGCAATATGGACTGCCTTAACATGGCCAGATACCCCTTCACGCTCAATCCCAAGCTTCATCTGAAGAAGGCAGCCAGGGTTTGAAGTGACAATGACTGCCGCTTCTGTTACTCTGGCCCGGCCCATTTTGTGATCCAGAATCTGCATGGACATTTCTGATTCAACCATATTATAAATGCCCGCAGAGCCGCAGCATCTGTCCGCGTCCTTCATTTCCCGGTACTCTGCGCCGGTGATGGAGCCAAGGAGCATGCGCGGGGCAGCTGCCGTCTTCATCACATTGCGGAGGTGACAGGAATCCTGGTACGTAATGACCTGATGGGGGAGGGCCATCTTATGGATTTTATGGAAATCCAATTCAAAAAGGGTCTGGGAAATGTCCTTGATTTTATTTTTAAAGCTCTCAGCGCGGATTTTCCATTCAGGCTCATCTTTCAGGAGATGATCGTAATCCACAAGAAAAGCGCCGCAGCCGCCTGCATTCGTTATGATATAATCCGCTCCCGTACCCTCAAAGGCAGCGATGTTCCGTTTTGCAAGTTCTTTGGCTTTTTCTTTTTCCCCGCTGTGTCCATGGAGGGCGCCGCAGCAAGCCTGTGTTTTCGGTATGACGATTTCACAGCCGGCCATTTGCAGCAGCTTC
This sequence comes from Bacillus infantis, assembly GCF_050107595.1. Classification (GTDB taxonomy): domain Bacteria; phylum Bacillota; class Bacilli; order Bacillales; family Cytobacillaceae; genus Bacillus_AB; species Bacillus_AB infantis_C. The sequence goes on from NZ_JBNILH010000002.1 coordinate 242,597, forward strand.
ATGGTTGAGTCATTTGTCCCCATAAAAATGGTGTCCATCAGGCAGCCGGAGAAAAACGCTGCCCTTTTCACTGGCTTCCCATGAGCTGGCAGCTCTTCGGGACGATCCTTCATGGCCTTGTAGGAAGGGACGGCTGGAAGTACTTTTTCCATTGCTGCAAGGCTGTCAGGGAAAAGCTTCATAAAACCTATTTTCCTTACAGCGGTTTGCAGTCCGGACCTCTGATACAGGGAAAGGAGGCCAGCGGCTGCTGTCATTCTTTCCTGATAGGGAAACAGTCCATGAAAAACAGTCTTCCTGATCGCCTTGACCGGGAGTGAGTATTTTTTATTCTGGCTGATAATATCCCTTGCTTCTTCGAGAAGGTGGCCATAATTCACACCAGAGGGACAGACGGGCTCACATGCCCTGCAGCCCAAACACAGATCCAGCGACCGCTCTACATCGCTGTCCGGCTCGATCAGGCCATCTGCTACAGCTTTCATAAGCGCAATCCTGCCTCTGGGTGAATGCTCCTCCTTAAATCCCGAAGTGATGTAAGTGGGACAGGAGGGGAGGCAGAATCCGCACCGCATGCAATTCAGGAGTTCATCTTCATCCATTCTGCTGCTGAATCCATGTTGGATCTTTTCCCGTTCGGCCGCTGTACTCATTTAGATATCACCACACGTTTCCTGCTGTCTTTAGCAAATATTTTCCCGGGATTCATGATATTCTTCGGATCAAGTGCACTCTTGACGGCCTGCATCGCCGAAATGCCTTCCTGTCCTAATTTAAGCTCAAGATACGGAGCTTTCATGACACCAACGCCATGCTCGCCGGTGATAGTTCCTCCAAGCTCGATGGCTTTTGCAAAAATCTCTGCAAAAGCTTTCTCCACCCGGTCCATCTCTTCTTTATTCCTTGCATCCGTAGGACAGGTAGGATGGAGATTTCCATCTCCGGCATGGCCGAAAGTACAGATTTTGAGATCATATTTGCTGGCAATCTCATTGATGCTTCTTACCATATTGGCAATTTCTGAGCGTGGAACCGTTGCATCTTCAAGAATAGTGGTAGGCTTGAGCCTTGCAAGGGCTGAAAGGGCGGCTCTTCTCGCAGCCGTCAGCGCCTCTGCCTCTGCGGCCGTTTTGGCGACCTGGACAGAAACTGCGCGCTCTTCCCGGCAAATTTTCTCCATCTTTGCCATATCACGCTCGACAACTTCACGGGGGCCGTCCTGCTCAATCAGCAAAACGGCTTTTACATCTGTAGGCAAGCCGATCTGTGCGAACTCTTCCACGACCTCGAGTGTCGGCTGATCGAGGAATTCTAATGTTGCAGGGATGATTTTATTGGCTATGATTTTTGAAACAGTCTTCGCTGCCGCTTCAAGATCCTGGTAAAGGGCAAGCATCGTCTTTTTTGTTTCCGGCATCGGGATCAGCTTCAAAGTCGCTTCGGTGATAATCCCAAGCGTACCTTCTGAGCCTGTAAAAAGCCGGGTGAAGTCATATCCTGCCACATCCTTTGCGAGCTTGCCTCCCGTCCTGATGATATCCCCATTGGCCAGGACCGCTTCCAGGCCCATGACATAATCTCTGGTCACACCATATTTCAGGCCGCGCAATCCGCCGGAGTTTTCGTTTATATTACCTCCGATGGTAGATATTTTCATTGAGCTTGGATCAGGAGGGTAAAAAAGTCCTTTTGCTTCTGCCTCGCGTATTAAGTCTAGTGTGACAAGCCCAGGCTGGACAGTTATAGCAAGATTCTCTTCATCGAGCTCGAGAATTTTGTTCATATGCTTGAACAGAATAACAAGCCCGCCCTCTGTCGGGCATGTGCCGGCGCACAGATTCGTGCCAGAGCCTCTAGGAACAATAGGAATGGAATACTCGCTGCATACTTTTACTATTTCAGATACTTCGCCTGTATTCCGAGGACTTATGACCGCGTCAGGGAGGGATTGGAAATTCGGGGTGGCATCGTAGGAATAAACCAGGCGCACCGCATTGGAATCATCATAATGATCTATGCCTGCAATCGCTGTCAATTTCTCTTTAGCAGCTTTAGGTATCATAACAGGAGCCTCCAGTTGCCGCCGGCTGATGCCGGCAGTGCTTTTAGCTTCATTATAAGCGTGACGATTTTTGTTTTCTATAGATGTTAATACGAATTTTATTCGTTTGTTAAGTGATTATTTGTATGTTCATCTAACAACAGGCATGCCATATAAAGGATGAACAGCTGCTGTGCATTGCCGGTGCTAAGGCCTGTAAGATCCTCAATCTTTTTAAGGCGGTAGTGGAGTGTATTGATATGTATATGCATGCTTTCTGCTGTTTTTTTTAATGAATGGTTCTGCCTGAACAGTTCTTTGAGCGTTTCAAGAACTTCAGGGTGCTCCTTAAGGGGGCCGATGGTTCTTTTTATATAATCTGATTTGGTTTCCGGCTTGATTTCATCCATCAGCATCTCCAAGGTAAGGTTTTTATCAAATCTTAAATACCCGGCTTTCTTTGCAGCTTTCAAAGCCCTTTCCGCCTGCCTGAAGGAACGGGAAAGTGCGGATGATGCAGACGGCTGCCCAGCCCCTCCAGAAAGCGCAGAACCGGAACTCCTGCCGAGATAGCTGTAATACCGGGCTATTCTGTCCTCGAGCCTTTGTATCTGCTCTTCCGTCTGATGTGCGAAGAGAGCAACAATTCGATCATGTCCCCAGCGAATAAAAAGGTCATTATCGTTTTTTTCCGGCCAGGAGAGGAGCCTCTGCCATATTTCCCTTGAAGGAATCTTTTCAGGTTCAAGGAATTCTGCTATAAACACCAGCCGTTCAAGCCTGGTGTCGATCTTGAGCATAAGAGCCCTGTCTATAAAAGAACTGCCCTGACCACGCTCCTGCAGCCAATCAAAGACAAAGCCTTCAAGGGCCCTTGACTGCCAGTCCATTTGTTCGCTGTAAAAATTTTCGCTGATTAAAAGCTCTGTCATTTTCCGGATAATCTCTCCGTAAGGAGCAACCTTTTCCGGGTCGCCTGTGATTCCTATCACTGCGGCGACTTCTTTCTGAAAGAAAACAGGAAGATTTATCCCGGCCTTTACGCCTCTCAGCTTTTTCTCATCTTCTGTTGTGATGATTCTTTTATCCCGATTTTTAACAGACTGGAGTGCGCCTTCGTGGAAGGCTCCAACTCTATCTGGTGATGTGCTTGAAACGATGATTCCATCTGTATTGACCACGATGATTTCTTCTTTCAAGACCCCTCTGACCTCGCGAAGGATCTTTTCGGCAAGTGCAGGCAAAAGCATGGTCGATCCCCCTAATTCTGGTGAAATAATTTATGTCTTTATGCTTAATTATATAAAAATAAAAAAAAACACGCTAATAGCCTCATAATCCTTTTAAAGGCTGCTGTTTTTCTTTATGATAGGGGATAGGCAATTTAGGAGGGAAAGAATTCAATGTGGGATGAAATAAAAGATAGGCTGGATAAATTATCCCCTGCCCAGGTTATTACCGGCTACTATTTGCTTGCTGTCACGATTTCGGTGCTGCTGCTGCGCATTCCTGCAGTCCATCAGCCCGGGGTTGAGGTATCCTGGCTCGATTCGGCCTTTACGGCTGTCAGTGCCGTCAGTGTAACGGGGCTTTCAGTTTTAAATATATCTGAAACTTACAGCACCTTTGGGGTCTTTATGCTGATGTTCGTCCTGCAATTCGGGGGAATCGGCATCATGACGCTGGGGACTTTCTTCTGGATTTTGCTTGGCAAGAAAATCGGCTTAAGAGGAAGAAGGCTCATCATGGTCGACCATAACCAGTCGAACCTGTCGGGCCTCGTCAATTTGATCAGGGAGATCCTGAAGCTGATCCTAATCATTGAAGCGGCGGGTGCGCTTATACTTGGTGTTCATTTCCTCAGTTATTATGATACATTCCAGGAAGCCATGCTGCACGGCCTGTTCGCTTCGGTCAGTGCAACGACAAACGGTGGCTTTGATATTACTGGAGCTTCCTTGATTCCTTATGCGGATGATTATTTTGTTCAGCTTATACATATAATCCTGATCACACTTGGGGCAATCGGCTTTCCTGTTCTGATAGAAGTGAAGCATTACCTTTTTGACCGGAGAGATTATGAGAACTTCCGCTTTTCCTTGTTCACAAAGCTGACGAGCACCACCTTTGCCGTGCTGCTGGTGGTTGGGACAGTTCTAATCCTTCTTCTGGAAGGAAGGCATTATTTCAGCGGTATGAGCTGGCATAAAACGTTCTTTTATGCTTTCTTCCAATCTGCCACAACAAGGAGCGGAGGTCTTTCGACGTTGAATGTCAATGATTTTGCTGAGTCTACCCAGCTGCTTCTGAGCGGGCTTATGTTCATCGGAGCTTCCCCTAGCTCGGTAGGGGGAGGGATCAGGACCACGACTTTCGCCCTGAATGTCCTCTTCCTTTATCAGTTTGCCCATGGGAACAGGGATATTAAAGTATTTAAAAGGGAAATACATCAGGATGATGTATTAAAATCACTGGTCATCACCATCTTGGCTGTCGGCATGTGTTTCTTTGCAGTCATTGTACTGAGCCTGAGTGAGACCCACAGTGTGACGGCAATCATCTTTGAAGTATGTTCAGCCTTTGGAACGACTGGGCTGTCCATGGGAATAACCTCCGATTTGTCAGCGGTTGGGAAGTGCGTGATTATCATACTGATGTTCATTGGAAGAATTGGGCTGACTTCCTTCTTATTCATCATAGGAGGGAAAGAAAAGAAGTCAATCTATCATTATCCAAAGGAAAGAGTCATCATAGGGTAAAAGCATATAACCATGTGTTATATGCTTTTTTTCTGGGCAGAAATTTAAGGCGCCGGATTTAAGCCGCTTCCGCACTTTAGTTTGTCCAGATCCAGGCGCTAGAGCCTCGAGTCATAAGCCAAGGCAGAATTAAAGGCAAAGAACGCCTTTTATTCTGCCGCGTCTTATGCTTGTCGGCTCTGGGCAAGCCGCTTCCGCACTTCATTTAATCCGTTCCCCTGCTCACGTCTTTTTCTGGATGCATGAAGGGGGAGCTTTGGGGCTTTTGTTGTTTTTCAAGGAGTTCTCTGTTTTCATCTGTGTTCCAGCCGATGTCGTTTGTCGGGTGGATCCATTGTTCCCCTGACATGACAGCAGGGTCGGTTTCATCGGTCCATTGCTCCAGCGGGGAGTCTTCTGAAGCGTAGAAGCTGTCGCCGATTGTAACCCCAAAAGAGTTTTTGAATGGCTCTTCCAGCTTCAGATGCGTCCCTTTTAAGCTGGGAGCGGATATTTGGTGGGGCAGTGTGCCATCAATGCCAATCTGCTTCCCTTTTTTCATCTGTTTTGTGCACATCCTTTCTTTATAAGAAATGCGAGGGGGCTAGGCTGCAGAGCTGGACAAGTATTATTTTTTCAAGCTGGCTTCTATTTTATAAAGAAGCATGACCTGCAAATAAAGGAAAGAGCAAGAGAGAATTCTTTCGGGGTGGAACGAAGAAAATATAGGAGAAACAATGACTTAGGAGGAATTAATATGGCGAAGCGAAAAGCAGAACATGATGCGGTAGAAAAATATTCTAAAACGCCGAAGAAAAATGTTGCAGAATCAGAATTCTCCGCAGAGTTTACACATGGGGAAGAGACTGCTAAAGGAGCCAACCGGAATTCCAAGCAGGGAAGAAAGGGGAGGGGCTGATGCAAAGGAAACCTGAGGGTGACTTGAACCAGGAGACCTCCAATGTTGAGTTCGGCCTGGAATTTGGGGACATGAACGCAAGCAAATTCTACGAACATCCAGATGCCTTCAGGGAGAAGAACCAGAAGGAAAGAAACAGTAAATAAGAGATGACCGTGCGGCCGATTTGGACCGGTTTTGAGGATTTGGTAGAAAAATTCAGGAAATGATTAAAATATCCGGGACATAACTAAAAAAACTTTATCTTTAAACAAATAAAGGCTTCAATTGGTAAATAATATATCCGCGCCAGTTACAAAACCTAAATTCAGCCGGTTCTGAGCACAGCACACGGCTTGAAACGGTCATTCTGAACAAAAAAGCCTGAAACTGCAGCAGTTTCAGGCTTTTTTTCAGAAGTTAAGCTGGTTTAAGTGTATTTTTGGTGCAAGAAAAAATTTGTGTCTGTTCATTTGAAGCATCGAAAAAGGCGATGATACTGGAAGCTTCCCGTATAATTTCTCCCGTTTCCAGATACGCGCTGATATCAAATTCAACCTGGTCAAGAAGTGTATGTTTGTGAAGGTCCTTCTCGCTCAGGCGCAGATTTTCAAATTGGCTGCCAAATGAAGCCGGGTTCCTGGCAATTTCCTGATAGATGGCGGATCGATCGCTCTTTTCATAGCCGGCTTCCCACCATGGTTTTCTAGGCTTATACTTCTGGTTTGCAAGATAGTCCAATTTCATAAGGCCCTCAATGATCCTTAAATCTTCCAGCTGCTTATATTCGAGGAATTGCTGCAGCCTGCGGAATAGATCTTCGAGCTGATGGCCGATCCTGGACCAGCCCATCTCTTCCCAATAGCCTCCAAACTCCTGGAAAAAGTCAAAAGGTGTCGGGAATGAGCGGGTAGTCAAGTACTCAATTGTTTGGTCCATGCGATGGTCATTCCAGTATTTTTCCAAAACATCTTCAACCTGTTTGATCCTGATAATATCTTCAAAGGGCAGTACATTATTGCCGAGTATTTCATATGGCGAATGATCCATATAGATGTATCCGTGCTTTTCTGCACTCAGCCTCAGGCCGGTTCCGCGCAGCATTTTGAGGAATCCCAGCTGAAGCTCCTCTGGCCTCATGGCAAACACATCGTTAAAGGTCTTCTTAAACGAATCATAATCTTCCTCAGGCAGACCCGCAATCAAATCAAGATGCTGATCGATCTTTCCGCCGTCTTTGACCATTGTTACCGTCCTTTTCAATTTTGCAAAGTTCTGTTTTCTCATGACCAATTCATTGGTTGCATCATTAGTCGACTGGACGCCGATCTCAAAACGGAATAGTCCAGGAGGGGCTTCCTTGTTGAGAAAATCAATGACTTCCGGCCTCATGATATCAGCAGTGATCTCAAATTGAAAGACTGTCCCCGGCCGATGCTCATCAATCAGAAAACGGAACATCTCCAGCGCATAGCTCCTGCTGATATTGAAGGTCCGGTCCACAAACTTAATTGTCTTGGCTCCATTGTCCATTAAATAGCGAATATCTTCTTTAATTTTTTCTCTGTCAAAATAGCGGACGCCGACTTCAATGGAGGAAAGGCAGAATTGGCAGGAGAAGGGGCAGCCCCTGCTCGTTTCAATATAAGTGACGCGTTTGGAAAGATGGGCTTTGTCTTCTGCAAATCGGAAAGGGGAAGGAAGATCGCGCAAATTCAGCTTGTTTCGCTGAGGGTTGAATTTTACCTTGCCATTCTCCCTGTAGGCAATTCCATGAACATTTTCCATTTTATTTTCACCATCAAGCTCTGAAAGGAGCTGCTTGAAGGTTTCTTCACCTTCGCCGATGACGATAAAGTCAAATGCTTCTACTCTTTCCATCCACTCGGGCACATCGTAGGAAACCTCCGGACCGCCGGCAATAATCTGGATGGCAGGATTGATTTTTTTGATGATATTGATGACCTTGATTGTTTCTTCAATATTCCATATATAACAGCTGAATCCGATAACATCGGGTTTTTTTCTGATCAGATCGGTCACGATATTCATGACAGGATCCTTAATGGTGTACTCTGCCAGCTGAATGTCAAAATCAGGCTCGGCATAAGCTTTCAAATACCTGATGGCAATATTGGTATGGATATATTTAGCGTTCAGTGTAGTGCAAACGATATTCATTTTGGTAGAACTCCTTTAAAGAGTAGTGCAATTCAGAACAACTTATTATTATACGTTATTGTAGACAAAAAAAGTAGCTGTAAATCATATAGTTCCGCTTTGGCAAACTTTCTTTTGCTGCCAGGGGAACCTGAATCCCAGGCTCCTGAAAGTAAAAAGCCCGCCGTCCGGCGGGCTATTAATCAGTTTAACAGTTTTCTTCTGTAAAACTCCAGCCATGTTTTACCCCGCAGCTGAAGCTGCTTCAGCCGGGAAGTATTGAGCTCTATGAGCGGCTGGGCAAAGGAAGTTGCAATCCTGCTTGACAGGATAAGCGTAAGGATCAGGGATATTCCGGCAAGCAGCAGGAAATTCTCGGGCTCGCGGAAGTAATCCTGGACTCCGCTCTCCCTGAAAATACGCACAAAGAATCCATGCAGAAGATAGACATATAAAGTGTTCTTTCCAAGATTCGTAAAGAAGTATTTCTTTTTGGGTACGAAAGCCAGGAACGAGAATACCATGATAAGGCTGAGAATATAAAAGGACAGCCTGGTCAGCAATGCCTTAAAAGAAGCTGCGCCCATTTCAGCATATGGCTTTGATCCGAGCAGCCATTTATAGTTGATATCCGGATAAAAATAGAAGCCGATGAACACGATTGCGAAAATACCTAGAGCAGCAAGCCTGAATTTGGGCCTGAACAGCATATATAGCTGTTCTTTCCGCAAAAAGTATCCAATCAGGAAAAGCGGGAAGAATACAAACGTCCTGGATAAGCTTAAATAGTTGGATACTGTGTCAGCATAGCCGATCAGCAGCCCTATCAATATGGCAGCGCCGATAGAATAAGCAGGCTTGAATTTTGCGAACAAAAGCAGCATGATATTCCAGCAGAACAAGCTAAGCAGAAACCATAGTGACCAGTGCGGCGTAAAAGGATCGAGAGAGATTGTTGATTTGTTATAAAGATAATAATAGAACACAGAGTAGATTGCCTGGAAAATTAAATAAGGCAGTATCAGCTTTTTGGCAATTTTCTTCACATATCCCTGTTTCCATATCCCTCTTGCAAAAAATCCTGAAACCAGAATAAAAGCCGGCATATGAAAGGTATAAATGACCTTGTACAGCGTGTAGATTGTTTCATTATCTTCAATAAAGGAACGTAGCAAATGCCCAAAGACAACAAAAAATATCAAAATAAATTTGGCGTTGTCGAAGTAATAGTCTCGCTGTTTCATAACTCCTCCTTGATTAAAGACCCCCATAAAACTTTTATCTATAATACCCAGCCTAACATGCTGCTAAACAGTTGTGCCGTGTTAATTAGAGGATGGCATTCCAGTAATTTCAATAGGAAACTTGCTGTTTTTTTCAGAAATATTGGAAACTATTTCTTCAAAATCAAAAATCTATATATTATAATAAATGTTAATAGTAAAAAAGTTATATAGTATATTTCTGCTTATTAGGACAAAAGTTTGGTTCAGCGAAGAAGGAATAGGGGGAATAGATGTGAAAGGGGAAAGAAAGGCAGCAGTTAAAAAGGCTAAAGTTAAAAAGCCGAAAGTAAAAAAGGAAAAAGTCCGGAAAGGATTCATCTTGGCTGAGAAGCTGATGAATACGAAATTCTGGAGAAAGCTTAAGCTGGGACAGAAATATGGGGCGGCCCTTTTTATTACCATTGGCCTTTTTGCTGTTTCGACCATCATTACGTTTGTATTGCTGACGATGGTTAATGTAAAGATGAACACAGTTGAAGAAACAGGGGGTAAAACGATCCAGACAACAGAAATTGCAGCCCTGTTCAACAATAAAGGAAGCACGATTGGAAATTACATCATTGATTCAAATCCTAAGCATCTGAATAATTTCAAAGATCTTGGAGAAAGCATGGACAAGCTTAAAAAACAGGTGCAGCCTTCACTTAGGAATGACAAGACAAAAAGCCTCTATAAACGGATTGATCAGAATGACAAGCAGATAACAAAGATTTTCAATGATGTTATCATCCCTGAAGTAAAGCTTCAGAATGTCAGGGGCTACCGCCTGGGCAAATTGCAGGTGGATAATATTATCACAGAAACAGTCGGCCAGTTGGACGAGCTGCGCACCATCCTCAAAGAAGATCAAGCGAGCGCCGTGACATCAGCCAAAGCCGGAACAATCCTTACGATGATTGTTTTAGCCGTTTCTGTCATTGGTTCTTCTGTTCTGGGGGTGGCGAGCATCCTCCTTATCGGGCGTATGATCTCCGGCAAGCTGAGCCAGATTGTCACCTTATCGAATGAGGTAGCGGCAGGAAACCTGAATGTAGAATCGGTGGAAATGGAAGGGGAGGACGAACTGGCAGAGCTCAGCCGTGCCTCCAACTCTATGAAAGAAAAGCTTCAGGCAATGATACAGGAGATTTCTGCCGTGTCTACTTATGTGACTGACAGAAGCGGTGAATTGAATATCTCGGCGAATGAAGTCAGGTCGGCAAGCCAGCAGGCTGCATCCACCATGCAGGAGCTTTCAGGAGGGGCAGAAGAGCAGGCCAATTCTGCAACAAGCCTTGCTGAAATGATGGAAGATTATCTGGGTAAAGTCGAGTATGCCAATAAGAGCGGTGCTGCCATCAGGAAAGACTCAGGCGAAGTTCTGAATATGACGAAAAACGGCGACGAGCTTATGAAAGAATCACAGCAGCAGATGCTGCGCATCAATGAGATCATGAAATCTTCTGTACTAAAAGTGCAGGGGCTGGATGAGCAGACTAAGCAAATCTCGAAGCTTGTGCAGGTTATCCATGATATTGCAAATCAAACCAATCTGCTTGCTCTTAATGCTGCCATAGAAGCTGCAAGGGCTGGTGAGCATGGAAGAGGATTTGCCGTGGTGGCAGATGAGGTAAGGAAGCTGGCTGAACAGGTATCTTTCTCTGTGTCAGACATCACCACGATTGTAAAAGGGATTCAGGCAGAATCCAATGATGTTGTTCTTTCCCTTAAGCATGGATATGAGCAGGTAGAAGAGGGGACCGCCCAGATTGAGCATACAGGGCAGACATTCCAAAATATCTATCAGTCTGTCAACAGGATGTCTGAAAACATCAGTGAAATCTCCAGGAGCCTCGAACAAATTTCGAGCAGTTCTGCGGTAATGAACGACTCAATTGAAAATATCGCATCCGTTTCCGAGGAATCTGCAGCAGGGATTGAACAGACGAGTGCTTCCATCGGCCAGACAAACCACTCGATGGAGGAAATTTCTGATAATGCCCAGTCATTGTCCGAACTCGCAGATCAGCTGAACGAGATGATTTCTAAATTCAGGCTATAGATAGATATAACAGGCTGCCGGCGAAACTCTTTTGCCGCAGCCTGTTTTTGATGGAGTCTGCAGCCTATCACCTTAACAGGAAAGGGAAAAATCGCTGGTAATTGTCTAAAAATTGTTTTTTTTTAACCCGAACAGTAATAAAATGTAATTGTTATAGTATACAAGCCAAAAAAGCCGATAGATTTTTCCAATGCATATGGAAAGGTATATGATAGATGTCAGGCAAGTCTATGTCTTCAAGGAGGAAAAAAGGTGGGGGCTTTATCAGATATAGCAAGAAAGCAAATGGAGGAAAGGATTGCCGAACTGGAACTGGAAAATGAAAGGCTGAAACAGGCAGCCGAACAAATGGAAATGCATGCTATGGCAGATCCTGTTTTTGATTCCGCGGCAGATGGCATGATCATCTATACTGAACAGCTTGATATTATTGCGGTTAACTCTGCAATGTCTCTGTTTTTAGGTGCTGAGAAGGTTCAGCTTAAGGGATTCAGGCTGGATGATCTGGTTCCCGGAGATTATCATTTTAAGCTGGAAAAGCAGAAAAAGCTGCTGCAGTCCCAGGAAAATGTCAAAGGTGTTCTGCCGATGGCATATAACGGCAGTCTTGCCTACTTTGAATTTACAACGAGCCGCCTTCCCGATAGCAGCTTGCTTTTGTCCATTTTCCGGGATGTTACCAAGAAAAGGCGGCTGGAACAAAAAATCCGCAAACATGAGGATCTATATAAAGACTTGTTTGTGGAAGCTCTCGATGGGATCGTTTACTGGAAGGATAAAGGGACAATCATAAACGCAAATCAGGCAGCATGCAGAATATTTGAAAGCACCCACGATGAGCTTCTTGCCAGGAGGGTGGATGAATTCGTTCTTAATAAGGATGAAGGCTATTTTCAAATTTTCGAGGAGTTGTATAAAGAGGGTCAGGTAAGGAATGAGCTGTTTTTTCTGATGCCAAATGGGCAAAAGAAACTGCTTGAATTCACCGTCAAGCTGAACGCCGTTGAAGGCTATCATATGACGATTTTCAGGAATGTCAGTGAACGGTATAAAATGGAAGAAGAACTGCGGGAAAGCGAAAGGAAGTTCCGAAGCATTTTTGAAGGCGCCCTGGAGGGGCTGATTCTGTGGGATGAAAAATTTACCATCGTCGATATCAATGCTTCGGGCGAAAGAATGCTGCAGATGCCGCAGCATGAAATTGTGGGACAGTCCCTGCTTGCCCTGCTGAATGATTGTAATATTACGGAAGAGGAGCTGCGCCTGCATCTGGAGGAATTGTCAGGCAGCGGCCAATCCAACGGAACGATTTCTTATATTCTGAAATCCGGCAGAAAAATGCATTTTGAGTTCTCTTTGAAGCAGAATGTCTTCTCAGGGCTCAGCCTGACGACTTTTAAGGATATTACAGAGAAGCTGGAGATGGAGGAACAGCTGAAGAAATCGGATACATTGAATGTAATCGGGCAACTGGCAGCGGGGATTGCTCATGAAATCAGGAATCCGATGACGGCTTTGAAAGGGTTCATCCAGCTTCTGGAAGATAGTGCCGGGAGCGGAAATTCCATGTACTTTAATATTATTACCTCTGAACTTCAGAGAATCGACTCCATCATAAATGAGTTTCTGATTCTGGCTAAGCCCCAGGCAATTCAGTATGTCGAGAAAGATATCATCCAGCTGATGAAAGAGACAGTTGAATTTCTGACAGCCCAGGCAGTTCTCCATAATGTACAGTTCAGGACAGATTATGCCAAGAACCTCCCCCTGGTCTTCTGCGAGCCGAACCAGCTGAAGAAAGTGTTCATAAATATTATTAAAAATGCGATAGAAGTGATGCCAAAGGGCGGCATTATTACCATTAGCATTCAAAAAACAAAGACATGCAGCGTCCGGATCTCCATAAGGGATGAGGGATCAGGCATTCCGCCGGAAAAATTGCGCAAGCTGGGAGAACCGTTTTATACAACAAAAGAACGGGGAACAGGGCTGGGCTTAATGGTCACATATAAAATAATAGAAGAGCATGAAGGTAATATTGAAGTGGAAAGCAAACTGGGGGAAGGGACCGTTTTTCATATAGACCTCCCGATGAAGCGAGGCGGGTACCAGGATCCGGGCAGCATTTTTACTATATAGCAAAAAGAATATCGGTTGTTCAAATTTGTATCATTCAGCGGAATGGTGCATTTTTTTTGCAAAAAAGAATTGACTGCCGCAAACTGATTTGATATAAGTCTAATTAGATAAACTTCAAATTTGGAGGCTGATCTCATGCAGTTAGACAGACTGGTGGCATTTCATAAAACGATGGGCGACCCGGCCAGAATTCGGATTATAGCACTATTATCGAATGGGCCCCTGCATGGCCAGGCAATTGCGGGCAAACTGGGCCTGACTCCCCCGACGATCACCCATCATTTAAACAAGCTAAAAGCTATTAATAGCATCTATCAGCGCCGTGATAAAAACACCATCTATTATTACGTGAATGAATCGGTTATCAAACAGCAGGCAGAGGTTCTCATTAACCTGTTTGATAAAAAGGAAGGAGAGATGGAAGAAATGCTGGAAATGCATAATGAGAAACAAAAGGTTATCGAAAATTTCATCACAAAAGAAGGGAAGCTCAAGAATATACCGGCACAGCGCAAGAAAAAGCTGTTTATCTTTGAGCATATTGCTTCAGGTCTGAAAATGGGAAAGAAATATCCTGAAAAAGAGCTTAATGAGTATATAAAGAAATTCCATGAAGACTATGCGACGATCAGGAGAGAATTTATCGTCAATCATTTCATGTACAGGGAAAACAGCGTTTATGAGTTGAACCCCCGTGAAATGTGGGCTAAGCCGGAGTAGCTTGATATGGCCTATATGTATGAGCATATACCTGGAACTGATTTTGTCCCAGTCTTTGCTTCGGCTGTTCTTGATGGCCTTATACCAGGTGAGGTACAGGAGAGGCAAGGAAGTCTGCTGATATCCCTCACCAGCGGCATCCACTATGCCGCGGGACGAGCGGGAGAAGGGTCATTTGACCTGCTGGCAGGAAAATTGGATGAAGCAGAGAAAAATGGGAGGCGGTTCACACTTTTTTCCGGCTCTGCCGAACTGGATCAATTCATATCCGGCCAGTTTGGAGAGAGGCTCAATAAGCATCACCGCCATTCCTTTCAAAAATTTTCGCCGGTTCCTAAACTGTCTACCAAAAGCAGCGAAGTCTCCTTTTTTCCGCTGGATAGGGAGTCAGCAGGTGAATATCCTGAGTTCCGAATGGATTATTTCAGCACATACTGGGGATCCATTGAGCATTTTCTGAGATCCGGATTCGGCATCAGGGTGCTGATGGGAGAGCAGGCAGCCGGTGAATGTGTTTCTATATTCAGGAGCAATGAATTTGCCGAAATGGATATCCATATAGCAGAAAGTGCCAGGGGAAAGGGGCTGGGAGCCATGCTTGCTGCGAGATTCATTAAAACTGCCCTGGGAAAAAATCTGCAGCCGCGCTGGGATTGCAGCGCGGCCAATCTGGCAAGTAAGAAGCTTGCAGAAAAACTGGGTTTTTCTGATCCTGCGGAATACCTTGTTTTCACCCTGCCGAAACAAGGCTGACAATCCTGCATAAATCCTTTGCATCTGCGATTTCCCTGCGCTGAAGGATCAGGTTTCTCCCTGCAGCCAGTGCAGCTCTCTTGGCAGCCAGGCGCGCCTTTTTGTCTTCTATCCCGTCAAGGTCAGCAACATGGGCCAGTCCGATTGTCCTTCTTATCAGCTCACAGCCTGCAAAGCCAACCGCATCTTCCCAATATTTCTGAAGCACAGCGGATAGAAAACCTTCTGTTCCAGCAAAAGGATCTTTATTATCCTTCTGCCATAAAAGAGAGAAATCATCTGAGAAAGTTCCCCAGAATGTTTCAATATGATGATCTATAAGTCTCGTTTTCTCAGGATTGGCGATAGACTGGAATAACAGATTGGCAATCACCTGTCCGATATCAAAACCTGCAGGGCCGTAGAAAGCAAATTCCGGGTCGATGACTTTTGTCTCCGCATCGGAAGCAAAGATGCTTCCTGTATGCAAATCACCGTGAAGCAGCGCCTCCGCCTCATTTAAGAAAATTTTCCTGAGGCGCGCTGCCTCGAGTTTCAATGCTGAATCAGCCCATAAGGCTTCTGCATCGCCTTTCAGCTCTTCTTCAAAATCATTGGTCGGGCTATTGAAATAAGGATCTGCAAATATCAGGTCTTCCGTAATTTTGCACAGCTCCGGGTTGTAAAAATCTTTGGCAAGCTTTTTCTTATCAGCCTGAAGAAGGCCGTAGTCCGAGGTATAGAACAAAGTTCTTGCCAGGTAGTTTCCAAGATGGCCGGAAAGCAGCGGATATTCTTTTCCAGAGATCAGCCCTGTACGGCTGATCTCCAGGTGTGAAAGATCTTCCATCACAGTCACCGCGAGCTCTTCATCATTGTAGAAAACTTCCGGCACAAAATCCGGAGCAAGCTTTTTAAAAAGTTTAAGCGCTTCTGCTTCAATAGCAGCCCTTTTCAAGGTCAGCGGCCAGCTTTCGCCTACTACCTTGGCAAAAGGGAGAGCCTGCTTGATAATCAGGCTTTTTCCTGTCCCGTTTTCCTTGATCCTAAAGACAAGGTTAAGATTTCCGTCGCCTATTTCTTCCGTGGCTAAAGATGCATTTCCGGGAAACTGGCCAAGGCTTACAGCGAGTTCCGCGGCTGTTTTTTCTGTCAGCGGAGCATATTTATTCTTTACGAGTGTCATAATTTTCCCCTCCTGAATTTGGAGGCTTTATTTATCCATCAGGATATAAAAAAAGCCTCTTTCTCATGCTGAAAGAGGCTTGAAGTATTGAGCTTCGCACCTCTTATCTGCCAGAAAGCCAAGCTTTCTGCTGGAATTAGCACCGTGCCTTATGGAGAATACTCCGGCGCATGGATTGCGCCCCATCTCACGATGGAATTACGGTCGGTTGCTGGGCATCATCGGGCCAAGTCCCTCTGCCTGCTCTTGATAAGAGAATATAAGTTTGTAAAACCGGCTGCCGCCAGCTGTTTGAAAAAATAGTAACAGCGGCTCATGTTTTCTGTCAATAAAAATTTAAAAAATTCTAATAGAATTCAGGCCTGCGGTCCGTAAAAACTGGTATGCGCCCCCTCACTTCCTCTACAAGCCTTAGGTCGATTTCTGCTGAGAGGATTTCTTCATGTTCTGAAGCCTCTGCAACAACTTCTCCCCAGGGATCAATGATGATGGAGTGGCCCGCAAATTGATTGGACGGATCAGATCCAGCCCTGTTGCAGGCAACCACAAAGCATTGATTTTCAATGGCTCTCGCAATCAGCAGGGCACGCCAATGGGCGAGGCGGGGCAGGGGCCATTCAGCCACGGCGAAAATGGCTTCCGCTCCTTCAAGTGCATGCTTGCGGATCCATTCAGGAAAACGGATATCATAACAGATAAAGCCAGCCAGCGAATGGCCATTCAGCTTGAAAGATGCATCCCCGCTCCCGGGTGACAGGTGGAGATGTTCATCCATCAATTTAAAGAGGTGGAGCTTGCTGTATTGGTGCAGGAGTTCACCTGTGCTGCTGACTGCAAGCAGGGTGTTGAAAACGCCATCGGCTGTCTTATTTGCAACGCTTCCTCCAATGAAGGCGGCATTATGCTTTTGGGCCATAGTCTGCAAAAACTGGATGCTTGATTCTGCGTTTCTGTCCCCGATTTCTTCCAGCCGGGTCAGATCATAGCCTGTTGTCCACAGCTCGGGCAGCACGATGATATCGGGTTTTTCCTTGCTTGCGCGCTCAATCAGTGTTTCAGCTTTTTCGAAATTTCTCTCAGGGCTGCCAAAGGAGATGTCCATTTGGATGCAGGTTATTTTCATAGGGTAAACCTCCGTATGCAAAGGATATTATGTTAAAATTGCAGAATATTTCTTTACTTTCTACCTTTTACGTTATATCATTTGTCATTGGTTTTTCAAATAAAAAAATTAATCCACATGTAAAGCAGGTGACTATGTGATGAAAATATTCCCTCAATCAGAACTCTTGCAAAGTCTGCCAAAGCAGTTCTTTGCGACATTGGTGCAAAAGGCAGCCAGGTATGCCGGGCAGGGGCATGATGTCATCAATCTTGGCCAGGGAAACCCTGACAGACCCACACCGCCGCATATCGTCAGGAAACTTCAGGAAGCAGCCGAAAATCCCCTTAATCATAAATATTCCCCTTTTCGCGGTCAGCACAGCCTGAAAGCTGCAGCAGCTGAATTCTACAAAAGGGAATATGGTGTGGACCTTGATCCGGAAAAGGAAATAGCTATTTTATTCGGCGGGAAGGCTGGCCTGGTTGAAATTCCTCAATGTCTTCTCAATCCAGGGGAAACGATCCTTGTTCCTGACCCGGGGTATCCTGATTATTGGTCAGGAGTGGCCCTTGCGAAAGCTTCTATGGCTGTCATGCCCCTGAAAGAAGAGAATCATTTTCTGCCGGATTATGGTGAGCTTTCTGAGCAGGACATCGAATCAGCCAGGATGATGTTCCTCAATTATCCGAATAATCCGACCGGAGCCACGGCTACGAAGGAATTTTTCGAAGAAACGGTCAGCTTTGCAGCGGAAAATGATATTTGCGTCGTCCATGACTTTGCATACGGTGCGATCGGATTCGAAAGCAAAAAGCCTGTCAGCTTCCTGCAGGCAGAAGGGGCGAAGGAGACAGGCATAGAAATATATACACTTTCGAAAACTTACAATATGGCAGGCTGGAGAGTGGGGTTCGCGGCAGGGAATGAAAGTGTGATTGAAGCCATCAATCTTATGCAGGATCATCTGTATGTCAGCCTTTTTGGTGCTGTACAGGAAGCGGCAGCCGAGGCTCTGGCCGGGCCGCAGGACTGTGTGGATGAACTCGTGCAGATTTATGCTTCCAGGCGGAAGGCTTTTATTGAAGGCCTTAGGGAGATAGGCTGGGATGTCAAAGCCCCGCAGGGATCTTTTTTTGCCTGGCTTAAAGTTCCGGAAGGATGGACGTCTGAGCGATTTGCAGATGTACTGCTTGAAAAAGCTCATGTTGTGGTGGCTCCCGGCATCGGATTTGGCGAATATGGGGAAGGATATGTCCGTGCAGGCCTGCTTGCAGATGAAGAGAGGCTTAAAGAGGCTGCAGCCAGAATCGGAAAGTTGAATATTTTTTGAAAAATCAATTGACATGTTTTTGTAATCATGGCATAATCCAAATGAATTATTGATTATCTGAAAACTTTTAATCTCATATAAATTTCGTTTTCTTATCAAGAGCAGGCGGAGGGACTAGCCCTATGAAGCCCGGCAACCGACTTTGTAAAAAGCACGGTGCTAATTCTTGCAGCGTTTGAGCTGATAGATGAGAAGATGTTGGACACAGCTCTGACCTCTTCTTTCTGAAGGGGTCTTTTTTATTGATTCTATTTTATTATCGTAACTATTCGCAGGTGAGAGAACCGCGATCAGCATGACCATACATAAATGCAGGGGGAACAAGATTATGAGTGAAATTATCGCGTCATATTTACTGAATGGTTCCGGCGGGGATCTGGAAAAAAAGGCAGAGGAAATTGCCTTGGGATTGACGGTGGGATCGTGGACAGATCTGCTGGATCTAGAAAAGGACCAGCTTAAGAAGCATAAAGGGAGAGTCGTTTCTGTTGAAAATGGGGAGCAGGATGGAAATAATGGGGCTGCGCTGATTAAAATTGCCTACCCGGCCGCAAACTTCAGCGCCGACCTGCCTGCTGTTCTGACAACTGTATTTGGAAAGCTTTCGCTCGATGGAAAAATTAAGCTTCTCGACCTGGATGCAGCAGAGAGCTTCAAGCGGAATTTCCCGGGCCCGCTTTTTGGCATTGAAGGAATCCGCAAAAAGCTTGATGTTCACGGACGGCCGCTGTTAATGAGCATCTTCAAAGGCGTGATTGGGAGAGATCTCGATTATCTTCTGAAGCAGCTGAAGGAACAGGCACGCGGGGGAATTGATATCGTTAAGGACGATGAAATTTTCTTTGATAATAAGCTTGCCCCTTTCTCAGAGAGGATTACAGAAGGCAAAAGGGTTCTTAGGGAAGCTTTTGAAGAAACAGGGCACAGGACACTTTATGCAGTGAATCTGACAGGCCGTACATTTGAACTGAAAGAAAAAGCAAAAAGAGCGGCAGAGCTTGGTGCTGATATGCTGCTGTTCAATGCCTTTGCCTATGGACTGGATGTTCTTCAGGCGTTAAGAGAGGACGGGGAAATCGGCCTTCCGATCATGGCCCACCCGGCAGTGAGCGGTGCAATGACTTCTTCTCCTGTTTACGGCTTAAGCCACAGCTTACTGCTTGGAAAGCTGGCACGCATGGCCGGTGCAGACTTATCCCTGTTCCCTTCGCCATATGGCTCCGTGGCACTGGAGCGGAACCATGCTTTATCCATCAGCGCTGCGCTGACAGAGGATGATATTTATAAAAAAAGCTTTCCTGTCCCTTCAGCCGGGATCCACCCTGGCCTGGTCCCTCTGCTTGTCAGGGACTTCGGGATTGACAGCGTCATAAATGCCGGAGGCGGCGTCCATGGCCACCCTGACGGTGCAAGAGGCGGGGGAGCAGCATTCCGGCAGGCGATCAGCCTTGTGCTGGAAGGAAAGACATTGCACCAGCCCCAGCAGGAATATCCGGAGCTGGCAAAAGCAATAGCGCTCTGGGGAAGCAAAGAGGTGCTGCAGAATGGATAGGCTTGCAGTGTTCTGCGATTTTGACGGGACGATAACTGAATCAGATAATATCATCAGCATCATGAAGCATTTCGCCCCTCCTGAGTGGGAATCGCTGAAGGACAAGGTCCTTGCTGAAGAAATTTCCATTCAGGAAGGCGTCGGCCGGATGTTTGCACTTTTACCGAGCAGCCTGAAGGAGGAAATCACCGCATATGTCCTTAGTCAGGCAAAGATCCGGGAAGGATTTGAAGAGTTCATTGCGTATCTGAAAACAGAGAGTATCCCTTTATACATCGTCAGCGGCGGCATCGACTTTTTCATTCACCCGCTGCTTGACAAATTCGGCCCTTTGGAAGCCATCTACTGCAACCATTCCGATTTCAGCGGGGATGTGATTAAAATCATCTGGCCGCATGAATGTGATGAAGAATGTGAAAATGGCTGCGGCTGCTGCAAGCCTTCCATCATGAGATCGCGGGACGAAGAAGGTTTATATAAAATTGTCATCGGCGACAGCATTACAGATCTGCAGGCCGCAAAGCAGGCCGATTTTGTACTGGCAAGAGATCTGCTGCTGCAGAAGAGCAGGGAGCTTGGCCTGGATCACAGGCCGTTTACCGACTTTTTTGATTGCATTACAGAATTAAAGAGATTGATAGGGGTGAAACTATGAGCCTCATCCAGGAAAAATGGGACCAGCTGGCAGACATAAAGGAAGAACTTGCAGGCCGGGACTGGTTTATGGGAACAAGCGGGAACCTTGCGATTAAGGTTGCTGCCGAACCGCTGCAATTCCTTGTTACGGCAAGCGGGAAAGACAAGCGAAAGCGGACAGAAGAGGATTTCCTGCTGGTTGACCATGAGGGAAAGCCTGCAGATGAAACCGGACTGAGACCCTCTGCAGAAACGCTTCTCCATGTAGAAATTTATAAAAGAACCAATGCAGGATGCAGCCTGCATGTCCATACGGTTGACAATAATGTGATATCTGAATTGTATGGGGATGCAGGATCTGTTGCCTTCAAAGGCCAGGAGCTTATCAAGGCTTTTGATATGTGGGAAGAGGATGCAGTCCTTACGATCCCGATTATTCCTAACCATGCTCATATCCCTAAGCTTGCTGAGTCTTTTTCAGAGCATATCTTTGCTGATTCCGGTGCTGTCCTGATCCGCAACCATGGAATTACAGTATGGGGGCGCACCCCCTTTGAAGCCAAAAAGCTTTTGGAGGCTTCAGAGTTTTTATTCCGCTATCAGCTGAAGCTGCTGCAGCACAAGCCGCTTCAAGCCTTTATATAAAAGTTGAAGGGAGATTAAAAAGATGGCATATATTGTATTGCAGGACACAAAAGAAGAAATCAGGAACCGGGAAGAGGTGGCCTCTTTCCTTGACAGCCAGGAAGTCATTTATGAAAACTGGGATATTCAAAAGCTGCCTGTGGATCTGAGAGAAAAGTATAATCTTTCAGATGAAGAGAAGGAAAGGATCCTTGAGAGTTTTGCCGCTGAAATCAAGGATATCTCTGAACGAAGGGGCTACCAGGCGCAGGACGTTATTTCGCTGTCTGAAAGCACGCCGAATCTTGACCAGCTGCTGAAGAATTTTCAGCAGGAGCACCACCATACAGACGATGAGGTCCGTTTTATTGTCAGCGGGCACGGTGTTTTCATTATTCAGGGGAAAGACGGAGGCTTTTTTGAAGTATTTCTTGATCCGGGAGACCTGATTTCTGTTCCTGAAAATATCAGGCATTATTTCACCCTCCAGGAAGATCGCAAGGTTGTCGCAGTACGTATCTTCGTTACCTCTGAAGGCTGGGTTCCAATCTATGAAAAAGAAGGCGCAGAAGCTTAATTGAAGAGAATAGAGGCAGCCTGAATGCTTTAAGGCTGTTAACTAAGGATCGGTATATGCCGATCCTTTTTTATCGGTTCCTAACATACTATAGACTTATAAATGGAGTCTGTTGATTTCCGTTCCAGGCACTTCGCTTTCCGCGGGGCGGCGCTGAGCCTCCTGATATGAACGAAACTGTCAAGATTCCCACTACACCATCGTTTTGGTTTTGTTTTTGGGTACTTTTAAGAAGAGAAGCTATTCTGGCTTCTTTGTACTGGTTAGATATTTAGCCACATTGGCTAGAATAGCTCCTTCTTTAGCTTACTGACCATTTCTCATCGCTTGGATGGGCGGTCAAGTGGTCTCCTTGACGGCCCATCCAAGTGATGAGACGCTAGTTAAAGCTAAAAGAAGGAATAATCGACCTCCTGTTAATGATAGGTATAGAAGATAAGAACACGGCACGAAGGCAAAAACTCAACTGCGGTTATCATTCTGATATTCGTGGGTTTTCACATTTTATCTTTCCGTATAAAGGACCTGCCACTAACTCGCGACGTGCGTTAACCTATTCAGATATAGCACAGAGGAGGCACGTGGATCTTCCTTTCCGGTTTTTTTCTTTGCCTTCGAGCCCTATTCTCAGTTCTATTTACAACCTCTATCTTTCGATAGATCACTACTTCTCTTTTTTTTACCCTTGAGGAATGTCTTCTACTTCTTGCATCACTGCCCAAATAAATCCTGCCAATTCTCTCGCGACAGCTGTAACGGCTTTTGGACTTTCTTTACCTCTCGCTAGTAAACGTAAATACTTATTATGCAGCCTGTTCTGTGCCTTCCATGATATTGCCTGGATAGTTGGAGACTGGCCGTTTTGTCGTTTTTTAAGTTCTCCTTTCACAGCTGGCTTATATCTATAACTCCATGAGGCCTCTACCAGTAATCGCCGCACATGCCGATTTCCTGTTTTGGTTATCTGTCCTTGGCTTCTTCTTTCTCCACTTGAATACTCGCTAGGTATCAGACCAACATACGCCATGAATTGTTTGGGCGTAGTAAAATGTTTAAACGAACCGATTTCTGCCACAATGCTTGTCGCTGTGATAAAAGCCACACCTCTTAATGATTGGAGTGCCTGAATTTTCTGGGCGTGAATCCCTTCATTGGACTGAATCCTAATTTCATCTTCCAGCCTTAGAATCCGTTGTGATAATTCCTTAATTTGGTGATAGTATTCCTGGAAAGTGATTTGCAGGGAAGTGTTTTCAAACTTTAAAGTATCAAGCCATTCAAAATACTTTTTTGTCCACTTGTTTATTCCACTTGGTGGTTTAATGTCATTGCGAAGTAAAAACTTACTTAATCGATGCTTCCCCCTCTTTAGCGTCTTCTCTGCATCTAATAAGATCCCGCAGCGCCTCATCTTCTTTATCTGGAACATAGATGGCAGTCAATTCGCCAGCGCGGTACAAATGAGCTAAGCGAATAGAATCCCTGCGGTCCGTCTTAATGCGTTCTCCAGGTCTTTTAGGAATAAGAGAAGGGGCAATTACCGAGCACTGAATCCCCATTGTCATGAGTAGCCGATAGAGTGGATATCCGGTCGGACCGGCTTCATAACACACTCGGAGTGTTTCAGGCCTGCCTAACTTTTTCATTAATTTCTTTACTGCTTCTGGGGTATGGGGAATTAATCCCCAGTATCTAGGCTCTGCCCGGCCTTCTTCTGCGATAGCGACCGCAATCTTTTCTTTTGAGACGTCTAAACCTACGTATTTTATGGTATCCTGCATAATAACTAGCTCCTTCCGTAATGTAGCTCTGATTTGGGAATGTATTTTAACAGTAAACATTCTAACCAGATTAACCTACGATGTTACGAGTAGGAGCTAGTTTCGTTCATGATAACTCGTCGTACCTCCTGCGGGGTCTCAGCTCTGCCGCTGCAATCCCGCAGGAGTCTACGTGCCTTCCACTCCAATCAACACGGTTTAATACTTTTTTCGCTGTTCTTATTATAATTTATGTAGTTAAAACAGCCGCTCTTGCTGCTTCTCTCAATAAAAAGTCATATGCGGTTTTTCCTTGCGGTAATAATCAAGACGATCCTGAAGGGTTCCGGTGTGGTATTCGAATTTATGCCCATCCGGATCCTCAAAATAAATGGACCGGCCGTCTTTTTCATGCCTGCTTCTCCCAGCAAGAATGACAGCCCCGGCTTTTATAAGCCTTTTTTCCAGCTCTGCCAATTCTCCTTCTTCTGCATGAAAGGCGATATGAGTGTAGGAATCTTTGATTTCTCTTCTCGGAATATCTTTTTCTTCATTTAGAGCAATCCATAGCCCATTTAAATCCAAGTAGGCAGTTGTCCTGCCGGAAACAAGCAATTTTGCCTTGAATGCCTTCTGATAGAAAGAAATGGATCTTTCGAGATATGAAACTGAAAAACAAAAATGGTTAATTAGCTGCATTCTTTTTCCCTCTTTCTGTATTATACAGTCAGATTCAATCTGCAAAACAAAATGAAATCTGTCGAATTAATATATTTCGAATTATGAAAGAACTTTTTTTCTTGAATAATTTGTCTAATATTGCGAATCTATTTACTTTTATAGAAATTCTTGTAATAATGCTTCAAGTGGCCTATTATTTCTCAACATTCCATGAATGGTGCTGAATAGAGAAGGAATGACTGGGGAAATCGCCGCTGTTTTTATTATTATATAAAGAGAAAAACATTTAAAGAGGGAAGATAGAATGATTGGATTATAAAAAAAGGGAATGGGACACGGATTAGGAGGAAAAGAAAGTTGTGCCAGTCAAATGAATACTTACTGAAAGAAATCCAGGTGAAAAGGGAAGCAATGATTAAGATTGCAGAGAGAGAAGGAATTTCCAGTGCGGCAACGATCCGCTGCAGCCAGGAGCTTGACAAGCTGATTCTGGAATTTCAGCAAACTATGAAGAAAGAAAGCAGAAATCAAGAAGCTGTTAAGGGACCCTATAAAGAGATGATTCTTTGGCCGAGGGAGCTGGCAAAAGTCTAAGCCGCAGTTACAGCGGCAGGTTTGACAGTTGTCAGCTTTAAAAAGGATTATCCGGGATTCCGGGCCAAACATTATTGCGTATCTTATTACTTCAGCCAAAATACTCGCAAATCAAACTTCACAGCTATTCTCCTCATAGAAGAAAACAGCACAGCCTAACCACATAACTTTTGGATAAGCATAGGATCCGCTGCGGGTTCTCCCGCAGCGGATCCAAATCCGATGAAGAGGGGGCCTGTTTTATCAGGCCTCCAATTCTATTTGACAGGCTAAAAAATATTGATCAGAAAGATCATAAACAGCAGGCCTATGATGAAGGAATAAGTGGCAGTACGTTCATTTCCGTCTCCATGGCTCTCAGGGATCAGCTCTTTATAGATAATGAAGAGCATGGCGCCTGCGGCGAAGGCAAGGCCATAGGGAACGAGAGTGCTGATAAATGATGTAAGATAGAATCCGAGAAGCCCGGTGACGATTTCTATCGCACCTGTCAGGGTGGCAATAATAAATGCCTTGAATTTGTGTATTTTCTGGTTTACCAGAAATAAAGCTACAAGGAATCCTTCAGGGGCATTTTGCAACCCAATGGCAAAGGCGATCAGGTTGCCTGTATCTTCTGTGCTCGAAGCGTAGCTGACCCCCACGGATAAACCCTCTGGGATATTATGCAGTGTGATGGCTGCGATGATCAGCATTGCCTTTTCATCAAATTCGAGCCCTTTCTTCGAATGCTGCAGGTCAATATGGGGTATATTTTTCTCCAGCAGCGTTAAGGAGAGAACACCGAGGAAAACACCTGCAGCGAGCGGCAGAAACCCTCCCGCAGCCAGCGCCTCCGGTATAAGTCCCATCATGGAGGCTGCCATCATAATGCCCGCTGTAAATGCCAATAAGATGTCTCTCCAGCGGTGGGTGATGCTCCCGTGCATAAACAGTATGATCAAAGCCCCGAGGCCTGTTGAAAGGGCAGACAGTACGCTCCCGATAATTACTTCGCTCATGGTATAAAGCTCCCCGCCTTTCCTTTGAAGCATGATGAGCACCATGCAATCTAGACTAACCGTATTTATGGGCTTAGCGCGCAATACTAATATATACAGCAGAAAGAAAAAAGTTCCCCGTAAAATCATTGTGCGGCAGAAAAGAATGAATATGAAGAAGGCTGTCCAAACCGGTACCCGGGTTCGGACAGCCCATTTCAAAAGCTGATTTTAGAAATCTTTGGCCTGCATTTCTGCAAGCTGGCGGTCTGAAGGCAGAACAGCTGATAAAAGGCCTAATAGAGGAAGGAAGCCGGTGACAGCCAAAGTCAGGGGGAGGCCGATCATATCTGCCAGCCATCCGAGCGCTACTGATCCGATTGCTCCCATCCCAAAGGCCAGGCCGACTGTGAGCCCGGACATGGTGCCGATTTTTCCAGGCACCAGCTCCTGCGCATAGACTACTGTAACCGAAAAGCTCGCCATTAGAATGAAGCCGGTTAACAGCAAAAAGATAAAAGCAAGTTCTTTTGGCATATACGGCAGCAGGATTGAGAATGGTGCAGATGCAGCCATAGAGACTAAGATGATTCTCTTTTTTCCAAAACGGTCAGATAATGGGCCGCCAAAAAAAGTTCCTGCAGCGCCTGCAGCCAGGAATGCAAACAAAAATACTTGTGCCTGCGTAATCGTGAAGGAATATTCTGATATCGCATAAAAAGCATAAAAATTAGTGATGGCTGAGATATACCAGGAGCGCGCAAAAATCAAAAAGAGGATAACGGCCAATGAAAGTGCTATTTTGCTTTTAAAGGCTGTTTGCCGTTTTTTGCCGGTCCTGGATTTTTTCAGCACCAGCTGCCTTTCATCCTTCAGTTGTCCGGAATACCAGAAGGCGATATAGACTAGAAGGCCGGAAGCAAGGGCTGCAGCCAATGTAAACCATGAAGCTCCTCTTTGTCCCAGCGGCACAAGCACGAGGGCTGTAATGAGCGGTGCAAGCGCCTGTCCTGTATTGCCCCCCACCTGGTAAATCGACTGTGCCAGTCCCCTTTTTGTCCCTGCAGCCATATAGGCGACACGCGACCCTTCAGGGTGGAAAATTGCTGAACCGAGGCCAATCAGCACAACGGATAGTACTATTGAAAGAAAACTTCCAGCCAAAGCGAGGCCGAGCACTCCGGCCAGTGAAACGGCCAGCCCGGCTGGAAGTGCAAATGGCATCGGCTTCCGGTCAGTCAGCATGCCGGTAACCGGCTGGAGGACCGAAGAAACGATGTTAAGGGAAAAAGCTATGAAGCCCAGCTCTGTATAAGTCAGTCCCATCGACTTCTCGAGAATGGGAAACATTGCAGGCACTACAGCCTGGATCGTATCGTTCAACAGATGGCAGAGCCCGATGATAAATAAAACTTTATAGACTGTCCCTTCATTATAATTTTGCTTTTGGACCGCTGCAGGGTGTCCCATTGATTCCCTCCTGGTGTTAATTATCGATAGAGTTCTTTATCGATTAAGACATAATAAAATAGCATAATATATTTTAGTAGATTTATCCATGATTCATTTACAATGGAGCTGTGTGGAAATCAAATCCGGAGGCAAATATGGAAAAATATATTCGGGAATTGCTGGTCGGCAGTTCAATTCTTCAAGACATGAAGGATATGTACGGACTTGAAGAGGATTGCAGGCTGCTTGGGGATTTTGAGAATTTTGTTTATGAAGTGAGGAAGGGGGGAACGCCTTATATCCTCAGGATTACTCACCAATCGCATCGGTCTTTTCACGATATTGCAGCCGAGATCGATTGGCTCAACCATTTATTCTCTGAGGGAATTCAGGTTCCTGGGGTGATTATGGCTTCAGGAGAAAGAATCATAACCGCTGGTTGCAGTGATGGCAGCAAGTTCTATGCTTGTCTGTTTTCGAAAGCTCCGGGCAGGCCAATAGAAGTAACTGATAAAGAGTTTGACAAAGAACTTTTCAAATCGTGGGGCAGGATCATTGCCCAGATGCATGACGCAACAGCCATTTATAAAGCAAATGCTGAAATTGGAACAAGGCCTGGGTGGGATGAGGAAGATGTCCTTTTTCCTGAAAGGTATGTACCTGCTGAGGGGCATGCAGGGTTAATCGCAAACAGCAGGGAGCTCATCAGCATCATTGGAGAACTGCCTGCAGGAAAAGACAGCTTTGGGCTTGTGCATACAGATCTTCATTCAGGCAATTTCTTTTTTGATGGAAATAAGGTCTATCCGTTTGACTTTGATGACTGCGCCTACCACTGGTTTTCCTCAGATATAGCCATCCCGGTGTATTACTCGGTCCTTTACCGCTGCAAAAACGATACACAGCAGGAGAAAAATACTTTTGCAGCAGGATTTCTGAAAGAATTTATCTCAGGCTATGAGGAAATCAGGCCTCTTCCTCCCGGGTGGCTGGACCAGCTCCCGCTGTTTCTGAGGCTCAGGGATGTTGTCCTCTATACTGTCCTTCATAAAAAGATTGCACCGGAGGACAGAAGCAGCAGTCTTCTTTCAATGATGGCTGAACTGAAGGGCAGGATCGAGGAGAAACAGCCGATTTTCACCCTTGAATGATGTAAAGCAGAGTACCGTATGGTGCTCTGCTTTACATTTTGTGAATGGGTGCCTGCCCCTTACTCTTTTACAGGCAGCAGGATCTCAGCTTTTGTACCTTCATTCAATCTGCTTGATATGCTGATGCTGCCTCCGAAGGACTCAATGATCCTCTGGCATACAACTAGGCCAAGCCCAGTTCCCATATCCTTTGATGTGAAAAATGGCGTGAATACCTTCTCAAGGTCTTCCTCACGTATGCCAGAGCCTGTGTCTTCCAGAATGATGCTGTGCCATTCGCCGCCAGTGTGCAGGGAGATGGTGAGCCGCCCTCCGTCTTGCATTGCTTCAAAAGCGTTCTTTGCAAGGTTGAGAAGCACCTGCTTAAGCTGATCCTGTGTACCCTCGGCAATTGCCGGGTTATCCGGCAGATGATAGGTGCACTGCACATTTGTCAGTGAAGCTTCGGATTCGAAAAGGGGAATCAGATCAGAAATGATGTCTTTTAGATTGATTTTTTCCATGTTCAGGGCTGCAGGTTTTCCCAGGATCAGGAACTCACTCACAATCTCATTAATTCTGCTGATCTCTGTGTCAATCACTTTAAAAAAGTATTGATCCTCGGAATGTGTGTATTTTTCACTGAGAAGCTGGACAAGCCCTTTTATTCCGGTCAGAGGATTCCGGATTTCATGAGCTGTGCTTGCTGCAAGGGTGCCAACCAGCTCAAGCTTCTGCAATTCGTTTTTCTTCTTTTCCTCTGCCGCCTGCCTTTTAAGCATGATATATTTGATAAAAAAGAAGATGATATGGAAGATGATCAGCAGCCTTGCAATAAATCCCGCTGCCTCTTTGAAGATTGCTGCGTTATCCCTGTCAGGGACGGCTGTTTTAATTGTCCACGGGAGCCTCTCGATTGGAATCATAACTGTCTGCATATTGCCAAATGAATCGGAATCCGCCATATTAAAGATCATGATCGGCGCATCCTCCTGGTTGTAGACAACCAGCCTGGCATCGGGCGTCAGCATGGTCAATATATTTTCAATATGGTCTACCCTGATCTGTGCTATGGCAATTCCGGCAATCTCCCGGTTCTCTTTAAGCACCGGCGCTGCCAGTCCAATGACCTTCTGGCCGTTTTCAAGCGTTTCCTGCCTGGAGGAAATGACGATATCCTTGGCATCCATTGCTTCCTGTATATAATCTTTTTCTAGCATACTCTTGTTGTCAAACAGAGAGTTCGATCCTGCGATGACTTCTCCGCGGGCATTGGCTACATATAATCCACCATAGCGTGAATCCATCAGATGGATGCGCTGAAGCAGCGGTGAGATTTTAGCCGGATCCTGCATTTCCGCTGAGGCCGAAATAGAAAGAACCTCAAGGGTAGAAACTGTTTCCGAGATAAAGTCATCCCAGTGCCGCTGGTGGATGGCTGCCGTCCACCTGGCGGCTTCCTGGCGGTCGCTGATATTCTGATCCAGCAGCTTGTTCATATAAAAGAGGCTGGAAATGACCACAGGGATCATAACGGCTGCGAGATACAAAATATAGTTCTTTGATTTTTTCATTTGTATGTACCTCAATAGAAATTTGTATAATTGAGAAGAGCGCCTCGTACCTGGCCGGGCTCTTTTGTTATTATACCACTTATGACCATTTCAAGTTTAACAGCAGCCGAGAATGATAAATAGGTACTAAAGGGAGGAGTTAGATGAAAAATAAAGAGACAATATCGTTCCTTGTTACTTCTGATTTACACGGCAGCATTTATCCTTACGATTACAGCACGGGAAAAGAACTGGAGGAGGGGCTTGCCAAACTGGCGTCAGTGATCAGGCAGGAGAAAGGGAAGACAGAACATACACTCCTTCTGGACAACGGCGACCTGATCCAGGGGACGCCGCTTATGTACCATTATTCCCGGTTCTTAAAGCACCGTGTCAATCCCATGGTCCAGGTCCTGAATAAGCTGGAGTATGATGCTGCTGTAATCGGCAACCATGAATTCAATTATGGAATCGAAATGATCAAAAGCGCTGCCAGTGAATCCAATTTCCCCTGGCTGAGCGCCAATGTGCTGCACCGGACAACGAAGGAGCCGTATTTTGGAGTGCCCTATGTAATTAAGGAAATGAATGAGCTTAAGATAGCGGTCCTTGGGATTACAACAAGCCATATCCCGAATTGGGAGAGACCTGATCATATTCAGGAACTTTTCTTCGACTCGGCAATTGATGCTCTTGCACGCTGGATTCCTTATATAGAAGAAACCGAAAATCCCGACTTCCTCGCGGTCGCTTATCATGGAGGTTTTGAACGGGATTTGGAAACAGGCGCCAAAGCGGAGGAGGAAACAGGAGAAAATGAGGCTTACAGGATCTGCATGGAATTTCCGGAAATCGATCTGCTGATCACCGGTCATCAGCATAGGAGGATTGCGGGCAAAGAGGTGAATGGGGTGCCGGTCATCATGCCAGGAGCCCATGGAAGCCATTTGGGCAAAGTAGAAGTGACCTTTGAAAAGGTGCGCCATGAGTGGACGATCGCCGGCCTGGAGACATCTTTGATCAGCAATGAAGGGGAGTGTGACAAGGAGATCATCCATGATGCAAGCTTTTACGAAAATGAAACGCAAAAATGGCTTGATGAAGAAATAGGCTCTCTGACGGAAAATATGCTGATCACAGATCCACTGGAAGCCAGAATCAGGGAGCATCCATTGATTGAGCTGGTCAACCGCGTCCAGATGGACGCATCCGGTGCAAATATTTCCTGCACTGCCCTTTTCAATGAAGGTGCCCCGGGATTCAGCAGCACGGTTACCATGAGGGATATCATGACCAATTATATTTATCCGAACACACTCTCTGTACTGCAGGTAACAGGCCAGGACATCAAAGATGCACTGGAAAGATCTGCCTCCTACTTCTGCGTTGGTGAAAATGGGGAAATTGGAGTGAATCCTTTCTTTTCAAAGCCGAAACCCCAGCATTATAATTATGATATGTGGGAAGGGATCGAGTATGAGCTGGACCTATCCCTGCCTGAAGGAAGCCGTGTCACTGTCTTGGAGCACAGAGGAGAGGCAATGAAAATGGATGAAGTGTTTGAGGTGGTCATGAACCATTACCGGGCAGGAGGAGGAGGCGGCTACTGGATGTTTAAGAATACACCTGTCATCCGGGAGATCCATAAGGATATGACAGAACTGCTGGCTGAATATATCATGAGGGAACAGCCTGTGAAGGCAGAAGTGAATGAAAATTGGAAGGTTACAGCTAATTCTCCATCATTGCGGCCCAAAAATTGACACAAGAGGCAAGCTTCCTTATAATAATGCTGAATTTGAGATAAAATAATGTGTTAAAGGATCTGTTTAAAAATGGGGAACGAACAGGTAAATCAATCATTAAAGCTTTTTATCGTTTTATCAAGGGCCTGCAGGGCTGTTAATGAGAATGTCAATAAGCTGATTCAGACATACGGATTGAATCCGACTGAATTTGCGGTGCTTGAGCTGCTCTATCACAAAGGGGACCAGCCGCTGCAGCAAATCGGCGGAAAAATCCTGCTTGCAAGCGGCAGTATTACCTATGTAGTGGACAAGCTTGAAGAAAAAGGGTATCTTCGCCGTGTGGCCTGCCCGACAGACCGGCGCGTGACATTTGCCCAGATTACAGAAAAAGGAAAAACGTTCATCGAAGAAATCTTTCCGTCTCATGAGCAGTTCATCCATGAATTGGTGTCAGAGCTCTCTAATGAAGAAAAGCAGACAGCGATCGATCTTTTAAAGAAACTCGGCTTATCTGTCGGCAGATTTTAAAGCAAAGCACAGTGATCCTGCTGTGTTTTTTGTTTTTTCAGGAGGATTTATCTGCTGGATGTCGAATCTTTAGTATGGTTTTTGAAAATAAAGATATTCGGGGGGAAAAGAATGAAATTCAGTGATTATACATATGTCCGTCCAGACATGGACGAAGCGGGCAAAAAATTTGAAGCTGCCCTGGAGAGGTTCAGGGGGGCAGCAAGTGCCGATGAACAGAATGAAGCGATGAAAGAAATCAATCAGATTCGCAATGATATTGGGACAATGTTCAACTTATGCTATATCCGCCATTCGATTGATACAAATGACGAATTTTATAAAAATGAACAGGATTATATGGATGAAGTACAGCCGCAGCTGGAAGGGTTTGTAACGGATTATTATAAAGAGCTGGTAGAATCAAAGTTTCGTTCAGAGCTTGAAGAAAAATGGGGAAAGCAGCTTTTTGCACTGGCTGATGCCCAGCTGAAGGTGTTCAAGCCTGAAATCCTTCCACTCATGCAGACGGAGAATAAGCTATCATCTGAATATACGAAGCTGATGGCCTCCGCCAAGATTGATTTTGAAGGTGAAGAGCGCACGCTGGCCCAAATGGAGCCTTTTACTGAATCAACCGACAGGGAAATGAGGAAAAGGGCACAGGAGGCACGTTTCGGATTCCTTGCTGACAATGAAGAGGAGCTAGACCGGATCTATGACGAACTTGTAAAAGTCAGGACCGAAATTGCGCAGAAGCTTGGCTACAATAACTTTGTAGAGCTGGCGTACTATAGAATGTACCGGACGGATTATAATGCAGAAATGGTCGCCAAATTCCGCGGCCAGGTCAAAGAGCATATCGTCCCGATCGCGACAAAGCTAAAGCAGCGCCAGCAGGATAGAATCGGCCTTGATGAATTGAAATACTATGATGAGCCATTCCTATATAAGACCGGCAATGCAGTACCGAAGGGAAGCCCTGAGTGGATCATTAAGAACGGCCAGAAAATGTATGACGAACTCTCAGAAGAAACAGGCAGATTCTTTTCTTTTATGAATGATAATCAGCTGATGGATCTTGTGGCGAAAAAGGGGAAAGCAGGAGGCGGCTACTGTACCTATATTGAGAACCATAAAGCACCGTTCATCTTCTCCAATTTCAATGGAACTTCAGGTGATATCGATGTGCTCACACATGAAGCCGGCCATGCTTTCCAGGTATATTCAAGCAGCGATTTTGAAATTCCTGAATACAACTGGCCGACTTATGAAGCGGCAGAAATCCATTCCATGAGCATGGAGTTCTTCACATGGCCATGGATGGAGAATTTCTTTAAGGAAGATACAGACAAGTACAAGTTTTCCCACTTAAGCTCAGCATTACTTTTCCTTCCTTACGGAGTAAGCGTCGATGAATTCCAGCATTGGGTATACGAAAATCACACCGCTACTCCACAGGAGCGTAAGCAGGCCTGGAGGGAAATTGAAAGGAAATACCAGCCGCATAAAGACTATGAAGGAAATGAGTATCTGGAGAACGGCGGTTTCTGGCAGCGCCAGGGGCATATCTTTAATTCGCCTTTCTATTATATTGACTATACGCTTGCACAGATTTGCGCTTTCCAGTTCTGGAAGCGTTCAAGGGAAAACCAGGAAGAGGCATGGAGCGATTATGTCAAACTGTGCGGATTGGGCGGAAGCCTTCCTTTCACAGAGCTTGTCAAGGAAGCCAATCTTCTTTCACCATTTGAGGAAGGCTGTGTAGAATCCGTAATCGGTGAAATTGAAAGCTGGCTGAATTCTGTAGATGACCAAAGCCTGTAAAGTAAGAAGAGCCGGGGATCCCCCGGCTCTTTTTTGGTGTTTAGGAATGTATGAATTGAAAGACCCCCATGAAGTATGAAGACGCTGCTACAGGAAGTGGAGTTCTTAGTCGGCGTTTCTTAAGGGTGATCAAGGCGTTTGCGTTTTTGTTCAGCAAAGCTCTTCTGACTGATTGCCGTCCTGTCCTTCTGTTAAAAGGGGGAGATGGATTTCGGCTGTTGTACCAGCCCCCACCCTGCTGGTGATCGCGAGCCTGCCTTTATGCTGCTGGATAATCTGCTCT
Organism: Bacillus infantis; assembly: GCF_050107595.1. GTDB lineage: Bacteria > Bacillota > Bacilli > Bacillales > Cytobacillaceae > Bacillus_AB > Bacillus_AB infantis_C. The sequence goes on from NZ_JBNILH010000002.1 coordinate 276,877, forward strand.
GTAATCATCAGCCCTAGGCCAGTGCCTGATTCCTTAGTGGTAAAGAAAGGTTTTTTGATATGTTGCAGAAGTTCCTCGGGCATACCGCAACCGCTGTCTGCGATTAGAATTCTTGCTTCACCGCTGCTGGTCTGTCTGCACGAGATTTTAACAACACCGCCTTCCTGCATAGAGTCAATGCTGTTTTGAACCAGATTGATGCATGCCTGCTTAAGCTTGCCGGGATCGCAAAGGACAGTTCCGCAGCCAGGCGGAATATCTTTCAGAACATGTACATTTCTATAATGTGCCTCAGACTCAAACAGGAGCGCTGCTTCACTTAGCAGCGGTTCGAGCGGCTGAGGTTTCATAATTGGTGTGTGCGGTTTGGATAGATACAGAAATTCATTGATGATCCCGTTCATCCGCTCCAGTTCAGAATGAATGATTGAAATATATTGCCCATAATCATTATCTTTTTCACCGATCATTTGGATAAAGCCTGATATGACCGTTATTGGATTTTTTATTTCGTGGGCGACGCTCGCTGCCATCTCACCGGTGACCTTCAATTTTTCAGAATTCCGCAGGTACTCTTCCAGCTTTTTCTTTTCAGTTACATCCCTTATGACCATTGATACTGCAAAAATATTAAGTTGAGAACTATAGACAGGGGATACGGTCGCCTCCAGCACGATTGGCTCATCACTGACACCCGGAAAAGAAAGTTCAGCTCCGGAAATACTGCGGCCAAGAAGCGCTGAATCCAGCATAGCGGAAATCTCACCATTTTTATCCGCTATGATGGCTTCAAGACTGTCCCCAAGCTCCGGGGCTGCCGATTGAAACAGCAGGGAGAAACTGTCATTCATTCTTAGAATCCTTTTTTCTGCATCTGCTATTACAATGGAATCGCTGGTATTGTCAAAAAAAGCGTCAATATAGGACCTGGTAGATTCCAGGTCCTTCCTCGCAGCCATTTCATTTCTCTCCGCTTTTTCCCACAGCCTGTTCGCATGTTTGATCATGAAAAAAAGCAGAATGCTTGTTAGCATAGCAAACAGGAGGATATAAGGCAGATCCTCAGGACCGGACATTTCTGCAATTATATGTCCATTGGCCGCATTCAGGGTTATAAGGGCTGCGGCAGCCAGCGAGCTGGAGATGACAAGGGCAAGATAGCTTTGGTAAAAGGCAGATAAAATGATTCCGAACACCAGAAAAATATAATTGACCAAATAAGGAAGCTGCAGGTTCAGGTAAAACAGATAACTGTATATACTGGCCAGGATTACAATCATCATAAAGTGAGGCTTTGGCTTAAAATAATTGAGGCCGCTGAGCAGCAGGCAAAAGCCAAGACCTACAGGCGGCCACAGCAGATCATGACGCTGATCGACGAATGTGTAAAAAGCTGTATCGATTATGTAAAACAGCCAGAGCAGCTGTATCAGAAGCAGATTCCGGCTTTCTATCAGGCTTGTTTTGTTCATAGCTTTTGTTGCCTTTCAGATGATTTATTCACCAATTTTATCACAATTTGTAAAAATTTGATGAATATCTTTCGAATCTAACAGAAAAAAAGACATACAGTAAGCCTGAATTAAGCTTCTGTATGTCTTTCTAAATTGTACTGCATCTTTATTTTCCAGTAACCACAATGGTTCCATCCAGAAGGTCTGCATGCAGCTGCCTGCATGATGGATCTTCCAGAATAATGTCCGCAATTTTGTCTTCCAGCTGCTCCTGGATTGCCCTTCTAAGCGGACGGGCTCCAAAAGCCGGATGATAGCCAAGCTCGGCCAGTTTTTCAACCGCTTCTTCAGTGAAAGTCAGTAGCATCTCTTGTTCTTTGAGTGCCGTATTCAGCTCCTCAAGCATCAGCTGCACGATTTTCAGCAGGCTGTCTTTTTCCAGCTGTTTAAACTCAATGATGCTGTCAAATCTGTTCAGGAACTCTGGCTTAAAGAAACTGCCCAGAGAATCAAGGATGCCTGATTCCTTCACTGCGCTGCTGCCGAAACCTACCTTGATTTCCCTGTGGCCTGCACCGGCGTTGCTTGTCATGATAATTACAGAATCCTTAAAGCTGACGGTCCTGCCCTGGCTGTCTGTCAGGCGGCCGTCTTCAAGAATCTGCAGGAACATATGCTGTACGTCAGGGTGGGCTTTTTCTATCTCATCCAGCAGGATGATGCTGTATGGATTTCTCCGCACCTTCTCAGTCAGCTGGCCTGCTTCATCATGTCCGACGTATCCCGGAGGGGAACCGATGATTTTTGATATGCTGTGTTTTTCCATATATTCACTCATATCAAGCCTGATCATGCTGTCTTTAGAGCCAAAGAGCTCTTCAGCAAGCGTTTTTGTCAGTTCGGTTTTACCAACACCGGTTGGACCGACAAATAAGAAAGAGCCTATTGGGCGGTTTTTGGATTTTAATCCAGCCCTGCTTCTGCGTACTGCCTTGGCGACCTTTTTAACGGCTTCATCCTGGCCGATCACTTTTTCGGAAAGGGATTTTTCCAGGTTCTTCATCTTGGATTGTTCATCATGCTGTATTTTGCCGACTGGGATGCCGGTTTTTCTTTCTATGATTTCCTGGATATGCTCCACTTCCACAACCGGCCTTTTGGCGGAATCATTATTTAATGCTTTTTCCAGCTTAATTTCCTGTTCGCGAAGCTTGGCCGCTTCTTCATAGTCCTCTTTCTTCAAGACTTCATCTTTGGCTGCTGATATTTCAGCCAGCCTCTGCTCAATTTCTTCCCCAGGTGTATATTCTGCTGTAAGATTGATTTTTGATCCCGCTTCATCCAATAGATCTATGGCTTTATCCGGAAGGAATCTGTCCTGGATATATCTGCTTGACAGAGTGACGCATGCTGACAGCGCCTCTTCAGAATAGATGACTTCATGGAAGTCCTCATATTTGGACTGAAGGCCTTTCAGAATTTCTAAAGCCTGTTCCTGTGTTGGCTCCTGAATGTGAACAGGCTGGAAGCGCCTTTCAAGCGCCGGGTCTTTTTCAATCTGGCGATACTCCTTCAAAGTAGTCGCACCGATCACCTGAAGTTCGCCGCGTGCAAGGGCAGGCTTCAGAATGTTGCCAGCGTCCATGGAGCCTTCAGCGGATCCTGCTCCGACAAGAAGGTGAATTTCATCAATGAACAGGATAATATTTTTCCTCTCCTGCAGCTCTGTGATAAGCTGTTTCATCCGTTCTTCAAACTGTCCGCGAATGCCGGTATTGGCAACAAGCGAAGCGACATCAAGAAGATAAACTTCTTTATTCAGCAGTTTGCGGGGTGCTTTCTTTTCAGATATCTTCAGTGCCAGTCCTTCTGCAATGGCAGTTTTCCCGACACCTGGCTCCCCGATCAGTACTGGATTATTTTTATTTCTCCGATTCAGGATTTCAATGACACGGTCAATCTCTTCATCCCTGCCAATCACAGGATCTATTAACCCTGCATTGGCAGCATTGCTCAGGTTCTTGCCGAACTGGTCAATAAAGCCGTCTGTCTTTTTGCCTTTTGGCTGCTGTTTCATTCCCTTGCCGGCACCGCCTTCACCGGCGCCCATTTGTTTGAACAAGTCTTCCATGCCGGAAGCTTCAAAGGGATTCTGATATCCGAATGAAGCGTTCATTTTTTGCTTTTCGGTCTGATAGCAGCTGCTGCAGAGATGTGTTTCAATTTTATTGCCATTTATATTAAACCTTAATTGAATTGTCGCCTGGTTTTGTTGACATTTTTCACAGTTCATCAATCAATGCCTCCTATATGTTGACTTTGACTATATTTGACTAACTTTGATTTTATTATACTTTGACCTAATTTGACTTTCAAGCAATAAGACTTGGCAATTTTAGCCAAAGAAATGAATTGTTTTGAAAAGCTCGTCTTTGTTGACAAAGCCGGTCATATACATGAAGGGAGGAGGCGGTTTCGTGAAAAACTGGACTGGAGCCTTGCAGATTGCTGCTGTCTATGTCGGTACAGTAGTAGGAGCGGGTTTTGCAACAGGCAAGGAAATAGTAGAGTTTTTTACCCGGTTCGGGTTTATCGGGCTGATCGGAATTCTGATGAGCGGATATATATTTATTATGCTGGGAACAAAGCTGATGAGGATCTCAGCCCGGATACATGCAAGATCTTACCAGGAGCTGAATGATTATCTGTTCGGCAGATATTTTGGGAAAGTGATCAATATCCTGACATTAATCATGCTCCTTGGCGTATGTGCGGTCATGCTGTCAGGCGCAGGAGCTGTATTTCAGGAGCAGCTTGGATTGTCCAAGCTCTCAGGGGTGTTTGCAACGATCATATTGTCTGTAATTGTGATGATTCTGGGCATTAAAGGCCTTTTTGCTGTGAATTTATTTGTTGTGCCTATGATGATTGCCTTTAGTTTTATCTTAATGTTCATTTCTATAAGACTTCCGGGCTTTCAGGAGCAGCTGCTGTTCATTCCGTTTGCGGAGGATGGTTGGAAAGCTGTAGCTGCGCCATTTTCCTATACCGCCCTTAATCTGGCCCTGGCACAGGCGGTCCTGGTGCCTGTTGCGGCTGAGATAAAGGATGACCGGACCATTAGGATGGGAGGATATATCGGAGGGGCGGCATTGACCATCATCCTTTTATCAAGCCATCTGACTCTTGTGATGCTGCCTGACCTGGAAGTGTATGAAATACCGATGGCTGTCATCATGAAAAATCTTGCTTCCGGTTTTTACGGCCTGTTTGTACTGATCATATATGGAGAGATCTTTACCTCGATAATCGGGAATATTTTCGGGCTGGAGAGACAGATAAGGCAGTATGTTTCTATCCCGGCAATCTGGTCGGTCGGGGGTATTTACTTTATCACCTGTTTGATCAGCATGATAGAATACAGTACACTGCTATCCTATCTTTATCCGATATTCGGGTATGTCAGCATTCTATTTATTGTCTTGCTCTGGATTAAGCCTGCAGAAGAGAAAGAATCATAAAAAAACAGGCCGATGAGGTGATTCATCGGCCTGTTTTCCTTATTTATCTGCTGAAATGGTTTTTGCCATTTGAATAAATGCATCTGTGTGATCAGCATCATTTTTTGTGTAGATGCTCAGCTTAAGCGGCTGTTTATCGTTTTTAATCAAGTAGACCGCTGCTTTATCTTCTTCTGAAGCTGCTTTATAAATGATCGCATCCTGGAGGAATTCGTCATCAGAAGCTTCTGCAGACTGCACCTCACTGCTTACCGCTGTAAGCTGGGATTTTGCATTTTCTTCAGCCATTTCCCAGTCTGTATCTTCAGGAAGCAGCTCGATCCTCATGAATACTTGATCATTTTCGGTCAGATAAAGGACATCCTTATTAGGCTCTTCAGCTGTCAGTTCGTATGAAGGAAGGACATATAAGCTATAGTTCTGGTTGTCGCTTTTTTCAAGGACTGCAGTTTCTTCCGTCATCTCTCCATTCACCTGGTATGACAGGGATTTTTCCTGCGGCATTTCAGAGCTGTCTGTTTCCGCGGTTTCTTCCCCTTCAGACTGATCATCCGTCTGCTCGGTGCCTGCACCATTTGAATTGTCACCAGTTTCCTGGGTGCCGTCTGTTGTACCCGCGGTTTCTTCTGTATTGGTTCCATTGTCTCCACTGCCTGTGTCTTCTGAGGTTCCACACCCGGCAAGTGCGAGTGAAAGGATCCCTGTAGCCAGCAATAGTTTTTGAAGTGTGTTCATTTTGGCATTCCTCCTGTATATCATGCAGTTTTATAATAGAGTAGACGATGATTATCGGCAAGAAGTTACAAATTTTGCTGATTTCATCAGTTGAGCGGCAAGATAATGAAAATCAATAGATCGAATATGAGATGAGAGACAATGACCAGAGGCAGGCTTCTCTTCCATGCATACAGATATCCCCAGAACAGCCCGGCTGCAAGGGCGGCCAGCGCAAGGACCGGATAACCGGAATAGAAATGGACGGAGGCGTACAGCAAAGCAGCCAAAGGCACTGCCCATCCTGGTCTTATGCAGCTTTGCAGGCGTTTTTGAACAAAGCCCCGCCAGAAAATTTCTTCGCCCGGGATGATGACAAGGATCAGGACGATATAATGCCAGATCACTTCCGGGGAAAGGCGGCTGTACAATCTGCCGATTTGGCTTGCGAATGGCAGGTTCATAATCTCTATCAGGAAATGGCCTGTCCAGAATAATCCATAGAGGAGAATTCCGGAAACTGCCCCATAGAATAGGTAAGATCGGAAAGAAGCCTCATCCTCCACTTCTTCTGTCATAATTGAATAGCTGATCAGAAACAGCATGGAAGCGGTGAAAATATACCAAAATACGGCCCTGTCCTGAAAAGTGAAAAACAGTAACAAATGGGCAATCATGACCCCAAGGACCAGTTTTATATCAATTGAGCCAATTTTCATTCATGATCTCCTTTCAGCCAGGTGGAAAAAATAAAAGCGGGTTTACGGTGCAATGCTATTTATGCTGTATAATCAGTAAGTAAGCTGTTGGCTCGTACAATATATTGGCGTTCTAACAAACCAATCACTATTTTATCAAAAAAAGAAAGCACTCTGCTACTACTTTTGTGCATTGAACTGTTCTGAAACTGCATTCAGGAGGGAAAAAGATGCGAAAAGCATTAATTTTAGGCGCTACCGGCCTGACAGGGGGCCATCTTTTGGAGCTGCTCCTGGTCAGCGGCCAGTACTCACAAATAAAAGTGATCAGCAGGCGCCCGCTCAGCATAGAGCATCCAAAACTGACGGTATTTATTGGGGATTTCAGCAGTCTTGAAGAGATGGAGGAAGCTTTCGAGGCTGACGATGTATTCTGCTGTATTGGCACCACCATTAAGAAGGCGGGAAGCAAAGAAGCTTTCCGGCAAACAGATTTAGAGTATCCCATAAAGGCAGCACTGCTTGCACAAAAAGCAGGCGCAGCCAGATTCCTGATCATATCGTCAATGGGGGCAGACCCTAACTCTATGTTTTTTTATAGCAAGGTAAAAGGACAGATGGAAGAACAGCTTAAGATGATGAATGCTTTCAGCCTCCACATTTTCCGGCCGTCCCTTCTTGCCGGTGATAGGGCAGAGTTCAGGCTGGGGGAAAAAACCGGAGAGGTTTTCTTAAAGGCCGCAGGGCCATTTATGAAAGGAAAGCTTCAAAAATATAGATCCATCCAGGCAGCCGATGTGGCAAAAGGGATGGCAGCCGCCGGAATCCAGGATAAGGAAGCCCGCAAGGCTGCAAGGATATATGAATCAGATGAAATAGCCCGCCTTGCAGAAAAGTAAAAAACCTCCGCCTGACTGCGGAGGTTTTTTACTTTTTATTGTTTAGGGGTTTATAAATTGTAAGTCTTGTGGACCATTATCACTTATCAACATCCAGCAGCTGCGCCGGAGTCACAAGCCAAACTTCCCAAAAAGGCAAAGGCGCCTTTCAGGGAGGCTCGTTTTGAGGCCCCCAGTAAGGGGATCATGCAGACGTTGCCACAGGACGTGGCGTACTTGGTCTGCGTTTCTTAAGGGTGGATAAAGGTGCCTGTGCTTTTGTTCTTATTGCAGCGCTTACATTTTGCTGTCAAAATACCGATTCTTTAATGACTTTGTAGTTTTTATGGTTAACAACAGTCCTTTGTTCCAATTCAAGATCACGATAGTCATCCATGTATGTAAGGTCGACAATCACCGAATTCTCGTTCACTTTTTCAACTATGCCCTTCAGGCCTTCCCTGAATTCAATCACGTTACCGACTTCTGCTCTCTTCATAGAACCTCTTCCTCTCCCATGTTTGTTTCTTCTCTAAAAGCTTATTAACATTTTGCACTACTTTTTGAATTTCGTAAAGAATTTTGAACATTTTTAACTGAAATTTCCATTTTTTCGGGGTTCACACAAACTGCATAACTGCCATTCTGCAGGTATTTCCGTGGAAATTCTTATAGTAATTTGGTATACAGGTAGTATGTGAAAAGGAGGTATTGGCTTGGAACAAAACTTGGTGAACGATTTGCTTGATAAGCTTAAAAACGGTGAACTTTCGGAGTACTATGTAAAAAAAGAAGATTTCCTTGAGTTTCGGAGTGTACTTGTCAGCCGCCCGGACTTTAAGCATTTCCGCGGCATAGGCCAGCGGGGCGGAGATGTATTGTATCAGTATGTTTCTGAGCCCCGCAGCTGAAGGATAAATATAAATAGGAAGGGAGACGATGCAGCATTGAAGTTTAAAGACAGGACAGTATTCATTACCGGTGGTGCTAATGGTATTGGCAAGGGCATTGCCAAGTCATTTGCTGAAGAGGGTGCAAAGGTAGTTATTGCAGATATAGCTGAAAAGGAAGGAGCAGAGCTTGAGGAGGAGCTGGCATCTGAAGGCAGGCAAGCCTTTTTTGTGTATATGGATGTGAGAGATGAAAGAAGCGTTATAACTGCAATGGAAAAGACAGCCGCTCAGTATGGAAATATAGACATTCTCATCAATAATGCCGGGATTTCAAAGTTCATTTCATTTACGGAGATGACATTGGATGAATGGGATGAGATTCTCCAGACTAATTTGCGGAGTGTTTTCCTCTGCAGCAGGGAAGCTGTGAAGCTGATGAAAAATGGAGGCTCAATCGTGAATATGGCTTCCACCCGGGCATCCATGTCTGAGCCTGACACAGAGGCTTATTCGGCATCCAAAGGAGGAATCACGAGCATTACCCACGCTCTGGCAAGAACCTTGGCAGACAAGGGAATAAGGGTTAATTCCATTAGCCCGGGCTGGATAGAAACAAGGCATTATGATGAATTGAGGGAAAAGGACCATAGCCAGCATCTCTCGGGAAGAGTAGGAAAACCGTCTGATATAGCCCGCTGCTGCCTCTACCTTTGCGATCCGGAAAACGATTTTGTAACCGGTGAAAACATCGTGGTCGATGGGGGAATGACCAGGAAAATGATGTACGAGGAATAGCAGGATTCCTTCTAGTTTTTCCTCAGCAGCAGGATGCTGAAAATGAAAATAGTCCCAACGAAAATCAGGCAGCTTAAGAGATGGGAAAACATATGAAGCCTCCTCATGTGATTTATTCCATCATATAGGGGATTCATAATGTTTCCGTTGCATGAACGTAAAGTTCCAGTAAAAAAACTCCAGCAGAATGCGGCTGGAGTTTTTTATCTGGATTTGTAAGAGCCGGCAGCCTTTCGGGTATACTCTTTAAGCTGCTGGATGATCTCAAGGCTTTTTTCGCTGCCTTCTGCAGATACGAAGCCATAGATGCTGCTGTTCCATTCGTGCTTTTGCCATACCGGCTCGCCGGTCATGGTGATGAGGGAATCGTTGATGATAAAAGAAATTTCCATCAGCAGCTTTTTTTCTCTTACCGGAAGGTCCATGGCAGCCTTGAAACGCATGCCATTCGGGCTTAAATCCATAATCTCCGCTGTACCTGGCCTCGCCTCGACCGGTTTATCGTCAATTTTAATAATCCTGAAGGACCCAAGGAGCGGCTTCGGGAATTGAAATCGGAATGGCTCATCCCGTTTATATCTCATATGATCACCTTAGTTATTTTATCTGTTAAATCCTGTAAGTTTATTGAATCACCAGAACGTCTATTTTGCAACCATTTTCTCCGCTAAGGCTATTTCTTCCAAACACTTGCTATGCTTGCATAATTACATGTTATATTTAAATAGACAAAATATTAGAATTTTAGAGGTGTGCAAATGCTTGATAAAATAGAAAAACTGAAAAGCGAAATAGGAAAGGTAATAGTCGGCCGGGATAAAGAAGCAGAATTGCTGGTGATTTCCCTCATCTTCAATGGCCATGTGCTTCTTGAAAGCGTGCCTGGGACAGGCAAGACACTAATGGCAAAAACATTCTCAGGAACATTCGGGGGAAGGTTCTCGAGGATTCAATTTACACCTGACGTACTTCCGAGTGATATAACCGGGATCCAATTTTTTAATCCGAAAAGCCATGAATTTGAGTTCCGTCCAGGGCCCATACTTGCCAATATTGTTCTTGCTGATGAAATAAACAGAGCTACCCCGCGTACACAGTCAAGCCTGCTTGAGGCTATGGAAGAACGCCAGGTAACAATCGACGGACATACATTCAGGGCGGAAGAACCCTTTATGGTCATTGCCACGCAGAATCCGGCTGAGTCGCAGCAAGGGACCTTTCCTCTGCCGGCTGCGCAGCTTGACCGCTTTTTCATGAGAGTTAAACTGGGCTATCCCAGCCTTCAAGAAGAAAGAATGATATTAAAGGGGAAAAGGAGGCCGTCAGGACCAGTCACTCAGGCTATAAGCATGCAGGAACTTGAAGGATTGAGGGAGGCAGCAGCACAGATACATATATCAGAAGAGCTTGAAGGCTATCTGCTCGAAATTGTCAGGAAGACGAGGGAAACCCCTGCCATTGAACTTGGGGTCAGTCCAAGGGGTTCACTTGCCCTGCAGAGGGCTGCAATCGGCGCTGCACTGATAAAAGGCAGAAGTTATGCCGTCCCGGAGGATATAAAGGAGATGGCACCATATGTGCTGGCACATAGAATCTATCTAACCGCCGAAGCATCCCTTACAGGCACAGAGGAAGAAGTGATCAAAAAGATCATCGATTCAGTTGAAGTTCCTGTTGAAGCAGGTGCCCGCTAGAATGGATTGGAAAAAGTATACGGTCGAAAACCGGTCCATGCAGATCATGTCTGCACTTGCCCTGCTGCTGGTTTTGCTTAGCCTTTATTTGGCTTCGGCGATTTTGTTCCTAATGTCCACTTTGTATTTTTGTGTGCTCCTTGCCAACAATTATTATTTGAAAAAAATGGGGGAAGGGGTTGAATTTGAAAATAAAGCTGTCAGGAAAAGGATGTTTATTGATGAGCATCATGAATGGGAGCTGGATTTTGTAAATAACGGACTTCCAATATTGAATGCACGGCTCTATATATATTTCGATGATATTGTAATCCCCTTGAAAGGTGCGCAGCAGCCGAGATTTTCAAAATACGAGCTATCCATTCCATTCACTCTGCCAAGAAAAGGGGAATATTCCGTCCGGGTTCCATTTTCAGCCGGCAGGAGGGGGCTGGCGAAAATCCGCAGCATGGAGCTGCGGATTCCCCATTTCTTCGGTTTTGGCGAGACAGTGCTTGAATACAGGGCAATGATCTCCCAGGAAGCGCTCATCTACCCGAAAAGGCTGCCCGTTGAAAACAAGGAAGAGTTTGTTTCAGCAAAACCGGGATATGAAGCTGCCAGGCATACACTTTTTCAGGATGTGATGTCTCCTGCCGGCACGAGGAATTATGTGCCGACTGACAGCTTCAATCAAATACACTGGAAAGCAACGGCAAGGAGCCAGAGCATTCAGACGAAGGTATATGAAACGGTCTCTGAAAAAGGCCTGCTGCTTTCTTTGAATTTATCCGAAGGGTACTCCATTACTCCGAGGCTTGAGGAGCTTCTGAGCTGTTCGGCCGAGCTGGCATATACAGCTGCAAAATATGGCATTCCCTTTGCAGTCTGCATAAATATCAGGACAGCAGGACCCATCCCCTTTCAATATATACCTGCCGGGACCGGAAAGGCGCATCTGCAGAAAGTGCTGGAAAGCTTTGCGGTTGCAGGCTATCATTCTGTTCTGTATCCATATGACAAGATGGCTGCCCATTATACAAGGCATTTTGCCCTGCAGCCTTATATTATCCATGGAGGCTCCAAGCCGCAGGCTGGAGAAAAGTACTTTAAAGAATTGGAACAGAATGGATTTACAGTGCTGGAAATGCAGCTGCTGGAGCAAAAAGCCTGGATAAAGCCGTTGTCAAAACCTATTCATAAAGAGGTGGTTTAGGTGCCGGGAATCAAATGGCATCCCTATATGACGCTCATTTCGGAGGCTGCTCTTGCAAGCATGCTGCTCTGCCCTGTCTTTATGCCCTCAGGCGACTGGCTGCCGGTATTATATTCGTTTTCAATCCTGGCAGCATCAGCCTTGCTGTTTTTCTACCTGCTGAATGCTGGAGGAAGCAGAGGGAGCCTGCTGTTTTTTGCCGCTGTACTGCCCTTTATCTTCATTAGCGGAACCCTTCTTGGCTTTTCGTGGTTCGCCCTGCTATGTTTCGGTGTGCTTGTGTTCTGGCGGACTGAATCTGCTTATAAAGACCCTGGGGGAAGTTCTGACAGTAATCTTTTCCTTCTTGTTTTCGCGGGCGGCTTTGCCGTCATCCTGGCGGCTGTTTTTCTGGATCCCGCATGGATAAGCAAGGTGGTTTGGATGGTCGTCCTCCAGGAAGCCTTTATTATCACAGCAGGATTCTTCTCAAGATTGGCCGCCTCCGGAACTTCCAAAAAAAACAAAGGTCTTCTCATTCGTGATTTTGTCCTTGCCATGCTGGGGATTTTTGCGATGGGAGTGGCGGCTGTGTTTGCTATTCCCGCTGTCAGCGGGCTGTTCTTTTCACTGATGAGGGGCATTGCTTACCTTTTTGGCGCAGCAGCATCTCCATTTTTCCAATGGGCCGAAAAACGCGACTGGAGCGTAAATTTAAATGAAGAACCTGAACGCCAGGAGGAGCAGCTGGATGAGAGCAGGGAACAGCCTTTGATGGAAGAACAGGGCCAGGGATTTGAAATGGTGCTCGCAGCAGCTGCTGCTGCCTTTCTTATTTTTATCATGTATTATTTATATAAGAAAAGGAAGAAAACCTCCGATGGTGTGATGCAGGATAAGGAGAAATCATATATCACTGTCGAGCGGGAGCCTGGCAGCGATGGAGGGCTGGACCGCGGAAGAAAACGGACAGAGGCGCCTTTAGACCCTGTCAGGAGGGAAATCTACCAGCTCGAAGCATACAGTGATAAACTGCAGCTCGGCAGAAGGCAGTCCGAAAGCTTTCCGGAGTGGATGAAAAGGATCGGCCTGCATGTTGATCCCTTTACCAGCAGCGTATATGAAAAAGTAAGATACGGAGAAAAGCTGGCTGACGCCGCTGAAGCTGCTGCTTTTCTAAAAGAGATTGCCTTATTGAAAAAAGATCTGAAGCGGGTTCATCTGCATCTTGTTAAAGAGGGTGAACTATCGTCAGGCAGATTCCTGGGCATTTTACAAAAAAAGCAGCTGAAAGGACGCAAATCCTAACATCTAAAGAAGCCTCCTGCATATAAATCTAAAAAGCATGGAGGAGGCGGCTTAAATGGGATTATCAAGACAAGAACGTCTTTACAGGATCATGGCCCTTGCAGATTCAATATTAGAGGAGCTGGTCGAAGACCGGACTGAATTCGGGGAAAAGGATTTGAAGCAGGCGGCCGAACTGCTTGCAAGGTGCGTGAAAGAAATGGCGAAGCTGCAGTCACAAGGTACAGAGAACACTCCATATGAATATGAGGCAGCCATTAATAAGCTGAGAGTAAGTTATAATATCCTCTTTTTGGGTAAAGAAAAGAAAACTATGGCAAATGAAAGCGTTTTATAAAAAAAATACCTGCAAATCCTTAAAAAATAAGGCATTAACGTTGTCTAAGACGGGAGGAAATGCTATTCTTTTTTTTGAGATGTTGGTTGTCTGATGACTTGAAAAAAAGGCGACTAAACTATACTTAATTTCATACATGAATAAACCATAGATGGAAAAAATACTATTGCGTGGATAAATAAATGCAATATGTACTGGCGCTTTTGGCCTGTTCCATTTAGAACGGAATGCGGCTTTTATGGGCGTTTCCGGCAACTGCTTAGTCGTTTTGGCATTAATGAGTTAAGATTAAGTTAGTAGGCAACAAACTCATATACATCTTGCTATGATTAATTAATTTTAAAGGAGACTGATCTCAATGGTTGAAAAACAATTTAAAGTAACGGCTGAAACTGGAATCCATGCTCGTCCAGCTACACTATTGGTTCAAACTGCAAGCAAATTCGATTCTGATGTGCATTTAGAATATAAAGAAAAAAAGGTTAACTTAAAGTCAATCATGGGTGTTATGTCTCTTGGTGTCGGCCAGGGCGCTGATATTAAGATCATTGCTGAAGGAAACGACGAAGCTGAGGCTGTAAAAGCACTTGAAGAGACTCTAACAAAAGAAGGACTTGCTGAATAATGAGCTTTCTACAGGGAATTGCAGCTTCAAGCGGCATTGCGATTGCAAAAGCATACCGTTTGGTAGAACCTGACCTGTCTTTCAGCAAAAAGACGGTTGAGGATGCAGACAGTGAAGTCGGCCGCTTTCAGCAGGCTTTGGCCACTTCCAAATCAGAGCTTGAGGCAATCAGGGAAAAAGCGGAAAAAGACCTTGGCGCAGACAAAGCGGCTATCTTTGACGCACATCTCCTGGTACTCAGCGATCCGGAATTAATATCACCCATCGAAGACAAGATCAAGACAGAAAAAGTGAATGCTGAACAAGCATTGAAGGAAACAGCTGATATGTTCGTCAGCATGTTCGAACAAATGGACAATGAGTATATGAAGGAACGCGCAGCAGACATCCGCGATGTCACCAAGCGTGTGCTTTCCCATTTGCTTGGAGTCCAGGTCGTCAATCCAAGCATGATTGCTGAAGAAGTGATCATCATTGCGGAAGACTTGACGCCGTCTGACACTGCGCAATTGAACAGGCAGTTTGTTAAAGGGTTTACAACCGATATCGGCGGAAGGACCTCCCATTCAGCCATCATGGCCCGTTCAATGGAAATACCTGCGGTTGTCGGTACTAAGACAGCTACAGAGGAAATCCAGAATGGCGATATGGTGATTGTTGACGGTCTTACTGGCCAGGTTCATGTGAATCCTACCCCTGAGGCAATTGAAAGCTACAAAGAGCAAAATGCTGCCTTTGAAGCACAGAAAGCTGAATGGGCAAAGCTTGTCAACGAAAAGACGGTATCAGCAGACGGCCACCATGTGGAACTGGCTGCCAATATCGGAACGCCTAAGGACCTTAAAGGAGTCATCAATAACGGCGGTGAGGCTGTAGGCCTCTACCGTACAGAATTCCTTTATATGGGCAGGGACCAGCTTCCGACAGAGGAAGAGCAGTTTGAAGCCTATAAAGCTGTCCTTGAAGGGATGGAAGGAAAGCCCGTTGTAGTCCGTACACTGGATATCGGCGGGGATAAAGAGCTTCCTTACCTGAACCTCCCGAAGGAAATGAATCCTTTCCTTGGCTTCCGTGCGATCCGCCTGTGCCTCGAAGAACAGGATATCTTCCGTACGCAGCTAAGAGCATTGCTGAGAGCGAGCTCTTACGGAAATCTGAAGATCATGTTCCCAATGATCGCTACTCTGGATGAATTCCGCCAGGGGAAAGCAATCCTTGAAGAGGAAAAGCAAAAGCTTGCATCCGAAGGCGTGAAAACAGCTGATAAGATTGAGCTTGGCATCATGGTCGAAATTCCATCGACTGCTGTCCTTGCCGATCAGTTTGCCAAAGAGGTGGACTTCTTCAGCATTGGCACGAACGATCTTATCCAGTATACAATGGCAGCGGACAGGATGAATGAAAGGGTATCTTATTTATACCAGCCATATAATCCGGCCATTCTGCGCCTTGTAAAAATGGTGATCGATGCAGCTCATAAAGAAGGCAAATGGGCCGGCATGTGCGGTGAGATGGCAGGGGACGAGACCGCCATTCCTCTTCTGCTCGGCCTCGGTTTGGACGAGTTCTCTATGAGTGCCACTTCCATTCTGAAAGCACGCTCGCAAATTCTTCGCCTGTCAAGGGAAGAAATGAAAAAGCTTGCCGAAAAGGCGCTTCAGATGGGGACAGCTGAGGAAGTAGTGGCAGCAGTTAAACAGGCAACACAAAAATAAAATCTTTTTTTAAAAAAAGGTTTTAATCTGATAAACACGGGGAATATGCAGAGTAAGCACTTAAGCAAGATGTAAGCTGATCATTCTCATTTTCCCCCCTTACTGACCGACTGGCATTGCCAGTCGGTATTTTTTTTGTTAAGGAATTTATAATTTGCAAGTCTTGTGGATAATAATCAATTCTTGATCCACGTCCAGCAGCTGCGCCTGCCCCCCCTTGAGGTCTCAATCCAAACCTCCCAAAAAGGCAAAGACCGCCTTTCCGGGAGGTTGGTTCTTTAGGCGCCCAGGAAGCTGGTCATGCAGACCTTGCCACAAGTCTTGGTGTTCTTTGTCTGCGTTCCTTAAGGTGATCAAGGTGCTTGCGCTTTTGTCCTGTCCATAAAGCTCCGCCATAAGAAGAAGAAAGCATTCAGACCAGAGGAGGAGCTAAATCCATCCTCTTGATTGTTACTGATCCGTTTCCAAATTTTTATAATAAAAGCATAAGAAACGGAAGGATGCTGATAAAAATGATTAGCATGATCATCAGCTTTTTTACTAAAGATAGATATTCCCAATTGAAAGAAAAACAGAGGAATGAACTGTATATTTCACAAAGCCCGTTTTTAAGCAGGGTCCTCCATTGAGCCTGATGCACCATCTGTGTAATTTGCCTGTATATTCTGTATAATGTTGCTATGAATAAATGTACAGGAGGCTGACTAATGGAATTGAATCTAAAAGGGAAAACGGCGCTTGTCGCTGCTTCCAGCCAGGGACTTGGAAAGGCGATTGCAGAGGCGCTTCTAAAAGAAGGCGCGAATGTTATGCTGGCAAGCAGGGACGAGGCAAAGCTGAAGAAAGTTAAATCAGAGCTTGAGAATCTTGGCGGTGAGGTGGACTTCATACGCGCAGACGTCACTTCAGAAAACGATATAAAAAATATGGTAAAAGCTGCGGCTGAACGTTTTGGAGGAATCGATATTCTGGTCAATAATGCTGGAGGCCCTCCATCAGGCTCTTTTGAAACACTTTCAGATGAACAATGGTTCCAGTCATTCGAGCTTAACCTGCTCTCATATGTGCGAAATATAAGGGAAGCACTGCCTTATCTGAAGAAAAACGGCGGAAAAATCATTAATATCGCTTCTTCCTCCATTAAAGAACCGATTCCGGGACTGGTGCTGTCCAATACATTCAGAACAGGGATAGTCGGGCTTTCTAAGACTCTGGCCCAGGAATTTGCTCCATACGGCATTCTTGTGAATACACTGGCTCCGGGGAGGATTGATACGGACAGGGTAAAGCATCTGGATCAGGTGAATGGGGAAAAAGCGGGTGTCTCCCCTGAGGAGATGAAGGAGAAATCAAAAAAATCCATCCCGCTCAATCGCTACGGAACACCCGAAGAGTTTGCAAAGGTGGCTGTTTTTCTGGCCTCGGATGCAAATACCTATATGACAGGAAGTTCCTTTCTTGTGGATGGGGGCATGGTTAAATCCATCTAAAGAACAAGCCGGGAGAAATCCCGTCTTTTTCTTTAGAGCGCAACAGTAGAATTTTCCCTTTTTGGAAATTAGCGTTTAAGATAGCAGACTATAGGAAATGGTAATGGCAAGGAGGTGTGTTTATGAAATTATTGGTGCCGCTCCTCTTCCTATTGTCTGCTGCCATCTTGCCAGGCTGCATGCCTGCAGACGAAAAGGCGATTGTAAACAGGCATGCAGAAGCTTATTTGACGAACCAGAATGAGCTTCAGTTCCGCTTTAAGCTTAACAGCCAGATCTTAAGCGGGGAAGAGCTGTTCAAGGTAAAGGTATTAATACATAACAAAAGGCTTGCAAAAGCGCTCGGTACAAAAGAAATCATTTACGGCGCAGACTCTGTATATGATGGACAGTATATGGAAGCTGAAGAAAATGGCGGAGAAAAAATGGTTTATATGGATCCTATCCCTCTTCAGCAAGATTTGCTCTCCTCGGACATTGAACAGATGATCTCAAGCAATCAGGCTGTATCGGTTGAAGTGTATAATGATCAAAAAGTCATTGCGGAAGCTTATCTGACCAACTTTTCAACCCAGTTTTAAGGTTTGCTTTCCTGCTAAGCGGGTAAAGAGCTGTACGTGCATAAAATTGGGGATAGACCAGGCAGCAGCTGCCTGGTCTTTTGTCATTCATCAGAGAGCTGGCAGCAGCGGGACTTGAAGAAAGCTGATCTTTTGCTGATATGCTACAATCTAAATGCAGACATAAGCAGAGAGGGGAATGGAAATGGTGTCACCTGAAAATACGACCATCGGCTTCATTGGTACAGGGGTCATGGGGAAGAGCATGGCTAAGAACCTGATTACGGCAGGCTATTCACTGGCTGTATATTCAAGAACAAAGTCCAAGGCCGAAGAGCTTTTGGAACTGGGGGCCCAATGGGCAGATTCCCCCCGGAAGATAGCCGAGACATCGGATATCATCATTACGATCGTCGGCTATCCGAAGGACGTAGAAGAGATTTATCTTGGGGAAGAAGGCTTGATTGCAAATGGGAAAAAACATTCATATTTGATTGATATGACAACTTCTACTCCCACTCTAGCCAAAGAAATCTTTGAAGCTGCCCGTCAGAAGGGGCTAAGAGCCATTGATGCACCTGTTTCGGGCGGCGATATCGGCGCGAGGGAAGGCAGGCTGTCCATTATGGCAGGCGGAGAAAAGGAAGACTTTGACACTCTGCTTCCTTTGCTGGAGGTGCTTGGAAGCAATATTGTACACCAGGGACCGGCTGGAGCGGGCCAGCATACGAAGATGTGCAATCAAATTGCCATCGCATCCAATATGATCGGCGTCAGTGAAGCGATTGTCTATGCAGAAAAGGCAGGCCTGGATCCAGCGACAGTGCTGAAAAGCATTTCTGCAGGGGCAGCCGGCAGCTGGTCGTTGTCCAATCTGGCTCCAAGAATGATTGCAGGAAACTTCGAGCCGGGATTTTACATAAAGCATTTTCTGAAAGATATGAATATCGCCCTTGAAGAAGCAAGGCAAATGGGCATGGATACTCCCGGGCTTGCTCTCTCAGAATCGCTCTACAGGGAGCTTGCTGAAAAAGGAGAAGAAGACAGCGGGACACAGGCCCTATACAAGCATTGGGAAAAATAAAGAATTACGGTTTGGCAGGTTCAAACAGAAAACCCGCAGTCATTGGACTGCGGGTTTCCTGCATTTTTACCTGTCCAGCCTGCCAAGATAGGCTTCAAGCCTGTCCAGCCCTTCTTTCAGCGTATCCTGCGAATAGGCAAAGGAAAGGCGGAAATAACCTTCTCCGAATTCCGAAAAAGAACTTCCTGGAACGAAAGCGACTTTCACCTCGTTTACAAGCTTCAGGCAAAAATCAAAAGAAGTGATATTTTTTTCCGGAATTTTAACGAAAAAGTAGAAGGCACCGTCCGGCTTGACAACGTCAAGCCCCATGTTTTCCAGGCGGCCGTACACATAATCCCTTCTGGACAGGTACTCTTCCCTCATAGGAATAGCATCATCGATACCCTCTGTCAGAGCCTCCAGCGCCGCCATCTGGGAGATGGAAGAAGCGCAGGTAACATTATATTGATGCACCTTCAGGATATGCTTTGCTATTGATTCCGGCGCAAACAGCAGGCCGATTCTCCAGCCTGTCATCGAGTGGGATTTAGAAAGCCCATTAATGACGATCGTCTGCTCCCGCAGCATGGAAGAAATTGATGTATGAGGTCTGCCATAGTTCAGTTCGCTGTATATTTCGTCGGCCAGGATAAAGATCTCCCTGCCTTTTACAAGATCCGCTATTTCTGCCAGTTCTTCATCCGTAAGACTGACGCCGGTAGGGTTGGAAGGATAGGGCAAAACGATGCAGCGGGTCTTAGGGCTGAGATGCCTGCGGATGACTTCTGCAGTAAATCGGAACCGGCTGTCCCTTATATCGGCATGTACCGGTACTGCACCGCACAGCTTTATAATCGGCTCGTACCCTGGATAGACCGGACCGGGCAGGATGACTTCGGCTCCTTCCTCAAGAATGGTGCGGAACGCAATGTCGATCGCTTCGCTGGCGCCTGTTGTCACAATCACTTCATTTTCAGCATTATAATCCATCTTATATTTTTGCCGGACAAAAGAGGCAGCCGCTTCTCTTAGCCTAATATCCCCGGCATTATGGGTGTAGGATGTAAAGCCGCTGTCAATCGCTTTTTTTGCAGCATCCCTGACATGAAGGGGAGTAGGGAAATCGGGCTGTCCAATTGTGAGGGAAATCATGTCCTTTGTCCCTGCAACCATATTGAAGAATCTCCTGATGCCCGATATTTCAATTTGTTGCACGCTTTTATTTATCAAATGTTCCAAAATATGTACCTCCTACAGAAAGTGCTGGAGAGAAGATGATGCCCAGCTGTGCTATTCAATAGCAATATTTTATCAGATTTAATGAATTGTAACCATGCAGTCTGTTTCGCAAAATGAGTATCGGGGTGAAAGTTGATGGTTCTATATTCCATTTATGGTTTTTTGAGGGTAAATCAGCTATTGAATATTGGCAGGGAAACCTTTAATATGGAATTGATAATGGTAAGGGAGGTATTTTGGTGGAGGCAGCATTTGAAAAACAAAATGATTCAGAACAAAAGGAGTATGGGGGTTTTTGGCTCAGATTCGGGGCCTACCTGATTGACAGTATCATTGTGGGGATTCCAATCGTCATTATAACAATTATCATCTTTGTCGTCTTTCTGGGCACCTCAGATTCTGTCTTGTCCTCGTTCACTGACCCGGCATATATGGAATCCGGAGAGATGACAGATGCAGAGGCCATGGACTTTATCAGCCGCTACTTCGGGGCGCTTCTGCTGACTTTACTGATCAGCACAGTAATCGCGGTAGCATATAATGCAGGAATGCACGCATCTAAATGGCAGGCGACGTTTGGGAAGAAGCTTGTCGGCCTGAAAGTGACTGATCTTCAAGGGAACAGGATTACTTTCTGGAGAGCGCTAGGCAGATACATGGCACAAGCCTTTTTATCGCAAATTTTGCTGATTGGCTATATTTTGGCAGCTTTTACAGAAAGAAAGCAGGCTCTGCATGATATGATTGCCGGCACGGTTGTTGTAAGAAACTGAGAAAGATAAAGCTTGGGGAAAAAGGGGGGGCGCAAGCAATTGCGGCTGCCTTTTTTTTAGGTAATTAAAGGATTTATTAAGCAAAATGATGAATGTATTAACTAGTAAGAGGGGGTGCATCTCAGTTGAAGAAACAAGATTTGATTGAACATAATGTAAGGATTTCAGAATGGGTTCATTCTCTGAAAGAAGCGGATGATGAGGCATGGCTTGTGCCGACAGCCGAGGGTAAATGGCCGCCGGCTGCTATTGTCAGCCATATGCTGTTCTGGGATCAATATTCCTTGACTGAAAGATTTCCGCACTTTGCAGAAGGGGTCAAGCTTCCCAATTTCCCGGATTTCCAGAAAATCAATGATGAAGCAGAGGCTTACGCCTTAAGCGGGACCGCCAAAGAGGAAATTCTCCGCCGGTTTGCCGAAACGAGGGCCAGGATCATTCAATTGCTTGAAGGCCTGGAAGACAGCGACCTGGATAAGGAATTCTTCATTGGCGGCAATAAAATTTCGGCAAGAGAATATTTCATGGACTTTGCCGAACATGATCTGCATCATAAAGAGCAGGTGGAGCAGTTCTTTAATGCACACCGCGGCTGAGTCCTCCCAATAGCCAAAAGAGCCACTTTGCTAATGATGGGAGCTCTTCAATCTGAAAAGGTAAAGCCCTGCCATACTGGCCATCAGCTCTTCCAGTGATTCCTGCTCATAATGCTGGACCCAGTGAAAAAGGGTTCCGAAGAAAGAGTTCACAATCATCTGCGCAAAGGGATCCGCGTCTATGGAACTGGAAAACTCGCTGGATTCCTGGCCCTCTTTGATCATGCTGGCCAGGAAATCTTTAAAAAATCCGGTCATTTTAAGCTCGGAATGCTGAAAGTCTTTCTGAACCGTCATAATATGAAAAATAGATAAAAGCAGATTCGGGCCGTATTCTTCATTGACGGCTGCCATTTTGCTGAAGAGCGCCATAAACGCCGTCTCGGTGCTTGTACAAGATTCGTATTCCGATTTAAAATCCTTGAGCATAGCTATTTGATGAGATCCGATTGCGTGCAGCGCCGCTTCTTTGGATGTGAAATAATTAAAGAATGTCCCCTTGGCTACACCGGCATGATTGCTGATTTGCTGAACGGTCGTATTTTGAAAGCCCTGCTTTTTGAATAGCTCGATCGCACTGTCAAATAAAAGCTGTTTTGTCTGTTCTTTTTGTTCCTTCCTCCTCATCGTTCCCCACCTTTAAATTAATTCCTGTCATTATACCATAATCGTCCTGAATAATTATTGAAAAACTTAAATTTATATGAAGCGCGCTTCTTTGTAAATTAATTGTAAAAAGAAAGGTATTCTGTACTAAGAGATTGAATATATGATGGATGGGGAGAGGGGGATGAAAAAGGGGCTCTGCAGCCTGTTTACCAGCAGGTCAAGCAGGTATACAATGAAACTGGGAAAAGAAAAAGAGAATATGAAAAAAGAAAAAAGGGGTTGTAAGGATGCCTGCACTGGAAAAGAAGCAGACAGCTAAGGCCGGAAGCGGCATAAGCCCTTGGAAGCTGTATTTCACACTTCCTGTTATATCATGGGCTTTATACGATTTTGCCAATACGATATTTTCATCCAATATCAATACTATTTTCTTTCCGTTTTATCTGGATGAAGTGGTCGGGACGAGCGAGGTGCTCGATCAGATTGCCAGCACTTTTATCTCTTATTCAAACGCAGTAGCAAGTTTCTTTTTAGTTTTGTTTTCACCGCTGTTCGGTGTCATGATCGACAGGACCGGAAGAAAGAAGAAATACATTGTCATATTTACACTCATTTCCGTGGCGTCGATCATCCTGATGGGGCTTTTTGCAGGAAGCAGCATGGACAGTACCATATTCGGGCTCCCCATGTCCCTGGCGCTCGTAGTGGTGTCCTTTGTGATAGCCAAGTTCTTTTTCCATTCCAGCCTGGTTTTCTATGATTCTATGATTACAGATATAGGAACCAAAGAAAATATTCCCCTCATTTCCGGCTTTGGGGTTGCTGTCGGCTATATCGGTACATTAGTAGGGCTCACTGTCTATCCTTTTATAGGAGATGACAATTTTCATGAAGCCTTCATTCCGACCGGGATTTTATTCCTTGTATTTTCACTGCCGCTTTTCTTCTTTGTAAAAGACAATCCGAAGCCTGCGGGGAAATTAAAGAAAGAATCTTTTTTATCCGGCTACAGGGAAATCTATCAAACCTTTAAAGAGATGAAGCTGTATAAGCCGGTCTTTACCTTCATGATTGCTTATTTCTTTTTAAATGATGCGATAGCCACAACAATCGCCATGATGGCTATCTATGCAAAAGCAATCATTGGCTTTACCACAGGCCAATTCATCCTTCTTTATCTGGTGTCCACCTTATCAAGCATCATCGGCTCATTTATTTTCGGATATATCACGAAAGCTAAGGGGGCGAACAAGGCTGTCAGATATGTTGGCATATTGCTTCTGGCAGCCCTTATCATAGCCACTTTTGCTGTCAACGAAGCGATGTTCTGGGCAGCAGGAAGCATGTTTGGCGTTTCCCTTGGAGCAATGTGGGTGACAACAAGGACGTATATTGTTGAACTGACACCCGAGCACAAAAGGGGCCAGTTTTTCGGGCTGTTTGCCTTTTCCGGGAAGGTTTCGTCCATCATCGGCCCTTTTCTTTACGGAAGCATCACGCTCATTTTTGCGGATTGGGGCGATATTGCCAGCCGAATGGCACTTGGATCCCTCATGGTTCTTACCATCATCGGCCTTATTGTCCATTCAAGGATCCAGCAGCCGGATGAGGTGCAGCAGGACTGATATCCGGATTTAAGGCTGCCTTGTTAAACTGAGACAGGTTC
The DNA here is from genome assembly GCF_050107595.1 of Bacillus infantis. Taxonomy (GTDB): domain Bacteria; phylum Bacillota; class Bacilli; order Bacillales; family Cytobacillaceae; genus Bacillus_AB; species Bacillus_AB infantis_C. The sequence goes on from NZ_JBNILH010000002.1 coordinate 300,682, forward strand.
CTGCCGATATAAAGAAAGAGACCAGTTTTTTTGAAGAGGGCAGGAGATTAATATGGAATCCAACAACGGAATTTTGCTAGAAAGCGGAACGAATGAACTTGAAATCGTCGAGTTTACAGTTGGCGGCAATCAATTCGGAATCAATGTCATCAAGGTGAAGGAAATTATTAATCCTCTTCCTGTTGTTCAGATTCCCCGTTCACACAAAAATGTAGAGGGAATCATTGAGCTGCGCGGAGAGGTGCTTCCAGTCATCAATGTAGCGGAGACACTCGGGCTTGCCGCGGGCGGGAGTCAGGAAACCGATAAATATATTGTGGCAGAATTCAACCAGCAGAAGGTTGTATTCCATGTCCAGAATGTAACCCAGATCCATCGGATATCATGGGATAAGATTGAGAAGCCGTCAGAGCTGTATCAGGGAGCTGAGAGCCAGATCATCGGGGTTGTTAAGATAAATGGCGGCATGGTATTATTGCTCGACTTTGAAAGAATTGTAGTAGATATCAACCCTGAATCAGGAATCAATGTCCAAATGGTGCAAAAACTTGGTGAAAGGGAGCGCAGCACCAAGAAGCTTATTGTTGCAGAAGATTCTCCTCTTCTCCGGAAACTCCTGCACGATACCCTTGCGGAAGCAGGCTTTCAGTACGTGGAATTCTTTGAAAATGGCCGGGATGTACTTGAATATCTCCAGAAACTGGAAGATGAAGGCAAGAATCTCAAAGAGGAAGTCCAGCTGGTCATAACGGATATAGAGATGCCGCAGATGGACGGCCATCATTTGACAAAGCGGATTAAATCAAGCCAGTCCTTCGGGGAGCTGCCTGTCATTATCTTCTCCTCGCTGATTACTAATGATCTGCGCCACAAAGGGCAAATGGTTGGGGCAGACGCCCAGGTGAGCAAGCCGGAGATTGCTGAACTTGTATTATTGATCGATAAGCATGCATTGTGATGGGAAACAAAAAAAAGACATCTGCGGATGTCTTTTTTGTTTGCGCGGGAAGTGCGCATTATAGTCTTTGATCTTCAAATACGGTCCAGCTCCAAAGCCTAGCCCCTCGAGTCATAAGCCAATCAGGCCAGAAGGTTAAAGAGCAGCCTTCCGTCCTGCTCGTCTTATGCTTGAGGCCCGCAGGACGCGGGTCATGCAGACGTTGCCACAGGACGTGGCGTTCTTAGTCTGCGTTCCTTAGTGAGCAAGGCTTTTCCGCTTTTCTTAATAGCTTTCTCCCAGTTTCTTAAATACCGGTTTTTGGTATTTCTTCTGTTTGTCATGCTGATTTTCCGATTCTTCCTTTAGTCCTGTATAAGAAGACAGGAGTTTTTTCGCTTGTCCGAGGGGAAGCCGGGTTTTAGGATTGCGCACAAAGGAATCAAGCTTCCCGAGATGGGGAAGGTCTTCGAAATCCTTTTTGGCAGGAGGGATGTGGAAGGTATAGCTTCCGCACTCGACCAGGACGTCTGATTGCTGCTGGCTGTTTCTTGGGTTCCCGGAAAAGTGAAGGCCGATTTTACGGGCATCTCCGTTTTTGATCAGCTTCAGGATTGCTTCATGCTTCAATTTATATAAAAATTTAGGGTTTGTTGCTGTTTTCGCATGGCGGTTCACAGTGAAGATGGCTTGAGAGAGGTTTTCAACCGTTGGATGCAACCGGGGGGGCTGATTCTTGTCCGAATTCAATGTTTTGGCTCCTTTCTAATCGTTAAACATAATAGAAAACATTGTACCAGCTTTTTCCGCAGATTAAAAGTCATGTCTCCCATAAATCTGCCAGAGGAAGAGATATAATTCATTATACCTCTTCCTTTTGGATTTTGGAAAGATTATGATAATCGTTTTTATCAGAGTGATTGGCTGATTACTTTCTCCGGGGCTGGTGTTTTAAGCTTCCTCAGAACGTATAGCAGCACTATAGCTCCCATTAGGCAGGTGGCGCTTCCTGCACCTGCCATAACGTAAGATACCCCCCATAATTTGGCCAGTAGCGCTCCGGCAGCAGGGGCAATCAGCATGGAGAAGGTCTGCAGGCCCATTGCTGCCGCTGATACCCTGCCCATCATATTCTGCGGTGTTTCTGACTGAAGCACATAACCATATGGCACTGCTTCTCCTGCTCCGAAGAAGCCGAGCAGGAAGGCGCCTGCAAGCCAGACAATTTGAGGGAAATTAAGGATGCCGAAGCTGCCCAATCCGACCAGGATAATAAAAAGTCCGCTGAAGCATGCTGAAGCAGACATTAAATGGATCGGACCCTTTTTCCAGAAAGTCCATTTCCCGAGTGCCAGTGATCCGGCAACACTCCCAAGGCCGACGGCACTGATCAGGAAGGTGAAACTTTCTTGTGTAAAGCCGAGATTTTTTGCAACAAAAATAAACAGTCCATCATATAGAAAAATGATGAAGAAAGCCACAGAAGATAAGAGAATGGAAATTTTCAGAAGCCGTGTGCTGGCGATATGCCTGATGCCCGCTGCGAAATCTGTCCAATAGCCTTGCTCCTTTTCACCGCCGGGCTGTTTGGCAGTTTCTGCATCTGCAGGCAGACCTTTAGATGCGGGAAGGGAAGCCAAAAAAAGGATGCTGACCAGGAAACCGGCCGCTTCAAAAATAAAGGGGCTCTTCGTTCCGAATAGTGCCATCAGAAGGCCGCCAAGTGCAGGGCCGGCAATTTTCATGGTATTCACTGACAGCTGGCTCAGCGTGACAGCCTCCGGCAGCCTATCTTCTGCCACAATTGCCCGAATCATGCTTTGCCTTGCCGGGTCATAAAGAGCAGCTGCAGTTCCTTTTAAAAAGACAAACAGCAGCAGCACATACAGATTCGGCGACCAGAAAAGGCCTGCGACGAATAAAATTTTGCATAACATGCAAACCATCATCAAAGCTTTCTTCGGCAGCCTGTCAACAAACACACTTGCGAACGGACCGATCAGCACCCAGGGAATTCCCAGAGTGATGATAACGGCGGCAATGGCAGATTCGCCAAGCCCCCAGTAATAGACAACAATGACCTGCAATGCAACGAGATCGAGCCAATTACCTAAATCAGAAAAGATCTGCGCCCCAAAGAGGGAACGGAAGGCTTTCTCTTTTAAAGGGGAGAAAATGCCGTTTTTCATTTATTCTTCCTCCGATTTCAATCCAAGCGAATCTCTGCGCCTGGCCAGCAATTTTTTCTCTGCACCGGTTGGGTCCTGGCCTTCCGGCAGTTCCCCGGCTTTTAATATTGATATGCTTTCGTCTATCCATTTCAGCTCAGTCTCCAGCCGCATCTCTGCATAGCGGATCGTCAGCATGCCTATACTGCTGACATAGGAGATTCCGTTCCTTGGCCATTCTTTCACAAAATTGAGGATATCTTCGGATTCGCGTTTTCTTTTTTCGAGATGGCTGATTAAATGGCGGGTATCCATATCACTGTGCCAGGTGCTCATTTTCATGAACAGTTCATCTTTGATGGCCGGGTATGCAGGCGGGGTGCAGAGCCACTCTTCAAACTCCTGCCAGCCTTTTTCCGTCAGTTCATACAACTTTTTATTCCGTCCATTTTCCTCTTTTTCCATTGAAAATACATAGCCTTCTTCCTCCAGCTTTTTCAGCTTCGGATAAATGCTTCCATAGCTCATGCCCCAATAAAGGCCGGCAGCTTTATGTTCAAATTCTGATTTAATATCATAACCTGAGCTGGGCCAAAAGCTGAGAACTGCAAGTAAGCTGTGTTCAGTTGACAATAGGATCACTCCTTATACCATATTTATATATCAGATTGATATATCAACATGATACGTTAAATGGAATAAAATCACAATAGGTATTATGATAATTTGGCAATGGAAGGATTTAATAAAAATTAAGGGCAGCCAATATTCCCGATCAAAATGGAAAACCCCATCCTGCAAATCTTATGCAGAATGGGGTTCTTTCAATTTTTGATCATAACCCTTGTTCCATTTGGTACAATTCCGGCAAGTTCCAGCACATCCTGGTTATACATCCGCACACAGCCTTTGGAGACTGCCTTGCCAATGGATGAGGGGTTATTGGTTCCATGGATTCCATAGCCTGCTTTTGATAAAGAGAGCCACATGAGCCCAAAAGGACCGCCAGGATTGGGTTCACGGTTAACAATTACATAATCGCCGGGAGGTGTTTGGGTAAGCATCCTGCCGATGCCGACAGGATAGTTTTTTTGCAGTATTCCATTTTTAAAGAGAGACAAGCGGCGGGTGGATAACGTAATACTTAACATATACGGAATAGAAGAAGGCTCAGGAAGTCCGGGAATCATTAGCCTTTGCCCCTGAAAAATTTGATCTGGATTGCTGATTTGCGGGTTTGCAGCCAATAACTGGGCAATCGGGCGGCGGTAGTCCATTGAGATGCCTGCCAGAGTTTCGCCTTGCTTTACTGTATGGTAGATAAGCAGCCACTCCATTCACAGGGTTTATTACAGCATATGCACCAGCAGCTTGTATTTTTCCTCATGAGCAGAGCCGTCTGTTCATGAGGAATGGAAGGTAAATAGCGTCAACTCAGGTTTGGATAGGAATCTGAATGGAAGCCTCGTAGTGCCGAGCCCTCGATTGACATAAAGAGTCAAAGGGTTACTTTCGCCAATTGTATAAAAGCCTTCATAATATTTTTGTCCATAAGGCGGGGTGACCAGTGCACCGAAAAACGGAATCTTAACCTGACCGCCGTGGCTGTGGCCGCTCAGCTGGAAGTGGAAGGAATTTTCATATGCCTTGTCCGCCAGGTCGGGAGCGTGTGACAGGAGGATGCTGTAGTGTCCTTCCGGAATGCTTTCTGCCGTTCTTTTCAAATCAGGCCTTCCGAGCATGGCATCATCAACTCCGGCTATATAAATGCTGCTATCTCCAAGCTTTACCTGATGTGACTCATTGAGCAGGAGCTTGAAACCGCTTTTTTCAATGATATTTTTATAAATATCGGATCCGTATCCTCCGTGGTCATGATTGCCGTAAACTGCAAATTTGCCGAAAGGGGCATTCAGCTGCTTGAGGAGTGAGACAATCTGCTCTGCCTGCATAAATTTATTGGGCTCATCCATCAGGTCCCCGGTAAAGAGAATGATATCCGGCTCCAGACTGTTTATTTTGCCGGCGAGTTTTTCAAGCTGGCCGAGCGTGTACTGGAAGCCTATATGGGTATCGCTGAATTGCACAGCTCTGAAATTATTGAAGGCTTGCGGGATGGTTGGATCTGTTATTCTATGAACAGCCGTTTCCAGTAACTTCGGTTCAATCTCACGCGCATAGTAATAGCTTCCAGAACCTGCCGCCAATGCTGCTAAAAGAGATCCGGCAGCTGTTTTTAAAAATGATCTTCGTGATATTTTTTTGGTCATATATCTACCAGCCTATCTATATATGAATATACGTCTTTATACTATCAGACAAGAGCAAGGAAAAGAAGGCGGTAATTCGCAGCATAGAGAAGTACAAGATGACATTGAAGAAAATAATTGGCATTTAGCTGCCCAACTCTTTTTCTAATAATAAATTTATATCAAAAAATATTAGAAAATTCTCTTAATATGATAAAATAGAATAATGAACGATCATTCATTTTAAGGGGGATTATAATGGAAAGCAAAACAGTCATCGTGACCGGCGGTTCGAGCGGGATGGGCAAATATATGGCTAAAAGGTTCTCAGAAGCAGGAGCGAATGTGATGATCACCGGCCGCAATTTGGAAAAGCTGGAGGAAGCTAAAAAGGAGATCGAAACAAAGGGAGCAGTGCTTCCTTTTCAAATGGACGTCAGGGAGCCTGAGCATGTTAAAGCAATGGCACAAAAAGCACATGATAATTTTGGCAGCATTGATTTTCTTGTCAATAATGCTGCTGGGAACTTCATTTGCCCTGCCGAGAGCTTGAGCGCCAATGGATGGAATTCCGTCATTAATATCGTTCTGAATGGAACATTTTACTGCAGCAGTGAAATTGGGAAGTATTGGATTGAAAAAGGCATTAAAGGAAGCATCATAAACATGGTGGCTACTTATGCCTGGGATGCCGGACCGGGGGTGATCCACTCGGCGGCTGCTAAGGCCGGAGTCCTTTCCATGACAAGGACACTTGCTGTTGAGTGGGGCAGGAAGTATGGCATCCGGGTTAACGCGATTGCACCCGGGCCCATAGAAAGGACCGGCGGTGCAGATAAGCTTTGGGAGTCAGAGGAAGCAGCGAAAAGAACCTTGAACAGTGTCCCTTTAGGGCGGCTTGGAAAGCCGGAGGAAATTGCCGAGCTTGCGTTTTTCCTCTTCTCTGAACATGCTGGCTATATTAATGGTGAATGCATTTCAATGGATGGCGGCCAATGGCTAAACCAGCATCCTTTCTGAATGCGCATAACAACAGCGGCCAAACGGCCGCTGTTGTTTTTTAGTTATAGCTTATTGCCCTTGATTTTAATGCAAGCCAGGAGGATTTAAATCTTTCTTTTTCGATGCGTACTTGCTTTTTTCCTGACAGCGGATCGTTTACGTAAACAGCCTTATGGTCATAGCCAACAAGGGTTACTGCATGCAAATCAAGCGGAGTCATAATTGTTTCTCCATTATGTGACCATGATTCCCATCGGTCAGGCAGCCTGTAATCACCTGTTGTCCAGACTACTGCTGGGTATCCTTTTCCTACATGGGAAAGGATGTTTTCAAAGGACTTCCCCGTCAGATTCACTGCCCTGCCAGGAAGGTATTGAAGGGCCAGTTCAAAAATCGGTATATCAAAGGCTGCATAGCCGGCTTGCTTTCCGGTCATGTCCCCGACAAACCCATGTGCTGGATTTCCCCATTGAACAATATCCCTATTTGATTTTATAATTGGATCAGGATCTTTTTTTATTTTGTGATAAAGGTCCATTTTATCAGCCTTGACTCCTGCGTATTGGAGCATCATGGCAAGGCTCGTCACTTCACAGCCATATTTCAGCTCAGGATTCTGCTTTATCAGCGGAACATCCAATATAACCTTTTCTCTGCCGGCAGTCTCCTTGCCTGCCGACCGGTTTATTTGAATTTCACCCGCAGACTGGCTCCTTATTGCAGCCTCCTGTTTATCGAAGTGGCTGCTGCAGCCCAGCAGCGGAAGCATTAAAACAATCATATACATATTTTTCAAGGCAGGCCCTTCCTTCTGTCCGGCGTTCCGAAAACAGGCCATGCCAGATCAAGAAACGGCTCCGGTTTTTATTTTTATCATACCTGGCCAAAGATATTCCGGCTGGTTTTCAATATGGTCTTATGACTCTTGGGGGATGCTTTTCCATCCTGTTTGGCAGGCTCCAATAATATATATGAAAGGCGGGGAAAAGCGATGGATGCATTGGATATATTAACAGAACTTGACCGTGTTATACCGCATTTCCAGGCCATATTCAGTGCTGACGAACATAAGGTTATCGGTTATGAGGTATTGGGAAGGTTTGCTGCTGACGGCTCTGCCGAAAGCCTTGGCCCGTTTTTTCTGGACGACAGCATCCCAGAAGAATACAGGCTTGAAGTGGATAATGTGGTCTTAATGAAAGCACTTGACCATTTTGCCGGCAGGCAAGGGGAAGAACTCATTTTCATCAACCGGGACGCCGGTCTGCTTATGCACGATTCCGGAGAGCACTTCCTGCAGCTCCTTTTGCAATATCAGGATAAAGGCATCAGCCCCGAAAGAATAGTACTCGAGATTACCGAAAGAAATTACAAGGGAGACCTTGAACACCTCGACCACCTCCTTAATTATTACAGGACGTACGGCATCAAGATAGCCGTTGACAATATGGGACATGACAGCAGCAGGCTTGACAGGATCGGCCAGCTTTCTCCTGATATCATCAAAGCAGACCTCAAGGGCCTCAGATCAAATGCGTCAGCTGCTTCCTATCGCGATATCCTGTATTCTCTTTCCCTCCTGGCAAGAAGAATTGGGGCGACGCTACTGTTTGAAAATATTGAAATGGTCTACCAGCTGCAATTCGCCTGGAAAAATGGAGGAAGATACTATCAGGGATTTTATTTGGCCAAACCCCAGGCCGCTGTGATCGAAAAAGATTACCTGAAGGAAAAGCTGAAAACAGAATTTCATCGTTTTATCCTCCATGAAACAAAGAAGCTGGAAAAGATCCATGCAGCTGCTGGAGAATTTCAAACTAAAATCCAAGAGCTTTTGTCTAAGTACAAGAAAATTCAGGATTATGAAGAGCTTCTGCTGGCATTGTCCGGGGAAATGGATGGAGTTGCTTTCAGGATGTATGTATGTGATATGGAAGGCTTCCAGCAGTCTCCGAATATCTTTAAAAAAGGTGAGGACTGGATCATCCAGCGGAAGTATTACAGGAAGAACTGGAGCTGGCGCCCATATTTCCTTGAAAATATAGTGAGGATGAGAAATGACCAGAAAGGGATCCTGTCTGATCTTTACAGTGATATTGAAACAGGGGAAACCATCAGGACCTTTTCTTTCCCTTTACATTCGAAGGATTACCTTTTCATAGATATTGCTTATTCTTTTTTGTATGACCAGGAAGGTCTGCTATAAGATTTTTCCTGTATACTCCATAACGGTAAGTGGCACATTAGGAATACTACTTTCCCGGGGGGAATTCTAATGAGCGCTTTTATGACCATCCTTCTGATCATCGCTGCAGGCATTCTGCTGACCGGCTTATTATATACGATGTCCGTCGCACGAAATCAGAGAGCGGTGAAGGGAGATATGGATTCAAGTATTTCGCGGCAGGTGCAGGATCACCCATACATCCGCAATCCGGTCATACTGACATATGCCATCTGCTTCATTCTTTTAGTCATTTTTATTGCCTACTATACAACTACAGTCAGCTGGTAACTGATTATAAATGAGGGACTGCCATTCAGGCAGTCTCTATTTTTATTTCCAAAAATATGCACAGGTAAAATTCATGGAAAAATGTTAATCCTTCCTTAATGTCGGGTAATTTCTATTAAATAAAAGAATTGGCACTATAGATTATTTTCCGCTTTTTTTAATTTGCCGGCTTATGACAAATAAATCAATGAGGAGGAGGATTTGTGTATATAAAATGGGCTTTTATCCTGTTGGCCGCGGGAATCCTGGCCGTTATGCTGCCTATGGCAGGTGCTGAAGCTGCCGAAGACCACGTTCTGGAAAACAGGGGAGAGGTGCTTCAGTTCCTGGAAAGTGCTTTTGAGGCGCAGACATCTCTGAGTAAAGAGCCGAGATCACTGGAAGAAATAGAAGCTGTTCTTGACCCTTATTTTACAGACAGCTACGCAAGCCTTTTTCTGCAGGAGAACCTGTCTGAGGAAGGGGAAGGGAATATTATTTACGGAACTGACTTTGGTTTGTATTATATACCGTTCTTTGAGTTTACGGAGGAGACGAAAGTGGTCATTGACCCCGAAAAAATTCTAGTATTTGAATATTTTCCTGGCATGAACGAAGGCCCGGCTGCCTATCCAGGACATTATGAAGGAATCCGGATCGAAAAGACTGATTCAGGCTGGAAAGTGGCAGAATGGCTTTATGATGAGGCACCGCAGAATATATTATCAAGTGCTGCTTCTGATTTAGTATATAAAGGATACAATGACAGGGCCGGCTTCTCCAGGGAAGCAGATAACCTTATACCTATGGCCGGGAGCGGCTTGCTGGTGCCTGGCTTTTCTCTGAGCGGCGGTGAACAGCTGCTGCTGATGGAGGCATAAAAAAGAGCAGGCCCGCAGCCTGCCCTTCTAACTAATCGATATTCAGCTCTGCTTTCAATTTTTCCAGGTCAAAACCAGTTATGACGGTTTGATCAATCACAAAGGTTGGAGTGGAGTAGGAATTATATCTTTTGGTTAATTCATCCCTGGCTCTCTTGTCCTTGCTGATATCCTTCACCTCATATGCAAAGCCGTATTCCTGGAGGAATCGCTTGGAAATTTCGCATGGCGGGCAGTCTGGCTGGGAATATAGGATAATTTGTTTCAATTGAATCTGCTCCTTTATTTACTCTCACTTTGAATATAACATATTTTTATGAAAGCTATCCTGCCATCTACCGAAGATTTTCCGTTTTTTTGTCCCTTTTTGCCAAATAGTTTGCAAGCCCCATCGCTGATACTTCTAAATCTAGTGACAGCAGGCTGTATATAGGATGGTCCTCCGCAATGCCCTTTTGACTTAAATAGGCAGTTACCCTCTTTTTGAGGCGGGAGGCTATGAGGCCAGGTGCTGCATTAGGGGATGAAGCGCAGTGAAAGGATGTTTCCGCTTCTTCAATGAAGATTTCAAGCCAGCTTCTGACCTGGAAAAAGACTTCAGCAGGATTTCGCGATATGCCAAAATGTCCGAAGTAAAGGCAGTCCAGTTTTTTTGATTCATACAAAGAGAGGGAAGCCAGCATCTTCTCAGGACTGAATTGATTTGGCGAAGTAGAAGGCAAATAAAATTCAACGCCCTCCCTATAAAGCTGGGGGTAAAAGATGCCAGCAGTGTCGCCTGTAAACATCCCGTTCTCAGGGGGATAATAGACGCTGAAGTGATGGTTTGCATGGCCTGGTGTATCAAAAAAGGCTAGTGTACATGTATCGCTCAGCCTCAGCTTACTTCCATCCTCCATTGCTTCCAGCCTGTCTGGCGGTACTGGGAGGATCGGGTCAAACAAAGCTTCAAATTGATCACCGTATACGGCTTTTGCTCCTGCAATCAGACGGGATGGATTTGCCAGATGTTTTGCTCCCTTTGGGTGAACGATCACTTTTGCCTGCGGACATGATTTAAGCAAAAGTCCAGCACCCCCGGCATGATCAAGATGAATGTGCGTGAGGATGATATATTTTACATCTTCGGCTGAGAGGTTTAATGCTTCGAGCCCGGCGAGGATTCTCGCAACTGAAGGGCTTGCAGAGGTTTCAATGAGGGCGAGGCTGTCTTCAGCCAATATGTAAGTTCCTGTCCGCTCTTCCATATTCAGGTCGTAATCATCGATTAAAAAAAGTTTTTCGGCTAACTTTGCCGGCTTTTGCAAAAAAATCACGTCCTTTTCCGAAGCTTTTGCTTGTACAAAGCATGTCATTATTTTATGCTGTTAATATTGGCATGTAAAGAATTATGGTTCGAATATTCTGATTTTAATTCTTTAGGATAGAAACATGCTGAAAGTGAAACCTAAGAGCAAGATGAAGGTTTGTATGAAGGAAAAGGAACGGAGCTTTCCAGTTTGCGGGTTCGCCGGCTTAAGGATGGAGCAGCTCCGCCAACGCTGCCGATTGGAATGATGTTTCCAATGTCCTTCATATATAATGGCGGCATATATTTGATTTGGTTTTGTTCGAAAGGAGAGGGAGCATGTCACAGCTTCAAGGTATATTAACACGTTTAAAGAATTTACAGGAACAGTCAAGCAGCGGGGAACCCGCCCAGCGTTTTTTTGAGGTGAATGGCGAAAGAAAATGCCAGGTTACTTATCATCCAAAAACAGAGACATACGAGCTGGAAGTATATAACGATAAAGAAAAGCCAAAAAGATACCAGTTTGACAATATGGATATGATTACAATTGAAATCTTTGATCTCATCCAATAATGCAATCCCTTTAAAGGAACCTTCGAGGTTCCTTTTTTGCATTTTCCATGCCTATGCAGCGAGGATAAACTTCGAAAATCAGCAAATCCTAAAGATAAAAAGGGGTGAAGCCATGTTTCCGACAGTTGAATGCCCAAAATGCCATGATGAAGATAGCATGGAACGAGTATTAACAGCTCAGTCCAACCAGAATGTTATTTATAGATGCCCCAAATGCCGTTTTACCGTAAAAGATATTCCCACCAGCAAAGGGTAAGAAGGCCAGCGCCGAAAAAATATGATAAAATGAAAAAGTAAACACTTTCATTTGAGGAGTTTCGGCTATGATAAGTCTTCACAGTGGTGAATATCTGGAAATAAGCATCAGGGACCTTATGATCCCTTCTGAAAGGGTAGCGCATGTACAGATTGGCAATACCCTTGAACATGCCGTGCTGGTGCTGACAAAAAGCGGCTATACAGCCATTCCTGTACTGGATCCCCGCTATAAGCTCCATGGTCTCATAAGCACTCCCTCCATTATGGATTCGATCCTCGGGATCGAAAGGATCGAGTTTGAAATATTGGAGGAAAAACGCGTGGAGGAATGCATGAATCAAAACATTCCCCGCCTAAAAGCAGATTCGGATATGAAGCTGGCAATTGAGCTTTTGGTTGATCATCCCTTTGTCTGCATTGAAAATGAGGACGGCTTCTTTGAGGGGATTTTAACAAGAAGAGCACTCCTTGACCGGCTGAACAAGCATGTACGCAGATCGAACAGGAAATGATTTTAGCAGCTCCCGCTGGGGCTGTTTTTTATTTATGAAGAATTGCGCTGTGTCATTGCAGCAGTCTTGCTGACAGCTGGATAATAAGGAGGATGGTAATGCCATGAAGCAATCTTTTCAGATAACCGGGGTTGATTTTACCTGCTGCCCTGACAGCGAGATGAGCACCGAGCAGCGACCCTGTCAGCAGACAGAGGGAAGGCTCGATCTGGAAGCTGCCTGCTCCAAGATAGACAGTGAACGACGCAAAGCAGCTGATGAATGTCTGGAATCGGCTGAAAGCCACTGCTCTGATATAGTTGAATCCTTTATTTAAAAAGGTATACATAAGGAGCGTTCCCTGGCCGGGGCCAAACAGTCCGTCATATGCCCCTATGAAATAGATGGATGGAAAAATTCGCGGTGTGATGCCTGTCTCACTGCCGGTTTCTGCCGGCTTCTTCAGCATCGTGATGACTAGGGCAAAAACCAGCAGGGAAACAGCAAGCATCGTCATGGTTTTTTCGGGGATGCTGTTAGCCAGGAGTGCCCCTGTGGCTCCTCCCGCAAGTCCGAAAGGCAAAGTTTGTATGCTGTCTTTCAAACTGATCTCCCTTTTCCGCAGCAGATAGATAAAGCTGGAGAAAGAACTGAAGATATTCGAAAATTTAGCCGCTGCAACCGCACTGTGGACGGGTATGCCGAGCAGGAGCATGGAGGGCATTCCGATAAGTCCGCCGCTCCCGGCAAGTGTTCCGATAAAAGCAGACAAAAATCCTATAAGTATTAAAATAGTGTATTCCATTTCATCCCTCCTTCGCTCTCAGTTTATTCATTTCTTGCTCATAATGAAAGTTGGAAAAATTTAAGATATAATATAAGAAAAAGTTATCAAGTGAATAAGGGGAAGATTACATGTCAGCACTTTCTGAATTTCATCTTTTATCGGTCCTGGCTCAGGAAATGAATATGAGAAAGGCGGCGGAACGGCTATTTGTCTCTCAGCCGGCTCTGTCGCAAAGGCTGCAGTCGATTGAAAAAGAATGGGAGACCAAATTGTTTGTGCGTTCTCAGAAGGGTCTTACCCTGACACCTGCCGGCGAACTGGTGATTCAGTTTGCCAATGATGTAATTGCCAGGGAAGAGAAGGTCAAAGAATCCATCGGGGCCCTTAACTCAGAGGTGCATGGGACTTTAAAGCTGGCAGTTGCTTCAATCGTCGGGCAGAACTGGCTTCCACAAGTCCTGAAAAAGTATATCAGCAGGTACCCGCAGGCCAAAATATCTCTTATGACAGGCTGGAGCAGCGAAATTTCCAAATCTCTGTATGAGGATCAGGTGCATATCGGCATCATCCGCGGGACGCCGGACTGGAAGGGAGTCAAAATCCATCTGTTCAAGGACAGCCTCTACCTTGTTGACAAGGAAATTACCCGGCCGGAGCAGGTACTTGAAACAGACCGTCCATTCATCCAGTTCAAAAGCGACTCTAATTATTATCAGGAAATCCAGGACTGGTGGATGAGGCAGTTCAAGACCCCGCCTAAACGGACTGTTGTTGTGGATCAGATTGAAACATGCAAACAAATGGCCTTCAATGGAATCGGCTATGCCATCCTTCCTGCGATCACCCTTAATGGTGCAGAAAAGGATATATTTAAGATTCCTTTATTGGATGAGGACAATGAGCCGATTATGCGCGATACCTGGCTGCTGGGCTATGAGTCTGCTTTCCAGCTGAAGCAGGTAAGGGCATTTGCGGATTTGATAAAAGAGCATGTAGAAGAGGGGGGAAATTAGGTTTTTTTCTTGTTTTCGGTGCTTTTGTTTGTTAAAGTAATGCTAGTTACATACATAGGAGGCCTGTCACATGAAAATGATGGACGCAAATGAGATTATTTCATTTATACAAAATAGCACAAAATCAACACCGGTTAAATTATACGTAAAGGGCGATTTGGAAGGATTGGATTTCGGTCCGTCCGCTAAAACCTTCTTAACCGGCAATACAGCAGTGGTGTTTGGAGAGTGGGCTGAAATCAGCCAGGCGCTTGAAACAAATGCTTCACGGATTGAAGACTATGTTGTGGAAAATGACCGCCGCAATTCAGCGATCCCATTGCTTGATATGAAAAACATCAAGGCAAGGATTGAGCCGGGTGCCATCATCAGGGACCAGGTTGAAATCGGGGACAACGCTGTAATCATGATGGGTGCTTCCATCAATATCGGTGCTGTTGTCGGCGAAGGCACAATGATCGATATGAATGTGGTCCTTGGCGGCCGTGCCACTGTCGGGAAGAATTGCCACATCGGAGCGGGCTCTGTTCTTGCAGGCGTCATCGAGCCGCCTTCAGCCAAGCCGGTTATCGTTGAAGATGACGTGGTCATCGGAGCAAATGCAGTCGTTCTTGAGGGCGTTACAGTGGGCAAGGGTGCTGTTGTAGCAGCAGGCGCCATTGTTATCGATGATGTTCCTCCATACACAGTTGTGGCTGGTACTCCGGCACGCGTCATCAAGGAGATTGATGAAAAGACAAAATCAAAGACTGAAATCAAGCAGGAGCTTCGCCAGCTGTAAAGGCAGGATAGAGGACCGTGCCTTCCAAAAGGGAGGCCGGTCCTTTTTTGTACCTTTACAAATGCAGGATTTTCACCTTTAAAGGAGAGAGATCACATGAATCAGTTCATTCAGGTCAGAAGGGATCTGCATCAGATTCCGGAGCTGGGATATAAAGAGTTCAAAACACAGCAATATCTGCTTGATTACCTGGGCACACTTGACCAGACTAATATGGAAATCAAAACGTGGAAAACAGGCATTTTTGTGAAAGTGAACGGGACAATGCCGGGCAAGATGATCGGCTATAGAGCTGATATCGACGGCCTTCCGATCACTGAGGAAACGGGCTTTGAATTCTCATCCCGGCATGAGGGCCGCATGCATGCCTGCGGCCATGACTTCCACATGAGCATCGCACTTGGGCTCATTGCCCATTTTACCGGGAACCCCATCAAAGATGATCTTTTGTTTATTTTCCAGCCTGCTGAGGAGGGACCCGGCGGTGCGGAGCCAATGCTGAAATCCGAGATTATGAAAGAGTGGCGCCCGGATATGATTACAGCACTCCATATCGCTCCAGAGTACCCGGCCGGTTCGGTTGCTCTGAAAGAAGGGCTTCTCTTTGCCAATACATCAGAGCTTTTTATCGATCTAAAGGGCAAAGGAGGGCATGCAGCGTATCCTCATAAAACAAATGACATGATTGTGGCAGCATGTTCACTGGTATCCCAGCTTCAATCCATCATATCAAGAAATGTTGATCCGCTGGACAGTGCGGTCATTACTATCGGGAAAATTACCGGAGGGACTGTCCAAAATATCATTGCGGAGAAAGCAAGGCTTGAGGGAACAATCAGGACTCTTTCTGTGGAAGCGATGGCCAGGGTTAAGAAGAGGATTGAGGCACTGGTCAAAGGAACTGAAGCTGGCTTTGAATGTGAAGCACATATAGATTATGGAGCCATGTATCACCAGGTATACAATGATGAGGTGCTTACAAGGGAGTTCATGGACTTTATGCGTACAGGGACCGAAGCAGAAGTGATTGAATGCAGGGAAGCAATGACAGGCGAGGACTTCGGCTATATGCTGAGCGAGATTCCAGGATTCATGTTCTGGCTGGGTACAGATTCTGAATTCGGACTGCACCATTCCAAGCTGCAGCCAAAGGAAGAGGCAATCGAAAAAGCAATCACTTATATGACAGCCTACCTGGAGTATAAAGGTAATCAATGAAGATGGAAGAAAGATGAAAGGATGATCCCCGTGAGGATCATCCTTTTATTTTGTAAGACTAAACAGCGCGATGAATACCAGCCCTGCCTATTTCAATTATTGCCGTTTTTTTCAATATAAACCTGATGCGGATAAGGGATTTCAATGCCGTTGGCGTCGAGCGCTTCTTTGAGCGCTTTCCGCAATTCCCGTTCAACCCCCCACTGCTCCATATTCTGCGTTTTTGCTATGATGCGGAGAACCACGTCCGAGGAGCCAAGGGACTGTATGCCAATGACATTAGGGCCTTCCATGATTGCCTCATTCCCCGCCTTTACATTGTCGCATGCTTCCTGAAGAACCATGATTGCTTTATCAATATCATCATCATAGGAAATGCCAATATCCACAAGCGCTCTCATGTTTCCGCGGGAATGGTTGCTCAGGCTCGTAATCTCCCTGTTGGGTACAAAATGCAGTGTTCCGTCAAAGCCCCTGATCTGCGTTGTACGCAGGCCGACTTGCTCGACAATGCCGGAAAAGCTCGCAGCTGTGACATAATCCCCTACATCTATCTGCTTCTCAAGAAGCAGGAAGAAGCCTGTAACCACATCACTCACAAGGCCCTGGGCCCCGAAACCGATTGCCAATCCGACAACACCGGCACCGGCCAGGATAGCGGTTGCCTGGATTCCAAAAATCTGGAGGACGGTGACCGTAACAATAAAGATCAGTACATAAGAAAAAACATTGCTTGTCAGGCTTTTGAGCGTTTGAGCACGTGCCGAAGAAATATTCTCCCGCTGTTCAAAAGTGTCAAAGCTCTTTGAAATAAGCCTGCCCCCTGCAGCTCTTACAATCAAAAAAATGATGAAGATGGCAGCAAGCTTTAAAATGGCTGCCCCTGCCGAGAAAGCGAGGGCCCCCCAATCAATATTCCCAAAATACTCTTCTGCTTCTCTAAAATTCAAAAAATCAATCCTTTCATATGTAAGCATTTTTTCATTCTAACAAACATACAGCGGGCTGAACAAGAAATCCCCTTTCCTGCAGCCATGAAAAGATGATTTTAAATAATCAAAAAAACTGGAAAATTCAGACTGAAAACTATAGATAATTATTTCGATAACCGTTATATTTAATATTACGGTCTTTTATTTTTCAATTTCTAACAACAAGAGAGGGGGAAATGGAATTGGAAATATTTAAGAAACTTAAGGAATATTACTGGCCCTATAAGAAATATTTTATTTGGTCGATGGTATTCCTGCTGGCTGTGACAGGCATCACGGTGGTTTATCCGATGATTCTGCAGCTGACCATTGATGAGGTGGTGCTGGGAGGGAAATATGAATGGATTCCTTATTTAGCGTTCGGCTTTATCGGGATCATGTTCGTTAAAGGTATTGCAACTTATATTCACCAATATACTGGAGATTTATTTGGCATCACATCCGTATATAAACTGAGAAACTCGCTTTATGAAAAACTGCAGTACCTTCCATTCAAGTATTACGATAATGCAAAAACAGGGGATATCATGTCGAGGCTGACCGCAGATGTCGAGGGGTTCAGGTTTTTCCTGTCCTTCGGGTTTTCGGAGCTGATCCGGTTCATCCTGCTTATCGGCATCAGTTTCTCAGTTATGTTTTATTACTCTGTACCGCTTACCTTAGTGACACTGGCAACCCTGCCGTTTCTTGCTGTGGTAACCTTCAAATTTGATAAAGCTGTACATCCTGCCTTCAGGGATATCCGAAAGTCGTTTGGAAAGCTGAATACGAAGGTGCAGGAAAATATCAGCGGCATCAATACGGTGAAATCTCTCTCAAGGGAAGACTTTGAAATAGGGAAGTTCAACCGTTCTAATGAAAATTATAAAGACAATTATCTATTCACTTCTGATATTTGGGCAAAATATTTTCCGCTGATGGAGTTCCTGGGAAATTTAAGTGTTGTTCTCCTGCTTTCTTACGGCGGATATCTGGTAATAGACGGATCCCTGCAGCCAGGGGAGCTTGTAGCATTCTACAGTCTTGTATGGTATATAATGTGGCCGATTATGAACCTCGGGTTTGTCATCAATCTATTCTCCCAGGCAAAGGCTTCAGGGGAGAGGCTGCTGGAGATCCTGGAAGCGGAGAATGAAATCAAAGAGGCGGCCAATGCTGCCAAACCTGATAGAATCCGTGGAGAGGTAGATTTCAAATCCGTTTCACTGCAATATACAGAAGAAGATAAAGAGGCGCTCCACGAGGTTTCATTCAAGGCTCACCCAGGCAAGACAATCGGACTCATCGGTGCAACCGGATCAGGCAAAACAAGCGTAACCCAGCTGATGACACGTTTTTACGAAGCATCATCCGGGGAAGTGCTGATTGATGGGAAGAATGTCAGGGACTATTCGCTTGAAGCCCTGAGGAGCGGGATAGGTTTTGTCCTTCAGGAATCTTTCCTGTTTTCTTCAACCATTAAAGCAAATATTTCATACGGAAGACCGGAAGCTTCCATGGAAGAAATCGTGGATGCTGCCAAGCGGGCACAGGCGCATGAATTCATCCTGGAGCTGCCTGAAGGGTATGATACCATGCTTGGGGAAAGAGGCATGGGACTCTCCGGCGGCCAGAAACAGAGGATAGCCATTGCCAGGGCAATCTGCACAGACCCCGGAATCCTTATCCTGGATGATGCCACCTCTGCAGTGGATATGACTACAGAATTCAATATCCAGCAGGCATTAAAGGAAGTCATGAAGGGGAGGACGACCTTTATTATCGCTCACAGGATTTCTTCCTTGAAGCATGCTGATGAAATCCTAGTTTTTAAAGACGGCCGCATTGCTGAAAGGGGCCGCCATGAGGACCTGCTGAAAAATAATGGTCCGTATCAGCGGATCTACGACATTCAATACCAGGACCACCAAAAGGTCCTCCAATCTCAAATAAGCTAAGGAGGGGTGAGCGTGAAGGAGACAGCAAAAGAAACAGTATTGAAAAGATTCCATTACTCAACAGATGATGTCATTGAAAAACCGTTTAACTGGAAGCAGATGTTCCGGCTGTTCAGCTACATGAAGCCGTACCGCAAGAAACTGCTCCCTTTATCGGTCCTGATGGTTTTGATCACGACTGCAGTCAGACTGATCATACCTATCCTGATCGGGGTTTATACATTAGATAAGGCACTGAAGGACAAAGACACAGGGCTGCTCACTACCCTCGTCATTGTCATTGCTGCTTTGTATACGAGCTCTTATATAGCTAATATTTTCAGGATCAAATGGATGAATGCCCTTGGCCAGAATGTCATCTATGATCTGAGGAAGCATTTATTCACCCATGTTCAGACGCTGTCGCACCGTTTCTTTGATCAGCGGTCTGCAGGATCCATCCTGGTGAGGATCATGAATGATATCAACTCCCTTCAGGAGCTGTTTACAAACGGTGTCATTAACCTTCTGATGGACCTTATATTGCTTTGCGGCATTTTTGTCATTCTGTTCTCGTTAAGTCCGCAGCTGACATTGGCGATCATGGTCATTCTGCCGATCATGTTTTTTATCTCAACGAGCCTGCGCAGGAATATCAGGAGGTCCTGGCAGACGGTGAGGCTGAAGCAGTCGAAGCTCAACTCCCATTTGAATGAAAGCCTTCAGGGAATACGGGTTACCCAGGCATTTACACAGGAAAAAGAAAATATGATGTTCTTCGATGGCGTGAACAACGAGAATTTCGAAAGCTGGAGGCAGGCTTCACAAAAAAATGCTATGTTCAGGCCGCTTGTAGAATTGACCAATGCTTTCGGTACGGCAGCACTAATCTGGTATGGAGCCCACTTGATCCAGAATGGGAGTATCACCATCGGCGTTTTCGTATCCTTCGCCTTTTACCTTGGTATGTTTTGGGAGCCGATTTCAAGGCTGGGAATGGTCTATAACCAGCTTCTTATGGGGATGGCCTCATCAGAGCGAATCTTCGAATTCCTTGATGAAAAACCGATCGTGTCAGAATCCGAAAATGCGATTGTCCTGGAGGATATGAAGGGGCATATTCAATTTAAGGATGCTGAGTTTTCCTATGATTCCAAGCGAACAGCATTAAACAAAATCAATCTGGAAATAAAAGCAGGCCAGACTGCTGCCCTGGTCGGCCATACTGGATCAGGAAAAACAACTATTGCAAATCTGATAAGCCGTTTCTATGATCCTACCGAAGGAGCGGTTTTGATTGACGGGCATAATTTAAGAGATGTTTCATTAAAGAGCCTGCGGGCCAAAATTAGCGTAGTGCTCCAGGATACCTTCATCTTTTCCGGAACCATTGGAGATAATATACGGTTCGGAAGGCCTGATGCATCCGAAGAAGAAGTAATACGGGCTGCCGAAGCAGTCGGCGCAGCTGATTTCATCCGCAATCTTCCTAAAGGCTATGATACAGAGGTTGAGGAAAGGGGAAATATCCTTTCTGTCGGAGAAAGGCAGCTTCTATCCTTTGCCAGGGCGCTTCTGGCCGATCCGCGCATCCTGATTCTTGATGAAGCAACTGCAAGCATTGATACAGAAACAGAAATGAGGATCCAGGAAGCCCTTAAAACACTTCTAAAGGGAAGGACGGCCATCATTATTGCCCACAGATTGTCAACTATACGCGACGCCGACAAAATCTTCGTACTCGACCATGGCAGCATTCTTGAAGAAGGAAGCCACGAAGAACTCATGGACAAAAAAGGCCAATACTTCCAGCTAGTAAAAGCGCAATTTACAATGCTGGATGCTATATAGAAAAGCGGAGGCGGCTTGCCCAGAGCCGACAAGCATAAGACGCGGCAGACAGAATAAAAGGCGTTCTTTGCCTTTAATTCTGCCGTGGCTTATGACTCGAGGCTCCAGCCGCCGGAGCTGGACTGGAAGAAAAGCATGCTAGAAAAGAAGTCACCGTCTGGTGGCTTTTTCTTTTATTGTAATATTCTTCATATAAATGTAACTTTTCTGCAATCTTTGCGTCTGCTAATAAAAGAGCCGATTACGAGGGGGATGTATATGAGGTGGAAAATGGCATTTTTAATATTTTTTAGTTCGTTGATTCTTTTTGGCTGCAGCAGCGGTGAAAGCAGTGAACAATCATCCGATTCAGCAGGCAAATCCGAGAGTTCGTATAAAGAAGCAGAGTCTGCCGCTGAGTCAGCTGAACAGGGTGGCGATTCAGAGGTCGGAAGCGGCGGGGAGGAAGCAAAGGGGACAGATCATAGTACGGCAGTTGAAAGGATGGTTATTTACAACGCCGAATTGGATCTTAAGGTAAAGGACTTCATGAAAGCACAAACCTCACTGGAGGAAAAAGCGGCCCAATACGGCGGGTTTATTGTGGAATCCAGCAGTTACCGGGATGAGGGCCGGCGGCTTAGCGGTACATTGGTGATCAGAATCCCCCAGAAGAACTTTAATCAATTTTTGAATGATGCAGAAGGGACAGCCTCAAAAGTGGATAACAGACATGTAAGCGGCCAGGACGTGACAGAAGAATATGTGGATTTGGAGTCCCGCCTGCGGTCCAAGAGAGTTGTTGAAGAACGGCTGATTTCTTTTATGGAAAAAGCAGAAAAAACTGAAGATCTGCTGAAAATATCACAGGACCTTGCCGGGATTCAGGAGGAAATCGAGCAGCTGGCCGGCAGAATCAACTATCTGAAGAACCAGACTGATTTTTCGACTGTCACGGTCAGTCTTTATGAGGAGCGGGCACCTTCAATCGATAAAACAGATTTGAATACATGGGACAGGACGAAAGAACAGTTTACAGCAAGTCTCAGCTTCCTTCTTTCAGCATTTTCTGGACTGTTTGTTTTCTTTGCCGGAAACCTTCCTGTACTTATGCTCATTGGAATTGCTGGAGTCATTGTCTTTTTAGCATACAGGAAATATAGATCTAAAAAGGACACATAAGCTGAAACGCGCCGGGATGGAGATATCCCGGTTTTTTCTTTTGAGCTAACAGCAAGCAGCAGGGATAATTTCAGGCTTTCTTTACATTCATATAAGATTGCAAACATATGAATTAGGGTAAAAGACAGTTTGAAGCTGCTCAGGGTTAACGACATACATATGCGAACAAAAACGCTCTTATTGAGCCAAAGCAGTAAGAAGGAAAATATAGATAGTCTGGAGGCTGGAAGATGGAATTGGATAGTGTCACATTGAGCAGGATGCTCACTTCTTTAACTCTTGCTTTTCATATTATATTTGCCACCATTGGCGTTGGTGTACCTGTGCTGATATCGGCAGCTGAATTCATTGGAATCAGGAAAAAGGATGATCATTATATCCTCCTGGCGCGCAGATGGGCAAGGGGCTTCACCATCACAGTGGCGGTAGGGGTTGTAACCGGGACCTGCATCGGCTTGCAGCTTTCTCTTTTATGGCCGAGCTTTATGCAGATTGCAGGACATGTAATCAGCCTGCCGCTCTTCATGGAAACCTTTGCTTTCTTTTTTGAAGCCATTTTCCTGGGCATCTACCTTTATACATGGGACCGGTTCAAAAAGCCGCTCCATCATTGGCTGCTTTCAATACCCGTCATAATCGGCTCTTCTGCTTCTGCGTTCTTCATTACAACGGTTAATGCGTTTATGAACACTCCGCAGGGATTTAAGCTTGAGGGAAGGACAATCACGGAGATCGAACCGCTCGCTGCTATGTTCAATCCGGCAACCCCGTCAAAGGTGCTGCATGTACTTACATCATCTTATATGACAGCTGCTTTCATACTGGCGAGCCTCGCTGCTTTTGCTATCCTGAGAGGCAGGGGGTCTGAGTATCACCGGAAAGCACTGAAGCTTACAATGATTTGCGGGCTGCTTTTTTCCCTGGCAACAGCCATAGCAGGTGATATTTCAGCAAAATTCCTTGCAAAAGAGCAGCCGGAAAAATTGGCCGCAGCTGAATGGCATTTTGAAACAGAAAAAGGCGCTGATTTGATCGTCTTTGGGACGATTGATGAAAACAATGAAATAAGGAATGAAATCCGCATCCCAAAGGCGCTGAGCTTTCTTGCAGGCAGCTCATTTGATACAGAAGTGATTGGCTTGAATGAATTTCCGGAAGATGAGCGGCCTCCGCTCTGGATCCACTATCTGTTTGATTCGATGGTTTCAATCGGCTTCTTTGCTCTTGGCATTTCAGCGCTGTTTGTCTTTCTGTCATATTGGAGAAAGGCAAATCCCATGAAAAATTGGCTGCTGTTCCTCATTGTCTGCTCAGGGCCTCTATCCATGCTCGCCATCGAATTCGGCTGGATTTTTGCAGAGGTCGGCAGGCAGCCCTGGATATTAAGAGGCTATATGAAGGTGGCCGAAGGGGCTACACAGGCAGATAATGTGGGCGTGACCTTCTTGATGTTTTTAGCTCTGTACATTGTACTGGGGATCATCACTGTTACTGTGCTGCTTAAAATGTTCAGGAATAAACCGGCTCAGGCAGAATATAATGACCGTTTCCCGGATTCCCCGGGCATAGGCCAATAAACAGGAAAGGGGTGCAAGGCCATGAGCATTGAAATCCTGGGAATAACGGTTCTCTGGGTGTTTCTCTACGGATATGTTATTGTGGCATCAATCGATTTCGGCGCCGGCTTTTTTGCCTATTATGGACGGGTGACAGGGAAGGAGCATGTGATCAGCCACATCATCAGCAGATATCTATCTCCTGTTTGGGAAGTGACCAATGTCTTTTTTGTTTTTTTCTTTGTCGGACTGGTCGGCTTTTTTCCGGATGCAGCTTATTATTATGGGACTGCTTTATTGATACCAGGAAGCATCGCCCTGATCCTCCTAGCCATTAGAGGTTCGTTCTATGCATTCGGGAATTATGGATC
The DNA here is from genome assembly GCF_050107595.1 of Bacillus infantis. Taxonomy (GTDB): domain Bacteria; phylum Bacillota; class Bacilli; order Bacillales; family Cytobacillaceae; genus Bacillus_AB; species Bacillus_AB infantis_C. Next base: position 324,672 of record NZ_JBNILH010000002.1, read on the forward strand.
AAAGGACAATTCATTTTATTTATTTCTTTATGGCGCCACAGGACTGCTGATACCTGCAGCACTGTCGACGGCATTGACGATTTCTGAAGGGGGATTTATTGAAGAACAGGGGAATAAGGTCGTTTTCCTTGCCGGAGAGCTTGTGAGCTCCCCTTATTCATGGTCTGTCGTCATCCTTGCCATCGTATCGGTGCTCTTTATCAGTGCAGTATTTCTTACTTATTATGCAGACAGGGCGGGAGACACTCCGGCAAGAGATCTTCTGAGGACGTTTGCCCTGTTCTGGAGTCCGCCGACCATCCTTGCCAGCTTCCTTGTCTTCGCTTCTTTAAGGGAGCATAATGAGCGCCATTTCAATAATGCTTTAGAAATTTGGTGGATGTTTGGTTTATCGCTTCTCTGTTTTCTGGCCGCTGTGCTGCTGGTTTATAAGAAAAAGAGATTCGGAACCAGTTTTATTCTGGTTATGCTTCAATTCTTTTTCGCCTTTTTCGGATATGGCGCTTCCCATCTCCCATACATCCTTGACCCGTTCATAACGATCTATTCAGGCTATACAAATCCTGAAATGGGGATGGCGCTGGTAGCGGCATTTATAGCAGGGCTGCTGCTCCTCATCCCGTCACTGATCCTATTGATGAGGCTGTTCCTGTTTAACGCCGATTATGTTAAGGGTGAAAAGTGAATGCTACTAAGAGTTAAGCTATGATAAAATAGAGACGAACTTTGAAACTGCTGGAGGAATATCCGTGAAAAAAGAATTTGCTGTAATTGGATTGGGGCGCTTTGGAGGAAGTATTTGCAGGGCGCTCGCAGAAGAGGGCATGGAGGTAATGGCCATCGACAATGACGAAGACAGGGTGAACGAATTCGCACTGATTGCTTCTCATGCTGTTGTGGGGGATACCACCGATGAGAATGTACTTAAAAGCCTGGGCATCAGGAATTTTGATCATGTCATTGTTGCAATCGGTGATAATATCCAGGCCAGCATCCTTACAACATTGATTCTGAAGGAAATCGGCGTCAACAAGATTACCGTCAAAGCGCAGAATGATTATCATGAGAAAGTCCTGCGCAAAATTGGAGCGGACCATGTTGTCCACCCTGAAAGGGATATGGGCAGAAGGATTGCCCATAATATTGTTTCCAACAATGTACTGGATTATCTTGAGCTTTCAGATGAACACAGCATCGTGGAAATTGTGGCAAGCGATAAGCTTGGCGGAAATTCGATCATTGATTTGGATGTCCGTGCCAAGTACGGCATCAATATTGTTGCCATAAAAAGAAGAAATGAAATCATCGTATCCCCGCAGGCGAATGAAGTGATCCGGGCAGATGATATCCTTATCGTTATTGGAGCAGATGTCGATATCAACCGCTTTGAGAAGAAGCTGATGGCTTAAGCCCGGGCAGGACCTGCGGAAACGGAAGCAGCCTGCGGATTGCAAGCGAAATGGAAAAAGCACTCACAGATTTTTTGTGAGTGCTTTTTTATATGAATGATTACACTTCCATAATGATCGGAAGGATCATTGGACGGCGTTTTGTTTTTTCATATAGGAAAGGAGACAGTGTATCGGTAATTTCATTTTTAATTTCAGACCATTGTGTCGTTTTTCTTTCCATGACCTTGTTCAGATGCTTAGAAATCAAGGACTGGGCATCGCTGATCAAATCGCCTGATTCACGCATGTACACGAAACCGCGGGAAATGATATCAGGACCTGCGGAAATCTTAAAGTCTTTCATGTTGATGCTGACCACGACAACGACCAGGCCTTCCTCAGAAAGGATCCTGCGGTCCCTGAGAACGATATTCCCAATGTCGCCTACACCGCTTCCGTCGATATAAACAGAACCTGAAGGAATTTTACCTGCCACCTGTGCAGTATCCTCACTCAGGGCGAGAACTTCTCCATTATCCATGATAAAGCAGTTTTCTTCAGGAATGCCGCAATCAATTGCGAGTTTGGAGTGCATTTTCTGCATTCTGTACTCGCCGTGGATCGGCATGAAGAATTTCGGCTTTATAAGGCGAAGCATCAGCTTTTGCTCCTGCTGGCCGCCATGTCCGGATGTATGAATGTCATTCAGCGGTCCGTGAATGACTTCTGCTCCTGCACGGGATAGCATGTTGATTGTTCTGCTGACACTGATGGTATTTCCCGGGATAGGAGAAGATGAGAACACCACTGTATCACCTGGGTTGATCTGAATCTGACGGTGTGTTCCATTAGCGATTCGTGATAGGGCTGCCATAGGCTCTCCCTGGCTTCCTGTGCACAGAATGGTAACCTGGTTGGCAGGGAGCCGGTTGATCTGCTGCGCGTCTATAAATACATCCTTAGGAGCGCTTATATAGCCAAGCTCCCGCCCGATGTTGATTGCAGCTTCCATGCTCCGGCCAAAAACAGCCACTTTTCTGCCATTGGTCACAGCAGCCTCGATTACCTGCTGAAGGCGGTGGATATTTGAAGCGAATGTCGCAAAAATGATCCTTCCGTCCACTTTGCGGAAAATATCGTGGATACTTTCGCCGACACGGCGTTCAGACATAGTAAAGTTAGGAATTTCACTGTTGGTGCTGTCAGAAAGGAGGCAAAGTACTCCATCCTTGCCGATCTCAGCCATTTTTGTAAGGTTCGCAGGTTCGCCCACAGGCGTGAAGTCGAACTTGAAATCCCCAGTATGGACTACCTGGCCAGGCGGTGTTTTCACTACGACGCCGTATGAATCAGGGATGCTGTGTGTAGTCCTGAAGAAAGTGACAGACGTTTTTCGGAATTTAATAATGTCATCTTCCTTGATTTCAATCATTCTTGTCCTTCTCAAAAGGCCATGCTCTTCCAGCTTATTGCGAAGAAGGCCAAGGGCCAGCTTTCCGCCGTACACAGGAATATTCACCTGTCTTAATAGATAAGGAATGCCGCCGATATGGTCTTCATGTCCGTGCGTAATAAAGAGGCCTTTGATTTTGTCTTCGTTTTTTACTAAATAGGTATAATCAGGGATTACATAATCGATTCCCAGAAGCTCATCCTCAGGGAATTTAATGCCAGCATCAATCAGGATGATTTCATCCTGAAACTGGACTGCATAAGTGTTTTTGCCGATTTCCCCAAGTCCTCCAAGGGCAAATACAGCTGTTTGATCGTTCTTAACAAATTTCATAAATTATCAGTTCTCCAATACTTTAAAGTCTTCGTTTCTTTTTTCATATTCCAGGTAATCGCCTTCAACCGGGACTACGAGTTCAATGTTATAGTGTTTGTCCGCCAGTTTTGTACGTACATCTTTCGGCGAATCTCCATCAACATAAACGGTTTTCGTTTTTTCCCTCACTGGGACTTCTTTAATGGATTCCTGGTAATAAACTTTAAAAATCATCTAAATCGCTCCTTAATCCGATATAACTTTTTCTATTATATAAAAAAATAACATGTTTTTCATGTTTTTTCTTTTAAAAGAACAGAAAGCATAGTTTTTCCTTTTATTTCCGGGGTTTAACGAACGCCCCTTCAAAGATTTTTGTTGTCAACTTACAATGTCCATCGCACTGCTTCCCTCAGCAGTCTGTGGGGGGCTTTTCCGCATTTCTACTTGTCCAGCTCCAAAGCCTAGCCCCTCGAGTCATAAGCCAATCAGGCCAGAAGGTTAAAGAACAACCTTCCGTCCTGCTCGTCTTATGCTTGTCGGGGCTGACCAAGGCTTTTCCGCATTTCTCATTGTCCAGCTCCGGCTCCTAGGTGCTCGAGTCATAAGTCACTTTGGAACCGAAGGCAAAGAACGCCTTCAATTCCAAAGCGCCTTATGCTTATCGCACCTAAACAGTCGCCTCCGCTTTTCTATGTAACCTTTATACAATTTACCTTAAAGAAGGAGCCCTTCGCAAGTTTGAAGGGCTCTGGGTTTATGCGATTGATTTTTTCCGAAGCATGTCTTTCCACTGTTTTAGGAGCTTTTTGCGCAGCTTCTTTAACATAGTGGATCATCTCCTTACTTCCTATTTTAACGCAACCTTGTCCAATGTAAAGGATTACAATCACTGCTGCCGATCAACAACCGTTTTTTGGGGCATTAGGAAAGCCGCCTTTTCTTCTATTATATGATGAAAAGGCCAAAAATCTCATGGATAATGATGGAATCATATTGAATATGCTGGATTGACAATTAGCATTTCAAGGGTTAGCTTTTAACAGAGTGAAAGTTATTCTGGAAAGAAGAGTGGACAAATGGGTAAGCTTTATAGTGCGCTGATCGGTTTAAGCCTGATTTGGGGTACCTCATTCCTTTTTATTAAAATTCTGCTCCATGATTTAGGCCCGGAGGCAGTTGTCTTTGGAAGATGCCTATTTGGTGCAGCAGTATTGTGGGGGATCAGCATTATTAAAAGAGAAAAGATTCAGTGGAAACGCCTGCCTTTCAGGATGCTGTTCCTGGTCGGGCTCATTAATAATGCGCTTCCCTGGTACTTTATTTCTAAAAGCGAGACGGCTATTTCATCGAGTATGGCCTCCGTTATAAATGCCACTACACCGATCTGGACGATCATCATTGGGTGGCTTTTCTTCGGATCAAAGCTCCGGAAAAGCCAATGGGCCGGAATATTGATCGGATTTTTCGGCATTTTTATTCTCAGCGGTTTCAGGACCGGGGATTTGGCAGAAGGGAATACGGCAGGAATTGTATTCATGTCTATGGCAGCATTCTGCTATGGATTAGGGACCCATCTGTCCAAAAAACATCTTGAGGGTGTATCCGTTCTTCAGATTTCCCTTTTTACGCTTACATCAGCAGCCCTGGCAAGCGGCCTGTATACAGGGATTGCATCTCCTTCAGCCATCCCGCTTCTTTTTGCGCCGGAAAGGCTGGGTTCTCTCTTTGTACTCGGCGCCCTGGGCTCAGGCGCTGCCTATCTGCTATACTATTTCCTTGTACAGAAGGGAAGCCCGGAGTTTGCCTCCCTCGTCACCTATATCGTCCCTGTATCCGCAATCGCATGGGGGTACTTTCTCCTTGGTGAGCACATCAAGCCAGGGATGGCTGTTGGCCTGGCTGTCATCTTTCTGGGGATATATATATCCTCCTATAAAGTTAAGCGGGAAAAGAAACGAGACCTGGCTGCTTAGGAATGCAGTTCATGCAAATGGAAAGGAAGTAAAGAATGAAGAAAATAGTTTTTTTTGATATTGATGGAACACTGCTGGACCACGGCAAAAAACTGCCGGTAAAAACGAAGGAAGCAATCGGGCTTCTTCAGGAAAAAGGGGTATTTACAGCAATCGCGACTGGCCGTGCTCCTTTCATGTATGAAAGTCTCCGGGAAGAGCTGGGCATTGATTCTTATGTCAGCTTCAATGGCCAGTACGTTGTGTTCGAAAATGAACCGATCTATGCCAATCCTTTAGACACAGAAGAGCTGGAAAGGCTTTTGAAGCATGGGAGAAGAAATGGGCATCCGCTCGTTTTCATGAACGAAACGACTATGAAATCAAGTGTACCGCACCATCCTCACATCGAGGAAAGCCTTGGCACGCTTAAGTTCCCGCATCCTGATCAGGATGAAAGCTTTTATAATGGGCGGGAAATCTACCAGTCCCTTATTTTTATGGATGACAGTCTCGAACAGGAGTATCGCGAAGGTTACGGGAAATTCCACTTCATCAGATGGCATCCTTATTCCGTTGATGTCCTTCCTGCCGGAGGCTCAAAAGCAGAGGGCATAAAGAAAATGATCAGCCGCCTAGGTTTTGCAATTGAGGATGTGTATGCCTTTGGAGACGGATTGAATGACATTGAAATGCTCCAGGCGGTAGGCACGGGAGTGGCCATGGGCAATGCTGAAGAAGAAGTGAAGCGCCATGCAGACCATATCACCTCAGATGTTGGGGAAGACGGAATCTGGAACGGTTTGAAAAAGCTTGGTTTAATATAGAAAGAAAAAAGAAGCGGGCAAAAGGGCCTGCTTCTCCTTTATAGGGTCACCTTTCAATAGGGAGGGCATCCTTGATTATTTCAAGCGGGTTTTCCTTATTGATATGGTCGTAGAACATGACGCCGTTCAAATGATCGATTTCGTGCTGAAAAACGATTGCCGGAAGGCCTCTCAGCCTGAGTTTCACTTCTCTGGCGTCTATGTCGAAGGCTTTGAGGGTTATCCTTGCAAATCGCGGGACAAATCCCGGAAAAGGCTGATCGACTGAGAGGCAGCCTTCTCCGGAAGTTAAATAAGCTTTCTCGACCGAATGGCTGATGATTTTCGGATTGAAAAGTGCAAAGCTGTACAGCTTTCCATCTGTATCAGTAACATGGACTGCAATCATTCTTTTGAGGCAGTCAATCTGCGGGGCGGCTAGCCCTATTCCAGGCCTAAGCCCATATTTTTCAGCCAGGGCAGGATTTTGGCTGTTCCTTACATATTCCATCATGTCGGTAAGAGTCTGCTTATCCTCCGCAGAAGGGGGCATTGGCACCTCTTCTGCCGTTTTCCTGAGGGATGGGTGGCCATCCCGGATAATATCCGCCACTGTTATCATTAAAAATCCACTCCTGTGCATGCCTTTTTCGGCAGAAATTTATTATAATATGTTTAACCGCTGTGCTGGCGGGTAATTGATTAAAGTTCAGGGAGCTGTATGTACGACAATAGTCTAACAGACATAAAGGAAAAAGTTAATAAAGAAAAGGTGCTCTCTAGAAGCACCTTTTCGGCTTGTATTAGAATTTCCAGCAGGAACAGCCTACAATAATAAGAAGAATGAAGAGAACGACAATTAAAGCAAATCCTCTTCCGTAGCCAGCTCCGCCTACAGGGTAGCCGCAGCCGTAACCGTATCCACCATAACCATACATAAGGATAACCTCCCTGAAATAAAGTATCGTCCCCTACATATTTATAAGTTTTATGGACGATTTACTATAGCCTATGAAAGAAGGGGAAATTGGTGTAGGCCGCTGCCCAGTCATAAATGAAAAGAATAAAGAATATGTATCTTTATGGCATTATCCTGCTCAATTCTAATCAAATGGTTGGACAAGCTTTTTCGTAAGATTATGAAAAAACTTGCACCATACCTATTTGCAGATTATTTGCAACAGCTATTTTCCATTTAGGGGGTTTAATGATGTCAATTATCAGAAAGAAAAAAGCACTGGCTGTATTATTTTTAAGTTTGTTTGTGCTCGGGGGATGCATGGACAAGGAGACACCAGGTGAAAAAGCCTACAGCATACTGGAGAAAACTGCAGAAGCAGAAGAAGGGTTTGAAAAGCAGCAGGACCCGCTTGTGAAACTGGAAAAGCAGGAAAAAGAGCTTTATGATCAGATCATTGCGCTGGGCATGAAGGAATTTGACCAAATCAAAAAGCTGTCAGATGAAGCCCTTGAAGCCGTGGGGAAGAGGGAAGAGCTCATGAATAAAGAGCAGGAGAGCATTGATTCCTCCAAAAAGGAATTTGCACCCCTTGAGGACATCATCCCTGACATTGAAGATAAGGAAGCAAAAGAAAGTGCTGAGGAAATGTACAAAGTGATGATGGACCGTTACAGCGTCCACGATGAACTGTACAGTGAATATAAGAATGGCCTTGAACTTGACAAAGAGCTGTACTCGCTGTTCAAGAAAGAAGGTCTGACAATGGAGCAGCTGGAAGCCCAGATTGACAAGATCAATCAATCTTATGATCAGCTGATGATACATAATAAAAAATTTAATGAGCTGACAAAAAAATATAATGAAATAAAAATTTCCTTCTATAAGCAGGCTGGAGTAGAGGTTGCCGGCAAGTAAACATAACCATTTAGGCACGGCCTGTTCACAGTATTATATTCAAGAAGCCTTTCGGTCAAAGGATGCCGAAAGGCTTTTTGTGTTGGCCACAAATTATTTTTTAAAAATAATTCTTCCTAAAGAATTCTTCTCTTGTTATAACACATCCTGCCAAAACGCTTCTTTTTTATAGTACAGTTTGTGGGGAGTTATTAATACAGTTTTTTAAAACGCCCGAAATATTTTTAGAAAAATAGGTTTAAATAATTGACTGTTACGGATTTCTTATAATAAAATGAGTAAGGTGATTTCATTGCTTGTATCAGTGGGTCATATTGAATTCAATGATACAGAAAATGATTGTAAAGAAATATCAGAATAGACGTTTTTTCCGGAGGCATCTGTGGAAAACTAAGTAAAACTATGTTTGCAGCTGTCAAAGGATGAGCCGGACAGTTTTTTTGCATGTACGGCTAAATTTAATAGGGAAAAAACAAAAGCAGATTTCTAAGATGATTTCATTTTGGGTATTCTAAGCTTTGTGTATTTATCTCTTAAAATAATGTCTTTTTAATGAAAGGAAAGGGTGACAAAGATGGCTTCTAAAACGAAGAAAGCACAATTGGATGCTACTAAAGCGCTTGAGGCGGTAGAAGAGCAGTTTGAAATGTTTCAAATATTGAATGAAGAAGGCGAAGTCGTAAATGAAGCGGCAATGCCTGAATTAAGCGATGAGCAGCTTCAGGAATTGATGCGCCGCATGGTATACACTCGTATTCTTGATCAGCGTTCCATCTCTCTAAACAGACAGGGGCGCCTTGGATTCTATGCGCCGACAGCAGGACAGGAAGCTTCCCAGCTTGCTTCACAGTTCGCTCTTGAAAAGGAAGACTTCATCCTTCCTGGATACCGCGATGTGCCTCAAATGATCTGGCATGGCCTGCCGCTGTATCAAGCATTCTTGTTCTCACGCGGACATTTCCACGGAAACCAGATGCCAGAAGGTGTGAACACAATCTCACCTCAAATCATCATCGGTGCGCAGATCATCCAGGCTGCAGGTGTGGCTCTTGGCATGAAGAAGCGCGGTGCCGGTTCAGTAGCTATTACATACACTGGCGACGGCGGAGCTTCACAAGGTGATTTCTACGAAGGTCTTAACTTTGCAGGGGCATTTAAGGCTCCAGCGATCTTTGTTGTGCAAAACAACCGCTTTGCGATTTCAACTCCGGTAGAAAAGCAATCAGCGGCCAAGACTGTAGCTCAAAAAGCTGTCGCGGCAGGTATCCCTGGAATTCAGGTAGACGGAATGGATCCGCTTGCTGTATATGCAGCAGTCAGCGATGCCCGCAAGCGAGCAGTAAACGGCGAAGGCCCGACTCTTATTGAAACGATGACATACCGCTATGGCCCGCATACAATGGCTGGCGATGATCCAACTCGCTACCGTACAACGGACCTTGACAACGAATGGGAAAAGAAGGATCCTTTAGTCCGCTTCCGCAAATTCCTTGAAAACAAGGGCGTTTGGAACGAAGAAAAGGAAAACGAAGTGATCGACCAGGCTAAAGAAGATATCAAAGAAGCAATCAAGAAAGCTGACGGTTATCCGAAGCAGAAAGTAACAGACTTCATGGAGAACATGTATGAAGAAATGCCTCGTAACCTTAAAGAACAATATGAAATTTACCAAGCAAAGGAGTCGAAGTAAGCGATGGCGCAAATGACAATGATCCAGGCAATCACCGATGCGTTGCGCACAGAAATGCGCAATGATCCGAATGTACTTGTGTTCGGTGAAGACGTAGGCGTTAACGGCGGTGTATTCCGTGCTACGGAAGGTCTTCAGAAAGAGTTCGGCGAAGACCGCGTATTCGATACTCCACTTGCTGAATCTGGAATTGGCGGTTTAGCAATTGGTCTTGGCCTTCAAGGCTTCCGTCCAGTGCCGGAAATCCAATTCTTCGGATTTGTGTTTGAAGTAATGGACTCAATCGCTGGCCAAATGGCGCGTATGCGCTACCGTTCAGGCGGCAGATACAATTCTCCTGTCACTGTGCGTTCTCCTTTCGGGGGCGGAGTACATACTCCGGAACTTCACTCTGACAGCCTTGAAGGACTGATGACTCAATCACCAGGTTTAAAAGTGGTTGTGCCTTCAACTCCTTACGATGCAAAAGGACTTCTGATTTCATCTATCCGTGACAATGATCCGGTTATTTTCCTTGAGCATCTTAAGCTCTACCGTGCATTCCGTGAAGAGGTGCCTGAAGAAGAATACACAATTCCTCTTGGCAAGGCTGATGTGAAGCGCGAAGGTTCAGACCTTTCCATCATCACATACGGAGCAATGGTTCATGAATCATTGAAAGCAGCAGAAGAACTTGAGAAAGAAGGCTATTCAGTAGAAGTAGTAGACCTTCGTACGATCGCACCGCTGGACCTTGAAACAATCATTGCCTCTGTAGAGAAAACTGGCCGTGCCATTGTGGTCCAGGAAGCGCAAAAGCAGGCAGGCGTAGCTGCACAGGTTGTTGCTGAAATCAATGAAAGAGCGATTCTCAGCCTGGAAGCCCCAGTTCTTCGCGTAGCAGCCCCTGATACTGTTTATGCTTTCTCACAAGCAGAAACAATCTGGCTGCCAAACTACAAAGATGTACTGGAAACAGCTAAAAAAGTACTTACTTTCTAATAGAACAATTTTTTAATGGGAGAGGGCGTTTTTTCTCCCTTTCCTGCATCATCACTCAATTTACTAACAGGAAGGTGAACCCATTGTCATTCCAATTCAGATTGCCTGATATCGGTGAAGGTATCCACGAAGGTGAAATCGTAAAATGGTTTATTAAACCAGGCGATAAAGTTCAAGAAGATGACGTATTGTGCGAAGTGCAGAACGATAAATCAGTAGTAGAAATTCCATCTCCAGTTGAAGGGACTGTTGAAGAGGTCCACATCAGCGAAGGAACAGTTGCTACTGTCGGACAAGTGCTCGTATCTTTTGACGCACCGGGGTATGAGGATTTACAATTTAAAGGTGAACACGGTGATGAAGCGCCGGCAGAAAAAACGGAAGCACAGGTTCAATCAACAATGGAAGCTGGCCAGGATGTGAAGAAGGAAGAAGCTCCTGGACAGGAAGAAGCCGGTAAAGGCACAGTTATTTCCCAGCCGGATGTTGATCCTGACCGCAGAATTATCGCTATGCCATCAGTGCGCAAGTTTGCACGCGACAAAGGCGTTGATATCCGCCAGGTAGCAGGCAGCGGTAAAAACGGACGTGTGCTGAAGGAAGATATTGAATCATTCTTGAACGGAGGCTCTCAAGCACCTGCTCAGGAGGCACCACAGGCAGAGGCAGCTAAAGAAGAAGCAGCGGCGCCAGCGGCAGCGGCAGCGGCTCCTCAAGGCCAATATCCGGAAACCCGCGAGAAAATGAGCGGAATCCGCAAAGCGATTGCAAAAGCTATGGTTAATTCCAAGCAGACTGCACCGCATGTTACATTAATGGATGAAATCGATGTAACAAAACTGGTAGCACACCGTAAGAAATTCAAGGAAGTTGCAGCAAACAAAGGCATCAAGCTTACATTCCTGCCTTATGTGGTGAAGGCATTGACTAGTGCATTGCGTGAATTCCCGGCGCTCAACACGTCAATTGACGATGCTGCTGGCGAAATCATCCACAAGCATTACTACAACATCGGAATTGCTGCTGATACAGAGAAAGGCCTGCTTGTTCCTGTTGTGAAGGATGCAGACCGCAAATCTACATTTGCCATCTCTGATGAAATCAACAGCCTGGCAACCAAGGCCCGTGACGGCAAGCTTGCTGCGGATGAAATGAAAGGCGCTTCTTGCACAATTACCAATATCGGCTCTGCGGGCGGACAATGGTTTACACCTGTCATCAATCATCCTGAAGTAGCGATCCTGGGAATTGGCCGCATCGCTGAAAAGCCTGTAGTGAAAGATGGAGAAATCGTTGCAGCACCAGTTCTTGCACTTTCTTTAAGCTTTGACCACAGAATCATCGATGGCGCAACAGCACAAAATGCATTAAACCACATCAAGCGTTTACTCAACGATCCAGAACTATTGTTAATGGAGGCGTAATTAAATGGTAGTTGGAGATTTCCCTATTGAAACAGATACTATAGTAATCGGTGCAGGTCCTGGAGGCTATGTTGCCGCTATCCGCGCAGCACAGCTTGGACAAAAAGTAACAATCGTTGAAAGAGGAACTCTTGGAGGCGTCTGCCTGAATGTCGGGTGTATCCCTTCAAAGGCTTTGATTTCAGCTGGGCACCGCTATGAACATGCTAAGCATTCAGAAGATATGGGCATTTCAGCGGAAAATGTGAAAGTAGATTTCACAAAGGTACAGGAATGGAAAGCCGGAGTTGTCAAGAAGCTTACAGGCGGTGTTGAAGGGCTTCTTAAAGGAAACAAGGTAGAGATTGCGCGCGGGGAAGCTTTCTTCGTTGACGCAAATACTCTAAAAGTTATGGATGAAAAGTCTTCCCAGACTTACACATTCAAGAATGCAATCGTCGCAACGGGTTCACGCCCTATCGAACTGCCTGCGTTCAAATATTCAAAGCGTGTGCTTGATTCAACTGGCGCACTGGCTCTTGAAGAAGTTCCTAACAAGATCGTTGTCATCGGCGGCGGATACATCGGAACTGAGCTTGGCGGAGCTTACGCTAACTTCGGTACTGAAGTGACAATCCTTGAAGGAACTGATGAGATCCTGAACGGATTTGAAAAGCAAATGTCTTCATTGGTTAAAAAGAACCTGAAGAAAAAAGGCGCTGACATCATCACTAATGCACTTGCAAAAGGTGTTGAAGAAACTGACAGCGGTGTAACAGTCAAGTACGAAGTAAAAGGCGAAGAAAAATCTGTTGAAGCTGATTATGTCTTCGTTATGGTTGGACGCCGTCCAAATACAGACGAGCTTGGCCTTGAGCAGGCTGGCGTTGAAATGTCAGACCGCGGCATCATCAAGATCGACAAGCAATGCCGTACAAGTGTAAGCAATATCTACGCGATCGGCGACATTGTTGAAGGACCTCCATTGGCTCACAAAGCTTCTTATGAAGGTAAAATCGCAGCTGAAGCAATCGCTGGACACAATTCTGAGATCGACTATCTTGGAATCCCTGCAGTTGTATTCTCTGATCCTGAACTGGCTTCAGTGGGTTACACTGAGCAGCAGGCTAAAGAAGAAGGAATTGCAGTCAATGCTGCCAAATTCCCATTTGCAGCTAATGGCCGTGCCCTTGCTTTAAACAGCACTGATGGTTTCGTGAAGCTGATCACACGCAAAGAAGATGACCTGGTCATCGGTGCGCAAATTGCTGGTGCAAATGCATCTGACATGATTGCTGAACTAGGCCTTGCCATTGAGGCAGGCATGACTGCTGAAGATTTAGCTATGACAATCCATGCTCACCCTACACTTGGCGAGATCACTATGGAAGCAGCTGAAGTAGCACTTGGCAGCCCAATTCACATCATTAAGTAATTAGTAAGCGTGAGCTGCTTGCATGACAAGCCTCTTGCCTATAATAGAAAAAGACCTTTCCTCGCAAGAGGGAAGGTCTTTTTTATGTGTCAGTGCCAAGTGCTTTAGACAGCGGTTCAATAATTTTATCTTTAGAAACATCGCCATTCACTTTTGCTACAATCCTATTCTGGTGTAAAACCAAAATGGCCGGGGACCCTTTTATCTCAAAAGTATGATAATATTTTTTCGCCGTGGCAGCAGTCATGACTTTCATTTTCTTCATTTCATCCGGAAATTCTTTTCTCAATTCTATGATCGCATCATAATACGGTGCTTCATTCTGATAGTCAGATTCATCTGTAAAGAAAATCACCTGCTTTTGCGAGCTATCAAGCATTAAATCATCGGCAGCTTTCGTCTTGCTGCAGGAAACGGTCAAAATCATAAAAGAAGCTAACAGCAAAAAACGGAATCTCTTCATTTATGCTCACCTTTTCTTCTTTCATTGTGTTAAAAGCTGTAAATAATTTCGTCATAATAGCCCATATTCTAACATAATAAATAGTAATATCTTCGCTTGTCACCCAATTGTTACAGAATTGAAAAATACCCGGCAAAAGTGGTACATATAATACATATAAGCCTGGAATACAAGCAAACATATGAAGGGAATATATATTGCAATTGGCGGTGTTTATATGAAGACTTATTCGGTGATCATGATCCAGCTGATCATATGGAGCGGCTATACTTTTCTGGAGTGGCTTTCAAAGCATGACCATCCAGTTTATAATGTCCTTATGTTTTTTGTATTTTTTTATCTTGCTGTTGTTCTGGGTAATTTTATCATAAAATCACCGAAGAGAACCTTTATGGTCACTATGCTGTCTTTGGGGCTGTATGGTTCCTTTCAGGCAGCTCTGGCATTTATTCATTATTGAGAGTACCTGGTGGTAGTTGAACGCAATTTATAAGGCAGCCTGCAGACTTTCGCTTCTCAGGTCAAATGAAGCCAGTGAGGACCATCATAAGGCATAAGGTGATGGCAGCATAGGCAGCTGAGACCACTATCCTTGGAAAAAGAAAAAATAGCGGTTCCAGCCAGGTGAGCTAGAACCACTATTCTTGGAAAAAGAAAAAATAGCGGTCCCAGCCAGGTGAGCTAGAACCACTATTCTTGGAAAAAAGAAGGAATAGCGGTCCCAGCCAGGTGAGCTGGAACCACTATTCTTAGGAAAAGGAAAAATAGCGTTTCCAGTCAGGTGAGCTAGGACCACTATCCTTGGAAAAAGAAAAAATAGCGGTCCCAGCCAGGTGAGCTAGAACCACTATTCTTGGAAAAAAGAAGGAATAGTGGTTCCAGTCAGGTGAGCTAGGACCACTATTCTTGTAAAAAGAAAAAAATAGCGTTTCCAGCCAAGTGAGCTAGAACCACTATCCTTAGGAAATAGGAAAAATAGCGTTTCCAGCCAGGTGAGCTAGAACCACTATTCTTAGGAAATAGGAAAAATAGCGGTTCCAGTCGGGTGAGTTAGAACCACTATCCTTTGGAAATAGGAAAAATAGCGGTTCCAGCAGATAACCTGTAGCCGCACTTTTGAAAAAATCACAAACGCAGCAGGATAACAATGCTATATAAAAATACACGAACCAAAAAAGCTTCGGGATAAATCATCCCGAAGCTTTTTTATTATGCCGACCTTTGCTGTTTTTCTTTTGTGCCGCTGACGTTTTCTTCTTTCAAGGCTTTCATCAGCGATACGACAATCAGGAGCATAATGACTGTAAATGGCAGCGCGGCAATGATAGACGCACGCTGCAGTGCTTCAAGGCCGCCTGTCCACAGAAGTATGGCTGCAGATGCAGATTGAATGATTCCCCATACAAATTTAACTTTATTTGGCGGGTTCAAGCTTCCGTTCGTCGTTTGCATGCCAAGCACGAAGGTTGCCGAGTCTGCTGAAGTGATGAAAAAAGTGCTGATAAGGAAGATGGCAAGCAAAGACAGCACTATTGATAACGGGAAGTTTTCAAAAACAGCAAATAAAGCAATCTCCATGCCGTTCTCGTTCATCGTATTCATGATTGGCGTATTTTCAAAGAATTCGAGGAAAATACCAGTCCCTCCGAATACTGAAAACCATAACGCACCGAATAATGTTGGTACAGCAAGGACCCCGATGACAAACTCCCTGATAGTCCTGCCTTTTGAAATCCTGGCAATGAAGGTTCCCACAAAAGGAGCCCAAGCAATCCACCATGCCCAATAGAAAATAGTCCAATCCTGGAACCATGTCAGTTCCTGATCAAACGGGCTGAGCCTGAAGCTCATCGAAGGCAGGTTCTGCAAGTAAGAACCGATGGTAGTGGTGAATAGATCCATAATAAAATTGGTTGGCCCCACAAACAGCATGAATAGCAGCAGAAGTATAGCCAGGATGATATTAAGATTACTCAAGTATTTGATGCCTTTATTAAGACCTGTCTGGGCCGATAGCATAAATAAAACAGTGACAACAGCTATAATGATCATCTGAGTCCCTATGCCGTTGCTGATGCCGCTGAATACGTGTGACAGGCCGCCGCTGATTTGAATGGCGCCGAGTCCCAGTGAAGTGGCTACACCGAAGACCGTTGCAAATACTGCGATGAAATTGATCAGGACACCAAGCATTCCGTCGACTTTATCCCCTAAGATGGGACGAAGAATGGAACTGATGACCCCTGGGGCTCCTTTCCTGAACTGGAAGTAAGCCAAAGCAAGGGCTATCACTGCATAGATGGCCCAGGGATGGAGTCCCCAGTGGAAAAAGGAGTACCTCATGGCTGTTCTGGCTGAATCCGGCGTTTCTCCGTCGCCGAATGGCGGATCGAAATAATGATACATAGGCTCCGCAGCTCCCCAGAATACAAGGCCTATCCCCATTCCTGCACTGAACAGCATCGCAAACCAGGTTACATAACCGAATTCGGGCTGCTCATTATCTTTCCCTAAACGAATGTTTCCATACTTGGTGAAAATAAGCATAATCGCAAAAATCAAAAAGATCGAGGCTGACAGCATATAAAACCAGCCAAATTTCTCAAGGATGAATCCTTGCACATTTTGTGTGACAACGTCTAAATTTGCATTCGGCAATATTCCTTTTGGAATAAGCCCCCAGATAATAAATAATACAGTTACGATAACTGATACCCAAAAAACTGGTGTCAGTTTCTTCATCCAATCCCTCCAAATCAAATCGTACACATATGCAGGCTCAGCCATTACTAATGAATGGGCTGCAGTTTTATGTTTAGAAAATAGTATAGTGTGGAAACAGTGGTTTAGGGAAAACAGCAGATAGAAATATATTACGGATAAAAAGGGGGAGTTATTTCGATTGTCTACCAGTTACAAACCATTTTCTATATTAACATTTTATAAGTATAATAAAAAGCATAATGCTTATTGGAGGGGTAATGATGTACAAAAAAACTGTCAGCATGGTACTGTCTGTCATGCTGCTTTCTGCATGCGGTACAGGCGGAGAAGCAGGCGAAGATAAGGGAGAAGAACCTAAAGATACCGTGGAAACGGCCAAAGATGAGGGAAGCAGCAATGCAGAAAAAGCTGCTGAAATTGAAGAAGAAAGTGATTCAGAAGCCGAGGAAACCGGATCACATGAGGAACAGCCGGCTGAAACTGAGGATAAAGAGCCATTATACCGCATCAATGAAAATAACTGGACCATTGAGCCCCTGGCAGATGCCAACAAAAAAGTGGTGCTCCTTACCATTGACGATGCGCCTGATAAACATGCCGTAGAGATGGCCAAAACGCTGCACCGGCTCGGTGTTAACGCCATATTTTTTGTGAACGGGCATTTTCTGGATACCCCGGAGGAAGAAGAAAAATTGAAAGAGATACATAATCTTGGTTTTCCAATCGGGAACCATACATACAGCCACAGTAACTTAAAGGAAATTTACCCGGCACAGCAAAAGGAAGAAGTGCTGAAATTAAATAAACGTGTAGAGGAAATCATCGGAGAAAAGCCGCGGTTTTTCAGGGCTCCTTTTGGAATAAATACCGATGAAAGCAGGGAGGCTGCTGCAGCGGAAGGGATGGAGCTCATGAACTGGACATATGGATATGATTGGGAAAAGGACTATCAGAACAAAGAGGCTTTGACGGACATTATGGTCAATTCCCCTTATCTGACCGACGGGGCCAATCTGCTGATGCATGACAGAGATTGGACAAATGCGGCGCTGGAAGGGATTGTAAAAGGCCTGCAGGCAAAAGGTTATGAAATCGTGGATCCTGAAAGAATCCAAACAGCTTTATAAAGCAGAAAAAGAGCGGCATCCGAGTGCCGCTCTTTTTCTTTATCTTCTTTCATTCCCTTTAAATAATCTAGTGATTATAGTAGTGACTGCAAAAAAGAGCAGAAAATAACTCAGCTCTGTCAATACGAGGGGCGTTAGCTTGTAGTTCGTTTCTTTTTCCAGCGGAGATTCAAATTGTATAACCACCGGATATGCATCCACCTGCTCTGGCAGATAGCTGGTCTGCTCGGCAAAAGGGAAAGGACCCCCGAATAGAAGATTCTGTGTTAATGAATCTGGCTTAACTTCCAGCCTTGCGTCAAAGATGAAAGGGGACACAAAAGTAAAAGCCAGACTGACTATCGTAATGATTAGCACTCTTTTCTTCAAGCTGACAACTCCTTAATACCTGAAAACTTAATTCAACGAATCTATATTATCATACCTTATTATTTTCGCCCGTTAAAGTACATAATTCTGCCGTTGAACAGCTGCAGTTCAGCCTGGAGTTTTTTCGCTAAAAATCTGCAGAACTCATTTGCTTTGCTTTTGTCGCCCATTGCTGCATTTTCCGGCAAGGTAAGCTGTATATAGGACTGAATCCGGTCTGTACTGTCAGCATCCAGTACAGTTTCTGTACCTACTCCTATCAGTATCGTATTATAACGGTCATCCATAGATTTCAACCAGAACCATTTTCCATCACCTTGTGCATGTTCCTTTATTTCATAAGGAAAGGCTGCTCTGCTGTATCCCCAGTCAACCTGATCGCCGGTTTTTGCTGTTATTGACTTATAATATTCAAGTAGACCTTTTACCTCCTCGATTGTAATCGTTTCCTGGCTTGCTGTTTTAACCAATTTTATGTAAGCACTGCTTGACATGAAGGATCCTCCTTTTAAAAGGCAGAATATTTCGATTTTATTTTATCATTTTTTGGGGATTCTGTAACCTTCCAGGAGATATTGTTAGGCAATTATTCTTTACTATCTGGAAATAGGGATAAAAATACGCAAAATCACGCTAAATGTGTCATACAATTTAGGCTTGATATTTTAATAATGTTATAATATTATTGATTTAGATAAAATAAAACGCTTTCAAAACCAAATTCAGCGAAAAAGGGGATTGAAAAGATGGGGACAATTGTATGTCAGGATTGCAATTCAACAATCGATCACTTTGAAGATGAAAAGGTAACGGTTCTGTATGCAAAATGCAGCTGCAGAAAAGGCGGGCAAAAAGAGAAAAGCAATTAAATCTGCATTAAGAATGATCTTATAGAAGAAAGCATGCAAAAAATGCATGCTTTCTTTTTTAATGTTTAGGTATTTTATAATTAGTAAGCCTTGTGGATTATTATCAATTCTTGATCCGCGTCCAGCAGCTGCGCCGAGGTCACAAGCCAAATCTCCCAAAAAGACATAGAAAGCCTTTCCGGGAGGTTCGTCTTGAGGGCTCCCAGGATGGGGGTCATGCAGACGCTGCCACAGGACGTGGCGTTTTTAGTCTGCGTTCCTTAAGGGTGATCAAGGCGCTTGCGCTTTTGTTCAATATTCTTACCTGATCGCTTTATGCTCTTTTATCACACGCAGGAATTTAAAGTCGTAGTCCTCTGGTCCCTGGACAGGCAGTCCTGCCTCCATATTTGTTTTAATATAGACAAGATTGTCTTTCGTGATGATTTCCCCTGGAATGAAGATTGGGATTCCAGGAGGGTAGACCATAATAAATTCTGCAATAATGCGCCCTTCAGATTCGTCAAAAGGGACAAGTTCAGTCTCTGCATAAAAAGCATCCCGGGGCGTTAATGAAAGCACCGGTATATTAGGCAGCATGACCTTTGCATCTTTGCGTTCGGTTTCTTGAAGTCCGCCTGCAGATAATTCCCTGAGTGCCGCAAGCAGGGCATCTGCTTCTTGTTTTGTATCTCCTGGGGTAATGATGCAGAGAATGTTATATAAATCTGATAGCTCGACCTCGATATTAAACTTCTCGCGGAGCCATTTTTCTACATCATATCCTGTTACATTCAATTCCTTCACAGAGATGATCAGTTTGGTCGGATCATAGTCATAAGCCGCCCTGGTTTCAAGGATTTCTTCACCGACACAGTAGAGGCGGTCAATCTCATTGATTTCTTTCCTCATATACTGCGCCAGGTCTATAGTCCGTTCAATCAGCTCTTTCCCCTCTGTAGCGAGCCTTCTTCTTGCAACATCAAGAGACGCAAGCAGCAGATAGGAAGTAGAAGTAGTTGTCAGCATGCTTAGAATCGACTGGACGCGCTTAGGGGAAACGAGATTTCCTTTGACATTTAAAATGGAACTTTGCGTCATCGATCCGCCTAATTTATGGACACTGGTAGCGGCCATATCTGCGCCCGCCTGCATCGCTGACATCGGCAGGTCTTCATGGAAATGAATGTGAACGCCATGTGCCTCATCCACAAGGACCGGCACTTCATAGGAATGAGCGATTTCGACAATCTCCTTAAGGTTTGCTGATATGCCGAAATAAGTAGGGTTGATGACCAGCACACCTTTAGCATCCGGATGCTGGCTAAGCGCCTTTTCCACAGAATCTGTGGTGATTCCATGCGATATTCCCAGGTTTTCATCAACCTCCGGGTGGATGAAAATAGGGGTCGCACCTGAGAAAACAATAGCCGACATAACAGATTTATGAACATTTCTCGGGACGATGATTTTGTCTCCAGGGCCGCATACTGCCATGACCATTGTCATGATCGCTCCGCTGGTTCCCTGAACTGAAAAGAATGTATGGTCTGCACCAAATGCTTCTGCAGCCAAATCCTGCGCCTGCTTGATGATTCCTTTTGGCTGGTGGAGATCATCAAGGGGGCCGATGTTAATCAAGTCGATTGACAGGGCATTATCCCCGATAAATTCACGGAACTCCGGGTCAATTCCCGCCCCTTTTTTGTGGCCGGGTATATGAAACTGAATAGGGTTCTTTTTTGCATGTTCCAGTAAACCGCTGAATAACGGTGTTTCAGATTGTAGCAACTATTCCCACACCTCTTTAATCAATGTCGTTAATATACTTATAAAACAAATGAATTATAGCATTAAAGCATATGGATGCAAAGCGATTCTAGCCGGTATTAGCAGGCAAATTTGCAGAGCGGCTGAACATATGCCTTTTCTGTAGCATTCGATCAAATCCGGCTGGCTATTCGCCGGCCGCCCAAACAGCCGATCTCCAGTTTCCTGCCTGTTAAAAAAGGAATTTTCAGCAGCTGTCCCGAAGTATTTGAAGTAGGATTGATAAGAAAAAGGAGAGACGAAGATGAAATGGCAGACTAGAGTAACGGAACTATTGGATATACAGTACCCGATCATTCAGGGAGGCCTCGCCCATCTTGCGTATTCTGAGCTTGCCGGAGCGGTATCCAATGCGGGCGGGCTGGGCCAGATAACGGCCATGTCGCTGTCTTCGCCGGAGGAGCTCAAGGAGGAAATCAGAAAGGTCAAGAAAATAACGGAAAAGCCTTTTGGGGTCAATTTTGCCATCGGGCAGCACGGCAGGCCATTTGAAGACTTCCTGGAAGCTGCGATTCTTGAGGGTGTCCCGGTCATCTCCATGACGGGAGGGAATCCTGCCCCGATATTTGAGATGCTGAAAGGGACGGATGTAAAGAAGCTTGTGCTTGTGGCGGCCAGAAGGCAGGCTGTTAAAGCAGAGGAACTTGGCGCGGATGCAGTAATGGTTGTCGGCCAGGAAGGGGGAGGGCATCTTGGAAGGACAGATACCGGGACGATGGTGCTTGTTCCCCAGGTTTCAGATGCTGTGTCGATTCCTGTGATCGCCTCTGGCGGGATCGGCGACGGAAGGGGCCTGATGGCTGCCTTGAGCCTTGGTGCGGAAGGAATTGAAATGGGCACTAGATTTGTGGCAACAGAGGAATGCGTGCATGCTTCAAAGCTGTATAAAGAAAAGCTTGTCGGGGGCTCGGAAAACGACACACTTGTCATTAAACGTTCGATCGGGGCACCGGCGAGGGTCATTGCCAATTCATGGGCAAATAGAATATTGGAAATTGAAAAGAATAATGGAAGTTATGAAGAACTGAAGGATTATATAAGCGGGCAGGCAAACAAGCGCTATATTTATAAGGGCTCCGAAGATGAAGGATTTGCCTGGGCAGGGCAGGTGATGGGCTTGATCAGGGATATTCCTTCAGCGGGAGATCTTGTCAGCAGGATAATCAAAGAAGCAGAAGATATCCGGCGCTCATGGGCAGACTAGGACTGGAATTGCAAAAACTTCTTGTACTGGTTAAAATCAGCTAAGATGCTTGAAGAGGGGTGAACATCTTTGGAATATCAGTATCCAATCGACCCGGATTGGTCGACAGAAGAAATTGTAGACGTGATAAAATTCTTTGAAAGCGTTGAAGCCGCTTATGAAAAAGGGGTCGACAGGGAGATCCTAATGGATTCCTACCGCCGCTTTAAAGAAATTGTACCAGGCAAGGCACAGGAAAAGACAGTCTGCAGTGAATTTGAAGAGACAAGCGGGTATTCGCCATACCGTTCCGTCAAAGCAGCCAAAGAGGCAAAAGCCGGAGATAAAGTTAAAATGAAGTAAACAAAAGAACCTGCATCGGTCAGATGCAGGTTCTTTTGGCAGTTTGGGCGTCTGGACCTGTTTATGCCATTTTGTATAGGGGTAATAGATTTTTAAATACAGTATCAGCTTTCTGCAGGAATTCCTCAGAGCTGAGCTTGATGGCTTCTTCACGGGGTATGTTGACACCGCAGAGGATTTCCGCCTTTTTAACGTTTTCCAGGCGGTCGAACATGGCCTCAAGTTCTTCCTTGTCCAGGGAACTGTGAGGAACGGCGCCAGGCTTTGTGTGATCTCCTGACCATACATAGCTGCCGGGGATGCTGCTGTAAATTTCGCTTAAGTTTTTCTTTAATGCGGCCCCGAGTTCCTTTTTGTTGGGTGCTTCGTAAATGGTGGCAAACCAAATGAATACATGGCTTTCCCATAATCCGATCTGAAAATGGGGGAGCATTTTATATCCTCTTGGATTAGCCGCAAAGGCAACCCAGGTATCATTTGGCGGATTGATTGTCCTTCTGGCATGCTTGGCAACATGGGGATGCATTTCATCTCCTGTAAGAGCTGATAAGCCCGGTGCAAAATAACTGCCCAGCTCTTCAAGCTTTGGACGGATATTTTCTTTCAAGCTATCCATTCTTTCTTCCAGTCCATCTATTTTAAAAACATCGAAGTCTGCATTGGAAAAGCCGGTGAATGGCATATGTATAACCTCCTGCTGATTTTGGCAACATTGTAGCACAGCGCAGGGAAAAGAGGAAATGAACAGCTTCGGACCTATTTATTTACAGACAATGGGTATCAGCACAATTTTGTTGCAACTGCTTTGAGGCCCTCATATTATAATAAAAAAAGGTATCTGAAAATTCAATTAAAATCGGAAGGGGTGCAAGATCCATGAAACAATTGATGAATTCTGTAAAGAAAAAAGCCGGTGAAAAGGAAAGAACCGCCGTACTGAGGCTTGAGATGGATTATGAACTGGCGACGCTATTCGAAGCAATGGGCGAAAATAATGAGAGTGTCAAAATTAGATCAAAACAAAAGCTCGAAAGGATACGTGAAGAGCTGGTTAGGCTGAAAGCACTGTAAGGGAAAGGCTCCCGCAATTATTTGAAAATATATATAAAGATTCATTAAAAAGGAGAAAAAATGTCAGAATGGTCGACTGAAAACATCTATAGAAAATAAAAACGGGCTCCCGGGAACATGGCTGGAGTCCGTTTATTATTTTTCCGGAAGGGAAAAAAGAATGATATTGCTTAATAGAGTGATGCGGGGGGACGCTATGCTTGAGAAGTTCCTGCATTTCCGATAATCTTATCATTAATATACGGCCGGGCCCCAGGGGGCTGGCAGCTGGAGCCTGGCCTTTACGGAGGAAAGAGAAATGACGAACTGGGATCATATTGATGAAAAAGCAAAAGAATGGGTTAAAGAAGCCGGGAGGCGGATCAAGGATTCTTTTAAGAAAACGCTGACCATTGAAACGAAATCCAACCGCAATGACCTTGTGACTGACATCGACCAGGCCACCGAGCAGTTCTTTATAAAAAAAATCAATGAAACATATCCTGAGCACCGCATTTTTGGCGAAGAAGGATTTGGCGACAAAATAGAGAATCTGGATGGAGTCGTCTGGATCATTGACCCAATTGATGGAACGATGAATTTTGTTCATCAGCAAAGGAATTTCGCCATTTCGATCGGGATCTATGAAGATGGGGTTGGAAAAATCGGCCTTATTTACGATGTGGTCCATGATGAGCTTTATCATGCATTCCAGGGAAAAGGCGCCTATCTGGACGATATACAAATACCTAGACTTAAAGAAGCAAGTGTCCAGGATGCAATCATAGGGCTGAATGCGACCTGGGTCACTGAAAACAAACGAATCGACCCCAGCCTTTTGGCTCCGCTTGTCAGGGATGTTAGAGGCACCCGTTCATACGGTTCTGCCGCTATTGAAATGGCCTATGTTGCAACAGGCCGCATCGATGCATATATTTCACTGAGGCTGGCCCCTTGGGATTTCGCTGGAGGAAATATCCTCATAACCGAATTGGGAGGCAAAGCGACTACCCTGAAAGGGGAAGACCTGAACCTGTTAGAGCAAAGCTCAGTTTTCATCTGCAAGCCTGGCCTGCATGAAAAGATTCTCAGGGACTATTTGCATAATGGCAGCTGGTGAGATCAGCTCAAGGAGCCTTTCAGCCGGTGACTATGCTTTTTTTCAATATCTGGCTGACCATTCAGCAGAATGGAAGGTGCTGGAGACACAAGGGAGAGGTATTGAGGAATATATAGAGGAACATTCGGAACTTGATGGAGAATGGAGAGTGTGGGAAAAGGATGGTGAAAGGGCGGGTATTACCTTCCACGTAACAAGGGCCCCTTCAAACCAGAAGCCCTGGATCGGGACTCTCCTCGTTGATCCGGACAGAAGGGGGACAGGCATTGGCCGCGGGATCCTCTCGGCAATTGCGGAAGAATTGTCTGCAGATCATAAAGCAGTATTTTCCGCTGTTCCTGCAAGTGAATCCGGCTGGCTGGAGTTTCTTTCGAAGAGCGGCTTTGAGCAGTATAAATCCGAAAAAGATGAAGCAGGCAAAGAGCACCTCCTTTTACTGAGGCCTCTTCAGCCATGAACTGCATCAGACTAAGAAAAGCGCAAGCGCCTTGGCCATCCTAAAGTGAACCCAGACTAAGGGAGCCGCCTCATGCGGCAGCGTCTGCAAGACCGGCTTCCTGTGACCACGAGGGGAAGGCTCAGCTGCTAGACAGTAGCCAATTTCGAAAAAAAAATAGACACTTTCTTATTCTGTAAAAAAGAAGCCGGCACCCCAATGGGCCGGCTTCTTCGCTGGTTCTATGTTTATAATAACCCGTTTTCACGCATTTTCTTCTTTGTTTTAAACCCGAAGCCCATCACAAGCACAAGGGCTGCAATGCAGGCAAATACGCCGAATACGCTTTTCTCGGCAATCGATATGCCGACACCCATGATGCAGGCTGCTGCTGCCACGGCAAAGAATAATAAAGGCCACTTAATGTTTTTCAAAAGAATCCACCTCCCAAAAGTTTAACCGGAACCAGGCACCTGAAGATTCACTAAAGTTATACGCAAGCCCGGGATTGAACAATGAAAATGTATATGAAGCCCAGTCTTAAGGTATAGTGTAAATATGTGTTCTCCTCTTTAAAATTTATTTTACACAAAAAACTTTTAGTTTACCACTGTCATTATGGTATAATGTTTTAGTTGTGATTGTTTATAAAGCTTTAAAATAAATTAGCTTAGAATATAGCTAGGAGTGAATTTTTTGAAAATCAGAGAAGATCTTCGCAATATCGCGATTATTGCCCACGTTGACCACGGAAAAACAACACTTGTTGACCAGCTGCTGAAGCAGTCAGGAACTTTCCGGACTAATGAGCATGTGGAAGAACGTGCGATGGATTCCAATGACCTTGAAAGAGAGCGCGGAATTACCATCCTGGCTAAAAATACAGCCATCCAGTACAAAGATACCAGGATCAATATCCTCGATACCCCAGGCCACGCTGACTTTGGCGGCGAGGTTGAGCGTATCATGAAAATGGTTGACGGTGTTCTGCTGGTTGTCGACGCATATGAAGGCTGTATGCCGCAGACGCGCTTTGTATTGAAAAAAGCGCTTGAACAGAACCTGACGCCAATTGTTGTTGTCAACAAAATAGACCGTGACTTTGCACGCCCTGCAGAAGTCATCGACGAGGTCCTTGACCTGTTCATCGAGCTTGATGCCAATGAAGAACAGCTCGAGTTCCCTGTCATATATGCATCTGCAATCAATGGAACAGCAAGTACAGATCCTGAAAAGCAGGATGAAAACATGCAGTCCCTTTATGATGCGATTGTAGACCATATCCCTGCACCGGTTGATAACAGCGAAGAACACCTTCAATTCCAGGTTGCCCTTCTTGACTATAACGACTATGTCGGAAGAATCGGAATCGGCCGTGTTTTCCGCGGAACCATGCAGGTTGGCCAGCAGGTTGCCCTCATGAAGCTTGACGGAAGTGTAAAACAATTCCGTGTAAGCAAAATATTTGGCTTCTTCGGTCTGAAGCGCCAGGAAATCCAGGAAGCGAAGGCAGGCGACCTGATCGCCGTTTCCGGAATGGAAGATATCAATGTAGGGGAAACCGTTACACCTGTTGAGCATCAGGAAGCCCTTCCTGTCCTCCGCATCGACGAGCCTACACTGCAGATGACATTCCTGGTTAATAACAGTCCATTCGCAGGAAGAGAAGGCAAGTTTGTTACATCACGTAAAATTGAAGAAAGGCTTCGTGCCCAGCTTCAGACAGATGTAAGTCTTCGCGTTGAGAACACTGAGTCACCGGATGCGTGGGTCGTGTCAGGACGCGGTGAGCTTCACCTATCCATCCTGATTGAAAATATGAGACGAGAAGGCTATGAGCTTCAGGTATCAAAGCCTGAGGTCATCGTAAAAGTAATCGACGGTGTAAGATGCGAGCCTGTTGAGCGCGTCCAGATCGATGTTCCTGAGGAGCATACTGGTTCAATCATGGAATCAATCGGTGCCCGCAAAGGCGAAATGCTTGATATGATTAATAACGGCAGCGGCCAGGTCCGCCTGATCTTTAACGTTCCTGCACGCGGCCTGATCGGCTATACAACAGAATTCCTGACGCTTACACGCGGATATGGAATCATTAACCATTCCTTTGACAGCTATCAGCCAATGGCACAGGGCCAGGTCGGCGGAAGGCGCCAGGGTGTTCTCGTATCCATGGAAAGCGGAAAAGCCTCTACCTACGGAATCATGCAAGTTGAAGACAGAGGAATCATCTTCCTGGAAGCCGGAACAGAAATCTATGAAGGCATGATCGTTGGAGAACATACTCGTGAGAATGACATTACTGTCAATATCACGAAAGTAAAACAGGCTACCAATATCCGTTCTGCCAATAAAGACCAGACTGCTACTATGAAGAAGCCGCGCATCATGACGCTTGAAGAAGCGCTTGAATATCTGAATGATGATGAGTATTGCGAAGTGACTCCGGAATCCATTCGCCTCCGCAAGAAAATCCTGGATAAGAACGAACGTGAACGGATCGCTAAAAAGAAGAAATACGCTGAAACGAACTAAGGCTTTATAAGGAGGAGAGCAATATGAATGTTGCTGAACGCCTGTCTTTTTTCGCTGCGTTATATAAAGTGGACGAGAATCCCGAGCTGGGCATGTGGCTGCTCTATATAACCATCATTCTTTTATGTGTAGTCGTATTCAAACTCGGATTCGCCAAAAAGCTCCCGCTGGCAAAGTCAGCTGTTATCTATTTGTTTTTGATTCTGGGCTGTACGGTCCTCACCTTTTTGGGAGTTTTCCTTCCAATCGGGGAGGGGCTGGTGGTTGCCGCCCTTATCCTGATCATCTATAAAATCAGGCTGCATCAGCAGAAAAAACAGGAAGCAGGGATATAGCAGCGGGGAGGCGGGTCGATATGATGAAATCTACGCAGGATTCAATCTATAATTGGCTTACGATCAAGGTTGTGTGTGACGCGCGGCCGGAGGATACTGCAGCTGGAGATACGGAAGCAATGTTCAAAGCCATCCTGACTGAGGACTTAAAGCTTTCTGAGATTGAAGCTATTAAAGAGGCGGACTTTTACACTGTCTATTTTACAGATAATGATGAAAGAAAAAGCTTCCGTTATCCGGCTGAGCTGATTGATGTCATGCTGGACCAGATCAATGAAGAGCCCGAGAAATATCCGAACTTCCCTTTATAAAAAGGCTCTGTTAGTGCTTCATGCCGGTTTTGGCTCATTTGGGTGAAGCTTTTCCGCACAGCTGAATGGCAGCCCAAAATCAACAGTAATGTTTGACACAGCCTATAGAAAAACCCGCTTACCCCTTCAGGGCAAGCGGGTTTTTCTTATTCCCAGCCAAAAGAAGGCGGCGAGGGCGGTGCTGTATAGAAGATGGCCTGCTGTCCACACTGTGAAAGCCATCATATCACCCGGAGGCGGTACCTGCCGCACTGCCAGAAGGGAGAGCGGAAAATAGAGCAGGAGGGCAGGAAGAGTGATGGCAAACGACCATATAAAGCACCTCGGCAGTGTGGGGCCTGTCCCTTTCTCCAAAATAAGCATCAGGCCAAAGCTCAACAGCAGTGAAAACAGAAGATGAAAAGAGAATTCAGATGCCTCGCTCCAGCGATAATCTCCCAGCACGGGGATAAAATCGATATTCAGCAGCAGCACATACACTTTCATGCCGGTCAATGTTTCAGCGGCCTTCAGGAATAAACCCAATAAGATGCCTGCTCCCGCCCCGGAGGCAAGGGCGGTTTTTACCATTCCTCTTCTTCCGTGCGGCTTCGGTAAAGCTTAAAATTGCCTGTGGCGGCCCTTTGGTTGGTTTTTTCAGTTATTCTTTCTTCACATGGCTTGCACATATACGTATGAATTGGGCGGTTCCGCAGGCGTTTGGCCTGGAATGATTCATTTTCAATTGATTCTATCTTATCGCAAAGCACACATTTTACTCTCATACTGACACCCCGATTTATTAGTAGTAGTTGAATGATCAGAAGTATTAAGCACTGGTCCTGTCGGCAGCCCGCAGCCTCTTTTCAGCCGCAGGGACAGCCTGTTAGTATAGCTGCTTATCTATATTGCTTATCTATATTATAGTACAGTTCGGCAAGAGTTTCGAATAGAGATTGCACTGGCGGCAAGCCATCAGGGAAGGGGTTCTTGAAAGTTGGGGAAAGTCATACTATTATAGGACTAAGAGGAGGGGAAAGTAATGGCAAATCAAGTTGAGCCGAGGCTGATCAAGCCCTTATTCGATGAGCTTCAGCAGGAGCGGTTTGTTACTCTCGCAACAGTGGACCATGAAACAGGCGGCCCGAACGTGAATGCTATATCATGGGTCCTGGCAAAGGATGAAGAAACGATCTGCTTTGCTATTGACAGCAGATCTAAGATTATTGAAAATATCAAGAGCAACAGGCATGCCGTCATCAATATCATTGCAAATGAATCTACATACTCCATCCAGGGAGAAGCGGCAGTGAAGCTGGAAAGAATGGAATCTGTCCCCCTGAAGCTGGCACTTGCAGAACTAAAAATCAGTGAAGTAAGGGATGTCATGTTTTATGGATCAAAAATGACAGCTGATCCCCAATATGACAAAACGTATGACAAAACAGCAGCAGAGAGGCTCGATCAGCAGGTGATGGAGGCCATGAAAAAAGCTTAGTCGCGGGACTAAGCTCTTTTTTTACAGAAAAACAACTCTTTAATCTTTATGGTAATTAGATTGCTTCTGCTGCTTATCTTCGAGCTGGGAACGTTCAGTCTCGTTAAGTTTGTTCTTTGGCTCCTCGGTTGCATTCTTTGGCTGGGGATCTGTGATATCCCCGGGAACTTCCGGCATGATTCTTCCCGTGATATCTGCGAGTTCATTCATTATGCCCTGGATCGGACGGCCGTTTTGTATATCCTGTCCGACTTCCCTGATCCTGGCATTCAAGTCCGGGTCTGCTACTACAAGCGCTCTTGCCCCATGAGGGTCGTTGCGCAGGCTTTCTGTAACAGAATATTTGATGGAGCCCACTTCAGATCTGTCTATGTCTTTATCCACATCAATCCCTACAATGGCATATCCTGCGAAAACCACCGCCGCCGCATCTTTGACATTTGGCACCCTTTCTGCCAAATCTACAAGATGCCTTGAGATTTCCTGTTCAGATTCCCTGCTGTCATTCGTTATGGTGCTGTTTTTAACATTCAGCAGATTCCGGCTGCCGTCATCTGCTGATTGGCTGTTCGCTGCACAGCCTGCCAGCATTGAAACAGCGGCTATACATCCAAGCAATTTCTTCAATTTAAGCACCTCCATTAATTCTTAGTCCAGGTGTTTTCCGGCTGCTGGAATCCACATGCCCGGAAAGTTCTTCGTAAGGATTATTCTGCAAAAATTCGTCTATCTTTATGCAGGAAAACATATAGTTTACCAAGGCTTGTTTCTTAAAGCTTATGATTGCTTCTTCAAGCCAGGCAATAGGCAGGCCCAAGACAGCGAAATATAAGCCCTTCAAGAAACATTCAGTTTGACCTACAAGGAGCAGGAGGCATCATATTGACGAAAATATATGTATTGGATACCAATGTCCTGCTGCAGGACCCGCATTCTATTTTTTCTTTTGAAGACAATGAAGTAGTCATCCCGGCAGTTGTCCTGGAAGAGGTTGACTCTAAGAAACGATATATGGACGAGGTCGGAAGAAATGCAAGGCAGGTTTCTAGACTGATCGACAATCTGAGGGAAACCGGCAAGCTGCATGAAAGGATACAGCTTGAAAATGGCGGGGGGCTTAGAATTGAACTGAATCACCGATCCTTTCATGAACTGCAGGAAATATTCATTGAAAAAACAAATGATAACCGGATCCTTGCAGTCGCAAAGAATCTTTCGCTGGAAGAAGAGACTAAGGAAAACGGCCGCCCGGTCATACTTGTCAGCAAAGATGCTTTAGTGAGGGTGAAGGCGGACGCAATCGGGCTTCAGACAGAGGATTTCCTGAGTGACAGGGTGGTTGAGAATGACCATATTTATACGGGTTTTCTTGAGGTATATGTAAGCACCGATCTTTTGGGAAGATTTTATGAGAAAGGGGAGGTGCCGCTCGCTGATATAGCCAATCACCCTTTTTATCCCAACCAGTTCATTATCATGAAAGATGCACTGGGCACGTCTTCGTCTGCTATAGGCATTGTAGACCAGGCGGGGAAAAAAGCCAGGAAGCTTGTGTTTGACGGAGACCATATCTGGGGAATCCGCCCCCGCAACGTTCAGCAGACGATGGCAGCTGAGCTCCTTCTCCGCAAGGATGTGCCGCTGGTGACGCTGGTTGGAAAGGCAGGGACAGGGAAGACGCTGCTGGCGCTTGCCGCCGGCCTGATGCAGACAGAAGATTTTGGTGAGTATAAAAAGCTGCTGGTAGCAAGGCCGATTGTTCCGGTAGGCAAGGATATCGGCTATCTGCCGGGGGAAAAAGAAGAAAAATTAAGGCCGTGGATGCAGCCGATCTACGATAATCTGGAATATCTATTCAATGCCAAGAAACCGGGCGAGCTTGATGCCATCCTTGCAGGGATGGGGTCGATCGAGGTCGAGGCGCTCACATATATCAGGGGAAGAAGCGTCCCGGATCAGTATATCATCATAGATGAAGCCCAAAATCTTACCAAGCATGAAGTAAAAACCATCCTTACCCGGGTGGGGGAAGGAAGCAAGATTGTCCTGATGGGAGATCCGGAACAGATCGATCATCCGTATCTTGACGCCTTCAATAATGGACTTACTTATGTCGTGGAAAGATTCAAGGACCAGAAGATTTCAGGCCATACTAAGCTCATTAAAGGGGAAAGGTCAGGTCTGGCACAACTGGCGGCTGATCTTTTGTAAGAGGCATATCAGGCTAGCTGAAGCCAAACATAGCAGTTTAAATATCCCGGTTATCCTTCCGGGGGACCCGAAAAGGGAACTTGAGCCGCTATATCAGGAAAAGAGCCTGGTGGCCCCTTTTAAAAAATGCTTCTATAACACAAGAGCTGTTTGCGCACAGCAGAATGTTAAGCTTATGCCCATAATTAAAGAGGGCGGAGCATCCCGGCTCCCCCCTCCTGATTGATCATTCAGCGAACAATGAATTGCTTTATGTGCTTTATCGGATTGTCCTTATTGCTTCCGTCTCCGTAATAGACGTGAACAGGGCCGTCCTCTTTCAGCGGCTTGCCGTTCAGAGAATAGCCGAGGATCAGATTTTCAGCAGTTTCCAGCGTCATTTCCACCTCGCCGTCACCGGAAGAGATGACAAAGGAAGAGGCATCCTCCGCAGGTTCGGCATTTTTAAGAAAAGGCTTCAAAGGAATGCCGAAAGTACCATTCAGCACCTTTTCCTTCTCGAATTTTTTTTCGGTTTTCAGTGTCGGGGGATGGACAGCACCCTCCATGATTTCCCTGTCCCAATGCTTTGAGACTGATTTCGTATACTCTTCAAGCTCATCCTTTTTGATGGCATCAGCGTGAAAGAATTCTGTCAGGTCTACCCTTCGATCATCAAAAATCCATACACCGGGATCCAGTGTGATCTCAAATTTCACTTTTCCTTTTAACAAAATGATATTGTCCATAGCTAGCTACCTCCTGTATGTACCTTCTAAAATTATACCTATTTTTGTCTGTGAAAGATACTATGGGACCCTCACACAGAAAGCACTTCTTAGCGGGGTGCTGGTATTTATCCCCGCATATGCAGCTTTCCCCTTATATGTCTTGCATTTTTGCCTTCTTAAGTATAAAATTTATAGATAGATAATCGCTCGGAAACGGGGGGATCCATGTTGGCGTCAGAACTGATAGTCGATCATCAAGAAAAAGCCAATGCCTTGCTTAAGGCGGACGCTGATAAAATATTAAAGCTTATTAAAGTGCAGATGGATAATCTGACAATGCCCCAGTGCCCTTTGTATGAGGAAGTGCTTGATACGCAGATGTTCGGTTTATCCCGTGAAATAGATTTTGCCGTCCGGCTCGGGCTCATCGAGGAAAAGACAGGCAAAGCCATCCTGGGAGAGCTTGAAAAAGAACTCTCCATCCTGCATGAAGCTTCATTAAGAAAATAAATGTAAAAAACTCAAACTTTCTTTTAACACAAGGGTTTGAGTTTTTTTGTACATGCTGCGGTAAAGAAAAGAGTGGAGCATATTTTTTAAATAGTATGACATAATTCTTATGTTTGATGAATTAATATGTTACATGAAAATTAACATTTCTTTACTTCAATGCAGGAATCTCCTTTCTATAGTAGAATAGGTAATACAACGCAGAAGATGAGGAAGAGGTTGGATGTTCAAAAAAATATTAAAATCATACGATTACACATTGATTGCTGTCGTCGTTATGCTGGCATTATTCGGGCTGATTATGATTTACAGTGCAAGTATGGTAACTGCCGTCCAAAGGTACGGCTTTGAAAGCGACCACTTCTATCAAAGACAGAAGATCTATCTGTTTGGGGCAGCCTTAGCATTTATTTTTACAGCGCTCTTCCCTTATAAGGCGCTTATCAGCAATAAGATCCTTGTTCCGATGGTTTTCGGTTCATTGATCGGCCTTGGGGCATTGTTTGTATTCGGCCATGTAGCAGGGAATGCACAAAGCTGGTTTAAACTCGGGCCATTGAGCGTCCAGCCTTCAGAGTTTGTAAAGATTTTTGTTATTATTTACTTATCGGCCGTTTATGCAAAGAAACAGAGCTATATTGACCAGTTCAATAAAGGGGTTGTCCCTCCTTTGGTTTATTTGATCCTGGTCTGCATGCTTGTGGCAGTACAGCCGGATTTTGGGACAGCGGCAATCATTTTCCTGATATCGGCAACGATTATCCTGAGTTCCGGCATGAGCTACAAAAACATATTGAAGCTGTGCCTGATTGCCTTTATCATTGCACTCCCATTTATCCTGATTATGAATGACAAGCTTTTCTCTGATGTACAAATGGCCAGGATCCAGGTTCTTCAGGATCCTTTTGCAGATGCCCAGGATGATGGGTATCATCTCGTCAACTCCTTTCTGGCTCTCGGCGCAGGCGGTGTAAAAGGCCTCGGCCTCGGGCAGAGCGTACAGAAGCTTGGCTATCTGCCAGAACCGCACACAGACTTCATCATGGCTGTCATAGCGGAGGAACTGGGGGCATTCGGAGTTTGTTTCGTTTTGCTCTCACTTGGGTATATCGTTTTGAGGGGACTGTACATTGGGATGAAATGCAAGGATCCTTTCGGAAGCCTGCTTGCCATCGGCATTGCGGGGATGATCGGCATCCAGTCATTCATTAACCTCGGAGGGATCTCAGGGGTGATACCTCTGACAGGGGTCCCGCTTCCATTCGTGAGCTACGGAGGATCTTCACTTCTCCAGCTTTCAATTGCGATGGGGATTCTTGTAAACGTATCAATGTTTGTAAACTATGAATCTAAATATAAAAATAGAGCCAGCGAAAAACAGGCCGAACAAAACCAGAAAGTTTCCGGGGGAGCCTATTTTTATAAAAAATAAGCGCAGGGAACGTGTTTTCCTGTGTTTTTTTTACACATTCCTGCTCAATGCAGGAACGCTTTAAAGCTGCAGGCATTTAAATCAGGGCTGCAGGCTTTGGCCGCTTTGCTGCAGAATATCTGCTGCAAAGCGGCCGAAGTCTTTACATATAGCAATTCAAATTAGCCAAGCCTTTCTGCAATTTCCGGAAAGGAATCAAAAAAGACAATGAATGGGGTGGAATTTGTGAGCAGACAAATTAATAAAGTACTGGTTGCCAATAGAGGGGAAATCGCAATCCGGGTTTTTCGGGCTTGCACCGAGCTGAACATCCGGACCGTGGCTGTTTATTCTAAGGAAGATTCAGGCTCCTACCACCGGTATAAAGCAGATGAGGCGTATCTTGTCGGCGAAGGCAAAAAGCCGATTGATGCCTATCTGGATATTGAGGGAATTATCGGGATTGCGAAGGCAAGAAATGTAGATGCCATACATCCCGGCTACGGTTTTTTGTCAGAAAATATCGAATTTGCTAAAAGATGTGAAGAGGAAGGCATTATTTTTATCGGTCCAACATCCAGGCACCTGGATATGTTCGGGGATAAGGTAAAAGCAAAAGATCAGGCGATGCGTGCAGAAATCCCTGTCATTCCGGGCAGTGATGGGCCGGTCAAAAGCCTGGAAGAAGTCATATTGTTCGGCAAGGACCATGGGTTCCCGATCATCATCAAAGCCTCGCTCGGCGGCGGCGGCAGAGGGATGAGAATTGTCAGAAGCCTTGATGATGTAAAAGAGGCATACGACAGAGCAAAATCAGAAGCGAAGGCGGCTTTTGGAAACGATGAAGTATATGTAGAAAAATTCATCGAGAATCCAAAGCATATTGAGGTTCAGATCATCGGCGACAGAAGCGGGAACATCATCCACCTGTTTGAAAGGGACTGCTCAGTGCAGCGGCGGCATCAGAAAGTGGTTGAGGTTGCACCGTGCGTCTCCCTCTCTGAGGAGATGCGTGAAAGGATTTGCGGCGCAGCTGTAAGGCTGATGAAGAACGTTGATTACCTGAACGCCGGGACAGTGGAATTCCTTACCTCCGGGGACGACTTTTTCTTTATTGAAGTAAATCCGCGCGTGCAGGTAGAGCATACGATCACCGAAATGGTGACAGGAGTGGATATTGTACAGACACAGATCCTTGTCGCAGAAGGATTTGATCTCCATAGCCGGGAAGTTGGGATCCCCGCACAGGAGGATATAAAGATCAATGGCTATGCGATCCAGTCACGTGTTACTACTGAGGATCCTTTGAATAATTTTATGCCTGATACAGGAAAACTCATGACCTACCGATCCGGAGGCGGTTTCGGGGTAAGGCTCGATGCAGGCAACGGCTTCCAGGGGGCTGTTATAACCCCTTACTATGATTCCCTGCTTGTCAAGCTGTCTACATGGGCACTAACCTTTGAGCAGGCTGCTTCAAAAATGGTGAGGAACCTGCAGGAATTCAGGATTCGCGGAATCAAGACAAATATTCCTTTCCTTGAAAATGTCGTCAAGCACGAGAAGTTCATTACGGGGGAATATGATACATCTTTCATCGACAAATCGCCAGAGTTGTTTTTATTCCCTAAACGGAAAGACCGGGGCACTAAGATGCTGACATATATCGGCAATGTAACAGTGAACGGCTTCCCGGGGGTTGAGAAAAAGAAACGGCCGGTTTTCGAGAAGCCGAGGGTTCCGAAGCTGCGCTATAACCAGGAGTACCAGGACGGGTCGAAGCAGATCCTGGACAGCCAGGGTCCAGAAGGGCTAGTGAAATGGATCAAAGAACAGGAAAAGGTCCTTTTAACTGACACCACCTTCCGTGATGCCCACCAGTCCCTGCTGGCCACGCGGGTACGTACGACTGACATTCTGCATATCGCAGAACCGACGGCAAAGCTTCTGCCGGAAATGTTCTCATATGAAATGTGGGGAGGAGCAACCTTTGATGTTGCATACCGTTTCTTAAAAGAGGATCCTTGGGACAGGCTTCTCAAGCTCAGGGAAAAAATGCCGAATGTCCTTTTCCAGATGCTTTTAAGGGCTTCCAATGCTGTAGGCTATAAAAACTATCCTGATAATGTGATCAGGGAGTTTGTCCAAAAGTCTGCTTATGCAGGAATTGATGTTTTCCGTATTTTTGACAGCCTGAACTGGGTCAAAGGGATGGAAGTGGCGATAGAGGCGGTGCGTGATACCGGGAAAATAGCTGAAGCAGCCATCTGCTACACCGGCGACATTTCAGACAGCACGAGGACCAAGTATGATCTGGAATATTATAAATCCATGGCAAGGGAGCTTGAGAACCAGGGTGCGCATATTCTGGCAATCAAAGATATGGCCGGCCTCCTCAAGCCAAAGTCAGCGTATGAACTGATTTCAGAGCTTAAAGAAACCGTTGATATTCCTATCCATCTGCACATGCACGATACGAGCGGGAACGGCGTCATGACCTACAGCAAGGCTATCGAGGCCGGAGTGGATATTGTGGATGTTGCTTTAAGCACGATGGCCGGCCTGACTTCACAGCCAAGTGCAAGCTCTCTGTATTATGCTCTTTCAGGAGAGGAGCGCCAGCCTGAAGTAAATGTTGAAGCTTTGGAACAGCTGTCCCACTATTGGGAGGATGTGCGGAAATATTATCAGGATTTTGAGTCCGGAATGAAGTCTCCGCATACTGAGATATATAAGCATGAAATGCCGGGAGGGCAATACAGCAACCTGCAGCAGCAGGCAAAAGCGGTGGGCCTCGGCGATAAGTGGGACCTGGTCAAGGAAATGTATTCCCGGGTCAACCATATGTTCGGCGATATCATAAAGGTCACTCCTTCATCAAAGGTTGTCGGCGATATGGCTTTGTATATGGTCCAAAATGAATTGACAGAAGAGGATGTCATCACACGAGGACACTCGCTCGACTTCCCTGATTCTGTAGTTGAACTGTTTGAAGGGTCTCTCGGCCAGCCTTATGGCGGCTTCCCGAAAGAGCTTCAGGAGGTCATATTAAAGGGTAAAGAACCAATTACTGTAAGGCCGGGAGAGCTTTTGGAGGACGTGGATTTCGATAAGCTTAAAGAGAAGCTTTTCCACGAGCTGGGAAGGCCGGTTACAAGTTTTGAAGCGATTGCCTATGCGCTCTATCCGAAAGTATTCATGGAATACTGCAGCACTGTCGAACAGTTTGGCGATGTTTCTGTGCTGGATACGCCAACCTATTTATACGGACTGAGGCTGGGAGAAGAAATAGAAGTGGAAATTGAAACTGGAAAAACGCTGATTGTGAAGCTTGTCTCCATCGGCCAGCCGCAAGCGGACGGCACCAGGATCGTTTACTTTGAATTGAACGGGCAGCCGCGCGAGGTTTCCATCAAGGATGAAAGCATTAAAATTGCTGCTTCTGCAAAGATGAAGGCTGATCCTAAAAATGAGAAGCATATCGCAGCATCCATGCCAGGTACTGTCATTAAGGTGATTGTTGAAAAAGGGGAAAAAGTGGAGAAGGGCGACCATCTGATGATCACAGAAGCGATGAAGATGGAAACGACTGTACAGGCTCCTTACTCCGGTACTGTTGGTGATATCCATGTTTCAAACGGGGAAGCCATCCAGACTGGGGACCTTTTGATCGAGCTTTCGAAATAGAGATAAATCAGGGCCGCAAGAAAAACATAGTAAAAGAGGATGGGCAGCCAGTGAGTGCCCATCCTCTTTTTTATGAATACTGCAAGGAATCCATTTTCTATAAAGCCGTTTCGTGTTTCTTATTGAACAGGAACAGACCGGTGTGCGGCATTGCTTTCGTTTTCTGTTGCAGGCGGCACACTTGCAAGTGCTGCGGCGTTTTTCTTGCTCCTTGCAGTAAGGAGGATAAAATAGCTGAAAACACCGAACAGGCATGAGATGAAGAAGGCATGTCCAAGTGCAATGAACAAGTTGAGGCGGGATATAACAACCATCGCTCCAAAAGCAACCTGAAGGGAGACAAGGATAAATGATATGATCCATCCCCAGAACACGACCTTCTGGTGGCGGTAGTGCCTTATGGCCAATATAGTGATATAGCCTACCCAAAGAAAAATAATTCCGGCAGCAGCCCTGTGGCCCATCTGGATCCATTCGTACATATTGCCCGGCAGCATAATGCTGTCATTCAGGCAGAAGGGCCAATCGCGGCAAACAAGGCTGGCGTTGGTATGCCTTACGAGGGCACCGCTGTACACGACCGCATAGGAATAAACCGTAATGCCGATGATATGCTTTTGCATCCGTTTATCCAGGACCAGCTTTTCCGCCTGGAACTTTTTATCCACCTCAAAAATCAGAAGCGTAAGGAGCAGAACTGAAGCGAAAGAAATCAGAGAAATACCGAAATGAAGAGCCAGGACAAAATCCGATTGTCCCCATTTAACTGCAGCAGCGCCGATCAGTCCTTGGAGGACAAGGAAGAAAAAAGAGACAAGTGATAAAAATTTTGTTTCCCTCACATGGCCCAGCGCTTTCCAGGACCAGATTGAGAGTATCAGGACGAGTATGCCGACACCGCCGGATACAACACGGTGTGCAAGCTCGATGACCAGTTCCGGGGTTATATTGCTGGGGATGAGTTCTCCATGGCAAAGCGGCCAGGATCTCCCGCATCCCATCCCTGATTCTGTTTTTGTTACAAGAGCCCCTCCAAGGAGCACCATCAGCATTCCAATCGTTGTCAGCACTGCAAACCACTTAAGCAAACGCCGCAATCATGTCACCTTCTTTTAAATTAATTTCATAAATTGCCATAATAGACTTAATCTGTATAATAATAGGGTATAATAGTTCAGGTGGGTCAGCCAGCGCGGCATATCAGGAAAACGCTGACTGTTCGATACTACACAATTATGGAGGATTTTACAACTCCCCGGCAGCATATTCCGGCTATAATCTATTATTCATTCAAGTCAGTGTCACTATAGGTAAAATCCTCGTATTGCTTCAATTATATATTATGC
Organism: Bacillus infantis; assembly: GCF_050107595.1. Taxonomy (GTDB): domain Bacteria; phylum Bacillota; class Bacilli; order Bacillales; family Cytobacillaceae; genus Bacillus_AB; species Bacillus_AB infantis_C. The sequence goes on from NZ_JBNILH010000002.1 coordinate 364,023, forward strand.
TAAAAAAGTAACCTGTTACAATGTTTGTCGTCTCCTCGACACAAATTAGTCATAATTAATTCGAAAAAAATTCACAAAAAAAAGCCAAAGTATGATTTAATATACAGAGGCATAGTTATTTTTCTACACAAACTTTTGACATTTTTTATGACATTTGAATAGTAATAACTGCTATTTCAATTAGCATTCCCTCGTTTTCTGTTGCAAATATAGCATCGTATTACTTATAGTAGTTGTAGTGTAGAAAAGCTTTATTTGTGATAAGGGTTAAAGGAGGAGAAGTTATGGCAAACACAAGGGCTTTCAGTGAAGCTGCTTTAGAAAACAGTGAACGAAGCCTTCAAGCCAATATACCGGAGACAACTGCATGGAAGGATTTCCTGGCGCTTATCAAGGTAGGTATAATCAATTCAAACATGATCACTACCTTCACTGGTTTGTGGCTGGCCCTTCATTTTACAGATCAGCATTTTTTCAACAATCTTGATATTGTTTTTTATACACTGGTCGGATCTTCTCTGATCATTGCGGGTTCCTGTGCATTCAACAATTACTATGACCGCGATATCGACCATTTGATGGAAAGGACAAAAGACAGGCCTACAGTTACAGGAAAGGTCAGCCCGGGCAGGGTGGCACTGCTGAGCATATCCACCATCGCATTGGGAACCTTGCTGCTGCTTCTTGCATCACCTGCAGCGGCTGTAATTGGATTGATAGGCGTCTTTAGCTATGTAGTCCTCTATACAATGTGGACTAAGCGGAAATATGTTTCCAACACAATCGTAGGAAGCATTTCCGGAGCTGTGCCCCCGCTGATCGGCTGGGCTGCAGTCGACGGAAACCTGGACATGATAGCATGGGCGCTGTTCCTTGTTATGTTTGCCTGGCAGCCTCCGCATTTCTATGCACTTGCCATGAGGCGTGCAGAGGAATACAGGGCAGCAGGCATACCGATGCTTCCGGTTGTAAAAGGGTTCCGCACAACGAAAAAACATATTTTTGCATGGCTGGCGGTGCTTCTGCCGCTGCCGCTGATGCTTACATCTCTCGGCCTTCCATTCCTGATCCTTGCTTCGGCATTGAATATCGGCTGGATTGTCCTTGGGATCTATGCCAACAAATTCAAGGATGATATTAAGTGGGCAAAGGCAATGTTCATTTACTCGCTTCAATATCTGACGATTATGTTTGTGGCAATGGTGATCGTTACACTCATTTAACCTTTGTTAGGAGATTCCCTTCCGCGCACCAGCGGGGGAGGGAATTTATCCATATTTTTTTTGATCAAACAACAAAAGAAATTTTTTACGAAAGAGGGGTTTGATTAAGCATGAAAAGGCTTGCAAAATGGCGTCTTGCATCATTGTTTGCAATTTTGACGCTCATTCTTTCCGGGTGCGGCGAACCGTTTTTGTCCACGCTTCAGCCTTCCGGGGAAGTTGCGAAAACGCAATATGACTTAATGCTGCTGAGTACGGCGATTATGGTGGGAGTAATTGTCGTTGTCACGGTGCTTTTCCTGGTTGTTATTTTTAAGTTTCGCCGCAAAGACGAAAGAATTCCAAAACAGGTTGAAGGAAGTCACAAATTAGAAATCATCTGGACAGTTATTCCTATTCTTCTGCTTCTTGTTCTGACCGTTCCTACAGTAGCACAGACCTTCAAGCTTGCTGATGTTTCTCCAATGGAGAAAAAGAACGAAGAAGGAAAAACGGATGCATTGGTTGTCAATGTCCGTGCAAATCTTTACTGGTGGGAATTTGAGTATCCAAACCAGGAGATCATCACTGGGCAGGAACTTGTCGTTCCTACGGGTGAAAAGGTTTACTTTAATCTGAAGGCATCTGATGTTAAGCATTCATTCTGGGTTCCTGCAGTAGGGGGCAAGATGGATACAAATACTGACAATGTCAATAAGTTCTATCTGAAGTTCGATAAAGAAAGCTCTGATGTTGCAGGCGATCTTTTTTACGGAAAATGTGCGGAGCTTTGCGGACCTTCACATGCCCTGATGGACTTCAAAGTGAAAGCCATCTCTGGCGAAGAGTTTGATCAGTGGGTTGCGGATATGCAGAACGCAGAAGAGCCTCAGCCTCAGTCAGAAGTTGCCCAGCAGGGTCAGGAGATCTTTAACAACAGCTGTATCGGCTGTCACGCTGTGACTCCTGTGGATGGCAGGCCTGAGCAGGCAAGACAGGCTCCAAACCTTGCAAACTTTGGGGAGCGCGATCGCGTTGCCGGTATCCTTGATCACAATGAAAAAGAATTGAAAAACTGGCTGAAGGATCCTGAAGCTTATAAGCCAGGGAATAAAATGACTGGTACATATGGCCAGCTCTCAGAAGAGGAGCTTAATGCTCTGACAGAATATCTGATGGGCCTTAAAGTTCAGGAGTAACGAGTTCGAAAGGGAGGTAAAACTTGTGAGTACCTACGCTCAGAAGAAAGGATTCGGCGCCACTTTATGGGACTATCTAACAACAGTGGACCATAAGAAGATCGCGATCCTTTATCTAATTGCCGGCGGTTTCTTCTTTATAGTGGGTGGACTTGAAGCCATGTTCATCCGTATTCAGCTGGCAGTTCCAAACAATGATTTCTTAAGTGCCGGCTTGTACAATGAGATATTGACAATGCACGGTACAACCATGATATTCCTGGCAGCTATGCCATTGATCTTTGCTTTTATGAATGCAGTCGTTCCCCTTCAGATCGGTGCGCGCGATGTAGCGTTCCCGTTCCTTAACTCACTTGGTTTCTGGCTGTTTTTCTTTGGAGGGATCTTCTTAAACCTATCTTGGTTTTTAGACGGTGCACCTGATGCAGGATGGACTTCTTATGCATCCTTATCGATGGCATCAGAAGGACACGGGATCGACTTCTATGCACTCGGGCTGCAGATTTCCGGGGCAGGTACCCTTATCGGGGGGATTAACTTCCTTGTAACGATTGTCAATATGCGTGCCCCTGGCATGACATATATGCGTATGCCATTGTTCACATGGTCTACATTTGTAGTATCTGCACTTATTCTGTTTGCGTTCCCGGCCCTTACTGTTGGTCTTTTCCTATTGATCTTTGACCGCATGTTCGGTTCTAATTTCTTTGATGTTGCCAACGGCGGAAACACAGTTATCTGGGAGCATTTATTCTGGATTTTCGGACACCCTGAAGTATATATCCTGATTCTGCCTGCTTTCGGTATTTTCTCTGAGATCTTTGCTACTTTCTCAAGAAAAAGGCTGTTCGGATATTCCTCCATGGTATTTGCAACTGTATTGATTGGTTTCCTTGGCTTCATGGTATGGGCTCACCATATGTTTACAACAGGGCTCGGGCCAATTGCCAACGCTATCTTTGCTGTAGCGACTATGGCAATCGCTGTTCCTACAGGAATCAAGATTTTCAACTGGCTCTTTACAATGTGGGGGGGAAGCATCAGATTTACAACACCGATGCTTTATGCAGTAGCCTTCATTCCTTCCTTTGTTGCCGGCGGGGTAACAGGAGTAATGAACGCAGCTGCTCCAGCCGATTACCAGTTCCATGACAGCTACTTTGTTGTAGCCCACTTCCACTATGTAATCGTTGGCGGTGTTGTTCTTGGACTATTGGCAGGCCTTCATTTCTACTGGCCAAAAATGTTTGGAACCATGCTGAGTGAAAAGCTTGGAAAAATCACTTTCTGGCTGTTCCTGATCGGTTTCCACCTGACATTCTTCATCCAGCACTTCCTGGGCTTGATGGGTATGCCTCGCCGCGTATTCACATTCCTGCCTGGACAGGGGCTTGAAACAGGAAATATGATCAGTACAATTGGTGCATTCTTCATGGCAGTTGCCGTGCTGATTTTGCTTATCAATATCATTATCACAAGTGTTAAAAATGTTAAAGTCGGGAATGACCCTTGGGGAGACGGGCGCACACTTGAGTGGGCTATCCCTTCACCGCCGCCATTCTACAACTTTAAGCAGACGCCGCTTGTCCGCGGTTTAGATGCATACTGGCTTGAAAAGATGGAAGGCAAGAACGCTTTGACGCCTGCAGAGCCGATCGGCGATATCCATATGCCTAATTCATCTTTCATTCCATTCATGATTTCGTTTGGACTGTTCGTAGCTGCCTTTGGTGCAATGTACCACGGCGACGACGGCAACAACTGGGGCATTCCTGTCCTGATTCTCGGCATGGCCATTACACTGGGCTCCATGTTCCTGAGATCTGTCAAGGATGACCACGGCTTCCATATTCATAAAGAAGATTTACTTAAAGAAGATGATGACAAGGGGGTAAAGGCATAATGCATACAGAAGAAAAAATGACTGTAGAAACATGGCCTGCATCGCCTGAGAAACAAACCCTCGAAGCAAAGAATAAATTTCTAGGCTTCTGGTTCTTCCTTGGCGGAGAGACGGTGCTTTTCGCATCTCTCTTCGCAACCTATCTTGCTTTAAAAGATAAGGTTCCGGGAACAGAACATGCCCTGGCTAAGGACCTGTTTGAATTGCCGCTCGTATTTGCAGCTACCATGCTTCTATTGACGAGTTCATTGACCAGCGTTTATGCAATGTACCATATGAAGAACTTCAACTTTAAGAAGATGCAGCTATGGATGTGGATCACCGTTGCTCTAGGTGCTGCGTTCCTTGGACTGGAAATTTACGAATTCAATCACTATGTGCATGAATTTCACCATACATTCACAAGCAGTGCTTTCGGTTCAGCCTTTTATACGTTGGTAGGCTTCCATGGAGGACACGTTGCATTCGGTCTCCTGTGGATCACAACATTGCTGATCCGCAACTCAAGACGGGGATTGAGCCTTTACAACGCTCCAAAATTCTATGTCGCAAGCTTATACTGGCATTTTATTGACGTTGTTTGGGTATTTATCTTTACAGTAGTATACTTAATGGGAATGGTGGGATAAACTGATGGCGAATCAACAACCGAACTCAGGTAACCCAAGAGTAGACATTGAATACCGTCGCAAGAAAAGTGCAGAGGAAATGAGAATGCAGGTCATCACTTTTGCCCTGATGATCTTCCTTACGCTTGTAGCATTTGTAGCTGTTGGCTATGAGGAATTTTCGGCATGGTTCATCGTGCCGTTCATCCTGATCCTTGCGGTAGTGCAAGTTATCTTCCAGCTTTATTATTTCATGCATATGAGCCATAAAGGCCATGAGGCTCCGGCACTGTTTCTGTATTCCGGCTTGCTCGTGGGTGCGATTACAGTATTGGCTTTCATGACAATTATCTGGTGGTAAAAAAGAAATCGGCTTTTAGCCGATTTTCTTTTTTTTGTATGAATAAGGAGATTTGATGAACTTTGTGCAGGGCTTGCCTGCAGTAAGCTGTGTATTATTGAGTTTCATCTCCAGCAGCGGTATAATGGCTTTGTACATGCATTTGACAGTGCAAGCGACAATATTACTTTAAGAGGTGGCAAGCAATGCTTACACTAGACATATTCGGTTTTAGAGCGCTTTGGAGTCCTTATTTCTTTATAGTCATGCTGGCAATCCTTGCAGTCTATTTTCTGCTGACAGTGAAATATCGGCAGCGATTCAGCGGGAGTACCCCGCTTTCAGCAAAACAGGCAATCCTTTTTACATCAGCCATTATTCTGGTCTACGCTGTTAAAGGTTCGCCGGTAGATTTGATGAGCCATATTACTTTCTACGCGCATATGATTCAGATGTCGATTTTATATCTGATTGTACCGCCGCTTTTGATTACAGGGATCCCGGAATGGCTATGGCGAAAGATACTGGCACCGTCAAGTATTCAAAAAGTTTTCAGGTTCCTAACAAAGCCCCTGATAGCACTGATTTTGTTCAATGGCATTTTTTCTATTTACCATATTCCATTGATCTTTGACGCAGTCAAGACGAACATGTGGCTTCATGGCGGCTATTCTATACTTCTGTTCATCCTTGCCGGGCTGATGTGGTGGCCTCTTGTGAATAAACTTGAAGAATACGAATCCTTGAATGGGCTGAAGAAGGTCGGCTATATTTTTGCTGACGGCATTCTTCTTACACCTGCCTGTGCGCTGATCATTTTTGCAGACACACCTATTTACGCGACCTTCTCGGATCCGCGTGCCTGGGCTGATGCCATGCATCTCTGTGTTCCTTCAGCCACGCTGGCTTCGCTCAATTTGAGCGGTCCTGAAATGTTCAACAGTATGTCAGCCCTCAATGACCAGCAGCTTGGCGGCGTTCTTATGAAAGTTTTCCAGGAAGTTGTTTACGGGGTAGTCCTTGCACAAGTCTTCTTCCAATGGTATAAGAAGGAGCAGCAGGAAACTGAAGCTGAACTTAAGGCTTCCAGATCACTTGATCCGCAGATTGCTGAGTAGGAAAAATCTCCCATGCCGGGAGATTTTTCTATTAAATGATGTCTGGATTTATGAACAATTAGAGAACATTGCTGATTGAAGCGGATTGTTTATTGAAAAAACACTGCTGTTTTAATAGAATTGATTTTGTAAAACATGAGTCCAGAGAGGAAGTTATTATGAACTATTCATTGCCTGTTTTGCCTACCATCAGCACCACGTTCATTGTATTGAGCGCTGTTACAGTAGCGATCGGCTGGTATCAGATCCGCCAGCGGAAAATAGAAGCGCATAAAAAGACAATGCTGCTTGCGGCCGTATTTGCTATCATTTTCTTCATTATTTATGCGAGCAGGACGGTTTTTATCGGCAATACTGCCTTCGGAGGGCCGGATGATATAAAAATTTATTATACTTTATTTTTGATTTTCCATATTACATTGGCTACCACAGGTGCGGTGTTCGGCATTGTAACACTGCTGACCGGCTATAAGAATAAATTGGAAAAGCACCGCAAACTTGGCCCGATAACAAGCATCATCTGGTTTTTTACGGCGATAACAGGTGTCGCCGTCTATCTGCTGTTATATGTGTTCTATCATGGCGGGGAAACCACATCGGTCATTAAAGCGATTTTAGGATTCTAATAAAGCTTTACAGAACTTTACTATATAAAAGGGAGGCTCCAGCTTACGGTGGTGCCTCCCTTTTACTGTCTTCTGATTCTATATGAAGGAAATGCAAGCCTCTCTATAGAATGTATAATAGCAGAATGGAGGCAATGACAGTGGAAATAAAATTGATGCAAGAGGATTCGTTTGATGAAGCCATAAGGCTTTCCAGTTATGCTTTTCAATATCATGTACCAGAAAGTGATTATCCTAAAAGAAAAGAAACAATGAGGAAACATAAAATATATGGAGCTTATGAGGATGGAAAGCTGGCAGCCAAACTGCATTTACTGGATTTAAAAGTTAAAATCCAGGACAAAGAATGGAAAATGGGGGGAATAGCAGGGGTGGCCACCTTTCCTGAGTACAGAAGGAAGGGCTATGTATCAGGCCTTATGCGCCAGGCTCTGTCGGCTATGAAGGAAAATGGGCAGATAATATCCTTTCTCCATCCTTTCAATATTCATTTTTACAGGAAATATGGATGGGAACTGGCATCTGACCAAAAAAGAGTTGAAATCAATAAAATAGATTTGCATATGATCGGCCAGCAGTCCGGAAGGATCACCAGGTTTAACAAAGATAACCATGATGCTGCAGCAGAAGAGATATACGACCGCTTCAGCAGCAAGTTTTCCGGCATGCTTGTCAGGGACAGGGACTGGTGGCTCAAGAGTGTTTATTCCGACTATCAAATTGCGGTATGGCATACTGATGGAGGAAGGCCGGAAGGTTATATTCTTTACAACATTGAAAAAAGCATCCTCGACATTCAAGAATTAGCTGCATTAACTGCTGAAGCGCGGAAAGGGTTATGGAATTTTGTATGCCAGCATGATTCTATAATTGATAAAGTAAAGGTGCTTACTTCGGTCCACGATCCTTTCCCGTTTTATCTAAGGCAGCCCAAGCAGCATATGGAGATCACACCTTATTTTATGGCACGGATTGTAGATCTTCCGGTGGCATTGGCTGACTATCAATTTAATGTAATTCCGGAACAATCAATGTTCCTGCATATTGCAGACGAATTAGCTCCCTGGAACACAGGGACCTATCAGGTATCAGCCAATGGTGTTCAATACTTTCCGCCAAAAGAGGGGGGCAGCTGCACCCATCCGCCGAAAAGGGGGCTGCAATTGAGCATCAATGCACTGACTGCCGTTATCACCGGTTACAAGCGTCCGATTGAGCTGTATGATCTCGGGGAAATCAAGGGAACGGCAGAAGATGCTGACAGATTTGAAAGAATGGTGCCGCATCAAAAAGCGTGTTTCTATGACTTTTTCTAACATTGGTTTTGGGCCGCATAAGTTTGGAGACTGCTGACGATTCAATGCCACTGCCAGTAAAAAAACAAGCAGGGATCTTGTAATTAAGATTCCTGCTTGTTTTTTTGTTTAAACTTTGAAATCCATTTTGATCAGTCCTGCCTCTTTTGCTGAATTGAAAGCAATCAAGATGAGCGGCCCGATGATGAATCCAAGAATACCGAGGAGCTTAAGCCCGAGATACATGGCTATCAAAGTGGAAAGAGGGGAGAGTCCGATATGGGTTCCCATCACTTTTGGCTCTACGGTTCTTCTGATGATGAGCAGGACAGCTGCAAGGATGGCAAGCTTCGTGCCCAGAACCACATCTCCTGTGAATAAATGAAACAGCGCCCAGGGCCCGAGGATGACTATGGAGCCGATGATCGGAATGAAGTCAATGATCCAAAGGACGAGCGCCATGACGAGTGCGATATCCGGCGCAATGATAAGAAGCCCGACAAGGCTCACAAAAAAGATGATCAGGCTTACGAGGAACTGTGCCTTGAAAAAGCCCAATACAACATAAGAGAGCCGGGAGGTCATGAAAGAGACCTTATCTGCTGTCTTTTCTGTCAAATGGTTGTAGGCACCCCGGCGAAGCCTCGGAAGATCGATCAGGAACAGGAATAATGCAATTAAATAAACAAGGAAGCTGACAAGATAATTCGGGATATTGGTCAGCAGCGCTTTCACATTATCAATGCTCACATAGGCAACCAGTTCATTTTTCGTTTTATTCAGGAATGTCTGTACCTGGTTGCTGATTTCATCTACCACATCTTTCGGAAGATCTTCAGCAGCACGGGTAAACTTCTCCTCAGCATCCAGCCAAGCATTATTAATTTCATTCACATATTCCGGAGCATTTTCAACCAGCTTAATGGCTTCGGTTATAACTTTTGTCGTAATAAAATATCCGGACAGTCCGATAAACAGTACAAAAGCAATGAAAACGATCATAACGGAAATTCTTCGTTTGATGTTAAGTTTTCCCTGGAGAAGCTTTACGAGCGGTTCCAGCATGAGTGCTGTAATAAAAGCAACAATCAGCGGGACGGAAACAGGGAGGATAAAATAGAAAAGCGTGCCTATTAAAATAAGCACAATAAGCCAGATGAAAAAACGTTTTGTAAAAAAACCGGACAAGGTGAAACTCCTTTCCAAATCACTGAGGGTTAGCTTCAGATATTGATTCTTTAAACTGAGATATATTATTATATTATATTATGCAGAACTGCTGGCCTTCAACTGATTTTGTCGGCTTTTTTATCTGGAAAAAAAGACGCATGGTTCCATGCGTCTTTTACTGTGTTTTCCATTGTAATGCGGTTCTTGCAGCTTACAATGCAAACCCTTTAACTTTGGTCTGGATGTCTGCAAGAATTTTTTCGCATTGGCTGACCAGTGTCTTAGGGAAGCTTTCTCCTTCTCCATACTCAATTCCATGGGGATAATAATGCTTTCCTAATAGAGGAGTCATCAGCTGGATAACGGCTTTATGGGAGCCAATATCCCCTTCAGCAGCATATCCGAAGACACGCAGATAGAAAACGCCTTCTTTTAATTCAAACTTGCGGTCGTATGTAACTCTTTCATAATCCCATTGGCCTTCACGGACCAATCCATGTTCAAGCATCACTTCATCAAGACGTGTAAGGTCTGCTTTCAGTTCTTCCAAACCTGTGTTTTCGAACTTCATCTTTGTCCCTCCTGAAAAACAATGCCGTCCATCCGGACAGCAATTCTGTAAGTAAAGGCAACCAGCGGCCAAGCCTTTCAAAAAAGGCATCCCGGGACTATAAGCAATGAAATCGGGACCCTTTTATCTCAAATTTAATAATAGTAGAAAAATGTCAAAGTTGCAACGAATAGATGAAGAAAACTTAAAACAGTCACATTTATGCCGGTCACTGAGGCTGTTCTTATTTTGCCTCTGCAGTACATAATTATCCCTTGACTGGAAAACCTATCTTTTAACGGATATGTCTGCCCCTCTGAAAGAGGCGGCAGCAGGAATCAAACAAGGAGGGCTTTACATGAAAAAAATTGGCGACATAATGACAAAAGAGGTAGATTGCTGCACTCTGCTGGACAATATGTATGAGGTAGCTTTGAAAATGAAGGAGCAGGATGTCGGGGCCATTCCGATTGTGGATGCTGACAGGCTTGTAGGGATGATCACAGATCGGGACATCGTGATAAGAGGGGTGGCAGAGAAGCATCCGGGATCCACGAAAGTCGAGGATATCATGAGCAGTGATCTTGTTACAGTCTCTCCTGATACCAATATCAGCGAAGCATCAAGGATCATGGCTGAGCATCAGATCAGAAGGCTTCCTGTCGTAGAAAACGGCAAACTGGCCGGCATTATATCCCTTGGCGACCTTGCCGTCAGCAGCCGCACCAACGCCCAGGCCGGAAAAGCCCTCACAGATATCTCTGAACACGAAAATGAAGCAACACAATAAAGACTGCATAGCCTAAGCATAGAAACAGCTCGTCAGGAGTAGGAATGTTTTTGGTTACAAAGTAAATAAATTTATAAACCCTGTTGATTGGAGTGGAAGGCACGAAGACTCCTGCGGGATTGCAGCGGCAAAGCTGAGACCCTGCAGGAGGTGCGACGAGGAGGCTCAGCGCCGCCCCGCGGAAAGCGAAGTGCCTGCAACGGAAATCAACAGCCCCATTTATAAAACAAAGTATTGGACTGCGCTCAGGCAGTCTTTTTGTGTTTTCAGTAACAAACCTGCAATTTCATCATTCTATTCTATTAAAAAGAAAGTTGAAAATGATATAATAATCTATATACTGCGGCATATAATGATAGAAATGATAGAAAAGACGGCAGGGAGGGGGCTCGAGTCTGCTAAAATTAATCCGTATTTTAATTATTGTATCTATTTTTCTGGTCATTAGTTTTTATTTTAATATATCATCAGACCCTAAAGACGAACTCCTGATCAGCGATGAGGAAACTAAACCCCAGGAAGACAATTCCCTCACCGAGCAAAATATGATAGACGAATCTTCCTTAAAGCTTCCAGGGGAGGGACTGTCATCGCTTATTGGAAAAAATGCCTCTGATCTGCAATCTTTGCTTGGCGACCCAGAACGTAAAGACCCATCAGAATATGGCTATGAATGGTGGATTTACAAGGAAGGCACCAGCCAGTATGTCCAGGCGGGTGTATCGGATGGAAAAGTTGTCACGCTGTTTGCCACAGGGCCCGATGCAGACGTGAGCCCTTTTAATATAGGTCAGCCGGTCAGCGAAATATACTCTTCTGTATTTATTGATACTAATATCAACTTTCAATATAAAGGCAGCTCGTACCGTTTTGAACTGTCTGAAGACGATCTTAATACCAGGCCGCTCATCAAAACAGGAAAAATTTATGCGCAGCTGTATATCGACCGTTTCACAGGCAAGCTGTCGAGTATCAGGTATATGGATGCCCCGACGCTTGTAAAGCTTCGGCCGTATGAACTGGTATACAGGGGGGACCTGATAGAAGCAGATCCTTCAGAGCAGTCAGAAAAGAGGCTGATTGAAGAAGGCAATGAAAAGCAGATTTTTGATATCAGCAATTTTATCAGGGTGAGACACGAGCTGAGTGTGCTTGAATGGGACAAAGCTACAGCAAAAGTAGCTTATGAGCATAGCAGGGATATGTTTGAAAGCAAACAGTTTTCCCATACTTCTGAGAAATACGGTGAGCTGTCGGACAGGCTTGAAGCTGGGGAAGTTTTTTATCAGATGGCTGGCGAGAATATCGCCGCACACTATGTGGATGCTCCCGCAGTAGTGGAAGGCTGGCTGAACAGCAAAGGCCACAGGGAAAGCTTGCTTAACCCGGATTTCACCCACCTTGGGGTCGGGGTGTACGACAGGCATTATACTCAGAATTTCATACAGAAATGGCCAGAATGAAAATTGTCAAAGAGGCTTTCGGACTGCCGGGAGCCTCTTTGACCTTTTAGTCTTTTTCCAGGGATACTGTCTGTTTTAGGTATTCCTGGGGCATTGAACGGTTTATAATGAAAATATCTTTCAGCCACTTCCCGAAAAGGATAACACATTCGCCCTCTTTAAAACCGGGATTCCTGAAGTCCTGATCTGCTGCCTGAAGTATTCTGGCTGTTATTGTCTCTGCTGCAGCCTGAAGCCGTATTTCAAGCACCCAAACATGCAGATGATGATAATACTGCTGTTTTTCAAGGTGAAGTGCAGTGACTTTCCCTTCAATCACAGCTTCTTCAGAGACCATGCCGATATTTCTCCATTCTGCCTCGGATTTCCGCCTTTCCTTCCTCGTGACCCAGAAGAAGTATATACATATGATAGGGATGACAATGGCAGTGACCATAGAGCCCTCCTTATTTTTTTTCAATAACAAAGAAGCTGCCGGTAGCCTGCGCGATTTTTCGCCCGTCAGCCCTGTATACATCAGCAGAAAGAACCATCGTCTTTGTGCCTTTGTGGCTGAGAGCGGCCGTACATATAATGTTTTCGCCTTTACCGACAGCCAGATAGTGGATATTCAGCTGTGTTGTGACTGCCCCATATCCCTCGGGCAGAAGTGAGTTGGCAAGGGTGCCCATTGCTGAATCGACCGCAGTGGCCGTCATCCCGCCATGCACAATGCCGAGTGTATTATGCAGGAGGGGGGAGACAGGCATTGTTACTTTGCATTCCTGTGCTGTGATGGTCCGGTCCATATGCAGGATGCCGCCTATATAGGAGCTGTTTACGTTATCCTGCTTCTTCTTCACTCCTGCAAGAAGTGTGTGCAAAACCTTCCTGTCGTCATCAGTGGCCTGTTCAAGGCAGGCTTCGAATAAATCCCTTAGCTGCTCATCCATCAATATCACCTTTCACATGCTTTCTGCTTCATATCTTATCATTTAATTGGCATTTTTTGCATCTGTGAAAGACAGCTTTCACATTTCATGAAGCTTTTTCATATGGTAACGTAGGCGAATGCATCAGATGAGGTGATTGAATGATGACTGTAAAGAAACTTCATCCTTCCGTTGCGCAATTCAAGGAATTCGTAAAATCCAGGCCGCATATTATAAAAGAAGTAAGAGATGGAAAGTCGACGTGGCAGGATCTATACGAAGATTGGTACCTTCTCGGTGAGGAGGATGCCAGATGGGGGGAAGCGGCCCCTGGGGCAGAAGTGAAGGAAGAGGAGAAAAAAAGCGACTGGATGTCCACAGTGATGGGCACTGTCAAAAAAATGGATCCCAGCCAGGTACAAGGATATATTAATAATCTCAGCCAGGCCCTGTCTGCGGTCCAGGGCGTGATCTCCCAATTCCAGACAGGAAGCCAGACGCCGGGTTCACAAAGCCCGGTCCAGGCGAAACCGCCTAATCCCTTTTCATTCCGAAAAGATTGATTTAAGGCAGGTGTGAAATGAGAAGAGATATCCTTGACTATTTAGAGCAGAAAAAAGAATTGAAGCAATTTATTAGGGAACAGCCGCAATGGTATCGCACTTTGTCCAGGAATCCCCAGGAAATACAAGCGCTGGAGGTTGCCGCACTGCACTATTATAAAAGAACGATCCCGCATCATGTAGAGAAGTTCACCAATGGCGTCCAGATGGCTTCCATGATGATGAGCATGTTTCAGGCAATGAACTCACAATCTTCATAGTAAGCTCTTCTCCCGGGAGAAGGGCTTTTTACATTCTGAAAGAAAAAAGATTCGTTCCCTCTCTGAAAAATTCTGCTCATAAACAGCCCATTTCCAAGAAAGACTAGAAATAGCCTGGGTGGCAAAGGAGGAACAGGAAATGAAAAAAGTATTCGCCTTGTACATTGGAATGGCAGTGCTGGCTGCCGGATGCGGCAAAGATTTGCCGGAGCCGGAGGCAAAGGCTTTTGAAACAGGGGGGATTGCGGCTAAAAATATATCAGCAGCAGGGCTGGGGGAAGATGAGAGCCCTCTTTTTGTCAAGTATGCAATTCATGGCAGTGACCTTTACATAGACTGTATTGTTACAGGAATTTCTTTTCGGGAAGGTGCCGGGGAACAGCATGGAAAAATCCTGCTGTACGCTGACGGAAAGAAAGTACGGGAAGTTCATGCTGCTTCCTTTTCGGTCAAAGGACTTGCAAGCGGAACCCATAGGATAAAGGTGAAAGTCGTTTCAAAAGGACGGCCTGCGGGTGAGCAAAAGGAATTTACTGTAAAAATTCCTTGAGCACATACTTCGCAAATGATCATATTCATGATAGAATATGAATCGGAGGTGGGCTTTTCATGCTTGCAACAACCGAAAGAGTCGAATTGCTTGAGAGAGCTGACCAATTATCGGCCATGATTCTTACATCAGAAGCGGCGGAGCAGTACCGCGCTTGTTTATATAAAGTGAAAAACAGCAGGGAGACACAAAGGAAAATTAAAACCTTTGTAAAAATGAAGGAGCAGTACGAAGAAGTGCAGCGCTTCGGCAGATATCATCCTGATTATAAAACAGTGATGATGAGCATCAGGGAAGTGAAAAGGGAGATGGACATGGACATCCATCTGGCTGAGTTCAAAAAGGCTGAAACCGATCTGCAAAGCCTTCTGGACGAGGTCAGTCTCATCATTGGAAAGTCTGTCTCGGAAAGTGTAAAGGTGCCGACTGGCAACCCGTTCTTTGACTCCAGCTGCGGAGGCGGCTGCGGATCAGGCGGAAGCTGCAGCTGTTCCGCATAAACCAGCCTGGCCCGGGAGTTTGTCTCCCGGGCTTTTTGCATTCCGGGCCGGCTCATAAGTCTATAAGCTTTTCTTGATATATGCCTTTTTGTTTGCTAGACTATAAAAAACTGCCAAATTGAAGGGGAAAATTTTATGCTAGGTCAGCGACAGGGAATCATTGTTTGGCTTTATTCTCTTAAGCAGGCAAAAATGCTGAGACGGTTTGGAAATGTCCATTATGTTTCCAAAAAGCTGAAGTATGCGGTCATTTATTGCGATATAGAGGATACTGAGGCATTGATCCAAAAGATATCATCCTATTCATTCGTAAAAAAGGCTGAGCCTTCCTATAAACCGTTCCTGAAGACAGAATTCGAAAATTCGAAGCCGGATAAAGCGAAAGAATACGATTATAAAATGGGTATTTAAAAAGGCGGGGAGAAAATCCCCGTCTTTTTTCTGGTTATAAAAGAAATATTGAAGCATCAATCACTATGGGTGCCTGCCCTCGAGTACTTGACTGAAAAGGCTCCTGGATTGGAGTTAAGCATTACTGCGGCAGGAAGTTATATACGCCGCCTGAGCTTTTGTCATTCTAATGCAGCGGCAGGATATAGTGGTTCAATCTGAGAATGCCGATGAGGTACTGATAGAATAATTCTTTTTCTGCAAAGAGTGCGGAAGGCTTTACTTCCAGACGGATCATTTCCTTTCCGCAGTCATCAGCCAAATCCTTAAATAATTGAAATCTGGCATTGGGAGCAGTGTCAGGATGGGGGACACCTTCCCGGCAAATATACAGCGGCTGGAATTTCCCTGTCTCTGCAGGCTTGAGCACTGCGGCGACCGATGTCATCTCTTTCCCTTCAAAAGTGGATTGGAATGCAATCAGATGCTGCAGCCGATGCTTGTTGGAACGGACAATTTCAAGTAATTCATATATATCGGAATAGCCTTCTCCCAATTCAATAAAACGCTGGATCACATAGATTCCTCCTGATTTATATGTATAAATTTAATGAATCTCCTGATACTTTATCACTTAGCAGAGTGTTTGAGAAGTCTGCATTCTAATCTGAAAACGGGGGCCTCTGGTGAAAGTCCACAGAAAGAACGAAAGGTATGCAAATCAGGAATCAGGATAAAAGATTCATGAAATCGTGAAAAAAAGGATAGTCCTGGGCAGATTCATTTGCTATTGTATGAATAAAGAATTATTTTTTGAAGGGGAATCGGCATGTGGAAAGGATTGTTTCTTAGTTTTTTGGCATTAGGGACTGTAATCGGCGCTATGCTGTTCTTTCAGTGGAATGCCTACTCCAAACAGTCAGAGCCTTCTAAGGTGAAGGAAACAGCCCAGCAGGAGCTGACAATAGAAACAAAACAAGATCAATTATTTGTAACACAGACTATAAAAGGCCTGTCGCAAGGCAAAGAATACAGGACTGCCAAGACAGAAAAGCAGTTCAGTTGGGAATGTCCCGGCATAGAAGGGAAGGGGTGCAGCTCTTCTGATGAGGATCCGTCCACATTCCTTTCTGAAGACGGCAGCCTCACATTCGAATATATCATTCCTGTCAGCGCTTCTCCAGCTGCGTTCCTGCTGACTGATTGGACGACCATGATTCCTGATGTTCAAATAGATGAGACACTCACTGTCATTGTAGATTCCTCCAGAAGGTCTGGGACCTGGGCTGCCGGCGGCCGTCCAGAAGGGTACAAGCAGGGGGAGCTGATCGATTATTATGTGTTTGAACGGGAAGGGGACGCACCGGCAGTCTTCTGGCAGGCTGAAAAGCTGAATACTTTGAAGGCAGCCGAAAATGTTACCTTTTTATCTGCAGAGAAAGAAAACGGACTTGCCATAGATGCGGAAAAGGCGGAGAAAATTGCCGATCTGCCGTTTATAACTTTGATCCAAACCGGTTCATATAAGGAAGCTGCCGGCAGCGGACTAATGATTATTAATCCCGGAGCTGATCCAAACGAGCTGATGGGTAAAATTCTGTCTCATGCTCTAAAAGAGAAATTCAGCGGGACACCTGCTGGTGAAACCTGGCTGCTGGATTTAGCAGCTTCGGCAGCCCTTTCACAGGAGCCTGGCTCTAAAAAAGCCAAAAGTCTTCTGGCAGGGTTGAAGGAAATCCTGGGTGAAGAAGGAATGGAACTTTTTTACTCTTATGTTAAAAACTCGGATTCTTTGGATGCGGAACAGCTGGATCGCTTCCTTGTAAGTCAGCTTGGAAAGGAAACAAGTTATTTTACCCTGAACAAAGATGAGAAAGCGCCTTATATTCCTTTTTATTTTGCTGATGAGCGTAAAATAGATGTAAATGGGAAAGAGTCAGGATTGAAAGCAATCGGACTGAATGGAAAAACATATTTTCCATTTATAAAAACTGCAGGGCTGCTTGGGTTCAAAGCGGAAAAGGTCTCTGCTAAGGAAATCCTCCTTCAGGGGGCGGGCAATAATAGCTACCGTTTCTATCTTGACAAAAATATTTTCATATACAATGAAGAGGACTACGGGCTCCTGGAGAATCCGCTGGTAACAGTAGGGTCAGAGCTTTTTATGGACAGGCATTGGCTTGAAGCACTATTTAAAATAGATGTGGCCGAAGAAGAAAAAAGGATTTCAATCGAAAAAGGCAAATGAGAAAAGCTGGTGATGCCAGCTTTTTTCATTTGTTCGTATATGAAAAGCTAAGAATTTGTCGATAACTGTCTAATTTGAGTTCTTCAGGCACTCCCGCCGTTCTAATGGCAGAAAAAGAAAAAACCCTGCATTCCTGCAGGGCCCTTCTATATCCCATAGGGACAGAAGGCAAAGGGAGAGGAGAAACCGGAGGAAGAACTTATGGGGAAACGTAAGTCTTCTCCACGGTTGGCAACAACACCCTCGAATAGATGTTGTTACTAACATTATTTCCATAAAGAACACGGTTATACACCTTTTAGGAAGATTTTTTTCAATTAAGGTCAAGGCGCTTCCGCTTTCCTGCATAGAAGAATGGGGTATTTCTCTGCTTCGGTCACTGTCCAGCTCCAGCGCCTCCCCCCTCGAGTCATAAGCCAAGCCTCCCAAAAAGGCAAAGAACGCCTTTTCGGGTGTCTTGTCTTATGCTTGTCGGGGGTGAGCAAGGCGCTTCCGCTTTTCTAATGAATCCGCTTTCAAATAGCCTGTTGGCGGCAGGGGGTGAATTGTGTTAGGATAAGTAAGAAAATAAGGGAAAATGTCATATGATTGTGGTGATGAATGATGAGAGTGGTGTCGGGTGAATGTAAAGGCATTTCTTTAAAAGCAGTGCCCGGAAATACAACAAGGCCAACCACCGATAAGGTTAAAGAAGCTATTTTTAACATGATTGGGCCATATTTTGATGGCGGAACCGGTCTTGATCTTTTTGCCGGCAGCGGAGGCCTCGGAATCGAAGCATTAAGCCGGGGGCTCGAAAGCATGATTTTCGTTGACCGGGAAGGAAAGGCAATCAAGACGGTCCATGAAAACCTGGAAGCCTGCGGCCTTGAGGAAAAGGCGGAGGTTTACCGGAACGATTCTGAAAGGGCATTGAAAGCGATTGTTAAAAGGGAAATCTCTTTTGACTATATCTTCCTGGACCCTCCTTATAAAAAACAGCAGCTGATGAAGCTGATGGAACTGATCGGCCGGCATTCCCTCCTGAAAGAAGAGGGAGTTATCGTTTGTGAACATGCTTCTGATATAGAGCTGCCAGATGCGGCCGGGAATTTTGTGAAAACTAAAAGCGAGACATATGGAATAATAGCAGTTTCAATTTTTACATACAGCAACGGCAATGAAGGAGGATGACAATGGCAAGCATTGCAGTTTGTCCGGGCAGCTTTGATCCCATTACATATGGCCACCTGGATATCATTAAAAGGGCCTCGAAGGTTTTTGACCAGATTCATGTGGTTCTGCTTAATAACTCATCCAAAAACCCGCTGTTTTCTGTTGATGAGCGCATCAGCCTGATCAGTGAAGTAACGAAGGAATTCCCCAATGTGAAGGTGGACTCTTTCCAGGGACTGCTTGTTGACTACGCAAAAGGGGTTGGGGCAAGCGCAATCATCAGGGGCCTCAGGGCGGTTTCAGATTTTGAGTATGAGATGCAGATTACATCAATGAACCGGGTATTGAATGAGGAAATAGAAACATTTTTCATGATGACAAACAACCAGTTTTCTTTTTTAAGCTCCAGCATCGTTAAAGAAGTGGCTAAATACGGCGGAGATATTTCCGAGCTAGTGCCAGAGGCTGTCCAGAAAGCTCTCAGCGGGAAATTCAATCTGCAGAATTAAAAAATAACCGGCAGCTGCCGGTTATTTTTTTGGTGCATCTCCTGCATAAATTTGCCTGCTGAGCAGGAAAATATAGACAAGCAAAGCTGTGAGCGTTATCAGCGGTCCATGCTCGGCCAGGAAGGCAGCGGCCTGTGAATAGGCATTTCCGCCAAACAGCCCCACAGGCAAAGCATTGGAAGGGGCATTTGTATGATAGAACCTCTCATAGACTGGCCCCCAAAGAAGAAAGGCGAACATAGCCGCCGCAAGTCCATGGATGATTCTTGCAGCAAAGAAAGGCTTAAAGCCGATATCTGTCTGGGCCAGAATGCTGGCCACCTGAGCCTGTACACTAAACCCTGAGAATCCCAGTACAAGACTTGTTACGATAACCTGCTGCATCAGGGTGGCCTGCTGAATCTGGCTCGTCATCTGGCTTCCCAGTGTAATTTCAAACAGCCCAGAAATAAATGGGATGCTGAGCTCGGAAGGAAGACTGATGCTGCTGAAGACGACTGCTATGAATTCGGCTACAAAAGCTGTGATATGCAGATGGAAGAGCAATTTATTGATAACCGAAAATAAGATGATGAAGCCACCGATCATAAGCAGCGTCTGGACTGATGACATAACAGCGTCGCCGAGCAATTTACCAATGGGCCTGTTGTCATTGATCCTTGTCTGATGGAGAGCAGAAAACGCAGCCCTGAGAGAATTTTTCCTTTTTGGCTTTGAACGGGTCACCTCTTCTTTTCTTCCGTAAAATCGCATGATCAGGCCGACAGTAATATTTCCAAGATAGTGGGCCAGAGCCAGTATGATGCCGATTTTTGCATTGTTGAAAAAACCGACAGAGACAGCTCCAAAAATAAACAGGGGGTTTGATGAGTTTGTAAAAGAAACGAGCCTTTCAGCTTCTGTTTTGGTCAGCTGATCTTCCTGGCGCAGCCTGGCAGTAAGTTTTGCCCCGGCAGGATAGCCTGAAGCCATCCCCATCGCCCAGACAAACCCTCCGACCCCAGGCACGCGGAAAAGCGGGCGCATGAGCGGCTCCAGCAAAACTCCGAGGAATTTGACCACCCCAAATCCGATCAGCATCTCAGATACTATGAAAAAGGGGAGGAGAGAAGGAAAGACAATTTCCCACCACATATTGAGGCCTCTTATCGAGGCGTCGACTGATTCTTGTGGAAAGGATATGAGCGATACAGCCATTAATGTAACGGATGAAGCTAATATGAGTGTTTTTAGTTTGGAACGCAACACCGGCAAATCCTCCCTTATCAGGTAAACAAACTGTGCAGCTCATGCAGAACAGTGATAAACTGTATTTATAATCAGCGGGCCGGGTGTGGTGCAGCAAACCGTCCCTCCTGAGTCTGCACAGCAGATTTTTCAGCCAGTATACAGGTTTTTCCATTCGCTTTGCCCAATCGGCTTCAGCCGGGCACGCCTTGTCCCCATATATCCCAATATACTCATAGAAAGATAAAATAGACCATAAGATTAAACCAGGCTTTATTGTGTTTGATGCGGAGGTAAGCAAATTCTTGACTATCGCCCGCCATGAGTCTTATATAAAAGGGGGGATGCTGATGAGGCAGCCCGTGATTGGATTGGCGCTGGGATCAGGGGGAGCCAGGGGGTTCGCCCATCTTGGCGTCATCAAAGTGCTGAAAGAGGAAGGAATTAATGTCGATGTGATTGCCGGGAGCAGCATGGGAGCGCTTGTAGGCTGCTTTTATGGAGCAGGACTGGACATTGACAGGCTCTATAAGCTGGCAGGTGCTTTCAAAAGAAAGTACTATCTTGATTTTACAGTGCCGAAGATGGGGTTTCTGGCTGGCAAGAAGGTGAAGGAACTTATTCGATTGTTTACCCATGGCAAAAGTCTCGAAGACCTTGATATCCCTGTCAGAGTGGTTGCAACTGATCTAAAGGCAGGGGAAAAAGTGGTTTTCAGCAAAGGGCCGATTGCTGACGCCGTCAGAGCCAGCATATCAATACCCGGTATTTTCATTCCCGAAAAACTGGAAGACCGGCTCCTGGTCGATGGAGGGGTCATTGACAGGGTGCCGGTGTCAGTTGTCGAAGAAATGGGAGCGGACCTTATCATAGCTGTCGATGTGTCAAGAGTGAAGACCAGCTCGGACATTACATCCATATTCGATGTAATCATGCAAAGCCTTGATATTATGCAGATGGAGCTGGTTTCGAACCGGGAGATCGCCTCTGATATCATGATCAGGCCGCATGTGGAAATGTACAGCTCCAGAGCTTTCACCAATATTGAGGATATCATCAGAATTGGGGAAGAGGAAGCAAGGAAGCAAGTTCCCAGGATAAAGGAAGCTATTCAAAACTGGAAGGGGCAAGAAGACGATGAAGAGAAATAAAATCTTCCTCCGTTCCTTCTTTATCGCTGCAGTGATTTTGCTGGCAGGGTTTTTCTATTATCTGCCTTATTATGTAACAAAACCAGGCATGGCCAAGCAGCTGGAACCGATAATTGAAGTGGAAGGCGGATATGATGAGTCAGGGGACTTCATGCTTACGACCGTCAGAATGGGCAGGGCTAATATATACTCCTATCTGACTGCAAAGGTGAGCAAGTTCCAGGAAATCTATCCTGTCGAGGAAATTAGGCGCGAGGATGAAACTGATGAAGAATATAATGTCCGACAGCTGCATCTGATGGACACATCAAAAACAGCAGCCATTGAGGTTGCCTATAAAAAGGCGGGCCTGCCGGTGGATTATGAGTACAGAGGCGTCTATGTGATGAATGTCCTGCCTGATATGCCTGCTGACGGAGTGCTGAAGGCGGGCGATATGATAACACAAGTCGACAATCAGAAATTCGAGTCGTCTGAAGAATTCATTTCCTATGTCAGCGGAAAAAAAGAGGGAGATACCATCACGCTTGCCTACAAAAGAGGCGAAGAGAGCAATGAAGCAAAAGTTTCACTGAAAGCCTTCAAGGATGACCCTGATAAAGTCGGGATCGGCATATCGCTTGTCGATGACAAGGAGATTAAAGTGGATCCGGAAGTCAGCCTCAATACAGAGGAAATAGGCGGCCCGTCGGCTGGATTGATGTTTTCGCTTGAAATCTACAATCAGCTGACTAAGGATGATTTGACAAGAGGCTATCAGATTGCGGGAACAGGAACCATTTCTGCTGATGGAACGGTCGGAAGGATTGGCGGCATAGAGCAGAAAATAGTAGCGGCCGACAAAGCTGGTGCAGAAATCTTCCTGGCGCCGAATGAAAATGGCGCAGCCGGGTCGAATTACAGCGAAGCAGCCAAAACTGCCGAGGAGATCGGGACAGATATGAAAATCATTCCCATCAACACTTTTGAGGAAGCGGCAGATTATTTGGCAGGCTTGGAACCAAAATAACAAGCAGGCAGGATTATTCCTGCCTGCTCTTATTTGTCAGACCCTTCCTTTCAGGTAGATTGGGGGCTGGGTGTATTCCATATCCAGCAGCTTCTGGCTCTGCGGATGGGGCAGGGCTGAAGCGTAGATCCTTGCTGCCCGTATATCCTGCCGCACAGCTTCTTCCGGAATGGAGGACAGCTTGGAGATGAGTGGCAGGCCCAGGCTTCCTTTTTGCCTGTTTAAATATATCCGCCCTTCCTCACTCATTCCGAGCAGCCGGAGGTAGGATGCTGACTTAGGCTGCGGCAGCATTTCTTCTTTTTTCGTGTTAGTCAGTATATGGACACAAGCGCGCTGCAGCCTTGTCCATGTATACCGCTTCGTTTTTATGGATTCCATGAACTCATGGAAGGTTCCTGCCTTTATAGCCGAAAGTATGACTCTGTTTTCAAGGCCCTCTTCCATTTCATAGATTTCCTTGAGTTCAGGAGCTGACATCTGGAGGAGCCGGTACTTAAGGAAGGGCCAGTACATTTCCCACTTGTGGAAGGCACCAAAGGTTTTTTTATAATCTTTCATGATTTCAAGCGTTGTTCCAGGAACGTAAGACTTAATATCGGTCAGTTCCTGCCCTTCTGAAAACAAAGCTTTCCTGATGCTCGTTGCACTCGCAATGGTCTCTGATGAGAAGTGTTCATCATGGTATCCGGCACTTTTTCTTTCGACAGTCAGGAGCTCCAATTTCTGATGGCGGGAATGGACCGACTTGGCGTACTGATAGCCGAGAATATTGTTAGGCTTGGACAGGTCCAGACCATCTTCGCCAAGCCCGAGATCTTTGAAAGCAAGGGACAATGCTTTTGGATAGCTGTTTCCGTCTCCTATATGGTGCTTGATCCTTTCCTGATAGGCTTCATTATGCTTGTCGAGCAAATGGACGGTAGAATTGAATTTATCGATGTCTCCTGATTCGCTCCCAAAGCAGAGGGAGCTGCATCCTGAGGCAGCAAGAATGGAAACCGCCCCGTCAGCAAAAGTTTCGGCATTTTGAACAGCGAATTTATAGGGAAGCTCAAAGACAAGGTCGGCGCCGGCTTTTAACGCCATTTCAGCCCTTGCCCATTTCGAGAGCAGCGCGGGTTCGCCTCTTTGGAGGAAATTTCCGCTCATGACAGCAATGGCAACATCTGCGCCTGCTGCTTCCCGCGATTTTTCCAGATGATATAAATGCCCGTTATGGAAAGGATTATACTCAACGATCACACCAACTGCTTTCATAAGAACATTCCCCTTATAATGGTTTAATATCGGCTGCTTGTGATAAACCTATATTATAGCGGCAGAAGCTATAATGGTAGATGAGCCTTCTCCTTCAAATGGAAAAAGCCCGGAAAATAAGCCGATTCTGCGTTTAACTAGCTTAAATTATAGTGTAAAGAAAAAATATTGACAAATAATTATATGAAAGCTATAATTACTTTTGTTGCCTTGGGGTGATTCGTATGAAATGGACAATAAGTCAATTACAGAAATATCGAAGCAAGGATTATCCGATCGATGAAACAGTGGATGTGAGCGGGATCAGGGAGACCGACCCGACGATCAGAGAAGTTTCTCCGATTCATATATTTGGCCGGGCGGATATAGATTCGTCCAAGGTGACTTTTCATTTAACGATAAAAGGTCATCTGGTGCTGCCTTGTTCTCGTACGTTAGTTGATGTGCATTATCCAATTAATGTTGAAACAACTGAAACATTCCTCTTAAAAGGTTTGGATTATGAAACCGAAGAGGAAACCCATCAGGTGAAAGGCGATGTCATTGATCTTCAGCCGATCATTGAAGAAATCCTTTTGCTTGAAGTCCCTATGCAGGTTTTTTGCGAGGACAGCGGTGAAGAGGGTGCCCCCCAATCCGGTAAGGACTGGGAAGTCATCCAGGAGGAAGACCTTCAAAAGAAAGTCGACCCCCGGCTTGCTGGGCTTGCGAATTTCTTTGATCAAAATGATCCCTCCGGCGAATAGCTGGAACAATGGGATTATGATCCCCCGGAATATTTCCGGACTAATGAACTACTACAAGAAGCATTTGAAGAATCCAGCGAATACCTGGCCTTCATAACTTTCTTAATACTCTTTAAGGAGGTGGGAAGAATGGCTGTACCTTTTAGAAGAACTTCTAAAACTGCGAAAAGAAAACGTCGCACTCATTTCAAACTGCAAGTGCCTGGTATGGTAGAATGCCCAAACTGTGGTGAGATGAAACTTGCTCACCGCGTGTGCAAGGCTTGCGGAACATACAAAGGAAAAGAAGTTGTTAACGACTAATTTTCACCATTAAAAGCACAGGGATAATGTCCCTGTGCTTTTAATTTGGGCTTTTTTAGGGGGAGCTGGGCTGTTCTGCGATTTTATTGCTATTTAGCTGGACTTCTTCCTATAATGGAAGAAAAGTGAAGGAAGATGATGATGCCGTATTTGATAGAACAGCATGAAGATGGACTGCTTCAATTCACGATCAACAGGCCTGAAGTCCGTAATGCAATCAATTATGAAGTAATGGAAGGGCTGAGGGAGGCTGTCAATCTGGCGGGCAGGAAAGAGGTTAAGGCACTCATGATAACCGGATCCGGCAGTCAGGCTTTTTGCTCAGGCGGAGATTTGGGGATCTTCCACAGCCTGAAGACAGAGGAGGAGGCTTTTGGAATGCTGTCCGGTATGGCGGCAATCATGAAAGACCTGCTGTTCCTTCCAAAACCGACAGTCGCTTTTTTAAATGGGGCGGCGGTCGGAGGGGGATGTGAGCTGGCTTCTGCCTGCGATTTCCGTATAGCAGCTTCAGGTGCAAAGGCGGGATTCATCCAGGGAAAGCTAGCAATTACCACAGGCTGGGGCGGAGGCTCTATTCTAATGGAGAAACTCCTGCCCGCCCATGCTCTAAAAATGCTGGCAGAAGCATCGGTTTATGAATGCTCCGAACTGCTGGAGCTCGGATTCGTCCATAGAATAAGCGATAAGGATGCGCTCGAAAGCTGCGGGGGCTTTTTGTCAAAAATCCTTCAGCTTGATGTGAATGTGCTTGAAAGCTACAAAAAGCTGCAGACTGAAAAGTGGCAAAACAGCCATATTTTGGAGAGAATTGACGATGAGGTCCGCCGCTGCGCAGTTTTGTGGGAAAAGGATGAGCATCATGCCCAGGTGGACAAATTTCTAAATCGCTCTTAATTATTTTATTATTATGCATCAGTCTATCTTTTCTAGCAGAAGCATATGCTTTTAAAAAGACTAGGAGGGATAGCTGATGTCGACAACAAGGCAAGATGCCTGGACCCAGGATGAGGATCTCCTGCTTGCTGAAGTGGTGCTTCGTCATATACGGGAAGGCGGTACACAGCTGCAGGCCTTCGAGGAAGTGGGAAAACAGCTTTCAAGGACCCCTGCGGCCTGCGGTTTCAGATGGAATTCTTATGTGAGGAAGCAATATAAATCAGGGATTGAGCTTGCTAAGAAACAGCGGAAGGAATTGAAGAAAAAGCCGGAAGCAGTCCAGATTGCCAAGCAGGAACCTGAACAAGCCAAAACAGAGGGCGGCAGCTCCACGGAAAATGCCGTATCCGGGGCTGAAATCCCTGAATTTGAGGTTCTTGTGGGGTATATTGAAGCATTGTACCGCAAAGCCAATCATCCAGCAGCTGCTGAGACTGGAGAGCAGATCAAGAAACTGGAGAATCAGGTATTTTACCTGGCTGCAGAAAACGAAAGGCTGCTGAAGGAAATTTCGGTCATGGAGAGAGACTATGATGCGCTTACGGAAATAATGGAAAGGGCAAGGAAGATGGTGGTGCTGAAAGAGGAAGACCGCCAGCAGAAAACAAAGCACAGCCTATACCAAAAGTGATTATATTAAAAAGCGGACAATAAGATGTCCGCTTTCTGGCTGTCTGCCCCCAGTTATTTGGTTTCAGCTGTCTGTTCAGATGCTCCGGCAGGGATCCATACCAATGGGTTTTCTCCCAGATCCCTTTCTATGTCATATGAAACAGAAGTGAATCCCATCTTCTCCCAGAAATCCTTTGATTTGATGCGGGGATTGGTTTTAATAGGAAGCTTGAAGCTTTTCGCAAAGTTTACAAGCGCGGTTCCGTAGCCCTTGGCCTGGTAATCAGGAAGTACCTCCAGCTTCCAGAGTTCAAGATAATCCTGCGGCGGGCTGAAATACCGGTCAAACTTCGCAGCTTCCCGATACAGGCTCATTCTGGCAACCAGCTTATCCCCGAAATAGATCCCGTAAAAAGGAGACTCGCTGTCGTTTTCAATAATATTGGCTTCAAGATCTTCAAACATGGATAATTCCTGCAGGCCGTATTCTTTGAATCTTTTAAATTCCTCAAGAGTTTTATAGTTCACCTTTAATTTTTCTACTTTAAATTCCATTATGTTTCCCCCTTGCGTACTAGTTACATTACATCATATGAATTTTTTTGCCCTGCAGTATAGAAAATTAAACCTGCCTGGTGGAGCAAAAATTTGAAGGCGCTTTCCTACATTATATAACAAAATAACAAATAATTCTGCATAATCAAGCCGCAGCTGCTGTTGAATTTTATGGCCGCATGAGGGTTCTGGGATGAATATTCTCCTGCGAAGCGAAAAAATAGCGTGCTATTAGCTATTTTCAAATAATTTAGAAAGCGTTTTCAAAAAAAGAAGGGAAAAAGGAGAACTTTGTAGAAATATATTTTATTGCAGGGATTAAGCCAGGAAAGGGGATTAAATGTGCGAAAAATACTGATTGCAAACCGCGGCGAGATTGCCTCGCGCGTTATTAGAACATGCCGTGAAATGGGAATTGAAACGATTGCTGTTTACTCGGATGCAGATAGCGGAATGCCGTATGTACAGGAAGCGGATCAGGCTTTCCGGATAGGGGAGCCCCCGGTAGGCAGATCTTATCTTAAAGCAGATGAAATACTGCGGATTGCCAAAGAAGAAGGAGCTGACGCTATCCACCCGGGCTATGGCTTTTTGTCAGAAAACGCGGCTTTTGCCCGCGCTGCAGCAGATGAGGGGATCGTTTTCATCGGGCCTGCCCCTGAGACCATCGAGCTGATGGGAGATAAAATCGTTTCCCGGGATACAATGGCCAAAGCGGGAGTTTCGGTGGTTCCGGGAAGCAGTGAAGGGGTCGCCACGCTGGAAGCCGCTATAAGCCTCGCAGATGAAATGGGTTATCCTGTCATGCTAAAGGCAAGCGGCGGCGGGGGAGGGATCGGAATGATCCGCTGTGAAAATGAGCAAGCGCTCGCTAAGTCCTACGACTCAACGAAAGGACGGGCAAAAGCTTATTTTGGCACAGATGAAGTATTTGTTGAAAAGTATATCCCTAATGCCAGGCATATCGAGGTGCAAATATTCGGGGATTCATTCGGAAACCTCGTGCACCTGTACGAAAGGGACTGCTCCATCCAAAGAAGACACCAAAAAGTAGTTGAGGAGTCGCCATCCCCGTTCATATCTGAGGGGACAAGGCAGAAGATGCTGGAAACAGCTCTGAGAGCAGGAGAAGCGGTCGGCTACGTCAATGCCGGCACAGTTGAATTCATTGTAGATGAAGATGAGAACTTCTATTTCCTGGAGATGAATACAAGGCTCCAGGTCGAGCATCCCGTAACCGAGCAGATCACCGGCCTGGATCTTGTGAAATGGCAGATCCTCGTGGCAAGGGGTGAAAAGCTTCCATTGCTTCAGGATGAAATAGCAAGGAACGGCCATGCAATCGAGTTCAGGCTTTATGCAGAAGATCCTGTAAGCTTCATGCCTTCTCCTGGAAAAATTGATAGCTTTTCCTGGGCGAAAGGGGAGGGAGTCCGGATGGATAATGGGTATCTCGCGGACAACACGGTCACCCCGTTTTACGATCCGATGATTTCGAAATGCATCATTTTCGGTGATTCAAGGGCAGAAGCGGTCAGAAGGGCTTCTGATTTCTTTGCACAGCTGGAAATCAAGGGGATCAAAACAAATGCTCCTTTATTTCAGCAAATATTAATTGATGAAGATTTTATTAAAGGAAACTATACAACTGCCTTTTTGGCGGAAAAGAAATTTGCAGTTCATTAAGAGGAGGAAATCACATGAAAGAAATAACATCATCAATGGCTGGTACAGTTTTGAACACATTGGCTGGGCCTGGGGATGAGATCAAGGCCGGCCAGGAAATCATCATGCTGGAGTCCATGAAAATGGAAATCCCGGTTGAAAGCCATATCGACGGAAAAGTAGCTGAGGTAAAAGTCTCAGCCGGTGATTTTGTCAACGAAGGAGACGTTCTGATCGTACTGGAATAGCAGTCCGCTAAAAGTAAAAAGAGGAGGCATAACATGAAGGCAGTCAACACTTTGACCGAAACATTAAGGGAAAGGTCCTCAGCGGCAGAAGCCGGGGGTCCCCCTAAGTATCATGAAAAGCTGAAGGCGCAAAATAAGCTGTTTGTCAGGAAGCGCCTCGAGCTTTTATTTGATGACGGGGAGTATATGGAAGACGGCAAATTTGCCAATTGCAAGGAAGAAGGCCTCCCGGCTGACGGCGTAGTTTGCGCCACTGGAAAAGTGGGCGGACAGACAGTCTGTGTCATGGCCAATGATTCAACCGTAAAGGCTGGATCCTGGGGGGCAAGGACAGTCGAAAAAATCATCCGGATCCAGGAAACGGCCGAGAAGCTGAAGGTTCCATTATTGTATTTGGTAGATTCTGCCGGCGCGAGAATCACAGATCAGCTTGAAATGTTTCCAAACCGCCGCGGTGCCGGCCGGATATTCTATAATCAGGTCAAGCTGTCGGGAGTTATCCCGCAGATTTGCCTGCTGTTTGGACCATCTGCTGCAGGCGGCGCATATATCCCGGCTTTCTGTGATATCGTCATCATGGTGGATCAAAACGCATCCATGTATTTGGGTTCCCCAAGGATGGCTGAAAAGGTAATCGGGGAAAAAGTGACGCTGGAAGAAATGGGCGGAGCCCGAATGCATTGTTCTGTCAGCGGATGCGGCGACGTGCTTGCTTACAGTGAGGAAGAGGCGATCGGGTATGCCAAACGGTACCTGCCATACTTCCCTCCGAACTTTCAGGAGAAAACGGAACTGCTGGAGGGAATCGCAGCCAAAGAGGGCCGTCAGCTGGAAGACATCATCCCGGTTAACCAAAATGCCCCTTTTGATATGTATGAATGCATTGATGCCCTGATTGACGAAGGCAGTTTCTTTGAAATCAAGAAGCTGTTTGCGCCTGAAATCGTTACCGGGCTGGCACGGATAGGCGGGAGAGCTGTCGGTATCATTGCCAATCAGCCGAAGGTGAAAGGCGGTGTGCTGTTTGTTGATTCAGCCGATAAAGCGGCGAAATTCATCCAGCTCTGCGATGCCTTCCATATTCCGCTTCTGTTCCTTGCCGATGTCCCAGGCTTCATGATTGGCACAAAGGTAGAGCGTGCCGGCATCATCCGCCACGGCGCCAAGCTGATTGCTGCCATGAGCTCGGCAACTGTTCCGAAGATATCGGTCATTGTGCGGAAAGCATATGGCGCCGGACTATATGCCATGGCCGGCCCGGCATTCGAACCTGACTGCTGCATTGCCCTGCCGACCGCACAGATTGCAGTAATGGGCCCAGAAGCAGCAGTCAATGCGGTATATTCCAACAAAATCAACGAAATAGAAGATCCAAAAGAAAAAATCGCCTTTGTCCAGGAGAAACAGCAGGAATACAAAGAACATATCGATATCTACAGGCTAGCTTCAGAACTGATCGTAGATGATATTGTCGCTGCCTCTGACCTCCGCGATCAGCTGATCGAGAGATTCTCCTATTATGAAACAAAAGAACTGAATTTCAGTGTGAGAAAGCATCCGGTTTATCCGGTTTGATAGAAAGAAAAGGGGAGGGTTCCAGTTTCGAAACTGGGACCCTCTATTTCGTAAATAAAGAAAACAGAGGGTTTTAGTCAAGGCTGCTGGAACCCCTCTGGCCAAGAAAAATGTAAATAGAAGGTCCCAGCGATAGGCGCTGCAGCCCTCTGACCTCTGTAGTTCTGCTCCGCATCTCCTCACCACGCCAAAATTGCCTTCAATCACTTATAACACCTTCTGGGCGTGCTGGCCTTTTGCCTGATTTCATCCCATAAACTCAGTCTTTTTCATAAAAAAAAGAAAAAGTCCCAGGCAGAGTACAGGAAGTTGGCTATATCTGATAAAATATTACTAAAAGTTTCAAAATAGAGGAGTTATTATGAAAATAGGAATCATTGGCGGGGGGGCCATTGGATTATTATTTGCAGCCTACTTGCAGAAGGATCATGAAGTCACCCTGTATGTCCGTTCTGCAGAGCAGAAAAAGCTTATCTCTTCATATGGGATTTCATTAATCGCGAAAGGTCAGGAACATAGTTCCTATGTACAGGTGCTGCTGATCGGTGAATGGAAGGGAGAAGAAGAGCTCTCCATTGTTGCGGTCAAGCAATACGATGTGCATTCCCTTATTTCTATCATAAATGATCATCAGGCGGCACCATCTCCTGCATTTTTATTTCTCCAGAATGGAATGGGACATCTGTCACTGCTTCACAATCTCAGGGCCAAGGCCATCCTTGTAGGAACTGTTGAGCATGGGGCATTAAAAAAAGATGCAAGGACTGTTCAGCACACAGGAGCCGGAAGAACGAACATAGCGGTATTCTCAGGAGAAGGAACAGAAGCAGCTGAATGTCTGGAGGAAACTTCCGGAGACTTTCCTTTTACCGTCCGCAAGTGTTACAAGGATATGCTCCTTCAAAAGCTTGTCATCAATAGCATAGTCAATCCGCTCACTGGCATCCTTCAGGTAAAAAATGGAGAATTGATTGAAAATCCCTATTATTACACATTGGTGCAGGACTATTTTGCGGAAATTGCCGCTGTGCTGGAGCTGACAGATCCTGAAGAAGCCTTTGCCGCTTTGGTTTCAGTGTGCAGGAAAACATCATCA
Source organism: Bacillus infantis (assembly GCF_050107595.1). GTDB lineage: Bacteria > Bacillota > Bacilli > Bacillales > Cytobacillaceae > Bacillus_AB > Bacillus_AB infantis_C. Next base: position 395,759 of record NZ_JBNILH010000002.1, read on the forward strand.
AATACTTCATCTATGCTAAAAGACCTGCAGAACCAGAGAAAAACAGAAGTGGATGCCATTCTCGGATATATTCTGGGAGAAGCGGATAGAAAAAATAAAAATGCTCCCCTTGTCCATGCATTTTACTCTTGCATCAAGGGAAAGGAGCCTGGAAACTAGGGGGGATCCATCATGTCATCATTCTTTTCAGCGGTTGCCGCAACACTTGTGACAGTACCGCTGCTCGGCTACTTGATTGTATTCGTCATCAGCAAGCAAATTACTGGCAGCCACAAAAAGTCAGTCCGCATCGCACTCGACTGCAGTACCTTTCTTCTTATTCTTTCTGTTCACTTTTTGATCCTGGCTATTTGGGAACGGTCTTATTTATGGATCATAGTGCTGTTCATGCTGTTTGCTGCGGTCATTTTCACAGTCATCCATTGGAAGATCAAACAGGAGATTAATTTTCAGATGATTTTTAAGGGATTCTGGCGGTTCAATTTTCTTTTGTTTTTTTCTGCCTATATTGTCCTTTTGATCTTCGGTGTGTTTCAAAGCGTTTCAGGCTATCTGTCTATTCCGTAAAGCTGCCAATGCTCTGATGGTCATTTTGAAGCATGTTTTTCAGGCAAAGTTTTTTTCTTTTCAATTCTGACAATGCTATACTCAGGTAGGAGTGAAAATTGTTGACCAGAAAGGAAGTACTTAGATGGAGATTTTAAATCTCTCACTGCCGGCAACCAGCCGGTTTGCGACAGATTATACGTCTCATGAGCCTGAGGTGGAGCGTTTTTTCCACTACCGATATCATGATGCCAGCGAATATCAGAGGCGTTTGAACGAGCTGAAGGGACGGAAGTTTTACAGAGATGAGCTTGCCGATTATATCGCTCAGTATATGTCCAGATTTCCTTCTTCGGACAAAACCGGCATATCATTAGATAAGCTTCGCTCTGAGGATAGTGTGGTCATCGTCGGCGGACAGCAAGCAGGAATATTGACTGGGCCTTTATATACTATACATAAAGTAATTTCTATAATTGTTCTTGCAAAGCAGAAGGAGGCCGAACTGGGAGTTCCAGTAGTGCCGGTGTTCTGGATAGCCGGGGAGGATCATGATTATCACGAGGTCAATCATATCTTTGCGGAAAACAGCGGGCGGATTGAAAAAGCTGTGTACCCGGACAAGGTACTGGAGAAGAAGATGGTGTCTATGATCAAGCTGGATCGAGCCCTATGTTTCCGCTGGGCAGAAAGCCTGATCGAAGGATATGGAGAAACAGAGCATACGAAAGATCTGCTTCAGTTTGTCCAGCGGGCTGCAGACCAGTCAGAAACCTTTGTCGACTTTTTTTCATATATAATTATGGAGCTGTTTAAGGAATATGGCATTTTGCTTGCCGATTCAGGGGACAGCCGTCTGAGAAAGCTTGAAAAAAGTATTTTCTCCGAACAGCTGAGCCAGTTTTCCTCTATCACCAAAGCGGTGAAGCAGCAGCAGAGGGAATTGGAGGCAGCCGGTTTCAAACCGGCGATCGAAATAGGCGATAATGCGGCAAACCTTTTCTTCTATGATGAAATCAATTCTGAAAGGGTCCTTCTGGAGTATAATGAGGAACTCAGCCTGTTTGAAGGCAAGAACGGGGCTATTCAGTTTTCTCTTGATGAATTGTCCCTGATTGCCAAAGAATCGCCAGAAAAGCTAAGCAATAATGTGGTGACAAGGCCAATTACGCAGGAGCGGCTTTTCCCGGTTCTTGCTTTTATTGCCGGCCCGGGGGAGATCGCCTATTGGGCAGAGCTCAAACAGGCTTTCGAACATCTCGGCATGGAGATGCCGCCGATTGTGCCAAGGCTGAACATCACATTGCTGGAAAGGCCTGTTGCTTCGGACATTCAGGATCTGGACCTGGAAATCACAAAGGTTCTGGAAAATGGAACAGGCAAAGAGCAGGAAGCTTTTGTCGATGGAGTCAAGGACCAGGCGCTGACAAGCCTTTTCGATGAAACGAAAAAGCAGCTGATCAGTCAATATAAGATGATTGAAAGCCGTCTTCAGGAAACTGACAGGGGAATGCTGCCCCTGCTTGAAAAAAATGAATTATTCCTGCTGAAGCAGCTGGATTTCTTGGAGGCAAAAACGGAAGAGAGCTTGAAAAACAGGCATTCAGCCGTTCTTTCTAAATACAGGCGCATTGAAGCTGCCTTAAGGCCTTCAGGGTCGCCTCAGGAACGAATCTGGAATATCCTTTATTATCTGAATCTGCATGGTCTTACCCTTATAGACGATATAATGGAGCTTCCATTTGAGTTTGATGGAAAGCATAAACTAATAAATCTTTAAACATAAGGGCGGCAGATGGCAGATGACGCATATGCCTGAAAAAGGGTTTGGGATGGAAACATCCCAAACCTTTTTATTTGCCATTTTTTTAAAAGAAATCTGTTTCAACATTCCTTGCCAGTCTGATAGGGGATTGCTGCGTTAGGAAGAATACTGCACCCTCTTTAGCCAAAATCATGGCGGGAAGGATTTTTCCTGCAGGAAATAAAAAGGAGAAAAATAATTATTTACCAGAAGGATTTGCAGAATGCAAGGAGAATATAAAAAACATGTGGAGGAAAGTGGGGGAATGTGGTACATTTGAGTTGGAAAGTGGGGTTTAGGGCATGTTCATGGGCGAATACCATCATAATGTTGATACAAAAGGCCGTTTGATAGTGCCTGCCAAGTTTCGTGACAACTTGGGCGAAATGTTCATTTTGACACGCGGGCTTGATCAATGTTTGTTTGGCTATCCGCTTTCTGAATGGAAGCAGCTTGAAACCAAGCTGAAAGGGCTGCCCTTGACCAAGAAGGATGCACGCGCGTTTACCCGCTTTTTCTTTTCCGGTGCATCTGAATGTGAACTCGATAAGCAGGGAAGAATTAACATTTCCAGTCCCCTCATGCAATATGCGAAGCTGGAAAAGGAATGTGTTATAGTAGGCGTTTCCAATCGAATCGAAATATGGAGCAAACATCTTTGGGAAGATTTTTTTGCAGAGTCGGAGGAATCTTTTGCTGAAATTGCAGAAAATATGATTGGGTTTGATATATAATGGGAATGTTTTATTAGTATAATAATTCCTCGTTGATTCGATTGGAAGGTGGACAAGTATGTTTGATCATAAAACAGTTTTGCTGGAGGAAACGGTAGCCGGCCTGGATATTAAGCCGGACGGCGTCTATGTCGATTGCACAATGGGCGGTGCCGGGCACAGTGAACTGATTCTGACACAGCTGTCAAGCCAGGGGAAGCTGTATGCTTTTGACCAGGATGAAACAGCCATTGAAAATGCACAAATGAAGCTCAGTAAATATGGAGACAAAATCACTATAATAAAAAGCAATTTCCTTTATTTAAAGGAAGAGCTGGAAATGGCCGGAGTCACAGAGGTGGATGGTGTGCTCTATGATCTTGGCGTATCTTCGCCGCAGCTTGATACACCTGAGCGGGGATTCAGCTATCATCACGATGCACCGCTTGACATGCGGATGGATAAGGATGCAAGCCTGTCTGCTTATGAAGTGGTGAATGATTGGCCGTATGAGGACCTTGTAAGGATTTTCTTCCGGTATGGAGAGGAAAAGTTTTCGAAGCAAATAGCGAGAAAGATTGAAGCGGCCAGGGAGAAAGCACCGATTGAGACGACCTACCAGCTGGTTGAACTGATAAAAGATGCTATACCGGCACCAGCAAGAAGAAAAGGCGGCCATCCTGCCAAGCGGATTTTCCAGGCAATCAGGATTGCTGTCAACGATGAGCTTGGTGTTTTTGAAAAGTCGCTTGAGCAGGCAATCGATATACTGAAGCCAGGCGGCCGGATCAGTGTCATCACTTTCCACTCGCTTGAGGACAGGATATGCAAAGCGACCTTCAAGAAAGCGAGCGAGACTCCGCCGCTGCCTCCGGGCCTGCCGATCATTCCTGACGAATTCAAGCCGGTGCTTAAGCTTGTTGCAAGGAAGCCTATTCTTCCGTCAGAAGAAGAACTGGAAGAAAACAACCGGGCAAGGTCGGCAAAGCTTAGGGTCGCAGAAAAGCTGTAAGAAAACTGAAAAGGGGACAAGCTTAACAGCTTGCCCCGATATATAAAGGCCTGGCATTGTCCGGCCAAATGATCACAGGAGGGATATAATGAGCAACTTGGCAAGGAAAATGCAGCAGGAGGAAGTACAGCAGCACAAGACAGCTGTTAAGGTGAAGAAGAAGATTAAGATTAAGAACCTGTGGCTCTCGCCCGGCGAAAAAATAATGGGTGTCGTTTTCGGGGCCATTGTCTGTTTTGGCGCTGTTCACATCATTTCAAACCAGGCTGCCATTTATGAGATGAACAAAGATATCCAGGACATCCAAGCCTCTATTCAGGACAAGGAAAAATCAAATCGCGAGCTTGAAATGCAAATCAGCGAGCTTAGTACATACGAGCGCATCTTCGAAAAAGCAAAATCTCTCGGTCTGACACTCAATGAAAATGTCAGAGGTGTACAGGATAAATGATGAAGAAACAGCCAAATATCAATTATGGAGCAGCGATATTATTTGTAATATTCAGCCTGCTCTTTTTTGTCTTGCTGTACAGATTTGTGTCAATTCAAATAACAGGAGAAGCGGGCGGACAGCCCCTTGCGGCAAAAGCGGAGCAGAAGTATACCAATGAACGTGTCCTTGAGGCAAAAAGGGGAACCATCTATGACCGGGGCGGCGATGTAGTTGCCGAAGATGGAAGCTCATTCACGCTGGTTGCCATCCTTAACAAAAAAATGACCGTCAATAAGAAGAAGCCGCAGCATGTAGTGGATAAGGATAAGACGGCAAGAGAGCTTTCCAAGGTAATTGACCTGGAAGAATCCGAGATTAAGAGAATTCTTTCAAAGCCGGGAGCCAAACAGGTGGAGTTCGGTACGGCAGGCCGCAATATTTCCAATTCACTTAAGAGGGAAATCGAGGACCTGAAGCTTCCGGGAATTTCTTTCCGTCCGGAAATCAAGCGATTCTACCCAAATGGAATGTTTGCATCCCATCTGGTGGGCTATGTTGAAAAGCCCGAAGAAGAGGATAAGGATGAACCGGACAGAACGCCTGCAGTGGGAAGGCTCGGGATAGAAAAAAGCCTGAATACCGTCCTGAGCGGCATCAATGGGAAGGTAACCTATGAAAAAGATCACTGGGGATATCTTCTTCCAGGGACTGACGAAAAGGTAAAACCTGCGAAGGATGGAAATGATGTTTATCTGACGATCGATAAGAAAATCCAGACATTCCTGGAAGACAGCATGAATAGTGTCCAAAAGGAATATAATCCGAAGAAAATGGTGGCGATCGTGGCTGACCCTAAGACCGGCGACATTCTTGCCATGTCGCAGCGGCCATCCTTTCACCCTCAGACAAGGGAAGGCCTTTCGGATGATTGGTATAATGAGGCAATCGAGATTTCGTTTGAACCAGGTTCGACCATGAAGATTTTCACGCTGGCATCTGCGATAGAAGAAGGGCAGTTCAATCCCAATGCCTGGTATGAGTCAGGGACATATGTGGTTGACAAGGGATCAAGACCGGTCCGTGACCATAACTATGGACAGGGATGGGGTTCGATCACCTATCTTGAAGGCGTACAGCGATCCTCCAATGTCGCTTTTGCAAAAATTGCCAAAGAGCAGCTTGGCTTTGATGCTTTCAGGAAGTATTTGACCAGGTTTGGGTTTGATAATCCTACGGGGATAAACCTTCCGAATGAAACAGGTGCTAAGTTCGCCTATCAGTATCCGATTGAAAAGGCTAACACTGCTTTCGGACAAGGGACGGCTGTCACACCGATCCAGCAGATCCAGGCAGCAACCGCTATTGCAAATAAAGGGCAAATGATGAAGCCCCATGTGATTGACAAAATCGTGGATTCACGCACAGGAGAAGTGATTAAGGATACAAAGCCAGAAAGCGCCGGAAAGCCGATTTCCGAAAAAACGGCAAAGGAAGTCCTTGATATACTTGAAACAGTGGTTTCATCAGAAAAAGGCACAGGCTATAAAAAATATAATCTGGAAGGCTATAAAGTTGCCGGGAAGACCGGTACCGCACAGATTCCGGGATCAGGCGGATATTTGACGGGGCCTGAGAACTATGTTTTCTCTTTCATGGGCATGGCGCCGGCAGAAGATCCTGAGCTGGTCATGTATGTGGCAGTCCAGCAGCCGCAAATCGATGATTACGTGAAAGGTTCTCTGCCTGTATCGCAGATCTTCAAGCCGGTTATGCAGAACAGCCTTCAATATTTGAATATTGAACCTTCAAAACAGACAAAGATCGAAGCAAAAGAGGTTCCAGATGTTGCGGGCCTTTCTGCAGATGCGGCTGCCAAAAAGCTGAGCGGCGCCGGTTTTATGCCGGCGGTGATCGGGAAGGGCGGCAAAATAACGGGACAGCTTCCGGAACCGGGTGCCATCATCCTTGAAGGTGAACGGGTGGTCATTAAAACGGACGGGACTTTGAATGTTCCGGATATGCAGGGCTGGTCTATGAGGGATGTTATGAAGACAGCTAAAATCGCCGGCCTGAAGCTGAATACGGTAGGAGGCGGCTTTGCAGTCAAGCAGAATCTATCCCCCGGGTCTCCAGTCAAGGAAGGCGAGTTTTTGATTGTGGACTTTGAAACGCCTCTGGAACAATACAGCCGGTCAGCGGCTGACAAGGAAGAAGCTGCCAGCGGGGAAGACGCTGAAGAGGAAGAAGTATTGGATTAACTGTTAAGGGCGCACCGCTTTAGGCGGTGCGTTCTATTTGTACTGGTACAAGCATATAGTTGAACGAGCCATAATTGAAGGAGGTTCGTTTTTCATGCGCGTTTCAAATGTTACCGTAAGGAAACGGTTGACCATTGCTTTGTTGGCAGGCATACTCATCTTTTTCATCATTGATATCCGGCTGGGATATGTACAGTTTTTCCTCGGCAGCATGCTGACGGATGAAGCTAAAGAATTGTGGAGCCGGGACATCCCCTTTGAGCCGGAAAGGGGAGAAATTGTCGACCGCAATGGTGTGGCATTGGCAACCAATGTCAGTGCCCCGACGGTCTATGTAGTTCCAAGGCAGGTAAAGGATCCTGATGATACGGCAGAGAAGCTGGCCGCCATACTGAATATGTCTAAGGAGAAGGCGTTTCAGCTGATCACCAAGCAGGCATCAAGTGTGAAAATACCCGAGGGCAGAAAAATTTCCCATGAAAAAGCAACAGAAATCAGGGCAGAGGGAATGGCTGGGGTTTATATCGCCGAGGACTCCAAACGGCATTACCCTTTTGGCAATTATCTATCCCATGTGCTCGGATTTGCCGGGATCGATAACCAGGGGCTTATGGGGCTGGAGCTTTATTATGACAAGGATCTTAAGGGCGAGAAAGGCTCTGTCAAATTTTACGCAAATGCAAAAGGTCAGCGGATGAATGATATGGCAGATGATTATAAGCCGCCGGTCGATGGGATGGACCTGAAGCTGACGATCGACTCGAAGGTGCAGACGATTGTCGAGAGAGAGCTGGATATTGCAGAGGCGGCCTATAACCCGGACGGCATCATTGCCATTGCCATGAATCCAAATACAGGGGAAGTCCTCGCTATGTCAAGCAGGCCGGACTTTGATCCTGCCAATTTCCGGAATGTTGCACCTGATATTTACAACCGGAACCTGCCGGTCTGGAGCTCATATGAGCCGGGTTCCACTTTTAAAATTATCACACTTGCAGCTGCCCTTGAAGAGGGGAAAGTAGACCTTGCCAAAGATCATTTTCATGATCCGGGCTATACTGAAGTTGGAGGAGCGAGGCTCAGATGCTGGAAAAGAGGGGGCCATGGAAGCCAATCATTCCTTGAAGTCGTCCAGAACTCATGCAACCCTGGCTTTGTGGAATTAGGAGAAAGGCTTGGGAAGGAAACACTGTTTAAATATATTAAAGACTTTGGTTTTGGCACGAAAACAGGCATAGATCTTCAGGGTGAATCAAAAGGGATTTTGTTCAATCTTGATAATGTCGGTCCGGTCGAGCAGGCGACCACTGCTTTCGGACAGGGTGTTTCCGTCACGCCGATCCAGCAGGTTGCAGCAATATCAGCAGCCGTCAATGGCGGGACGCTGTATACACCTTTTATAGCAAAAGAGCTGATTGACCCTGCTTCAGGTGAAATTGTGATGAGAAAAACCCCTGAGGCTAAGAGGAAGGTCATATCAGAGGAAACTTCAAAGGAAATACGCCTTGCGCTTGAAAGTGTGGTGGCTCAAGGATCCGGGAAAAAAGCGTTCGTAGATGGATACAGGGTCGGCGGCAAAACCGGAACTGCACAAAAGGCGGAAAACGGAAGGTATCTCGAAAACAATCATATTGTGTCCTTTATAGGCTTTGCCCCTGCGGACGATCCTGAGCTTGTGGTTTATGTGGCAGTGGACAATCCAAAGGGCACTATCCAGTTTGGCGGGGTTGTTGCTGCGCCGATCGTCGGGAATATCATGGGGGACAGTCTAAGAGCAATGGGTGTTGAGCCGAGAAAGGAACAGCTTGAAAAAGAGCTGACCTGGCTGGATACACCGATGGTGGAGGTGCCGGATTTAGTAGGCATTACGAAAAGGGAGCTAGGCGAATTGCTTGTCAACCTGAAGATAGACGGGAGCGGGGAAGGAGATACAGTTGTCAGGCAAACCCCTCAGGCTGGTGTGAAGCTGAAGGAAGGGTCTACAATAAGGCTCTATTTTGATGACAAATAAGAGCAAAATGCGGGCGGCGAGACAGCGCTGCCCGGTTTTTTTATAAGAAGCAAAAGGGAATTTCTCTCATCCGCTTCAGGCAAAGGAAGTTTTTCTTTAAATTTTCATTACTAAATGGCTAAAACAAGAATAATCATGTAAAATATAAGTCGCCATGCAGGAATAATTTTTGCTGAGAGCTTTAGGGAAAGCATACAGCTGCTTTTTTCAGTTATGAAAAAGCTGCTGGAGATTCGCTGCGTGGCCGACTGAGCAAAACGGCAGGAGATGATGAAGGCTGATACTGCCTGTCTTTCCTGTGGAATGAGAGGAATGGGTTCAATTGAAATTACATACACTGCTTAACTATCTCCATCCTTTTAAACCATTTGGTGGAGATAATCCTGAAATTCTTTCCCTGGAAAATGATAGCAGGCAAGTGAAAAAAGGGAGCCTGTTTATCTGCATCGAGGGTTTTACGGTTGATGGCCATAATTATGCAGAAACAGCGGTCCGGAACGGGGCGGCGGCCGTTTTGGCTGAGAGGGAGCTTTCGCTGAATGTTCCTGTAATCATTGTCAAGGATACGGCAAGGGCCATGGCTGTTCTGGCGGATGCTTTCTATGGACAGCCGAGCCAGCAGATGCATTTAATCGGGATCACCGGAACAAACGGGAAAACGACGACTAGCCATCTTATTGAAAAGATTTTGGCTGATGCAGGCAAAAACACGGGCCTCATCGGGACAATGTACACAAAAGTCGCCGGCGAGACGCATGAAACAAAGAATACGACGCCGGAAAGCCTTACATTGCAGAAAACCTTTGCTTCCATGGTCGAAAAGAAGGTGGAAGCAGCTGTCATGGAAGTAAGCTCCCATGCCCTTGATGAGGGGCGCGTCCATGGCTGCGATTTCAATGTGGCCGTTTTTACAAATCTTACACAGGACCATCTGGATTATCACAAAACGATGGACGAATACAGAAGGGCTAAAGGCTTGCTTTTTGCTCAGCTTGGGAGCTCATTCTGCCACAATAAGCCTAAATATGCTGTATTGAATGCTGACGATCCGGCAAGCGCTGAATACAGGAAATCGACTGCCGCGCAGATTCTTTCCTACGGAATCGACAATGAAGCGGATTTGCGTGCTGTGCACATCCGGATGGATGCCAGAGGCACTTCATTCGAACTGGTCAGCCCATTTGGCGTACACCCTGTTGCCATGCAGCTGATCGGCAAATTCAGTGTGTATAATGTGCTGGCTGCAATTGGTGCAGCCCTGGCTTCCGGTGTTGAGCTCGGAGCTATCCTGGAATCCATTTCAACCGTTAAAGGCGTCCCGGGCAGATTTGAAACAGTGGATGCCGGACAGGATTTTTCTGTGATTGTCGACTATGCGCATACTCCTGACAGTCTGGAAAATGCATTGGAAACGGTAAAAGAGTTTGCTGAAGGCAGGATTTTTGTCGTAGTTGGCTGCGGCGGTGACAGGGACAGGACCAAAAGGCCCCTGATGGCTAAGATAGCCTGCCGGCTTGCAACAGATGCGGTGTTTACATCTGATAATCCGAGAAGCGAAGATCCGGAGGAAATTCTGAAAGATATGGCTGCAGGCGTTCCTGAAGGAAACTATACAATGATTGCCGACCGCAAAGAGGCAATAGCATACAGTGTTGGTGCTGCCGGCAAAGGAGATGTGATTCTCATAGCAGGCAAAGGGCATGAAACTTACCAGCAGATTGGCTGGCAGACATTTGACTTTGACGACAGGACCGAAGCGAGAGAAGCTATACTGAACAGATAAACAGGGCAGCAGCCGGGAAAGCTGCTGCTCAGCTGAATATGCTCAATAAGAAATAATAAATAGATATACTGAAAGGCTTTTGATCATGATGAATAATAATCAATCCAGCGGTGCCGAATGCGGCATGGCTGCCCACAACCATAAGATAGAAAATAAAAGTCTTAATGACAGGCTCACTACATATGATATTGCAGTAATAAATGAGCGGCCATTACAGGAAGGAGGGGAATAAAATGATGGAGCAGGCAATATTTCTGACAATCCTTATGGGTTTTTTAATAACAGTCCTACTATCTCCCATTTTCATCCCTTTCCTTAGAAGGCTGAAATTCGGCCAGAGTATCCGGGAGGAAGGACCGCAATCGCATCTGAAAAAAACCGGCACACCGACAATGGGCGGAATCATGATTCTGCTCTCGGTCACTGTGACAACACTGGTGATGTCCAGCAAGTTTGCGGAGCCTACTGCTGAGATATATATGGTCCTGTTGGTCACACTGGGCTTTGGGCTTCTCGGCTTTCTTGATGACTTCATCAAAGTGGCGCTAAAAAGGAATCTTGGCCTTACTTCTAAACAAAAGCTGCTGGGCCAGATTATCATATCGCTCATTTTTTATTTTATCTTTCAAACAAATGAATTCTCAACAGAGGTTTCTATTCCATTTACAGATTTGTCCATTGATTTAGGCTGGGGCTATGCATTGTTCATCATTTTTTGGCTCGTCGGCTTTTCCAATGCTGTCAATCTGACGGACGGGCTGGACGGACTTGTTTCCGGTACGGCGGCAATTGCGTTCGGTGCCTTTGCTGTTCTGGCCTGGAACCAGTCCCAATTTGAAGTGTCGATCTTTTCAGTTGCTGTTGTAGGTGCTGTCCTGGGATTCCTTGTATTCAATGCCCATCCGGCAAAGGTATTCATGGGCGATACCGGCTCGCTTGCCCTTGGGGGGGCGATTGCAACTGTTGCCATCCTGACGAAGCTTGAGATCATCCTGATCATTATCGGCGGGGTTTTTGTCATTGAGACGCTTTCTGTCATTCTGCAGGTAATATCTTTTAAAACAACCGGCAAGAGGATTTTTAAGATGAGTCCCCTTCACCATCATTATGAGCTTGTCGGCTGGTCGGAATGGCGCGTAGTAGTGACTTTCTGGACAGTCGGGCTCCTGTTTGCAATCCTGGGAATCTATATCGAGGTGTGGTTATAATTGAAACAGATAGATACTTACCGTCATAAAAAAATTCTTGTACTCGGACTCGCCAAGAGCGGGGTGAGTGCAGCTTCCCTGCTGCACAAGCTGGGGGCCTTTGTCACTGTGAACGATATGAAGCCTTTATCTGAAAATCCGGAAGCCCAGGGCTTGCTTGAGCAGGGGATCAAGGTTATATGCGGAGACCATCCGATAGAGCTGCTTGATGAAGGTTTTGAACTTATTGTCAAGAACCCGGGGATCCCTTATCATAACCCAATGATAGAGGGGGCCATGGAGCGCGGGATTCCTGTCATTACAGAAGTGGAGCTTGCTTATCAGATTTCCGAAGCGCCATTTATCGCTATAACAGGTACAAACGGGAAGACGACAACGACAACCCTTATCCATGAAATGCTGGAAGCAGGCGGAAAGTCGCCATTGATTGCGGGGAATATCGGTACGGTTGCCACAAGTGTCGCAGAAGGTGCAAAATCCGATAATACCATTGTCATTGAGCTGTCTTCCTTCCAGCTGATGGGCATAGAGGCCTTCAGGCCAAAAATTGCGATTCTTACAAATCTGTATGATGCCCATCTGGATTATCATGGGACAAGGCATGATTACTTTGAAGCAAAAGCCAATATTACAAAAAACCAGACAGAAGAAGATTATTTTATTATCAATGCCGACCAGGAGGCCGTCGTCCAAATTGCAGGAAAAAGCCGTGCACGGATTGTGCCATTCTCTGTCAGCAGGGTTCTTGATGAAGGGGCATGTGTAAAGGATGGCTGGATCTGTTTTAATGGGGAGCCTGTCATGAAGCGGGAAGACGCATCCCTTCCTGGAAACCATAACTTAGAGAACATTCTTTCTTCGATTGCAGCCGCTAAGCTTTCAGGGGTGGATAATCAAGCGATCTTTAAGGTCACGTCCTCTTTTGCCGGTGTAAAACATAGACTTCAGTATATCGGTGAAGTGGATGGCCGGAAATTCTACAATGACTCCAAGGCTACGAATATACTCGCTACGAAAAATGCCATTGCCGCTTTTGAAGTTCCTGTCATACTGCTTGCCGGCGGTCTCGACCGGGGCAATGGGTTTGAAGAATTGATCCCTTCACTGGGCAATGTAGAAACATTGATCACTTTTGGGCAGACTGCAGGAAAAATAGAAGAGGCAGGAAAGCTTGCGGGAATAAAATCGGTCATGCGTGTCGATAATGTTGCTAGCGCCGTACCCGCCGCCTACAGGCTTTCAAAGCCGGGCGATGTCATCCTCCTCTCGCCGGCATGCGCAAGCTGGGATCAATACAAAACTTTTGAGGTCAGGGGAGACATTTTTATCGATGCGGTGCATAAGCTTAAGTAAGGGCTTGTCCCGGGCGATTCCCGTCCGGGAGCGACTGCATCTTCATTGTGCTGCAAACTAGAATGCATGCTCATACAGGCCCTAAAACTTGCATTCGAGGTGTATTCTGTTGCCCACAAAAAGATCTACTCCGGACTTCATATTGATTTTAGTTACGTTTTCTCTGCTGGCAGTCGGCCTCATTATGGTATACAGCGCCAGTGCCATTTGGGCAGAGTATAAGTTTGATGATTCCTTTTTCTTTGCAAAGAGGCAGATGCTTTTTGCAGCTGCAGGCATCATGGCCATGTTTTTTATCATGAATATCGATTACTGGACATGGAGGACCTGGGCCAAGGCAATTGTGATCATTTGCTTTGTACTGCTGGTTCTCGTTCTGATTCCCGGGGTGGGAAATGTAAGGAATGGATCAAGGAGCTGGATCGGCGTCGGTGCATTTTCCATACAGCCATCCGAATTCATGAAGCTTGCGATGATTGCGTTCCTGGCTAAATACCTTTCCGAAAGGCAAAAGCTGATCACCTCCTTCCGCAAGGGGCTCGTCCCTTCCCTTGGGCTCGCGTTTCTGGCATTCGGGATGATTATGCTTCAGCCTGACCTTGGAACAGGAACTGTTATGATCGGGACCTGTGTGGTTATGATATTTATCTCTGGGGCGAAGATAAGCCATTTTGCTGTTCTTGGGCTTATCGGTCTGGGCGGCTTTGCAGGGCTGGTGCTGTCAGCTCCTTACAGGATGAAGCGGATCACATCATTCCTTGATCCATGGGAAGATCCGCTGGGGAGCGGGTTCCAGATCATCCAGTCATTATATGCAATAGGGCCAGGAGGGCTTTTCGGGCTTGGTTTGGGGGAGAGCAGGCAAAAGTTTTTTTATCTGCCTGAACCCCAGACGGACTTTATTTTTGCAATCCTGGCAGAAGAATTGGGCTTCATCGGAGGTTCCTTCGTACTTTTATTGTTTTCGCTCCTCCTCTGGAGGGGGATAAGGATTGCCCTTGGTGCACCTGATCTGTACGGCAGCTTCCTTGCCGTCGGAATCATAGCGATGGTGGCGATCCAGGTTATGATAAATATCGGGGTTGTTACCGGGCTAATGCCGGTAACAGGAATTACACTTCCTTTCCTCAGCTATGGTGGTTCATCCCTCACTCTGATGCTGATGGCAATCGGAGTCCTCCTGAATATAAGCCGGCATGCGAGATATTGACCCTGTTTCCGACAGGGTTTCTTTTTACTTTACGGGCTGGGTCTGTTTAAGGAAGAATCGTACCTTCCCTGCAGCTTCAATAATCAGGATGGCTATCCAGATTTTTTCAGCATTTTTATTACATTTGCATGACATTAATGTTATGGCTTATTAGAGCCGTTTAGATTATAGTAGAATGGGGTAAAGCGTGAGAGTGTTTTTTTAGGGAGACTTTGTGCTGCCACCCCTTTAAGGCTATAATGCCTGTTTAATACCAACACTCTTCTTTGAGGTGAAAGTCATGAGAATTGCAGTCAGCGGAGGCGGTACAGGAGGACATATATATCCTGCACTCGCATTGATCAGAGAAATTCAAAAAGAGCATAAAGACACAGAGTTTTTATATATAGGCACTGAAAAGGGGCTGGAAAGCACTCTCGTGGAAAGAGAAGGCATCCCGTTCAAATCCATACATATCACTGGCTTCAAAAGAAAGCTTTCTTTTGAAAATATGAAAACTGTATTCAGATTCCTGAAAGGAACAGCTGACAGCAGGAAAATGCTGAAGGACTTCAAGGCGGACATTGTCATCGGCACAGGCGGCTATGTGTGCGGACCTGTTGTCTATGCAGCTGCCAAGCTTGGCATCCCCACAATCATACACGAGCAAAATAGTGTCCCGGGATTGACCAACAAATTCCTGAGCAGGTATGTCGATAGAATAGCAGTCTGTTTTGAAGAGGCAAAAGAATTCTTCCCATCGGAAAAGGTTGTTTTGACGGGAAATCCCCGCGCCTCTGAAGTGATTGGCCAGGACCCTGTCAAAGGCAGGCTGTCAGCCGGGCTGAAGACAAACATCCCTTCTGTTTTGATTTTCGGCGGGAGCAGGGGTGCAAGGCCGATCAATGAAGCAGTGCTGAAATCGCTCGCCGAGCTGCAGGATAAGCCTTACCAGGTACTGTACGTGACTGGAGAAGTGCACTATGAGGAAGTCAGGAAAGAGGTAGAGCTGGTCGGCAATCCGCCAAATGTGATCATAAAGCCATTTGTCCATAATATGCCGGAAGTTTTGGCTGGTACGGATTTGACAGTGGCAAGGGCGGGGGCGACCACTCTTGCTGAGCTGACATCTCTCGGGATCCCGAGCATACTGGTGCCAAGCCCTTATGTGACCAATAATCACCAGGAGAAAAATGCCAGGGCCCTTTCTGAAAACGGGGCAGCAGAACTGCTGCTCGAAAAAGAACTGACCAGCAAGAAGCTTGTCGCTTCAATTGACGGAATTCTCCTTGATGAGAAGAAACTGAAGGATATGAAAAAAGCGGCCAGGGAATTGGGGATACCGGATGCTGCCAGAAGGCTGCACCGCGTCATGGAAGACCTTGTCCGGAAGAAGGGCCAGTAGCCCAAAGAGCTTAATAGACATAAGATGGTAAAAAGAAAGGAAAGGGAGGTATATATGAACGAATTGATCAGCAGGCTTAAAGATATGCAGGTTGGAAAAGTGAAAGAAAATGAACCTTTGGCCAACCATACAACCATGAAAATAGGCGGCCCCGCCGATTTGTTTGTAGAACCTTCATCTATAGACAATTTTATTAAAACAATGGAGCTTATCCGTGAACATGATATCAAGTGGAGGGTAATAGGCAGGGGATCGAATCTGCTTGTATCTGATAAAGGGATTGAAGGGGCCGTCATTAAGCTTGGCCCGGGAATGGATAAACTTGAAGTGGACGGTTCTGAGGTAACTGCTGGAGGAGGATTCTCTATCGTGAGCCTATCCGTCCAGATCAGCCGGAAAGGCCTTTCCGGCCTGGAGTTCGCAAGCGGCATCCCCGGCTCGGTCGGCGGTGCAGTCTATATGAATGCAGGCGCCCACGGCTCTGATATTTCAAAAATCCTCAAGAAAGCCTTTGTGCTTTTTGAAGATGGAAAAATGGAATGGCTCACCAATGAGCAAATGAAATTTTCCTACCGTACATCAGTCCTTCAGAAGGAGCGGCCCGGCATCGTGCTTGAGGCAGTGTTCAGCCTTCAGGAAGGGGAGAAGGATAGCATTGTGGCAGAGATGCAAAAAAACAAGGATTACCGGAAAGAAACACAGCCCTATAATTATCCTTGTGCAGGAAGCATCTTCCGCAATCCGCTTCCCCAATATGCCGGTCAGCTGATTGAGTCTGCAGGTTTAAAAGGCCACAGCATCGGTGGGGCTAAGATTTCCGAGCTGCATGGAAACTTTATCGTAAATGCCGGCAGCGCGTCGGCTGAAGATGTACTTGGATTGATTGAGCATGTCAAAAATACTATCTATTCCCAATTTAAGGTTAAAATGGAAACAGAAGTGGAAATTATCGGCCGAAAGTAACAGGAAATTCTCCTTACTGCTGCCATTTATTGTGATATAATATTTCCTTAGAAATAACCTTTAAAAGCCGGCAGAAGCACCACCGGCATTTGGATATGCCGGTGCCCATTCTGCTTTCCGTCTGACGAAAACGTTATGCTGCCTGCCATGCTAATAGGCTATTGGCATTATGCGGCTAAAGCTTTTATAGTGAGGTGAAGGTTATGGAGAAAGGGAACGTAGTCTCGCTGGAGGATCGAATTCCCAAACTGAAGCAGCAAAGAAGGAAAAAAGCAAACCGCAGGCTTATAGTATTGTTGCTTTTATTCTTTTCTATGATTGTTTTTGTGATATATTTCCAGTCGCCTTTAAGCCGTGTAAAAGAGATCAGCATCAGCGGAAATCAGACATACACGACAGAAGAATTGATTGCCGTAAGCGGCCTTTCTAAGAAAACAAATATTTGGAAGGTTGATAAGGGGGCAATTGAGGGTAGACTGAAAGAGCTGCCTGAAATCAGCGGGGCCGAAATTGAAACCCGCCTCCCCAATACGGTTAAAATTAAGGTGGCTGAGCATAATCGCATTGCCTACATAGCAAAAGAAAAAAGCTTTTTGCCTGTACTTGAAAACGGGATGATACTTAGCAAACAGGAAATTACAGACATTCCAGTTAATGCACCGCTGCTGCTGGGTTTTAAGGAGGGCGACGTCCTCCTTGAGATGATAGACAGCCTGGAAAGCCTTCCGAAAGAGGTGCTGAACGCAATTTCGGAGATTCATTATTCTCCTAAAGAAACGGACGAGTATCATATTACTTTATATATGAATGACGGGTTCGAAGTTAGTGCAACATTGCGGAGCTTTTCAGAAAAGATGGCGCATTACCCTTCAATCATCAGCCAGCTGGACCCTGAGGTCAGCGGCGTGATTGATCTGGAAGTAGGTTCTTATTTTAAAGCCTACGGTCCGGAAGGAGATGATAGCCGTGGAGAAGAAGAAGAAGGTGAAAGGTAAGCGGGTCGTTCTTTCACTGGTGCTCCTTGTTCTCGGCTATATGCTTTCTTTTTCCTATCACTTTACAAAAAGTGAAAACGAGGAAGCAGACATGACAGGAAGCCAGTGGGAACGTGATTCTGCCCTGAGAAGCCAGCTTATCAGTATGGAAGAGCGCAACCGCAGGCTGCAGAAGGAATTGGACAAGAAACAGGGACAGGTTCTTCAATTTGAAAAAGATCTGTCAAAAGAGGCACAGGTATATTTCAACCTGGCTGAGGATGCAGAAAAATACAGGATGTATCTTGGGAAAGTCGGTGTCATTGGCAAAGGGGTGGAGGTCACATTGGCAGACGGGGATTATAATCCCAGCGAAGCCAATGTAAACAGCTATATTGTCCATGAACACCATGTTTTTAAGGTTATCAATGAACTTTATATCTCTGGTGCCTCAGCTGTTGCTGTAAACGGCCAGCGCCTTTCCCATGACTCCTATATTTTGTGCAATGGTCCTGTCATTGAAATTGATGGAAAGCAGCATCCGGCACCTTTTGTTATTGAAGCAATCGGCGATCCGGAGGTTCTTTCTTCAGCACTCAACCTTACAGGCGGAGTCAAGGATTCGCTGGTTAATGAGAATATCCAGTTCTCGCTTGAGGAGAAGGCTGAAATCGAAATGGAACCCAATCTGGGGAACTAAAAACGGCTGATCCACTTACTGGAAGCAGGAGAAAGTAAGGTGGAAATCGTGAAAAGGAATCAGATCATAAGCTTTACGGTAATTTCCGCTGTGATCGGCTTTATGATTGCGGTGCAGTTCCAATCCGTCAAAGAGCCGGTTGTGAGGGATACCCGCGATACATGGCAGCTTAGGGAGGACTTGCGGAAAGAACAGGAAATTCAGCTGAGGCTGATACGGGAGATCAGATCAAACGAGCTGAAGCTTGCCCAATATGAAAATAAGCGGGAACAAAGCAAAGAACAGGTGCTGAAGGAAACGCTGGGTGAGCTTAAAGAAGAAGCTGGCCTGACGGAAGTAAAGGGCCCTGGTGTTATCATCCTCATTGAGCCTGCTGTTGAAGAAGCACTCCTGGGCAACGCACCTGGTGACGTATCGCCTGATTTGCTTAAAAGGCTGGTCAATGAGCTTAATATGTATGATGCGGAGCAAATCTCGATTGACGGGCACAGAATTATTAATACGACCGTCATCCGCGACATTAATGGGGAAACCAAAATCGATGGCCATGCAATCAGTTCTTTGCCCATTGAAGTCAGAGTGTCTGCAGAAGATATGCAGTCAGCTCAAAAGCTTTATAATCAGATGCAGGTATCCAAATCGGCAGAAGAATTCTTCGTCGAAAACCTCAGGGTCACTATCCTGAAGCCAAAGGAGAATATTGTCATCCCAGCCTATCAGGACTCGATCCGGGTAAAAAATATGGAACCTGCAGAATCTGAAAAAGGAGGCAGTTCTTAATGTGGCTTCCCGTACTGGGTTTGCTTATCGGTGCCATACTGGGCCTTCTTACGGATTTCAGAATCCCCGATGAGTACTCCAATTACTTGTCGATTGCAGTGCTGGCTGCCCTTGACACCCTGTTTGGGGGCATCCGTGCGCATCTGCAGGATATATACGATGAAAAGGTATTTGTATCCGGCTTTTTCTTCAACATCCTGCTGGCAGCATCTTTAGCTTTTCTGGGGGTTCATCTTGGTGTAGACTTGTATTTAGCCGCTGTTTTTGCGTTTGGCGTAAGGCTTTTCCAAAACATAGCGGTCATTCGGAGAATTATTCTGACCAAATGGTCGAACCGAGAAAAAGTAGAAAAAAGTTAAGATAGAATAAAGGGAAATATATTAGTTTTGCCGAATAATTTAAATGATTATATTAATTTAAGATAAAACTAAAAATTGGCATTATTGTTGTTCAATAATTGTATTTGCAAAAGGAGGTGCCAGAGAATGAACAGCAATGAAATTTATGTTAGTCTTGACATCGGTACATCCAGTGTAAAAGTAATCATTGGTGAAATGGTCAACGACTCTTTAAACATTATTGGTGTAGGCAATGTGAAGTCTGAAGGATTGCGCAAAGGCTCAATTGTTGATATAGATGAAACCGTTCATTCTATAAAAAAGGCAATCGAACAAGCTGAGAGAATGATAGGGATGGAGATCAGGCAGGTCATCGTCGGCATCACCGGAAACCATGTCATGCTCCAGCCTTCCCATGGAGTAGTGGCTGTCTCCAGTGACAACAGGGAAATTACAGATGAAGATGTTGCAAGGGTTATCGATGCCGCCCAGGTGGTTTCCATCCCTCCAGAAAGAGAGATTGTGGATGTCATTCCAAAGCAATTCATTGTAGACGGTTTGAACGAAATAAACGATCCGCGGGGCATGATCGGTGTCCGCCTGGAAATGGAAGGCACTATTATAACGGGTTCTAAGACAATTCTACATAATATTCTGAGATGTGTTGAAAGAGCAGGGCTTGAAATTTTGGACATAACGCTCCAGCCGCTTGCAGCAGGGGCATTCGCACTTTCAAAGGACGAAATGAATCTCGGAGTGGCCTTGGTCGATATGGGCGGCGGCTCTACAACCGTTGCCCTGTTCGAGCAGGGAATCATGAAATCAACGATTGTACTGCCTGTCGGCGGGGACCATATCACAAAGGATTTATCCATTGGCCTCAGGACCTCTACAGAGGATGCCGAAAAAATCAAAACAAAATACGGTTATGCTTTTTATGACCATGCTTCTGAAGATGAAGTCTTCAGTGTCCCGATTATCGGGAGCGATCAGCACCAGCAATTTAATCAGCTTGAAATTTCTGATATCATTGAAGCAAGGATGGAAGAAATTTTCGATCTGATCCAGAATGAGATTAAGAGACTGGGAATCAGCGACCTGCCTGGCGGCTATGTCCTGACAGGAGGAGTAGCCAACACCCAGGGCATCCTGGAGCTGGCACAGATCATTTTCCAGAACCGCGTCCGGATTGCCATTCCGGATTATATCGGCGTAAGGGAGCCGCAGTATACAACAGCAGTCGGCCTGATCAAGTTTGCATATAAAAATGCAAGGCTTCAGGGCAGGCAGATAGAGCCTGCCCAAGTAAACGAGGCGAAGGAGAAACGCGTCCAAAAACAACCGCAACCAAAAGCAAGACCGGAAAAACAGCCGGAAGAAAAGATTACATCACGAGTTAAAAAGTTCCTTGGCTACTTTTTCGAGTAAACAGTGCTTTAAGGAATATCGACGAATTAGGAGGATTTGTCATGTTGGAATTTGACACTAATTTAGATTCACTAGCGACCATAAAGGTTATCGGCGTTGGCGGTGGAGGAAATAATGCGGTAAACCGCATGATTGAACACGGCGTTCAAGGCGTAGAATTCATCGCAGTTAATACGGATGCACAGGCACTGAACCTCTCGAAAGCAGAAGTGAAAATGCAGATCGGCGGAAAGCTGACGCGCGGACTGGGTGCCGGTGCAAATCCGGAAGTAGGCAAAAAGGCTGCTGAGGAAAGCAAAGAGCAGATCGAAGAAGCACTGAAAGGCGCAGATATGGTGTTTGTCACTGCCGGAATGGGCGGCGGTACAGGTACTGGAGCTGCTCCTGTCATTGCACAGATTGCAAGGGACCTTGGCGCTTTGACTGTAGGGGTCGTTACAAGGCCGTTTACATTCGAAGGCCGCAAGCGTGCCGGACAGGCAGCAGGCGGAATTGCTTCCATGAAGGAAGCAGTTGATACCCTGATTGTCATTCCAAATGACCGTCTATTAGAGATTGTAGACAAAAGCACTCCGATGCTTGAAGCATTCCGTGAAGCGGATAACGTGCTTCGCCAGGGTGTTCAGGGCATATCCGACCTGATTGCCACTCCAGGGCTGATCAACCTTGACTTTGCTGATGTAAAGACAATCATGTCAAGCAAGGGTTCTGCA
This sequence comes from Bacillus infantis, assembly GCF_050107595.1. GTDB lineage: Bacteria > Bacillota > Bacilli > Bacillales > Cytobacillaceae > Bacillus_AB > Bacillus_AB infantis_C. Next base: position 417,370 of record NZ_JBNILH010000002.1, read on the forward strand.
CTGATGGGGATCGGCGTCTCTTCAGGAGAAAACCGTGCGGCAGAAGCGGCAAAGAAAGCTGTTTCCTCTCCGCTGCTTGAAACGTCCATTGATGGTGCACAGGGTGTCCTGATGAATATCACCGGCGGTACAAGCCTGAGCCTCTATGAAGTTCAGGAAGCTGCAGATATTGTAGCATCTGCTTCAGACCAGGATGTCAATATGATCTTCGGTTCTGTTATCAATGAAAATCTTAAAGACGAAATTGTCGTTACAGTAATTGCGACTGGGTTCAATGAAGAAGTGGCCGCGCCAAAACCGGCACGCCCATCATTCGGCCAGCCTAAACAGCAGCAGACGCATTCACCTTCCCTTAACCGGGACAGGGACAGGGACAGGGAACCAAAGCGTGAAGAGCAGAGCCATGAGCCTCCTGTAAGGAACTCATCTTCTCAGTCATCACAAGGTGAAGAAACATTGGATATCCCGACTTTCCTGAGAAACAGGAACAGAAGAAGATAAGATAGCTTTCGCCGAACGGCGTCTCATATGAGGCGCCGTTTTATATTGGATTAAAAATTTCTCCGTATATTTTATACAGGCACATAATATAAAATACTGACAAAAAACGAAGGGAATAGTGAAAAATTCTCCTAGTTTGGCTACAGAAAGTGACACACTTTAATGATATGGCTGGGGTATACTTTTCCATAAGATTAATAGATAGATGAAAAAATCAGTTTTTGCCATCCGGGCCTGATATGCCGGATGTGTCTGGAGTGAAGGTGGATTGGCTATTTATTTGGATATCATTTGGCTGCTGAACTTTCTTTTTGACAGCCTCCTGCTGTATCTCACGGCGATCTTCCTGAAAAGGGATGTTTCTATTTGGAGGATACTGGCGGGCGGGGCTGCGGGCTCACTGATCGTTCTGCTCGCGGTGACACCGTTACACTCTATTTCCGGTCATCCGCTATCAAAGCTGCTATTCTCAATTGTCATGGTCGTCCTCGCCTTCGGATTTAAAAGGGCCGGTTATTTCGTTAAAGGCTTGTTTACTTTTTATATGGCAACATTCCTCATTGGAGGGACTTTGATAGGTGCCCATTATTTTGTGAAGTTTGATTTTGAACTTTCTTCAGCCGTTCTGCTGGGAAGTGTCAAGGGATTTGGGGATCCGATCAGCTGGATGTTTGTCATCTTTGGATTTCCTGCAGCCTGGCATTTTTCACGGAAGCATGGAGAAAACATGGAAATGGCAAATATCCAATATGACCAGCTTGCCGAGGTCTGCATTTCCATCAATGGGATTGACCTGAACTTCAAGGGGCTTGTAGACACGGGCAATCAGCTTTATGATCCAATATCCAGGACTCCGGTCATGATTGCATCCCTAAAAGGGATGGCAGAAAAGCTTCCGGAAGTTCTCCTCGCCGTTTCGCAGGACCCTGAACCCTTCCTAATGGGGGAGGCAAGAATCCCGCCTGACTGGGAAAATCGGATGAGAATTCTTCCCTGCAAGGTGGTTGGACAAGAACATCAGCTCATTATTGCCATGAAGCCGGACAGAATCATCATTCAAAGGGGGGAAGAAAAAATCCTGGCAGGCAAGGCGCTCATCTCCTTCACGATGCAGCAGCTCTCCAGTGATGATGCATTTGACTGCATTATCCATCCAAAGATGATGACAGGTGCCGGCAAAGCAGAATCAGCGGAAAAGGTAAGTTAATAATACTATACTCGGAAAAACATAATTTAGAAGGAGGACTACTCATGAAAAGTTTGAAGTTTCGCCTATCCTATTACTGGTATAAATTGCTGATCAAGCTTGGGCTCAAGACTGATGAAATATTCTATATAGGCGGCAGTGAAGCTCTTCCTCCTCCACTCTCAAAAGAAGAAGAAGAAGTTCTTCTGATCAAACTCCCCAAAGGCGATAAAGCTGCAAGATCAATGCTCATCGAAAGAAATCTCCGCCTTGTCGTATATATTGCGAGGAAATTTGAAAATACGGGCATCAATATTGAAGACCTGATCAGCATCGGAACCATCGGCTTAATAAAAGCAGTCAATACATTTAATCCAGAAAAAAAAATCAAGCTTGCCACTTATGCATCCCGCTGTATTGAAAACGAAATACTGATGTATTTGAGAAGGAATAATAAAATCAGGTCGGAGGTTTCCTTCGATGAGCCATTGAATATTGACTGGGACGGGAATGAGCTGCTTCTGTCAGATGTGCTGGGAACCGAGGAGGACATTATCACAAAGGATCTGGAGGCAAATGTAGATAAGAAACTCCTTTTGAAGGCTCTTCACCAGCTGACCGACAGAGAGAAGCAGATTATGGAACTTCGCTTCGGTCTTGGGTCTGGCGAGGAAAAGACACAGAAGGATGTGGCTGACATGCTTGGCATTTCACAGTCTTACATATCAAGGCTTGAAAAGAGAATTATCAAAAGATTGAAAAAGGAATTCAACAAAATGGTTTAAAATAATTTTTTTAAGTCCCGCTTAACCCTTATTCATGCTGTACATGCCGTTTCTCCATGGTCAGATGGGGCATCGGTGTGTGCATATTTTTCCTTTCCGAGGAGATACTGTTTTTTGTACAGCAGCTCCTGTGAGGAGGGAAATGGATTGACTCGAAATAAAGTAGAAATTTGCGGTGTTGATACATCAAAGCTTCCCGTTTTGAAAAACGAAGAAATGAGAAAACTCTTCAAGCAAATGCATGAAGGTGATACATATGCCCGGGAGTGCCTGGTCAATGGCAACCTGCGGCTGGTCCTGAGTGTCATCCAGCGCTTTAATAACAGAGGCGAATTTGTTGATGATCTCTTCCAGGTAGGATGTATCGGCCTGATGAAATCTATTGATAATTTTGATTTAAGCCAGAATGTAAAGTTCTCCACCTATGCTGTTCCAATGATCATCGGCGAAATCAGAAGGTATTTGAGGGATAATAACCCTATCAGGGTTTCCAGGTCATTGAGAGATATAGCTTACAAAGCTTTGCAGGTCAGGGAACGGCTCATGAGTGAAAACTCTAAGGAACCGTCGGCAGAGGAAATAGCAAGGGTGCTTGAAGTGCCCCATGAAGAAATTGTGTTCGCGCTAGATGCGATCCAGGATCCTGTTTCATTATTCGAGCCTATCTATAATGATGGGGGAGATCCGATATTTGTCATGGACCAGCTGAGCGACGAGCGCAATAAAGATATTCAATGGATTGAAGAAATTGCCCTCAAAGAAGGCATGCGCAGGCTAAACGAAAGAGAAAAGCTCATATTGAGAAAACGCTTCTTCCAAGGCAAAACCCAAATGGAAGTAGCCGAAGAAATCGGCATCTCCCAAGCACAGGTCTCCCGCCTTGAAAAAGCTGCCATCAAGCAAATGAACAAAAATATCCAAAGCTGAAAGCTGCTGAAAAGCAGCTTTTTGTTTTGGGTTTTGTAAGTGTTCCATACTGGCTTGTTCTTATAATAGGGTCTAAAATCAATGTCTGTATATTTGGGGTTAAATGGCAGCCAAAAAATTTATGAAAACCTGTTGATTGCAGTGGAAGGCACGAAGACTCCTCATAAAATGCATGCGCATTTTCTTCGTGCGATGTGATTTCAGGGAAGAAAATTCAATGTCCTGTGGGAGATAGCGGAAATGTTGAGACCCCGCAGCGCGCTAGCGTGAGGAGGCTCAACTACGCCCCACGGAAAGCGAAGTGCCTGCAACGGAAATCAACAGCTCATTGCAAAGCAGAAATCTATGGTGAAAACTAAAATCTTAATGTTCTCCTTCCAATAGTTATTTTTTATGGATATTTACCTAAAACTACCCCATGAAAATAAAATATTCCATCCTTCCGCAACATATAATCAAATAAGCAACAAAATGGCGGGGGTGGACCATGGTTAAGATTTCGGAATTCCAGGTCAAGGATGTAGTAAATGTAGCCGATGGCAAAAAACTTGGAAACATCGGAGATATTGACATCAATCTGATGAGCGGCAAAATTGAAGCGGTCATCATCAGCGGAGCTGGAAAAGTCCTCGGATTCTTTGGAAAAGATGAGGATATCATCATTCCGTGGAAAAATATTTTAAAAATCGGTGAGGATGTCATTCTTGTTCGCTATAAAATTTCAGAAGAACTCAAACAGGTGGAAGAGGATGCATAAGCTTCCTCCTTTTTTCTGTAACACGAACATTTATTATGATAAACTAAAGAAAAACACGAAGAGGAACGATAAATGGAGCCATTTGTACTAAAGGAAAGCAGATATTTTTCCATAGAAGATTGGACAGATAGATCTCCGGGCCTTGCTGCAGGTTTTTCCACGAAAAATGGAGGGAATAGCAATGGAGACTACAGCAGCCTAAACCTTGGCCTCCATGTAAATGATTCAGTCCAGGCGGTAAGCGGCAACAGGGAAATTTTCTCTGATGCAATCGGCTTTCCATTGCCAGCATGGACTGGGGCAGAGCAGACCCATGAAACCTATGTACGGAAGGTATCAAAGGAAGATGCAGGAACAGGCGCATTGGATTACGGCCAGGCATTCAGAAGGACTGATGGCTTTTTTACATTTGAGCGAGGTCTGCTTTTAACTCTCTGTTTTGCGGACTGTGTCCCTCTATATTACATACATCCGGATTCAGGGGCGATAGGGGCTGCACATGCCGGCTGGAAAGGAACTGTCGGAGGAATTGCCGGAAATATGGTCGAAGTCTTTAAAAATGAAGGCATCGAACCCGGTGACATTTTGGCGGCAATCGGGCCTTCCATTTGCGAGAAATGTTATATTGTCGACAGCAGAGTTGTCAATTTAGTGAAAAATAGACTAGAAGATGTCGATAAAAAACCATATAATCAAATAAAAGAGAATCAATACCAGCTAGATCTGAAAGAATTGAACAAACAGCTACTCATGAAATCAGGCGTCCGGGAAGAGAATATATTCGTATCCGGCTATTGCACCAGCTGCCATGAGGAATACTTTTTTTCCCATCGCAGGGATGGGGGGAAAACTGGCAGGATGATGAGCTACATAGGCTGGAAGGAGGCTGACTGCAGCTAGATGAAAGTTGAAGACAATCTTAAGGCTATTCAGGAAAAAATAGATGAAGCATGTAAGAGGACAGGGAGAAATCCTGGCGAAGTGACCATTATCGCTGTAACAAAATATGTTTCCGCGGAAAGAGCGAAAGAGGCGGTGTCTGCCGGAATTGCCAATCTCGGCGAAAACCGGGATGATGGTATGCTTGCCAAGCACGAAGAGATCGGCAATGCTGCCAAATGGCATTTCATTGGATCGCTGCAGACCAGGAAGGTCAAGAATATAATCGGCATCGCCGATTATATCCACTCACTGGACAGGCTTTCCCTGGCGAAAGAAATAGACAAACGGGCAGAAGAAACAGTTCAATGCCTGATTCAGGTGAATGCTTCCGGTGAAGAATCAAAACAGGGGCTTTCCCCTGATGAAGTGATTCCGTTTGCAAAAGAACTGGAGTCTTTTCCTCACATTTCTGCTGCAGGACTGATGACGATGGCTCCTTTGACGGACGATGAGCAAGCACTGAGGCATTGTTTCCGGACACTGAAAACTCTGCAGAAGGATATCCAGGATTTAAACCTTGCACATGCGCCCTGCAGGGAACTTTCTATGGGCATGTCCAATGACTTTGCAATTGCAGTGGAGGAAGGGGCCACCATGGTCCGGATCGGCACTGCTCTTGTCGGAGAATAAGCAGGAGGTATAAAAAATGAGCATTAAATCAAAAATAAAAACATTTTTTTTCCTTGATGATGAATATGACTATAAAGAAGAGGAAATCATCGAAGAAGAAATCGAGCCTGTCAGGCCTCAAAAACAGCCTGCTTCTCCAAAGCAGAATGTGGTCAGCCTGCAAAGTGTCCAGAAGTCTTCAAAGGTTGTCCTTGTTGAACCCAGGGTATATGCCGAAGCACAGGATATTGCAGACCAGCTTAAGAACCGCCGGGCTGTAGTAGTTAATCTGCAGCGCATCGAAAGGGATCAGGCAAAAAGGATTGTCGATTTCTTGAGCGGCACGGTATATGCCATTGGCGGAGACATCCAGAAAATCGGCACGGATATCTTTTTATGCACTCCGGATAATGTGGAGGTGTCGGGGAATATATCCCAAATCATGCAGGAGCATGATCTAGAAAATGCGAGGTGGTAGCTTTACATGGCAACAGTAGTAGGTATTTTAAGTCAAATAATTTCGTTATATTCCTGGGCACTGATCATTTACATATTGCTGTCCTGGTTTCCAAATGCAAGAGAATCGTCCATCGGCCAATTTTTAGCCCGAATCTGCGAACCATATCTGGAACCATTCCGAAGGTTCATCCCGCCGCTTGGAATGATTGATATTTCCCCGATTGTAGCAATTTTTGTCCTTAGATTTGCCACTCAGGGGCTTCATCAGCTTTTCTATTGGGTTGCATAGAATTACCAATAACTTGGGACTCTGAGCAGTCCCTTTTTTGGTGGCTGCTGTGATATGCTTGAACATGTCCGCAGATGCCTTCCTGAAAAATGAAAAAGGAGAGTGCCGATGTCTATTTATCAGCATTTTCGGCCTGAGGAGAAAGAATTCATCGACCAGTCTCTCGGCTGGAAGGATTATGTGGAAACCTCCTATGCCCCTAAATTGACTGACTTTCTTGATCCGAGAGAGCAGCAGATCGTAAAAATGATTGTCGGGGAACACTCAGGCGTGAAGATTTGTTTATTCGGGGGATCCGAAGGGACAGAGAGGAAAAGAGCCCTGCTGTATCCTGAATATTTTACCCCTGATGAAGAAGAATTCTCTATCACGCTTTTTGAAATAAATTATCCGAGTAAATTTGTTTCCATTGAACATCCTCAAATACTTGGGAGCCTTATGGCCCTTGGCTTGAAGAGGGGGAAGTTCGGGGATATAACTGTCGAGGCTGAAAGGGCGCAGTTTTTTGTATCGCAGGAAATTGAAGACTATGTAAGCATGCAGCTGGAATCAATCGGCAAAGCTTCCGTCACTCTGAAAAAATTGCCGCTTGAGAAAGCAATCACTGCTAACGATTCATGGGAGGAATCATCAGCTTCTGTTTCCTCGCTGAGACTCGATGCCGTCATTTCGGCAATATACAATATCTCCAGGCAAAAATCACAGCTGTTTATCCAGCAGGGCCTTGTAAAAGTTAACTGGGGACAGGTTGAGGATCCTTCTTTTGTTTGCGGGGAAGCTGATATTCTTTCTGTAAGGGGAAAAGGCCGATCTAAAATCATCGAAGTAGAAGGAAAAACAAAGAAAGATAAATGGAGAATCATCATAGGAAAGCAAAAATAAATTATTTTTTTGCAGGATTTTAAAAGAAAATGTCGAATACATCTTTATTGCTGTGATAATATCAGAAAAAAGCGGATTTTCGCTGTCATACATATGCTTTAAGACTCATAGGGGGTGGCATTATGCCTTTAACACCATTAGATATACATAACAAGGAGTTCAGCAAAGGCTTCAGAGGATATGACGAAGATGAAGTAAACGAATTTCTTGACCAAATCATCAAAGATTACGAAATTCTAATCAGAGAGAAAAAGGAGCTTTCCGAAAGGCTTACAGATCTGAACGACCGGATCGGGCATTTCACCAATATTGAGGAAACGCTGAACAAATCCATCGTCGTTGCACAGGAAGCCGCTGAAGAAGTCAGGCGCAATGCACAGAAAGAGGCCAAGCTGATCATCAAGGAAGCTGAGAAGAATGCCGACCGCATCGTGAATGAATCCTTATCCAAAGCAAGGAAGATCGCCCTGGAGATCGAGGATCTGAAGAAGCAGTCAAAGGTCTTCAGAACAAGGTTCAGGATGCTCATCGAAGCGCAGCTTGATATGCTCAACACAGAGGACTGGGACCATCTCCTTCAGTATGAGCTCGACTCAACGGATCTGAAATCAACTGAAGAAGAAGACTCACTGGCTTGACGCAGACTGCACTAATCGAATATAATCCATATCATAAGAAAATATTGACTGCGTTGAAAGGGACAGTACAGCATTCTAAATGCTTTTAAGATAGCGATCCAGGGACGGTGGGAGCCTGGAATAAGCGGATTGCTGGAACATCACCCTAGAGTACCTGCCTGAACGTTCTCCGAACCATTAAGGTGCAGGCGTTTCATCCGCGTTAAGGATGCTTTGAGCGGACAGAATGATTCTATTCTGTCTACAAGGGTGGTACCGCGGGAGCTATAAGCCTTCTCGTCCCTTTACCGGGATGAGAGGGCTTTTTTTGTTTTCTCAAAGGAAAACCGCCCGGAAACGGCAAGTCAATTTACCTAAATGAAAGCAGGAGGAATTGCAGTGGAATACAAAGATACATTATTGATGCCAAAAACAGAATTTCCGATGCGCGGAAATCTTCCAAAAAGGGAGCCGGAAATCCAGGGCAAATGGGAAGAAATGAATATTTATGAAAAGGTGCAGGAACATACAAAAGGCCGGCCGATGTTTGTTCTACATGATGGCCCTCCATATGCAAACGGCGATATCCATATGGGTCATGCGCTGAATAAAATCCTTAAAGATTTCATTGTGCGCTACAAGTCCATGAGCGGCTTCAATGCACCATATGTACCAGGCTGGGATACTCACGGCCTGCCGATTGAACAGGCGTTGACGAATAAAGGCGTTAAAAGAAAAGAAATGACAGTTGCCGAGTTCCGGAAGCTTTGCGAGGACTATGCTTATGAGCAAATCGACAGCCAGCGTTCACAGTTTAAACGACTTGGCGTCCGCGGAGACTGGGAGAACCCTTATATCACGCTGCAGCCTCAATATGAAGCACAGCAAATCAAAGTTTTCGGCGATATGGCCAAAAAAGGCTATATTTACAAAGGAAAGAAACCGGTCTACTGGTCTCCTTCAAGTGAATCGGCACTTGCCGAAGCTGAGATTGAATACCAGGATAAGCGCTCTCCTTCCATTTATGTAGGCTTTAAAGTCAAAGATGGAAAAGGCGTATTGGATCAGGATGTCCAAATCGTCATCTGGACGACAACTCCTTGGACAATTCCAGCCAACCTTGGAATCAGCGTTCATCCTGACCTCAATTATGTGGTGGCAGAAGTGGATGGCGGCAAATATCTGGTTGCGGAAGAGCTCCTGGAATCTGTGGCAGGAGAAACCGGCTGGGAAGAACCATCTGTCGTGAAGACAGTCAAAGGAAGTGAGCTGGAAAACATCCTTGCTTCTCATCCGCTCTATGGCCGTGATTCGCTTGTAATGCTTGGCGACCATGTAACCGTTGATGCTGGTACAGGCTGCGTACACACTGCGCCTGGACATGGTGAAGATGACTTTTATGTTGGCCAGAAATACGGGCTTGAAGTACTGTGCCCAGTAGATGATAAAGGTCTTATGACCAATGAAGCTGAAGGCTTCGAAGGTCTCTTTTATGATGAAGCCAACAAGCCGATCACCGAAGCGCTTAAAGAAAAGGGCGCATTATTGGGCCTGAAGTTCATCACCCACTCCTATCCGCATGACTGGAGAACGAAGAAACCGGTCATTTTCAGGGCTACAGCGCAATGGTTCGCTTCCATCAAGGATTTCCGCAGTGAACTCCTTGAAGCTGTTAAAGAAACGAAATGGGTGCCGGCATGGGGCGAAACACGCTTGTTCAACATGGTCCGCGACCGCGGTGACTGGTGTATTTCCCGCCAGCGTGCATGGGGTGTCCCTATCCCGGTTTTCTATGCTGAAAACGGCGACAGCATCATTACGGATGAAACAATTGATCATGTTTCTGCCCTTTTCAGGGAACACGGATCAAATATCTGGTTTGAAAAAGAGGCTAAAGAGCTATTGCCTGAAGGGTTCACACATCCTGGCAGCCCGAATGGCAAGTTCACAAAAGAAACGGATATCATGGATGTCTGGTTTGATTCAGGCTCATCCCACCAGGCTGTCCTGGAAGAACGCGATGATCTGCAGCGCCCTGCAGACCTTTATCTAGAAGGCTCTGACCAGTACAGAGGCTGGTTCAATTCATCCCTTTCCACAGGGGTGGCTGTAACAGGCAAAGCTCCATATAAAGGTGTATTGAGCCACGGATTTGCACTTGACGGCGAAGGCAGGAAAATGAGTAAATCCATCGGCAATGTTGTCGTGCCGGCGAAGGTCATGAACCAGCTAGGAGCAGATATCCTCCGTCTTTGGGTGGCATCTGTTGATTACCAGGCTGACGTAAGGGTCTCTGACCCAATCCTGAAGCAGGTTGCTGAGGTATACCGCAAAATCAGAAATACATTCAGATTCCTGCTTGGAAATCTGGCTGACTTCAATCCTGAAAAAGATGCAGTTGCCTATGAAAGCCTCAGGGAAGTCGATCAGTTTATGCTCGTGAAGCTGAACAAACTGGTCAAAAACGTCAAGGAAGCTTATGACCGCTATGAATTCGCAGGCATTTACCATGCGATCAATAATTTCTGTACACTGGACTTAAGCTCATTCTACCTGGATTTTGCCAAGGATGTTCTTTACATCGAGGCCGAGGATAATGCAGACCGCCGTGCGATCCAGACAGTGCTTTATGAAAGCCTTGTTGCGCTGGCAAAGCTCACTGCACCGATTCTTTCGCATACAGCTGATGAAGTATGGTCCTTTATCCCTTCTGTGAAGGAAGAAAGTGTCCAGCTGACAGACATGCCGGAATACAAAGAGCTTCCTAATGCAGATGAACTGATGAAAAAATGGACGTCATTCATGAATCTGCGCGATGAAGTGCTTAAAGCACTTGAAGAAGCGCGAAATGAAAAAGTGATCGGGAAATCCCTGACAGCAAAGATCACTCTTTACCCAACTGCTGAAACAAGAAGCCTTCTTGACAGCATTAAAGAAGATGTGAAACAGCTGTTCATCGTTTCCGGCTTCGAGATTGGCGGAGAGTATGGCGAGGCGCCTGAAGAAGCCCTCAAGCTCGATAAAGCGGCAATTCTTGTTGCCAAAGCTGAAGGCGAAACATGTGAGCGCTGCTGGACAGTTACTCCGGAGGTCGGCGCTGATTCCGACCACCCTTCACTTTGCCCGCGCTGTGCAAGTGTTGTAAAAAATAATTATAGCCATTTGGCATAATAACAGACCCGGCTGCCTGGTGCAGCCGGGTTTTTAATTTTCTATCCTGTCACTTTACCCAAAAGCTTCCCTGATTTTTCGATAAATCCTTCCACCTTATCTAAACTTTGTGCTCTTTGTTAAATGTTTATCAGGTTCTGTACGTTAAGGCCGGAGATAATAATTTTAAACAAAGAAGAACGGAGGAAGCGGCAATGGACAGCTCATTTGAAATGCTCTATTCAGAACTCCGTGCAACAAAAGAGGAATTGCTTGAGAGGCTGGAAAGCGGAAGATGCTCACACCTTATCCAGCCATTCATATATGATGAGTTGGCCGATATTAACCGTGCCATCGAAAAATTGGAAACAGGGGAGTATGGAAGATGTGAAATATCCGGGGAATTGATACCGGAAAATCTGCTGTCAGTCATCCCGACCATGGTGGCGATGTCAGATTATGAGAAGCTTGGGGCGTATTGCCGGAAGCCGATGGAATCAGTTTTTGAACCTACGGCAGACACCGCTTCTTTCTTGATGATGATCATGAGAGGCTGAACCTGGCAGCAGCAGTCTTCGCAGTGGATAAAAGGTGTCGTTTTCATGAAGATTATGCTAAAATGCAAAGGTAATGACTTCAAATTGGAGGTAGCCTTTGTGTTTTATTACATAATTGCCTTATTTGTTATTGCTCTGGATCAGCTGACCAAATGGCTGATTGTTAAAAATATGGAGCTTGGTGAAAGCATCCCGGTGATCGAGAATTTTCTGTATATCACATCGCACCGCAACAGGGGGGCGGCATGGGGAATTCTTGAAGGGCAAATGTGGTTTTTCTATGTTATTACAGTTGCCGTCATCATAGGTATTGTATATTACATCAAAACTGCAGCAAAAGGGAAGCGATTGCTTGGCATCGCACTAGGATTAATGCTCGGGGGGGCGATCGGCAATTTTATCGACAGGGTTTTCCGCAAAGAAGTGGTTGATTTCGTCAACACGTATATCTTTGGATACGATTTTCCTGTCTTTAATGTGGCCGATTCATCATTGGTTGTCGGGGTAATTATACTGATGATACAAATGCTCCGGGAAGAGCGGGAAGCGAAGGAGAAATCGAATGGAGAAAATGGAATACATCATTAATGAAGAAGTGGCAGGGGAAAGGCTTGATAAAGCTGTTTCACTGCTGAACGAAGAGCTGTCCAGATCACAGGCACAGCAAATGATCAAGGATGGCCTTATCCTTGTCAACGGCGAGGGAACAAAAACGAATTATAAGTGCAGCACCAACGACAGGATTGAAGTGTCGTTTCCGGAACCTGAAGAGCTTGATGTGGTACCTGAACAAATGGACCTTGATATCTATTATGAGGATGCTGATGTCCTTGTGGTCAATAAGCCTAAGGGTATGGTCGTCCATCCAGCGCCTGGTCATGCATCAGGAACGCTGGTCAATGGCCTTATGGCACATTGCAAAGACCTGTCAGGCATCAATGGCGTCCTGCGCCCGGGAATCGTACATCGAATCGATAAGGATACATCAGGCCTGCTGATGGTAGCCAAGAATGATATGGCCCATGAAAGCCTGGTGAATCAGCTTGTTGAAAAAACGGTGACAAGGAAGTACCAGGCAATCGTTCACGGAACCATCCCTCATGATTATGGGACGGTTGATGCGCCGCTTGGAAGGGATCCTAAAGACCGTCAGGCAATGACAGTGGTGGATGGCGGAAAGCATGCGGTTACGCATTTTCATGTGATCCATCGCTATAAGGATTTTACCCATGTGGAATGCCAGCTGGAAACAGGAAGGACCCATCAGATTCGCGTTCATTTGAAATATATCGGCTACCCGCTGGCAGGGGATCCAAAATATGGGCCAAGAAAAACGCTTGAACTGGGCGGACAGGCACTGCATGCCGGTGTCCTTGGCTTTGTGCATCCCAGAACCGGGGAATACATGGAGTTTGAGGCACCGCTGCCGGAATACTTCTCTGAACTCCTTGAAAAACTGGGCAAGTAGCATCTAATTAATAATAATCGTTGACATCTGTCCTAAAATATTTTACTATAGCTTTAATGAATATGACCTTTAAGACCAGTCCTGTGAGACGGAGAAGGTATCGGATATGGAAGGTATGCCCCTTCCTGCACATTAGTGCAGCCAAACCTCTCGTCCTGCAGGCGGGAGGTTTTTTTATACAAGGAATCGTGCAGCCTGATGCTGGAGGATGATGGAAATGACACAAAAAGCAGTAGTTTTGGATGAACAGGCAATCAGGAGGGCATTGACCAGGATCGCCCATGAAATTATCGAGAAGAATAAAGGGATCGATGACTGTGTGCTTGTAGGGATCAAGACCCGGGGCATTTATCTGGCTAACCGCCTCGCAGACAGGATCGAACAGATCGAAGGCAGGCGCATTTCGGTAGGGGAGCTGGATATCACCTTATACCGGGATGACCTGACAAAGAAAACGGATGACGATCAGCCGCTTGTCAAAGGCAGCGACATTCCGCAGGATATCACCAATCAAAAAGTGATCCTCATTGACGATGTGCTGTATACTGGCAGGACAGTCAGAGCGGGCCTCGATGCCCTGGTAGACATCGGCAGACCGGCTTCGATTCAGCTGGCAGTCCTGGTGGACAGAGGCCATCGGGAACTCCCGATCAGGGCGGATTATGTAGGCAAAAACATACCGACTTCAAGCTCTGAAAAGATAGTTGTTGAGCTGAAAGAAGTAGATGAAACCGATCAAGTAAGCATTTTTGAAAACTGAACATCCCCCTTTTAACGCAGTCCAGAGAGGCTGGCAAAGGGGAACATGGCTGAAGGTCTTCAGCTGTGCTCCTATGCCCTCTTTGCGAACAGCAAGAGGGCTTTTTTGCGGGGAAATACCTTAACACAAAAGGAGACAAAGCCATGAATAAACCCTTATTAGACGTAAACGAAGTGCCAGGACCCTTTCAATGGATCACATTAAGCATACAGCATTTATTCGCCATGTTCGGCGCAACCATTCTTGTTCCTTACCTTGTCGGGCTTGATCCGGCCATCGCTCTCATCTCAAGCGGACTTGGGACCATTGCTTTCCTGATCATCACAAAATGGCAGGTACCGGCATATCTCGGCTCTTCCTTTGCCTTCATCGCACCAATCATTGCAGCGAAGGCCGCAGGCGGACCGGCTGCAGCCATGATCGGCAGCTTTATGGCCGGCCTGGTATACGGCATCGTGGCACTCATCATTAAAAAAGCAGGCTATCGCTGGATCATGAAGCTGCTTCCGCCTGTTGTGGTCGGCCCGGTCATCATTGTCATCGGACTTGGTCTGGCAGGCACAGCAGTAGGAATGGCTATGAATAATGCGGAAGGGGAATACAGCCTCCTGTACTTTTCCGCCGGCCTCGTCACATTGGCGGCCACCATTGTTTTCTCCATCTACTTTAAAGGGATGCTGAGCATGATCCCGATCCTTGGCGGAATCATCGTCGGATATATATACTCCGTATTCGCGGGGCTCGTGGATTTCACTCCGGTTCTGGAAGCAAAGTTGTTTGAAGCGCCAAATTTCCTCATCCCATTTGCGGATTATAAGATTGAATGGTCAACTTTGAAAATTGCGGTACTGATGGTTCCTGTAGCAGTAGTTACCATTTCCGAGCATATCGGGCACCAGCTTGTATTAAGCAAAGTGGTAGGCAGGGATTATATCAAAAATCCGGGACTTCACAGGTCGATTCTCGGGGACGGGATGGCCACCATCATTTCTGCGCTGATCGGCGGACCTCCTAAGACGACTTACGGTGAAAATATCGGCGTCCTTGCAATCACAAGGGTCTACAGTGTATATGTGCTGGCCGGTGCCGCAGTAGTTGCGACAGTGTTTGGCTTCATCGGCAAGATCACTGCGCTGATCGCTACCATCCCGACACCTGTGATGGGCGGGGTTTCCATCCTGCTGTTCGGCATCATCGCCTCGTCCGGATTGAGAATGCTGGTTGACAGCAAGGTGGATTTTGGAGACAAACGGAATCTGGTCATCTCGTCTGTAATCCTGGTCATCGGGATCGGCGGAGCCCATGTAACACTGGGCGGATTAAATCTGGAAGGCATGGCGCTCGCAGCAATCTGCGGTGTGGTGCTCAACCTGATCCTGCCGGGTAAACCGCAAATTGAAGAAGATATGTTTGAAGCGGAAACCGAAAAAAAAAGTAATGTTGCATAGATAAGACACTTTTTAAAAAAGTCCAGAGAGGCTTGCAAGGGTGTTGATGTGCTGCGGGAGGAAGCTCGGCTGCTTTTTCCCGTGCAGTATGGCATGTTGACTTTTCAGCACCCTGAACTTTGTTCAGGGTGCTTTTTTTTACCGCCTTGCCCGCCTCCGTTAAGGAGGAAGCAAAGATGAAAGATCTGCTTACGATGAATGAACTGAGCATAACCGAAATCGGGGAAATTCTGAAACAGGCCCAGGAATTTGCTGAAGGTGCAGTGTGGAGGCCGTCTTCACAGTCCTTCGTTGCCAATCTCTTCTTTGAGGCAAGTACAAGGACCAAGTGCAGCTTTGAAGTTGCTGAGAGGAGGCTTGGCCTTGATGTCATCCCATTTGAAGCAGGGACTTCGAGCGTCCAGAAGGGCGAATCACTTTATGACACGGTGAGGACACTCGAGTCCGTAGGTGTCGATGCGGTGGTCATCCGCCATCAGGAGGAAGATTATTTCAGCGCACTTTCCGGTAAGATAGGCATCCCTGTCCTGAATGCAGGTGACGGCTGCGGGCACCATCCAACCCAGTCGCTGCTGGATCTGCTGACGATCCGGCAGGAGTTCCGCCGCTTTGCCGGCTTAAAGGTGGCCATCATCGGCGACATCCTTCACAGCAGGGTGGCAAGGTCTAATGCTGAAGCACTGGCAAGGCTTGGGGCAGAGGTTGTATTCTCAGGGCCGGAAGAATGGTTTGACCCTTCCTTCTGCCATTCTGGAAGCTTTGAAGAAATCGATGAAGCGGTTGAAACTGCGGATGTGGTCATGCTCCTGAGGATACAGCATGAGAGGCATCATGAAGGCACCGGGCGGTCTGCTGCAGAGTACCACGAAAAATACGGCCTCACCGTAAACCGCGAAAAGCGGATGAAGCAGGGGAGCATCATCATGCACCCAGCCCCAGTCAACAGAGGGGTCGAGATAGCAGACAGCCTGGTGGAATGCAGCAGGTCAAGGATTTTTAAACAGATGGAGAATGGTGTATTTGTCCGCATGGCAGTTCTAAAAAGGGCACTTGAACATAAAGAGGGGAGCGGTAAACATGAAGAAGCTGATCAAAAATGGCAGATTGCTTACTGAAAACGGAGAGCTGATACAGAAGGATATTCTGATCGAGGGCGGAAAAATCTTGAAGATAGGGGCTGGGATCACCAGTCAAGGTGCCGAAGTGATAGAGGCAGGAGGGCTGCTGGCTGTCCCGGGCTTCGTTGACCTTCATGTACACCTCAGGGAGCCGGGGGGAGAAAAGAAAGAAACGATCGATACGGGAACCAGGGCAGCAGCACACGGAGGCTTTACAACAATCGCCCCAATGCCTAACACGAGGCCGGTGCCTGACACGGTGGAACAAATGGAATGGCTGAACAACAGGATAGCGGAAACGGCACATGTACGGGTCCTTCCTTATGCCTCAATCACCGTCAGGCAGCTTGGCAGTGAGCTGACTGATTTTGAAGGGCTGAAGCAGGCCGGCGCCTTTGCCTTTACGGATGACGGCGTGGGAGTGCAGTCAGCCGGGATGATGCTTTCTGCAATGAAAGAGGCTGCGGCCGTTGGCATGCCTGTTGTTGCGCACTGTGAAGATAATACATTAATCAATAAAGGCTCTGTCCATGAAGGAAAGTTTTCAAGGAAGCATGCAATCAATGGGATCCCATCTGTATGCGAATCTGTACATATTGCTAGAGATGTGCTGCTGGCTGAAGCGGCTGGATGCCACTATCATGTGTGCCACATCTCTGCTAAAGAATCTGTCAGGGTTGTCAGGGACAGCAAAAAGGCAGGGATTAAGGTAACTGCTGAGGTGACTCCTCATCATCTGCTCTTATGCGAAGATGATATTCCGGGCCTTGATGCAAATTTCAAGATGAATCCGCCGCTAAGGAGCGCCAGTGACCGCGAGGCACTAATAGAGGGTCTTTTGGACGGTACAATTGATTTTATCGCAACCGATCACGCCCCGCATCCTGCGGAAGAAAAAGGCGAAGGGATGGAGCTGGCCCCATTTGGGATCACCGGGCTTGAAACAGCCTTTCCGCTTCTCTACACACACCTGGTGCTGAAGGGAATCCTCACTTTAAAACAGCTGGTCGATTTCATGACAATCAGGCCTTCAGAAGCTTTCGGTTTGCCATACGGAAAGCTGGAGGAAGGTTCATATGCCGACCTGGTGCTGCTTAATCTGGATCATGGGCAGAACATCGATCCGAAGGAATTTTTATCTAAAGGGAAAAACACCCCATTCTCAGGCTGGAGCTGCAAAGGCTGGCCGGTTCTGACAATAGCGGGCGGAAAAACGGTATGGGCGAAGGAGAGTGTCAACGCATGAAGAAACAGCTGATCTTGGAAGATGGAACCATATTTATCGGAGAAGGATTCGGGAGCGATTCGGCCGCTTTTGGCGAGGTGGTATTTAACACAGGGATGACCGGATATCAGGAGATCCTCTCTGACCCTTCATACTGCAGCCAGATCGTGGTGCTGACTTACCCCTTGATTGGGAATTATGGCATCAACAGGGATGATTTTGAAAGCATTCTGCCGGCGATTCATGGATTCGTTGTTAAAGAAGCGGCTGAATTTCCTTCTAACTGGAGGAACGAGCGCTCTTTAGGAGATTATCTTGAAGCAAAAGGCATTCCTGGAATAGCAGGGATCGATACAAGGAAGCTGACAAGAATCATCCGGAAGCATGGGACCTTAAAAGGGAGTATATGCCCAATTGAACAAGATCCTTCCGAAGTAATTGAAAAGCTGAAATCTGCTGTCCTCCCTCGCGACCAGGTGAAAAGGGTATCAACGAAAACAGCCTACCCTTCCCCTGGACGCGGCCGCAGGGTCGTGCTTGTGGATTATGGGATGAAGCATGGAATTCTCAGGGAGCTGAACAGGCGCGGCTGTGATGTGATTGTTGTGCCATACCATACAACAAGCGAAGAGATCCTCAGCCTGAGTCCTGACGGGGTGATGCTCTCAAATGGGCCTGGGGACCCGAAGGATGTAAAGGAAGCTATACCGATGATCCAGGGGCTGCTCGGGAAGGTCCCATTGTTTGGGATCTGCCTCGGCCACCAGCTGTTTGCCCTTGCTTGCGGCGCTGATACAGAGAAACTGAAGTTCGGCCACAGAGGATCCAATCATCCTGTAAAAGAACTCAAAACCGGGAAAGTGGCGCTAACATCACAAAATCATGGATACTCCGTCAATGAGGAGTCCATTGCAGGAACAGCCCTTGAAGTGACACATATCGCACTTAATGACGGGACAGTCGAAGGGCTGAAGCATAAACATATGCCGGCTTTCACGGTCCAGTATCATCCGGAAGCCTCTCCAGGGCCTGAGGATGCCAATAATCTTTTTGAACAATTTCTGCAAATGATCGAATCTGAGGAACGGGAAGGTGCTGCAGCATGCCAAAGCGTACAGATATAAAAAGCATTCTAGTAATCGGGTCGGGACCCATTGTCATAGGGCAGGCGGCGGAATTCGACTATGCCGGGACACAGGCCTGCATAGCGCTGAAAGAAGAAGGGTACAGGGTCATTCTTGTTAATTCGAATCCGGCTACGATCATGACAGATACAGAGATAGCCGATGCCGTCTATATTGAACCCCTGACGCTTGAGTTTGTCAGCAGGATCATCCGCAAAGAGCGGCCTGATGCGATCGTTCCAACCCTGGGAGGGCAGACCGGCCTTAACCTGGCAGTCGAGCTGTCTAAAGCGGGCGTCCTTGAGGAGTGCGGTGTGGAAGTGCTCGGCACAAAGCTGTCAGCCATTGAAAAAGCGGAAGACCGCGATTTATTCCGGAATTTAATGAATGAACTGGGCGAGCCGGTTCCTGAAAGTGAAATCATCCATAATATTGATGAAGCCCTTGCATTTGCCGGGCAGATCGGCTATCCCGTAATCGTCCGCCCCGCTTTTACACTTGGCGGAACTGGCGGAGGCATCTGCCATGATGAAGAAGAGCTGCTGGAAATTACGGCGAGCGGCCTGAAGAACAGCCCTGTCACCCAATGCCTTCTGGAGAAGAGCATTGCCGGCTTCAAGGAAATAGAATACGAGGTTATGAGAGACTCAAATGACAATGCGATCGTTGTCTGCAACATGGAAAACATCGATCCGGTCGGCGTCCATACGGGGGATTCCATCGTTGTCGCCCCGAGCCAGACCTTAAGCGACCGTGAATACCAGCTGCTTCGCAATGTATCGCTGAAAATCATCCGCGCCCTTGAAATCGAGGGAGGCTGCAATGTTCAGCTTGCACTGGATCCATACAGCTTTGATTACTATATCATTGAAGTGAATCCTCGTGTGAGCCGCTCTTCTGCGCTGGCCTCCAAGGCAACGGGCTATCCGATTGCCAAGCTGGCTGCGAAGATTGCCGTTGGCCTGACCCTTGATGAAATGATGAACCCGGTCACCGGAAAAACCTATGCCTGCTTTGAGCCTGCCCTTGATTATATTGTGACAAAGATTCCGCGCTGGCCTTTTGATAAATTTGAGTCAGCCAACCGCTCGCTCGGCACTCAGATGAAAGCAACAGGAGAAGTAATGGCCATCGGGCGGACATTTGAAGAGTCACTGCTTAAGGCCATCAGGTCGCTGGAAGCCAATGTATACCATTTTTCTTTGAATAATCCTGAGGAAATTGATGATGCTCTTATGGAAAAGCGGATCCGCAAAGCAGGCGATGAAAGGCTGTTCTATATCTCTGAAGCACTGAGGCGGGGAGTATCAATCGAAACCATCCATGAGTGGAGCCAGATCGACTTATTCTTCCTTTATAAAATGAACAAAATCGTTTCATTTGAACAGAATCTCTCTGACAAACGGTTTGACCAGGAGACCGCGAAAAAAGCAAAGGAAATGGGTTTTTCTGACCGGGTGATTGCCGGGCTGTGGGATGCCTCAGAGCAGGAGGTCTACAGCTGGCGGAAGGAAAATGGCATCATACCTGTATATAAGATGGTCGATACTTGTGCAGCTGAGTTTGAATCAGAAACACCTTATTATTATGGAACCTATGAAGAAGAAAACGAGTCTATCGTTACTGACAGGAAAAGCATTGTCGTGCTTGGGTCCGGGCCGATCCGCATCGGGCAGGGAATTGAGTTCGACTATGCAACCGTGCACTCTGTATGGGCAATTAAAGAAGCAGGCTATGAAGCAATCATCATCAATAATAACCCGGAAACCGTTTCTACAGATTTCAGCATTTCTGACAAACTTTATTTTGAGCCGCTGACGATTGAGGATGTTATGCATATCATTGATCTTGAAAAGCCTGAGGGAGCAGTTGTCCAATTCGGGGGCCAGACAGCGATTAATCTTGCAGCAGAACTTGTGAAACGCGGGGTGAAAATCCTCGGGACTTCTCTTGAAAACCTTGACCGTGCAGAGGACAGGGACAAATTTGAAATGGCGCTGACAGACCTGGGCATTCCCCAGCCGCAGGGAAAGACAGCCTTCTCTGCACAAGATGCGGCCGTGATTGCTGCTGAAATCGGCTATCCTGTCCTTGTCCGCCCTTCGTATGTCCTTGGAGGCAGGGCGATGGAGATTGTCTATAAAGAAGAAGAACTGCTTCATTATATGAGAAATGCGGTCAGAGTGAATCCTGATCATCCTGTCCTGATCGACCGCTACCTGACAGGCAAGGAAATCGAAGTAGATGCGATTTCTGACGGGGAAAGAGTCGTCATCCCGGGCATCATGGAGCATATCGAGCGGGCAGGCGTCCATTCGGGCGACTCCATCGCCGTATACCCGCCTCAAAATCTGACAGATGAGGTGAAAGCTAAACTGGCCGAATATACGGAAAAGCTGGCAAAGGGCCTCGGCATCATCGGTCTCCTGAATATCCAATATGTTGTGGCTAAGGGAGAGGTATTTGTCCTGGAAGTGAATCCGCGGTCCAGCCGGACAGTTCCATTCCTGTCTAAAATCACCAATGTCCCGATGGCTAATATTGCAACAAAGGTAATCCTTGGGCAGTCGCTTGAAAGCCAGGGGTATGAGTCTGGCCTTGTACCGGAAAAGCAGGGCGTATATGTAAAGGTGCCGGTGTTTTCCTTTGCTAAGCTGAGGCGGGTAGACATCACGCTCGGTCCTGAAATGAAATCAACAGGCGAAGTCATGGGGAAAGATCATACCCTTGAAAAAGCACTATATAAAGGTCTTGTCGCATCAGGGATGAAAATCAGCGGATACGGGAATGTCCTGATGACAGTGGCCGATAAAGATAAAGAAGAAGCGCTGGCACTTGCCAGGAGGTTTGCCGAAATCGGCTATCAGGTAATGGCGACAAGCGGTACAGCAGGGTATTTCTCTGCTGCAGGCATTCCAGTGAAAGTTGTCGACAAAATCGGGGCAGAAGGCCCTGACCTGCTGGATGTCATCCGCAATGGAGAGGCACAGCTGGTCATCAACACGCTGACAAAAGGAAAGCAGCCGGCGCGCGATGGCTTCCGGATCCGCAGGGAATCAGTAGAAAACGGCATCGCATGCCTGACATCCCTGGACACGGCTGAAGCGATTCTCCAGGTAATTGAATCAATGAACTTCTCAGCAGAGGCGATGATGCCAGGCAGCCATGAGAAGAAGGCGGTCCTTCTATGATCAGGAAGGAGCTCTGCACGATTGTTTCACATAAAGAAATCAGCAAAGATATTTATGAGCTCACCTTAAAAGGTGAGCTTGTCAATGAGATGGAGACTGCGGGACAGTTCGTCCATCTAAAGGTATCAAACGGATATGATCCGCTTTTAAGAAGGCCGATTTCAATTGCAGAAATCAATAAAAGCAGCCAGACCTTTACGATGATATACAGGGCAGGGGGCAGGGGCACTATTCTGCTGGCTTCAAAGCAGGCAGGCGAAAAGGTTGATGTCCTTGGTCCGCTGGGCAATGGCTTTCCTGATCAGGAAGCCCGCACTGGCCAGACAGCCCTCCTTGTAGGCGGGGGAATTGGTGTGCCGCCTTTATATGAATTATCTCAAAGGCTGAAGGCGCGGGGAGTCAAGGCGGTACATGTGCTTGGATTTCAATCGGCTGAACAAGTGTTTTATGAAAAGGAATTTTCAGTGCTGGGAGAAACATATATGGCAACCGCGGATGGAACATACGGATCAAGGGGATTTGTGACCGACGTCATTGTTCGGGAAGAATTGGAATTTGATGTGCTGTATGCCTGCGGACCGACACCGATGCTGAGGGCGCTGGAATATGCCTATCAGGACAAAAAAGTTTTTTTATCTCTGGAAGAGCGGATGGGCTGCGGCCTTGGGGCATGCTTTGCCTGTGTCTGCCATACGGCTGACGATCCCGCAGGCTACAGCTATAAAAAAGTCTGCACAGACGGGCCTGTATTCAGAGCAGGGGAGGTCGTGCTATGAGTATGCTGAATGTTGAATTGCCGGGATTAACCCTTAGGAATCCGGTAATGCCCGCTTCCGGCTGCTTCGGATTCGGAAAGGAATACAGCGGGTTGTATGATTTGAGCCTGCTGGGGGCCATTATGATCAAAGCAACCACTCTTGAGCCAAGATTCGGGAATCCGACTCCGAGGGTCGCGGAAACACCTGCCGGGATGCTGAATGCAATCGGCCTTCAAAACCCGGGGCTTGATAACGTGCTTATGAAAGAACTTCCAAGACTGGAGCAATATGATGTTCCGATTATCGCCAATATAGCAGGCAGCACGGAAGAAGATTATATAGAAGTGGCCAGTGAGCTGTCAAAAGCGTCAAACGTTAAGGCTTTGGAGCTTAATATCTCCTGTCCGAATGTGAAGACAGGGGGCATTGCTTTCGGGACCATCCCGGAAGTTGCAAAGAACCTGACAAAGAAAGTGAAAGCTGTTTCTTCTGTACCTGTGTATGTAAAACTGTCCCCTAATGTCACAAATATTACAGAGATGGCTAAAGCCGTTGAAGAAGGCGGTGCAGATGGTCTTACCATGATCAATACGCTTCTTGGCATGAGGATGGATCTGAACACAGGCCGCCCGGTACTTGCCAACCGGACAGGAGGTCTTTCAGGGCCATCGATAAAGCCTGTAGCATTAAGGATGATCTATGAAGTGAGCCAGCAGGTGGATCTGCCTGTCATCGGGATGGGGGGAGTGGAAACAGCTGAGGATGTGATCGAGTTTTTTTATGCCGGAGCTTCAGCTGTTGCGGTTGGAACGGCCAATTTTGTGGACCCATTTGTCTGTCCAAACATTATTGATGAGCTCCCAGGACTGCTGGAGAAGCTTGGTTTCGAGCATATTAGCGAATGTACGGGAAGGAGCTGGGGCAAGCATGAAAAATCCGCTTATCATCGCGCTTGATTTTGCCGGAAAAGAAGAAGTTCGATCGTTCATTGGTAAATTTCCGGAAGAAAAATTATATGTAAAAGTGGGCATGGAGCTTTTTTACCAGGAGGGACCTGATATGGTGAGGGAACTGAAGGCGGACGGGCATGAAGTGTTCCTGGATTTGAAGCTCCATGATATTCCTAATACAGTCGGCAGCGCGATGCGCAGGATTGCCGGTCTTGGCTGCGACCTGGTCAATGTCCATGCAGCCGGCGGCAGCGAAATGATGAAAGCCGCCCTTGAAGGGCTGGAAGAAGGGACAGCAGCCGGCAAAAAAAGGCCACTATGCATAGCGGTGACACAGCTCACCAGCACATCAGAGAAACAGATGCGGGCAGAGCAGCTGATCCCGGTTTCCCTGAATGATTCTGTTATTCATTATGCAGGGCTTGCCAGACAGTCCGGGCTAGATGGCGTCGTCTGCTCCCCTCATGAAGCAAAGCTCCTGAACAGCCGTTTTGGAGAAGAGTTCCTGACAGTAACGCCCGGCATCCGTCTGGCAGCAGAGTCGTCAGGCGATCAAAAGAGGATCAGCACACCGGTATTTGCAAGGCAGGAAGGAGTCTCGGCCATTGTGGTAGGCCGTTCCATCACAAGAGCAGCTGATCCGTATGTAGCTTATCTGTCATTTAAAAATCAATGGGAGGGCGTTTTGTCATGAAAAAAACAATTGCTGAAAGATTGCTGGAAATAGGAGCGGTTGCCCTGCAGCCTTCCGAGCCTTTTACCTGGTCATCGGGCCTGCTTTCGCCCATCTACTGCGATAACCGCCTGACGATGTCATATCCTGAAGTGCGCAGGGAAATTGCCGCAGGGCTCAAAGTGCTTATTGAAGAGCATTTTCCGGAAGCTGAAGTCATAGCCGGAACTGCGACAGCAGGCATCCCTCATGCTGCCTGGGCAAGCGATTTGCTGGAGCTGCCGATGTGCTATGTCCGTTCAAAAGCGAAGGGGCATGGAAAAGGAAAGCAAATTGAAGGAAAGGCGGAAAAAGGGCAGAAAGTGGTTGTTGTTGAGGACCTCATTTCCACTGGGGGCAGCGTCATCACAGCTGTTGATGCTCTTCGTGAAGCAGGCTGTGAAGTGCTTGGGGCTGTATCCATCTTTACATATGAACTGAAGCAGGGTGATCAGAAGCTTGCTGAAGCAGGGATAAAGTCGTATTCCCTGGCAACTTTTACAGAGCTTGCGGAGACAGCAAGGGAGAAGGGTTATATCACATCTGGCGAAATCTCTGCCCTTTCGGAATGGAGAGAGAATCCAGCCGAATGGGGTGCGGTCAGGAAATAATAAAAAGGAAGCAGAATCTTAGGACTCTGCTTCCTTCTTTCATTTTGCCAGCTTTACTGCATTTTCTTTAGAGCCAAAACAGTTTCTTCGTCAGGTGTTACATATACAGTCTGCTGATTGTCGTAGATGACAAATCCCGGCTTGGCACCGCTTGGCTTTTTGACATGGCGCACCTGGGTATAGTCAACCGGGACCGAGCCAGAGCTGCGGGCCTTGCTGAAATAGGCAGCCAGTTTTGCGGCTTCAAGTATCGTTTCATCGGAAGGAGTTTTATCCCTGATGACGACATGGGAGCCGGGAATATCCTTTGTATGAAGCCAGATTTCATCTCTGGCTGCAAGCTTATTGGTCAGATAGTCATTTTGCTTGTTATTCTTTCCGACATAAATTTCTGTGCCGTCCGTTGCGGTATATCTGTCCAGGAGAGGCTTTGCGTTGGCTGTTTTTTTGTTCTGTTTTTTCTGGCGGATGCGTATATATCCGCCCTCTGCCAGCTCTTCTCGTATTTCTTCGATATCCTTAGTGGATGCTGCTTCAACCTGCTGCATGAGCGATTCGAAGTATGCGGCCTCTTCCCTCGCTTTATCGATCTGCTCTTTTACGATGCCTGCGGCTGTTTTAGCTTTCTGATATTTTGTGAAAAATTTCTGCGCATTCTCTGAAGGGGTTTTTTGCGGATCGAGCGGGATGACCATCGTCGCGCCGTTTTCATCATAATAGTTGATGACCTCGATTTCCTTCATGCCTTTTTCAGCTGCATACAGATTGGCTGTGAGCAGTTCCCCGGACAGCTGGTACTGATCGGCGTTCCTGGCTTCCTCCAGCGTTTTCTCAAGCTTCTCAATCTTTTTCTCGTTTTTCTCTTTTTCATTAATAATGAAGCGCTCAAGGTCATTTCCCTGCTGCTTGACGCGGTCCCTTTCGGCTTTTCCGAAATAAAACCGGTCCAGCATCCCGCTCAAGGTCTCGAAAGTCCTGCTCTCGCCGCCTGTGTGCTCCAGGGGGAACAGATAGAAGTTTTCTTTTTGGCCTGCCGTAATGGCTGGTGTATATTCGTGCTCTTTAATAGGGACGAGCAATTCCATAAATGCCTTGGGGATTGTATTCCGGTTGCTCATCCCTGCACGCTTGACAGCTTCTTTCGCAAAAAGAGGAGAAATACCCGCAAATTGTTCAACAAGCTGCTTATCCATTTTACCGGCATTAAAATCAAGCCTTCTGAGTATATCTTCTTCCCCGAGCTCCAGCGGATTGATTTTATTCTGCTCCGGCGGGCTTACATACTCCTGGCCCGGCAGTATGGCCCTGTGGCTGTTCAGGGCATATGAAACATGCTTGATGCTGTCAAGGATCATATTGCGGCCTTTATCTACAAGTACGATATTGCTGTGGCGCCCCATGATTTCCACAATCAGCTGTTTGTATGAGATATCGCCGATCTCATTCCGCCCTTTTACATCAAGGATGAGAATTCTGTCCAGGCCTGCCTGGCGGATATCCTCGAGTATGTAGCCTTCCAGATGCTTGCGTAGCAGCATGCAGAACATAGGGGGCTCACTCGGGTTGTCATAAGCCTCATTTGTAAGCTGGGCCCGCGCATAGCTTGGATGGGCGGAGAGCAGCAGCTTGTGGTTTTTTCCATTCGCCCTGATGACGAGTACGATTTCGTTTTTGAATGGCTGGTGGATTTTATTGATCCGCCCGCCCTGCAATGTATCTGAGAGCTCATGTGCCATGGCTCTTGTAAACAATCCATCAAATGACATAAGGAACATCCTTTTCTTTTGTCCAGCTGGGAATGGTCCCAATCCGGGTAAGTATTTTCAGCGGCAGTTTTATGCAGCGCTTTTTTGTTTCTAATATCTTATTTTATCAAAAATCCCGCAAGATTGCTCATTCTTCCCCTGGCTTCTGGCATTTTTTTGGACAGGTCTGAATAAGATTTCTTAGAGCGGAGTGGGACAGCTTTGCGCCAGTAACTGCAGCAGGGCTGGAAGACGGGGGAATTCATTCAGATCGAGCAGGATTTCTGTCATGGCCTGCTTCAAGGAGGCAGGCTCCCATAGAATTTTAAAGGAGGAAGAGTGATGGCCGGATGAAGTTCCATGAGATGAATGAAAGAGAAGTGGAAGAAGCATTAAATACGAATTTTTCGGCTGGGCTGACCGATGATGATGTGAAAAAACGGAGGAACCAGCATGGCTTCAATGAACTGGCAGAAGGGGAAAAGCAGTCGGCCCTGCTGCTGTTTTTCAGCCAGTTCAAAGATTTCATGGTGCTGGTCCTGCTTGCGGCCACTCTTGTTTCAGGGCTGTTGGGAGAATATATCGATGCGATTGCCATCATTGCAATTGTCATCATTAATGGTTTGCTAGGCTTTTTCCAGGAAAGGAAAGCAGAGAAATCACTTTCTGCTTTAAAGGAATTGTCCGCACCGCAGGTACAGGTTCTCCGCGGCGGCAAGTGGGTCAGGGTACCCTCCAAGGAGGTAGTGCCAGGTGACCTGCTGAAGTTTTCGAGCGGCGACCGGATTGGTGCAGACATCAGGCTGATTGAATCCAAAAGCCTTGAAATTGAAGAGTCGGCTTTGACGGGTGAGTCGGTTCCTGTCCAAAAGACAACTGCCTCTTTAAAGGCCGATAACCCGGGGCTTGGCGATATGGAAAATATGGCTTTTATGGGCACGATGATTACCAGGGGCAGCGGTGTTGGAGTGGTCGTCGCTACTGGCATGAAGACAGCGATGGGCCAGATAGCCGATTTGCTTCAGAATGCCGAAACGATGGAAACGCCCCTTCAGCGCAGGCTGGAGCAGCTTGGTAAAATTCTGATTACAGCAGCTCTCCTATTGACAGTCCTTGTCGTCCTTGTCGGCGTCATACAGGGCCACGAACTGTACACGATGTTCCTCGCAGGCGTTTCACTTGCGGTAGCAGCCATTCCTGAGGGACTGCCTGCCATTGTAACGGTTGCCTTATCGCTTGGGGTTCAGCGGATGATCAAGAAGAATGCCATTGTGAGGAAACTGCCTGCTGTAGAAACGCTGGGATGCGCTTCTGTCATCTGCTCTGATAAAACCGGAACGATGACGCAGAACCAAATGACGGTCACCCATCTTTGGAGCGGAGGGAAACAGTGGACGGTGGCCGGAATCGGCTATGAGCCTGCCGGAAACTTTTATTGTGATGATAAGCGGGTGGATGTTAAGGCCCAGAAGTCGCTCCAGCAGATGCTGATGTTCGGGCTGCTTTGCAATCATGCGGAGCTTGCAGAGAAAAAAGGGGAATACAGCATCGATGGAGATCCTACAGAAGGAGCTCTCCTGGTAGCTGCTATGAAGGCTGGCTACAGGAGGGAAAGCCTGACGGATCAGTACCAGGTCCTCAATGAGTTTCCTTTTGATTCGGCCAGGAAAATGATGAGCATCATTGTCAAAGACAGAAACGGCAGGCAATTCATTGTAACAAAAGGCGCCCCGGATGTGTTGGCGGGAATCAGCGATTCTATCCTTTGGAACGATAAACGCCAGGTAATGACGGGGGATATGAAAAAGACGCTCCAGGAAGCGATCGATGGACTTGCTTCCCAGGCGCTTAGGACTATTGCCATCGGCTTCAGGGAGCTTCCGGCAAACCAGGTGGTTCTTGATGAAAAAGAAGCAGAGAAAAACCTTACTCTGATCGGCCTTCAGGGCATGATCGATCCTCCGCGTCCTGAAGTGCGGACAGCGGTGAAGGAGTGCAGGGAAGCAGGCATTAAAACTGTGATGATTACGGGCGACCATGTTATTACTGCCAAGGCGATTGCCAAACAGCTGGGCATCCTGACAGGCAGCAGCAAGGTTCTCGACGGGAAGGCGCTCTCCGAGATGTCGGTCGGCCAGCTGGAGGACGTGGTTGATGATGTTTCTGTCTTTGCACGGGTGTCGCCAGAGCATAAGCTT
This sequence comes from Bacillus infantis, assembly GCF_050107595.1. Taxonomy (GTDB): domain Bacteria; phylum Bacillota; class Bacilli; order Bacillales; family Cytobacillaceae; genus Bacillus_AB; species Bacillus_AB infantis_C. Next base: position 446,339 of record NZ_JBNILH010000002.1, read on the forward strand.
AAAATAGTCAAAGCCCTGCAAAATAAAGGGCATATCGTTGCGATGACAGGTGATGGGGTTAATGATGCGCCTGCCATCAAAGCGGCAGATATTGGAGTGGCCATGGGCATTACAGGAACAGATGTGGCGAAGGAAGCTTCGGCCCTTGTCCTTCTGGACGATAACTTCGCCACTATTAAGGCAGCAATCAAGGAAGGGCGGAATATCTATGAAAATATCCGCAAGTTCATCAGATATCTCCTTGCCTCTAACGTGGGTGAAATTCTGGTAATGCTCTTTGCAATGCTTCTTGCCTTGCCGCTGCCGCTTGTTCCTATCCAGATTCTCTGGGTCAATCTTGTTACAGACGGGCTCCCGGCAATGGCCCTCGGGCTTGACCAGCCGGAGGATGATGTGATGAAAAGGAAGCCGCGCAGCCCGAAGGAAGGCGTTTTTGCAAGGGGGCTCGGCTGGAAGGTGGTATCCCGGGGCTTCCTGATAGGGATTGTAACACTTGCAGCATTCATGCTCGCATATAAGAACAATCCGGATCAGCTCGGATATGCTCAGACAGTGGCGTTTGCTACCCTCGTCCTTGCACAGCTCATCCATGTCTTCGACTGCCGGAGCGAGAAATCAGTTCTGGCCAGGAATCCGTTCGGCAACAAATATCTTGTTTGGGCTGTAATTTCTTCGCTTCTGCTGATGATTATCGTTATCTACTATCCGCCGCTGCAGCCAATCTTCCACACGATGGCTATACAGCCTGGAGACTGGATTATGATCACAGTACTTGCTTCCGTTCCAACTTTTTTGCTTGCCGGAACGTTTTTGTTAAGAAAAACAAAATAAATTATGGTATAATCCTAAAGGTAGTAGAGAAGCCTCTATTACCTTTTCTTTTGTCTTGAAACGCCGGCAAGCTTAGCTTGCTGCTCAGCATACATAAATCTTGAGCAAGATTTGAAAGCCTCATAGCAGCTCCAGCTTTTGGGGACAGGGAAGTTGCTGTCTGCCGGGGGTGGCCCCGAAAAAAGAATGGATGTGATTTTGTGGTTTCAAGTATGACCGGCTACGGCCGGAGCAATAAAAGCACAGATGGCCTTTCGGTCACTATCGAACTAAAAACAGTGAACCACCGGTTTTCCGAGCACCAGCTCCGGATACCGAGGCAGATGATCAGGCTTGAGGATAAAATCAAGAAGGTTATAGCCTCCAGAATTAAGCGGGGCAGAGTCGAATTATTTGCCGGCATTGAAGGGGAAGGGGCCGTCAGCCGGAAAGTTAATGTTGACTGGGACCTCCTGGATGAATATTATCAATACATAATGCAAATCAAAGAAAGATATCATCTGAGCGAGGGTCCGTCCATCGCAGATCTGGCCAGCCGGGAGGATATGCTATCCATTCAGGAAGAGGATGCTGCGGATGGAAAGCTTGAAGCTATGGTCATTGAAGCGGTCGAGGAAGCTGCAGCCCAGCTGGTATACATGCGGAAAGCTGAAGGAGCAGAGCTGGAAAAAGATATCCGGGTGCAGCTGGAGAAGCTGCAGGCCTGCCTTGCGCAGCTTAGGAATCTTGCGCCGCTGGTTATCAAACAATATGGCGACCGGCTTGAGAAGAAAATGACAGAGTTCCTTGGCGGGCAGATTGATCAAAACCGCATCTTGGCCGAAGTGGCTGTGTTCTCTGATAAAGCCGATATCAATGAGGAAATAACGAGGCTCGAAAGCCATATCGGCCAGTTCGGAAGCACCCTTTTGCTGGATGAGCCTGTCGGCAGGAAGCTGGACTTCCTTCTCCAGGAAATGAACAGGGAAGCCAATACCATTGGATCTAAGGCCAATGATTCTTCGATTGCCAGAGAAGTGGTTGAGATGAAAAGCCTTCTGGAAAAGATGAAAGAGCAGGTCCAGAATATAGAATAACGTTTAAAAGACTTCAATAACGGCCAAAATAAGTAACTGACGATTGGAGGACCACCATGCCGATTAAACTGATTAATATCGGGTTTGGCAATATCGTGTCAGCAAACCGGATTATTTCGATCGTAAGCCCTGAATCAGCACCGATCAAAAGAATTATCCAGGATGCCCGTGACCGGGGCTCTCTCATAGATGCGACATATGGCAGGCGGACAAGGGCTGTCATTGTGATGGACAGCGACCATGTTATTCTGTCGGCTGTCCAGCCGGAGACGGTCGCCCACCGATTAAATGACCGTGATGAAATTATTGATGAAGGGTAGGATCTGATAAATGCAGGAAAAGGGTTTACTAATCGTTCTTTCTGGTCCTTCAGGGGTAGGTAAAGGAACTGTACGAAAACAGATTTTTTCACAGCCGGATACTTCTTTTGAGTATTCAATTTCTATGACTACCAGGCTTCCGCGTGATGGCGAAGTTCATGGAGTCGATTACTTTTTTTCAAAAAGGGAAGAGTTTGAAGAGCTGATCAAACAGGAGAAGCTCCTTGAATATGCCGAGTTCGTCGGCAACTATTATGGGACTCCTGTTGATTATGTAAGGGAGACATTAAATAAAGGAAGAGATGTGTTCCTTGAAATCGAAGTCCAGGGCGCACGGCAGGTCCGTGAAAAGTTCCCTGACGGCCTGTTCATTTTCCTTATGCCGCCAAGCCTTACAGAGCTGAAAAACAGGATAACAACAAGGGGAACTGAGACAGAGGATGTTATCAAGAATCGTCTGACAGCAGCCAAAGAAGAAATTGAAATGATGAATCTGTATGATTATGTAGTAGAGAATGACCAGGTGGAACTGGCAAGCGAAAGGATCAAATCCATTGTGGTGGCTGAACATTGCCGCAGGGAACGGGTCGAGCCGCGCTATAAAAAAATGCTGGAGGTTGAATGAACATATGTTATATCCTTCTATTGACTCTTTAATGACTAAAATTGACTCTAAATATTCCCTTGTATCTGTGGCGGCAAAACGTGCCCGCAAGCTTCAGATTGATGCGAAGCCTCAGCTTGACAAATATGTGTCACATAAAAATGTCGGCAAGGCGCTTGAAGAAATTCATGCCGACGAGCTTCACTACAGACTAGGAGAAGTTCCACAGGGTGAAGAGCTGGAATAAACGTTAAAATAACAACCTGGCATGCAGGGTTGTTATTTTTTTTGCTGCTTACAGGACGCGGGTCATGCAGGCGTTGCCACAGGACGTGGCGTTCTTAGCCTGCGTTCCTTTATGAACAAGCGCCTCCGCATTTCGGATTGTCCAGCTCCAGCGGCTAGAGCCTCGAGTCATAAGCCACGGCAGAATTAAAGGCAAAGAACGCCTTTTATTCTGCCGCGTCTTATGCTTGTCGGCTCTGGGCAAGCCGCTTCCGCATTTCAGGATAAAATAGATGAAATATATGTTCGTTTGGAGCATAATGGAGTTTAGAATATTGGGTTTGGATGGGGGTTCGGTTTATGCTGAATGGAAAAAGAATTCTCTTGTGTGTTACAGGCGGGATTGCTGTTTACAAGGCAGCTGCACTGACGAGCAAGCTGACTCAGGCCGGTGCGGAGGTTAAGGTCATGATGAGTGAGTCGGCAGTGAAATTTGTGGCGCCGCTGACCTTTCAGGCGCTTTCCCGCCATGACGTTTATATAGATACTTTTGATGAAAAAGACTCCAGAGTGATTGCCCATATCGACCTGGCTGATTGGGCCGATCTTATCCTGGTTGCCCCGGCGACTGCCAATGTAATCGGCAAGCTGGCCAATGGGATTGCGGATAATATGATCACAACAACGCTACTGGCTGCAACTGCGCCGGTTTGGATCGCCCCGGCAATGAATGTGCATATGTATGACCATCCGGCCGTACAGAAAAATATCAAGCTGCTTTATGAATACGGCTGCAGGTTCATTGAACCGGGTGAAGGCTATCTGGCGTGCGGATATGTCGGGAAGGGCCGCCTTGAAGAGCCGGAAAAGATCGTCAGCAATATAGAAGGATTTTTCAGGAACAGGGGAAGCCTTTCAGGCAAAAAAGTCGTGGTGACAGCAGGACCGACAAGGGAAAAAATCGATCCTGTCCGCTATATCACCAACCATTCTTCTGGAAAGATGGGCTATGCACTGGCAGAAGAAGCCTTGAAGGCCGGTGCTGAGGTTACGCTGATTTCAGGTCCGACTTCGCTGGGGAAGCCTGCCGGAGCCGCTGTTATTGATGTGGAAAGTGCAGAAGAAATGTATCAGGCTGTTGATCGTGTATTTGATGGAGCCGATATTGTCATTAAAACAGCGGCAGTTTCTGACTACCGCCCTAAAGTGGTGCACGAAAGCAAGGTAAAGAAGCAGGATGGCGACCAGGTTCTTGAGCTTGAGAGGACTAAGGACATCCTTATGGACCTTGGCCGCAGAAAAAAACAGCAGATCCTCATTGGATTTGCTGCTGAGACGGACCGTGTTGAAGAATATGCCAGAAAAAAACTGGCCAAAAAGAATGCCGATATGATCGTTGCCAATAATGTAAAATCTGAAGGAGCAGGATTCGGCACAGATACGAATATTGTCACCATTTTTAAAAAAGATGGCGGGGAATTAGCGCTGCCCCTCATGAGCAAGAATAAAGCAGCTGCAAGAATTCTGGAAGAAGCCTCAGCTCTGCTAAAGGATGAGGACCGATGAATGTTGCGAGTGTCATAGTCGATGTGCCGGCCAAGCAGACGGACAGGGCCTTTGATTATAAAATCCCTGACAGCCTTATCGGGGCAATCAAGCCTGGGATGCGTGTGATAGTACCTTTTGGACCGAGAAAAATACAGGGATTTGTCATAGGTTTAAAGGACAGCTCTGATTTCGGCAAGCTGAAGGAGCTCATTGAGCCGATGGACCTGACGCCTGTTCTGAATACAGAGCTTCTTTCTCTTGGCAATTGGCTGACCAGCCACACACTCAGCTATAAAATATCCGCCTTCCAGGCGATGCTTCCTGCAGCACTTAAGGCGAAATACACGAAAAGGATAAGGCCAGCCGCCGGCTTGGAAATAGGTTCTTTGCCGGATACTGTGCAGCAGGCTTTTGGGAGCCGGGAAGAGGTGCCCTGGGAAGATGCTTCCAAAGAGGGGCTCCTGCCGCTTTTGCAGAAGGAAGCAGATAAGGGGAACCTGGAGGTCATCTATGAAGTGAAGGCAAAGGTAAGGAAGAAGAAGCTCAAGCATATCATACCGGCTGCGCCGGAAAAGCTGATCAGCTTCAGAGAGGATCTGCCAGTCCAGGCTTCCAGGCAGAAAGAGGTCATCGATTATTTTATAGATAACAATGGACCTGTTGAATTGCGCGGGCTTCTCCACGCTCTGGGTGTTTCCGCTTCTACCATCAAAGGGCTCGTACAAAAGGGCATACTTGCTGAAAAAGAAATGGAAGTCTACCGGGATCCATATGAAGACAGGAGCTTTGAAGCAACATCTCCCCTTACCCTGACCGCTGAGCAGGATGCGGCCATCAGGCCGATCCTTTCGTCCATCAATGAAAATGAGCACCATGTCTTCCTGCTGTACGGAGTAACAGGCAGCGGGAAAACCGAGGTTTACCTTCAGTCCATTCAGCGCGTGCTTGAGCAGGGACGGGAGGCGATCGTGCTGGTGCCTGAAATTTCCCTGACACCGCAAATGGTGACCAGGTTTAAGGGCAGGTTCGGGAATCAGGTTGCCGTCCTCCACAGCGGGCTCTCTGCAGGCGAAAAATATGATGAGTGGAGAAAAATTCAGCGCAAGGAAGTAAAGGTCGTTGTCGGTGCAAGGTCTGCCGTTTTTGCCCCCTTCGAGAACCTTGGGATCATCATCATTGATGAAGAACATGAAAACAGCTATAAACAGGAAGAGAACCCCAGATACCATGCAAGGGACGCTGCGATTGAAAGGGCAAAATACCACAGCTGCCCTGTCGTCCTCGGAAGTGCCACACCTTCGCTAGAGACCTTTGCAAGGGCACAGAAGGGTGTCTATGAAAAGCTGGAGCTCACCAAAAGAATGAACAGCCAGCCTCTTCCAAAGGTTGAAATCGTAGATATGCGTGAGGAATTAAGGGAAGGAAACCGCTCCATGTTCTCCCGCCAGCTTCTTGATAAATTAAAAGACAGGCTGGAAAAGAAAGAGCAGACGGTACTTTTCCTCAATAAAAGGGGACATTCCTCTTTTGTCATGTGCAGGGACTGCGGATATGTCGTCAATTGCCCCAATTGCGATATCTCTCTCACCTACCACCAATACAGCCGGCAGATGAAATGCCATTACTGCGGCCATGAAGACCATGTTCCCCCTGTATGTCCGGAATGCGGAAGTGAACATATCCGATATTTTGGAACAGGGACGCAGAAAGTGGAAGAAGAGCTTGGGAAAATCCTGCCTGAAGCCAGGGTCGTCAGGATGGATGTTGATACAACCAGCCGAAAAGGCTCACATGAAAGGCTGCTGAACGAATTTCAGGAAGGGCATGCTGATATCCTCCTTGGAACCCAGATGATAGCCAAGGGCCTTGACTTTCCGAATATCACCCTTGTAGGTGTGCTGTCAGCAGACACAATGCTGCATCTCCCCGATTTCCGGGCGTCTGAAAAAACGTTCCAGCTCCTGACACAGGTCAGCGGAAGGGCTGGGCGCCATGAATTGGAGGGAGAAGTGGTCATACAGACCTACACCCCTGAGCATTACAGCATCGAGCTTGCCGGTGAGCAGGATTTTGAAAGCTTCTACCGGACGGAAATGATGGTCAGAAAGATGCATCAATATCCTCCCTTCTATTATATATCGCTCATCACTGTCAGCCATGAAGATTTAATGAAGGCAGTTTCGGTGACAGAGAAAATAACGCAGTTTGCTGCGGCAAGGCTGAGCCCGGAAGCTAACATCCTCGGCCCGGTTGCATCGCCGATTCCACGGATCAATAATAGATATCGCTATCAATGTCTGATAAAATACAAACGGGAACCAGGATTGGAAAAAGTGCTAAAATCGGTTCTCGACCATTATCAGCAGGAGATATCCGCAGGCCTGCAGATATCGGTTGATCTTAATCCCTATATCATGATGTAGCGGTGGAATAATGGTTATGAGTTTAGGGAATTTGGTTGAAAATAGAGAAAAAGACATTGGAGGCAAGAAATTGGCCGTTAGAAAAATAGTTACTTATCCAGCAGCAATACTTGAAGAGCCGTGCGAGACGGTTTCAGAATTCGATAAGAAGCTTGTGAAGCTTTTGAATGATATGTATGATACGATGATAGAGTTTGACGGCGTCGGCCTTGCAGCACCTCAGATAGGCATAAAGAAAAGAATCGCTGTCGTCGACATTGATGACGAAAATGGTACGATTGAGCTCATCAATCCTGAAATTATTGAAACGGGCGGAGAACAAACAGGCCCGGAAGGATGTTTGAGCTTCCCTGGACTGTATGGAGAAGTGACAAGACCATTTACTGTTAAAATAAAAGCCCAGGACAGAAAAGGAAAAAGCTTTACGCTGGAGGCAGATGATTTTCTGGCAAGGGCGATTCAGCATGAAATCGATCATCTGGACGGTGTCCTGTTTACCTCAAAGGTTAACAGATACCTGGAAGAAGAAGAGTTGGAAGGGTTGGAAAGCGAATGACAAAAATCGTATTTATGGGAACGCCGGATTTCTCGGTTCCTATCTTAAAGCAATTAATATCGGAAGGCTATAATGTGATTGCAGCAGTGACGCAGCCGGACAGGCCGGTCGGCAGGAAAAGAATCCTGACCCCTCCTCCTGTCAAGGCAGAGGCTGTAAAGCAGGGAATCCCTGTCTATCAGCCGGAAAAGATCCGGGTGAAGGAAGAGCTGGACAAGATCCTGGCCCTTGAGCCTGACCTGATCGTTACAGCGGCATTTGGCCAGATTTTGCCGAAGGAGCTGCTGGAGTACCCTAAATACGGCTGCATCAATGTCCATGCTTCCCTTCTCCCTGAGCTGCGGGGCGGCGCACCGATCCATTATTCAATCATCCAGGGTAAAGAAAAGACGGGCATCACCATCATGTATATGGCTGAAAAACTGGATGCAGGCGATATTTTGACGCAGGCAGAGGTTGTCATCGAGGAGAACGATACGGCAGGCTCTCTCTTTGATAAGCTGAGCGAAGCAGGGGCAGCCCTTCTGTCAGATACTCTTCCAAAGCTGCTCAAGGGCGAGATTGAGCCGATTCCTCAAAATGATGAAGAGGCAACTTTTGCTTATAATATAAAAAGAGAGCAGGAACAGGTTGACTGGACTAAGACAGGTGAAGAAATATACAACCATATCCGCGGCATGAATCCCTGGCCTGTAGCTTTTACCACCCTTGACGGGTCAGTGCTGAAACTGTGGAGCTCTGAAAAAGTCGGCCTGAAGGAAAAAGCCCATCCCGGTACGGTTGTCGGGATTGAGAAAGACGGCTTTATCGCGGCAGCCGGGAATATGACCGGCATTAAGATTACCGAGCTGCAGCCGGCTGGAAAGAAAAAAATGTCCGGAGAACAATTTCTCCGCGGTGCAGGCTCTTCCATGAGCATCGGCACTGTGCTGGGAGAACAGCATGGCGAATAAAAATGTGCGCGAGGCAGCGGTAGAGCTGCTGGAAGCTATTGAAAAAAACCAGTCATACAGCAATCTCCTCTTAAACAGCAGCATTAAGAAAAATGATATCAGCAGCAAAGATGTCGGGCTCCTGACTGAGCTTGTCTACGGTACCCTGCAAAGGAAAATGACCCTTGATTATCAGATGGAGCCTTTCCTTAAGAATCCGAAGAAACTTGAAAGCTGGGTAAGGCAGCTGCTCAGGATCACTTTTTACCAGATGATCTATCTGGATAAAATTCCTGACCGGGCCGCTATCTATGAAGCGGTGGAAATCGCCAAGCGCAAAGGGCATAAAGGCATCTCAGGGATGGTCAATGGCGTGCTGAGGAGCCTCCAGAGGCAGGGGGCACGGAGCCTCGATAGCATCAAGGACAGTGTGGAAAGGCTGGCAATGGAAACAAGCCATCCGCTCTGGCTTGTCAAAAGATGGGTCGATCAGCTCGGGTTTGAACGCGCGAAAGAAATGTGTGAGCTGAATCTGACAGCTCCTCTGCAGACAGGAAGGGTTAATCTGATGAAGGTGAGCATGGATGAATGCCTTGCCATGCTGGAAGAAGAAGGCTACCAGGTTGAAGCCAGCCCAGTCATCCCTGAGGCGGTCAAAAGCAGAAAAGGGAATCTTGCCCATTCACGTGCGTTCAAGGAAGGCTATCTGAGCATCCAGGATGAAAGTTCTATGCTTGCGGCATATGCCCTGGGAGCAGAAACGGATAATAATGTCCTTGATGCCTGCGCCGCTCCGGGGGGGAAAACAACCCATATTGCCGAAAAACTTGAAAATACCGGACAAGTCATTTCACTTGATTTGCATGAACATAAGGTTAAGCTTATTGCTGACAATGCCAGAAGACTGGGGCTGTCAAATATCGAAACAAAGGCGATGGACAGCAGGACTGTACAGGAGCACTTCGATGCGGGGTCTTTCGACCGCATCCTGCTTGATGCCCCATGTTCAGGGCTGGGTGTCATGAGGCGCAAGCCTGACATGAAGTACACTAAAAAAGAAGAAGATATCATGCATCTGCAGAAAGTGCAGCTTAAACTGCTGGAAGCAGTTGCCCCTTTGCTAAAGGACGGGGGAACCCTTGTCTACAGCACATGTACAGTGGATCGGGAGGAAAACGAAAACGCGGTGAGGCAATTCCTTGATTCACATCCCGAATTCTCCGGTGACCATTCCTTAGCGGATAGGCTGCCTGAAGCAGTGAGAGCATTGGCAAAAGACTTTGAACTACAAATATTGCCCCAGGACCTGGGGTCGGACGGCTTTTATATAGCCAGCCTGAGAAAGAAGGTGCAATAGTGGAAAACGTTAAAACAACAGAGAAGAAGCAGACAGCCGAGCAAAAACCATCCATCTATTCATTGCAGCTCGATGAGCTGAAGGATTGGCTCAAGGATAATAACGAGAAGGCATTCCGTGCCGCGCAGATATTCGAATGGCTTTACCAGAAAAGGGTGGCAACATTCGACGATATGACAAACCTCTCAAAAGCTTTGAGAGACAAACTGAATGAAACCTTTGCCCTGACGACATTAAAAACACTCATCCAGCAGACCTCTTCTGATGGAACAATCAAGTTTCTGTTCGAGCTTCATGACGGCTATTCCATTGAAACCGTTTTGATGCGCCATGAATACGGAAATTCCGTTTGTGTGACAACCCAGGTGGGCTGCCGGATAGGCTGTACATTCTGCGCCTCCACACTCGGGGGATTAAAACGCAATTTAGAAGCAGGAGAAATCGTTGCTCAGGTCGTAAAAGTACAACAGGCACTTGATGAAACTGATGAAAGGGTCAGCTCTGTTGTCATCATGGGCATCGGCGAGCCATTTGACAATTATGATCATATGATGTCTTTCCTTAGAATTATCAACCATGATGACGGGCTCAATATCGGGGCACGCCATATTACGGTTTCAACAAGCGGGATCATTCCGAAAATCTACAAATTTGCAGATGAAAACATGCAGATCAACTTCGCAGTTTCCCTGCATGCGCCAAACACGGAAATCCGCAGCAGGCTGATGCCGATTAACCGGGCATATAAACTGCCGGACCTGATGGAAGCCATCCGCTATTATGTCGATAAAACGGGCAGGCGGGTAAGCTTTGAATACGGCTTGTTCGGAAGCGTGAATGACCAGGTGGAGCATGCTGAGGAGCTTGCATCACTGATTAAAGGGCTGAAATGCCACGTGAACCTGATTCCCGTCAATTATGTGCCTGAAAGGGATTATGTAAGAACACCTAAGGATCAGATCTTTGCTTTCGAAAAAGCGCTGAAGAACAGAGGTGTGAACGTGACCATCCGCCGCGAGCAGGGCCATGATATCGATGCAGCATGCGGCCAGCTCCGTGCGAAGGAGCGCAAAGAAGAGACGAGGTGACAGAATGAAAGCTGTCTTTATGACGGACAGGGGAAAGATCCGTCAGCATAATGAAGATAACGGCGGAATTTTTGTCAACCGCAGCGGGCAGCGCCTTGCCATCGTAGCCGATGGCATGGGCGGCCACCGTGCGGGTGACGTTGCCAGTGAGATGACCCTCCTGAAGCTGAAGGAGCTGTGGGAAGGCAATGAGGGGATTGAAACACCGGAGCAGGCTGAGGAATGGCTGAGGACCAATATTGGAGAAGTGAATGCCCTGTTGTTCGAACATTCAAAGAATAACAGTGAATGCGAAGGGATGGGGACGACCATCGTTGCCGCCATTGCGACCGGCCTGTTTGCCACCATTGCCAATATTGGCGACAGCAGGGGTTACATATTGAACGAATCAGGATTCAAGCAGCTGACAGAAGATCATTCCCTTGTGAATGAGCTCCTCCGGTCAGGCCAGATTTCAAAAGAAGATGCAGAGCATCACCCCCGAAAGAATGTTTTGCTGAGAGCACTTGGAACTGAAGAAAAGGTACAGATGGACACCAGGACCATCGTATTTGAGGAAGAGGATCTGCTGCTTCTCAGTTCGGATGGACTGACAAATAAGGTTTCTGAGCAGGAGATGCATGAAATCCTGGCCGGGGAAAAAGAGCTCGGTGATAAGGCAGCGGATCTGATCCAGCTTGCCAATGACAACGGCGGTGAGGACAATATCACCCTTGTGATTGTCGAGTTCATGGATGCAGGCAGTTCTGGTGATACAGAATGCTGATTGGTAAAAGAATAAGCGGCCGCTATAAGATTTTGGATATGATAGGCGGCGGCGGGATGGCGAATGTATATCTGGCGCATGATATGATCCTGGACCGCGATGTGGCCGTTAAGATTCTGCGCCTGGATTTTGCTGAGAATGACGAATTCATCAGGAGATTCCACCGTGAAGCGCAATCTGCTACAAGCCTCGCACATCCGAATATAGTTAGCATCTATGATGTCGGCGAAGAAGATTCAATCTATTATATTGTCATGGAATATGTGGAAGGGCAAACACTCAAACAGTATATCCAGCAGCATTCACCAGTACCCGTTGACACGGCACTGGATATTATGAAGCAGCTTTTGTCTGCCATTTCACATGCCCATCAGCATCATATCGTCCACAGGGACATCAAGCCGCATAATATCCTGGTTGACCGGCTCGGGAATGTGAAAATTACAGATTTCGGGATCGCCATGGCCCTGAGTTCAACGAGCATCACCCAAACCAACTCTGTGCTTGGCTCCGTACATTATCTTTCCCCTGAACAGGCAAGGGGAGGGATGGCCAATAAGAAATCTGATATCTATTCCCTCGGAATTGTGATGTTCGAGCTGCTGACCGGCAGGCTGCCGTTTTCAGGAGAATCTGCAGTTTCCATCGCGCTTAAGCATCTTCAGTCCGAAACCCCTTCATTAAGAAGGTGGAATCCGTCTATTCCCCAAAGTGTTGAAAATATCGTATTGAAGGCAACTGCGAAAGACCCCTTTCACCGGTATGAAAATGTAGAGGATATGGAGGAAGATATCAGGACCGCTCTAGAACCGGGCAGGATGAATGAGAAGAAATTTTCGGTGCCGGATGATGATGATGCTACAAAAGCAATTCCGGTGATCACCAGTGACCACCCTTATCAGAATATGGACGAAACGCGCGTACATGAAAAGGATGATAAAGGCTCTTCTTCGGGTCCGGCTCCTGCTGCCAAAAAACAAAAAAAAGATAAGAAAAAGAAGAAGAAGTGGCCGATTGTCCTTGTTTCTCTTTTTCTCTTCTTTGTTGTCTTGGGAGTACTGGCCCTGACAGTCCTTCCTGAGCTGTTTCTGCCAAAGGAAATCGAGGTTCCTGATGTGGCAGGGGAAACAATTGAGGATGCCACATCCATACTGACAAAAGCAGGTTTTGAGGTGGAAGATCCGGTCGAGATTAATGATGAAGAGGTAGAAGAGGGACTCGTTATCAAAACCGATCCGAAAGCCGGCAGGATGGCGAAGGAAGAATCCAGTATAACGATATATTTAAGTTCCGGGAAAGAGAAGTTTGAAATGTCGGACTATACCGGAAGATCCTTTGAAGAGGTCGAAAGCCTCCTTGAGAAAGAGGGCTTTACACAAATCACCCGGGAGGACGCCAATAATGAGGAAGAACCTGAAGGAACAATCCTTGAGCAGTCTATCGATGAAGGGGAAGAAGTAATCCCTGGCGAAACCGAGATCGAGTTCACCGTAAGCAGTGGACCAGCACCCATTGTCCTGAAGGATCTTACTGGTCTCAATCTAAAGGGCGTGCAGGATTATGCCGAATCAACGGGACTGAAGATCGATACATCGAAAGAAGAGTACCATGATACAGTTGAAAAAGGCCTCGTCATCAGCCAGTCGCAGCCCGCAGGAACTGAGCTTGGCAAAGGTTCAGGCCTGTCAGTCACCTTCTCAAAAGGCAAGGAAGAGATTCCTCCAAAAACAGTGCCCGTAGAAATCACGATACCATATGAGCCTGAGGAAGAAGGGGAGCCGCAGGAGATCCAGATCCTTGTGGAAGATATGAATAATAAGATGACAGCGCCTTTTGATACCTTCTACATTACGGAAGAACGTAAGTATAATTTGGAACTATTGATACAGGAAGGCAGCAAAGCGTATTATAAAGTTCTGAGAAACAGCCAGCAGATTATTGATGAAGAAGTCGATTATCCCGGGAACTAAAAAGAATTAGGAGTGTTTGTATGCCTGAAGGCAAAATCATTAAGGCATTAAGCGGATTCTATTATGTGCTTAGCGGCGAAAGAACTGTGCAATGCAGGGGCAGGGGAGTGTTCAGGAAAAACAAGATCACCCCCCTTGTCGGAGACAATGTCGTATATCAGGCAGATAACGACAGTGAAGGATATATCCTTGAAGTGAAAGAAAGAAAAAATGAACTGGTCAGGCCTCCGATTGCCAATGTGGACCAGGCAATCCTCGTCTTTTCAGCTTCTGAGCCGGATTTCAGTACAGCTTTGCTGGACCGTTTCCTTGTGCTGGTTGAATTCAACCATATCCAGCCGGTTATCTGCATCTCAAAAATGGATCTGGTAAATGAAGAAGAGAGAATGAAGATAGAGGACTATGCAGCTTCTTACAGGGACGCAGGCTATGATGTGCTGCTGACTTCTTCAGAAAATGGGATCGGGATTGATGAACTGCTTCCTTTCCTTGAAAGAGGAATTTCAGTTTTTGCCGGGCAGTCGGGAGTAGGGAAATCTTCTCTCCTCAATGCCCTCAGGCCAGAGCTGGAACTCAAAACGGACAACATTTCCTCACATCTGGGAAGAGGGAAGCATACAACCCGCCATGTAGAGCTGATTGAAATCGGCCAGGGATTTGTTGCTGATACGCCGGGATTCAGCTCCCTTGAATTCACCGATATTGAAGCAGAAGAATTGAATTTCTGCTTCCCGGATATCAGGGAAAAAAGCGAAGCCTGCAAATTCCGTGCCTGCCTGCATATTTCTGAGCCGAAATGTGCGGTGAAAGCAGCGGTCGACAACGGAGAAATTCCGCAGTACAGATATGAGCATTACAAAGATTTCCTCCAGGAAATAAAAGATAGAAAGCCGAGGTATTAATATGGTTAAGATTGCACCATCGATATTATCTGCAGATTTTTCCCGGCTGGGAGAAGAAATCAAGGATGTAGAAAGGGGAGGGGCCGACTATATCCATGTGGATGTAATGGATGGCCATTTTGTCCCGAATATCACGATCGGCCCGCTGATTGTAGAGGCAGTCAGACCGATTACAAAGCTTCCCCTTGATGTGCATCTGATGATTGAAAATCCAGATCAGTATATCGAAGCCTTCGCCAAGGCAGGCGCCGATTATATTACAGTCCATGCAGAAGCATCCAGGCATCTGCACCGGACGATCCATCTTATCAAATCTTATGGTGTAAAAGCAGGCGTCGTCCTGAATCCGGCGACTCCGGCTGAAGCTCTTAAGCATATCATCCAGGATATCGACATGGTCCTTCTGATGACAGTGAATCCTGGTTTTGGAGGCCAGAAATTCATTTCTTCGGTGCTTCCGAAAATCAGACAGGTAAAAGAAATGGCTGCAGAGCAGAAGCTGGATCTTGAAATTGAAGTTGATGGCGGTGTGAATGAAGAGACGGCAAAGCTCTGTATAGAGGCAGGCGCAAATGTCCTTGTGGCCGGTTCTGCCGTATATAATCAGAAAGACCGCGCGAAAGCAATCGCTGCACTTAGGGGATAAAGAATAAGAATAAGAAAAAGAAAAAGAAAAGCCAGCTGATGATTCGGCTGGTTTTTCTTTAAGCAATTACAGATAAAGGCAGGTGTTACCGCTGATTATTCATATTTTAGCAGGAGGGCCAGTGGATCTTCTTCCGGAACTTGAAGCTGGAGGAGAAGGGGAGATCTGGGCAGGAGTGGACCGGGGAGTCTTCACCCTGATTTCAAAAGGAATTGTTCCACAGGCTGCATTCGGTGATTTTGATTCCGTATCCCTGGAAGAAATGGAGCTAATTAAGCAATCAGTAAAGGAAATCAAGCTGTTCAATCCCGAGAAAGATGAAACAGATATGGAGCTTGCCATCATCTGGGCACTGAAGCAGGAACCGGAAGCCATTAAAATATATGGAGGAACCGGCGGGAGGCTCGACCACTTCTTTGCCAATGTACAGCTCCTGATCGGGCCGCACCTGAAAGGGGGAAGCACCCATACCCATATCGAGCTGATAGACAGCAGGAATATCATATATGTCAAAGGCCCCGGGGCTTATTCTGTCCTGCCAATGGAGAATATGAAATATGTCTCCTTTGTCCCTGTGACGAGCCATATAAAGGAGCTGACGCTCAAAGGCTTTAAATATCCGCTGAAAGATAAATACGTACCGCTCGGCTCCACCCTGTGCATTAGTAATGAACTTATTGATGATTATGGTACTTTTTCATTTACCGAAGGCATAATAATGGTGATAAGGAGTCATGATTAAAAGTCTTAAAACAAAGTGTACTCATCTTAATCTTTTGAATATGATGTTAAGGGCGCAAAAGAGGACAGAGAGATTTGCGGTTAGATGGCGAGGAGGGACATATCCATGAAGTTTTATACGATTAAATTGCCGAAGTTTTTAGGCGGACTTGTCCGCGCGATGCTAGGAACCTTCAAAAAGGAATAAAAGTGATAGATCCATAGCAGAACGTACAAAAAACAGTCACACCTTCATCAGCATCCGGACGCCGGGTGCTGTTTTTTTTCAAAAACAAAGCTTGTTAAACATTAATGTTGATTTGATAAGCACGAAAATCATCCTGGAACACTAACAAGAAAAGATGAGCTGGATATCTGGATGCAGTGGCAGTTATCTCCCTGTAAAATATAAAAAAGGACATCCGCGGGATGTCCTTTTCGAGCTGTTACACTCGTTCTACTTTACCTGATTTAAGCGCTCTTGCAGAAACCCAAACACGTTTAGGCTTACCGTCTACAAGGATGCGAACTTTTTGAAGGTTAGCTCCCCAAGTACGCTTGTTTGCATTCATAGCGTGGGAACGCTTATTGCCTGAAGTTGTTTTTCTACCTGTTACGACACATTTGCGTGGCATGTATATTTCCCTCCTAACTCACAAAGCTTGAAACTATTTTTTCATGCTTTCATTTGCAATGATCATATTGCTCAATCTAAGTAATGGAAAAACAGTAACGAGTATGTTTTTCGGCATTAAAAGATACTTTAATAATTTATCATACAACCCAAATGAATGCAATAGTTGTGATGCAACCTTTCAAGAAAATTTCCTTGACATAGTATACGGGAAGCTGCCCTATAATAAGAAAGGGGAAGTATAGCTTTTAAATTTACCCTTGATATAGTAAAATGACTTTAGTCAAGGAGCAATTTCCAAAGGGGGAACGACTCATGTCCATTGAATTAAAAACGAAATTCGGGCAAATTGATATATCTAATGATGTGATCGCTACTATTGCCGGAGGCGCAGCTGTTGACTGCTACGGCATTGTAGGGATGGCTTCCAAGAATCAGATTAAAGACGGGCTTACGGATATTCTGCGCAAGGAAAACTTTACACGCGGTGTGATTGTGCGCCAGGAAAGCGAAGAAGTACATATCGATATGTATATTATTGTGAGTTATGGAACGAAAATTTCCGAGGTTGCCCACAACGTGCAATCAAAAGTAAAGTACACCCTTGATAAAACTGTTGGACTTGCCGTTGACTCGGTTAATATTTACGTTCAGGGAGTTCGTGTAACGAACCCGTAGTGAGGAGGAAAGATTTGTGTCAATTACAGTTTTAGATGGAAAGCGTTTCGCGGAAATGGTGATGCAGGGTGCAAACCACTTATCCTCTAATGCCAAATATGTAGATGCGCTAAACGTTTTCCCGGTTCCTGATGGAGATACAGGAACCAATATGAATTTATCGATGACTTCCGGAGCGAAGGAAGTCAGAAATAATGTCCAGGCGCATATTGGAAAAGTGGGCACTGCCCTTTCAAAAGGATTATTGATGGGTGCCCGCGGGAATTCGGGTGTCATCCTGTCACAGCTGTTCCGCGGCTTCTCTAAAGCAATTGAGCAAAAGTCTGAAATAACAGCAAGCGAGTTTGCAGACGCACTGAATACGGGTGTTGAGACCGCCTATAAAGCTGTCATGAAGCCGGTTGAAGGGACGATCCTGACCGTTGCAAAGGATTCTGCCCGGAGGGGCGTGCAGGCTGCGCAAAATGAGGATGATATTATCAAAGTCCTTGAGGAAGTCCTGAAGGAAGCAAAAGCTTCGCTGAACCGGACCCCTGACCTGCTGCCTGTACTGAAGGAAGTCGGTGTTGTGGACAGCGGCGGGCAAGGTCTTGTTTTTGTTTACGAAGGCTTTCTTGCTGAGCTGAAGGGCGAAAAGCTCCCTGACGCACCTGCCTCTCTCCCGAGCATGGATGAAATGGTAAATGCCGAGCATCATAAATCTGTTCAGGGGCATATCAATACGGCAGATATCGAATTCGGCTATTGCACTGAATTCATGGTTAAGCTTGAAGAAGAAAAGCTGAGCGGAAAAAGCTTTTCTGAAGATCAATTCCGTCAGGATCTTAGCCGTTTCGGTGATTCTCTTCTCGTGATTGCCGATGAAGAACTGGTGAAGGTACATATTCATTCTGAGCAGCCCGGAGATGTGCTGAGCTATGGCCAGAGATATGGCAGCCTGGTGAATATGAAGATTGAAAATATGCGCCAGCAGCACACAAACATAGTGGGCGAGACACATACCCCGCTAAGGACCGGAGAACCGGCCAAAACAAATGAGAAGCTAGAGTACGGCATTGTAGCTGTGTCAATGGGCAGCGGCATTGCGGATCTCTTCAGAAGCATCGGCGCCCATGTTGTCATTGAAGGCGGACAGACAATGAATCCGAGCACCGAGGACATTGTGAAGGCAATAAAGGATGCGAACGCCAAAAAGATCATCATCCTGCCAAACAACAAGAACATCATTATGGCTGCCCAGCAGGCTGCCGAGGTAGCAGAGGAAGACGTTGTTGTCATTCCATCCAAAACTGTGCCGCAGGGTATGGCTGCACTGCTCGCATTCAATCCGGGTACAGGCCTGGAGGACAATGAAAGCGGCATGAGCGAGGCTCTAAGCCATGTCAAGACAGGACAGATCACTTTTGCTGTCCGTGACACGAGCATCGACGGCCTTGAAATTGAAAAAGAAGATTTCATGGGCATCGCGGATGGCAAAATCGTTGTCAAAGACAAGGATAAGACCGAATCGGCCAAAAAGCTCCTCACCCATATGATTGATGAGGATGCTGAAATCATTACAATCCTTAAGGGCGAGGATGCATCCGAGGAAGAACTGAAGGTTATTGCAGACTTCCTGGAAAAAGAATACGAGGACATTGAAGTTGAAGTGCATGATGGCAAACAGCCATTGTACGCTTTCATTTTTTCAATCGAATAGCAGTACAAGGAAATAGAAGGGGATGCCCCTTCTATTTCTATCTATGCAGGCAGGCAATGCCCCCGAAACCCGCCGAAGCTTCCAAAAAGAGATCCCCGGTGCATCCACAGCCAAATTCTCCTATAAAGTAAAATCGAAATCAGGTGATTAAAAATATGTTGAACGAACCAGTTACAAGTATAAAAGGAATAGGTGCAGAGACCGCTGAAGCACTGGCAGATATGAATATTTCTACTGTCGGCGACCTTATGGAGCATTTCCCGTTCCGCTATGAGGATTACCGGCTTAAAGACCTGTCTGAAGTCAAGCATGAGGAAAGGGTTACAGTGGAAGGGAAAATTCACAGCGAGCCTTTGCTTACTTATTATGGAAGAAAACGGTCGCGCCTGACGATAAGAGTCCTTGTCGGCCGTTATTTGATCCAGGCGGTATTTTTTAACCAGCCTTATTTAAAAAAGAAATTTGCCATCAATGATTCAGTCACGATAACAGGAAAGTGGGACCAGCACCGCCAGATGATTTCCGCCAGTGAGATCCATCTGGGGGAGAATACAGCTTCCAAGGATTTTGAACCTGTATACGCTGTGAAAGGCAGCATTACTGTCAAAGGCATACGCAGGTTCATTGGACTGGCGTTCAGCCAGTATGCTGGCAGCATTGTGGAGACGCTGCCTGAGCGGCTTCTTGAGCAGTATAAGCTCCTGAACAGGAAAGATGCCCTCAGGGCGATGCATTTTCCGGGAGGGCCCGAGGATTTGAAGCAGGCAAGGCGCAGGTTTGTTTATGAAGAATTCTTATATTTCCAGCTCAAAATGCAGGCGCTCAGAAAATTCGAGCGTGAGCAGTCAAAAGGGATCGTCCAGACTTATGATTTGAAAAAGCTGAAAGAATTCATCGGCTCGCTTCCTTTTCCTTTGACTGGAGCCCAAAAAAGAGTAGTGAACGAAATCCTGTCTGATATGAAATCCCCGTACCGGATGAACAGGCTTCTTCAAGGGGATGTAGGCTCCGGCAAGACGGTCGTAGCCGCAATCGGTTTATATGCAGCAGCAACAGCAGGCTATCAGGGGGCACTGATGGTCCCTACAGAGATACTGGCAGAGCAGCATGAGAAATCGCTCAAAGAGCTGCTTGAGCCGCACGGCCTTTCGTGTGAGCTGCTGACGAGCTCTGTGAAGGGGAAAAAGAGAAAAGAGATCCTCGCCAGGCTGGCGGAAGGAGAAATCGATGTCCTGGTCGGGACACACGCCCTTATCCAGCAGGAGGTCGAGTTCAAGCGGCTCGGATTTGTCATAACAGACGAACAGCACCGGTTTGGCGTAGAGCAGCGCCGGGTGCTCCGTGAAAAGGGTGAAAGCCCTGATGTACTGTTCATGACGGCAACTCCGATCCCAAGGACGCTTGCCATAACGGTGTTCGGGGAAATGGATGTATCTATTATTGATGAAATGCCTGCAGGCAGGAAGACAATCGAAACTTACTGGGCGAAGCAGGAAATGCTCGACCGGATCCTCCAATTCATGGAGAAGGAGCTTTCGAAAGGCAGGCAGGCGTACGTTATTTGCCCGCTGATTGAGGAATCGGACAAGCTTGATGTCCAGAATGCAATTGATGTCCACAGCAATCTGACATTCTATTATCAGGACCGGTATAAGGTAGGGCTGATGCATGGCAGGCTCCACCCGGAGGAAAAGGATGAAGTGATGAAAAGCTTCAGCCGCAATGAGATCCAGGTTCTTGTTTCTACAACTGTCGTTGAAGTTGGGGTCAATGTGCCTAATGCTACCATTATGGTAATCTATGATGCCGAGAGATTCGGTTTATCCCAGCTGCACCAGCTGAGGGGAAGGGTCGGACGGGGAAGCGAACAGTCTTACTGCATCCTCCTTGCTGATCCAAAATCAGAGGTCGGGAAAGAACGGATGAAAATCATGTCTGAGACAAACGATGGCTTTGTTCTCAGTGAAAAGGATTTGGAACTGAGGGGGCCGGGAGACTTTTTCGGCCGCAAGCAAAGCGGCATGCCTGAGTTCAAGGTAGCTGATATGGTCCATGACTACCGTGCTCTGGAAACGGCTCGAAATGATGCATCGAAGCTGATACAATCCAGCATCTTCTGGGAAGGCCCGGAATATATGATGCTGAGGGAATATCTTAAAAATACAGGCGTGTTCCAAGGAGAAAAGCTTGATTGAAGCGGGAAGCAGACGAAGACAGAACGGGAAAGTTCTGCCTTGCGCTCTGCTTTTTTTTTATATATACTACTATTAGTACCTAGTCTTAATATCTCGGCGGTGGAGGATATGAGAAAAAACAAAAAAGAACGCCAGCAGATGCTGGTTGAAACGATAAAGGAGAACCCCTTCATTACAGACGAGGATCTGGCCGACCGTTTTTCAGTCAGCGTCCAGACCATCCGGCTCGACCGTCTCGAGCTTTCCATTCCCGAGCTTAGGGAAAGGATCAAAAATGTTGCGGAGAAATCCTTCGAGGATGAAGTTAAATCACTTCCCATTGAAGAAGTCATTGGAGAAATCATTGACATAGAACTTGATAATACGGCGATTTCTATATTTGACGTAAAAGAAGAGCATGTATTCAAAAGGAACCGGATTGCCCGCGGCCACCACCTTTTTGCACAGGCCAACTCACTGGCTGTCGCTGTCATAAATGACGAGCTGGCGCTAACAGCTAAAGCAAGCATACAGTTTACCCGATCAGTACACCAGAATGAAAGGGTAATCGCAAAAGCAAAAGTCGTTAAGATCGACAACTGCTCCGGCAGGACACTTGTAGAGGTTTCAAGCTTTGCGAACAATGAACTGGTTTTCAAAGGCGAGTTCGACATGTTCCGTTCCCATAGAGAAGCATGAAAATAATCCGTTAACAAGCAGGGGATGATGCAGAATGATTAAGATTGCGATAGATGCAATGGGCGGGGACAACGCCCCAAAGGAAATTGTACTCGGGGCCATGAAGGCTGCAGCAGAATTCAAGGACATACATATTACACTTGTCGGTGACGAAAAGAGAATCAGGGAGCATCTGGCAGAGAGTGAGAGAATTGAAATCATCCATACAGAAGAGGTGATCCTTGGCACCGATGAACCAGTCAGGGCAGTGCGGAGGAAGAGGGATGCTTCAATGGTCCTGGCTGCAAGGCAGGTCGCTGATGGCAATGCGGATGCCTGCATTTCAGCCGGCAATACAGGCGCACTGATGGCAGCTGGATTATTCGTTGTAGGAAGGATCGAGGGCATTGAAAGGCCGGCATTATCGCCTACGCTGCCGACAATAGATGGCAAAGGTTTTCTGCTCCTTGATGTTGGTGCAAATGTCGATGCCAAACCTGAACATCTTCTGCAATATGCGGTCATGGGCTCTATATATTGTGAAAAAGTCAGGGGCGTCTCTAACCCCCGCGTAGGCCTTTTAAATATCGGCACAGAAGAGAAAAAAGGAAATGAACTGGCTAAAAATGCATTTGGATTGATTAAGGATGCCGGACTTAATTTTGTCGGGAATGTAGAAGCAAGAGACCTTCTTGAAGGTGCGGCAGATGTAGTCGTTACCGACGGCTTTACAGGGAATATGGTTCTAAAGACGATAGAAGGCACCGCCTTATCCGTCTTTAAAATGATGAAGGAAGCCATGACAGGCAGCCTGAAGAGCAAGCTGGCAGCAGCAGTGCTGAAGCCTGATCTTGTCCAGCTGAAATCAAAGATGGACTATTCGGAGTACGGCGGGGCAGGTCTGTTCGGACTGAACGCTCCTGTCATCAAGGCCCACGGGTCCTCTGACAGCAATGCGCTCTACAGCGCAGTCAGGCAGACACGTGAAATGGTGCAGAATAATGTGGCGGAAACAATAAAAGCAGCTGCGGAAAAGCTGCCTGGAGCAGGCAGGGAATAACCTGCAGATTTCTTTGAAAAGGAGAAGGGAAAATGGGGAAAATTGCATTTCTATTTCCTGGCCAGGGTTCACAGACTGTTGGCATGGGGAAATCTTTGGCAGAATCAGATGATAAAGTAAAAGCTGTCTTTGACCAGGCAGACCAAAGGCTGAATGATAAGCTTTCAAGCCTGATATTTGAAGGGCCGCAGGAGACACTGACATTAACAGTCAATGCCCAGCCGGCACTTTTGACGACAAGCATTGCCCTTCTTGCGAAGTTCCGTGAATCTGGAATCAAGGCTGATTACACAGCCGGACACAGCCTTGGTGAATACACTGCCCTTGTTGCTGCAGGCAGCATTTCTTTTGAAGATGCGGTGCATGCGGTAAGAAAAAGAGGCGAGTTCATGGAAGCAGCTGTTCCAAACGGTGAAGGCACAATGGCAGCAGTCCTCGGCCTCGGCAGGGATGAACTGCGTGCAGTAACAGAGAAAGTTTCAGAGGAAGGGCATCCGGTACAGCTGGCAAACCTTAATTGCCCCGGGCAGATCGTAATTTCCGGTTCGAGGGAGGGCGTAGAGCTGGCTTCCGCAAAAGCGAAAGAAGCAGGCGCCAAGAGGGTCCTTCCGCTGGATGTCAGCGGACCGTTTCACTCATCTCTCATGAAGCCGGCAGCAGAGAATCTGCGGGATGTCCTGGACAGCATCACGGTTTCTGATGCACAAATTCCAGTCATCTCCAATGTTAGTGCTTCAGAAATGACGGAATCAGGGGATATTAAAGAAAAGCTTGTCCAGCAGCTTTATTCCCCTGTGCTGTGGGAGGATTCCATTGAAAGGATGTTCGGCCTCGGAGTCGATACATTCATTGAAATTGGCCCGGGAAAAGTCTTATCAGGGCTTGTGAAAAAAATTAACCGCTCAGCCAAAACATATGCTGTTTCAGATGAAGCAAGCTGTGCGGCTGCAATTGAGGCGTTAAAGGGGGAACAGTAATGAAGCTGGATGGCAAGTCAGTGATCGTAACAGGTGCTTCGAGGGGAATTGGCCGCGAAATTGCATTGGAGCTTGCGAGGCAGGGAGCCAATGTGGCAGTCAATTATTCGGGGAGCGAGGCAAAAGCGAACGAGACTGTTGAAGAAATCAAGGCGCTCGGACGTGATGCTTTTGCTGTAAAGGCAGATGTGTCGGACAGTGAGGCTGTAACGGCTATGATGAAAGAGACGCTTGAAAAATTCGGAAGCATTGATATTCTTGTCAATAATGCCGGCATCACCCGGGATAATCTTCTTATGAGAATGAAAGAGGAAGAATGGGATGAAGTCATCAGCATCAATCTTAAAGGTGTCTTCCTTTGCACGAAGGCGGCTACCAGGCAGATGATGAAGCAGCGCAGCGGGAGGATCATCAATGTATCCTCGATTGTCGGTGTCAGCGGCAACCCTGGCCAGGCCAACTATGTTGCCGCTAAAGCAGGCGTCATCGGCCTGACAAAAACTTCTGCAAAAGAGCTGGCTTCAAGAGGAATCACTGTCAATGCCATTGCCCCTGGCTTCATCTCGACTGATATGACGGACAAGCTCAATGAAGAAGTGAAAGAACAGATGCTGTCAGGGATCCCGCTCGGACGGCTTGGCGAACCTTCAGACATTGCAAAGGTGGCTTTGTTCCTGGCTTCAGAGGACAGCCGCTATATGACTGGGCAGACCCTTCATGTTGACGGCGGAATGGTGATGTAGAGCCTCTTCTGCAGATAAAAGAAAAAATTGTTCTGCTGAACATTTATTAATCCGCAAAAATGCTCTATAATGTCTTGAGGGGAGGTGACAAGCATGGCAGATGTGTTAGAACGTGTAACAAAGATCATCGTAGATCGTCTTGGTGTTGAAGAGTCTGAAGTAACATTGGAAGCTTCTTTCAAAGAAAATCTTGGCGCAGATTCCCTGGATGTAGTTGAACTGGTTATGGAACTGGAAGATGAATTCGATATGGAAATCTCTGACGATGATGCAGAAAAGATCGCAACAGTCGGCGACGCTGTGAATTACATAAAAGCTAATGTGTAATCGTTAGATTGAGCAAAGCTCCGTTTTGAACGGGGCTTTCTTCTATAAAGGCGGATACAGGGATCATTTAAATGCCGGCAGAGCCCGGTTAAATTAATGAAATGGCCCATTGATCCAAAAGGCTGGAAGCGGTCTGGAATATTCAGGATGCTTTCAGGTTTTTTTGCGTTTTTAAGATTTATTACGTAAACTGATAATGTATGTAAACTATTAGCAAGGTGGAGGCATTATGCGCAAGAACAATAAAGACCAAGAGAAAAAAGCATACCGCGCGGCAGAAATGCAATTCAGGGAGTTCCAGAAGAAAATCGGGCTTTCCTTTGAGAATGAAAAGCTGCTGAAGCAGGCTTTTACACATTCATCGTATGTGAATGAGCATCGGAGAAAGCCGTATGAAGATAATGAACGGCTTGAATTTTTAGGGGACGCCGTACTTGAACTGACTGTATCCCAATTTTTATATAAGAAATATCCCATGATGAGCGAAGGAGAGCTGACAAAGCTGAGAGCGGCAGTTGTATGTGAGCCATCCTTGGTTGCTTTCGCCAATGAGCTTGAGTTCGGGAAGCTCGTCCTTCTTGGCAAAGGGGAGGAAATGACAGGCGGAAGAGAGCGTCCGGCTTTGCTTGCAGATGTGTTCGAAGCATTTATCGGTGCATTATACCTGGAAAAAGGGATAGATACAGTCATCGGATTTTTAGAGCAAACGGTCTTTCCAAAAATCAATTCGGGTGCTTTTTCTCATGTGATGGATTTCAAGAGCCAGCTTCAGGAGCTCGTCCAGCGTGACGGAGCGGGTTCAATTGAGTATAAGATTCTTCAGGAAAAAGGCCCTGCACACAGCAGGGAGTTTGTCTCGCGTGTTTCCTTGTCAGGTAATGAGCTCGGGACAGGGACAGGCAGATCGAAAAAAGAAGCAGAACAGCACGCGGCCCAGATGGCGCTGGAGATTTTAAAATCCCATTTGCAGAATGACCCAACATCCCAAGAAAACCAACCGAGAAGCTAGGAGGGATATATCAGTGTTTCTGAAACGGCTAGATATAGCAGGCTTTAAATCCTTCGCCGAGAAATCCTCTGTCGATTTTGTCCCTGGCGTAACAGCTGTTGTCGGCCCGAATGGGAGCGGCAAAAGCAATATTACTGACTCCATCCGCTGGGTGCTTGGCGAGCAGTCCGCAAAGTCCCTGAGAGGATCTAAAATGGAGGACATCATCTTTGCCGGAAGCGACAGCAGGAAATCGCTGAACTTTGCAGAGGTGACACTGACCCTTGATAACGAAGACCAGTTCCTCCCGCTTGATTATAATGAAGTGAGTGTAACGAGGAGGGTTTACCGCTCAGGGGACAGTGAATTTTATATAAACAGCCAATCGTGCCGCTTGAAGGATATCATCGATCTGTTCATGGATTCCGGCCTTGGGCGGGAGGCATTCTCCATTATAAGCCAGGGGAAGGTAGAAGAAATCTTAAACAGCAAGGCGGAAGACCGGAGGAGCATATTTGAAGAAGCGGCCGGTGTCCTGAAATATAAAACAAGAAAGAAAAAGGCAGAGGCCAAGCTTCTTGAAACGCAGGAGAACCTGAACAGGGTGAATGATATCGTCTATGAGCTCGAAAGCCAGGTGGAGCCGCTGAAGATCCAGTCTTCCATCGCAAAGGACTATCTGCAGCAAAAAGAAGAGCTGGAAAAAATTGAGGTTGCCCTTACAGCCTTTGAGATTGAGGACCTTCACGGAAAATGGGAGGCTCTTTCCGCTGTGCTTGAAAAGCTGAAAAAGGAAGAAGAGGCTTTGGGCGGTGCAATCGGGGAAAAGGAAGCTGAAATCGAGGTGGCAAGGGCAGGCATTGCAGACCTTGATGAGTCCATCAATGATCTGCAGGGTGTGCTGCTTAACGCCAGCGAGGAGCTGGAAAAGCTCGAGGGCAGGAAAGAGGTCCTCAAAGAGCGAAAGAAAAATGCTTCCCATAATAAAGAGCAGCTGAAGAGAAATATAGAAGAGCTTGGGGCAAAGGAAGCTTCTCTTAAAGAAAGAAAAGCAATGCAGCAGGAGATTGCCGATGTCCTTCAGAAAGAGGCAGCTGAGCTTCAGAAAAATCTGAGAGAAAAGCAGGCTGAGCTGAAGCTTTATAGTGAAAATACAGAAGAAAAAATCGACTCTCTCAAGAGTGACTATATTGAACTCCTGAACAGGCAGGCTGCTTTTAAAAATGAGTTTCAATATATCGGCCAGCAGCTGGCCCAGCAGGGTGCAAAATCAACCCGGCTTGAGTCTGACAATGAAAAGTTTCTCGCAGAACGAAAGCAGATAGAAGATCAAAAGAAAGAAATCATCGGCAGGCTTGCACAGATACAAGGCGAGCTTGAGGAGCAGGTCCGCCTATTCAAGACTGAGCAGGCCAAGACCGAATCGCTGAAAACGAACTATCAGAAGCAGGAAACCACTCTTTACCAGGCTTATCAATATCTTCAGCAGGCCAAGTCCCGCAAAGATATGCTGGAAGAGCTGGAGGAGGACTATTCCGGCTTCTTCCAGGGAGTCAAAGAAGTACTGAAGGCAAGGGGCGGTGCGCTAAAAGGCATTGAAGGTGCGATTGCTGAGCTGATTGGAGTGCCGAAGCAGTATGAGACAGCGATTGAAACCGCGCTTGGAGGAGCAATGCAGCATGTTGTGGTAGCGAACGAAGAGAATGGCCGCAGCGCCATCCAGTTCCTGAAGAAGCATTCATACGGCCGGGCGACCTTCCTGCCGCTGAATGTCATTAAAGGGAAGTCGCTGTCACAGAGCCAGCTTCAATCCCTCAAACAGCATGCATCCTTCATTGGTGCTGCCGCTGACCTGGTCTCTTTTGATTCAAAATATGAAGAGGTCATCAAAAACCTTCTCGGAAATGTTATCGTTTCAAAGGATCTAAAGGGAGCCAATGAAATGGCAAAGATCCTCAATTACAGAAGCCGGTTTGTTACAATGGAAGGCGATGTCGTAAACCCGGGCGGCAGCATGACAGGCGGCGCCGTCAAGCAGAAATCCTCTTCTTTGCTCAGCAGGAAGACAGAGCTTGAAGAGCTGAAAGAACGTTTGGCTGAAATGGATTCCAAGACACAGCTGGTGGAAGAGCAGGTTAAAAGGGTTAAGGGAGACATAAATAAGCAGGAAGAACTGATCGAAAACCTGCGCAGATCCGGGGAAGAACTGAGACTGAAGGAAAACTCCCTGAAGGGCGATCTCCGGGAAGTGGAAATGGCTGAGAAAAACATAAATGAACGACTATCCTTGTATGATATGGACAAGTCGCAATCTGCCGAAGAGTCCCTGAAGCTTTCAGCCAGGAAAGCTGAACTCGAGCTTGAGCTTGAGAAGATGCAAAAAAGCATCTCAGGTCTGGAGGAAGAAATCGAGGTGCTGACACAGCAGAAAAACACTCAGATGACCTCCAAGGAAACGCTTATGGACATGATCGGCGAGCTTAAGATAACACTTGCGTCCAAAAACGAACAGCTGAACTTTGCTAAAGATACTTTCGCATCCATTGAGGGGGAGCTGGCGGAGACATCCGAGAAGCTCCAGACCTTTAGGGAAGATTTGTCGCTGCTGTCATCAGAGCTGACCAGCAGCTCTTCAGGCGAAGAAGTGCTTGAGGAGGCGGCAAGGAAAAAGCTGAAGGACAAGCAGGAAGCCATCGACCTTATCTCCTCCAGGAAAGAGGAGCGCCTTAAGCTTCAGGAAGCACTTGAAGACCTGGAGCTCTCAGCCAAAGAGCTTCGCCGCCTTCATAAAGGCATGACTGAAAGCAT
This sequence comes from Bacillus infantis, assembly GCF_050107595.1. Lineage (GTDB taxonomy): Bacteria > Bacillota > Bacilli > Bacillales > Cytobacillaceae > Bacillus_AB > Bacillus_AB infantis_C. The sequence continues at coordinate 475,069 of NZ_JBNILH010000002.1, forward strand.
GAAGGATGAGGAAGTGCGGCTGAACAGGCTGGATGTAGAACTGGATAACCGCCTGGCCCATCTGAGGGAGGAATATCTGCTAACCTTTGAAGCCGCAAGGGAAGAGTATCCGCTCCACATCCCTGCTGAGGAGGCGCGGAAAAAGGTTAAGCTTATTAAATTGTCGATCGAGGAGCTTGGGACAGTGAACCTTGGATCCATCGAAGAATATGAACGCGTATCAGAGCGATATGAATTCCTTTTGGCACAGAAGGATGATTTGCAGGAAGCGAAGGACACTCTCTTCCAGGTGATTGATGAAATGGATGAAGAAATGAAAAAAAGATTCCGGCAGACATTTGAAGGAATCAGATTCCATTTTGAATCTGTATTCCAGGCTCTGTTTGGCGGAGGCAGGGCAGATCTAAAGCTGACTCAGCCTGACGATCTCCTTAATACAGGGGTTGACATCGTCGCCCAGCCGCCAGGCAAAAAGCTGCAGAATCTGGGGCTTTTATCAGGCGGGGAGAGGGCGCTTACGGCAATTGCGCTGCTATTCTCAATCCTGAAGGTGCGCCCCGTTCCGTTCTGCATCCTTGATGAAGTGGAGGCTGCGCTCGATGAAGCCAACGTCCAGCGCTTTAGCCAATATTTGAAGAGATACAGTGAGGAAACACAGTTTATCGTCATCACTCACCGCAAAGGGACGATGGAAGAAGCAGACGTCCTGTATGGTGTAACGATGCAGGAATCAGGTGTTTCTAAGCTTGTCTCAGTCAGACTTGAAGAAACCCGCGAGCTTGTCGCGCAATAGACAGGCAGGAGGCTGCCGGAAAAGGGGTGCCAGCTCTTTTTCCGGCGATACATACTGATGAATGAGAAGGAAGTGAACAGATGAGTTTCTTTAAAAAACTGAAAGATAAAATTACGAAGCAAACTGATACAGTGACTGAAAAATTCAAGGATGGCCTGACAAAAACGAGGGATAATTTTTCCGGCAAGGTCAATGATCTTGTTGCCAGGTACAGAAAGGTCGATGAGGACTTCTTCGAAGAGCTCGAGGAAATTCTCATTCAGGCCGACGTGGGTTTCGATACGGTCATGGAACTTGTTGAAGAGCTGAGAATGGAAGTGAAGCGCAAAAACATCCAGGATCCGCAAGGCGTGCAAAGCATCATTTCCGAGAAGCTGGTTGAAATATATGAGGGAAGCGGGGAAGCATCTTCCGCTTTGAATATCCAGGAAGGCGACCTGACAGTCATCCTGTTCGTCGGTGTCAATGGGGTCGGCAAGACAACCTCCATCGGCAAGCTGGCACATAAGTTCAAGCAGGAAGGAAAAACCGTTCTCATGGCCGCAGGGGATACCTTCCGGGCCGGGGCAATCGAGCAGCTTGAAGTATGGGGAGACCGTGTCGGCGTCGACGTCATCAAGCAGGCAGAAGGATCTGATCCGGCAGCTGTTATGTTTGATGCCGTCAGGGCGGCAAAATCAAGGAATGCAGATATCCTTCTTTGTGACACAGCAGGTCGCCTGCAGAACAAGGTCAACCTGATGAAGGAACTTGAAAAAGTCAAGCGGGTAATCGAAAGGGAAATCCCCGGCGCCCCGCATGAAGTATTGCTCGCCCTTGATGCAACAACAGGCCAGAATGCCATGATCCAGGCAAAAACCTTCAAGGAAGCAACAGATGTGAGCGGAATCGTCCTCACAAAGCTTGATGGAACCGCAAAAGGCGGCATCGTGCTGGCCATCCGCAAGGAACTTGACATCCCCGTCAAATTCGTCGGTCTCGGAGAAAAAATGGACGACCTGCAGGAATTCGACGCAGAACGATATGTCTACGGCCTATTCGCTGACATGGTTGAGAATGCGGAAGAGTAAATTCTAAGAGGTAAGCAGCTGCATATGCAGCTGCTTTTATTTTGGAGAGAAAGGGTACGGTTTGGGTTAGCATCCTATTGTAGTATCAAAAGTCCATAGTGCTGCCATTCGCCTTTTATTTAATAAGCATAAACTTGCTGCAAAAAAAATTGGAACCCGTTGATTGGAGTGGAAGGCACGTAGACTCCTGCGGGATTGCAGCGGCAGAGCTGAGACCCCGCAGGAGGTACGACGAGAAGGCTTAGCGCCGCCCCGCGGAAAGCGAAGTGCCTGGAGCGGAAATCAACATACTTCATTTGCGAGCAAAACTCTTTTAAAATGTTCTGGCAGTCTGCAAAACGCAGCCTGTTTTTTTGTGCTTTAAAATGGTTTTTTTTCTCAATCCCTGTAGGGGAATCCTGATTTATTTCGTCTATTATACATGAGCCGGCACCGCTTGCCGGAAAAGCAAAGTCAGCAATAGATTTATATTTTCAAAGAATTGCAAACTTTTGCCGGCTCCTGTTCGTCTATTGTAGTGGAATAATTATCTGGGGGGAGTTTTTTTGCGTAAACATACAAAAGCAATCATCGCTGTAATTGCAGCACTGCTGCTGTTTCTCATTTTAAACCAGCCTGCACATGCTGCACCGGCAGCCATCAGCATTTCAGTAGAGGCAGGCCTGGACGGAAAAGTAAAAAGGGGAAAAGGCTTTCCCTTGACTATCAAAGCTGAAAATACAGGGGAGGCGTTCAGCGGGGATCTGCTGATTGATTTCCACCCTTCCTATAATTCCGGCGGTGCCATGAGCATCAAGGCAAATCTGCCGGAAAATGCTTCGAAAACCTTTCATATAACAATACCAGGCAATTCCGAGGACCACCCATCATCTTATCAGAACCTCCCTGCTATTCACCTTTACAAAGGGAGCTGGAAGGACGGGAAAAAAGTAAAGTTCTCCGGTGACACCAAGCTGAAGGCGAAATATATAGAAGGCGGAGAAATGACGATGGGCATCCTGAGCGAGGACTATGACCGGCTCAAGGAGCTGAGGATCCTCCCCTCTGCAGCGGTAGAGACGCTGGAGCTGAAAAAAGAACAGCTGCCCGAAGAGGGGCTCGGGCTTGAAATGCTCGACTATCTCCTCATCGACGAATTTGCCGTCTCAGACCTTGCAGAGGCCCAGCAAAATGCCATCAAGGAATGGGTCGGGAACGGTGGAATTCTGATTGCCGGCGCTGCTCCTGATGCCGGCCAGTCTTTAGGTGTCCTCTATTCGCTCCTGCCGATGAAGCCGGATACAGAAGGAAAGTCTTCTGCATCCTTTCTTATGGAAAAAGGAGAGAAAGAGCTTCCGTTCAAGGAGCTGCCTATGTTTTACGGCCCTGTGAAAAATCAGGCAGAGATCCTCTCTTTAAGCGGGAATGTCCCTGCAGCAGTGAAGGCGGACTATGGAAGCGGTACAATACTGCAGACTGCCTTTTCACTCGGCGATGAGCCGCTGTCTTCCTGGACTGGCTACAGCAGATGGTTTGACGGGATTCTGCAGTCAGTTCCGGCCCCAACTATGGCAGGAAGCCAGTATGGATCGGATATTTATGATCCGCTGACCTATGAATTCGCTGAAGCTAATGAATATTTCCCTGCTTCCAGCTTTTCAATCGGCCAGCTTTTGCTGCTGCTCATCGGCTATGTAATCGTCATTGTTCCGATCCTTTATTTTATTTTGAAGAAGCGGGACAAACGCGAGCATGCTTGGTGGATCATCCCTTCTTTAGCCGTGCTGATGTCAGGGGCCATTTTTGGCATTGGAGCAAAAGACAGGCTTGGCAAGCCTCAGGTCAACCAACTGGGCGTCTATAAAGCGGAGGACAGCCGGCTTGTCGGTATTCAGGCAGCAACCCTGCTTTCAAACACAAGCGGTGAATATGCATTTTCGGTTCCGCGCGGGGAGTTCAATGCGATTCCCAGCACCTTGAATAGACCGGGGTCCGATCATACAGGCGGCGCTGTCATTGAACAGAGCCGCAAGGATACCAGGATTATTTTTAATGCCGTAGAATACTGGTCATCCAGGACCATATTCGGCAAATCGCAAAAAGAAAAGGACGGCGGCCTGAAGGCTGATCTGACGCTTAAAGACAAACGGCTGTCAGGCACTGTGACAAACACCTTCCCATATGATTTTGAAGAGCTGTATTTATGGACCGGCTCGAATAAGATCAATGTCGGCAGTCTGAAAAAAGGTGAAACACTGAAAGTCGACGAAAAAGTAAAGACTGACTTTCTTACTGCTCCGTATATGTCCGGCGCCGGCTATGGCCACCCGGGGCCAGGCCGGGATCTTGACCAAATGAAAAAAGAAAGGCTTGAATATGCAGCTTCTGCATTCCTTTTTTCAGGAAGCGGGACTGCTGAAGGCCCGGTGCTGGCCGGATTTACGAGGGACAGTGTCATTGAGGCAGATCTTCTGTCCAAAAAAGAAAAAATTTCAGACCTGAATCTCATTTTTGAACCATTTGAAGCGAAGGTTGATTTTACAGGCCGGTTCTCCCTGTCCAATGAGGTGCTTAGTACCGAGCTTGAGGCGGTGCAGGGCATGGTTTACGAAAAGAATGTCAATGGCAGCAAAGATCAAATGATGGCTGAAGATGGAGAATATCATTTTATTGCAGCCCTTCCCGCACAAATGAAAGGGAAATCCCTTGCATTTAATGAACTGTCCATAGTAACGAAAGCCAAATTTGCAGAATATGCGATCCTGAACCACGAATCCGGCGAAATGGAGCCCTTCGACTCAAAGCTTACTATCCAGGAAAAAATCGTCCGCTATATTGGCAAAGATGGAAAAGTGGTTGTCCGCATTGTTAAAACATCGAAGGACCCTCAGATCACGATGCCGAAAATTACGATTAAAGGGGAGGCATCCTCATGATAGAGATAATTGATTTAACGAAGAGGTATGGTAAATTTACAGCCCTGAACAGCTTGAACCTCCAAATTGAGAAAGGTTCGGTCTTCGGGTTTGTCGGCCAGAACGGCGCCGGCAAATCGACCACCTTCTCTATTCTGGCGACACTATTGGCGCCTACATCAGGCACCGCCTATGTAAATGGCTATAATGTCGCTAAGGAGCCGAAAATGGTGCGCCGGCAAATCGGCTATATGCCAGATTTTTTTGGGGTCTATGACCAGCTGAAGGCAGAAGAATATCTGCATTTTTACGGAGCCAGCTATGGGCTTGATTTTAAGGAAAGGGAAAAGCTGATTCCCCAGCTCCTGGATCTGGTAAACCTTGAGCATAAACGCGATTCTTACGTTGACCTCCTTTCAAGGGGAATGAAGCAGAGGCTGTGCCTGGCAAGGAGCCTTATCCATGACCCGGAAGTCCTGATTCTCGATGAACCGGCTTCAGGATTAGATCCGAGGGCGCGCGTAGAAATGAGGGAGATACTGAAGGAGCTGAAGAATATGGGGAAGACCATACTCATATCCTCCCATATTCTCCCTGAGCTGGCGGAAATGTGCGACACGATCGGGATCATCGATCAAGGGATGCTGGTAGCTGAAGGGTCAGTCACAGAAATACAGGCAAAGCTGCGCGGGGAGAAGTTGATTATGGTGAAAGTCCTTAAGGATCTACATAAAGCCTTTTCATTTTTTGAGGACAATCCCGGCGTGAGCGGGCTGAAGCCCGGGGAAGCGGAAAATGTACTCCAGTTTGTATACAAAGGCGATGATGCCGGCCAGATTGCTCTCCTGAAAAACGCGATAGGAGCCGGTCTTTCGATTGCAAGCTTTGCAGAAGCAGAAACCGACCTTGAGGATGTATTCATGGAAATTACGAAAGGAGTGGAACTTTCATGAAAAATTTTGCCGTCAATCCTGTGCTGAATAAAGAAATTAAACTTCGGTTCCGCTCGTTCAAGAGCTTTCTCGGCGTATTATTTTACCTGCTGGCTTTAAGCGTCATTATTTTGGGCTTTATTTTTATTAATATGCTTTCGAACAGCCAGGGGTATTTTAAGCCCGACCAGAGCAGGGAGATGTTCATTGTTCTGTCCTTCCTGCAGCTTGCCCTGATATTGTTCATTACACCCGGACTGACAGCAGGGGTCATCAGCAGTGAACGGGAGAGGCAGACCCTTAATATCATGCTGACGACGACACAGAGCTCCGCGAGCATCATCATCAGCAAGCTCGTATCAGCCATTTCCTTCCTGCTTCTGCTTATCATTGCCAGCCTTCCGCTGTATAGCATAGTCTTCCTTTTTGGAGGGGTCTCGCCTGGACAGGTGGTCATGACACTCGGGTTTTACATTTTTACGATCATAGTTTACGGCAGCCTTGGCGTATTGTTCTCAACGCTGATCAGGAAAACAGTCGTTTCCATGGTTACAACCTATGGGGCCACGCTTTTTCTGGCAGGGGGAACGGCATTTCTGACGATGATTTTGATGCAGTTAGGAAATATGAATCCAAATGTGCAGACAGACAGCCCGTTTGCTTATTTTACAGCCATGCTCAATCCGGCCATGGTCCTTCTAGGAATCTTTAATCCTGAATTTCTGCGGGAGGTTGCAAATGTGACGGGCATTCAATTTCCGCTCTGGATCGCCCACCTGATCGCAAGCTCGGTGATTTTCCTGCTGGCGCTGCTGATCAGCATAAGAAAGCTAAGGCCAAATATGAAAAAGGGATAGGAGTTGTCAGCGTATGGCCAAACAAAACCGGGAGCAGTTCTTAAACCTGCTGAAGCCTGTCCGGCGCCAGCTTCTCTTTGCAGCTGCACTGAAGGAGCTTCAGCTTCTCCTCTTTTACGGAGGTGCCATAATACTCATTGTCCTGCTTATGGCGCGGACGGTGGTCATCCCGGATCTGCCGGTATATCTTTTCTCAGCTGTTCTTGTGTCCCTAACTTTATCTTTCTGGAGGTTCTGGATCAGGAAGCCGGGCTTTCGGGAGGCAGCAGCCGTTTACAACCGCTTTGTACCTGATGACAGGGTGCTTACGGCATACTCGCTTTTGGACAGCGAGGGACTTGTAGAGCAGCTGCAGCTGGAAGAGGCCTTATCTTATCTGAAGAAGAACCATGAGTCTGTATTGAAGAGGAAAAAGCAATTCTTATACCCTAAATGGGTCCTCGGAGCGCTGGCTGTCCTTCTGGCAGTTTCAGCCGCTGCTTATCTTCCCAGCACGACAATGGAAAAGGCAAGCCAGCTTGAAGAAGAAAAAGAAATGGTAGAATCCGCTGAAGAAGAGCTCAAGGAAAAAGCAGAGAAAGAGAAGGATCCGGAAACACGGAAGCTGATTGAAGAGGCGGCAAAGGAAATCAGCAAGCTTGCCTCTGCCGCAGAGGCTTTAAAAGAGCTTGAAAAACAGAACAAGTCGCTGGAGCTGCAGAAAATGAAGGAACTGGAAAGGCAAAGGATGCTTGAAGAAACCAAAAGCCGGCTTAATAATGCCGGTTTAAGCTCGCTTGCAGCTGCACTCGATAACAATGAACTGAACAAAGCCATGAAGGAGCTGAAAGAATTGCAGAAAAATCCTGCAGAGCTTTCAGATGGCCAAAAAGAGGCTCTCCAGGAGCTGGCACAAAAGGGCGGTCCTTTGACAGATGAAGAGATTGCCAGGCTGGCAGAACAGCTGGAGCAGGCATTGAACTCCTCCGGCACATTGTCCAGGCTCGCTGCCGCACAGCAGGCAGTCGGCCAGACAGGGACAAAACTCCACAGCCAAATGACTGCTAATGGAATGAACCCCGGCCAGCTGGCTCTCTCAGGATCCTCCGGACAGACAGCTTCCGGGCAGAATCCCGGGCAGAACGCCGGCAGCGGCGGCCAGCAGCCTGGCAAAGGAAACTCAGGGAATGGATCCGGAAGCGGATCAGGTTCAGGATCTGGGTCAGGTTCAGGATCTGGGTCAGGTTCAGGGTCAGGATCGGGCACTGGTGGTTCAGGATCAGGCTCTGGAGGGGCTGGTTCTGGCACCGGGTCCGGCAGCGGCTCAGGAGGGAAAGGATCAGGGGCCGGAGCCGGGCTTGGCCAGGGTTCAAGGGAGCTTCTGACTGTACCGGAAAGGCTTGCTGGCCAGGTTAATACGGAAACTGATTCAGGCCAATTAGGCGATGGAGGGCCGGCAAGACAAAGCGAGGGAGCCGGGCCCATCCTGCGGGGGAGCGCCAGGCCGTACAGCGAAGTCTATGAATCTTATGAAAGATCTTACCGGGAAAGCTCCGAGCGCTACAAGATGCCTGATGAACTGGCAGAAATCGTAAAGAATTATTTTACAAGCATAGATCCTGATGGGGAGTGAGGAATATGGCGTCAATAGAAGAGAAAGCAGACCAATTTAAAGAAGCGGCCGCTATCATGGATAAAGTGAAGGAAGAAATCAGGTCGTTTATCGTCGGGCAGGAGGATGTGATCGATCAGGTCCTGTGGAGCATCGTGGCCGGCGGCCATGTGCTGCTTGAGGGCCTTCCCGGCATGGGGAAGACCATGCTGGTCAAGACAATATCGGAAAGCATGGATCTGAAATTTTCGCGGATCCAGTTCACACCGGATCTCATGCCATCAGATATAACAGGAACCATGCTTCTGCAGCCTGACGGGAGCGGGAAGCAAGCCTTTGTTTTTCATGAAGGGCCTTTATTCGGGAATATCATCCTCGCAGATGAAATCAACCGTGCGACACCGAAAACACAAAGCTCGCTGCTGGAAGCGATGGGGGAAAAAACAGTAACAATCATGGGTGAAACAAAAATGATGGACCGCCCATTCTTTGTTCTGGCCACCCAGAATCCGATAGATATGGAAGGAACCTACCCGCTGCCGGAAGCACAGCTTGACAGATTCATATGCAAAATTCAGGTCTCATACCCGTCGAAGGAAGAATTGAAAGAGATTGTATTAAGGACGACAGGGATCCGGCCTGCCGCTGTCCACAAAGCGGCGGCAAAAAAAGATGTATTGGAGATCCAGGCTTTGGCAAAGGAGATCCTGGTCAGTGAAGAAATGATTGATGCAGCTGTATCGATCATTTCAGCCACGCATCCAGAGTCGCCTGATGCAACGGAGATGGTGAGGCAGTACATCCAGTTCGGGAGCGGTCCAAGGGGACTGCAAAGCCTGATCATGATGGCAAAAGCAAGGGCGATGTCACAGGGAAGATACCATGTTTCCATGGGAGATTTAAGAAAGACAGCTCTCCCGGTGCTCCGCCACCGCCTTATAGTCAACTTTGAAGCTGACAGCAGCGGCATTACGGCAGACGAAATTATCCGGGATCTGGCCGAATCCAGGAATCCTGTCCGGGATGGCCGTCAGCATGCATAAAGGAGGCGTACTTCTTTCAAGGCTGCAGAAAAAGCGCCTTCAGGTGAAAACGAAAAAGCGCGGCGCCCATAAAGGGACACGGCAGTCCAGCAGCTTTGGTTCCTCTCTTGAATTTTCCGACTTCAGGCTCTATCAGCCGGGAGACGATGTCAGGCAAATCGACTGGAATGTTTACGGACGCACCCAAAAGCATTATATAAAGCGGTTCCTCGATGAACAGGAGATTTCAGCTGCTGTTTATCTGGACACATCTTCTTCCATGCAAAGCATCGATCAAAAATGGAAGCTGGCAAAAGAATTGGCCGCTTCGCTCTGCTATATTGCCCTTTCAGGAGGCGACAGGCTCTATTTCGCATCTTTGCCTTCTGGAAGTACAGTCCCTCTAAGAAGAAAAGGAGCCAATTACAGCAAGCAGGTATATACAGAAATCCTCCAGATGGAAGGTGCCGGAATCAATGAGGGTTATTCAGAGCACTTAAGCCGTGCCCTGCAAAAAAACCAGCAGCTGTCCATCCTCATTACCGACACTATGGAGCCGCTCAGCAGTCTTGAGTCTGCAATGAAGAGGATAGGGGCCATGAAGCAGGATTTCTGGCTGCTGCAGATTCTGGCTAAGGAGGAAGCCGAGCCGTTTTACAGTGGAGATATCAGGCTGATTGACAGCGAAAGCAGTACTTCTGTTAATGTCAGTATGAATCCCGTGATTGTTGATAGATATAAGAAGAGGCTTGAAGAGCATGGCAGGCAGCTTGAGGCGGCTTGCAGGAAATATGGAGGGCATTTTGTACCGATTACAGCTGACACAGACATCCAGACCATTTTATTGCGCATCCTGCCTGGTAAAGGCATGTTGAATTGAGGTGAAACACGATGCTCTTTTTTAGCCCGATCTATTTTTTATTAGGCTTTTTTATCATCGCCTTTATATTATTCTACTTCTTCCGGAAGCAATTTGATGAGAAAATCATTCCTTCCAATATGCTTTGGATGGAGGCAGTGAATGAATGGCAGGCATCGCCATGGCTGAAGAAGCTTCAGCAGAATCTATTATTCTGGCTGCAGCTTCTTGCCCTTCTGCTGCTGCTGTTTGCGCTGGTCCGGCCTTACTGGTTAGGAGAAGAATTAAAGGGGAGCCGCCTGATATTTGTTGTCGATCCCTCTGCATCCATGCTTGCTGAAAGAGATGGCGAACCGATCTTTGAGAAGGCAAGGGAGAAGATGCTTTCGCTGGCCGGCAGCCTGGCCGGCCAGGAGGTTACTCTGATAAGAGCCGGGGAGAATCCGGAAATCCTCCTTTCAGGGGAAAAGGAGAAAGCGGCGGTTAAAAAGTCAATCAGTGCTCTAGAAATTACTTATGAGCATGAAAACATGACTAAAGCGCTGCAGCTGGCCAACTCTTTGGCAGATGCAGAGAATTCAGCTATATACATATTTTCTGATGGGCTTGAAAAAGAAGAAGCCGCAGCCCTGGATGAAGGAAATTACACAGAAGTCCATAATTTCGGTAAAGAAGGGCAGAATCTTGCACTTTTATCTTTTGGTGTTGTCCGGGAAGAAGAGGGGATTGCCGGTGGCGCTGCCGTTGAGAACCAGTCACCGGAGGAAGCCGCTTTTTCCTTCCGGGTTGTATATGAGGGCCAGGTGCTTTATGAGCAGGAAGTGGAGATTGAAGGAAACGGCCAATCTGTGATCCAGATTCCCGGCCTCCCCAAGCATCCTTACTATAAGGCAGAAATAAAGGCGGATGATCCTTATCAAGCCGACAATGAGCTGACAGCGATCTTTAATGAACCGAGCCGAAAGGTGGTTGCCGTAGGGAGCATCAGTCCATTTGTGCTGAAAGGCTTTGAAACATGGGGGGCTGAACTGGTTCAGGCTGAACCTTCATCGTCTGCAGCCGCGGGAGAAGGGATATACCTGACAGATGGCAGCAGCCTTGAGGCAGCAGAGGGAAGGCCTGTAATCATCTTCAATTCGGAAACAGGCAAGAAAAAGCTGGAAGAACCGCCGGAGGCCGCCAATGATCCGATTCTTGAACATGTAGGGGCTGAAAATATCTTCATTGATTCCTCCTACGAGCCGCTTAAAGGTGATTGGGAAACCCTCCTGCAGTCAGGCGGGCGGCCTCTGATTCAGAAGGGAACACAGGATGGGACTCCGGCTTTGGCGATCAATTTTGCTTTAGGCGATTCTGATTGGCCATTGCAGCCCGGTTTTCCGGTCTTCCTGTATAATGCCTATCAATGGCTGGCCGCCCAGTCTGATTTTCTTGGCTATTTTTCACCAGGGGAAGAGAAGTGGCTTAATGCAGGAGCGGGCTCTTCTTCGTTCGAGATATACGATGATGAAAACGAAAATCTGTATTCACTGGATCTGGCGAAGGAAAACTTTGCTGCTCCCTATAAGCCGGGAGTCTACCAGGCTGCTGCTGGGGAAGAACATTATTTTTTCTCTGTCCTGCTCGATGACAGGGAAAAAGCCGCCAGGCATGCCTCTTCCTTTACGATGAATGATAAAATTGCTTCAAATGGCTATGAGGAAAAAGAGCAGAACGGACTTTGGTTTTGGCTCGCATTATTCGCTCTCATCCTGATAGCAGCAGAATGGGAGGTGTTCAGGCGTGGGAATAGAATTTAAACACCCTTTTATGCTTTTGCTCATCATTCCTTCCATGCTCCTGGTATTCTTGTTTATCAAGACAGCAAAGGGGAGAGGAAATAGGAAGGGAGCAGCTGTGATGAGGGCCATCGTGTTCATTTTGCTTGCCTTTGCGCTGGCTGTCCCTTCAATCAGACTGCCTGCTCCAGGAGAAGCAGTGGTTTTCATCGCCGACCGCTCTGCCAGTGTGCAGGGCAGGGAAGGAGAGTTGCTGGATTTCATCGATGCCGGAATTCAGTCCAAAGGAAAGGAAGATTCCTATGCCGTGATATCGGCTGGAGAAACAGCTGCTGCTGAAAGCTCGCTGTCCAGTATGAAGGGAGAGTTCCGGGAGTTCAGTACTGACACCGGGAAGGGTGAAACGAATCTCGAGGCAGGCATTCAGCTGGCTTCGACTCTCATGCCGCAGGAAACCCCTGGGCGGATTGTCCTTTTATCAGACGGAAGGGAAACGGCTGGAAGCAGCCGTGAAGCGGCAAAGCTTTTAAAGAATCGGGGGATAGAGCTTGATTATGTCCTGCTGGACAGCAGCAGGAAAGAGGACATGTCCATTTCCAGCCTGGAAGTCCCCCCCGCCTTATATGAAGGCGAAGAAGCATCCATTACCATTGCGATTGACAGCAATTCTGCAAAAGAAGCTGATTTAAGGCTTTCTGTTAACAGCAGGGAAGTCTTAAAAGAGAGAATTACGGTCAAAGAAGGAAAGAATGTCTACACCTTCAAGCACAAAATGGACGAAACCGGCTTATCGGCAATCAAGGCTGAAATTTCCGCTGAAGGAGATGGATTCATAGAAAACAATGCATTGCAGTCTGCCGTCAATATTAAAGGAACCCCCAGGGTTTTGATTGTAGAGCAGGAAAAAAGCCAGCTTGAAACCATACTGGACGGGTCCGGACTTCTGGCGGATTCCATCGTGCCGGAAAAACTGCCTGCCTCACTTTCCGGGGTCCTTCCATATCAGTCCATCATTTTCAATAATATACCGGCAACGGTGGTTTCCGAGAATCAGATGATGCTTATCGAGAAGGCTGTAAAGGAATTTGGCTCAGGATTTATTATGGCGGGGGGAGAGAACAGCTTTGGTCTTGGCGGCTATTTCAAAACGCCGATAGAAAAGCTGCTGCCTGTCAGCATGGATATTAAAGGGAAGAAGGAAATGCCCTCCCTCGGCCTTGTGATTGTAATGGACCGTTCCGGAAGCATGGCAGGGAGCAAGCTGGAACTGGCAAAAGAGGCGGCAGCAAGATCAGTTGAACTCTTGCGCGAGAAAGATACTTTGGGATTCATAGCATTTGATGACCGCCCGTGGGTTATCGTGGAAACCGGACCGCTTGACAATAAAAAGGACGCGGTGGACAAAATTGGCTCCGTCACTCCCGGGGGAGGGACGGAAATTTTTACCTCCCTCGAAAAAGCGTACGAAGAGCTGGAGGACCTTAAGCTCCAGCGGAAGCATATCATCCTCCTTACAGACGGGCAGTCTGCCAGAAGCGCTGATTATGAAAGCATGATAGAAACGGGGAAAGAAAACAATATTACTCTATCGGCGGTGGCGCTTGGGAGCGACGCGGACCGGAATCTGCTGGAAGAGCTGGCTGAACTCGGTGCCGGGCGCTTCTACGATGTTACGGACTCCTCAGTGATTCCAAGCATTTTATCAAGGGAAACCGTCATGGCGACTAGAACTTATATTGAAGACAATCCTTTTTATCCGTCTATACAGGCGTATCCGGAATGGGGCGATTTTTTTGCAGGCGGCGTTCCGCAGATGAATGCCTATATTGCTTCTGAAGCCAAACAGGGTGCAGAGGTTCCCCTTCTCAGTGAAAAAGAGGATCCAGTCCTGGCTGAATGGCAGTATGGCATCGGTCATACAATCGCCTTTACTTCGGATATCAGCGGAAAATGGTCTGGAGACTGGGCCCGGTGGGAAAAGTGGCCGCAGTTTATGAATAAACTCGCCAGCATCTCGCTGCCGAAATATGAGAGCGAAGCTTACAGCCTTTCAGTCCGAAGGGAAAACGAAGAAACGGTCGTTTTGCTTGAAGGTAACAGCAAAACTGCCCTTCCTGCAGAAATAGCAGTTGTTTCAGATAATGGGGAAAAAGTGGATGCCAGCACTAAACTGGCAGCTCCCGGCAAGTACGAAATTAAAATGCCTTCAGAGCCTGGCATGTTTTATGTCAATATCAGCCAGAAAACCCTGACAGGAGAAACAAGGACCTATAAAACCGGCTTTACTCTCCCATATTCAGAAGAATATTTATGGCAAAAACAAAATGAAGGACTCCTTAAGGAAATATCTTCCTTGACGGGAGGGAAGCGGCTGGAAGAAGGCAAGGAGGCATTCCGTCCGCTGAAGGCAGGAAATTTTGAAAGGGCCTCAATCAGCGAATGGCTCCTTCTTGCGGCATTCCTCCTCTTCTTTGCCGAGATAGCGGCCAGGAGGTTCGGGCTCAAGCTGATTCCGAAGGGACAAAAGGCTAAGAAGGCTGCAGCGTCCGATAAAAAAAGGCTAATAGAGAAAACAGCCTCCGCCAGGCGGAGGGCGGCTGACAGGCAGAAAGGTGTCCAGGTACCGGAGACCCGCGTGCAGGAAGCAGAATCTGCCGGGCGGCAGGCTGAGATCCGTAAACCAAAAGGGCGCTCCGGAGCACCAAGCGTCAGCCCGGATGAGCGGGAAGAGAGAATGAAGCGCCTTCTGGAAGCCAAAAAGAGGAAAAGCTGACAAATGCCGAAGGAGCGGCGCCGGGCCCGGATTTCCTTGACACAGTTTGGGGTTCTGTGTAAACTGTTTTATTGTAAAGGCTTTTCACTTAACAAGGGGGAATGAGCTATGCTGGAGAAGACGACGAGGATGAACTATCTGTATGACTTTTATCAGTCGTTGTTGACGCCGAAGCAGCGGAGCTATATGTCCCTGTATTATCTGGATGATTATTCGCTCGGTGAGATTGCCGAGGAATATGACGTCAGCCGGCAGGCAGTGTACGATAACATCAAGCGTACCGAAGCAATGCTGGAGGAATATGAAGAAAAGCTGCTGTTATTTAATAAATTTCAACAGCGCAGCAAACTTATTCGCGACATGAGAACTTTTCTTGAAGAAGGCAGTCCTTCCCATCAAAGTCTGATGGAAGCAGTGGCTGAGCTAGAGAAATTAGATTAGGAGGCGGCATATATGGCATTTGAAGGATTAGCCGACCGACTGCAAAATACGATACAGAAGATCCGCGGCAAAGGGAAAGTATCCGAGGCGGACGTTAAAGAGATGATGCGCGAAGTACGCCTGGCCCTTTTGGAAGCAGACGTCAACTTTAAGGTTGTCAAAGAGTTTGTGAAAAAGGTCAGCGAACGTTCAATCGGCCAGGAAGTGCTAAAGAGCCTGACGCCGGGCCAGCAGGTTATAAAGGTTGTTAAAGAGGAGCTTACCGAACTGATGGGCGGAGAGCAGAGCAAAGTGGCGGTATCCAATCGCCCGCCGACCGTGATCATGATGGTCGGTCTCCAGGGTGCCGGTAAAACGACCACCACCGGAAAGCTTGCGAACCTGCTCCGGAAAAAACATAACCGCAATCCGCTGCTTGTGGCCGCGGACATCTACCGTCCGGCTGCCATCAAGCAGCTTGAAACGCTCGGAAAACAGATCAATATGCCTGTATTCTCTCTCGGCGACCAGGTATCGCCTGTTGAAATAGCAAGGCAGGCCATCGCCAAGGCGAAGGAAGACCACCATGATTATGTGCTGATCGATACGGCAGGGCGCCTCCATGTGGATGAAGCCCTCATGGATGAGCTCAAAGAAATCAAAGAGCTTTCTAAGCCGGATGAGATCTTCCTTGTCGTAGATGCAATGACAGGCCAGGATGCAGTGAATGTCGCCCAAAGCTTCAACGAGCAGCTGGGGCTGACAGGTGTCGTCCTGACAAAGCTTGACGGCGATACACGGGGGGGAGCTGCTCTTTCCATCCGTTCTGTCACCAGCACGCCGATCAAATTCGTCGGACTCGGGGAAAAGATGGATGCAATTGAAGCCTTCCATCCGGAAAGAATGGCGTCCCGGATACTCGGTATGGGAGATGTCCTCACCCTGATCGAGAAGGCCCAATCCAACGTTGATGAAGAAAAGGCAAAAGAGCTCGAGAAGAAAATGCGGACAGCTTCCTTTACGTTTGATGACTTCCTTGACCAGCTGGGCCAGGTCCGAAATATGGGGCCGCTGGATGAAATCCTGAAAATGATGCCCGGTGCCAACAAAATCAAGGGACTTAATAACATGCAGATCGATGAAAAGCAGATCGCGCATGTTGAGGCCATCATCAAATCGATGACAAAGGAAGAAAAGACGCATCCTGAAATCATCAACTCTAACCGCCGGAAGAGGATTGCTAAGGGCAGCGGCAGGACCGTACCCGAAGTGAACCGTCTCCTCAAGCAGTTCGAGGATATGAAAAAAATGATGAAGCAGATGACAGGAATGCAGCAGAAGGGCAAGAAAAAAGGCTTCAAGCTGCCTTTCAATCCGTTCTGATCTTTGTCCATCTGTGCCCGGAAATACTGTCCCGGCGTGCTCTGAAGCACAGCGGGACAGCCGTGGAAATCAAGTTTTTATAACATGTAAAGAAAAAACACTTTACAAACCATTTATCTATTGATATTATACTATCTTGTGTGAAACTATTCGGAGGTGCTTATTTAACATGGCAGTAAAAATTCGCTTAAAACGTATGGGAGCTAAAAAATCCCCTTTCTATCGTATTGTAGTAGCAGATTCTCGTTCTCCTCGTGACGGACGATTCATTGAAACAGTTGGAACTTACAATCCAGTTGCACAGCCTGCTAAGGTTGAAATCAACGAAGAGCTTGCTCTTAAATGGATGAACGATGGCGCTAAGCCTTCTGACACAGTACGCAACCTGTTCTCAAAAGAAGGCATTATGGAGAAATTCCATAACGCTAAGAACGGCAAGTAATTCTGCGCGTGATGAAAGAGCTTATCGAAACGATCGTTAAGCCCCTGGTTGATTTTCCCGATGATGTCCGGGTGGATGTCCGGGAAGATGACCACCGCGTTACCTATCAGCTTTCTGTCAACAAGAGTGACATGGGAAAAGTGATCGGGAAGCAAGGGCGCGTCGCTAAATCGATACGGACTGTTGTATATGCAGCAGGATCATCACAGCAAAAAAGAATTTTCATGGAAATAACTGAATGAGCTTTTCCCGAGGCATAGCCGGAGGAATTAGAAAAAGGAGGGGGATCCCCTCCTTTTTTTCCCATTCAGAAAAGCTTTTATAAGTAGGTTCGGTACCAGGATGCTGAAGGAGGCTTAAGGGTGAAAATACTTCAAACCGCCACAGTTAAACAGATCTTAACCGAAAAAAGCAAAAGGAAGCTTCTTGAAACCTATATGGAAAGAAAAACGCAGCTTTTGAAAGAATGCGAACAGCTTCGCTTTGAAGTGAAAAAGATTGAGAAGTCGAAAAATTTCCAGCAGGCAAGTCTGTCTGCCAATTTTGAAAAAGAAACAGGCAGGCGCAAAGAAAAGATCAAGCTGCTGGAGTTTCAAATAGAACAACTACATATGCTACCATTAGGCAGTGAACTGAAGGAAAAAGAAGTTCAGGCTGTCGTGGAGATCGGCATTGGCGACGCCTGGGATGAAGTATCGGCAAACAAAACCATCATCATCGAGGATGGAGTCATTAAAGAAATTCGCTAGAGGTGATCGGCAAAGATGGAAAAGTGGTTCAATGTAGGGAAGATTGTCAATACACACGGTGTCAGGGGCGAAGTAAGGGTCGTATCACGCACCGATTTTCCGGAAGAGCGCTATAAGGCAGGCAGCCATTTATTCTTGTTCCTGGCGGGGTCCAAGGAGCCTGTGAAGCTGACTGTAAAAACACACAGACAGCATAAATCGTTTGATCTGCTTACTTTTGAAGGCCTGGACAGCCTGGATGAGGCGGAAAAGCTTAAAGGCAGCCTATTGAAGGTCTCAGAAGATCAGCTGGGGCAGCTGGAGGAGAATGAGTATTATTTCCATGAAATTCTCGGCTGCACCGTGAAAACAATTGATGAAGAAGAAATAGGGCAAATAACGGAAATCCTGACCCCTGGCGCCAATGATGTATGGGTGGTCAGCAAAAAGGGGCAGAAAGATATATTGATCCCTTATATTGAGGATGTTGTCAAGAAAGTGGATGTGAAAGAAAAAGTCATCATCATTGAACCGATGGAAGGCTTGCTGTCATGATGAAAATTGATGTACTTACTTTATTTCCTGAAATGTTCGGCGGTGTTTTCGGCCATAGCATCCTGAAGAAGGCGGAAGAAAATAACGCCGTCAGCTACAATGTAGTCAATTTCAGGGACTATGCCGACAATAAGCATAAAACGGTTGACGATTATCCTTACGGCGGGGGAGCCGGCATGGTGCTGAAGCCCCAGCCGATATTTGACGCGGTTGCCGACTTAAAGGGGAAGGCAGGCGGCGGAGAGCCGAGAGTCGTCCTCCTATGCCCCCAGGGTGAGCGGTATACCCAGAAAAAGGCGGAGGAGCTTTCATCCCTCGATCATTTGATTTTTGTGTGCGGCCATTATGAAGGCTACGATGAACGGATAAGGGAGCACCTTGTGACAGACGAGATTTCCATCGGAGACTTCGTGCTTACCGGGGGGGAGCTTGGGGCCATGGTGCTGATTGACAGCATCGTCCGCCTTCTCCCGGGTGTCCTCGGAAATGAGGAGTCCCATATGAAGGATTCGTTCAGCACCGGTTTTCTGGAGCATCCGCATTATACACGGCCGGCGGACTTCAGGGGGATGAAAGTGCCTGATATCCTAACCTCAGGCAACCACCGCCTTGTTGATGAGTGGAGGATGAAAGAGTCTCTGAAAAGGACCTATCTCCGCCGCCCGGATCTCTTTGAAGGGGCAGAGCTGACAAAAGAGCAGCTCCGCCTTCTCGAAGAAATAAAAAAAGAGCATAATAGCTATTGATGACAGGCATTGTTTATGTTATGATAGTTTTTGTGGCTTGGGCTGAGTGATCGGCCGGGTCTTATAACGATGTTCCGCTGCAATAAAGAAAGTCTGTGCAAGAGCATCTGTTGGAAGGAGTTGAAAACGATGCATAAATTAATCGAAGAAATTACAAAAGAACAGCTTCGCGCTGATGTTCCTGCGTTCCGTCCTGGTGATACTGTACGTGTACACGTTAAAGTTATCGAGGGTACCCGCGAACGTGTTCAGGTGTATGAAGGTGTTGTAATTAAGCGTCGTGGTGGTGGAATCAGCGAAACTTTTACAGTACGTAAAGTTTCTTATGGTGTAGGCGTTGAGCGTACATTCCCTGTACACACACCAAAAATTGCGAAGCTTGAAGTTATCCGCCGCGGTAAAGTACGCCGTGCGAAACTTTACTACCTGCGTAACCTGCGCGGTAAAAAAGCTCGTATCAAAGAAATCCGATAATAGTAAAGCGGCGGTGCACTCTGCACCGCCAATTGCGAAGAAGGAGCTTGTATATCAAGCTCCTTTTTCACATAAAAGCGTTAAGTATGAAGTGCTAATCAGCCGGATCCGGCCTTGGCCAAACTCGGCGCCAGCCGGGTTTTTTCGTTTGGCTTTTTTAAAGATAAGAAAATGTATTTTTGTAGTTTGATTATTGTCTAGCAGCAGCGCCTCCCCCCCTCGAGATCACAAGCCAATGACGTGGCGGTCTTAGTCTGCGTTCCTTAAGGGTGACCAAGGCGCTTGCGCATTTCTTACACCCGATCTCCTTTTGCAGCTGCACGGCCTGACTTCCGGATTTTATCAGGCTCTGGAAGCGCCGGGCGCTTAAATGGCAGAAAATAGGCCAATACTAGGAATTATACATCCCATCGTGTTTAGTGCAGTGAAATAATGTAAATGTAAAGAATGAACCATGCAGATTATCAGCAGGACGCTGGATTATATTTTTTAGCAGAGATTGGTGGGAACTAACATGGGAAAGAGCAAAAGTGAATTCTGGGAATGGACAAAGGCGCTGATCATCGCTGTGCTCCTTGCGGCCGTCATCCGCTATTTCTTATTCGCCCCGATCGTGGTGGATGGACTGTCGATGATGCCGACGCTGCACGATACGGACAGGATGATCGTGAATAAGTTCTCGTATAAGCTTGGTGAACCAAAGAGATTTGACATCATCGTCTTCCGCGCCCCGGAAAATAAGGATTACATAAAAAGGGTAATCGGCCTGCCGGGTGACAGGATCGAATACAAAGATGATATTTTATACGTAAACGGCGAAGCGGTCGAGGAGCCTTATCTGGATGAATACAAGAAAGAGGTCATCGACGGGCCGCTGACAGAGCCTTTTACACTTGAAGATAAGATCGGGCAGGAGACCGTGCCTGAGGGCCATCTCTTCGTAATGGGCGATAACCGGCGCTACAGCAAGGACAGCCGCCATATCGGCACCATCCCGATGGAAAAGGTGCTTGGGGACACAAATATCATCTATTGGCCCCTTGAGGACTTCCGCATCGTAAAATAACAATTATTCTTAGTCAGGAAAGGGTGGCAGCCTTGACAATACAATGGTTTCCAGGGCATATGGCAAAAGCCCGCAGGCAGGTCACAGAAAAACTGAAGCTTGTTGATATAATCTTTGAGCTTGTCGACGCGCGCCTGCCGCAGTCTTCAAGAAATCCGATGATCGACGAAATCATCCAGCATAAACCAAGGCTTGTGCTCCTCAATAAGGCTGATATGGCTGATAAAGAAGCCACCAGGGCCTGGATCCGCTATTTTAGCGATAGAGGGATCAAAGCGCTGGCCATCAACTCACAGGCAGGGTCCGGCATGAAGGATATCTCCTCTGCAGCACAGGAAATATTGAAGGAAAAGTTTGACCGGATGAGAGCTAAAGGTGTAAAGCCAAGGGCAATCAGGGGAATGATTGTTGGAATCCCGAATGTCGGCAAATCAACGCTCATCAACCGCCTTGCAAAGAAAAATATTGCCAAAACAGGCAATATGCCCGGGGTGACAAAAGCACAGCAGTGGATTAAAGCTGGCAAGGAAATGGAACTCCTGGATACACCGGGGATTTTATGGCCGAAATTTGAAGATCAGGAAGTGGGCCTCAAGCTGGCTCTTTCAGGTGCGATAAAAGATACGATATTAAATCTTCATGACATCGCCATTTATGCACTGAAGTTTCTTGAAAAACACTATCCTGAAAGACTGCTGGAAAGATACAGCCTTGAAGAATTCCCGGAGGAAGCGGTAGAAGCCTTCGATAAAATCGGAAGGCTTCGGGGCTGCTTAATGGGCGGGGGCGAAGTCGATTATGATAAAGTCGCAGAGCTGATCATCCGGGAAATCAGGACAGAGAAGCTTGGCCCTTTATCATTCGAACATCCATCAGATTTTACAGACGGCGGACCGGCTGAATAAATCGCCTATTTTTGTCCGCAATACTGTTTTAAAAATGTTAAAATAAAATAGCAGCAATGAATAAAGGCCTCTGCATGGGGCCTTTATTTTTTGATATATATCCGGAAGGGCCCTGGCATGGCGACTGGCCCTTCCTTCTACATAACGGCATAAGGGTGGATGGAATGAAACAGCTTACAATCAGTGAAATCAGCGAGAAGCTGAAGGACCTGAAAGACAACAAAGACCCATTCTTGGGAGAGCTTAAATCGGATGAACGCAAAGGGGTACAGCAGCTGCTCGCGAGATGGGACAGACAAAGGGCCGAGGAGGCCAGGCTTTACGGCCGGTACCAGGAAATGACTGTATACGAACGAAGGCTGAAGAAAAGCGGATGGACAATCATCGCAGGTACGGATGAAGCTGGCAGAGGGCCGCTGGCCGGCCCTGTTATCGCAGCAGCAGTCATATTGCCGGAAGGTTTCTATCTTCCGGGCCTTGATGACTCCAAGAAGCTGTCTGAAGCAAAGAGGGAAGAGTTTTATAAAGAAATCATGTCCGGCGCCGCTGCTGTCGGAGTGGGCCGGATCGGGGCGGGGGAAATCGACCGGATTAACATTCTTCAAGCTTCCAGGAAAGCAATGCTTCTGGCCTTGGCAGATATGGGCAGCACACCGGATTATTTATTGACAGATGCGGTCGATCTGGATGTCCCCTATCCTGCAGAGGCAGTCATAAAAGGCGACAGTAAAAGTGTGACGATCGCTGCCGCATCTGTTATAGCCAAGGTAACGAGGGACCGGTATATGAAGGAACTTGACGAACTGTATCCTCACTACGGCTTCGGCCGGAATATGGGCTACGGCACCCGGCAGCATCTTGAGGCAATTGAAAAGCACGGGATCGTCAATGAGCATCGAAAAAGCTTTGCCCCGATCAAGGGCATGTATTAGAGGTGAAGAGGAATGGATCCGCTGAATATTGTCGGTTCAATACTGCAGAACAGAAACAGCGGCGGTCCTAAGCCGCTTGCCTTGAACCCCGGGCAAATTGTAAGCGCAAAGGTCATCAAGCTTCATCCCAATCAGACAGCAGAGGTCTTAATTGGAGGGCAGAAGGTGATAGCGCAGCTTGAAACAGCATTGTCTGTAAATGAGCGGTACTGGCTGCAGGTCCTGCCGGGGGATGGGGCTCCGCGGCTGAAGCTTCTACCTGGTGCTGAAGCACAAAAGGGAATGAACGCTGAAGAAGTATTGCTTAATAAGCTGGCAATTGCAGCCGCCAAGACGAATATTGATTTGGTCTCTTTTTTGGTAAAAGAGCAGCTGCCGATTACAAAAGAGGGCTTGTCCGCGATTGCAGAATGGCTCGGCGGCAGCCGTCCTTCAGAGAATCAGCTTGAAGCAATCAAGCAGGCCCTGGCAAGACAGCTGCCGGTTTCAGGCAAGGTTTTGGATTCTTTGATGGCTGCACAGGGGGGGAAGCCCATCCAAGCCCTTCTCACAGAGCTTGTGGACCTGCTGGAACAGCCTGGTATTAGCACTTCAGGAAAAGCGCTTCTCCATATAGCAGCAGACCTTGGTGCTTCATTGAAGATGAAGCGGGGGGAAGAATCACTCGCCTTCTTAGTGAAAGAATGGCTGGGCAGCCAGGACGGGAAGCGGGCCGAAGGGGCAAGGCACCTGCTGGAGGCAGCCGGCGCCCTGCCAAAAGGGCTGAAGGAGCCTGACCTTCTTCAGCGGATTCTTCTAGCCGGCGGACAGGCTGGCAGGCCGGCAGGCTCCCTGGAAGACCTCTTTAAGGCTTTTGCCGGCAGATTGAAGGGGAATATGCCTTTATCCTTTACGGGGGCAGGAGAGGGGACGGAGGGGGCGAAAACTGCACAGAATGTCTCATTATCAAATTCGAATGGAGAAAACCAGCCTGCAGGCCGCCCTGCTCCAGCTTCTCTGCAGCCGGAACAAACTGCGGGAGCATGGAAGGAACAGCTTTTTTCCGCGCTTGCCAGCAGAGGCATGAAGCCGGCAGAAGCCATTCAGCTTCTGCGGATTTTGCATCCGCAAATGCCTGAACTTGAAAAGGTGTCCGAAAACATCAGGCTATTATCTGAAGGGAACCCAGAAGAGCAAGGAGATCAGAGTATGGACGCCAGGCAGGCGCTGCTGGGCGAAATCTCGGCAAAAACAGCCGCGGCTGCCGGAGCCGGGGACGGACTGCTGCAATCAAGGCTAACGCACATACTTAAAAGCCTTGGCTATTCCCATGATCATGCAGTGCTCAGCTTCCTGTCGGGCGGGGATGAAAGCGGCTTAAAGAATGAAACACTTAAAATGATGCTTTTGCAGTTCCTGGAGGAAGGTCCTTCCATCCAGCACAAAGAGGCAGCAGAACAGCTGCTGAATAAATTGACAGGAAACCAGCTATTGGCTCAAGAAACAGGGCCGCTGCAGCAGTATATATTCCAGCTGCCTGTCCCGCTGTGGAACAGGACAGCGGAAATGACCATGCAGTGGAGCGGAAGGAAGCTGTCTGATGGGCAGATCGATCCTGCCTATTGCCGAGTCATTTTCTACCTGGACTTAGACCATTTAAAGGAAACGGCAGTCGATGTACAGGTCCAGAACAGGATCGTGCAGATAAAGGTCTTTAACGGGGACAGCCGGATCAGGGAATGGGCAGCCCCTTTTATAGGCGGTCTGAAAGAAGGGCTGGAAGGCCTGGATTACCGGCTTTCTTCGGTAGTCTTTGAAGAAAGCGGCGGGATCCATGCGAATTCGAAAGGTCCGGCTCAATACCGGCCATTGTCCGATTCAGGGAAATACAGCGGAGTTGATATTAAGATATGAAACAGAATGACCGGAACATCAGGAAGGAAGCGGTCGCCCTATCTTATAAAGAAGGGCATGATGCCCCGAAGATTACGGCAAAGGGCAAAGGGCTGACAGCCGAGAATATCCTTGAAAAAGCGAAAGAGCATAATATTCCCATCCAGGAAGATCCGTCGCTGGTCGAATTGCTGGGAAAGCTGAACATAAATGAAAATATCCCTGAGGAGCTGTACCAGGCAGTGGCCGAAATTTTCGCCTTTGTTTATAAAGCTGACCGCCGGGCAGGAGAGCACAGCAGGGGACAGGGATCATAGCCTGTCCTCCCCGTTTTGGGCAGTTAAAGTCATCCTGTGGGAAGAGCGCTTTTCAAAGTCCAATATTTTCTCTTAGAGAGCGGCGGTAAAGACCGGACCAGAGCGGTGAATGATCATCATTTCTTAAATATATTTCTATGCTGCAAAAATAATTTATTAATCCAAAATATGAAAACGCTTTAATTTACAGGGATTTTTATAGATACAAATTTTCAAATTTTTAAAGAAATATAATATTTTAGTCATAATTGTAGACAAGGTTGGACTCATTTTATAAAATGAAAGCGCAGTCTATTTTTTGAAGAGTTTGATAGGAGGATGGGAAATGAATATTCATGAGTACCAGGGAAAAGAAGTCCTCAGAAAATACGGGGTAACGGTTCCGAATGGAAAGGTCGCTTTTACAGTAGAAGAAGCAGTAGAAGCAGCCAAAGAACTTGGCACAGAGGTAGTTGTAGTTAAAGCGCAGATCCATGCCGGCGGACGCGGAAAAGCGGGCGGCGTCAAGGTTGCGAAAAACCTCGATGAAGTACGTACATATGCATCTGAAATCCTGGGGAAAACATTGGTCACGCACCAGACAGGCCCTGAAGGGAAAGAAGTAAAGCGCCTCCTTATTGAAGAAGGCTGTGATATCCAGAAAGAATATTATGTCGGCCTTGTGCTTGACCGTGCAACTTCCCGCGTAGTGCTGATGGCATCTGAAGAAGGCGGCACAGAAATCGAAGAAGTTGCTGAAAAAACACCAGAAAAGATTTTCAAGGAAGAAATCGATCCGGTCATCGGCCTGACAGCTTTCCAGGCGCGCCGCATCGCTTTCAATATCAATATTCCGGGCAAGCTTGTCAACCAGGCAGCAAAGTTCATGCTCGCGCTTTATAATGCTTATATTGAGAAGGACTGCTCTATTGCAGAAATCAATCCGCTTGTTGTCACTGGCGACGGTAAGGTAATGGCGCTTGATGCAAAATTGAATTTCGATTCAAATGCGCTTTACCGCCAAAAAGATATTCTTGAGTACCGCGATTTGGAAGAAGAAGATCCAAAAGAAATCGAAGCTTCAAAGTATGACCTCAGCTACATTTCCCTTGATGGAAACATCGGATGCATGGTCAACGGTGCAGGCCTGGCAATGGCGACGATGGATATTGTCAAGCATTACGGCGGCGACCCTGCCAACTTCCTTGATGTTGGGGGCGGTGCAACAGCAGAGAAAGTAACGGAAGCATTCAAAATCATCCTTTCTGATCCGAATGTAAAAGGAATCTTTGTCAACATCTTCGGCGGCATCATGAAATGCGATGTTATTGCAGAAGGCGTTGTTGAGGCTGCAAAGCAGGTTGGCCTGAAAGTGCCGCTTGTTGTACGCCTTGAAGGCACGAACGTAGACCTTGGCAAAAAGATTCTCGCAGAATCCGATATTGATATTATCGCAGCGGATTCCATGAGTGACGGGGCAGAAAAAATCGTTTCACTAGTAGGTTAAGAAAGGGGAATTTGACGTGAGTGTATTCATTAATAAAGATACAAAAGTAATAGTTCAAGGGATTACAGGTTCAACTGCCCTTTTCCATACAAAGCAGATGCTGGAATACGGCACACAAATCGTCGGGGGCACAACTCCAGGCAAGGGCGGCATGGAAGTGGAAGGAGTACCTGTATTCAATACAGTTCAGGAAGCTGTTAAAGAAACAGGTGCTACTGCCTCTGTTATTTATGTTCCTGCTGCTTTTGCTGCAGATGCCATCCTTGAGGCGGTTGATGCAGAGCTTGACCTGGCCATCTGTATTACAGAGCATATTCCTGTTCTTGATATGGTTAAAGTGAAGCGTTATATGGAAGGCAAGAAGACCCGCCTGGTCGGCCCTAACTGCCCTGGCGTCATTACGCCTGATGAGTGCAAAATCGGGATCATGCCAGGATATATCCATACAAAAGGGCATGTTGGCGTAGTGTCCCGCTCCGGTACACTGACTTATGAAGCTGTTCATCAGCTTACACAGGCTGGAATCGGCCAGTCCACTGCAGTAGGCATCGGCGGAGACCCGGTCAACGGAACAAACTTCATCGATGTTTTAAAAGCATTCAATGAAGATCCGGAAACAAAAGCGGTCATCATGATCGGTGAAATCGGCGGAACGGCTGAAGAAGAAGCGGCTGAATGGGTAAAAGCTAATATGACGAAGCCTGTAGTCGGCTTTATCGGTGGCCGTACAGCACCTCCAGGGAAGCGTATGGGCCATGCCGGCGCCATCATCTCAGGAGGAAAAGGAACTGCTGATGAAAAAATCCGTGTTATGAACGAATGCGGAATCCAGGTTGCTGACACTCCGTCCGTAATGGGTGAAACCCTGATTAAGGTCCTGAAAGAAAAAGGCCTTTACGACGAATGCAAAACGCACTAAACCTATAGATTAGTTTTTTCGGTCCCCTTGCTTCAAGGGGACTATTTCTCCTTCTTCTAACTCCCCACCCAATAAAAATCCTATCAGGAGGTCCCCAAATGGACGAATTCAAGCTTAAATTTATCTCCCTCCACCACACAAGTTCCTGGAGCAGCATTTATCATTACCTAAAGAAAGATCCCCACATGAAAACCCCTCTTTCAGCAGACCATAAACTTCTATTCCCGAATAAAAGCAGCCTGGAGAAAACGGTAGAGAGAATCAGACAATACGAGAAAAATGGGATTCACTCTATCACCATATTTGACCCGGAATATCCCCCGCTTCTTAAGGAAATTTATCAGCCTCCCTGGGTCATATATGCAAAAGGTGACATCCGCTTTTTGCATATAGATCCAAAGCTTGCTGTCGTGGGCTCCAGGCAGATAACAGGATACGGAAGAAGCGCTATCAAAAAAGTTTTTCCAGGGCTGATGGAAAAGGGCGTGCTCGTCGTAAGCGGACTGGCAGCCGGAGTGGATGCCGAGGCGCATGAAGCAGCTATTTCTCTCGGTGGCCGGACAATCGGTGTCATTGCTGGCGGCCTTCACCATATTTACCCAAAATCCAATGAACAGCTGGCCAAAAGGATGATGGAGGATCAGCTTGTCATTTCTGAATATCCGCCTGATGTGAGGCCGGACAGATGGCAGTTCCCAATGAGGAACAGAATCATCAGCGGGCTTTCACAAGGGACCTTTATAATAGAAGCAAAAAGCAAGAGCGGCTCGCTGATTACGGCAAACTATGCCGTCAATGAGGGAAGGGATGTGTTTGCCTTGCCGGGAAGCATATTCAGCCCTGCTTCCGCAGGCACGAATGAATTGATTCAGCAGGGAGCAAAGCTGATTGCGAATGCAAGTGAAATCCTTGAAGAAATGAATTTTTAAGAAAAAAGCCGTTTTCTTGAACAAAGAATTTCTTAGAAAAAGGCATAAAAGTATGCTTTTGAATTGTATAATTCATCACAGTCCATTTTCGATGAAAAAGTCTGAAATTAGAAAATTTATGTCAAAAAGGTTGAAATTATTTAAAATCTGTTATACATTGTGCAACAGACGCAATGCAAAGGCTGCGAAACAGGTTGAAACCGTTTGCGTGTCCCGCCAGTCATATTTGGCATTCAATATGCTGCTTTCAGAGATTTGACAACCAATGGCAGCATGGACAATAATAATGGAATATTTCGCCCCTGCAGGATTGCAGGATAAAAAATATATAAAAAAGAAATCTGCAGCTGCTGAGCTTCTGCAGAATATCAGTCAAAAAATAAAATAATTCCAGCGCCGCCCGTACACAAAAGACAGCAGGCGGCCAATCTTATCCCTCTTAAGGAGGATGTTTAATGGCAGATTATTTAGTAATCGTAGAGTCGCCGGCGAAGGCGAAGACAATTGAAAGATACCTGGGAAAAAAATATAAAGTAAGAGCATCCATGGGGCATATAAGGGATCTCCCGAAAAGCCAGATGGGCGTAGATGTTGAAAACCGTTTTGAACCAAAATACATCACCATACGCGGCAAGGGCCCTGTATTAAAAGAGCTTAAAACAGCTGCAAAGAAAGCCAAGAAAATCTATCTCGCGGCTGACCCGGATCGCGAAGGGGAAGCCATTGCCTGGCATTTGGCGCACAGCCTGGACATGGATGTCCATTCTGACTGCCGTGTGGTTTTCAATGAAATCACAAAGGATGCCATCAAAGAATCTTTTAAAACTCCGCGGCCGATAAATATGGATCTGGTGGATGCCCAGCAGGCGCGCAGGATCCTGGACAGGCTCGTAGGCTATAATATAAGCCCGTTATTATGGAAGAAAGTGAAAAAAGGATTGAGCGCCGGAAGGGTTCAGTCAGTGGCAGTCCGGCTGATCATTGACCGGGAAAAGGAAATCAAAGAATTTGTCCCGGAAGAATACTGGTCGATTGATGGTGAATTCCTGAAAGGAAAGTCCGTGTTCGAAGCGTCCTTCTACAGTGCGCAGGGAAAGAAGACGGATTTGAAATCAGAGCAGGATGTAAAAGAGATCCTTGGTATGATGAAGGGGAACAAGTTCACTGTTGCCTCCGTCTCGAAAAAGGAACGGAAACGGAATCCGGCTGCTCCCTTCACAACATCTTCCCTTCAGCAGGAGGCAGCCAGGAAATTAAACTTCAGGGCCAAGAAGACGATGATGCTTGCCCAGCAGCTGTACGAAGGTATTGACCTTGGATCAGAAGGGACAGTCGGTCTCATCACCTATATGAGGACAGACTCGACCCGGATATCTGAAATCGCACAAACCGAAGCGGCAGGATACATCACAGAGTCTTATGGCAAGGATTATCTTCCTGGGGAGAAGAAAAAAGAAACGAAGAAATCCAATGCACAGGATGCGCACGAAGCCATCAGGCCGACAAGCACCCTGCGCGAGCCGGCAAGTCTTAAAGAGTTTTTATCAAGGGACCAGCTCCGCCTGTATAAACTGATATGGGAAAGATTTGTGGCAAGCCAGATGGCATCAGCAATCATGGATACAATGAGCGTGGACTTGAAGAACGGGGAAGTTGTCTTCCGGGCAACCGGTTCTAAAGTGAAATTCCCGGGTTTTATGAAAGTCTACGTCGAAGGCAGCGACGACCAGGCTGAGGAAAAGGATAAAATGCTTCCGGATTTGAAGGAAGGCGACGAGGTCTTAAAGAAGGATATCGAGCCGAAGCAGCATTTCACTCAGCCGCCGCCGCGCTATACAGAGGCAAGGCTCGTCAAGACGCTTGAGGAGCTCGGAATTGGAAGGCCATCAACCTTTGCCCCGACATTGGACACGATCCAGAAGCGCGGCTATGTAGCGCTTGATAATAAACGCTTCATTCCTACAGAACTGGGAGAAATAGTCCTGGAACTGATCCTGGAGTTTTTCCCGGAAATACTGGATGTTGAGTTTACAGCCAAGATGGAGCAGGATCTGGATGACGTTGAAGATGGCAAAGAGAATTGGAAAAGCATTATAGAAGAATTTTATAAAGACTTCGAAAAGCATCTCGCCATAGCTGAAAAAGAGATGCAGGAAGTTGAAATCAAGGATGAGCCGGCAGGAGAAGATTGTGAAAAATGCGGCCACGAAATGGTCTTTAAAATGGGCCGCTACGGCAAATTTATGGCTTGCTCCAATTTCCCTGAGTGCAGGAACACAAAAGCGATTGTGAAAGAAATCGGTGTGAAATGCCCGAACTGCAAGGAAGGGAATATAATAGAAAGAAAAAGCAAAAAACGCCGCATCTTCTATGGCTGCGACCGGTTCCCGGAATGCGAATTCATCTCATGGGATAAGCCGCTTGCCAGACAGTGTCCGAAATGCGATAATGTCCTGGTTGAGAAAAAGCTTAAAAAAGGCGTACAGGTTCAATGCATCGAATGTGACTATAAGGAAGAAAAGCAAGGCTAAGGGTGGGCTTTATGCTCACTCTTTTCTGTTTTGCTGAAAAATGCGGCAGTGTAAGCCTTGAAACTTTTTTATTTTTCATACGTATTGTACAATGCAGATTGGATATGAATGAATGCCGTCCATTTTGGGAAGAAAATTAAAGATTGGACAGGCCTGTGAAAGAGATAAGAAATCCAGCTGGATCAATAAACCAGTTTAACTATTCATAAGAATACCTGGAGGTTCGTAAAATGAAAGAAGCAGTAATCAATGTTATCGGTGCAGGGCTCGCCGGAAGTGAAGCAGCCTGGCAGATCGCCAAAAGGGGAATAAAGGTAAATTTGTATGAAATGAGGCCTGTAAAACAGACCCCGGCCCACCATACTGATAAATTTGCCGAGCTTGTCTGCAGCAATTCACTGCGGGCCAATAATCTGACAAACGCAGTCGGCGTGCTGAAAGAGGAAATGAGGATGCTTGACTCTGTTATCATCCAGTCTGCTGATGCATGTGCTGTACCGGCTGGGGGAGCCTTGGCTGTCGACCGCCATGAGTTTGCCGGCAGGGTGACAGAGCAGGTCAGAAACCATCCTAATGTAACTGTAATGAATGAAGAGGTGACCGAAATTCCAGAGGGGATCACTGTCATTGCAACCGGTCCTCTGACGAGTGAATCATTGTCCAAGCAGCTGAAGGAGCTGACAGGCGAAGATCATTTATATTTTTATGATGCAGCAGCGCCGATCATTGAAAAAGACAGCATCAACATGGAAAAGGCATATCTTAAATCAAGATATGATAAAGGGGAAGCAGCTTATATCAACTGCCCGATGACGGAAGAAGAATTTGAAACATTCTATAACGCCCTCATCAGTGCTGAGACGGTTCCATTGAAAGAATTCGAAAAGGAAATTTTCTTTGAAGGATGCATGCCGATCGAGGTTATGGCAAACAGGGGAAAGAAAACCATGCTGTTTGGTCCGATGAAGCCTGTAGGCCTGGAAGACCCGCGGACAGGCAAGCGCCCATATGCAGTTGTCCAGCTGAGGCAGGATGATGCGGCAGGAACTCTTTATAATATAGTAGGTTTCCAAACGCATCTGAAATGGGGCCCTCAAAAGGAAGTGCTGAGGCTGATACCGGGATTGGAAGAAGCAGAGATTGTACGCTATGGCGTCATGCACCGCAACACTTTCATCAACTCGCCGAAAGTGCTGGAGGCAACTTACCAATTCAGGAACCGTGAAGGCCTGTTCTTTGCCGGGCAGATGACAGGTGTGGAAGGATATGTAGAATCAGCAGCAAGCGGCCTGATCGCAGGCATTAACGCAGCGAGGCTGGCAGAGGGCAAAGAACTCCTGGAATTCCCTCATGAAACGGCCATCGGCAGCATGGCAAGATATATCACGACAACGAACTCTAAAAACTTCCAGCCGATGAATGCCAATTTCGGCCTGTTCCCTGAACTGCCGGTTAAGATCAAAGGCAAACAGGAGCGCAATGAGCAGCATGCCAACAGAGCACTGGAAACAATTCAGAACTTTGTGAAAAATATGTAAATTTTATTGCACGAGCTATTAAATTGTGATACTATTTAGTAGCTCTTGTGAGGTGAATCATTTTGAGCCCAAATGTGAACGATTCGTTACAATCATTTATTGAATATTTACAAATAGAAAGAAATTATTCACAATATACTATTGAACACTACCAGCATGATATTAAAGAATTTTTCTTGTTCATGTCTGAACAAGCCATTCAATCAGTTAATGATGTTGAATATTTTGATGTCAGGCTTTATTTGACCAAGTTATACGACCAAAAGCTTTCCAGGAAATCGGCAGCCCGCAAAATATCCAGTCTCAGGAGCTTCTATAGGTTTCTGGCAAGAGAGAAACTGGCAAATGACAATCCTTTTTCTGCCGTTTCGCTCCCGAAGCTGGAAAAAAGGCTGCCTGAATTTTTTTATGAAGAAGAGCTGAACTGCCTTTTTGAA
Source organism: Bacillus infantis (assembly GCF_050107595.1). Lineage (GTDB taxonomy): Bacteria > Bacillota > Bacilli > Bacillales > Cytobacillaceae > Bacillus_AB > Bacillus_AB infantis_C. The sequence goes on from NZ_JBNILH010000002.1 coordinate 507,318, forward strand.
AGCTGTGAAACAGATAGCCCCCTTGGCAAAAGGAATAAGGCTCTCCTGGAACTGCTGTATGCCACAGGCATGCGAGTCAGTGAATGCAGCCAGATCTGCCTGAAGGACATCGATATGGCTTTATCGACTGTGCTTGTGCACGGGAAGGGGCAGAAGGACAGATATATCCCTTTCGGAAGCTTCGCGCAGGATGCTCTGGAGCTATACATAACTGAAGGCAGGAAAGAACTTTTAACAGGCAGGGAAAGCCACGACAGACTATTTGTCAATTTCCGGGGCGGTCCCCTGACACCGAGGGGCATCCGGGAAATATTAAATAAAATGATCCAGAAATCTTCTTTGGAAGGCACTATTCACCCGCACATGCTTCGGCACTCCTTTGCTACGCACCTTTTGTCAAACGGTGCTGATATGAGGACTGTACAGGAGCTCCTGGGGCATGCCTTCCTTTCATCCACCCAGGTATATACACATGTTACAAATGAATATTTGCGCAAGACCTATTTGAACACCCACCCGCGGGCATAAGCTCCAAAAGGAGGAATAATCAATGTCTCAATTTCATGCTACAACTATTTTTGCCGTACAGCATAACGGGAAGTGCGCCATGGCAGGGGATGGCCAGGTCACATTCGGAAATGCCGTCGTCATGAAGCATACAGCAAGAAAAGTCAGGAAATTGTTCAACGGAAAAGTGATCGCAGGCTTCGCAGGATCGGTTGCGGATGCATTCACCCTGTTCGAGTTGTTTGAAAGCAGGCTTGAGGAGTATAATGGCAACCTGCAGAGGGCGGCCGTTGAGCTTGCGAAAGAGTGGAGAAGCGATAAGGTCCTGAGAAAGCTTGAAGCCATGCTTATCGTCATGAACGAATCCGATCTTCTTCTCATTTCCGGTACAGGGGAAGTGATTGAACCTGATGACGGGATATTGGCAATCGGTTCAGGCGGCAATTATGCGCTGGCTGCTGGAAGGTCCCTGAAAAAATATGCGGGGGAACACCTGACAGCAAAGGAAATCGCCAGGTCATCGCTTGAGGTGGCAGCTGAAATCTGTGTATATACGAACGAAAATATAATAGTGGAAGAGCTGTAGAAGGCTGCTCTCCTGCAGCGGATATTCAGTCCGCGGGACAGGCGCCTGAAATTTGAGGCTGACGCCACAGGCTTGATTGTCTTGGCCGGCTAATAAAAAGGAGTGCTGAATATGAGCTTAAGTACTAATTTAACACCCAGACAAATTGTTGAACGGCTTGACCAATATATCATTGGACAGAAAGATGCAAAGAAAGCAGTGGCAGTTGCTTTAAGGAACCGCTACCGCCGCGGCCTGCTCGAGGAAGCTATCCGCGATGAAATCAGCCCGAAAAATATCCTTATGATCGGCCCCACCGGTGTAGGGAAGACGGAAATTGCCCGCAGGATGGCTAAGCTTGTCGGTGCTCCGTTTGTAAAGGTCGAAGCCACGAAATTTACAGAGGTCGGCTATGTCGGCCGTGATGTAGAGTCAATGGTGCGTGATCTGGTGGAGACATCGGTCCGCCTTGTGAAGGAAGAAAAAATGCAAAGCGTGAAAGAGAGGGCAGAAGAGAATGCGAACCGCCGTATTGTAGATATGCTCGTCCCTTCAGGCAAAAAAGCTGCTTCCTACAAAAATCCGCTGGAAATGCTGTTTGGCGGCGGAGGCGGCCAGCAGGATCAGGAAAATGAACCAGCGGAGGATTACAGCCTTACAGAAAAACGGAAGATCGCCAGGGAAAAACTCGCTATGGGCGAGCTTGAAAATGAATTGATTACCGTCGAGGTAGAAGAGCAGCAGCCGTCCATGTTTGATATGCTTCAAGGCTCCGGGATGGAGCAGATGGGCATGAATATGCAGGATGCGCTGAGCGGACTTATGCCAAAGAAAAGGAAGAAGCGCAAGCTGACTGTCCGGGAAGCGCGTAAAGTCCTTTCAAATGAAGAAGCCCAGAAGCTTATCGATATGGATGAAGTGACCCAGGAGGCTGTCTTCAGGGCAGAGCAGAGCGGCATCATTTTCATTGACGAAATTGATAAGATCGCCAGCAAATCAAGCGGGGGATCAAATGCCGATGTATCAAGGGAAGGCGTACAGCGTGATATCCTTCCTATTGTTGAAGGCTCAACGGTCGTTACGAAATACGGCTCTGTCAAAACAGATCATGTCCTTTTCATGGCAGCAGGGGCATTCCATATCGCCAAGCCGTCTGACTTGATCCCGGAGCTTCAGGGAAGGTTCCCGATCCGGGTAGAGCTCACAAAGCTGACAGTAGAAGATTTTTATAAAATCCTGGTTGAGCCTGATAATGCCCTGACAAAACAATATACTGCATTATTGGAAACAGAAGGTATACAAATTGAATTTTCTGACGATGCTATTCGTAGAATCGCTGAAGTGGCATACGAGGTTAATCAGAATACAGACAACATCGGCGCAAGAAGACTTCATACAATCCTTGAGAAGCTGCTTGAGGATCTGTCTTTCGAAGCACCGGAAATTTCAATGGGCAAGGTGACCATCACCCCTCAATATGTTGAGGAGAAACTTGGTGCCATCTCCCGCAATAAAGACTTGAGCCAGTTTATCTTATAGTTTTAACAAAAAGGTGTTAGGGTACAACAAACACATACGTACCAATGCCACTTAGGGATGAACACAGGTTGTATCATTTAATAAGCAGTGTGTCACAGCCAATAGGAGGAAGAACAATGGATTTATTAACGAAAACAAGAAAAATTAATGCAATGCTGCAGAAAGCTGCCGGAAAACCGGTAAACTTCAAAGAAATGTCCGAGACGCTTAGTGAAGTGATCGAAGCGAATATCTTTGTGGTAAGCCGCCGCGGAAAGCTGCTTGGCTTTGCAGTAAACCAGCAGATCGAAAATGAGCGCATGAAAAAAATGCTTGAAGACCGTCAATTCCCTGAAGAATACACCAAGAGCCTGTTCAACATCCAGGAAACGTCTTCAAATCTTGATGTAGAAAGCGATTATACTGCATTCCCTGTTGAAAACAAGGAGCTGTTCAAGAACGGTCTGACAACGATCGTACCAATCATCGGGGGCGGAGAGCGCCTAGGTACGCTGATCCTGGCAAGGCTTCAGGAGCAGTTCCATGACGATGATCTGATTCTTGGCGAATACGGTGCGACAGTTGTCGGTATGGAAATCCTGCGTGAAAAAGCGGAGGAGATCGAAGAAGAGGCACGCAGCAAGGCTGTTGTACAAATGGCTATCAGCTCCCTTTCATACAGCGAGCTGGAAGCGATCGAGCATATCTTTGAAGAGCTTAACGGCAAAGAAGGCCTGCTTGTTGCTTCAAAAATTGCCGACAGAGTCGGAATTACGCGGTCTGTCATCGTAAACGCATTAAGAAAGCTGGAAAGTGCAGGAGTTATTGAATCGCGTTCACTTGGCATGAAGGGAACATATATTAAAGTCCTGAACGATAAATTCCTCGTTGAACTGGAAAAACTGAAAACAAGCTAAACTAAAAGAATCCGCACACGTGCGGGTTCTTTTTTTTTGGGACTACTAAGAAAGGGAAAGAAAAAAGGCCGCAGGATGGGGGAAATGATCACCACCTGTGCTCAGTTATGATAAAAGCGTTTAAGCGGGTTCTTACGGAGGTATTTCAAATGTGTCTATTTTTTTACAAGAAAATACAAGAACTAACAAGAAATTAGCAGAAATTCCATTTACAAACCAAAATTATTACCGTATATTTTTCTTTGTGTGTTTTTTATTGTGTAAAAAGGGATGGGAAAAATAACCTAGTTAAAAGAGGGTTGGTGGATTGTATACATAATTTTTTTAGTGGTTCAATTATTTATTAGCATTAAATAGGGAATTTCATCATCTCATATACCTTTAATTAAAATAGGACAAATGTAGTATTAATTTTTCTTTAAGTACATAGACATATTATTTCAAATTCATTACAATAGTGATTAGATTATAAAAAACGTCCAGATTCATCAAAAATCAACATTTTTTAACAATAGAATCAAATGTATGTCGGGGAGTTGAGAATTTTGAGTTTGTTTTCGGGTACGATCGGTACACTAGAAAGTGCAGTAAATTATTCTGCTGTTAAGCAGAAAGCTATATCGCAAAATATTGCGAATGTAGATACTCCAAACTACAAGGCGAAAAATGTAAGTTTTAAAGCTGAGCTAGATAACGAGTTAGGGAAGATTGCCACGAAAAAAACAGATTACAGGCACTTCGATTTAACTGGAGAAGGCCAAAACGGCATTCAGATCAGACAAATGGCAACATCCTTTAATCATAATGGGAATAATGTAGACCTGGATAAAGAAATGACAGAACTTGCAGAAAACCAAATCTATTACAATGCTATTGTCGAAAGGCTAAACGGAAAATTCTCAAGCTTACAAAATGTTATTAGAGGAGGCAAATAGATATGGGGATGTTCCATAGCATGAATGTAACTGCTTCAGCATTGACTGCACAAAGACTTAGAATGGATGTTATTGCATCCAATATGGCAAATGCTGATTCAACCCGCGGGAAGATAGTAGATGGGCAATGGCAGCCCTACCGCCGGAAGGAAGTCGTGATGCAGCAGCAGGGCCAGACATTCTCCTCGATGTTTCAGACGGCAGTCAATAATCGGTCAGCCGGCAGTACAGGGAGCGGAGTTAAGGTATCAAGGATTATCGAGGATGAAACTCCATTTAAAATGGTTTATGACCCGGAACATCCAGATGCAAATGAAGAGGGCTATGTACAGTTGCCGAATGTAGATCCTTTGAAAGAAATGGTGGACCTGGTTAGTTCTACTAGATCTTATGAAGCAAACGTCACAGTTTTGAATGCTTCTAAATCAATGCTGATGAAGGCATTGGAAATTGGTAAATAAGGGGCGGAATAAATGAACGGAATTAGTTTTCAGCCAGTAAGCAATATTTTTCAGCAGGGCGGCATCAAAGAAACTGCTCTAACAACTCCAGCAGATTCACAAAAAAGTTTTGCGAATTTCTTAAAAGCTTCCATCAATGAAGTCAATAGTGCCCAGCAAGAGTCTGACCTGATGACACAAAAGCTGGCAAAAGGTGAAAAGGTTGAGCTTCATGACGTTATGATCACTTCGCAAAAGGCAAGCATTACAATGCAGGCTGCAATGGAAGTAAGAAATAAAGTGATCGAAGCTTATCAAGAAACAATGAGAATGCAAGTATAAGGGTGTTAACAATAAGAGATTAAAAAGCTACTAAGAATGGAAGTTAGCGGATTAATCCTGCCGAAATAAACAGACTAACCGGGGGATTGTAATGAAAGAGTCGTTTCAAAAATACTTAAATCCTATAAAAGAATACTGGCAGAGCCGGTCAAAAAAACAAAAAACTCTTTTGCTGGGGTCTATCTTATTGTTATTTGGTCTTATTGCAGCAGGAGTTCTATTAGCATCCAGAACAACGATGGTTCCGCTATACAGCAATTTATCACCATCCGAAACCGGAGCAATTAAAGAGAATCTGGATGGAAGAGGCATCTCCTCCGAAATCTCGGATGGAGGGACAACAATCAATGTTCCTGAAGAAATGGTCGATACCCTGAAAGTTGAACTTGCAGCTGAAGGGATACCTAAATCAGGGAGTATTGATTACTCATTTTTCAGCCAGAATGCCGGAATTGGGATGACAGAAAATGAATTTAATGTTTTAAAGCTTGATGCCATGCAATCAGAGCTCTCGAACCTTATAAAAGGCATAGATGGCATAAATGATGCAAAAGTAATGGTTAACCTTCCCGAAAAAGGCATTTTTATCGCAGACCAAACTGAAACAGCTTCTGCATCAATAGTGCTGAACACAAAACCAGGATACCAGTTTGAGGAATCACAAATAAAGGCCTTATATCATCTTGTATCTAAAAGTGTTCCTAATCTTCCTACTGAGAATATCGTCATCACCAATCAGTTCTTTGAATATTTCGATCTGAAAGATGGCGGGAATGATACATCAGGATCAACCTTTGCTGCTCAGCATGAAATTAAAAAGCAAATTGAACGAGATGTACAGCGGCAGGTACAAAGTATGCTTGGGACACTGATGGGGCAAGAAAAGGTTGCTGTTTCTGTTACCGCCGATATTGACTTTACCCAGGAAAACAGAGAAGAAAACCTCGTTCAGCCTGTGGATGAAGAAAATATGGAAGGAATTGCAGTGAGCGCTAAAAAAATCACTGAAACTTTCACTGGAAATGGCGCAGCCGCAGCTGGAGTTGCCGGAGCAGGGGAAAATGAAGTAGCAAATTACCCTGAAGGTGCAGAAGGTTCTAATGGCGATTATGAAAGAATAGAAGAAACGATCAATAATGAAGTAAATAAAATCCGAAAAGAAATAATAGAAAGTCCATACAAAGTGCGGGATCTTGGAATCCAGGTTATGGTTGAGCCGCCAGAAGCAGATGATCCAACCTCCCTGCCGCAGGATCGGGTCGACGATATTACCCAGATGCTCGGTTCAATTGTCAGAACTACGATTAATAAAGACACGATGGAAAACGAATTGACCGATGAAGAATTACAGAACAAGATAATGGTATCTGTTCAGCCATTTAATGGAAAAGTTGAATTTGCGGAATCTCCTGAAGCATCCATCCCTTGGTGGATATACGCAATAGGTGCGGCACTTCTGATTATCATAATCATTTTGGTCATTTTATTTATCCGCTCAAGGAAAAAATCTGATGCTATTGAAGATATTGAAGAAGTATACGACCCTATCACGGTTCCTGACGTTAATGAGGAACAAGAAACTGAAGGAAGCATGCGCCGCAAGCAGCTTGAAAAAATGGCAAGAGAAAAACCGGAAGATTTCGCCAAACTTTTAAGATCATGGATAGCTGAGGATTAGGAGGAAGAGAAGTGGCAAAAAACCAAAAAGAACTCACTGGTAAGCAAAAAGCTGCAATACTTCTAATCTCGCTAGGTCCGGATGTTGCTGCTTCCGTTTATAAACACCTTAGTGAGGAAGAAGTAGAAAAGCTGACGCTAGAAATTTCAGGGGTAAGGACAGTGGAATCTCAGTCAAAAGAGAGTATATTGGAAGAGTTTCACAATATAGCACTTGCTCAGGATTATATCTCCCAAGGGGGGATTGGATATGCAAAAACGGTACTTGAAAAAGCACTGGGACAGGATCAAGCCTCTATAATCATTAACCGGCTTACTTCCTCCCTTCAGGTGCGGCCGTTTGATTTTGCAAGAAAGGCAGATCCTGCCCAGATTCTGAACTTTATTCAGAACGAACACCCGCAAACCATTTCACTTATCCTTTCTTATCTGGACTCTGCCCAGGCAGGACAGATATTATCAGAGCTGCCGCAGGAAATGCAGGCTGATATAGCGAGAAGGATTGCTGTAATGGACAGCACCTCACCGGAAATTATCAATGAAGTTGAGCAAATTCTGGAAAGGAAGCTCTCAGCCACTGTTACGCAGGATTATACCCAGACTGGCGGAATAGAAGCTGTCGTAGATGTGCTGAATGGTGTTGACAGAGCAACGGAGAGAACAATTCTGGATGCGCTTGAAATCCAGGATCCTGAATTGGCAGAAGAAATTAAGAAAAGAATGTTTGTATTCGAAGATATTGTTACCCTGGACAGCCGTGCCATTCAAAGAGTTATTCGTGATTGTGAAAGTGAAGACCTGATGCTTGCTTTGAAAGTTTCCAGTGATGACGTTAAAGATATTGTCTTCAAAAATATGTCGACACGTATGGTAGAAACGTTTAAGGAAGAAATGGAATTCATGGGACCTGTCAGGCTTCGGGATGTTGAGGAAGCCCAATCAAGAATAGTGGCTATCATCCGCCGCCTGGAAGAGACCGGAGAAATAGTGGTTGCCCGCGGCGGAGGGGATGACATCATTGTCTAGGCTAATAAAATCATTCAGGGCTGAACCGGAAGTATCGGATCAGAAGGTAATTTCCATTAAGAGTATAACGGGAATTACAGCCAATAAAAATGAAGCAGAATCACCAGCGGAAAACAGTAAGGACTATTTAAAAATAATAAATGATGCCCAGGCTGAGGCTGAGAACATTGTAGAAAAAGCAAAAAGACAGTCTGAAGAAATTTTATCTGCTGTCTATGATGAAAAAGCAGCCTTTGAAAATGAAAGGCAGCAGGCTTTTATGAAAGCCTCAGAAGAAGGATTCAACTATGGAAGAGAAGAAGGGCACAAAGCAGGATTTAAGGAGTATACAGATAAGATCCTGGATGCAGAGAAAATAATCGATGCGGCAAAAACGGATTATTTATCATATATAGAGTCGGCGGAAGAAGTAATTCTCAGGCTTGCATTAAAGGCGGCTGAAAAGGTAGTAGGGAAATCACTTGAAGAAAATCAGGATTTGTTTATCTCCTTTATAAAAAACTCTTTGTATGAAGCAAGAGAAGCGGAACGCGTTAATTTGCTGGTGCATCCGGATCAGTATCAGTTGCTTCTCGAAAGCAAACAAGAACTGGAAGCTGTCTTTCCGCGGGAAACCTCGCTGCACATTTATCCTAATACGGAAGTGAAGGCGGACGGCTGTATTTTAGAAACGCCTTCTGGAAGGATTGACGCTGGTGTAACGAGCCAGCTGGAAGAGCTTAAAATAAAATTGGTTGAGATGCTGGAGCGTGAATAGATGAAGGCAGCAGATCTCATAGATCGCATAAATGAAATCAGTACGTTTAAGAGATATGGAAAAGTCAAAAGGGTTATAGGTTTAATGATCGAATCGCAAGGGCCTGAAAGCTCTATCGGAGATGTCTGCTATATACACGCCAGCAGCCGTGGAAACAAAATAATAAAAGCAGAAGTTGTAGGGTTTAAAGAAGAAAACATAATCCTCATGCCCTTTACGTCCATCACGGAAATTTCACCTGGAAGCCTCGTGGAGGCTACACTCAAGCCATTGGAAGTTAAAGTGGGGGCCGGTTTGGTTGGAAGTGTGATAGACGCATTGGGGCTTCCGCTGGATGGATCTCCGCTGCCAAAGGGACTTTCTAATGTACAAACAGAGCAGGAGCCTCCCAACCCGCTTGAGAGACCGCCAATTACAGAACCCATAGAGGTTGGTGTAAGGATGATTGATAGTTTGCTGACCGTTGGGAAAGGCCAGAGGGTCGGTATCTTTGCTGGAAGCGGCGTTGGGAAAAGTACTTTATTGGGAATGGCAGCGAGAAACACAACTGCTGACCTGAATGTTATTGCTCTGATTGGTGAGCGGGGCCGTGAAGTAAGGGAATTTATAGAAAAGGATTTAGGCCCTGAGGGTTTAAAGAAATCGATAGTGGTCGTAGCAACGTCTGATCAGCCCGCATTAATGAGAATTAAAGGAGCATATACTGCCACTGCAATAGCAGAGTACTTTAGAGATAAAGGCCTGAATGTAATGCTGATGATGGATTCGGTTACAAGGGTTGCGATGGCCCAGAGAGAAGTCGGCCTTGCAATTGGAGAGCCGCCAACAACAAAAGGATACACTCCATCTGTATTCTCAATCCTGCCTAAGCTTTTGGAGAGGACAGGCACTAATAAAAAAGGATCCATTACCGCCTTATATACAGTACTGGTTGATGGCGATGATATGAATGAACCTATTGCCGATACTGTGCGGGGCATCCTCGACGGCCACTTTGTACTGGATCGGAACCTTGCCAACAAAGGACAGTATCCAGCAGTCAATATTCTAAAAAGTGTAAGCCGCGTCATGAATGGGATTGTATCACACCAGCATACCCAGTCTGCGGAACAATTAAGGGCCAAATTAAGCACATATATCAACTCCGAGGATTTGATCAACATTGGTGCTTACAAAAAGGGTACATCAAGAGAAATAGACGAAGCTATCAATTTATACCCGCAAATTCTCTCTTTCTTTAAGCAAGGTACGCACGAGCCAGTTTCCATGGAGCAAAGCATCCGGCAACTGCATCAATTAATGGGCAATGGTGATGGATATGACTTATAATTTCCGTTTTGACAAAATTCTCTCCGTAAAAAATAGAGAAAAAGAAGAAGCATTGGATGTTTATAACCAGTCTGTGAAACGGTTTGAAGAAGCGGCAGAAGCTTTATTCGAACTGTTAAAGAAAAAAGAGGATTTAGAAGGCTACCAGAATGAAAGACTGTTGAATGGCCTCCCTGTACAGGAAATAAGGCACCATCAATTTTTTATCAATAACCTGGAAAAGACTATAGATCACTATCAAAAAATGGTTATAAACACGAGGACGCATATGGTATATCACCAGGAAAGACTGGTAGAGAAAAATATAGAAGTGAAGAAATATGAAAAAATAAAAGAAAAAGATTTATATTCCTTTATTGAAGATATGAAGCTTACAGAAAGCAGGTTAATGGATGATATCTCAATTCAATCATATATGAATCGAGAGAGGTAGTGGCTGACATGGCAAAAACTTTGGAAGACAAAGAGGAGAAAAAGGGAAGCAAATTCCAAACGTTTATAATTATCATTTTTATACCGATTCTCTTTGCAGTTGCATTAACATTAATCATTTTAACCGTTTCAGGCATAAACGTATTTGATTCGGCTAAAGAAATCAGCGGGAAAATACCATTTGTTTCTTCCTACTTTGAAGCGGAAGAAACTGCTACTCCGGAGGAAACCGAAGCAAAAATAGTCGATCTTCAGGCTGGCATACAAGATAGAGAGGCAAAGTTAGAACAGCTTGAAAAGCAAATGCAGTCAAAAGAAGATGAAATCAGCCAGTCGGCGGCAGAGAAAGAGCAGCTTCAGCAGCAGATTGACGAGCTCCTGGCCATTCAGGAGGAAAATAAAAAGGCTTTTAAAGAGATCATTGCAACCTATGAGCAGATGTCAGCTAAAAAAGCAGCCCCTATCATCGAAAATTTAAATGATTCAGAAGCATTGAAAATCATGTCCAGTATGAAGCCAGATACACTCGCTTCCATCATGGAAAATCTAGAACCGGAGAATGCTGCCAGATATACTGAACTTTTAACCAATGAAACTGAAGGAGCCGCCTCAGGCGGACAGAATTAAAGGAGGTGAAAATGTGCAGATTGAACGATTAGGGGCTCTTGCTGCTTTATTGGGAGAGCCAAAGGGAGCGGCTGCTGAAAATAATCTGTTTAAGGGGTTAATGGAAGCAAGCTTGAACGGGGCATTGCCTGGAGAAAGCATAAAAACCAAGGATCCTGCAAGTTTATTTCTGTCCCAGGCTGAAACGGAATCACTCAGCCGATTGCTCTCAGCTGAAGACGTAATCGAACTGGAAGATGGAGTTTCTATTTTGGACAGAATTATGGATGGGAATGAAGAAGATTTTGCATTAATCCTGGATATCCTGAACCTTGATGATAGCCAGCTAAAAGATTTGGCTGGCAAACTTCAATCGCTGCTGGCAGAAATGAATGAAGACTTTCAGTCTATTGTTAAAAAAACTCAGGCAGATATAGCTGAAAAAGGACTTAAGCAAACAGAAGCGGTAGAGGCTGAAGAATCTTCTGTAAGTGATTCTGGCGAAAACGTTATTTCAAGCCTGCTCAGTTCATTGAGTTTATTGCTTCAGAGCAAACCTGAGAAAATTTTCAACAAACTTGAGGCGGGTGATCTTTCAAATGCCCTGAAATTTCTAAAGGCATATGATTTGGTAGCACAAGCGAAAGGGGATTTTCCTCTTGAATCAAAGCTGAACAGTATGCTAAAAGAAATGGTGCCAGTAGCCCAGCAGCTGATTGTTCCAGCAAACAATCAGGGAAGAAATACTTATGTGCAAAACCTTTTTACCCAGGTTTCCAGAGAATTAAACGCTAATCTGAAAATAAATTCCACAGAATCCTCTGGATCCGGCCAATCAAATGTTCAAGTGAAAGAAGTAAATGCAGGATTGCCTTTCTTTCAGCTGAACCAGATGACAAAACCTGAACAGCTCTCATTAATGCTGGAAAAGCAAGGAAAGCAGGTATCTGCTGACGACTTGATCCAGCAATTTGAAAGCATATTATCAAAAAGCCAGTTTACCAGATCAGGAGGAATTCAAAAGCTATTCCTGAAATTGTATCCTGAACACCTGGGATCTATCCGGATTGAGCTGATACAAAAGGACTCTACAGTGATGGCAAAGATCCTTACGTCTACAGGAAGTGCTAAAGACCTGCTTGAATCGCAAACTGCTTCTTTAAAGCATGCTCTAGGTTCACAGAATATACAGGTGGACAAAATTGAGATAGCCCTGCAGACAGGCAACGGAGAAAGAGCGTATAACCGTGAGGGCAGCGGCAGCCAGCAAAACAGGCAGCACCAAAAGGAGTCAGAAGCAAAAGAACAAAACGAGAATTTTAATGATGCTTTAGAGGAAGTGTTATTAAATACTGAGGTATAGGTGATGAAATGGCAAATACAATCGATCCTTCTCTGATGCTGGCAAACTACCAAAAACCGGAGAGGAAGACGGGAAATGATATTTTAGGCAAAGATGACTTTTTAAAAATCCTAATGGTTCAGCTTCAGAATCAGGATCCGACAAATCCTCTTCAGGACAAAGATTTTATTGCCCAAATGGCTACTTTTTCCTCATTGGAGCAAATGACCAATATGAGCAAATCAATGGATAAATTTGTTCAGATGCAAGAACAGAATACTATAGTTTCATACAGCCAATTTGTAGGCAAGGAAGTTACATGGCACAAGCTGGATGAAACACAAGATCCAACTTCAGAAGATGCCGTTCAGACAGGTACTGGTGTAATAGACTCAGTTAAGTTTGTAAATAACAGTGTTGTGTTTGTAATGGAAGACGGCAGCACACTGGAGCCGGCTAATATTTCCGAGGTGAATTCCTCCTCAAGGACGAATAGTATGCTTGAATCCAGCATGCTGATCGGTAAAACAGTCAATTATCTGGACGATGCGGGCAATGAAGCTGCAGCTGTCGTAAAAGCTGTTTCATTTAAAGATGGAAAGACAATGTTCCATCTTGACAACGATGCTTCCATTGCAGCTAAACAAATTTCCAGAATCGAGTAGACAAGGGAAGTGAGTGGATGGATAAGCCGATCTTCCGGCCGCTTCAATCACATCTTTCCACAATAAATGAGATAGCCGGAAAAAAAAGCGCCGTTCCATTCAATAAGAACAGCTTTTCGCAGCATCTCCATAACGCGTTAGGTTCCGGGAAACAGCTGTCGATCAGTAAACATGCACAAGAACGGATAACCCAAAGAGGCATTGTCATTGATAAAGGCGTGTGGCAGAAGATTGAAGGCAAGGTGCAGGAAGCAAAAAGCAAGGGCGTAAGTGAATCCCTGGTTTTGTTAAAGGATGCGGCCCTGATTGTAAGCGCGAAGAATAATACAGTTATCACTGCTATGAAAAGAAAAGAAGCTGCTGATCAGATTTTCACGAATATAAATGGAACCATTATTATTGACTAATAATTTTCAGCTGGACCTTAAATGGAGGCTGAGGCTGCGGAATGATCGAAGCAGCCAATAAGAAGGGAGCAATCAACTATGTTGCGTTCAATGTATTCAGGTATAAGCGGTATGAAGAATTTTCAAACCAAGCTGGATGTTATAGGAAACAATATTGCCAATGTAAATACTTACGGGTTTAAAAAAGGAAGGGTCATCTTCAAGGATATGATGAGCCAGACTATTTCCGGTGCCAGCGGCCCGACTGCTGCAAGAGGCGGTGTAAATGCTAAACAGGTAGGACTAGGCGCTCAAATGGCAGCCATAGATACCATGCATGAAGGCGGAAGCCTCCAGACTACCAACAGGGTGCTTGACTTGGCGGTTTCAGGAGACGGATTTTTCCAGGTGGGGAATGCTGATGCGGCTGCCGGTTTCAATAATATTAGCTTTACAAGGGCTGGGAATTTTTATATGGACGAAAATGGAAGTCTAGTTAACAGCGATGGTCTTTATGCTGTCGGATTTTCAGCTGCTGCCGGTCAGGCTGACCCAACTCAAGTAGCTTATCCGGAACCAGATCAAATGAATGGTACAATTGACAATACTAACCAGCCGCCACAGTATACAGGTGGCAGTGCAACTCCCCAATATGGGCCTATCACAATCCCTACTGATGCAAAAAGCATGAGCATTGGTAAAGATGGTTCTGTGACTTTTGTTGACAAAGATGGAGAACTGAAATGGGCAGGACAGCTAGTGCTCGCAAAATTTCCTAATGCAGGCGGTTTGGAGAAAATCGGAAACAATATGTTCCGTCAGACAAACAACTCTGGAACTCCTATACTGAACTTTGCAGGCAAGGACGGAATCGGCACAACAGAATCAGGTTTCCTTGAAATGTCCAATGTTGACCTTTCAGAAGAATTCACTGAAATGATCGTAGCGCAAAGAGGATTCCAGGCCAACACGAAAATTATTACAACTTCCGATGAAATACTCCAGGAGCTTGTAAATTTAAAACGTTAAGCTAAAGGGGGATAAGGGTTAAAGATCAATTTTCTTTAACCCTCTAAATTTGATTAAATTAACTAGATTAAACGGAAAGCCATTTACCATCAATGCATTATTTATTGAAGTAATTGAATCCTTTCCAGATACAACCATTACCCTTACAAATGGAAGGAAATATGTTGTCAAGGAAACGGAAGCTGAGGTAGGCAGGCTGTCAAAAGCCTTCTATCAATCTGTAAGTCTTTTGGGCAGGGATTGCGAGGAAGAAGATGAAAAATAATAAACTGGTAATGATTATGCTGATCATATTAATTGCGATAACCCTTGTCGGGGCAGTAGCCCTGGTTGTTGTCATGAAGTTTACGGGCGAGGAGAAGGATAAGGAACCTTCTATTGAAGAAGTACTGGAAGCCTCTGTCGATATAACGGAAATAACCACCAATCTGGCGAGCGATGATTTGATTCGCATTTCTTTCAAGGTACAGACTGACAATAAGAAAGCTAAGGAAGAGCTCGAAAAACGGGATTTTCAGGTAAAGAATATCATTATCGAAGAGCTGTCAGAAAAAAATGCAGATGAACTCCAGGGCAAGGAAGGGAAGCAGAGTCTGCAGGACGATTTAAAAACAAAAATTAATTCATTAATGCAGGAAGGTAAAGTAGAGAAGGTGTATATTACTGAGTCTCTCCTCCAATAACAGAAAAGCTTGGATTAATGAGTAGGAGGTGAGGTTTTTTGGCGGGAGAGGTATTATCTCAAAATGAAATTGATGCATTGCTCTCAGCAATAAATACTGGCGAGATGGATGCAGATGAACTCAAAAAAGAGCAATTCGAGAAAAAAGTGAAAGTTTATGATTTTAAGAGGGCACTGAGATTCTCCAAAGATCAGATCCGAAGCCTGACAAGGATCCATGAAAATTTTTCAAGGCTTTTAACGACCTTTTTCTCTGCTCAACTGAGAACACATGTACAAATATCGGTCGCTTCGGCAGATCAGATTCCATATGAAGAGTTTATCAGATCGATACCAAAAATGACGATTCTGAATGTATTGGAAGTTCCTCCTCTTGATGGAAGAATGATCATTGAAGTGAATCCCAATATAGCTTATGCTGTCATGGACCGGTTGATGGGCGGGAAGGGATCCAGCCTTAATAAGGTGGATACGCTCACTGAAATTGAAACTAAAATCATGTCCAATACTTTCGAGAGGGCCTTTGAAAGCCTCAGGGAGGCATGGCTCAACATAACGGAAATAGATCCGATTTTAGCAGAGTTCGAGGTTAACCCTCAATTCCTTCAGATGGTTTCTCCAAATGAAACAGTAGTCGTCATTTCCTTGAATACTACAATTGGCGAAACAAGCGGGATGATCAATATTTGTATACCGCATGTAGTGCTGGAACCGATCATTCCTAAGCTCTCAGTCCATTATTGGATGCAGACAGAGAAGAAAGAAAGAGAGCCGGAAGAGCTGAACCGTCTGGAGAAGAACCTGGAAAAAGCTGAGCTGCCGCTATCTGTTGAGCTGGGCATTTCAGAAATAACAGTTCAGGATTTCCTGATGCTGGATGGCGGGGATGTTATTGAGCTCAACCAGGCAATTGATGCACCATTGCGGATTAAAATCGGGGATATTCCTAAATTTTATGGCCAGCCTGGTAAAGTAAATAAGAAATTAGCCATTCAGATACTTGATACATTTAAGGGGGGAGACAGCAATGATGAGTGATGACATGCTTTCACAAGATGAAATAGATGCCCTGTTAAAAGGGACTGACGATGATAGTTCCGATACTGTTTTTAACGTTGAGGACTATTTGACTGGCATGGAGCAGGACGCGCTGGGAGAAATAGGGAATATTTCATTTGGCAGTTCAGCCACTGCGCTTTCCACACTTCTGAGCCAAAAGGTGGATATTACTACACCAGCGGTCACTGTGCTGGATGTGACATCACTTAAGGATGAATTTCCACATCCTTATGTTGCCATACAGGTCAGCTACACGGAAGGCTTTTCAGGCAGCAATCTTCTGGTTATTAAACAGGAAGACGCGGCTATAATAGCAGACTTGATGCTTGGAGGCAGCGGTAAAGATCCAGCCGACTTATTAGGGGAAATCCAGCTTAGTGCAGTACAGGAAGCGATGAATCAAATGATGGGTTCAGCTGCAACCTCAATGTCTACGATTTTCAGCAAGAAAGTTGATATTTCGCCTCCTTCAATAGATATCCTGAATGTTGAAGCGGGTGAAGGAACCGATAGAATCCCGGATGATGATATGATTGTAAAGATCTCTTTCCGGCTGCGTATCGGGGATTTAATAGATTCTAATATCATGCAGGTGCTTCCGCTCAACTTTGCGAAAAGCCTGGTGCATGAGCTTATGAATCCAGAGAGTATGCAAAAAGATGAGACTGTGGAGCTTAAAAAGGAACAAGCACCGGCAGCCGGCAGCAATTCAGGCATGCAGCATAACGGGCAAAGCACCTCCCCATTACAGGGACATCAAATGCCTGAGAACCGGGATGTATACAGGCAGCCAGAGCAGCAGGCCCAAGTTCAGCAGCCGAGCAGCCCTCAGCACTTTGGTGCAGCATACCCGGGGACCCAGCAGCCGCAGGTTCAACCCGCAGCTTTCTCAAATTTTGAAACTCACCAGCTGCAGGAAACTGAGACCAAGAACCTTGATATGCTTCTGGACATCCCGCTCCAAGTCACAGTAGAACTTGGAAGAACCAAGCGTTCTGTAAAAGATATTCTTCAGCTTTCAGCAGGATCGATTGTTGAACTGGATAAGCTGGCAGGAGAGCCTGTTGATATCCTGGTTAACAGCAGATTGATTGCAAAAGGTGAGGTTGTAGTTATAGAAGAGAACTTTGGCGTAAGAGTTACAGACATTATAAGCCAGAGCGATAGAATAAAAAAATTAAGATAAAAGCTGGAGGTTGTGTAAAAAATGGCGAACAAAATCCTTATCGTAGATGATGCAGCATTCATGAGAATGATGATTAAAGATATCCTTACCAAAAATGGTTTTGAAGTTGTGGGAGAAGCTGCTGATGGTGCCCAGGCAGTTGAAAAATATAAAGAAAGCCAGCCAGACCTGGTGACGATGGATATTACAATGCCAGAAATGGATGGCATCACTGCACTGAAGGAAATCAAAAAAATCAATCCTGGAGCTAAAGTCATCATGTGTTCCGCCATGGGTCAGCAGGCGATGGTAATTGATGCGATTCAGGCAGGAGCTAAAGACTTCATTGTAAAGCCATTTCAGGCGGACAGAGTCTTGGAAGCTATCAACAAAACGCTGGGATAAAGAAATAGAGGGTGCTTTATTAGTGTCAAATAAATATAAACTAATAGTAATGCTATTAATGGCTGTATTCGTTCTGCAAGGCTTTCATTCCAAAGCCTTTGCAGAGCAGCTGAATAAAAGTGTAAACGAATGTATTTCTAATCCTGAAAGCTGCTCTCAGCCGGAATCTTCCCGGGAAAAGACTCCTGGAGCAGAAGCAGGAAAGGTCGGCATCGGAGTATGGGATACCGTTAAAATGCTCACAGCGACAGCATTTGTAATCGCATTGCTCTATTTAATGCTTAAATTCATCAATTCTAAATCCAGAAGCCTGAAATCCTCTCAAATAGTTGAAAATCTTGGCGGTACTTCCCTCGGTTCAAACAAAAGCATTCAAGTGGTCAAAGTTGGAAAACAGCTTTTGATTGTGGGAGTAGGAGAAGATATAAGGCTTCTGAAAGAAATCCAGGAAAAAGATGAGTATGAGGAAATTCTTGCTGAATATAACAGAAAAACAGAACAACTGATCCAGCCAAGCGATATTGTGACAAGAGTTATCAAAAGAACGAAAGCTAAAAAGGAAATAAATGTGCAAAAAAGCTTTAAATCTGAACTCAAAAGCCAGCTGGAAGATATGAAGAAGGAAAGAAATAGTTTATATAAAGAACTTCAGAAGGGCCAGAATAAAAATGAATGAAGTAATGGAGATTTTTAATACAAGTTCACCTGAAAATGTGTCAACTTCAGTTAAGTTACTGCTGCTTTTGACTGTCCTTTCACTGGCGCCAAGCATTCTAATTTTAATGACTTGTTTTACAAGAATTATCATTGTTCTTTCTTTTGTCAGAACTGCGCTTGCAACCCAGCAAATGCCTCCCAATCAGGTCCTGGTAGGCTTATCACTATTCCTGACATTCTTTATTATGGCACCAATATTTCAGCAAGTGAACGAACAGGCGTTAACTCCATTATTTAATGAGGAAATCACCCTGGAGGAGGCTTATGACAAAGCTTCCGTACCATTCAAGGAATTCATGAGCGTCCATACAAGGCAGAAAGACCTTGCATTATTTTTAGAATACTCTAATGCAGAAACGCCGGAGTCCATCGAAGATATACCGCTTACAACTTTGGTTCCGGCATTTGCCATCAGTGAAATCAAAACTGCTTTTCAAATCGGTTTTATGATTTTTATACCTTTTTTGGTCATTGATATGGTGGTTGCCAGTGTGCTAATGTCCATGGGTATGATGATGCTTCCGCCGGTAATGATATCATTGCCATTTAAGATATTGTTGTTTGTACTTGTTGACGGATGGTACTTAGTTGTCAAATCTCTACTACAAAGTTTTTAAGCAGGTGTAATAATGACTCCCGAAACAGTTATATCAATAGCAGAGCGCGGCATCATGAGTGTACTCTTGGTATCAGGCCCATTGCTGATTTTAGCTTTGGCTGTCGGATTAATTGTCAGTATTTTTCAAGCTACAACCCAAATCCAGGAACAAACGCTTGCTTTTGTCCCAAAGATTGTTGCGGTCCTATTGGGGATTGTCTTTTTTGGCCCCTGGATGCTCAGTCATATACTTTCTTATACTAATGAAATTTTCTCGAATTTAACGAGATTTGTAGGCTGATTGTATGCAAGAAATACTTCAAGGATTCCCAGTATTTCTCCTGGTTTTTATCAGAGTGACGTCATTTTTCCTGCTGCTGCCGCTTTTTTCTTACCGATCGATACCGAATTCCCATAAAATTGGACTCGGATTCTTTCTTGCCTGGACCATATTTTATACGATAGATGCTCCCCTGATAGAAATAAATGAAGCATTTTTTTTATTAGCTATAAAAGAAGCGCTCGTCGGTTTAGCTGTTGGCTTTTGTGCATATTTGATGCTTTCAGCAATCCAGATTGCAGGAGGTTTCATCGATTTTCAAATGGGTTTTGCCATTGCCAATGTTGTTGATCCCCAAACCGGAGCCCAAAGCCCGCTGACTGGCCAATATTTATATACAGTTTCGCTGTTCTTCCTGCTTATGGTTAATGGCCATCATCTTCTGCTGGACGGAGTCTTTTACAGCTATCGGGTCATCCCGCTTGATAGCGGATGGATCCCTTTTGGGAGCAGCGGCATGGCAGAATATCTAATTCGTTCCTTTAATTCCATGTTTATCATTGCGTTTCAATTATCAGCCCCTGTGGTGGGAAGTCTTTTTCTTGTCGATATCGCATTAGGCATTGTGGCAAGGACTGTGCCCCAGCTTAACGTTTTCGTGGTGGGCCTTCCATTGAAAATCGGTGTAGGATTTGTAGTGCTGATATCTGTTATGAGCATATTGATGCTTGTCGTTTCCCAGCTCTTCGGTACAATGGCTGTAACAATGAGAGGGCTTATGGACATAATTGGAGGACCATGATGACTGCATATATAAAGTTGGATCTGCAATTCTTTGCAGGTGAAAAAACGGAAAAGGCTACACCTAAGAAGCGGCAGGATTCCAGGAAAAAAGGGCAGGTCGCGAAGAGCCAGGATGTCAATACCGCAATCGTGCTTCTGGCAGTGTTTCTCATATTAACCTTTACCGGCGGTTATTTGAAGAATATTATTATGTTCCTGCTCACTCATTCCTTTCAGGAATTTATGCATATGGAACTGACCCAAAGCAATGTACAGACTATCTATTTAACGATTTTGAAAGAGCTTTTCTTATTTTTGGCTCCTATTATGATCGCAGCGGTCATTGCCGGGGTGGCTGCAAATTATATGCAGGTAGGCTTTTTGTTTTCCACTGAATCGATTCAGTTTAAGCTGGAAAAAATTGATCCTATCAAAGGGTTCAAAAGAATATTTTCGGTTCGGGCCATTGTTGAGCTGCTGAAATCGATTTTAAAAATATCATTCGTTGGAGCTATAACATTTGCAGTTTTATGGTTCAGGAAAGAAGAGATTCTTCTCCTTTCCCAGAAACCGGTTGGAGCTTCCTTGGAAACGGTGGCTAGCTTGACTGTCCAAATGGGCTTAACCGCTTCTGCCGCACTTTTATTCTTATCCATACTGGATTATTTATATCAAAAGTACGATTTTGAAAAAAACATCAGGATGTCAAAACAGGATATAAAAGACGAGTATAAAAATGTTGAGGGCGATCCTCTGATAAAATCGAAAATTAAGCAGAGGCAGAGAGAGATGGCTATGAGGAGAATGATGCAGGAAGTCCCTCAAGCTGACGTTGTCATTACAAATCCGACTCACTTTGCCGTGGCTTTAAAATATGATGATACCAAAAATGATGCCCCGTATGTTGTGGCTAAAGGTACAGACCATGTTGCTCAAAAGATTAAATTAATTGCAAAAGAAAATGATGTGGCGACGATTGAGAACAGGCCATTGGCCAGGGCTCTTTACAGCCAGGCAGACATAGGCAGTGCGATTCCTGAGGAGTTTTTTAAAGCGGTCGCTGAAATTCTGGCTTATGTATACAGACTCAAGAATAAAATATAGGCCGGATTAATGATTAATGTACAGGTTAAGGGGAGAGCGTAATGTCAGGAAGAGATTTATCAGTAGTCTTTAGTGTTATTTTGATAGTTGCCATGCTTATTATCCCTTTTCCATCCTGGCTATTGAGCATATTGATTATCATGAATATATCATTAGCGCTGCTAGTACTTTTAATATCGATGAACATGAGTGAACCGCTTCAATTTTCCATCTTTCCCTCCCTCCTGCTCCTTTTGACCCTGTTCAGATTAGGATTGAATGTATCGACCACTCGTTCCATTCTATCAAAGGGAGAAGCTGGAGGAGTTGTCGATACATTCGGGACGTTTGTTGTTGGCGGCAATATCATTGTTGGGATGGTTGTATTCTTAATTTTGATTATTATTCAGTTCATTGTCATCACCAAAGGTTCTGAGAGGGTATCTGAAGTAGCTGCAAGATTTACGCTTGATGCTATGCCAGGGAAGCAGATGAGCATTGATGCCGACCTGAATGCAGGGATGATTTCAGAGCATGAGGCGAGAGAACGCAGAGAAAAGGTTAGCCGGGAAGCTGACTTCTATGGCTCCATGGATGGTGCCAGTAAATTTGTTAAAGGGGATGCCATTGCCGGTATTATCATTGTCCTAATCAATTTAATTTTTGGTATAGTGATAGGCATGATGCAGCAAGGGCTGAGCATAGCAGATGCGGCAAGCAGGTATTCCCTTCTTACAGTTGGCGACGGGATCGTAAGCCAGATTCCAGCGTTATTAATTTCGACAGCTACAGGTATCGTAGTTACCCGTGCTGCCTCTGATGGGAATCTTGGCAGCGATATTACAAGGCAAATGCTTGCCTATCCTAAGATGCTCTACGTTACAGGGGGAACGATTTTTCTTTTGGGTCTTTTCACACCCATCAGTAATCTTTTAACCTTCCCTATTGCAGGTTTATTCATTTTTGGAGGCTATATGTTTTCCAGAATGCCTGATGATGATAAAGAACAGCTGTTAGATTTGGAAGAGGGAGAGGAAACAGCAGAATTGAAGAGTCCTGAAAGTGTGGTCAATCTTCTGAATGTCGATCCAATTGAATTTGAATTTGGCTACGGGCTGATACCTTTAGCTGATACAAATCAGGGCGGAGACCTCCTTGATCGGATTGTAATGATCCGCAGGCAGCTGGCGATAGAACTCGGACTGGTCATTCCCGTGGTAAGGATCAGGGATAATATACAGCTGCAGCCAAATGAGTATAGACTGAAGATCAAGGGAAATGAAGCAGCAAAGGGAGAATTGCTCCTTGATCACTATCTTGCTATGAGCCCTGGTATAGAAGATGATTCGATTGAAGGTATTGATACTGTTGAGCCTTCATTTGGATTGCCTGCGAAATGGATAACCGAGGAGGTAAAAGAGCAGGCAGAAATATTTGGCTACACGGTTGTCGATCCTCCATCTGTCGTATCCACTCATATTACGGAGATTATTAAAAATAATGCTCATGAGCTTTTAGGCAGACAAGAAACAAAGCAGCTGATTGATCATTTGAAGGAAAGCTATCCAATTTTAGCAGACGAAGTTACACCTGCCCCTCTTTCGGTCGGTGAAGTACAAAAAGTGCTAGGAAAGCTTTTAAGAGAAAATGTTTCTGTCAGAAATCTTCCAATTATTTTTGAAACTCTGGCTGATTATGGAAAAGTGACCTCTGATACAGATTTGCTTGCAGAGTACGCCAGACAGGCGCTTGCAAGACAAATAACCAATCAGTACTCCCAGGAAGGGGAGGCATTGAAAGTGATAACTGTTTCAGGAAGGATTGAAAAGCTGATCGCAGAAGGAATTCAGCAGACTGAGCATGGAAATTATCTATCCATTGACCCGGCAGAATCGCAGAGAATACTAGAATCAATTGCTGGAAATATTGAACAGCTGTCATTGATGGAACAGACACCTATAATTTTATGCTCGCCGGCAGTCAGGATGTACGTACGCCAGCTGACCGAAAGATATTTCCCTCATGTTCCTATTCTTTCATATAATGAACTCGAAGCAAATGTTGAGGTTCAAAGCATAGGGGTGGTGAATTTAGATTGAGAGTCAAGAAATTTACAGCAGATACAATGAACGAGGCAATGGATCTTGTAAGTAAAGAGCTTGGCAAGGATGCAGTCATACTTAATTCCAAAGTTGTCGAAACCAGCGGCTTCCTGGGTTTTTTTAAAAAGAAAAAAGTAGAGTTATTTGCAGGCATTGACCCTATGAACCGCATGGAACAGCCTAAACAGAAGGAAAAGTTCAATTTGGATGCAAAGTTCTCAGACTCAAATGCTTCCAGACCAAAAAAGAAGTTTGCGAATATGGAAAAGGAAGTGCCAGCACCGGTCATTAAACATTCGAGCGGAGAGTTCCGGATTCCAGAACCATTGGCTGAGATTAAAGATAAACTCTATCGCCAAGGTCTTGAACCTGAGTTTATCCAGCCTTTGCTGGATAAGCTTATGGCCAAATGGTATGCAGAAAACGGCCAGGATTCAGAGCTTTTAAGGGAGTGGCTTAAAGAGACCCTGATTTCTTCAATGGCCGGAATAGATTTTGGCGGCACCGATTTCACCAAGAAATTTATACACATTGTCGGCCCCACTGGAGTGGGGAAAACCACTACCATCGCCAAGCTGGCTGCAGAAAGCATCATGAAATATAACAAAAAAACCGCTTTTATCACAACAGACACCTACCGGATAGCAGCTGTTGAACAGCTTAGAACATATGCTCAAATCCTTAATATACCTTTAGAAGTCTGTTATACCGCGGAAGATTACAGGGGAGCGTCAGAAAGATTGGCTGAATACGATGTAATATTAGTCGATACGGCGGGAAGAAACTTTAGAAATTCTGAATATGTAGAAGAGCTGAAGGAACTCTTTGACTTAAAGGCGCAAACAGAAACCCTCCTGGTGCTTTCACTTGCTTCTAAATTTGAGGATATGGAAGAAATCTTCAAACAGTTCTCTCTGCTTGGAATTGATAGGCTGATTTTTACAAAGCTGGATGAAACCGCAACTTATGGATCAATGTTCAATCTGATGGCTAGGCATAAAATCGGAGCTGCGTATATGACTAATGGACAAAATGTCCCAGATGATTTATTGGAAGCCAATGCCGCCTTAACAGCGGATATCTTAATCAAGGCATTGATGAAAGAATGAAGGACCAGGCCGAAAATTTAAGACGTCAACTCTCCAGGGGACCGGAAACAAGAATTGAGTCCAAAACCCTGGCCGTAATCAGCGGCAAGGGAGGAGTCGGCAAGACAAACTTTACATTGAATTTTGCTTTATCGCTGGCGGCAAAAGGCCATTCTGTTTTAGTAATGGATATGGATATTGGAATGGGTAATTTAGATATTCTTCTGGGAAGCTCATCAAGATTCAATATCACCGATTTTTTTCAAAAGAATGTACCTCTTTCCGAAGTGATTACCAGAGGGCCAGAAGGGCTGGATTACGTTACCGGAGGGTCTGCGCTTGGTTCTTTGATGAAGTTAAGCAGCGCGGATTTAACTCGTTTTGAGGAGCAGTTCACAGCTCTCATAGGCAGGTATGATTATATCTTGCTTGATATGGGAGCGGGTATTTCAGAAGAATCGCTGCAATTTATTCTGTCAGTAAATGAAATCATTGTGATTGTAACTCCAGAGCCAACTTCTATTATGGATGCTTATTCAGCAATAAAGTATATTAATATCCAAGACTCGGAAATCCCTGTGAGCCTTGCCATTAATAGATCATTTTCTGCTGCAGAAGGGAGAAGCATCTATGCGAGGCTTAATAACGCGCTGGAAAAATTTCTTGGTAAATCTGCAGGCCTCCTGGGAATAATCCCGGACGATAAAAAAGTCCAGGAAGCGGTTATAAAACAAGTTCCCTTTCTGCTCTACAGCCGCAATTCTCCTGCATCAAGGGCCATCAGCAATATTGCAGAGGACTATACGGGAAAATCAACAGAACGCGCTGCCAAGCCGGCTTCGCATTTTGTGTCAAAACTAAAGCAACTTTTTTTATTAAGGCAGTGATACAGATTTGAAAAAGATAAAGGTTCTCATAGTAGATGATTCAGCTTTTATGAGGAAATTGATTTCCGATTTTCTGAGTGAATCACCATATATTGATGTCATCGGGACTGCAAGGAACGGTTTGGACGCTTTGGATAAAATAAAGCAGCTGATGCCTGATGTTATTACAATGGATATAGAGATGCCTGTAATGAACGGGATGGAAGCGTTAAAGCAAATTATGAAGCAGCATCCCATTCCGGTCATCATGCTGTCGAGCACCACTCAGGAGAGTGCAGACAATACTTTGCTGGCCCTTCAGTATGGTGCATTAGATTTTATAGCCAAGCCTTCAGGCTCAATATCGCTTGATCTTTACAAGGTAAAAGAGGAATTATGTGAAAAAGTTATATCAGCAAGCAAGGTTCAGCTAAAAAGACTAAATTATTTTCCTGATCAAGGAAATAATAATATCAATAGATTAAATGATTATAGTAAAATAGAACTAAGTAGAATTTCTCATATCAACCTGGCTAAAAGAAATCAGCAGGGAAAAAAGAAAATAATCTGTATAGGAACCTCTACTGGCGGACCGCGTGCTCTTCAGCAGGTACTAAGAGATATGCCGAAATCTGTTCAGGCGCCAATCTTAATTGTACAGCATATGCCAGCCGGCTTTACAAAATCCCTGGCTTCCCGTTTGGATATGTTATGTGAAATAAAAGTGAAGGAAGCTGAACATAACGAGCTGCTGCAGGATGGAACAGCATATATTGCACCTGGCGGATATCATCTCAGAGTAAGCCAGCTTGATTCAGGCGTAAGAGTTGAGCTTGATCAGGATCTTCCCCGCAACGGCCACAGGCCATCTGTTGATGTCTTATATGAATCCATCAGCCGGTTAGAAGGGTATGAAAAAGTTGCAGTCATCATGACAGGCATGGGAACTGATGGAGCCAAAGGGCTGTCTCTTCTGAAGGAATCCGGGACAGTGAAAGCAATTGCTGAATCCAGGGAAACTGCAATAGTATATGGGATGCCAAGGGCAGCTGTTGAGACAGGTCTGATCGATGAGGTTCAAAATATCGAGAATATTACTACATCTATATTGAAATATGTTTAATTTCAAGGGGCGTGCCATAATATGGATATGAATCAGTATTTAGAAGTGTTTATTGAGGAAAGTAGAGAACATTTGCAGTCCTGCAATAAATATTTGCTGGAATTAGAAAGTAACCCAAATGACTTATCAATTGTTAATGAAATTTTTCGTTCTGCCCATACACTTAAAGGTATGTCGGCGACTATGGGGTACGAAGATCTTGCTAGTCTGACACATCAGATGGAAAATGTGCTGGATGCCCTTCGAAACCATAAAATAACTGTTACTCCTGAAATATTGGACGTTGTTTTTCTTGCGGTTGATTATCTGGAGGAGATGGTTCAATCCATCGCTGATGGCGGCAGCGGAAAAAAGGATGTTACGGATGCTGTTTCAAAATTGACACTCATCGAAAAAGGAGAGTCAATTGAGCCTTCTACTTCTTCAAGAGTAGAATCAGCAAGCGCTATTGCGGAGGCACCGGTTAAATCAAAAAGTTCATATGATGAATTTGAGCTTACTGTTTTGGAGCAGTCTGCAGAACAAGGTTTTCAGATTTTTGAAATTACTGTCGGCCTTCGCCCGGATTGCCTTTTAAAGGCAGCAAGAGTCTTCATGGTTTTCGAGGTTCTGGAGAAAATCGGCGAAGTGATTAAGTCTGCACCTTCTGTCGATCAGCTTGAGGAAGAGCAGTTTGACAGCGAATTTCTGGTGACTATTGTGACAAAGGAAACGAGCGAAGACGTTAAAAGCAAAGTGTTGAAGGTTTCTGAAGTTGAGTTGGCAGAAATTCAGCCGATCACTCTTGAGTCCATCAGGGGCGTTGACAAAAAAGAAGAAACTTCCGGCGATGCACTGGAGGTTAGCACTGTTCCAGCTGCTTCTTCTGCGGATGAACCAGTAGAGAAGAAGGAACAAAACAATTCTAAACAGTCCAGCAGTAAAACAATAAGAGTCAATATTGAAAGACTCGATATCCTTATGAATCTGTTTGAAGAGCTTGTAATTGACAGGGGCAGGCTTGAACAGATATCAAAGGAACTTAAAAACCAGGAACTGCAGGAAACAGTCGAGAGAATGTCAAGAATTTCAGGTGATTTACAGAATATTATCCTGAATATGAGAATGGTTCCGGTTGAGACAGTCTTCAATCGTTTCCCAAGAATGGTGCGCCAGCTGGCGAGAGATTTGAACAAGAAAATCGACCTTCAAATTCAAGGTGCTGAAACCGAGCTGGATAGGACAGTCATTGATGAGATTGGAGATCCGCTTGTTCACTTAATCCGCAATGCACTGGACCATGGTATTGAAAATCCGGAATCCCGGAGGGCAGCAGGCAAAGACGAAACGGGTACAGTAATCTTGAAGGCTTATCACAGCGGAAACCATGTTTTCATTGAGATCGAGGATAATGGAGCAGGAATAAACAGGGAAAGAGTACTTAATAAAGCTTTGAAAAATGGAATTGTTACTGAACAGATGGCTTCTGTCCTTTCTGATAAAGAAGTATATGAGCTGATTTTTGCCTCAGGCTTTTCTACCGCCGAAACGATATCTGATGTATCAGGCAGAGGTGTAGGGCTTGACGTTGTTAAAAGTAAAATTGAATCTCTTGGAGGAACAGTTTCAATTGATTCAACAGAAGGAAAAGGTTCTATTTTTTCAATTCAATTACCGTTAACACTTTCCATCATTTCTGTGATGCTTATTGAGATCCAGAGAGAGAAATTCGCTATACCGCTGTCTTCTATCATTGAGACGGCCATCGTAAAAAAAGAAGAGATACTGAAAGCCCATAATCAGAGTGTAATAGATTTCAGAGGAAAAGTTGTTCCGCTGATTGACTTGAAGAGTACTTTTGATGTGCCTGTATACAAAGAAGATGATGAGTATTATTCTGTTGTTATTGTCAGAAAAGGCGATAAAATGGCTGGGCTGATCGTTGATTCTTTCATAGGCCAGCAGGAGGTAGTGCTGAAATCGCTTGGTGATTATCTTACTAATATTTTTGCAATCTCCGGGGCTACAATTCTTGGAGATGGACAAGTTGCATTGATTGTCGACTGCAATGCTTTAATTAAGTGAAAAACAATTACAGGTTAAAGGAGCAATAAAATGACAGGCACTGCTGAGGATTTAAAGCTGATCATTTTTCAACTTAAAGATAAAGAATACGCCATCCAGGTGAATCAGGTCCGTTCAATAGAAAAGGTCCTGCATATCACAAGGGTCCCTGGAACACCTGAATTCGTAAATGGTGTAATTAATCTGCGTGGAGTAGTTACGCCGGTAATAGATTTAAGAAGCCGCTTCGGTTTGCAGCCCGAACCTTATTCTGATAACACAAGGGTGATTATAGCGGGAATAAATGATTTGGAAGTGGGCTTGATCGTTGATGGAGCAAATGACGTAATAGATGTTAATCCGGAGATTATCGAGCCGCCGCCATCCGTTGTGGGCAGCATAGATATCGAATATATCAGCGGAGTGATTAAGGTAGAGAAAAGGCTTCTGATTTTAATTGATTTAGAAAAAATTCTAGAAGGTGAAGACCTTTTGGTTAAAGCAGAAAAATGAAGGATGACTATATATCAAGGATAAAATCACTTCATTTAGATATCCTAAAGGAAATCGGGAATATTGGTGCTGGGAATGCAGCTACTGCCCTCTCCGCCCTGCTGGGCAGCAAGATTGAAATGAAAGTTCCGAGTGTACGGATTGTTTCCTTTGATGAAATGATGGATATGGCAGGGGGAGCTGAAAAAGTTGTTGCGAGTGTCTACCTCCGGATCGAAGGGGAAGCCCCTGGCAATATGTTTTTCATTCTCCCTGTAGAATATGCTGTCAGTTTCATCCGGCACATGACAGGAAACCATTCTTTCAGCTTCAGCCAGCTTTCAATGGATGAATTATCTGCTTCTGCTTTTCAGGAACTGGGAAATATTCTGGCTGGCTCATATCTTTCTGCTTTGTGTGATTTTACTAAAATGGACTTGTATCCTTCTGTGCCTTCTTTAAGAATAGATATGTTCGGGGCAATTATCAGCTTTGGATTAATTGAAATATCGCATGAAAGCGATTATGCCATAGTGATTGATACTGCGCTAAAAGATTCTTCTTTGCCGGACGATGTCAAGGGCCACTTCTTTTTGCTCCCGGATCCAGGTTCATTCAGCAGCTTTTTTGAATCTCTTGGAGTAGGATTACGTGACTAATATTCAGGATATTATAAAAGTCGGCATAGCAGATATGAATATCGTCAAATGTCCCCAAAAAATTAGAACTACCGGCTTAGGCTCGTGTGTTGGTGTAGTATTATATGATGAGTCAAAATGCTTGGCCGGCATGGCTCATATTATGCTTCCTGACTCTTCACTCGCCAGAAACAGCAGCTTCAAGCCGGCTAAGTATGCAGATACTGCATTGACTGAACTGGTTCAGAAGCTTAGGATCATGGGGGCAAGACCGAGTTATCTAAGGGCAAAGATTGCAGGAGGGGCCCAGATGTTCCAGTTTTCCACTGGGCCCGATAAGATGAGGATAGGTCCGAGGAATGTTGAAGCTGTGAAGTGTGCACTTTCAGAATTGAGGATTAAAATCATTTCAGAGGATACAGGAGGAGGCAGCGGGAGATCAATAGAATTTGATCCTCGAACCTCTGAACTATTGATCAGAACAGTCAATAAAGGGACTATGTGCATTTAATAGTAAATCCTCCAAAAAAATCAGCCTCTAGTAAAGATGGCTGATTTTTTTTGCCTGACCTTGTTTTTAGTATACTTGCTGTGTTTTTCAAATGTGTTTTTGATATAATTAAATAATTGATAATTTGGTTAATGGTTTAAGGAGGGTTTCCATGGATCTAGAATCAGCAGGAGAGGAACAAGTATACTGGGAAAAATGGACACATTTTCGTGACGCTTCTGCGGGGGACTATTTGATCAAAAAGTATATGCCTCTGGTCAGCTACCATGTTCAGCGCATTTCTGCTGGACTCCCCAAGAGTGTTTCCAGGGATGATCTCCGAAGCTTCGGCCTTATCGGGCTATACGATGCTATTGAAAAATTCGACCATAGCAGAGATTTGAAATTTGATACTTATGCCTCCTTTCGGGTGCGGGGCGCAATAATCGATGGATTAAGAAAAGAAGATTGGCTGCCAAGAAGCGCCAGGGAAAAAGCCAAGAAGATAGAGGCCGCCTCGGTGCAATTGGAGCAGAAGCTAATGAGAAATGTGACAGCAAAAGAAATAGGGGCTGAACTCGGTATAACAGAAGAAGAAGTATATGCTGCAATGACAGAGAACTTCTACGCCAATGTTCTATCAATGGATGAGAATCCTGCAGAACACGATGATAAAGAGGGACCTTCTTATAATCTAAGGGATGACAATACATTAACTCCTGAAGAAAATGTAATGAAAGAAGAGTTAATTTCTGATATGACTGCGCTCATCACCACATTGAACGAAAAGGAACAGCTTGTCATCAGTTTATTTTACAAAGAAGAGTTGACGCTTACTGAAATAGGGCAAGTCATGGGGCTATCCACTTCCAGAATCTCGCAAATTCATTCCCGTGCAATCTATAAATTGCGTGAATGCTTGGAAAAGGTAATGTAGAAATCCGGAAAAGGAGAATAGAAGATGAGCCTTCGACTTGTTGAACTGCAGGTAGCTCTCCCAAGAACCCTTGATGCCTCTAAAATGCAGCAGAAAATCGACCAATCGCCTTCTGTCGCCCATAATTTGGCTGCCGCAGCAATTAAGCAGACTGACAGAAAAAAGAAGGAGACTGTCTTAAAGTCTGAAAAGAAATCGAATTCAGGTTTGGGCATGGAATACAACAGGAATACGGATCTAAAAAAAGAATCAGAGATTGACCTACACCCTTATAAAGGGAAGTTATTTGACTTAAATGGATAGGTGTTTTGATGGTGAGTTTAATTATTGGTATAAGCATTATATTAAATGTCCTTGCACTGCTTGCAGTTGTTGTTTTGTATCAGCGTCAAAACAGACTGATTGAAATGGAAGAGAAGCAAAAAGAGACGATAAAGGATCTGGAAGAAACAATCTCAATGTTTATTCTGGAACTAAAGGAAGACAACGAGAAACTGATTTTTAAATTAAGAGAAATGCTCCCCTTACAATCAGACAGTCCTGAGGTAACACAAAAGGGCCATGTTCATCCAGGCAAAGAAGAGCCGGCCGGCTATAAAGGGAAACCCGGGCTGCTTAGTGCAGTCAAAGCATATAAAAATGCCGGAAAGTCTTATGAGGAAGGAAAAGCTGGATTCTCTCCAAACGGCCGTATTAGTGCAGAAGATTTGCCGGCAGGAAAAGAGGCACCGGTTAAAACTGAAGAACTTCAGGACATTCAGTTCCCTGAAGATATTGTCGAGTTTGGCGGGAACCTCATCCCCGATAATGAAGAGCCGCCTGCAGTTCCTGACGCAGGCAGCCAGTCCGGACAAGCGGCCGAAACTTTACTTGAACAGGCTCAAACCCTTCAGGAGCAGGGGTTTGCCGAAGAGGAGATAGCCAAAAAACTCGGCAGGGGAAAAACTGAAATATCACTATTATTGAAATTTCGTCAAAATCGGCAGTAATAACTTGATTGTAAAAGTCACTTGTGCTATATTTACTCATGGTGTTAATACACACGCCTATGGATTCAGGCAATTGGTGCTGTTTTGTACAGTTTTTGACTGAAGATGATATGGGCGGAGGCAAACAAACCATTAGGAGGAACTAACATGTCAGTAATTTCAATGAAACAGCTGCTTGAAGCTGGTGTACACTTCGGTCACCAGACTCGCCGCTGGAACCCTAAGATGAAGAAATATATCTTCACTGAGCGTAACGGCATCTACATCATCGACCTTCAGAAGACGGTCAAGAAAGTAGAAGAAGCTTATAACTACGTGAAAGAACTTGCTGGTAACGGCGGAACAATCCTTTTCGTTGGTACAAAGAAGCAAGCTCAGGATTCTGTTAAGGAAGAAGCTCTCCGTTCTGGTATGTACTTTGTAAACCAGCGCTGGTTAGGCGGAACTTTAACTAACTTTGAAACAATCCAAAAGCGTATCACTCGCTTGAAGGACATCGAAAGAATGTCTGAAGACGGAACTTTCGAAGTGCTTCCTAAGAAAGAAGTTGTACAGTTAAGAAAAGAACAAGAACGTCTTGAGAAATTCCTTGGCGGAATTAAAGATATGAAGACTCTTCCAGACGCTCTATTCATCATTGACCCGCGCAAAGAGCGCATTGCTGTTGCAGAAGCTCACAAGCTGAACATCCCTATCGTCGGCATCGTTGATACAAACTGCGATCCGGACGAAATCGATGTTGTTATCCCTGCAAACGATGATGCAATCCGCGCTGTTAAGCTTCTGACAGGTAAAATGGCTGATGCTATCCTTGAAGCTAAGCAAGGGGAAGAAGTAACAACTGCTTAATGTCTGTAAAGGTGATAATAGGGAGCACCCTTTATCACCTTTTTTTAAAGAAAATATGAAATGATTACATATATTTAAGGAGGATTTCAATATGGCAATTACTGCTCAACTCGTTAAAGAATTGCGTGAAAAGACTGGCGCTGGAATGATGGACTGCAAAAAGGCGCTTCAGGAAACAGATGGTGATATGGAAAAAGCAATCGATTTCCTTCGCGAAAAAGGAATCGCTAAAGCTGCTAAGAAATCTGACCGCATCGCGGCAGAAGGGACAACTTACATCCTTGCAGAAGGCAATGAAGCTGTCATCCTTGAAGTGAACTCTGAAACAGATTTCGTTGCGAAAAACGAAGGCTTCCAGGTTCTTGTAAAAGAATTGGCAGAGCACCTTCTTAAAAACAAGCCTGCTTCTGCTGAAGAAGCTTCTTCACAAACAATGGAAAACGGTGCGACTGTTGAAGCGCACATCAATGCTGCGATCGCTAAGATCGGGGAAAAGCTTTCCCTTCGCCGTTTTGAAGTGAAAAGCAAGACTGACAGCGACGCTTTCGGTGCTTACCTGCACATGGGCGGCCGCATTGGCGTTCTGACTGTTCTTGAAGGTTCAACTGATGAGCAGGCTGCTAAAGACGTAGCTATGCACATCGCTGCATTGAACCCTAAATATGTGTCACGCGATGAAGTTTCTGCTGAAGAAGTAGAGCGCGAGCGCCAGGTTCTGACTCAGCAGGCTTTAAACGAAGGCAAGCCTGAAAACATCGTTGCTAAAATGGTAGAAGGCCGTTTGAGCAAATATTTTGAAGACGTCTGTGTCCTTGACCAGGCATTCGTTAAGAATCCTGACCAAAAGGTCCGTGACTTCGTAAAATCAACTGGCGGAACTCTTCGCGAATTCGTTCGCTATGAAGTAGGGGAAGGCATTGAAAAGCGCGAAGACAACTTCGCGGAAGAAGTTATGAACCAGGTGAAAAAATAATAGATAAAAGCCGTTAAATCTGCTTTTTATGAAGGTAATCGGGGAACACATTGTGTTCCCTCTTTTTCAAGAAATCATGTAATTCCAATACATATGGAGGTTCTTATGAGCAGCCCTAAATACAAACGAGTTGTCTTAAAATTAAGCGGTGAAGCTTTAGCAGGAGAGCAGGGCTTTGGCATTAATCCTTCTGTCATCAAGTCGGTTGCACAGCAGGTGAAGGAAGTTTCCGATCTTGGAGTCGAAGTGGCGGTCGTCGTGGGCGGCGGCAACATCTGGCGCGGGAAGATCGGGGAAGAGATGGGGATGGACAGGGCGAATGCAGACTATATGGGCATGCTTGCAACTGTCATGAATTCCCTTGCCCTTCAGGACAGCCTTGAAATGCTGGATGTTGAATCACGCGTTCAGACATCCATCGAAATGCGCCAGGTTGCAGAGCCTTATATCCGCAGGCGTGCAATCCGCCATCTGGAAAAAAAGCGTGTCGTAATCTTCGCAGCCGGCACTGGCAACCCGTATTTTTCAACAGATACTACGGCAGCATTGCGTGCTGCTGAAATCGAAGCAGAAGTTATCTTAATGGCGAAAAATAATGTAGATGGGGTATACTCCGCGGATCCTCGGTTAGATGTAAACGCGGTTAAATATGAAGAATTGTCTTATCTTGATGTCCTGAAAGAGGGGCTTGCCGTAATGGATTCTACAGCTTCCTCCTTATGCATGGACAATAATATTCCGCTTATTGTATTCTCAATTATGGATAACGGCAATATTAAGCGTGCCGTATGCGGTGAAAAAATCGGAACGATCGTCAGGGGGAATAAATAATGCCAAAACAAGTTATTTCAAACTCGAAGGAACGTATGACAAAAGCAATCCAGGCGTATTCACGGGAGCTTGCAAGCATCCGTGCAGGCCGGGCAAGCGCTTCGCTTCTTGACAGGATTACTGTGGATTATTATGGGGCGCCTACACCGGTCAACCAGCTTGCTGGAATCTCCGTGCCTGAGGCCCGCCTTCTTGTCATCCAGCCTTATGATAAGAGCATTCTGGGAGAAATCGAAAAGGCGATCATCAAATCTGATCTTGGTCTTAATCCTACTAATGACGGGAATCTGCTCCGCCTTGCCATCCCTGCCCTGACTGAGGAACGCAGGAAAGAGCTTGTGAAGGTAGTCAAAAAAGAATCAGAAGATGCAAAGGTCGCAATCCGCAATATCCGCCGCGATGCCAACGATGATCTGAAGAAGCTGGAGAAAAACGGCGAGATTACAGAAGATGACCTTCGCGGCTACTCAGATGACATCCAGAAGATGACAGATGAGCATATCACTAAGGTCGACAGCATCACAAAAGACAAAGAAAAAGAAATTCTTGAGGTTTAATTCTTTTTCTGGTGTTATATCAGCTAAATATACAAGAACCCTCTATGTATATAGGGGGTTCTTTTGCTCATATGGCGAAATGAAGCACCATTATGGCATCCTGCAATAATTGCGCTGCTTTCTTGTATTCTTATTTTTATTATGTTTACATATTCTTTTTTATAGAGATATCTTCATTTATTTTTGGTATGATAAGAACGTGCGGATTTTGGGAATAGGCAAATCGTACATTTTGGGGAAAGATCTTTTTTCGGAGGATAAGAGAAACGCATTTTGAAGGAGCCGTCTTATGTTAAATAAAATTAGAAAATGGAAGAACCAAGCACCTTCTTCCGATCTCCGAGAGCGCATAATAAAAATAAGGGAACAAAAAGTACCTTCTCATGTAGCGATAATAATGGATGGGAATGGCCGCTGGGCCAAAAAGAGGGCCTTGCCGAGAATAGCGGGGCACCATGAAGGGATGAAGGTGGTCAGGAGGACGACTAAGCTTGCCAACGAGCTCGGAATCAAGACTCTGACCCTTTACGCTTTTTCAACTGAGAACTGGAAACGGCCGAAGCTTGAAGTGGATTATCTCATGAAGCTTCCGGAAGAATTCCTGGGGACCTTCCTGCCTGAACTGGTTGAGGAAAATGTCCGTGTCCAGATGATAGGCTATAAAGATAAGCTTCCGGGCCATACACTCAGAGCGATTGAAAGGGCAATGGAAGAAACAAAGGACAATGATGGCCTCATTCTGAATTTTGCTCTCAATTACGGCAGCCGGGCAGAAATACTCGAAGCTGTCAAACGGGTCTTAAATGATTGCCAAAGTGGCATAATGGAAGAAAGCGAATTAAATGAAGAAGTCTTTTCAGCCTACTTAATGACTGAAGGGCTGGAAGATCCCGATCTTCTGATCCGGACAAGCGGAGAAATCCGCCTGAGCAATTTCATGCTGTGGCAGCTGGCTTATACGGAGTTCTGGTTCACAGATGTATTATGGCCGGACTTCACTGAGGGAGAATTACTCGAGGCCATTGAGGTGTTCCAAAACCGTCAGAGGCGGTTCGGAGGAGTATAATAAAGGTGTTGAAAACTAGATGAAGCAAAGAATCATAACAGCGATCATATTTGGAGCTATACTAATTCCTGTTGTCATATACGGAGGGACACCGGTAGTGCTGCTTGCTTACGTGCTTGCCGCCGCGGCTTTGTTCGAAGTATTGAAAATGCGCAGGCTTAAGATGTTATCAGTGCCGGGCATAATTGCACTTGCCTTACTGTGGGGGCTGATGCTTCCTGATGGTGCAAAAGAATGGCCGGCATTGCAGTTTGCTGCCGGATCAAAAACGGAAATCGGCCTGCTTGCTGTCCTGCTTTTACTGACCTATACTGTAGGATCAAAGAACAGGTTCACTTTTGATGATGCAGCCTTTTCAATTCTTGCATCGGTATATGTGGGGATTGGCTTTTACTATTTTATTGAAACACGTGAAGCAGGCATTTTATTTATTTTTTTCTCTTTATTCATTGTATGGGCAACAGATTCCGGTGCCTATTTTATCGGAAAAGCCATGGGGAAAAACAAGCTTTGGCCTGAAATCAGCCCGAATAAAACGGTGGAAGGCTTTATAGGCGGGGTAGTATGTGCAGTCGTCGTTGCAGTTCTGTTCGTTCTGCTGACTGATATAGACGCAACACTGCTGCAGCTTACTTTGATCACGATCGTTCTGTCTATCTTCGGCCAAATAGGAGACCTGGCAGAATCTGCGCTCAAGAGGCATTATGAAGTGAAAGATTCCGGGACAATCCTTCCTGGGCACGGCGGCATCCTGGACAGGTTTGACAGCCTTTTATTCGTATGGCCGCTTCTGCATTTCTTTCAGCTGCTTAACTAGCCGGGAGAGTCTAGCTTGTTGAAACAATAGGAGTTGAACAATAGTGAAATATATTAGTTTAATGGGGGCAACCGGTTCTATCGGCACCCAGACCCTTGATGTCATAAGGGAGCATCCAGAGCAATTCACCCTGGCCAGCATGAGCATCGGCACGAACCTTGAACTTGGCAGGAAGATTATAGGGGAATTCAAGCCTGAGCTGGTGGCGGCTGCAGAGAAGCATGATGCAGACACACTTGCTGGCGAGTTCCCGGGAATTAAGTTTGTCTATGGCCAGGAAGGGCTTATTGAAACAGCCGTACATCCCAAAGCAGATATCCTCGTTAACGCGGTCCTTGGCAGCGTCGGCCTTCAGCCGACCCTGCAGGCCATTGAAGCAAAAAAAACGATAGCGATTGCCAACAAGGAAACCCTTGTCACTGCAGGCCATATCGTCATGGATGCAGCCAGGAGAAACGGTGTGGAGCTTCTTCCTGTCGACAGTGAGCACTCTGCTATCTTCCAGGCGCTTCAGGGGGAAAAAGAGAAGAATATTGATAAACTCATCCTTACAGCGTCAGGGGGCAGCTTCCGGGATAAAACAAGGGAAGATCTCAAAAATGTGACTGTCGAACAGGCCTTGAACCATCCAAACTGGTCCATGGGAGCAAAAATAACCATTGATTCTGCAACAATGATGAATAAAGGGCTGGAAGTAATTGAGGCCCATTGGCTGTTTTCCATGGATTATGAAAAAATTGAAGTTCTTCTTCATAAAGAAAGCATCATCCATTCTATGGTGGAATTTCATGACAGCTCTGTCATCGCCCAGCTGGGGACGCCGGATATGAGGGTGCCGATACAATACGCCCTGACATATCCGGACCGTCTTCCCCACAGGACAGGCAAGAAGCTTAACCTGGCAGAAATCGGACAGCTTCATTTCCAGGAGATGGACTACAGCCGATTCCGCTGCCTTCAATTCGCATTTGATGCCGGCAGGCGGGGAGGCACACTTCCTGCCGTCCTAAACGCAGCTAACGAAGCGGCGGTTGCAGCTTTCCTGAAAGGGAAAATCACTTTCCTCCAGATAGAGGATCTAGTCGAAACGGCTATGGAAAAGCATGCTGTTTCAGATAACCCGGGCCTCGAGGAAATCCAGGAAGTTGATCGTCAGACAAGGCAGCTGGTAAACTCGCTTCTATAAGCTGGTGTTCAGTACAGGAAAGAGGAGATTCCAAAGAGGGTTTTTGCGCTTGAAGATTGCCGGTTTTCCAGCTCTAGGCACCATCTGCTCCAGGGCATAACGAAATGGCCAAAAAGTCAAAGTGCAAGCCTTTTGGCCAGTATTATCCACTGAAGCCCGCTGGAAGCGAGCCAGGCAGACGCACGCACGAGGCGGACGCCCTTTCGCTTTTCTTACTGAACAACCTCTAAAAAAAGGTGGTTATATTTTTGGATACTGTGATAGCCTTTATTATCATTTTTGGAGCCCTTGTTTTTTTCCATGAGTTGGGGCATTTTGTATTCGCCAAAAGGGCCGGCATTCTTTGCCGTGAATTTGCCATAGGTTTCGGCCCGAAGGTGTTCTCCCATAAAAAAGGAGAAACTGTCTACACCATCCGACTGCTTCCGATTGGGGGCTTTGTAAGGATGGCAGGTGAAGATCCTGAAATGGTGGAAATCAAACCGGGCTATCGTGTTGGTTTGATTTTGGATAAAGACGAACGCGTCAGTAAAATCATTCTTAACAATAAAGATAAATATCCGGATGCAAGGCCGATTGAAGTGGAATATGCCGACATCGAGCATGATCTTGTCATCCGCGGCTATGCCGAGGGTGAAGAGGAAGAAAGGCTTGTTTCATATCCGATCAACAAGGATGCTCTCCTTGTCGAGGATGGTGTGGAAACACTCATCGCCCCGTATGACAGGCAGTTTGCTTCCAAGACGCTCGGGCAGAGGACTATGGCCATATTTGCCGGACCGATGATGAACTTCATCCTTGCATTTGTCGTCTTTGTACTGATTGGCCTTCTTCAGGGGATGCCGACAAACGAACCTGAGCTTGGCCGGCTGACGCCTGACGGAACTGCCAAGGAATCAGGCCTCCTTGAAGGAGATCAGGTTCAGAGCATTAACGGCGCTGAAATCTCAAGCTGGAACGATGTGGTGGAAATCATCCAGCAGAGTCCAGGTAAAGAACTGGATTTCATCCTTAGCCGCGATGGAGAAGAGCTTGAAATACCTGTAACCCCTGAGGCAAGGGAAGTTGAAGGAGAAAAAGGCAAAGAAACCATTGGCATAATCGGCGTATACAGCCCGATGGAGAAATCTCCGCTGAAAGCCATCGCTTATGGCGCAGAGGAAACATACACATGGACGAAAGAGATTTTCGTCATGCTTGGAAAGCTTGTCACAGGCCAGTTCTCCATTGATGCTTTATCAGGCCCTGTCGGCATCTATGTATCAACAGATACAGTGGCTAAATCAGGCATCTATTATCTGATGAAATGGGCAGGGATATTGAGCATCAACCTTGGAATCATGAATCTATTGCCGATCCCGGCGCTTGATGGCGGAAGGCTCATGTTCTTTGCAGTTGAAGCATTGCGGGGCAAGCCGATCGACCGCAACAAAGAAGGGATGGTCCATTTTATCGGATTTGCCCTCCTTATGCTGCTGATGCTTGTTGTCACATGGAATGATATCCAGCGATTCTTCCTGCAATAGAATAAAATGAAACATCTGCGGCTATCTCCAGAACCGGCGATAGCCCAGTTTTTTCTCCGGATACCCGGGAAACGGGACAAGCCCTTACCCTGATTAAGAATTAATATTTGAAACGAAGAGGTGCTGATAATGAAACAAAGCATGACACTTATACCAACTTTAAGAGAAGTACCGGCAGATGCCGAGGTCAGAAGCCACCAGCTTCTCCTCAGGGCAGGATTCATCCGCCAGAATGCAGCGGGTGTGTACAGCTATCTGCCA
Organism: Bacillus infantis; assembly: GCF_050107595.1. Lineage (GTDB taxonomy): Bacteria > Bacillota > Bacilli > Bacillales > Cytobacillaceae > Bacillus_AB > Bacillus_AB infantis_C. The sequence goes on from NZ_JBNILH010000002.1 coordinate 547,397, forward strand.
ATGGCGCGCAAAGTGCTGCAGAAAATTGAAGCCATCGTCCGGGAAGAGATGGATGATGCAGGGGCAAGCGAACTGCTGATGCCGGCGCTCCAGCAGGCTGAGCTGTGGCAGGAATCAGGAAGATGGTATACATACGGGCCAGAGCTCATGAGATTAAAGGATCGTAATGACCGGGAGTTCGCTTTGGGTGCAACCCATGAAGAAGTAATCACCAGCCTGGTCCGTGACGAAGTAAAATCATACAAAAGACTGCCGTTGACGCTGTATCAGATTCAGACAAAATTCAGGGATGAACAGAGGCCGCGTTTCGGAATTCTGCGCGGCCGCGAATTCATCATGAAAGATGCGTACTCTTTTCATTCTTCACAGGAAAGCCTTGATGAAGTATACAGCAGGCTCTTTACAGCCTACTCCAATATCTTTACACGCTGCGGTCTGAACTTCAGGGCAGTTATTGCCGATTCAGGCGCAATGGGCGGAAAAGATACCCATGAATTCATGGTGCTTTCCGATATCGGTGAAGATACAATTGCCTATTCCGATTCTTCGGATTATGCTGCCAATATTGAAATGGCACCAGTGATCAGCAACTACGCAAAAAGTGGTGCCGTTCCAAAGGAAATGGAAAAGGTCCAGACGGAAAACCAGAAGTCGATTGAAGAAGTGTCTTCATTCCTGAATGTTTCAAGCGAGGAATGCATCAAATCGCTTCTTTTCAAGATTGATGACAAACATGTGCTGGTTCTTGTCCGCGGTGATCACGAGGTAAACGACATTAAACTGAAGAACCTCTTCTCAGCTGCATCGGCTGAATTGGCTTCTCCAGAAGAGACACGCAGCATCCTAGGCTGTTCTGTCGGATCACTGGGCCCGATCGGCGCTAAGGATGTTGAAATTGTTGCAGACCATGCTGTAGAAGCAGTAGTGAACGGCGTATGCGGTGCGAATGAAGAAGGATTCCATTATATTAATGTGAATGCCGGACGTGATTTTGAAGTCTCTCAATTTGCCGATCTCCGCTTTATCCAGGAAGGCGACCTCTCTCCGGATGGAAATGGAAAAATCCTTTTTGCAAAGGGCATTGAAGTCGGCCATGTCTTTAAACTTGGCACACGCTACAGTGAAGCAATGAACGCCGTTTACCTTGACGAAAACGGCCGCACCCAGCCGATGATCATGGGCTGCTACGGCATCGGTGTTTCCCGTATCCTTGCAGCAATCGCTGAACAGTACAATGATGACAAAGGCTTCACATGGCCGGCAGACCTCGCGCCACTCAAGATCCATGTCATTGCCGTAAACATGAAGGACGAATCACAGGCCAGCCTCGGAGAAGAGCTCTACAAAGAACTGCGGGGCAAAGGCTACGAAGTCCTCTTTGACGACAGGCCGGAAAGAGCCGGCGTAAAATTTGCCGACGCCGACCTCATCGGCCTTCCAGTCAGAGTAACAGCCGGCAAAAAAGCCTCCGAAGGCATCGTCGAAGTAAAAGTAAGAAGCACAGGCGATATGGAAGAAATCCATAAGGACCAGCTATTGGAGCATATCGCTTCCATCCTTTCTGCACAAAAGTAATGCAGACTAAAAACGGATCCCGTTGCGGGATCCGTTTTAATTTGTGGAAAGACTTTGGTGGTATTTTAGTTTAAGGGCTTTTTTCGTAAGGTTTGTTGATTTTATTTATATTCATATTACGATTTACATTTTGTGGTGTTGTATCCTAATTTGAGTGGCCAGCAAGCCTTTAAATAAGCGGAAAATTTCCGGTTAAACGGAGCGAAGTTGCGCATTTTCCTGTTTTTTGAGTCGATAGACGGAAATTCTCCGTCTATTTGAGCTGTTTTTAGAGCTTTTTTGAAATTAGGGGAATTTCTCCGCTTATTTTTCAACCTGTCAATGATTCCCTCAGTCAGGTCCGGAAAGGCCAGCTCTTTTATAAAGGGCGGGAACAAAACCCCTCCTGAAGAGGTATTTTATCATGTCTATAAGGATGACAAGATAGCAGCAATCCGTGCGAAAAGAGCCTTTTAAAAAGCCTCAGAAAGTTTATAAGCCTGTTGATTGGAGTGGAAGGCACGCAGACTCCTGTGGGAAATAGCGGCAAGGCTGAGACCCCGCAACGCGCAAGCGTGAGGAGGCTCAGCGTCGCCTCACGGAAAGCGAAGTGCCTGGAACGGAAATCAACACCCCATTTAATACCGGAACCAAATTACAGGAATACGAGCAGGAGGGATTTGATTTTTCAAAAATTAATTCGCAAAAAAAGTTCAAAGACCCTGTTGATTGGAGTGGAAGGCACGCAGACTCCTGTGGGAGATAGCGGCAAGGCTGAGACCCCGCAAGAGCTTGCTCTGAGGAGGCTCAGCGTCGCCCCGCGGAAAGCGGAGTGCCTGGAACGCAAATTAATAGCCCCCTTTAACAGCCAAAAACCCACTCCGTTTTCACACTATTTTCTTTTTCAAAACACACCCTCTCTTTATGGTATAATGACTAATGTTTCTAACCAAAAAAACAATCACATATAGAAAATAGATTTTAAGGATAGGAGAGAGAACGATGAGCGATGCCACAGGCAAAAAAGAGCGATTCCACCTCTTGCTCCAGCAGCTTCAACTCACAGAAGATGCCTTTGTAAAGCATTTTGAGAATGCGCAAATAGACAAAGTAGTAATAGAAAAGCAGGCAAAGAAATGGCATTTCTACTTCCTGTTTGACAGCATATTGCCATGCAGTGTTTTCAGCCGGTTTTCTGTCCAGCTGGAAAAAACATTTTCACATATAGCTAACACTTCTTTTACGATAGAAGTGGCAGACCAGAACTTCACAGAAGAGCTTCTCCTGGATTACTGGAAAAGCTGTATCCAGGAGATCGAGGGGATATCACCTCCGCTGATCAAGCTTCTGAATGAACAGACGCCAAAGGTGCAGGGGACGAAGGTCATATTGAACGTCCGCAATGAAATGGAAGGACTGGCGATCAAGCGAAAGTATGCCGGCATGATAGCGAATGTCTTCCAGACGTTTGGTTTCCCTATGCTGACTATCGATACAGAAATAAATGCCGATTCTTCTTCCAATGCTGAGTATGAGCAGTTCCTGAAGGCAAAGCAGCAGGAAGATCAGGAGCGGGGCCGCCAGGCAATGATCGATATGCAGAAAAAAGAAGCCGAAGGCGATTCAGGCTCAGGCGAACTGCAGGGACCGCTGTCTATCGGCCTTACCATCAAGGACGATGCAGACTTCAGGCGTCTTGAGGAAATTGTCGATGAAGAGCGCAGAGTTGCGGTTGAAGGCTATATTTTTGCAGCTGAAACGAAGGAGCTCCGAAGCGGCAGGACTTTGCTGACCTTTAAGGTCACAGACTACACAAGCTCCATCATGGTCAAAATGTTCTCGCGCGACAAAGAGGATGCAGCTCTGTTCCAGCATGTCCAAAAAGGCATGTGGGTGAAGGTCCGCGGAAGCATTCAAAACGATACGTTTGTACGCGATCTTGTCATGATCGGAAACGACATTAATGAGATTAAGCCGGTCCTGAGAAAGGACACGGCACCTGAAGACGAGAAACGGGTCGAGCTGCACCTCCATACCCCTATGAGCCAGATGGACGCAGTTTCATCGGTAAGTGCGCTGGTATCACAGGCGAAAAAATGGGGCCATAAGGCAATTGCCATTACAGACCACGCTGTGGCTCAGTCCTTCCCGGAGGCATTTAGTGCAGGAAAGAAAAATGATATTAAAATCCTTTATGGAGTCGAGATCAATCTAATTGATGACGGCGTTCCGATTGCCTATAATTCTGCCCCGATCCATCTGGCAGAAGGTACGTATATCGTCTTTGACGTGGAAACAACAGGGCTTTCCGCGGTTTATGATACAATCATCGAGCTTGCGGCTGTCAAAATACACGACGGCGAAATCATCGACAGATTCGAATCATTTGCCAACCCGCATCATCCTCTGTCAGCGACAACGATAGATTTAACCGGCATCACGGATGACGATGTCAGGAATGCCCCAGAGGTAGAAGAGGTGCTCCGCAGGTTTAAAGAGTGGTCCCAGAATGATATCCTGGTTGCCCATAACGCATCATTTGATATGGGCTTCCTGAATACAGGGTATAAAAGATATGGTCTCGACAAAGCCGCCAACCCTGTCATCGACACTCTGGAGCTTGCAAGATTCCTGCTTCCTGAGATGAAGAATCACCGCCTTAACACACTGACTAAAAAATTCGATGTGGAGCTTACACAGCATCACAGAGCCATTTATGATGCTGAAGCCACAGGTTATCTATTGATCAAGATGCTTAAAGAGGTTATGCAAAAAGGCATTGAATATCATAATCAGCTTAATGACAATATGGGCAAGGGCAATGCCTACCAAAGGGCGCGTCCGTACCATTGCACACTGCTGGCCCAGACGGAAGCCGGCCTTAAGAATCTATTCAAGCTTGTATCTATTTCACATATGAACTATTTTTACCGGGTTCCGAGGGTTCCCCGTTCATTGCTTGAAAAGTACAGGGAAGGTATCCTTGTCGGCTCAGGCTGCGACCGCGGCGAGGTTTTTGAAGCGATGATGCAGAAGGGGCCGGAAGAAGCTGAAGATCTGGCCGCCTTTTACGACTATCTTGAAGTCCATCCAAAAGCTGTCTATGCACACCTGATTGAATTGGAGCTGGTCAGGGATGAAAAAGCACTGGAAGAAATCATTTCGAATATCGTGAAGCTTGGTGAAAAACTGGACATCCCTGTCGCAGCTACCGGGAATGTCCATTACTTGAATCCTGTTGATAAAATATACAGGAAGATCCTGATCAATTCACAGGGCGGCGCCAATCCGCTGAACCGCCACCAGCTCCCGGATGTACATTTCCGGACAACAAATGAAATGCTCGACGCATTCTCCTTCCTCGGCAAGGAAAAGGCAAAGGAAATTGTTGTCGAAAACACGAATAAAGTTGCCGATATGATAGATTCCATTAAACCGATCAAGGACGACCTGTACACTCCGAAAATCGATGGTGCGGATGAAGAAATGCGCAATATGAGCTATGACATGGCAAGGCGGATTTATGGGGATGAACTCCCGGAAATCGTTGAGGCCAGGCTTGAAAAAGAGCTTAAGAGCATCATTGGCCACGGATTTGCCGTTATCTATCTCATTTCTCATAAGCTAGTAAAAAAATCGCTGAATGACGGGTACCTCGTTGGTTCGCGGGGATCGGTCGGTTCTTCCTTTGTCGCAACCATGACCGAAATCACGGAAGTAAACCCGCTGCCGCCGCATTATGTCTGCCCGGCCTGCAAGCATTCCGAGTTCTTTAATGACGGCTCTGTCGGATCGGGCTTTGATCTGCCTGACAAAAACTGCCCAACCTGCGATATTCCATTCCGCAAAGACGGCCATGACATCCCGTTTGAAACGTTCCTCGGATTCAAAGGGGACAAAGTCCCTGATATTGACTTGAACTTTTCAGGCGAATATCAGCCGAGAGCACATAATTACACCAAGGTGCTGTTCGGTGAAGACAATGTTTACCGTGCGGGAACGATTGGCACTGTAGCAGATAAGACGGCTTACGGGTATGTTAAGGCATATCAGCAGGACAACAACCTGCAGATCCGCGGTGCAGAGATTGACCGCCTTGCATCAGGCTGCACAGGCGTTAAGAGGACGACCGGCCAGCACCCTGGGGGCATCATCGTTGTCCCTGATTATATGGATATCTTCGACTTCTCGCCGATCCAGTTTCCGGCCGATGACAGAACATCAGAATGGAAGACGACCCATTTTGACTTCCATTCAATTCATGATAATCTCCTGAAGCTCGATATACTCGGCCATGATGACCCTACTGTCATCAGGATGCTCCAGGATCTGAGCGGAATCGATCCGAAGACGATACCGACTGATGATCCTGAAGTCATGAAGATTTTCTCCGGAACTGAATCATTGGGCGTCACTCAAGATCAGATCATGTGTAAAACGGGGACGCTTGGCATACCGGAATTCGGGACGCGCTTTGTCCGCCAGATGCTTGAGGATACAAAGCCGACCACCTTCTCTGAGCTTGTCCAGATCTCAGGCCTGTCGCACGGGACGGATGTATGGCTCGGCAATGCACAGGAGCTTATCCATAACAGCATCTGTACCCTGAGTGAGGTTATCGGCTGCCGGGATGACATCATGGTGTATTTGATCTATCAGGGCCTTGAGCCTGCCTTCGCCTTCAAAATCATGGAGTCAGTCCGTAAAGGGAAAGGGCTCTCTGATGAAATGGAAGAAGAAATGCGGAGAAATGAAGTGCCTGAATGGTATATTGATTCCTGCAAAAAGATAAAATACATGTTCCCGAAAGCGCACGCCGCCGCCTATGTTTTGATGGCTGTCCGGATTGCGTATTTCAAAGTACATCACGCCCTTCTATACTATGCGGCCTACTTTACGGTCAGGGCTGAAGACTTTGATGTAGAAGCAATGGTCCGCGGATCCCAGGCCATCAGGGCGAAGATCGAGGAAATCAACGCAAAGGGACTTGACGCTTCACCAAAGGAAAAGAATCTTCTGACTGTCCTGGAGCTGGCTCTGGAAATGAATGAACGCGGCTATAAATTCTCTAAAGTGGACTTATACCGTTCGGATGCAACAGATTTCATCATCGATGGCGACTCTCTGATTCCGCCATTCAATGCGATTCCAGGCCTGGGTACGAATGCCGCCCTTAATATTGTAAAAGCAAGAGGAGAAGGGGAGTTCCTCTCTAAAGAAGATCTCCAGCAAAGAGGGAGGATATCCAAAACGATCCTTGAGTACCTGGATAACCACGGCTGCCTGGAGTCACTCCCTGATCAAAACCAGCTGTCATTATTCTAAACCAGGGGCTTTGCTGCAGTTTCCGCCGGCATGGCAAACCCTTGCCGGCACGCCTGTTCCATTTGCATAAAAAATTTGGTTATGGTATAGTTTTATTGGAAATACTAAGGATAACTCTCGAAAAAGAGTGGGGCAACCCACTCTTTCGTGTTGTGTACGCTAATTTCTGAACGCTTCTCCAGGCATCTGCTCTGTGAAAGAAGCATGTTCCGGCTGAAAGCCCCCCCTTAGAGGGGGGTCTCTTTAAATGCCGGGGCCAGGCTTTTACAGGCATGGGCCTGAGCATCCCGGGATTTTACATACGGGTTTAAGGATGCCTTAACACCAAAGGAGGGAAATTATGAGCAAAGTGACTGAAACCGTCGAAGAGCTGGTCACCCCTATTGTGGATGAACTTAATCTGGAGCTGGTTGATATTGAATATGTGAAAGAAGGAAAAGAGTGGTTCCTTCGCGTATTTATTGATAAGGAGCAGGGTGTCGACATTGAAGAATGCGGCCTTGTCAGCGAAAGGCTCAGCGAAAAGCTCGACGAACTCGATCCTATTCCTTATAACTATTTCCTGGAAGTCTCATCGCCGGGTGCTGAACGCCCTCTGAAAAAAGAGAAGGACTATAAAAGTGCAATCGGAAAAAATGTCCTCATTAAAACGTATGAACCAATAGATGGCGAAAAAACGTTTGAAGGTAAGCTCACTCAATTTGATGGTGAGACAGTGACTGTGGAAGTCAGGGTCAAAACAAGAATAAAAACAATTTCCATTCCATTTGAAAAAGTGGCCAATGCCCGTTTGGCAGTTACTTTCTCATAAGGAAGAAACGAGATTTAGGAGATTAAAGGGGGATACAATCTCATGAGCAGTGAATTGCTGGATGCTCTGACGTTGCTGGAAAAAGAAAAAGGAATTTCTCGGGATATCATTATCGAGGCAATCGAAGCAGCCTTGATTTCAGCCTACCGACGCAACTTTAACCAGGCGCAAAATGTCCGCATCGACTTGAACCTTGGAAGCGGAACGATGAGGGTTTTTGCCCGCAAGGAAGTAGTAGAGCAGGTCTTTGACCCGCGCCTGGAAATCAGCCTTGACGAAGCCAAGGCCATCAACCCGAATTATCAGGTTGAAGATGTAGTTGAATTGGAGGTCACTCCGAAGGACTTCGGCCGCATAGCTGCACAGACTGCCAAGCAGGTTGTGACACAGCGTGTCCGCGAGGCAGAGCGCGGGATCATCTATTCAGAATTCATCGACCGCGAAGAAGACATCATGACTGGGATTGTCCAGAGGCAGGATCCTAAATTCATTTATGTCAGCCTCGGCAAGATTGAAGCCATCCTTCCGGCCAATGAGCAGATGCCTAATGAGCAGTATAAGCCTCATGACAGGATCAAGGTCTTTATCACGAAAGTTGAAAAAACGACTAAAGGACCGCAGATATTTGTATCCCGGACGCATCCCGGCTTATTGAAGCGCCTGTTTGAAATTGAAGTGCCTGAAATTTATGATGGCACCGTAGAAATTAAATCGGTTTCAAGGGAAGCGGGAGACCGTTCCAAGATCTCAGTTCATGCTGACAACAGCGAAGTCGACCCGGTAGGATCCTGCGTAGGTCCAAAAGGGACGCGTGTACAGGCAGTCGTCAATGAGCTGAAAGGCGAGAAAATCGACATTGTCAAATGGTCGCCGGATCCGGTTGTTTTTGTGGCAAATGCATTAAGCCCTTCCAAAGTGCTGGATGTAATTGTGAATGAAGAAGATAAGGCAACCACGGTTATCGTGCCGGATTACCAGCTTTCGCTTGCAATCGGAAAGCGCGGGCAGAATGCGCGCCTTGCTGCCAAGCTGACCGGCTGGAAAATCGACATTAAATCTGAGACTGAAGCCCGTGAATCAGGCATTTTCCCTCGTGAAGAGTCACTTCTTACTTTTGATGAAGAAGATTACGCTGATGATGCGGATTATGATACTGATACAGACTTCACTGCGGAAGAAGATGCTGATTTTGAATCTGATTATGACGCAGATGAAGACAGGGAGTAAGAAAGGGTGAATGATCGTGAACAAGAATAAAAAGGTTCCCATGCGTAAATGTGTCGCTACCGGTGAAATGAAGCCGAAAAAAGAACTGGTTCGCATCGTTCGCTCTAAGGAAGGCGAGGTCTCTTTGGATCTGACCGGGAAAAAGTCAGGCAGGGGAGCTTATCTTTCCAGAGATAAAGAAGCAGTCTTATCAGCACAAAAGAAAAATATACTCTCAAATCATCTCGATGCAGCAGTGGATGATTCTATATACGAAGAGCTTTTAGAGCTCATAGAGAAGGAGAAACGACTATCCTGATGAACTCAAATCAATGGATGTCATTGCTTGGCTTGGCCAATCGAGCACGCAAGATCATATCGGGTGAAGAGCTCTCCGTCAAAGAAATCAGAGGCGGAAAAGCGAAGCTCGTGCTGCTGTCAGCGGACGCATCTGCGAATACAGCAAAAAAAGTGACAGACAAATGTAAATCCTATAACGTTCCATATAAAATAGTGGAAAATCGTCACCTTCTTGGTCAAGCGATCGGAAAAGAAGCACGTGTAGTTGTGGCTGTCCTTGACAGCGGGTTTGCAAAAAAACTGTTGACGCTGCTCGATTAATTCTACCGGGGGTGAAAATATGAGTAAAATGCGCGTCTATGAATATGCAAAGAAATTCAATATTTCAAGCAAAGACGTTATTACAAAATTGAAAGACATGAACGTGGAAGTTTCAAACCATATGACAACGATTGAAAACGATGCTGTTAAAAAGCTGGATGAAATTTTCGGCAAAAAGGCCGACACTAAACCAGCCAGGCCTAATCAGTCAGCAGGAAATCAAAAGCCGCAGCAGAACAGCCAGCCAAGGCCAAAAGCTTCAGGCGAGCAGAACAGCAATAGCGGCAGCCGCGACAAAGCAAGGCCATCTGCACCGGCAAACCGTTCAGGCGGCGGCAATCAATCCAAGTCATTTGGAAACAATAACAACAATAACAGCAGCCGCGGCAATAACAACAATAACCGCAATAAGAACAACAACAATAACAATAATAAAAACCGCAACAACCGCAATAACCAGAATAAAGGGAAGCAGCATACTAACCATGCTCCTCAGCCCCGCAAAGAAAAAGAACTTCCGGCTAAAATCACCTTCAGTGATTCATTGACTGTGGCGGAGCTCGCTAAGAAGCTTCACCGTGAACCTTCAGAAATCATCAAAAAGCTCTTTATGCTTGGCGTAATGGCTACGATCAACCAGGATCTTGACAAAGATGCCATCGAGCTGATTGCCGGTGAATACGGCGTGGAAGTAGAGGAAGAAATCCTCATCGATACAACTGACCTTGAGGTTTACTTCACAGAAGATGAAAGTGCTGAACTGTCTGAAAGGCCGTCTGTCGTAACGATCATGGGCCACGTTGACCATGGTAAAACGACTCTTCTTGACAGCATCAGGAACACAAAGGTGACTGCAGGCGAGGCTGGCGGAATCACCCAGCATATCGGTGCTTATCAGGTAGAAGAAAACGGCAAGAAGATCACTTTCCTTGATACACCGGGACACGCCGCGTTTACGACTATGCGTGCCCGTGGAGCAAAGATCACGGATATTACAATCCTGGTTGTTGCAGCTGACGACGGAGTTATGCCTCAGACTGTAGAAGCAATCAACCATGCAAAGGCAGCCGAGGTGCCGATCATCGTTGCCGTCAACAAAATGGATAAGCCTGCTGCCAATCCTGACCGCGTGATGCAGGAACTGACAGAGCACGGACTTGTGCCTGAAGCGTGGGGCGGAGAAACGATCTTTGTTCCGCTTTCAGCCCTGACAGGAGATGGAATCGACTCCCTGCTTGAGATGATCCTTCTTGTCAGCGAGGTTGAAGAATACAAAGCTAACCCTGACCGCAATGCAGTCGGAACGGTCATTGAAGCACAGCTTGACAAAGGCAGGGGTTCAGTTGCTACCCTTCTTGTCCAGAATGGAACACTTAAGGTCGGCGATCCAATCGTAGTCGGCACGACGTTTGGACGTGTGCGTGCAATGGTCAATGATCTTGGCCGCCGCGTCAAAGAAGCAGGTCCATCCACACCGGTTGAAATCACTGGTCTGAATGATGTGCCGCTTGCAGGCGACCGCTTTGTCGTATTCAAGGATGAAAAAACAGCCCGCCAGGTCGGCGAAGTGCGTTCACAGCAGGCGATCCAGGCCCAGAGAAGCGAAAAGACGCGCGTCAGCCTTGATAACTTGTTTGAACATATGAAACAAGGGGAAATGAAAGATCTAAACATCATTATCAAAGCGGATGTTCAAGGGTCCGCCGAGGCGCTTGCAGCTGCCTTGAATAAGATAGATGTTGAAGGTGTCAATGTAAGGATCATTCATACAGCAGTCGGTGCGATCAATGAATCAGACATCACCCTTGCCGCTGCTTCAAATGCCATTGTCATCGGCTTTAACGTAAGGCCTGATAATAATGCGAAGCGTGCAGCAGATACTGAGGAAGTGGATGTTCGCCTCCACAGAATCATCTACAAAGTGATCGACGAGATCGAATCAGCCATGAAAGGCATGCTTGATCCGGAATTCGAAGAGAAAGTCATCGGCCAGGCTGAGATCCGCCAAACCTTCAAGGTATCAAAGGTTGGAACGATTGCCGGCTCCTATGTTACAGATGGAAAAATCACACGTGACAGCGGCATCCGCCTCATCCGAGACGGAGTGGTCATTTTTGAAGGCGAAATCGATGCCCTCAAACGCTTTAAGGATGACGCGAAAGAAGTCAGCCAGGGTTACGAGTGCGGAATTACCATCAAAAACTTCAATGATGTAAAAGAAGGCGACGTTGTCGAAGCATATATCATGGAAGAAGTGGAACGTTAATGGTAGTTGGCCTTGCAGCCTGCGAATGCATGATTTATGATGCACATTCTTTAAAAGAAAAAAGGGCTGTTCTGCAGAGGATCATCATGCGGCTCAGGCAGAGGCATAATCTGTCTGTTGCTGAAGTTGATTTCCAGGATACGTGGCAGAGGACTAAAATTGCCGTTGCGGCAGTTGCTTCTGCCCGTGTCTCCGCTGAAGCGGAGCTGCAGAACGCTCTCAAGCTAATCGATTCGTTTCCGGAAATAGAACGGACAATCACAGATATAGAGTGGCTTTAACAAGAGGTGATCATATGAGCCATAGAGCAAACAGAGTTGGAGAACAAATGAAGAAAGAGCTTGGTGAGATCATTGGCCGAAAGATCAAGGATCCCCGCATTGGCTTTGTGACTGTAACTGATGTTGCTGTTACCGGAGACCTGCAGCAGGCAACCGTGTATATCTCGGTTCTTGGAGATGAAGAGAAAAGGGAAAATACGCTTAAAGGACTTGCCAAAGCAAAAGGGTTCATCCGTTCAGAAATTGGACAGCGCATCCGCCTTCGCAAAACACCTGAAATCATCTTTGAGTTTGATGAATCAATCGATTATGGAAATCGCATTGATACGCTTCTTCATAAAATCCAGGAAGAAGGCCAATCTAAAGAAGAACAGGATAAAGAATAAGCTTCCGGAAAGGATAGACTCTGGTCTATCCTTTTTTTGGCTGCCCTGCAATAAAGAAGGCCGGGCAGCCAGCGTACATATAGTAAATGGAGGGGGATGGAAATGGAAGGAATCATACCGTTATTTAAACCTAAAGGGATGACATCACATGATTGTGTGTTCAAGCTTCGCAAAATCCTGAGGATGAAAAGGATCGGCCACACCGGCACACTTGATCCGGACGTGACCGGAGTCCTTCCCATCTGCATTGGCAGGGCCACAAAAGTCGCGGAATATATCACCGAGGCCGGAAAGGCTTATGAGGGCGAAGTCACACTCGGCTTTTCCACTTCAACAGAAGACGCATCTGGTGAAAAGATTGAAGAAAAACCTGTTGCCGGTTCAGTTGCAAGAGCACAAATCATTGATGTCCTAGAGAGTCTAAAGGGTGAAATCACCCAGACGCCGCCTATGTACTCGGCTGTAAAGGTGAATGGCAAAAGGCTTTATGAATATGCCAGAAAAGGAATCGAGGTTGAGAGGCCGGCACGGAAGGTCAGCATCTACTCAATCGAGCTGCTGAGCGGGGATCAGGAATTCGAAGGGCCCTATCCGTATTTCCGTTTCCGGGTTGAATCCAGCAAAGGGACCTATATCCGTACACTTGCTGTGATGATCGGGGAAGCCCTTGGTTATCCTGCCCATATGTCTGATCTTGAAAGAATCCGCTCTGCCTCTTTTGAGAAAGAGGAGTGCCTGACATTCGAAGAGATTGAAGCTCTTCAGGAAAGCGGGGAGCTTGCTGCAAAAATCAGGCCGCTCGAAGAGGGAATTTCTCATTTGCCGAAATACACGATTAGTGATACAGTTGCAGAGAAAGTAAAAAATGGAGCACTTCTGCATATACCGGATTTCCTGGAGAAAGAAACTGGCCCGATTGTCGTCCAGACAGAGGGCGGGACTGCCCTGGCCATCTATCTTCACCATCCGTCAAAGCCCGGCCTAATGAAGCCGTCCAAGGTGCTTAGAAATGAAGCATAGTATCCAGCAATAGAAAAAGGTGAGTATCATCAATGGAAGTCATTGCTATTAAACATCCCCATCAATTTGCCAGAACGGATTTTCCCGGGCTGTCCATGGCCCTGGGTTATTTTGACGGGGTTCATCTCGGACATCAGAAAGTCATTCTTGAAGCGAAAAAAGCGGCAGAGCAAAAAGGGCTGAAGAGCGCAGTCATGACCTTTGATCCGCACCCTTCTGTCGTACTGGGGAAAACCGAACAGCAAATAGAGTATATAACGCCTCTTGAAGATAAAATCAAAGAGATAGCAAAGCTTGGCGCAGATTATTTATTTGTCGTCGAATTCAGCAGCAGCTTTGCCAGCCTGCTGCCGCAGGAGTTTACAGACCAATACCTGATCGGCCTCAATGCCCGGCATGTAGTGGCTGGTTTCGACTACAGCTATGGCAGGATGGGCAAAGGCACAATGGAGACCCTTCCGTTTCATTCAAGGGAAGAATTTACATACACGGTGGTCGACAAGCTTACAGACGGCACAGAGAAAATCAGCTCAACCATCATCCGCCAAAAGATCAGGGAAGGCCAGACAGAGGAACTTCCGGGGCTGCTGGGCAGATACTATACAACGCGCGGCACTGTCATCCATGGGGATAAGCGGGGCAGGACGATCGGCTTTCCAACCGCCAATATCTACATCGGAACCAGCTATATCTATCCGCCGACAGGAGTCTATGCCGTAAGGATGTGCGTTGACGGGAGCTGGATAGAAGGCGTCTGCAATGTCGGCTATAAACCGACATTCAATAAGCCTGCTGCTGAACGGCCTTCAATAGAGGTTCACCTTTTTGATTTCAGCAGGGAAATTTACGGCTCTGAAGTTGAGATTGAATGGCACCGCTACTTGCGTTCAGAGAGGAAGTTCTCCGGCGTGGATGAACTGGTTGCCCAAATTTCGAAGGATAAAGACGCAGCTGTCGGCTACTTTGAAAATAATGAAGGTTTAACTTGATTTTTGTCCTGAAAAGCTGTATTCTTATAAACGTACCAAAAATAAGAACCTTTGCTTGGCAAGTCGAGTCACCGACGCTTGCTCAGTGACAGGGGATAAACATTAGGAGGTGAACAGGATGGCAATCACTCAAGAACGTAAAAATGAACTGATCAATGAGTATAAGACTCATGAGAACGATACTGGATCTCCAGAAGTTCAAATCGCTGTCCTTACAGAATCAATCAACAACTTAAACGATCACTTACGCACTCACAAGAAAGACCACCATTCACGCCGCGGTCTTCTTAAGATGGTAGGTAGACGCCGTAACCTATTGACTTACCTGCGTAACAAGGATGTTACTCGTTACCGTGAGTTAATCACTAAGCTTGGTTTACGCCGATAGTATTGAAAGCGGGATTTTTTCCCGCTTTTTTATCGTCTTTAAGTGATATTTACAGAAAGCCGGCTTATAAAAAAGCAGGCTTTCTGTATACATAGATTGATTTTTTACATAGAAATTGTGCATACTAAATACAACTATGTCTTTTTTTGATTTATAAAAGAATTTTACGATGGTTTAGGCTAATACAATAATTCGCTAAACCTCTAAAAAGTTTACACGCAGAGAGGGGTTTATAAAGCAATGGGACAAGATAAGAAGATTTATTCCTTGGACTGGGCCGGACGTACGCTTACAGTGGAAATCGGGCAGCTTGCAAAGCAGGCCAATGGAGCAGCGCTGATCCGTTATGGAGATACAGCAGTCCTCAGTACAGCAACAGCATCAAAAGAGCCGAAAAACCTTGACTTTTTCCCGCTGACAGTCAATTACGAAGAGCGTCTGTATGCCGTAGGGAAAATACCTGGAGGCTTCATTAAACGTGAAGGCCGCCCAAGTGAAAAGGCCATTCTTGCCAGCCGCCTGATCGACAGGCCGATCCGCCCGCTGTTTGCTGACGGTTTCCGCAATGAAGTCCAGGTTGTAAGTATGGTAATGAGCGTTGACCAGGACTGCTCATCCGAGATGGCCGCTATGTTTGGCTCATCTTTGGCACTGAGCGTTTCCGATATTCCTTTTGGAGGCCCGATTGCAGGGGTGACAGTGGGAAGAATCAATGGTGAATTTGTCATCAACCCGACAGTGGACCAGCAGAACGAGAGCGATATGCATCTTGTTGTAGCCGGGACAAAGGATGCCATCAACATGGTTGAGGCAGGTGCAGATGAAGTGCCTGAAGAAACGATGCTTGAAGCCATCATGTTCGGCCATAACGAAATCAAGCGTCTTATTTCCTTCCAGGAACAGATTGTTTCTGAAGTCGGAAAAGAAAAAACAGAAATTAAATTATATGAAATCGATGCAGACATCGAATCCCGTGTTCGTGAAACTGCTGAAAAAGATATGGTTACAGCCATCCAGGTGCAGGAAAAGCATGCCCGTGAAGCTGCCATTAAAACAGTGAAAGATGCTGTGCTGGCACAATACGAAGAGCAGGAAGCAGACGAAGATACCATCAAACAGGTGAAAAAGGTGCTGGACAAGCTTGTCAAAGCTGAAGTCCGCAGACTGATCACTGAAGAAAAGGTTCGCCCGGACGGCCGCGGCCTTGATGTAATCCGTCCTCTGTCTTCTGAAATCGGCCTGCTGCCGCGTACACACGGTTCTGGACTGTTTACAAGGGGCCAGACTCAGGCTCTGAGCATCTGTACGCTTGGCGCACTCGGCGATGTCCAGATCCTTGACGGCCTTGGCATTGAAGAAGAGAAACGCTTTATGCACCACTATAATTTCCCTAACTTCAGCGTAGGTGAAACAGGGCCGATGAGAGGTCCAGGACGCCGTGAAATCGGGCATGGAGCTCTTGGTGAACGCGCTCTTGAACCAGTTATCCCGAATGAAAAGGATTTCCCTTACACGGTCCGCCTTGTATCAGAGGTTCTTGAATCAAACGGCTCCACTTCCCAGGCAAGCATCTGTGCGAGCACACTTGCGATGATGGATGCGGGTGTTCCGATTAAAGCTCCAGTTGCAGGTATTGCGATGGGTCTTATTAAGTCAGGAGAGCATTACTCAATCCTTACTGACATCCAGGGTATGGAAGACCATCTTGGGGACATGGACTTTAAGGTAGCAGGTACATCCAAAGGTGTAACAGCTCTGCAAATGGATATCAAGATTGAGGGGCTTTCCCGCGAAATCCTTGAAGAAGCACTCCAGCAGGCCAAGAAAGGCCGGATGCAGATCCTTGATTCTATGCTTTCAACAATTGCTGAGCCGAAGAAGGAGCTTTCCAGGTACGCGCCTAAGATTCTTACGATGACGATCAATCCGGACAAGATCCGTGATGTTATCGGACCAAGCGGGAAGCAGATCAATAAGATCATCGAAGAAACCGGCGTTAAAATCGATATCGAGCAGGATGGAACAGTCTTCATTTCTTCTGTAGACCAGGAAATGAACGACAAAGCCAAGAAAATCATCGAAGACATCGTCCGTGAAGTGGAAGTCGGCCAGATGTACCTTGGCAAGGTCAAAAGAATTGAAAAGTTCGGCGCATTCGTTGAGATCTTCAACGGAAAAGATGGACTTGTGCATATTTCTGAGCTTGCCGAAGAGCGTGTAGGCAAAGTGGAAGATGTCCTGTCTCTAGGCGATGAACTGCTTGTAAAAGTAACAGAAATCGACAAGCAGGGCAGAGTCAACCTTTCCCGCAAAGCGGTCCTAAAGGAACAGCGTGAAAAGCAGGAGAAGGCACAGGATTAATATCCAGCCGATTTAGCATAAGATGAAGGCTTAGCCGGTATGCCGAGGAACGCAGACGAAAATGCAGCTTCCTGCTGGCTATGGCGGCAGCCGTATTTTGAAGCCAGGGAGATCCCTGGCTTTTTCTATACATAAAGAATCACCTGAATCGTGCAGGCAGCAGGATATTTCCAGCCGCTGTTCTACCCTGTCCACCCTTCACATAAAAATTAGTGAAGGAGGGCTGAACAAATGAAAAGACTAGCTGGTATGCTGATCATCGGTGCCATTTCGCTGATACTGGTCAATAACCCTTTTACAGATCATTATGTATCGCAATTAAAGATGGATAATCCCGCTGTCACTGCAGTGTCAGATCCTTTGATTCAAAGAATCGAGGAGGAATCCCCAAAATACTACATAGCTCCACAGGATGCGAAGATCGACCCGGTCTGGAAGGCAATACCCGGTTACAATGGGGTAAAGGTTGACACATTGGCATCATATAAAAGAATGAAGAGCGATAGGAAATTCGATCCTGATAAATTGGTGCTAAAGCAGATCGAGCCGGAAAAAAAGCTGGGTGATCTGCCTCCTGCCCCTGTTTATAAAGGGAATCCCGACAAGCCTATGGTCTCATTCATCATAAATGTTGCCTGGGGGAATGAGTATTTGTCCGGCATGCTTGCCACCTTGAAGAAACACAAGGTGACAGCAACTTTTTTCCTTGAAGGAAGATGGGTCCAGCAAAATCCTGATCTTGCCAAAATGATTACAGAAGCAGGCCATGAGGCCGGGAATCATTCCTTCACACACCCGGATATGAAAACCATATCCTCGGCCCGCATCAGGGAAGAAATTGAAAAGACCAACCAGGTCATTAAAGCAACAACCGGGCAGGAAGTTACCTGGTTTGCTCCGCCGAGCGGAAGCTACCGTGATGAAACGGTCCAAATTGCCGCTGAAAAGAAACTGAAGACAGTCATGTGGAGCCTTGATACGGTGGACTGGCGCAAGCCTTCCCCTGAAGAGCTGCTGAATAGGGTGGTCCCCAAAATACATAATGGCGCCATCATTTTGATGCATCCAACAGATTCCACAGCGAAATCCCTCGACAGGCTGATTATACAAATTAAAGAGAAAGACCTTGAAATTGCCTCAGTTTCAAGATTATTGAGCGAAGAGCGGATTATGGACAAAACATTGAAAGAAAAACAGGATTTTGGAAAAAATAACAATAATGAGATATACTAACTAAACCGCGATAAATGCACCAGGATAGAGAACAGGAGGAGTTGCTTTGATAAAGAAATATACATGCCAAAATGGTGTAAGAGTAGTTCTGGAAAATATACCGACGGTCCGTTCAGTGGCAATCGGTGTCTGGATCGGGACCGGTTCAAGGAATGAGCATCCCGGCAATAACGGAGTTTCTCATTTTCTGGAGCATATGTTCTTTAAAGGGACAAAAACAAGGACAGCCAGGGAGATAGCAGAATCCTTTGACAGCATTGGCGGTCAGGTCAATGCTTTTACATCAAAGGAATATACATGCTATTATGCGAAGGTCCTTGATACACATTCAAAATTTGCACTGGATGTACTGGCAGATATGTTCTTTAATTCCACCTTTGTGGATGAAGAATTAAATAAAGAGAAAAATGTTGTGCTCGAGGAAATCAAGATGTATGAAGATACGCCAGATGATATCGTCCATGATCTTCTTGGCAAGGCTATATATGAGAGCCATCCGCTTGGCTATCCGATCCTCGGGACTGAGGAAACACTGGAGACCTTTAAAGGGGACACATTAAGGGAATATATGCATGAAACTTATACTCCAGAAAATGTTGTCATCTCCATTGCTGGCAATATCTCCGATTCTTTCATCCAGGAAGTGGAGAAGCTGTTCGGCTCCTATGAAGCCGGAAAGCAGGAAAGAAATCAGGAAAAGCCTGTTTTTCATTCAAACCGGGTCTCACGGAAAAAAGAGACCGAACAGGCTCATCTATGTTTAGGCTATGAAGGCCTTCCGGTCGGGCATAAAGATATGTACAGCCTGATCCTTCTGAACAATATCCTCGGGGGAAGCATGAGCAGCCGCCTGTTCCAGGATGTAAGGGAACAAAGAGGGCTGGCGTATTCAGTCTTTTCTTATCACTCATCATTCCAGGATACCGGGATGGTCACGATATACGGCGGCACCGGGGCTAAGCAGCTGGATGTGCTGTTTGAAACAATCCAGGAAACGCTTGCTACATTAAAAAGGGACGGCATCACTGAGAAAGAGCTGAAGAACAGCAAGGAACAGATGAAGGGAAGCCTGATGCTGAGCCTTGAAAGCACAAACAGCCGCATGAGCCGCAATGGCAAGAACGAACTGCTGCTCGGAAGGCACCGTTCACTCGATGAGATAGTCGAACAAATTGATGCAGTCTCAGAAGCAGGAGTCAACGAAATGGCAAACTCCATCTTCTCAGACCAATTCTCTGTTTCATTGATCAGCCCTGACGGCGTACTGCCAAAGAATCTGGCTTAAATAGAGAAGTGACTTGAACCCGGCGTGAGTGCCGGGTTTTTGTTATATTTTGGCCAAAGCTCAGATGGAACTTTGGGGAAACTGGATAGAGGAGGCATCAACTGCGGCAAGCTGAGGTCCTATGAGTGATTGGTGGAATAGAGGGTGCCAGTTTGCTGGATAGAGGGTGTTAGTGGGACCGACTAAGGCCCTCTGAGAGCCAGAATGCCTGGATAGAGGGTGCTAGTGCGGCTGACTAAGGCCTTCTGAGAGCCAGAATGCCTGATAGAGGGTGTTAGTGCGGTTGACTAAGGCCTTCTGAGAGCCAGAATGCCTGATAGAGGGTGTTAGTGCGGTTGACTAAGGCCTTCTGAGAGCCAGAATGCCTGATAGAGGGTGCTAGTGCGGTTGACTAAGGCCCTCTGTGAGTCAGTTTGCTGGATAGAGGGTATTAGTGGGACCGACGAAGGCTCTCTGAATGTCATTTTGCGGGATAGAGGGTGCTAGTGCGGCTGACTAAGGCCCTCTGAGAGCCAGAATCCTGGATAGAGGGTGTTAGTCCGGACCGACTAAGGCCTTCTGAAAGTCATTTTGCGGGATAGAGGGTGTTAGTCCGGCCGACTAAAGCCTTCTGAGAGTCAATTTACAGAATAGAGGGTGTTAGTCCAGCCGACTAAGGCCCTCTAAAAGTCATTTTTCAGAATAGAGGGTGCCAGTGCCTCCAGCAAAAACCCTCAACCTTGCCCCCTAGGTTTTTATCAATCGAAAAGATGGAATGCTTCTAAAATCAATTTCCTGCCGTAAATATATATTGAGGACAAAGACTGGGGGGGATTTGCGTGAGACTCAGTGAGCTGAGCGGGAAGGAAATTGTTGATGCGAAAAAAGCTGAGCGCCTCGGAGTGCTGGGCCAGACTGACCTTGAAATAAATGAAAAGGACGGACAAATCAAGGCCCTCCTCATTCCGTCGCTGAAATGGTTCGGCCTGAAGCGTCAGGGAGGGGAAATTACAGTGCCCTGGCAGCATATCAAGAAAATCGGCAATGATATGATTATCATTGATATGCCTGATGATGACAGCTGAATCAAGGCGTGGCGGCCGTTAGTGAAGCGTGCGGCTGCTGGCAAAAGGGGTGCGGAATGATCTTTCATTCTGCACCCCTTTTGTTTTGCCATTATGGTCTTTTGATAGTGTTCTCTCAGACAAGCGTCCTCCGCATTGGTTTAGGTTTATTTTCCGCATTATCTGTCCGCCCATATTTCTGCCTTAAAAAACTCACCTTATCTGAGCTGCTGTCATAGGATGTTGGAGTAGTTATTTATGAGACTTTAGATTCCTGTAAGATTCTTTAGAAGAAGGTGAATATTTCATGCTGACAGGGATGCAAATAGCAGTAATGGGCGGGGATGCCAGGCAGCTGGAGATAATCAGCAAGCTGACGGAACTGGATGCGAAAACCCTGCTCATTGGCTTTGAGCAGCTGGATCATGCTTTTACCGGAGCATCGAAGGAGAAAGTGGATGAAGTCGATTTTTCAGCTCTGGATAGCATAATCCTGCCTGTGCCAGGCACCAACCTGGAAGGGCAGGTTGAGACTATATTTTCAAATGAGAAGGTTTTCTTAACAGAAGATATGATCGCCCAAACACAGCCGCACTGTACCATATATTCCGGCATTACAAATTCCTATCTGGATTCTATCACCAGTCAGAATGACAGAAGGCTGGTGCAGCTGTTTGAAAGGGATGACATTGCCATCTATAATTCGATTCCGACTGTTGAAGGGACAATCATGATGGCCATTCAGCATACTGATTTCACCATTCACGGATCCAACGTGGTGGTCCTTGGCATGGGCAGAGTCGGTATGAGCGTGGCAAGAACCTTTCACTCTTTAGGGGCAAAGGTAAAGGTTGGCGCAAGAAGGAGCGAGCATATTGCGAGAATTACTGAAATGGGGCTGACTCCGTTCCATTTGGATGATATTCAGTCATTTGTCAAAGACACGGACATTTGCATTAACACCATACCGCATCTGATTGTCAGTGCTTCGGTCATCAGCAAGATGCCTGTCCATACCCTGATCATTGACCTGGCATCAAAACCTGGAGGGACAGATTTCCGCTATGCTGAAAAGAGGGGCATAAAGGCATTGCTGGCCCCGGGCCTTCCGGGAATCGTTGCCCCGAAAACAGCAGGGCAGATTCTCGCCAATGTGCTGGCCCAGCTGCTTGCCGATGACTTTCAAAATAAAAGGGGGCAATACCATGACGCTTAAAGGTAAAAAGATCGGGTTTGGCCTTACTGGTTCACATTGTACTTATGATGCCGTTTTCCCTGAGATAGAAAAGCTTGTCAATGCAGGAGCAGAGGTGCTCCCAGTTGTAACAAGCACTGTTCAGAATACTGAAACGAGATTTGGAGCGGGGGAGGATTGGATTGAGAGAATCGAGAACCTGACTGGCAATAAGGTGATCGATTCGATTGTAAAGGCAGAGCCCCTTGGACCAAAGATACCGCTGGACTGCATGGTCATTGCGCCATTGACAGGAAACTCCATGAGCAAATTTGCCAATGCGATGACAGATTCCCCGGTTCTGATGGCGGCTAAGGCAACGCTCAGGAATCAAAGCCCTGTTGTAGTCGGCATCTCCACAAATGATGCCCTGGGGCTGAACGGAATGAATCTGATGAGGCTGATGGCAGTGAAGAATATTTACTTCATCCCATTCGGACAGGATGATCCGGTTAAAAAGCCCAATTCAATGGTTGCCAGGATGACCATGCTTTCAGAAACGATTGAAGCGGCCATCGCGGGAAAACAGCTCCAGCCGGTCATTGTTGAACGCTATAAAGACGGTAACTGATCTCCATGCCTTCCATCATAAAAAAGTTTATTTCTTTAACAGGTGAATATGTTAAAATGAAAATATTAAATATGAGATTGTCCACCTATTCAATCATTGGACCATCATCTCATATACTGGAAGCATAGTGAATGCTATACTACAATAAGAATGGCGGTGGCGAAGAAAACAACAGCTGCCGTCCTCTTATATTGCCTGCAAAAGATAAGCAGCTTAAAATCGATTAATCATTTTGTATGCTGGAAGGGGAAGTTTTGGATGGAGAACAAAAAAGGGTTTCACGTTGCAGTCGTCGGGGCTACCGGAGCTGTTGGACAGCAGATGCTGCAGACTTTAGAAAGCAGAGATTTCCCTGTATCGAAATTAACTTTACTATCTTCTGCCCGCTCAGCCGGCACAAAGGTAAGTTATAAAGGAAATGAATATATTGTGGAAGAAGCCAGGCCGGAGAGCTTTGCCGGTGTGGATATCGCTTTATTCTCAGCAGGCGGCGGCGTTTCAAAAGAACTGGCTCCGCATGCTGTTGAGCATGGCGCCATTGTGGTTGATAATACAAGCGCCTTCCGTATGGCAGAAAATGTGCCCCTCGTTGTCCCTGAGGTGAATGAAGAAGACCTCAGGAAGCATAATGGGATTATCGCCAATCCTAACTGCTCTACCATCCAGATGGTTGCAGCCCTTGAACCGCTGCGGAAGAAGCATGGCTTAAGCAAGGTCATCGTTTCTACGTATCAGGCTGTTTCCGGTTCTGGCGCTGCGGCAGTTGATGAGCTGTACAGCCAGACTAAGGCGATCATTAATAATGAGGAGCATGAACCGAAGATCCTTCCGGTCAAAGGCGACAAAAAGCATTATCAGATTGCCTTTAATGCTATCCCTCAAATTGATATGTTTCAGGAAAACGGATTTACATTTGAAGAAATGAAAATGATCAACGAAACAAAGAAAATCATGCATATGCCTGATCTTCAGGTGGCAGCTACCTGTGTCCGCCTTCCTGTAGCTACCGGCCACTCGGAGTCAGTATACTTTGAGCTGGAAGCCGGAGGAGTGAATGCACAGGAAATCAAAGACATTCTTAAGGATGCCCCTGGTGTTGTGCTTCAGGATGACCCGGAAAATCAAATCTACCCGATGCCTGCAGATTGTGTAGGCAAAAATGATATCTTTGTCGGCCGGATCCGCAAAGACCTTGACAATGACAAAGGCTTCCACATGTGGGTAGTCTCTGATAATCTCTTAAAAGGCGCAGCGTGGAATTCAGTCCAGATCGCCGAAAGCTTAATCAAGCTGGAATTGGTAAAATAAGTGGAAACGGATATTTTTGAGGTGTTACGATGAAGATAATCGTCCAGAAGTTCGGAGGCACATCCGTACGGGATGACAGCAGCCGGGCGCACGCAAAAAGGCATATTAAAAAAGCTTTGTCAGAAGGCTATAAAGTAGTGGCAGTCGTTTCTGCGATGGGGCGCCAGGGCGATCCCTATGCAACAGATACCCTCTTATCGCTGATCGGCGGAACCGGCAGCAAAATCAGCAAGCGGGAAAATGACCTTCTTTTATCATGCGGTGAAACCATTTCAAGCATTGTGTTCACCAACATGCTGAGGGAGGAAGGCATCGAGGCCGCAGCACTGACCGGTGCACAGGCCGGATTCAGGACCAACAGCGATTTCACGAACGCGAAGATCATTGAAATGAAATGCGACAGATTGCTAAGGGAGCTTGAGGAATCCGATGTAGTCGTCGTGGCAGGCTTCCAGGGAGCAGCAAAGAATGGCGATATCACAACCATCGGCAGAGGCGGGAGCGACACTTCAGCCGCTGCGCTCGGGGCTGCGCTTCAGGCAGAGTGGATTGATATCTTTACAGATGTAGAAGGCATCATGACGGCCGATCCGCGCATCGCCGAGAATGCAAGGGCGCTTTCAGTCGTCACCTATACAGAGGTCTGCAATCTTGCCTATCAGGGAGCGAAGGTCATCCATCCCCGGGCAGTGGAGATCGCTATGCAGGCCAAGGTGCCGATCAGGATCAGGTCCACTTATTCCGACGGACTTGGAACATTGGTCACAGCCATCAATAAAAACAGCCGGGGCAGCGACATTAAAGAGCGGCCTGTAACAGGCATCGCGCATTTATCCAATGTTACTCAGATCAAGGTCTTTGCCAAAAAGGACCAGTACAACCTGCAGGCAGAGGTCTTCAAGGCGATGGCCAATGAACAGATCAGCGTTGATTTTATCAATATTTCGCCGAATGGCGTTGTATATACCGTTTCGGAGGATATGGCTGACAAAGCGGTCAAAACGCTTGAGCAGCTGGGCCATGATCCTGTTCTGGAGCGACACTGCGCCAAGGTTTCCGTTGTAGGAGCCGGGATGGCAGGAGTGCCGGGTGTCACTTCAAAGATTGTCACAGCACTTTCAGAGGAGAGCATCAGGATCCTCCAGTCAGCGGACAGCCATACAACCATCTGGGTGCTGGTCAAGCAGAAGGATCTTGTCAAGGCAGTCAATGCCCTTCATGATGCCTTCCAGCTTGAGCAGGAGTCATTGGAATTCGAACAGACAGATATATAGGCAGGGAGTTGTAAAGAATGGTTCTATTTGGAAGAGTTTCTACAGCAATGGTGACGCCTTTTGATAAAAAAGGCCATATAGATTTTACAAAAACAACGCAGCTTATCAACCATTTAATCGAGAACGGAACAGATTCACTCGTGGTTGCCGGCACAACAGGGGAATCGCCGACACTGACAAAAGAAGAAAAGCTGGCGCTGTTCAAGCACGTCGTCAAGGTTGTCGACAAAAGGATCCCCATCATTGCAGGAACAGGCAGCAATGATACGTATGCTTCTGTTGAAATGACAAAGAAGGCGGAGCAGATCGGCGTGGATGCTGTTATGGTCGTAGCTCCCTATTATAATAAACCAAATCAGGAAGGTTTGTACCAGCACTTCAAAACGGTTGCTGAAAGCACATCCCTGCCTGTCATGGTTTACAATATCCCGGGAAGATCTGTAGTCAATATCACTCCGGAAACAGTGATCAGGCTGTCGAAGATTCCTAATATCAAGGCTGTCAAAGAAGCAAGCGGCGACTTGAACAGCATGACAGCGATCATAGCGGGCACTGATGAAGACTTCCTTCTGTATTCAGGAGACGATGGACTGACGCTTCCGGCAATGGCGATTGGCGCAGCGGGAGTGGTTTCTGTAGCTTCGCACGTGATTGGAATCGAAATGCAAAGCATGATTGCTTCTTTCCTTGATGGCAATGTTGGAGAAGCTGCTGTTAAGCATCAGAAGCTCCTTCCGCTTATGGAAGGCCTTTTTGCCGCACCAAGCCCGGTGCCAGTCAAGACTGCCCTTCAGCTGAAGGGCATTGACACCGGTTCAGTAAGGCTGCCGCTGGTTCCTCTTACAGAACAGGAAAGAGCTGCACTGCTCAGCTTGTTCCAAAACTAATTAAAACGATCCTTATCAGGCCGGAGAGCACCTGCTCCCGGTCTTTTCCTATAGGGCTGACTGATTCCTGCAGATACGAAAAAATTAAATTGGTTGTCATAAAATTCATAAATCAAGTATAATGGGTGTAACTGAACTCGTCCGATTATGCAATACATTTTTTGAATATTCTTTCATAGATAAAAGCGGCCTTGAATAGGGGCTGCTTTACAATAAAGCAGGCCAGCTGGAAGGCCAGAAATCAGTGTGGGCTGCTCCGGATTCAGGAAGGAAGAGTGATGGCTATCCTAGGAAATAGGTTTGCCTGTCAGATCCGTTCCTAAGCCGGTCCCGGCTTTAGGCCGCCATCATGCTTTTTTGCTGAACCATGCAGTCAGTATACATAAAAGTTTTAAGGACGTTTTCTGTTTATAAGCGTGTTAAGCTATACAGCTATATATATTAAAAAGGCTTGCCCCAGTCCGGGGTACAGCCGAAACAGCATTGGAGGAGCTTTTAGGTGAATAATAGAAAAAATGAAAGCATCAGGCTGATCGCCCTCGGCGGCGTCGGGGAGATCGGCAAAAATATGTACCTTGCAGAAGTGGATGAAGATTTGTATGTCATCGACGCAGGGCTAATGTTTCCGGAGAACGAAATGCTTGGGATTGATATCGTGATTCCGGATGTCTCCTATCTGGTCCAGAATAAAGACAGAATCCGGGGCATTTTCCTGACACATGGACATGAGGACCATATCGGGGCACTTTCTTATGTGCTTAAAAAGGTATCTGTCCCTGTCTATGGCACAAAGCTGACCCTTGCTTTGGCCAAGGCGAAGATGAAGGAGCAGGACTACAGGGGCAAAGCAGAACTGATTGAAATCAATTCCGATTCAGTGCTTGAATTTGAACATTCGAGTGTTTCTTTTTTCCGGACCAATCACAGCATTCCTGATTCAGTCGGTATATGCATCCATACTTCAGAAGGAAGCATCGTCTACACCGGCGATTTTAAGTTTGACCAGGCTGCTCCTCAACTGTACAAAGCGGAGATTGGAAAAATGGCCGGAATCGGCGACAATGGGGTATTATGCCTTCTGTCAGACAGTACAGACGCAGAACGGCCGGGATACTCAACATCCGAGGCAGTCGTGCAAAAGGCGATGGCACATGCATTTTATAGCGCAAAAGGAAGGGTCATCGCAGCCTGCTTTGCTTCTGATCTTATTCAGATCCAGCATATATTCGATGCGGCAGAGGAAAGCGGCAGGAAAGTTGCCGTGGCAGGGAAGAGCATCCAAAAGGTATATGACCTGGCAGTCCAGCTCGGTTATTTGGCTGTCAAAGATGACATCCTCATACCTTTATCAGAGCTTGGCAGCTTCCGGGACCATGAAGTGGTCATCCTGACGGCCGGCTCCCAGGGCGAGCCGATCGAGGCGCTGCAGAAAATGGCGAAAACGACCCACAGGCAGGTGACGATCCAGGAGGGAGACACCGTCTACCTCGCTGCTGCCCCGATCAGGGGAGGCGAAGTGTTCATTTATAAGACGATGGATATGCTTTACAGAGCCGGAGCGACCGTAATCACCGGTAAGAACAGTGCCACTGCATCAAGCCATGGAAGCCAGGAAGAATTGAAATTCATGATCAATCTGATGAAGCCGAAATATTTCATCCCGGTTCATGGAGAATATAAAACATTGAAGACACATGGAAAGCTCGCCGCAGAATGCGGAATCAGCCAAGACTCGATCCTGATTCCTGAAAAAGGGGATGTCTTCGAGATCAAAGAAGGCAGAATCAAGCAAAGCGGCCGCGTGCCGGCTGGAAATGTACTCATTGACGGAATCGGCGTCGGTGATGTCGGAAATATCGTCCTGAGGGACAGAAGGCTGCTTTCACAGGACGGAATCTTGATCGTTGTCGTTACGCTGAACCGCCATGATAAGCAGATAGCTGCTGGTCCTGAAATCATTTCCCGCGGTTTTGTGTATGTGCGTGAATCTGAAAAGCTGCTGGTTCAGGCAGCAGATATGGTCAAGGAGATCGTACACCGCGGCTCCCAGAAAGAAAGTTTTGACTGGGCTGCTGTCAAACAGGATATGCGCGACGAGCTCAATCAGTTCTTCTACGAAAAAACAAAGCGGCGTCCGATGATCCTGCCGATCATCATGGAAGTGAAGCAATAGATTATATTTTATAATAAGAGGGCATGAAGCAGCTGCTTCATGCCCTCTTATTGAAGTTTTAAAAGTTCTGCTCGTCCTCTGCTGAAAGAATTGCCGTCCCGCTTTTTTGGCTGTCCCGGAATGAAAAAGGCATTGGCGTCCATACTAACGATATTAAGCCTTGAAAGGAGAATACAGGATGGATGAGAATTTTTTTCAAAATGCCAATGAAGGCGGAGGAAGCCCGGAACAGCCCAAGGAAGACAAACCATCAGCCCTGATGGAAAAAATACAGCAGCTTGGCCAGACGAATGTGCCCCAGCTCCCGCAGGATACAACCATCCATTGTTTGACAATTGTCGGACAAATTGAAGGGCATCTTCAGCTGCCGCCGCAAAATAAAACGACGAAATATGAGCATCTGATCCCACAGATCGTGGCAATAGAGCAAAACCCTAAAATTGAAGGGCTGCTTGTTATCCTGAATACAGTGGGGGGAGACGTGGAGGCAGGACTGGCTATTTCTGAAATGCTTGCGTCCCTTTCTAAGCCGACCGTATCAATCGTTCTTGGAGGCGGCCATAGCATCGGTGTCCCGATTGCTGTTTCCTGTGATTATAGCTTTATTGCGGAAACGGCAACGATGACGATTCATCCTATCCGCCTGACAGGATTGGTGATCGGGGTGCCGCAGACTTTTGAATATCTGGACAAGATGCAGGACAGGGTCATCAATTTTGTGACGGGGCATTCAAAGGTATCAGAGCAGAATTTCAAGGACCTGATGTTTGCAAAAGGAAATCTGACCAGGGATATTGGAACGAATGTAGTCGGAGCAGATGCGGTCTCCTACGGCTTGATTGATGCAGTCGGCGGCGTCGGGCCTGCCCTTATGAAGCTGAATGAGCTGATTGATCTGAATAAAGGCAAGGAAGAGGGGCTGGTGCAATGATTTTATACACATCGATGCCCCAGGAATTGATCTTCCAGCCGGAAGAAAGTGCATTTAGCAGACAGAAGTTCCTTTCCTTTGAAGGAATACCTGTGCTTGCCGAAGCTGTCGGTGATATGCCTCAGCAATATACAGTGATCAGAGTCATGAGCACAGATCCGAATCATTTTCTGGATGAAAGATGCATGCCCGGCTCTAAAATTACAATAGTATAACCCAAAATTCGGGCTTTATGCTATAATATTGTTATACTACTAAGAGCAGCCAGATGGCTGCTTTCCTTGTAATGGCAATGGCTGGCAAGGAAGCAGCGCGGCCGGATTGCCGGGATGGGGAAAGGGTAATTCCGGTTTATGCTCCGCCTTTATAGGGCTCGGCAGTCTGCCGGGTTTTATTTGTTTTTTCAGTTGTCAGACGAACGTCTGCCGCATGTCAGCTATGGCAATAATGAATCAGGATAGAAATCTGCAGTACAGGGTGATGAAATGGCAAAAAGAAAAAGAAGGCAATCGAAGAGCAAAGAAAAACTGAAAAAAACCGTTCAATATGAACTGACTGGTTTGATACTGATTGTCCTGTCAGTGATTTCAATAGCAAAACTCGGGGCGGTCGGGACATCGATCGTCATGTTCTTCCGTTTTTTTATGGGAGAATGGTACATATTGGGGCTTCTGGGGATGGCTGTCTATGGAGGATATTTGATGTGGAAAAGGGAGCGGCCTTATCTTTTTCCTACAAAGCTGATGGGGCTGTACCTGATTATTGCTTCTATGCTGCTCCTTAGCCATGTGACACTTT
Organism: Bacillus infantis; assembly: GCF_050107595.1. Taxonomy (GTDB): domain Bacteria; phylum Bacillota; class Bacilli; order Bacillales; family Cytobacillaceae; genus Bacillus_AB; species Bacillus_AB infantis_C. The sequence continues at coordinate 577,342 of NZ_JBNILH010000002.1, forward strand.
TCCAGCTGCTTTCAAACGGCGGCAAGTTTGAGGATCCAAGCGTCATCGGCAACACATGGGAGCTGTTCTGGATGGAGGCAGGCGGCGAAACGAGCACGACCGATCTGGGCGGAGGGATGATCGGCTCGGTGCTGTTTGCGATGTCTTACTTCTTGTTCGATGAAGCCGGCACAAAGCTGATTGCTGCTTTATTGATTATAATCGGGCTCGTTCTGCTGACCGGAAAGACCTTTGGGGAAGCGGCAGGCAAGCTGTTTATCTCCATTTGGGGCTTCATCAAAAAGCAATGGGCAGCTTTCCTGGAAGATATGAAGGAATCGAAGCGGAAGTTCCGTGAAAGAAGCGATGAGCGGAGACAGAGGCAGGGAGAGCTCCGCCAGGCAGCCGAAGAGCGGGAGCCTGAACCGGCCATCAATATTACCCAGCCTCCGCAGCCGGCTGAAGAAGAGCCTTCACCTGAGCCGATCATTTCAAGCTTCGCTGAGCGGGCTTACCAGCAGCAGCCAGAACCTGTACAGGAAGCGGCAAAGCGGAAGTCCAAGCCGGGCGGTGAAGAGGCAGCAGAGGATGAGTCTGCTCCGGCCATCACTTTTACCGAAGTGGAAAATGTAGACTATGAGCTTCCTCCGCTTAGCCTTCTCACTATGCCGAGGCAGGCGGACCAGAGCGGTGAGTATGAACAGATACATGCCAATGCAGCCAAGCTTGAGCGTACCTTCCAGAGCTTTGGGGTTAAGGCCCGGGTCACACAAGTCCACTTAGGGCCTGCTGTAACCAAATATGAGGTTCACCCTGATGTGGGCGTGAAGGTTAGCAAAATCGTAAGTTTAAGTGATGACCTGGCGCTTGCGCTAGCAGCAAAGGGAATCAGGATCGAGGCCCCGATCCCGGGCAAATCGGCGGTCGGGATTGAAGTGCCGAACACAGAGGTAGCAATGGTCTCCCTGCGTGAGGTGCTCGAATCCAAGCAGAATGACAGGCCGGACAGCAAGCTGATGATCGGCCTTGGCCGCGATATCACCGGGGAAGCCGTCCTGGCTGAGCTGAATAAGATGCCCCATCTGCTTGTTGCCGGGGCTACGGGCAGCGGGAAAAGTGTCTGCATCAATGGCATTATCACAAGCATCCTGATGCGCGCCAAGCCGCATGAAGTGAAATTGATGATGATCGATCCGAAAATGGTCGAACTGAATGTGTATAACGGTGCACCACATTTGCTGGCACCTGTTGTCACCGATCCAAAGAAGGCTTCACAGGCGCTGAAAAAAGTGGTCAGTGAGATGGAACGGCGCTACGAATTATTTTCCCATACAGGGACCCGCAACATTGAAGGCTATAATGAGCATGTCAAACGGCATAATGCAGAAGAAGAGGCACAGCAGCCCCTCCTGCCTTATATCGTCGTCATTGTGGACGAGCTGGCTGACCTGATGATGGTCGCATCCTCGGACGTTGAGGATGCCATTACAAGGCTCGCACAGATGGCGAGGGCCGCTGGAATTCATTTGATTATCGCGACCCAGCGTCCATCTGTAGATGTCATAACAGGGGTCATCAAGGCGAATATTCCTTCAAGGATCGCTTTTGCAGTATCCTCCATGACTGATTCCAGGACCATCCTGGACATGGGAGGAGCAGAAAAGCTCCTTGGACGGGGGGATATGCTGTTCCTTCCTGTCGGCGCTTCTAAGCCGGTCAGGGTCCAGGGCGCATTTCTTTCCGATGAAGAAGTTGAAGAGGTAGTCGATTTCGTCATTTCCCAGCAGAAGGCGCAATATCAGGAAGAGATGATTCCTGATGATGTGCCTGAAACGTCGGCAGAGGTTGATGACGATCTTTATGAAGAAGCGGTGGAGCTTATAGTGGAGATGCAGACTGCATCTGTCAGCATGCTTCAGAGGCGCTTCAGGATCGGCTACACCCGCGCGGCGAGGCTCATTGATGAGATGGAGCTGAGGGGGATAGTAGGACCATACGAAGGCAGCAAGCCGAGGGCGGTCCTGGTTGCCAAAGCATCAGAGGAAGCAAGTTCTTAAGCAGATGAAAACCGGTCCAGGGAGGCCGGTTTTTTTGAGTTCAAAAAAAGATAGCAGTACAGCAGTGAATAAGGTTATACTATTAAAAGCGCTTTCATAAAATTGAAGGTCCGGCACGATTTTTATAGTCAGCGAGTCTTGCACAATGGAAAAACTTTCAATTTAGTTAGGGAATAAATAACAGGAAAGCGCTTAAAAAAGAATGATTTTTCCTGGTATTCCCGTTTCTGAATCGGGCGATTTTTATGTGTTTTCTGATAAATGCTTTAAAACCACCTTTTTTCGACAAATTCTCGAAATTCTATTTATTTATTAAATAAAAAGTGTTATAGTATTTTCGATTAGTAGGAATCATTAAACATCAGAGGTCTGATGTCTTGAGAAAAAAGGTTGGAGGAACCCTGCATGTCAATTAAGTCAGATAACCGGCATCTATACCTGCAAGTCATCGATCGATTAAAGCAGGACATTGAAGAGGGACTCTATAAAGAAAGAGAAAAGCTTCCTTCTGAATTTGACCTTGCAAAGCAGCTTGGAGTAAGCAGAGCTACACTGCGTGAAGCGCTCCGTATTCTTGAAGAAGAAAACGTGATTATCCGCAGGCATGGTGTAGGAACCTTTGTGAATGCAAAGCCTCTCTTCACTTCAGGGATCGAGCAGCTTAACAGCGTGACGAACATGATTCTGCAGGCAGGGATGAAACCAGGAACAGTTTTCTTAAGCTCAGTCACTCAGGGGCCAACCGAAGAGGATGTGCGCCGTTTCTCATGTTCGGCGGAGGAAGGGATTGTGGTTATCGAAAGGGTCAGGACAGCGAATGGGGAGCCTGTGGTCTACTGTGTGGACAAGCTGCCGGAAAAGATACTCCCGGAAAGCTTCACGCACGACCAGGAATCGATTTTTAATGTGCTCGAAGATGAAGCCAATAAAAAAATCACCTATGCCGTTGCCCAGATTGAACCAATCGGCTATCATGAGAAGATTTCCCCAATCCTTGAATGTGAACCGGAAACTGCACTGCTTGTGTTAAAGCAGATGCATTACGACGAAATGGATGAACCGGTCCTCTATTCGGTGAATTATTTTAAGGCCGACAAGTTCAGCTTCCATGTCCTGCGCAGGAGAATATAATTTTTTTGCGGATATGAAAGCGAAAACAAATCTGTTTTTCAGAATATTCCTGCTAAAATTTTCAACAAATTCCTTGGGGGGTACAAACCTTGAAAAAGCGTAAATTTGGTTTGGCGATGTCACTTGTTCTTGCAGCCGGCACAATTCTTGGTGCTTGCGGAAACAATGATGAAAAAGACGATGCAGCTGGTGAAGGCGGAAAAGAAAAAGAAAATGCATTCTCTGTTGCAATGGTAACTGATGTCGGCGGTGTTGATGATAAATCATTCAACCAATCTGCCTGGGAAGGTCTTAAGGCATTTGGTGAGGAAAACGGACTGGAAAAAGGCAAAGGCGGCTTTGACTATCTGCAGTCACAATCAGATGCTGACTACGCTACAAACCTGAACAACCTGGTTCGCCAGGACTTTGACCTTGTTTTCGGAATTGGTTTCATGATGCAGGGAGCAGTTGATGAAATCGCTCAGCAGCAGAAGGATGCACACTTCGCGATCGTTGATGCAGAAGTTCAGCAGCCTAATGTTGCAAGCATCCTATTCAAAGAGCAGGAAGCTTCTTTCCTTGCTGGAATCGCAGCAGGTTTAACAACTAAATCAAATAAAATCGGCTTCATCGGCGGTGTTGAAGGAGCTGTTATCGAACGCTTTGAATCCGGCTTCCTTGCAGGGGTACAGGCGATCAACCCTGAAGCACAAGTAGATGTACAGTACGCTGGCGCATTTGATAAAGCGGAACTTGGCCAAACGATTGCAGCTAAGATGTACTCTTCTGGAGCAGATGTTATTTTCCACGCTGCCGGAGGAACTGGAAACGGACTATTCAAAGAAGCCCGCGATCTTAAGCAGAAAGATCCTTCTAAAGAAATCTGGGCAATCGGCGTTGACTCTGACCAGTCAGCTGAAGGTGTTGTCGGCGACCATAACGTCATCATCACTTCTGCACTTAAGCGCGTTGACAATGCAGTGAAAGACCTTTCAACAAAAGCTATGGAAGGCAACTTCCCTGGCGGTGAAATCACTACTTACGGTTTGGCTGAAGACGGTGTAGGCCTTGCAGAAATCAATGACGAAGTTTCTGTGAAAGCCGACATTGAAGCTGCTGTAACTGAGTGGCAGGATAAAATCAAGAGCGGCGACGTTGTTGTACCTGGTACAAGAGCTGAGCTGGAAAACTTCAAGGCTGAATAATACAAAAGGGAATAAGGGGGTTGCAAGGCCCACTTATTCCTTTTTAATGCAAATCTGCAGGCTGGAACATTAATTGAAGAGCAGAATGTTTCTGCCTTTCACTTAGTGTTTTAGATTATCTTCTCTGAAATATAGATGTTTAAGAAACCTTGAAAACCGGATTGCAAAACTGCAGGCCGGAGGAATCGGCACTTGCCGGATTTTTTTACAGCTTCTAAGGTATGACCTCTTACTACTATATTTTCTATCAATTTGTGCGAGGAGTGGAAGAATGGAATACGTTATTGAAATGCTCAATATCCGCAAAGAATTTCCGGGCATCGTCGCAAACGACAATATTACTCTTCAATTGAAGAAGGGTGAAATCCACGCTCTCTTAGGTGAGAACGGGGCAGGAAAATCAACGCTGATGAACGTGCTGTTTGGCCTCTATCAGCCTGAAAAAGGTGAAATCCGTGTCAACGGTAAGCCGGTCAGCATCACGAATCCGAACATAGCCAATGACCTTGGCATCGGCATGGTCCACCAGCACTTCATGCTGGTCGACACGTTTACAGTCACTGAAAATATCATTCTTGGAAAAGAAACAACAACCGCCGGGAGGATTGATATTAAAAAAGCTGAACAGGAAGTAAGGGAAATCTCTGAGCGCTACGGCTTATCCGTAGATCCCCAGGCAAAGATATCCGATATTTCTGTAGGAATGCAGCAGCGTGTTGAAATCCTGAAGACGTTATACAGGGGAGCTGAAATCCTGATCTTTGATGAGCCGACCGCTGTTCTGACTCCACAGGAAATCGGCGAGCTGATCCAGATTTTCCGGACACTGATCAAGGAAGGCAAATCCATCATCCTGATCACGCATAAGCTGAAAGAAATCATGGAGGTCTGCGACAGGGTTACGGTCATCCGCAAGGGCGTTGGCATCGGCACAGTTAATGTAAGCGAGACAGATCCCAATGCGCTGGCAAGCCTGATGGTCGGACGTGAAGTCACTTTCAAGACCGAAAAGAAGGCTGCGGATCCAAAAGAGGTTGCATTTGAGATCAATGGGCTTACTGTTAAGGATTCGAGGGGCGTTCCTGTTGTAAATAATCTCAATTTAAAGATAAAAGCAGGCGAGATTGTCGGAATTGCCGGTGTTGACGGCAATGGACAATCAGAGCTGATCGAAGCGATTACCGGTCTTAGAAAAGCAGAGAGCGGGACAATCAGCCTGAATGGCAAAGATATCAGAAATCTTTCTCCGAGGAAGATCACTGAAAGCGGAATTGGCCATATCCCTCAGGACAGGCATAAGCACGGTCTGGTGCTCGATTTCCCGATCGGCGATAATATCGTGCTGCAGACTTACTACAAAAAGCCTTTCTCCAAATACGGGGTATTGAATTTTAAAGAAATTTACGATAAGGCCCGCAAGCTGATAAAAGAGTATGATGTCAGAACGCCGACTGAATATACAGAGGCAAGGGCATTGTCAGGTGGAAACCAGCAAAAAGCGATCATCGGCCGTGAAATTGACCGCGACCCTGATTTGCTTATCGCTGCGCAGCCGACAAGGGGCCTTGATGTAGGGGCCATTGAATTCATCCATAAGCGCCTGATCGAGCAGCGTGATAACGGAAAAGCCGTTCTGCTTCTTTCTTTCGAGCTGGATGAGATCATGAATGTCAGCGACCGGATTGCCGTTATTTATGAAGGTGAGATTGTAGCGGTCGTAGATCCGGCTGAAACGACCGAGCAGGAACTTGGGCTGCTGATGGCAGGCTCGAAAAGAAAGGAAGCGGGTGAAAAGTCTAATGTCTAGTCGTTTGAAAAATATAATGATTCCTTTAATAGCGGTTCTGCTTGGAGTTATTGTCGGCACCATCATCATGATTGCGACAGGCTATGATGCGGTTGCCGGTTATACGGCATTGTGGAACGGAGCATTTGGCGAAGTCTATTACACTGGTGAGGTTGTCCGCCAGGTAACACCATATATACTGGCAGGTTTGGCAGTCGCGTTCGCATTCAGGACCGGGCTGTTCAATATCGGGGTTGAAGGGCAGCTGATTGTCGGCTGGCTTGCAGCCGTCTGGGTCGGTGTGGCTTTCGATCTTCCGAAATTCATTCACCTTCCGCTGGCTGTACTGGCTGCAGCTGCTGCGGGTGCGCTTTGGGCCTTCATCCCAGGGCTGTTAAAGGCTAAATTCAAGGTGCACGAAGTAATCGTGACCATTATGATGAACTATATTGCCTTGCATGTAACGAACTATATTGTCCGTTCTGTATTGACTGATAATGCGGATAGAACGGAAAATATCGCAGATACAGCTTCCTTGAGATCTCCGTTCTTTGAAAGCATCACTGATTACTCGAGACTTCACTGGGGGATTTTGATTGCACTTGTTTGTGTGTTCATCATGTGGTTCCTGCTTGAGAAGACTTCCAAAGGTTATGAACTGAAGGCGGTAGGTTTCAACCAGCATGCTTCCCAGTATGCCGGAATGAGTGTAAGCTCTAATATTATTTTATCAATGGTCATTTCAGGTGCTTTTGCCGGGCTTGCCGGTGCAATGGAAGGTCTTGGGACCTTCGGCTATGCTGCAATCAAAGGCGGATTCACCGGTGTCGGCTTTGACGGAATCGCGGTTGCACTCCTTGGGGCAAACGGACCGATCGGAATCGTATTTGCGGCTATCCTGTTCGGCGGCCTTAAAGTAGGAGCACTGAATATGCCTCTTGAGGCTGGAGTGCCGAATGAACTGGTAGATATCATCATCGCGCTGATTGTATTCTTCGTAGCAGCCAGCTACATGATTCGCATTGTTATTGATAAGTTTGGCAAGAAGGGGGTGAAATAAGTGGGCTTTATGGATATTTTGCTGATCATTGTTCCTTCCACGCTTTTATGGGCGGCACCGCTTATTTTCACTGCATTGGGCGGAAATTTCTCTGAGCGTTCCGGTGTTGTCAACATCGGACTCGAAGGGTTAATGGTTATTGGAGCGTTCACTGCAATCGTATTTAACCTGACATTTGTTGATTCACTGGGAAAAGCAACTCCATGGCTCGCACTGGTCGCTGCACTGGTTGTCGGCGGACTTTTCGCCCTCATCCATGCGGTAGCTTCCATCACATTCCGGGCTGACCAGACCGTTTCCGGGGTAGCCATCAACCTGCTGGCTATCGGACTGGCATTATTCCTTGTCAAGTTCATCTATGATAAAGGCCAGACAGATATTATCCAGATAGGCTTCAGCAAGGTCGATATACCTTTATTAAGTGATATACCATTTATAGGGGAAGTCCTTTTCTCCAATACCTATTACACATCCTTTGTTGCTATCATCATCGCTTTCATCGCATGGTATGTGATGTTCAAAACGCCATTCGGCCTCCGTCTGAGATCAGTCGGTGAACATCCGATGGCTGCTGATACGATGGGGATTAATGTGACAAGAATGCGTTATATCGGTGTAGTCATTTCAGGTGCACTTGCAGGTGTAGGCGGCGGTGTCTATGCCCAGTCGATTTCCTCTGACTTCGGGCACGCTACCATCAGCGGGCAGGGCTTTATGGCTTTGGCGGCGCTGATCTTTGGAAAATGGCATCCGCTAGGTGCAATGGGTGCTGCTTTGTTCTTTGGCTTTGCCCAAAGCTTGAGCATTGTGGGCTCCAGCCTGCCGCTGCTTGAGAACATTCCGAATGTTTATCTGCTGATTGCGCCTTATGTCCTGACAATCCTGGCATTGACCGGCTTCATCGGCCGCGCAGAAGCACCAAAGGCACTCGGTACTCCATATATAAAAGGAAAAAGATAATAATGCTAAACCCGGTCATGCAGGCCGGGTTTTCCTGTGGATACAATAGATTACCATTTCAGGAGAAAGTTAACTGAATAGATTGACTGTTGGAAAAAGCTGCCTTAAAATTAAATAGTTAATATTCTATCATTTCTGATCGGGGCCGTCATATGCCAAATTCCTTGTTTTTAAATGATTATCATACAGATAAAATCGTTTCCTATAGCAGATAGATGGCTTATCCTCCTTCTGATCCTCTTCATATGCCATTCACCAGCTGCTCCCATTCAGGCAGAGAAGACAGTACTTCCGGCTGTCCTTGCTGCATTTTCTTTTCTCTATATTGCAGCCGCCCATATATACACAAGCTGTATGAAAAAAGGAAAAGCAAGCAGGCGTATTGCGGCTGTGTGGACTGGCTGCGACCATATTGCTGCTGCTGTACTTTTTTGGATTTATGGTGCAGGGGCAGCCGTCTTTTATCCGCTGGCCATTCTTCTTACTATGAATACGGCCATCAGGATGCGCACCAGAGGTGCATTTTTTTCAGCTCTGTTCTTGTCGATTTCTATTCTTGCCGGATCAGGTTTGGGGCAGGATGCAGGACTCGTTCTTCTGCCTTTAGGTATTCTTTGGGTTGCCGGGATTCTGTCCGGGGGTGCTGCCGCCAGGGGAATGAGGCAAAAGGCACAGATTGAAAAACTTAAAAGAATGGTGTACACAGATTTCCTTACCGGGCTTGCCAATAGAAGAGCATTCCATGAGCACCTTAACCTTATAGAAAAAACAGCCGAGCCCGGCTTCATTCTTTTAGGCGATGTAGATAACTTCAAAAGTATCAACGACCATTACGGCCATCTTGAAGGCGATGAAGTGCTGAAAAAGCTGGGGAGCGTATTCATGAAAGCTGAAAAGCTGAGCGGCTGCAGAATATACCGCTATGGAGGAGAAGAATTTGCCTTCCTTCTGCCGGGGAACAGCGAAGAAAAAGTCATTGGCATGCTGACCGGTCTCCTGGACAGTGTGGTTCAGGAGGTAATGGCCGGAGGGAAACAATCAGTCACAATGAGCTTTGGCGTCAGCTTCTTAAGCAGCGGAAATACGAAGCTTGCACTCGAAGAAGCGGACACGCTGCTTTACCAGGCCAAAACAAGCGGGAAAAGCAGGGCTATTTTCAGCAGCGGACTTATCCTGAAGAATACGCTGCCATCAGCGAAAATCAAAAACGCAAACAGCGGATAAGCATCATTAAAGAAAGCAGTCTCATAAAAGAGACTGCTTTCTTTATCGCAAAATAACCCAATTGACATACTCTCCCTGCGCATCAATCATTTGCTATCTCAATTTAGGAAGCGTTATAGTTAGAATATGTTTTATTTTTATGGAGAAGATTAAAAAATAACCTGAGCAGCGCCTACATAAGATAAAAAAAGCAGGAAATTTAGGAGGATGTATATGGCCGTTATGGATGAAATCGTAAAAAAGATGGAAGGTTATGACCTCCATATAGTCAAGACCGGCAAATTTAAAAACAATACACTGATTTGGAAAATGAAAGCTCCTCTTCAAAAAGCAGATGCGACTGTACGAGCGCTTTTACCGTATGTCCTGCAGAGCAGTTCAAGCAGGTTTCCAGCCACAGGGCTTCTCCGTTCGCATCTTGACGATTTATACGGCGCCAGCCTGTATGTGGATTTGGCGAAAAAGGGCGAGTACCATGTTGTCACTTTTTCAATGGATATCGCCAATGAAAAATTTCTTTCGGATCCAGCACCTCTATTAAGGAAGGCTTTTGAATTCCTGGCTGAAATCCTGCTGAAGCCAAATGCGCAGGATGGGAAATTCAATGAGGAAACAGTCAGACAGGAAAAAAGGACACAAAAGCAGCGGATTCAATCTGTCTTTGATGATAAGATGAGATATTCCAATTTCAGGCTTGTTGAAGAAATGTGCAAAGGAGAGCCTTATGCCCTTCATGTAAACGGCGAAATGGATGAAGTCGACAGCATCACCCCTGAAAAGCTCTACCAGTATTATGAACGGGCATTTGCAGAAGATCAGCTCGATTTTTATGTGATCGGCGACGTCGATCCTGGCGAAGTAGAAGCGATGGCAGGGGAGTATCTGAAGTTCTTTCCGAGGGAGCCTAAGCAGCTTCCGCACGGATCCGCAGCAGAAGCAGGGGACGTAAACGAAGTCAAAGAAATCCAGGATGTAAAACAAGGGAAGCTCAACATAGGCTACCGGACCAACATCCGCTATGGAGATAAAGATTACTACGCCCTTCAGGTTTTCAACGGCATTTTCGGCGGCTTTTCACATTCGAAGCTGTTTATTAATGTCAGGGAAAAAGCAAGCCTTGCCTATTATGTTGCCAGCAGGCTTGAGAGCCATAAAGGATTGATGATGGTCATGTCCGGCATCGATAATAAAAACTATGACCAGGCAGTCGGCATCATCAGAGACCAGATGGAAGCCATGCGAAACGGCGACTTTACGGAAGAAGAAATGGCACAGACAAAGGCAGTGATCAAGAATCAGCTTCTTGAGACAATTGACACTGCCAGGGGGATGACAGAGATCCTTTATCATAATGTAGTCGCCGGCCAGGAAATTTCCCTTGACCTGTGGATGGAAGAGATGGACAAAGCCACGAAAGAAGATATTGTCGCCGCAGCAAAAAAAATCAGCATGGATACCGTATATTTCTTAACAGGAACGGAGGCGGGCGAATAAATGGAAACGATTGTTTTTGACCAATTGAAAGAAAAATTATATTACGAGAAAATGGCCAATGGCCTTGATGTCTATATACTGCCGAAGCAGGGATTCAACAAAACATATGCCACCTTCACAACCAAATACGGCTCTGTCGACAATCACTTTGTCCCGCTTGGGAAAGAGGAGTTTGTAAAGGTTCCTGATGGCATCGCCCACTTCCTTGAGCATAAATTGTTTGAAAAAGAAGACGGCGACGTTTTCCAGCAGTTCAGCAAACAGGGAGCTTCCGCCAATGCTTTTACATCCTTCACAAGGACAGCCTATCTGTTTTCCAGCACCTCTGAGGTTGAGCGGAACCTGGAGACACTGATTGATTTTGTCCAGGATCCATATTTTACGGAAAAGACCGTAGAAAAGGAGAAAGGCATCATCGGGCAGGAAATCACCATGTATGATGACAATCCGGACTGGCGCCTTTATTTCGGCCTCATCCAGAATATGTATCAGAATCATCCTGTGAAAATTGACATTGCAGGGACAGTGGAATCAATCTCCCACATTACTAAAGATCTATTGTATGAATGCTATAACACATTCTACCACCCGAGCAATATGCTGCTATTTGTTACCGGTCCAGTTGACCCTGAAGCGATCATGGGGCAGATCAGGAGCAACCAGGAGAAAAAGGAATACAAAGACCAGCCGGCAATCGAACGCAGGTTTGAGCAGGAAATGACTGGTGTTGCGGAGAAGAAGCAGGTTCTGAAGATGAATGTGCAGAGCTCGAAATGCCTATTGGGCGTCAAAGCGCTTAATGTGAAGCAGGAAGGCACTGAAATGCTGAAGAATGAACTGACGCTGAATGTTATGCTGGATATTCTGTTTGGCAAAAGCTCCAAAAATTATGAAACTCTCTACAGGGAAGGGCTTATTGATGAAACCTTCTCGTATGATTACACACAAGAGCAGGGATTCGGCTTTGCGATGCTTGGCGGTGATACAAGCGACCCGGATCAGCTTGCAGGCACATTGAGGAGCATGCTGCTTGAAGCAAAGACAGGTGATGTATTCAGCCAGGGAGCGCTGGACAGAACGAAAAAGAAAAAAATCGGGGCATTCCTCCGTTCCGTCAATTCACCCGAATATATCGCAAACCAGTTTACACGATATGCTTTTAATGGAATGGATCTGTTTGAAGTGGTGCCTGAAATAGAGAAGATCAGTTTAGAACAGCTAAAAGAGACAGCAAATGTTTTTCTGGCCGAGGACAGATTTACTGTCTGCCAGGTTGTGCCCAAATAAAAAGGAAAGCGCCGGTTTCCGGCGCTTTCTGTCATTGTGGAAAATAATGAGCGGGAGCGGAACAGAGAATGAAGAAATTTACATTGATAACCGGTGCAAGCGGAGGCATAGGAAGGGCGATTGCACTCAAGCTTGCTGGAGAGGGGCACTCGCTCTATCTGCATTATAACAGGAACAAAGAGGCCATTGAGGAGCTGCTGGGGGATCTCGCACAATACCAAGGTGAATATATCCCGGTCCAGTGTGATCTGGCAGATCCCCTCGGATATAAGAAAATCGCTGGAAGCATCTTCTCCCTCGATGCGATTATCCATAATTCCGGGGCAGGCTTTTATGGATTATTGGGTGATACGGATGACCAGATCCTCGAAAGGCTGATGCGGGTGCATGTGATGTCCCCTTATTCGCTTACCAGGGAGCTGCTGCCTAAATTGGTCCAAAAGCGGCAGGGGAACATAATCATGGTCTCTTCCATCTGGGGCCAGGCAGGCGCTGCCTGCGAAACAGCCTATTCGGCTGCAAAAGGTGCGCAGATTGCGTTTGTAAAATCTTTAAGCAAAGAGGTCGCCCTGAATGGCGTAAGAGTGAATGCGATTGCCCCTGGTGCTGTAAAAACACCGATGATGGAATCATTCAGTGAATCGGAAATAATGGAGATAGAGGAAGAAATACCGATGGGGAGGCTGGCAGCACCTGAAGAGATTGCGAATGCTGCAGCTTTCCTGCTTTCTGAAGGGTCTTCCTATATCACTGGCCAGGTGCTTGGCATAAATGGCGGCTGGTACATGTAAAATTACAGACAGATGCATATTTTGCTCCTCCTGAAAGCAAAATAACTTTGTACTATACTACAAGGAGGTACGAACAATGTCTGTATTGGATAACTGGAACCATTGGAAGGATTTCTTGGGAGACCGTCTTCACCATGCCCAGAATGAAGGCATGAACAAAGATGTAGTCAATGACCTTGCTTATCAGATCGGCGACTATCTTGCAAAACAGGTTGATCCGCAAAATGATCAGGAAAAAGTATTGGCTGATCTATGGTCAGTTGCAAGCCAGGAAGAGCAGCATGCCATTGCCAATATGATGGTCAAGCTTGTTCAGAACGACGGTTCACAGCAGCAATAGAACTTTCCATACAGGTTCATTCCAAAGAGAGGCCAACCCTCTCTTTTTTTTCTTTGCAGGCAATGAAAAAATATCGGGAAAGAATCGAAAGACATTGGTTTTTTCTTTCATCTTCAGGGAAAATCATTTATTATAGAAGCTAGACAAAAATATGCAGGGAAATGTCGGATTTGTCACGATCTGGGAGGTTTACCTATGGAAGAAAAAACTGAATGGTACCTTGAATACGAAATACAAAAAAACCGGCCTGGGCTGCTTGGTGACATTTCTTCGCTCCTGGGAATGCTTTCCATAAATATTGTCACCATTAATGGAGTGGATGAAGGGCGAAGGGGATTGCTGATCCTTGCAAAAGATCATGAACAAATCCAAAGACTAGAGTCTATTTTACATACAATGGACACAATAAAGGTAATAAAGCTCAGAGAACCAAAGCTGAGGGACAGGCTGGCGGTACGCCATGGCCGATACATACAGAGGGACGCAGACGATAAGAAAACTTTCCGTTTCGTCCGGGATGAGCTGGGGCTGCTCGTTGATTTCATGGCAGAGCTGTTCAAGCAGGAAGGACATAAGCTGATTGGCATAAGGGGCATGCCCCGCGTCGGCAAAACAGAATCGATCGTGGCATCTAGCGTCTGCGCCAACAAAAGATGGCTCTTTATGTCGTCAACATTGCTTAAGCAGACCATCCGGAATCAGCTGATCCAGGATGAATACAATGAAAATAATCTGTTTATCATTGATGGAATTGTTTCAACCAGAAGGGCAAATGAAAGGCACTGGCAGCTGGTGAGGGAAATCATGCGCCTCCCGGCAGTCAAGGTCGTTGAGCATCCGGATATTTTTGTGCAGAATACAGAATATTCGATGGAGGATTTTGATTATATTATTGAACTGCGCCATGATCACAATGAAGAGATTAAATATGATGTGGTTGAAAATAATGATATGTTCTCCGGGACCGATTTTGGGGGATTTGATTTTTAGTAAGGTGGAAGGTGTTTGTATTGACAGAACTAGGCAATCATTTAAAAGAGGCGAGAATCGCCAAGGGCATGAGCCTTGAGGATCTCCAGACAGCAACGAAGATCCAGAAGCGCTATCTCGTAGGAATTGAAGAAGGAAATTACAGCATGATGCCGGGCAAATTCTATGTCCGGGCATTCATCAAGCAATATGCCGAGGCTGTCGGCATTGATCCTGAAGAGCTTTTTGAGCAGTACAAGGATGACATCCCAGTCACCGCTGCGAGTGATGACATACCTGAAAAGCTTTCAAGGGTTCAGACCAGGAAGAATATTTCCGGCAGCAATTCGAAGCTTGCGGACCTGCTCCCCAAAATACTGATTGGTGTCTTCGTTGTCGGCGTCATCGCACTTCTCTATTATTTCATCGTTATGGCAAACAACGGGAAAGATGAGGGTGAGCCGGCCGATAACGGCAATACCCAGGGTGTTGAATATGGCCAGTCGGATGATCTTGCAAAAGAAGAGCCTAAGGAAGAGGAAGGCAAGGAAGAAGGCGATGGTGCTGCTGAGGAAGAAGAGCCGGCTGAGGAAGAAAAGCCGGAACCGCCTGCACAGGAAGTTGCTGTCGTCGAGTCAGCTGGCAATGATACTGTATATGAAGTGAAAAACGCTGATAAATTCTTGCTGAAAGTGGTCAGCACAGGCGAAACCTGGGTGAGCATCAAGAATGGCAAAGGCTATTCCTTCTTCGAGGGAATGCTTTTAAAAGGTTCTGCCGAAAGCCAGACAATCGATTTGTCGAAAGAGTCTGAGGCTGTGCTCGTAGTTGGAAACACCTCCCAGACTGAACTGTATATCAATGATCAGAAGCTGGAATATGCTATTCCTTCTTCCCAGAGTGTTAAGCAGGATATTACCATCCGCTACACAAAAACGACAGAATAGCCATCCATGCGATGGCTATTTTTTTCTCTCAGCGGCCAGAATAGAAGAGTGGAACAAGATAAAAAAGTGAAAAAATTGCTATATTTATTTTTTTGCTGTAAAACTATAGAGTAAGACTTTTCTGAGGGCATAAATGTTTTCTGCGCCTTTAGCGCAAGTCTGCCGAAACTACATAGCTTTTTGGAGGTACATAATGAACTTGCCTAATAAAATTACTGTATCAAGGATCTTCTTGATTCCGCTTTTTTTAATTGTGATGCTTGTTCCCTTCTCATGGGGAGAGACAGCCTTTTTAGGAGCTGAAATGCCTGTCACGCATCTTGTCGGGGCCTTGATTTTTATCATTGCTTCTGCGACAGACTGGGTTGATGGCTATTACGCAAGGAAGCTGAATATGGTCACCAATCTCGGGAAATTCCTTGATCCGCTCGCAGATAAACTGCTTGTATCAGCAGCGCTGATTGTTCTGGTCGATCTTGAACTGGCGGCTTCCTGGATTGTCATCGTCATTATCAGCCGTGAGTTTGCCGTTACAGGCCTCAGGCTTGTCCTTGCAGGGGAAGGGGAAGTTGTGGCAGCCAATATGCTTGGCAAGGTGAAAACATGGGCACAGATTGTCGCCATTTCGGCACTCTTGCTGCACAACATCATCTTTGAATTAATTTCCGTGCCGTTCGATGACATTGCGCTTTGGGTGGCAATGATCTTTACAATCTGGTCAGGCTGGGATTATTTCTACAAAAACAAAGCCGCCTTCATCAATTCCAAGTAATATGCAAGAGACTGTAATATGAGGCTTCAACAGGAGGGGACAAAGGATATGAATGCAGAAATCATTGCGGTGGGTTCGGAGCTTTTGCTTGGACAAATCAACAATACAAACGCCAGATTCCTCTCCAGGCAGCTGGCGGATATCGGCATCAATGTGTTTTACCATACAGTTGTTGGAGACAATCCTTCCAGGCTCAAAGCTGCGATCGGGATAGCCGAGGAGCGCTCTGACCTGGTCATTTTCACAGGGGGCCTCGGCCCGACCAAGGATGATTTGACAAAAGAGGCCATTGCAGAGCATCTTGGCGCCGAGCTTGTCCATAATGAAGAAGCGCTCCGCCAGATCGAGCTTTATTTCGAAAGGGCCGGCCGGGTGATGACAGAGAACAACCGGAAGCAGGCGATTGTACTTAAAGGGTCTGAAGTGCTTCCGAATGACCATGGCATGGCGCCGGGAATGGTATATGCAAAAGGAACTAAAACCTATATGCTCCTTCCCGGCCCTCCGAAGGAAATGGAGCCGATGTTCCTCGCCTACGGACACCCTGCACTGCTTGCCAGGATGGATTCTCAGGATAAAATTCTCTCCAGGGTGCTCCGGTTCTTCGGAATCGGGGAAGCGATGCTTGAGACAGAGATCGAGGACCTGATTGACAGCCAGTCCAATCCAACTATAGCGCCTCTCGCTGGAGACGGGGAAGTGACCCTGCGGCTGACAGCCAAGCATCAAAGTCTTGATGCGGCCCTGCAGCTGATAGAAGAAACGGAAGAGAAGATACTCAGCAGGACCGGCGAATTCTTCTATGGCTATGACGATTCCTCCTTAATGATTGAGCTGACAAAAGCGCTGAAGGAAAAAGGCCTGACGATCGGCTGTGCTGAGAGTCTGACAGGCGGCATGTTCCAGCAGGAATTCACTTCCATACCTGGAGCAGGGAGCCTCCTTAAAGGCGGGGTTGTCTGCTATACAAATGAAGTGAAGGAAAAGGTCCTGAATGTAAAAAAAGAAACCATTGAAAAAGATGGCGTTGTCAGTGAAGCGTGTGCCACTGAGCTGGCTGAGAATGCGGCCGCACTGACAGGGGCCGACATTGGAATCAGCTTTACCGGGGTTGCAGGTCCTGATGAGCTTGAAGGAAAACCTGTCGGCACCGTCTATATCGGGATAGCCATCAAAGGCAGGCCCACACATGTGGAGAAGCTGAACCTCGGCGGATCCCGTGCAGCCAATCGGTCCCGATCAGTAAAATACGGCTGCCATTTCTTATTAAAAGAGCTGAAAGAAAAATAGAAGGAACAGGCCGTTTACTATGGCCTGTTTTCTATTTTATTGAAATCCCGGCTTCTTCGGACTTCACAGAATTCTTATCTTATCTGGCAATATGGCAAACTGCGAAACTGTGCTAATCTCTCTTTCTATTATTCAGACAGCTGGCCGATTTGCCGTTTCCGTATAAAAAGAGGCGGCTGAAAAAGAGTTTTCTCTTAAGCGAATCAGGGTATTTACCCATCAATGTCCCTCTCAAAAAAAACGAATGAATGTTCGACTTTTTGCTCGACAAACAAGCAGAAAAAGTATATAGTAAAGATAGGTTCTTTGAGATAGATTTTGAAATATGCAATGCATATTTTTCTTTATATATAAAGGAGGAAATCACTAGTGAGTGAACGTCAAGCTGCATTAGATATGGCTTTAAAGCAAATAGAAAAACAATTTGGTAAAGGATCGATCATGAAGCTTGGGGAGCAGACTGACCGCAAGATATCAACTTCCCCGAGCGGCTCCCTGGCGCTTGATGTTGCGCTTGGAGTCGGAGGCTACCCTAAGGGGCGCATAGTTGAAATCTATGGTCCGGAAAGCTCGGGTAAAACGACTGTTGCCCTTCATGCGATTGCAGAGGTGCAGGCGAATGGCGGACAAGCTGCCTTTATCGATGCTGAGCATGCCCTTGACCCGGTATATGCCCAAAAGCTGGGCGTTAACATTGATGAATTGCTGCTTTCCCAGCCTGATACTGGGGAACAGGCGCTTGAAATTGCTGAAGCCCTTGTACGAAGCGGTGCCATTGATATCCTTGTCATCGACTCAGTAGCTGCCCTTGTACCGAAAGCAGAGATTGAAGGGGAAATGGGTGACTCCCATGTCGGTCTTCAGGCCCGCCTTATGTCCCAGGCCCTTCGTAAATTATCAGGTGCCATTAATAAATCAAGAACGCTCGCCATCTTTATCAACCAAATCCGTGAAAAAGTCGGAGTCATGTTCGGAAACCCTGAAACTACTCCAGGCGGCCGTGCGCTTAAGTTCTACTCTTCCGTACGTCTGGAAGTGCGCCGTGCTGAAACTTTAAAGCAAGGCAATGAAATGGTCGGAAACAAAACCAAAATCAAGGTCGTCAAAAATAAGGTTGCTCCTCCATTCCGTGTCGCAGAAGTTGACATCATGTACGGAGAAGGCATCTCAAAAGAAGGCGAAATCATTGATATGGGCTCTGAACTGGATATTGTCCAAAAGAGCGGCTCCTGGTATTCATACAATGAAGAGAGACTTGGCCAGGGACGCGAAAATGCGAAGCAGTTCCTTAAGGAGAATCCTGACTTAAGGCTGACCATCCAAAAGCAGATCCGTGACCACTACGGCCTCGATGAAGAGAAGATATTAGAAGAAAACCAGGATCAGGATCAGGAGCATTTCGAACTGATTGATTGATCACTTGAGGCAAAGCCACAGGCTTTGCCTTTTGCTTTTTTATGCTGTGGTGTTAAGATTGGCTGTAAAGGCATGGTGCAGGAGAAGGTTTTGGAGGAGAAAGAGATACTTTCGGCCCAGTTGGCAGACTTGTCCGAAATATTAAAAAAAGCCGCAAGGACAAACCCTTGACAATAAAAATCCACAGCTTTACAATTATATTGTATATTTTACATTTTTATGAGTATTTGAAAACGTTTAAAGCCTTAGTGCTGTATGTTGATCTTAAACAATGTACATGCCGACACTTTAGAAACGTAACACAAAAAAGTTCATAGCAAGAGGAGGTGAAATGATGGATATTTTATTAGTCATCTCCATTTTGCTTGCCCTAGTCGTCGGTGCAGTTGTTGGCTATTTTATTCGCAAATCGATTGCCGAAGCAAAAATTGCAGGTGCTAAGAACGCTGCTGAGCAAATCCTTGAGGATGCAAGGCGTGAAGCTGATGCTTCAAAGAAGGAAGCCCTGCTGGAAGCAAAAGATGATATTCACAAGCTTCGGACTGAAGCTGAACAAGAAGTTCGTGATCGAAGAAATGAGCTGCAAAAACAAGAAAATCGTTTACTGCAAAAAGAGGAGAATCTTGACCGGAAAGATGAATCGCTTGATAAGCGTGAGTCAATCCTGGAGAAAAGAGACGATTCTCTTAACAAAAAACAACAGCATATTGAAGAGATGGAAAGCAAAGTGGACGAGATGGTACGAGCACAGCAATCTGAGCTGGAACGCATCTCAGGCTTAACTCGTGAAGAGGCAAAATCCATCATTTTAGATCGGGTCGAGCAGGAAGTTGCTCACGATATTGCCATAATGGTGAAGGAAACGGAAAACCGCGCGAAGGAAGAGGCTGACAAGAAGGCGAAGGAAGTATTGTCATTGGCCATCCAGCGCTGCGCTGCAGACCATGTTGCAGAAACGACCGTATCAGTGGTCAATCTGCCTAACGATGAAATGAAGGGACGTATCATCGGCCGTGAAGGACGTAATATACGTACACTTGAAACGCTTACCGGAATTGATCTCATCATCGATGATACTCCGGAAGCAGTCATTTTATCCGGGTTTGATCCAATCCGCCGTGAGACAGCAAGGCTTGCTCTCGAAAAATTAGTTCAGGATGGACGCATTCACCCGGCGAGGATTGAGGAAATGGTGGATAAAGCGCGCCGCGAAGTGGACGAGCATATCCGTGAAATCGGTGAGCAGACGACCTTTGAGGTCGGCGTACACGGACTTCATCCGGATCTTATCAAAATTCTCGGCCGCCTGAAATTCCGTACCAGCTACGGACAGAATGTGCTGAAACACTCAATGGAGGTTGCCCAGCTTTCAGGGCTGCTGGCTGCTGAACTTGGCGAGGATGAAACGCTTGCCCGCCGCGCCGGTTTGCTTCATGATATCGGTAAAGCAATCGACCATGAAGTAGAAGGAAGCCATGTTGAAATCGGTGTTGAACTTGCGACTAAGTATAAAGAGCATCCGGTTGTCATCAACAGCATTGCTTCTCACCATGGCGATACAGAGCCAACATCTATTATCGCTGTACTTGTTGCTGCAGCAGATGCTTTATCAGCAGCAAGGCCTGGAGCGAGAAGGGAAACGCTTGAAAACTATATCCGCCGTCTGGAAAAACTGGAGGAGATTTCCGAATCCTATGATGGAGTCGAGAAATCATTTGCCATCCAGGCCGGAAGGGAAATCAGGATCATGGTTAAGCCTGATCAGATTGATGACCTTGAGTCACACAGGCTCGCAAGGGATATACGCAAGAAGATTGAAGAAGAGCTTGATTATCCAGGACATATCAAGGTTACGGTCATCCGTGAAACGAGAGCCGTTGAATACGCAAAATAAAGCAGTGCTTCGGCGCTGCTTTATTTTTTTTGCCGTATCGATACGAATGGAATTCATCTTTTTTGTGTTACAATGTTAACAGTGAAGAAATTGAAGTTAGGAAGGGTTTGCTGAATGAATATTTTGTTTGTTGGAGACGTAGTTGGTTCTCCCGGGCGTGATATGGTAAACGAATATCTGCCTAAATTAAAAGACAAGTACCGTCCGCAGGTGACCATTATTAATGGTGAAAATGCAGCCGGCGGAAAAGGAATTACTGAAAAGATTTACCGGGGCTTTTTGGAAGCAGGCGCGCAGGCGGTGACCCTCGGCAATCATACATGGGATAACAGAGAGATATTCGAGTTTATCGAGAGTGCGAAATATCTGATCAGGCCTGCCAACTTCCCGGATAATAATCCTGGAAAAGGCATTGTATATTTAAAAGTGAACAGTGATGAAGTGGCTGTCATCAATCTCCAGGGCCGGACCTTTTTACAGCCGTCCGACTGTCCGTTTAAAAAAGCCGATGAACTCATCGAGGAAGCGCGGAAGCGCACTCCCTTCATCTTTGTCGATTTTCATGCAGAAGCGACAAGCGAAAAGCAGGCAATGGGCTGGTATCTTGATGGAAAGGTTTCTGCTGTGGTCGGTACGCACACACATGTCCAGACGGCAGATAACAGAATCCTTCCGGACGGTACTGCCTTTATAACCGATGTGGGCATGACTGGCCCCTATGACGGAATCCTGGGCGTTGAGAAGGAAGCTGTATTGAAGCGGTTCATTACAAATCTTCCAGTCCGTTTTGAAGTGCCGAAGGAAGGCAGGGACCAGCTTAGCGCAGTGTCGGTTGAACTGGACAGGAAAACAGGGCTGGCCAAGAAAATAGAACGGATCCTGATTAACGAAGATCATCCTTTTTTCAGCTGAAGAATAGGGGGCTGCCTTTCCATAGGCAGTCCCTTTTTGTATTGAAGGACCTTTGAAAGTACGCAATTTTCCAATATTTTGTCCAAGCTGGAATATGTTTTTTATCCTCTGAATATAGTAGCAATGGAATGATATACCTGATGTGTCCGGGGGCAAATATCCTATGGGCATGCAGGAGGGGATAAACAAGGAGGAGCTAGGAATGGAAATATTAAAAGTTTCAGCAAAGTCTAATCCTAATTCTGTAGCTGGTGCGCTTGCTGGTGTTCTGCGTGAAAGAGGCGGCGCAGAAATCCAGGCAATTGGTGCGGGTGCATTGAACCAAGCGGTTAAAGCAGTAGCGATCGCCCGAGGATTCGTAGCGCCTAGCGGAGTGGATTTGATCTGTATTCCTGCTTTCACCGATATTAAGATTGATGGTGAAGAGCGGACAGCGATAAAGCTGATTGTGGAGCCAAGATAACAAAAGGGGAAAAGCAGTGCATATACAAAAAAATGTCCTTTGTTTTGGGCAATAAATAGCCGGCAGCACATCATCTTTGCCTGTTTGCGTGTAGATAGCAAACAGGCTTTTTTCAATCCTGGGAAAGAGTATGCCCCAGTTTATTTTTACATCGATTGCTGCAGGGATAAAGGAAATATAATAGCATCCATCGAATATAGATGCTATCCAGATATATTGAAAGGGGAGGAAGCATGAACATTTTCGATTCTCACTGTGACGTTCTTTATAAAATGTTTATTGATCCTTCAATTGATTTCAGGAGCAGCAGCCGGCTGCATGTCGATTACGAGAAGCTTCGGGAAGCATGTTCTAAGGTGCAGTGCTTTGCCGTCTATGTCCCGGAATCCGTCCATCCGAATATGAAGTTTCATGCTGCGCTATATATGATTGAGCTTTTTTACGATAGGGTGCTCAAGCCGTTTCCGAAGATGAAGCATATTAAGGAAAGAGGGGAGGCATACCAGCTGAAAGAGGATGAAATCGGCGCAGTTCTTACGCTTGAAGGGTGCGACTGCATCGGGGATGATCTTCTTAAGCTGAAAACACTGATAAGGCTTGGAGTATCTTCTGTCGGGCTCACATGGAATTACAGCAATTATGCAGCAGACGGCGCCCTTGAGGAAAGGGGCGCAGGATTATCGTCCTTTGGAAAAAAAGCAGTCAAAATCCTGAATGAAAAGCAGTGCTTATGCGATGTATCCCATCTCTCCGAGAAAGGATTCTGGGATGTAATGGAACTGGCAGAATATCCTTTTGCATCGCATTCCAACTGCCACGCCCTTTGCCCTGTGCCCAGAAACCTGAACGACAATCAGCTGAAGGCGCTGATTGAAAGGGACAGTGTTATCGGCTTGACTTTTGTCCCGGATTTTTTGACAGGCACCAAACAATCGGCGATTTCTGACATCCTTAAGCATATAGACCATGTCTGCTCCCTGGGAGGAGAAGACCATACAGGTTTTGGATCAGATTTTGACGGCATTGATGATACAGTAGAGGGACTGTCTTCTTTTAAATATTATGGGAACCTAGTAAACGAGCTTCAAAAATATTATTCTGAGATACAAGTGGAAAAATTCCTTTTTCGCAATATGGAAAAAAGGCTGCCTCCTGCCGGAAGAAACGAGTTTGACGGATGAAGGACTTCCTTCAAAAATACCATTCACACAGGGGCTCAGGACAGGATTATGCGAGCCTTGCCTCCCGGGGATTTATTCTTTGGAAAGGGTTGCTTTTTTCGGGGGTTCGGTCTAGAATTGAAAGCGTTTAGTACCCTTTTGCACCTTTTTTAAAGCTGTTTTCCGTTGTTTAATAGGCTGCGGGGGTTTATTAATAGACCATACAATTATACATATATAGAACAATCCGAAGGGGTGTAATGAATGTTAAAGCAGCTTTCTTGGAAAGTAGGCGGACAGCAAGGGGAAGGAATTGAGAGTACAGGGGAAATCTTCTCTATAGCCCTTAACCGCCTTGGCTATTATTTATACGGGTACCGGCATTTTTCTTCAAGAATCAAAGGAGGGCATACGAATAATAAGATCCGGGTCAGCACGTCCCAGATCCGTTCCATTTCCGATGATCTTGATATTTTAGTAGCTTTTGACCAGGAAACAATCGATGTGAACTATAAAGAGCTGCATGAAAAAGGCGTCATTATCGCCGATGCAAAATTTGATCCGAAGAAGCCTGAGGATACGAATGCATCGCTGTTTGCCGTACCTTTTACTGAGCTTGCCACTGAGCTTGGGACTTCTTTGATGAAAAATATGGTCGCTGTCGGTGCAACCTGCAGCATTCTTAACCTGGATATCAAGGTTTTTGAGGAAGTTGTCCAGGAAATCTTCGGCAGAAAAGGGCAGCAGGTTGTTGATAAGAACATGGAAGCCATCAAAGCCGGATTTGACCGGATGAAGGAACTGGCTGGCGAAGGCGCTGAGCTGATGGAGCTTGAAAAAGCTGATGGAAAAAAACGCATGTTCATGATCGGCAATGATGCCATTGCACTTGGTGCGCTTGCAGGCGGCTGCCGGTTCATGGCAGCTTATCCGATCACTCCGGCATCTGAAATCATGGAGTACCTGATTAAGAAGCTTCCTCCGCTTGGCGGCAGTGTTATCCAGACAGAAGATGAAATTGCGGCTGTTACCATGGCGATCGGCGCCAATTATGGCGGTGTCCGTGCAATGACTGCTTCGGCAGGACCCGGGCTGTCATTGAAGATGGAAGCAATCGGCCTTTCCGGCATTACCGAAACACCGCTTGTGATTGTAGACACACAGCGCGGAGGACCTTCTACAGGCCTTCCTACAAAGCAGGAGCAGTCTGACCTGATGGCGATGATCTATGGCACACATGGGGAAATCCCGAAAATCGTATTTGCGCCAAGCACGGTCCAGGAAGCATTCTATGATGCAGCAGAAGCTTTCAATCTGGCAGAAGAATACCAGTGCCCTGTCATCATGCTTTCTGACCTGCAGCTGTCTCTCGGCAAACAGACAGTTGAGCCGCTGGACTTCAGCAAAGTTGAAATCCGAAGAGGCAAGCTTGTGGACGAAGAGCTGCCTGAAATTGAAAACAAGGGTTATTTCAAGCGCTATGAAGTGACAGAAGACGGGGTATCTCCGCGCGTGGTGCCAGGCATGAAGAACGGCATCCATCACGTAACCGGCGTGGAACATGACGAAACTGGAAAGCCTTCTGAATCTGCTGCCAACCGGAGAGATCAGATGAACAAGCGTTTCCGGAAAGTCGAAAATATCAAGTTCAGCAATCCGGTCCATAAAAATGCTCCGCATGATGAAGCAGACCTCCTGATTGTCGGCTTCAACTCCACAAGGGGAGCTATTGAGGAAGCCATGGGCCGCCTTGAAAAGGATGGCCTGAAGGTAAATCATGCTCATATCCGCCTGATCCATCCGTTTCCGTCTGAAGAGCTCAGACCGCTGATGGAGTCTGCCAAAAAGGTGGCCGTTATTGAAAATAATGCGACAGGCCAGCTGGCAAATATCATTAAAATGAATGTCGGCCAGCATCAAAAAATCAATAAAATACTGAAATATGACGGGAATCCGTTCCTGCCGAATGAAATCCATACCACTTGCAAGGAGCTGTTCTAAATGGCCACATTTAAAGATTTTCGCAATAACGTCAAGCCCAACTGGTGCCCTGGATGCGGAGACTTCTCTGTCCAGGCCGCCATCCAGCGGGCAGCTGCCAATGTAGGGCTCGAGCCGGACAGCCTTGCAGTCGTCTCAGGCATTGGATGTTCCGGCAGGATTTCCGGCTATATCAACTCATATGGATTCCACGGCATCCACGGGCGCGCACTCCCGATTGCCCAGGGTCTTAAAATGGCGAACCGCGATCTGACTGTCATCGCTTCCGGCGGTGACGGAGACGGCTTTGCCATCGGGATGGGGCATACCGTCCACTCCATCCGCCGCAATGTCGATATTACCTATATTGTAATGGACAATCAGATTTACGGACTGACAAAAGGGCAGACTTCACCAAGGTCCGCGGCCGGATTCAAAACAAAGTCCACGCCGCACGGCTCTGTCGAGCAAGCCATTTCACCGATGGAAATGGCTCTGACAGCGGGGGCGACGTTTGTGGCCCAAAGCTTTTCAACTGATCTGAAGGACCTGACAGCGCTGATCGAAGCAGGCATCAAGCATAAAGGCTTCTCGCTCATCAATGTTTTCAGCCCGTGCGTTACTTATAATAAAGTGAATACGTACGACTGGTTCAAAGAAAACCTGACAAAGCTCGCCGATTTAGAAGGCTATGACTCTTCAGACCGCTCCATGGCCATGCAGACGCTGATGAAGCATGACGGACTTGTCACAGGTTTAATCTACCAGGATACAGAGCGCAAATCCTATCAGGAAATGCTCCCCGGCTATTCCGAAACACCGCTTGCCCATGCCGACCTGAAGATCGATGAAGAGCATTTCGGAAAACTGACAGCTGAATTTATGTGAGTAGAAAAACCGCTGGGCTGACCCGCGGAAAGCGGAGGTCCTGGAACGGAAAATAACAGACTACCTGCAAAGAGCTGGGGTCCTGCAAAGTAAATAGTTCAGATCATATGGAGTCAACAGCTGAACCACACACGTTTTGTAATGGAAATAGCATGGTCATTAAAAAAACAAAATAGCCTGGGATAACCCGGGCTATTTTAAATAGGTTGTTCTTATGCCCCCATCGCTGGAAAATTGAACTGCCGAGTTATTATTAATAAAACCAGGTTCCCTGCTAATGGAGAAAAATAGCGGGAGAAATTCCCCTTATTTGAAAAATAGCACTGAAAACCCCTTAAATAGAGGGAGAAGTTTCCCTTATGTGACTTGGAAGTGTGAAAATAGAGGGCTTTTCTTTTAATAGAGGTAAAAACTCCTCTTATTTTACCCAAAAACCGCTCTAATCTGCGATTAGCAGTAAAACCTCCCCTTATTTTTCTATCACTGGTTACTCACTCTTCAGCTTTCCATCTGCTGTATTTGCAAAGAGCAAGTATGCACTCAAAGCGGACTCATATGCCATTTTCAGTGTTTTCCACGGAAAGTGAACTACTTGCCTGCAAAGCCCATGCCTTTTTCCTTTTCAAAAAATAAATCCATCCATCATTCTCAGCTGCCAAAGTACCAATAGAGTCAGTATCCTTACAGGATTTCTATTGTTTTCAGCGTTTTAAACCCTTATACTATTATAATGTGTACAACATTCTAACTGCGCTTACATGAAAAAATGAAAACAGCGATTTCCGTTTGGTTATACAGAAGAAAGGGGTACTTTCTATGAACGAAAAACAGCGGATGGAAGGCCAGCTGGCTGCTGCTGCAAATCCTTCGGACAAAAAATCCGAAAAGGACTACAGCAAATACTTTGAAACCGTATATGCGCCTCCTTCCTTGAAAGATGCAAAAAAACGCGGGAAGGAAGAGGTCCGCTATCATAAAGATTTCAATATTCCGGCTGAATTCCAGGGCATGGGGAATAACCGCAAATTCTATATCAGAACATTCGGCTGCCAGATGAACGAGCATGATACAGAAGTCATGGCCGGCATCTTCCTCAGTCTCGGCTATGAGCCGACTGGCACTGTCGAGGATGCGAATGTCATTCTCCTGAACACATGTGCAATCCGTGAGAATGCCGAAAACAAAGTGTTCGGCGAGCTTGGCCATTTGAAGCACCTGAAAAAAGAACGCCCTGACCTGCTGCTTGGCGTATGCGGCTGCATGTCGCAGGAAGAATCAGTCGTCAATAAAATCCTGAAGACATATGACCAGGTGGATATGATCTTTGGCACGCACAATATCCACAGACTTCCAAACATTCTGCAGGAAGCTTATATGTCAAAAGAGATGGTTGTCGAAGTGTGGTCAAAAGAGGGAGATGTCATTGAGAATCTGCCTAAAGTCCGCAAAGGCAATATCAAGGCCTGGGTCAACATCATGTACGGCTGCGATAAGTTCTGCACCTACTGCATTGTCCCTTACACAAGGGGCAAGGAGCGGAGCCGCCGCCCTGAAGAGATCATCCAGGAGGTGCGCCAGCTTGCCGCCCAGGGGTATCAGGAAATCACCCTGCTAGGGCAGAACGTCAATGCCTATGGGAAGGACTTTACAGACCTCCAGTACGGCCTAGGCGACCTGATGGATGAAATCAGGAAGATTGACATTCCGAGAATTCGCTTCACAACGAGCCATCCGCGTGATTTTGATGATCACTTGATTGAAGTGCTTGCCAAAGGCGGCAACCTTCTTGAGCATATCCATCTTCCAGTCCAGTCAGGCTCGACAGATGTCCTGAAAATCATGGCAAGGAAATATACGCGTGAACAGTATCTGGAGCTTGTGAGGAAAATCAGGGCAGCCATCCCGAATGCAACTTTTACAACAGATATCATTGTCGGCTATCCGAATGAGACGGAAGAGCAGTTCGAGGAAACTCTTTCCCTCTATAGGGAGGTCGGATACGAGTCTGCCTATACTTTCATTTACTCTCCGCGTGAAGGCACACCAGCGGCCAAGATGAATGATAATGTGCCGATGGAGGTCAAGAAAGAGCGCCTTCAGCGCCTGAATGCCCTGGTTAATGAAATGTCGGCTGAAGCGATGAAGAAATATCACGGACAGACTGTAGAGGTCCTGGTTGAAGGCGAAAGCAAGAACAATCCCGAGGTTCTGGCAGGGTATACAAGAAAGAACAAGCTTGTTAACTTTAGAGGACCAAAGTCAGCAATTGGAAAGATTGTTTCTGTTAAAATTACAGATGCAAAAACATGGTCATTAAATGGAGAAATGGTTGAAGAGCTTCAACCAGCTGAGGTGAAATAATGGGGAAATATACAAAAGACGATATCATTGCACGTGCAAGGGAGCTTGCACAAATCATAGCAGAAACAGAAGAAGTGGACTTTTTCAAAAGAGCGGAAGCGCAGATCCACAGCAATGAAAAGGTCCGTACTGCGATTACCAGCATAAAAGGACTTCAGAAGCAGGCAGTTAACCTGCAGCATTTTGGAAAGGAAGAAGCTTTAAAGAAGACCGAAGCCAAAATCGAGGAGCTTGAGCGCCAGCTTGACGAGATTCCGGTTGTCCAGGAATTCAAGCAATCCCAGGTGGAAGTGAATGAGCTTCTTCAGCTTGTTGCGACCACGATCAGCAACAAAGTCACAGATGAAATCCTCGTTTCTACAGGAGGCAACATCCTGAGCGGTGAAACAGGAGCAGAACTGCAAAACAAAAACGGCTGCCAGCATTAATGCTGGTGACCCTTGCATCCCTTTTGGGTGCAGGGGTCTTTTTTTTGCCAATTTGAAACTGAGCGGAGTTCTGCCTCCTTAAGCCCGTGTCCCCCCAGTCCGGGCAACCATGACACCAAACCATGGGTATCCGCATAGAATACCGTATATCGCACCTTACAAGAAGCTCTGCATGCACCCTTAAAATTGTAATCACACTAGTCTAATATCCCGCATAGGATGAATTGAAAATGAATGAGGAGGGTTCGCTCGCAATGGGAGAATACAGAGAGATAATTACAAAAGCCGTCGTAGCGAAGGGACGCAAATTCACCCAGTCCAATCATACGATATGCCCGGCACACCACCCGTCAAGCATCCTTGGCTGTTGGATTATAAACCACAAGTATGAGGCGAAAAAGGTCGGCAAGACAGTTGAAATCTGCGGCTATTATGACATTAACGTTTGGTATTCCTATAACGATAATACGAAGACGGAAGTCGTTACTGAACGGGTTGATTATAAAGATGTCATCAAACTTAAATACCGTGATCAGGACTGCTTAGATGATCAGGATGTCATTGCCAAAGTACTGCAGCAGCCGAATTGTGTTGAAGCAGTCATTTCCCCGAACGGGAACAAAATCATCGTCCATGTGGAAAGGGAATTCCTTGTGGAAGTAATCGGCGAGACGAAAGTCTGTGTAGCCGTGTACCACGGCGAATGCGATTGCGATGATGACGAAGTATGGGGCCTCGATGTCGAGGATGAGGAATTCGAGGATCTGAATCCGCACTTCCTGGTCGGAACAGAAGAAGAATAATCGTAAACTAGGAAGGTTCCGCTTCCTAGTTTTCTTTTGTTTTCTGCCGCAGCAGCCAGTCAAAAAGACCAAGGCAGTCTCCGTCAAAAGGCTGAATTTTCTGCATGCTGTTTCTCCTATAATGAAGCTGAGGCCGAACTGCACAAAGGAGAGATTATAATGCAGATTTATCAGGTTAACCTGCAGTGCTTCCATCTTGAAGAGATGTGCGCCTTTTATACGGAAGTACTGGAGATGGAGCTGATCCACCAGACTGAGAAATGGTTTTCCGTAAGGGCAGGAAGCACAAAGCTGTTTTTTGAAAAAGGGGGAACAGTCCCTTTTTATCATCTTTGCTTCCGGACAGATGCAGCTTATTTTGATCATATTTATAGCAGGCTTGGAGCAGAAAGCTGCCTGCTTTCCAATGAAGAAGGGGAATACAGCCTTTTTTGGGAAGGGAAGCAGGCTTATTTTGCTGATCCGGACGGCAATATACTGGAGTGCCTTGAGCGGCCGGCATCCCGCAGCCAAACAGCCGGGGGCTGGCATGATGTCGGGGAAGTCGGCTTCCCCTCGGCTGACGTTGCCGGAATGCAGGCAAAGCTGATGCCGATCCTTGCTGATAAGCAAGGGGCAGATAGCAGTTCATTCGCGTATTATGGTGATGATGCGGGTGTCCTTGTCCTCGTAAAAGAAGGACGCTGCTGGTACCCCACAGACCGGAGAGCCGAAATCCACCCGATTAAATTAATCGTCTCAGGCAGCAGTGATGCCCATTATATGGACGATGACCTTCCGTACGAGATTCAGGTCAGAGGGGAGTGGCAGCAGCCAGTATCTGCCGTTCAAGTCAGGATCGCCAGGCCGACAAACCAGCTGGAAAAAATCAAGCATTTTTATGGAGAAGGACTTGGGCTCAAGGAGCTGGGAGGATTCCACCATGAAGGATATAAAGGTGTGATGTACGGTCTTCCGGAAAGGGAATACCACCTTGAGTTCACAGAGACGGATGAAAAACACGAGCTCCCCGGTCCTGCAAAAGACCATCTGCTCATCCTGTATATCCCTGATCTTCATAAGCTTAACTCAGCTGCAGACCGGCTGATGGCAATGGGCTATCAGGAAGTTGAGCCGGAGAATCCCTACTGGGGAAGGGGCGGCATTACCATCGAAGATCCAGACGGGTGGAGGATTGTGCTGATGAATACAGCGGGCATCTGAAATATTTTTAAAAAAGCAATGCCAGATATCCCCTTAAACCCGTATTTCTGCCTGCTGTCATATTGCCCCTCAGCAAACAACGGGAGCTTCGCTTATGCTATAATAGATAGCTGAAGAGAAATAATGAGAGATGTTGTTTGGAGGATATTATGGCAGCTTACACGCCGATGATACAGCAGTATTTACGAGTAAAAGCAGACTATCCTGATGCCTTTTTATTTTTCAGGCTCGGAGATTTCTATGAAATGTTTTTTGAGGATGCCATCAGGGCGTCCCAGGAGCTTGAGATTACCTTAACAGGCAAGAATGGCGGAGTGGAAGAAAAAATTCCGATGTGCGGGGTTCCCTACCACTCTGCCCAGCAATATATAGAGCAGCTTGTTGAAAGAGGCTATAAAGTAGCCATCTGCGAACAGACAGAGGACCCCCGCCAGGCCAAGGGTGTCGTAAAAAGGGAAGTAGTGCAGCTCATCACGCCCGGTACCCTGATGGAAGGGCGAGGGCTCAATGAGAAGGAAAATAACTATATTGCGTCCATTTCCGCTTTTTCAGACGGTTCGTTTGGGTTTGCCTGCAATGACCTTTCCACAGGAGAGAACAAAATCACCCTGCTTGCCAGCCAGGAAGAGGTTTTGAATGAGCTATCGATGTCAGGGGCTAAGGAAGTGGTTGTTTCTTCCGGCTTCGACCCGGAAATGGAGCGCAAGTTCAGGGAGCGTTCTGTCGCGGCTGTGTCTTACGAACAGGACGCAGGCATACAAGAGATGAGCGCTCCTCTATTGGATGCCCTTAATCAGGACAAGCTCAGGGAGACAGCGGCAAGATTGCTGAATTATTTGTTCAGGACACAGAAACGGAGCCTTGACCACCTGCAGCCGTTTGCCACATACCAGGTGCACCAATTCATGAAGATTGACTATTTTTCCAAAAGGAATCTGGAGCTGACTGAAACGATCAGGTCGAAAGGGAAAAAAGGTTCGCTTTTGTGGCTTCTGGATGAAACCAAGACGGCAATGGGGGCAAGGATGCTCAAGCAGTGGATCGACCGCCCTTTGATTGACAGGGAAGCAATCGGACGGCGCCATTCGCTCGTCCAATCCCTGTTGGACGATTATTTTGCCAGGCAGGACCTGCGAGAAAAGCTGAAAGAGGTTTACGATCTCGAGCGCCTGGCAGGGCGCGTGGCGTTCGGGAATGTTAATGCCCGCGATCTGATCCAGCTGAAGAGCTCGCTTCTTCAGGTCCCTCTGCTAAAGGAGCTTGTCGGAAGCCTGCAGAATGAGGATGCACAAGAACTGGCTGAGAAGCTTGATGCATGTGAAGAAATCACAGATCTTCTTGAAAGCGCGATTGTCGATAATCCGCCGATCTCCGTGAAGGACGGGAATATGATCCGGGATGGCTACCATGATGAGCTGGATCAGTACCGTGACGCGAGCAGGAACGGCAAAACATGGATTGCAAAGCTGGAGGCCCAGGAGCGGGAACGTACGGGCATCAAGTCTTTAAAGATCGGTTATAACCGGGTATTCGGCTATTATATCGAAGTTACGAAGGCCAATATCCACCTCCTTGAGGAAGGGCGTTATGACCGGAAGCAGACCCTGGCCAATGCAGAACGGTATATCACACCGGAGCTGAAGGAGAAGGAAACACTGATCCTCGAAGCGGAAGAGCGCATTACTGAGCTTGAGTATGAGCTGTTTTGCCATGTCCGCGACCATGTGAAGGAATATATCCCAAGGCTGCAGTCACTAGCTAGGACGGTCAGTGAGCTTGATGTGCTGCAGTGCTTTGCACAGATCAGCGAGGACCGCCATTATGTACGCCCTGTTTTTTCCGGCAGCCGGGAAATCAGCGTGAAGGAAGGGCGCCATCCAGTCGTGGAAAAAGTGATGGACAGCCAGGAATATGTCCCGAATGACTGTGTGATGGGAGACGGCCGCGAGCTGCTCCTGATCACAGGACCGAATATGTCCGGTAAGAGCACCTATATGCGCCAGGTTGCCCTGACAAGCATCCTTGCGCAGATCGGCTGCTATGTTCCGGCATCTGAGGCGGTGCTGCCGATTTTTGACCAGGTATTTACAAGGATCGGGGCAGCGGATGACCTGATCTCCGGTCAAAGTACCTTTATGGTTGAAATGCTGGAGGCAAAGAATGCGATTGCCAATGCCACACAGAACAGCCTCATCCTTTTCGATGAAATCGGCCGCGGGACTTCCACCTATGATGGCATGGCGCTGGCCCAGGCGATCATTGAGTATATCCATTCACGGATCGGGGCAAAGACCCTGTTCTCGACCCACTATCATGAGCTGACAGTTCTGGCTGAAGAGCTTCCTGATCTGCAGAATGTCCATGTTAGTGCCATAGAGCAAAATGGCAAGGTTGTGTTCCTTCACAAAATTAAAGAAGGAGCAGCAGACAAGAGCTATGGGATTCACGTCGCCCAGCTGGCAGAGCTGCCGGCAGAATTGATTGACCGGGCAAATGAAATACTTGAGCAGCTTGAAAGGAAAGAGGGAGAACCGGCTGAACTGCCGGTTCGCGAAAAAGTAGCGGCGGGCATGCCTGAACTCACAGCAGCTGACCCGGCCCCAGTACCGGCCCAGGAGGTTCGCGATGCCCAGCTGTCATTCTTTGATGGCCCGGCAGAGCCGAAGAAAGCAAGCTTGAGCCCGGCCGAAAAGAAAATCCTGGACAAGCTGGCCAAGATGGATATTCTTGAAATGACGCCGCTTGACGCGATGAATACTTTATATGAACTGCAAAAAACGGCAAAAAGCACGAAGAAATAGTAAGAGGAGGTGTTGCTCGTGGGAAAGATAGTTCAGCTCGATGATGCCCTTTCCAATAAAATTGCCGCAGGTGAGGTGGTCGAACGGCCGGCATCTGTCGTAAAAGAGCTGGTGGAGAATTCCATTGATGCGGGAAGCACCATAATCGAAATTGATGCAGAAGAGGCGGGCCTCTCAAAAATCCGCATCATTGACAACGGGGAAGGCATTGAAGAAGATGATGTGATCACCGCCTTCCAGCGCCATGCCACAAGCAAGATCAAAGATGAAAATGATCTGTTCCGCATCCGGACACTCGGCTTCAGAGGGGAGGCGCTGCCCAGCATCGCCTCTGTCTCCAGGCTGGAGCTGAAGACCTCGACAGGAGATGCAGGCACAAGGATCCTGATTGAAGGCGGAAAGGTGGCGGAATTTGAAAAGGCCGCGAGCCGGAAAGGGACAGATATCACCATTTCCGATCTGTTTTATAATACACCGGCCCGGCTGAAATATATGAAGACGATCCATACGGAGCTTGGCAACATTACTGACGTGGTGAACCGCCTCGCCCTTGCCCACCCGGAAGTATCCTTCCGCCTTGTCCATAACGGGCGGAAGCTCCTGCATACGGCAGGGAACGGGAATGTGCAGCAGGTGCTGGCCTCTATCTACGGCATGAATATCGTCAAAAAGATGATTCCTGTCGAGGCAAGCTCTCTCGATTTCCATGTTCATGGCTATATCGCACTGCCGGAAATCACCCGTGCTTCACGCAATTATATCTCAACAATGATCAACGGCCGGTTCATCAAGAATTATCCGCTGGTTAAAGCGATCCAGGAAGGCTATCATACCCTGCTGCCGATCGGGCGTTATCCGATTGTGCTTTTGAATGTACAGATGGATCCGCTGCTTGTGGATGTCAATGTCCACCCTTCCAAAATGGAGGTCAGGCTGAGTAAGGAGCATGAACTGAATGAGCTTGTAGCGGGTACCATTAAAGAGGTCTTCAAATCACAGGAACTGATTCCTGCCGGCTTTGCCCCGGCAAGGGCTGAAAAACCGAAGTCTGAGCAGACCTTTTTTGAACTGGACCATCTTCCGGAAAAAGTGATGGAACCTAGGGGAGAACAGGCTCAGCACGTGCAGAATGACAGCAGGCAGGCACCGTTTGAATCCGGACAGCCAATGTTCATCAAAGAGGAAATGGCTGTCAAGGAGCGTGAGGAAGCATCTGCATTTAAGCCGCAGGATATACTGCGGACTGATGGCATAGCATTTCCATTCAGAGCTGAACAGCCAGCAGGCAGCCAAGACTATTTGGAAGATGATGAAGAAGAGGTGATCGAGGGGACAGAAGAGCCGGAAGCTGCTGCCGTTCACAGGGTGCCGCCATTATATCCGATCGGCCAGATGCATGGCACCTATATTCTCGCCCAAAATGACCGCGGCCTTTATATCATTGACCAGCATGCTGCCCAGGAGCGGATCAAGTACGAATATTTCAGGGACAAAGTCGGCCAGGTGGAAAGCGAGCTGCAGGAAATGCTCGTTCCGCTGACATTCGAATATGCTGCGGATGAATATATTAAAATCAATGAACATGTTACTGAGCTTGAAAAGGTAGGAATCTTCCTCGAGCCTTTCGGGCAGAACACATTCATTGTCAGGTCCCACCCCCAGTGGTTCCCTAAGGGAGAAGAGCAGCAGATCATAGAGGATATGATTGAACAAGTGCTTTCCATGAAAAAGGCCGATGTGAAAAAGCTGAGGGAAGAAGCAGCCATCATGATGAGCTGCAAAGCTTCTATCAAGGCCAACCACCATTTGCGCAATGATGAGATACAGGCTCTGCTTGATATGCTCCGCAAATCATCAGACCCGTTCACATGCCCGCACGGCCGTCCGATTATCATCCATTATTCTACCTATGAAATGGAAAAGATGTTTAAAAGAGTCATGTAATTCTATCTTTTATTTAAATATTTATGAACTATGTCAGAAAGCCCTTCCCCCAGAGGAAGGGCTTTCTATATGATAGAAATGGAGGCGAAGTGAAATGAAAAGATATTGGCTCGTGAAACTCAGGAAAAACAGGAATCTGACCCAGTCAGATATTGCAGATCTTATTCATATAGACAGGGCTTATTATTCACAAATTGAATCAGGCCTGAGGAATCCGAGCGAAGAAATAAGCAGATCAATCGGCAGGGTCCTCAACATTGACCCTTTGCTCCTTTTCTCTGATACCAATGCTTTTCAGGATGCATTTTTTCAGACCCGAAGCATCCTTGCCCACAGCGATCTGGATCTCCGCTATACATGGGTTTATAACCCGACCGGCATGGAGAAGGTCCAGCATTTTATCGGTGCCAGGGATGATGAGCTAAATTACACTATAGATGCAAAGATAATATTAAATCTAAAGAAAAAGGTCATCGACACCAAGAAGACCATCTCTGTCTATGACAGCTGTTTCCACGATGGAGAATCTTACAATTATTGCTTTATCGGCTATCCGCTTGTCGACCAGTCCGGCGTATTGATTGGGGTAGGCACCATTGCCATGAGGCTGGATAATATGACAGAGGAAGAATGAACACGATGCCCTTCTGGCAGGAAGGGCAGCCATGCGTACAGACCCCGGATTTTTCAGTTTTATCGATGTTCTGTTACACACTCTGCTTCGATAAGTTCCTCTTTTAATTCCTCCAATGTGCCGCTGATATGGATAACCTGCTGCAAAAAATAAAAGGTGGAAGCTTCAGCAGGATTATCTTTAAGATCTTCCTCTGAATATAGATACACCCGTTTTCCAAAGCCAAGGGCGAGTCCAAGCTCAATATGGCTTCCCTTCCCTGCCGGAAGGATGATGACAACAAAATCTGCTTCCTTCACTGATGCAAATTCAGCTTCCCCGATTGAGCGGAGCTCCCCCGCATTTTCAGCCCGGCTATTGCCGGTCCAGTCATAAGTTTGGTAAAAGCCTTTCTCCATTAAGAATGCCGCAAGCTCCCGGACCTGAGAAATATTAGCAAAACTTGAACCGATGTAAAACTTCATCCTATCATCCTTTCAATGGGTTATTCATCGTGTATAGTGTCAGAACAATTTGTCAATGAGAGACATACTTTTTTAATTGTTAATAATAATATTATGTAAACAAATATGCTAACCTTCAGAGTTAGCCTGTCTGCTTCAGTTTTACACACTTTCGACCATATGCCTGTGACAGGAGGAAATTAAGGCACCAACAGCGAAATAGTGAACGAGCATTGGAAGGGGGAGGATATGGTATGGAACTCGGCTTAAATCCTGACGAAGTAAGGCTGGCTGACCATTCACCTGGCTGGAAGAAAGAATTTCAAAAGGTGCGCAAAAATCTGCAGGTAAACACAAATATCCCTGACAGCCATATCGTGCATATTGGCAGCACGGCTATCACAGGCATCCCAGCTAAACCAATCATAGATGTCATGGCAGCTATTGAAGATCTGGCTGCTATTGATAAACAACTGATTGCCGGACTGAGAGCCGCAGGTTTTCAACAATTGAAAGTAAAAAGGCCCGGGGAAGTGGTTTTTGCCAGATTTACAGATAATGATTACAAAATCAAAACCCATTTTTTGCATCTTGTCGAATATGAAGGAGAATTATGGAAGAATCTCCTTTTCTTCAGGGATTATTTAAATGAGAACGAAGACGCAAGAAAAGAGTATGTACAGCTGAGGCTCGATTATATAAAGAAGACATCTACAGGCATTAAAGAGTACACAGAGTACAAGGAAAGCTTTGTGAAAAGGATTGCAGCGCTCAGGGGAACAGAGGGAAAGTAATGAAAAAAGGCAAGAAAGCCTGTCTCTTAAGGATTTTTTGCACGCCTGCAGATCCAGTTGGAGCATGCTTTTACCACTAAGCGTAAAACAAATAGAGACACGAACGAATAGGTATAATTCCATTTATATAGTAAGGAAAGCAATGCTCATTTGCATCAGCCGGTTGCGGTCAATCAGAACAAATAGCAGAACAATGAATCTTAGATTTAAGATCATTCAGCTCCTGGACCATTTTGAACATCATGCTTGCCTCCTATCATGTTACCTAGTTGTTGATTATTTCCAATACGGCGCAAAATTATGCAGCAGGGAGGGGCTGCACTAAAAGCAAAACAGCCTACAAAACGGCTTAGAAGAAAGTCCGTTTTATAGGCTGATTTTTGATATTAAAAGTGATTTATCTCACTGCGGTCTGCAGCTTATCAATAAACTTAAGCGCCTTGCCTGTGCCGATTGCCACAGACTCAAGAGGGCTTGACGCAAGGTGGACAGGAACCACGATTTCCTGTGAAAGCCAGTCCTGCATGCCGTTCAGCAGCGAGCCGCCTCCTGTTAGGATAACGCCGCGGTCCACTATATCGCCGCTCAGTTCTGCCGGGCTGTCTTCAAGAGTGGCCCGGATGGCTTCGAGGATATGAAGCAGGGATTCTTTCATGGCATCCCTGATTTCATATGAAGTAAGGGTAATGGTCTTCGGCAGTCCTGTTACCAGATCCCTGCCGCGGATGTCCAATTTCATTTCTTCATGGTCGATGAGGGCATAGCCGATTTCCATTTTGACCTGTTCGGCTGTTCTTTCCCCGATCAGGACATTGTACTCTTTGCGTACATATTGGATAATATCGTCATCAAGCCTGTCTCCGCCTATGCGGACAGAATGGCAGGCTACGACGCCGCCAAAAGAAATGATCGCCACCTCTGTTGATCCTCCGCCAATATCCACAATTACATTCGCTACCGGTTCATCGACCGGAAGCCCTGCACCGATCGCTGCAGCTACCGGCTCTTCAATCAGATGAACCTTCTTTGCTCCTGCATTCCGGACAGCATCATGGATGGCCCTTCTTTCAACGCTTGTAGAGCCTGAAGGGGTGCAGACCACCACATTCGGCTTGCGGATGGCAAAGCCAAGCTTTTTCGATGCCTGCCTCATGACATGGCGAAGCAGCTCGGTCGTAATATCATAATCCGCAATAACGCCATCCTTCAAAGGACGGATGGCAACGATTTTGCCCGGCGTCTTGCCGATCATTTCCTTTGCTTCCTTGCCGACAGCAAGCACCTTCCTTGTATCTGTGTCAATGGCCACAACAGAAGGCTCGTTTAGGGCAATGCCTTTATTTTTGCTGTATACCAGTATATTTGCAGTACCTAAGTCAATTCCAATTTCAGAAGTTGAAATCATCCTATCACCTATTCTTTCATTATGATTGCCTAATAATCTTCTGTAACATTAGCACGAAAAAGGGGGTCTTCTGACGAATGTTATCGAATCGTTAAATAAATGTAATGAATGATGAAATTTTTATCATAAATGGTAAAATAAAAGGGAGGAATTGGCTGAATAAATAAAATCCTTGTTGGCTATACTGCATAGATATTCAACTGCGTATGCAAGTTATGGTAGGATATAGGAAAGCCAAAAGGGTATTAAGCTCTTATGGCGCAGAGAATGAAAGATAAAGGCAGTGTGAATGAATTGGATACAAAGCAGAAATTGATCGTGCTGATCGGCCCGACAGCTGTCGGCAAAACCAGGCTCAGCATTGAATTGGCCAAAAGGTTTGATGCTGAAATCATCAGCGGCGACTCTATGCAGATCTATAAAGGCATGGATATAGGGACAGCCAAAATTACAGAAAATGAAATGGAAGGAATTCCCCATCATTTGATTGATATTAAAGCGCCAAATGAACCCTTTTCCGCTGCTGAATTTCAAGAGCTTGTCAGAAAGGAAATCGAAAGCATCGCTTCCCGTGGGAAGATGCCTATGATTGTCGGGGGAACTGGCCTTTACATACAATCTGTCATATATGACTACCAATTTTCCGATGCCCCGTCAGATGACGCCTTCAGGGAGGAGCTGGAACAGCGCCTTGAATCCGAAGGGGCAGAAGCGCTTTATAAGGAATTATTGAATATCGATCCTGCCAGTGCCGGAAAAATGCACCCCAATAATACAAGAAGGCTCATCCGTGCGCTTGAGGTATACCATTGTACAGGAAAGACCATGTCCCAGTACCAGGAACACCAGGCAGCTGAGCTGCTGTATGATACAAGCATCATCGGGCTCTCCATGGACAGGGAAAAGCTGTATGAGCGGATCAACAGCCGGGTCGACAAAATGATGGATGATGGCCTCCTGGAAGAAGTGGAAGCCCTTCACAGACAGGGGCTGAAAGACTGCCAGTCAATCCAGGCAATCGGCTATAAGGAAGTCTACGAATACATTAACGGCCGTAATTCTCTGGAAGGCGCGGTCGAAAATCTGAAGCAAAATTCTCGAAGATACGCAAAAAGGCAGCTGACCTGGTTTCGAAACAAGATGAATGTGGAATGGTTTGATATGACACATGTATCCGATACAGGCTTGCTTGAAAAAAAAATCGCGGAAATTTCTGCGTATATTGAAGGAAAGCTTCAAATAAAATCGAATACATAATATAGAGACAAAAGAGGAGGATTTATCAATGAAACAATCCGTTAATATTCAAGACCAATTTCTAAACCAGCTTCGCAAGGACGGAACAGGAGTTACTGTTTTCCTTTTGAACGGATTCCAATTGCGCGGGCAGATCAAAGGATTTGATAACTTCACGGTGCTGTTTGAATCAGAAGGGAAGCAGCAGCTGGTCTATAAGCATGCCATTTCCACTTTTTCTCCGCAGCGCAATGTCCAGATCGATCTTGAAGGACAGCAATAGTCCATCCTATAAAGGAAAGTCCGCTTCTTCCGGGAAGCGGGCTTTTTTATATGAAAGGCTTTGTTAAACATTGTTGTTGATTTTGGGCTCATGCGTGTGAAACTTTGTTTCACACGCATTTCAGCATAGCTGAAATGCAGCCAGATGAAAAGAAACTAATTCCCTTTTCAGCAACTTTCTTTAATGAT
This sequence comes from Bacillus infantis, assembly GCF_050107595.1. Classification (GTDB taxonomy): domain Bacteria; phylum Bacillota; class Bacilli; order Bacillales; family Cytobacillaceae; genus Bacillus_AB; species Bacillus_AB infantis_C. The sequence continues at coordinate 617,852 of NZ_JBNILH010000002.1, forward strand.
TTTGAAGGCTTGTGAATATATATAAAAATAACGGTTATTTCTCGGGAAACCGCAGGATATGACATAGCCCGGCTCCTGCAGAGAGAAAAACCAGGTATTTTGTCGCTTCAGCAGTAAATGTGGCTTCTTTTCTGCCTGAAAGATAGGCATTTGTCACAAGAAACAGCTTCAGGGAGTATACTGGTGGGAAATAGTGAGGTGAAAGCTTTGGACCAGCCGATACGAATGAAAAATAATGGCCAGATCAGCATTGTGCTCAATTCGCAGAAAAGGAAGCCATTCACAAAGGAAAGCCCGGACATTCAAGTTGTTCCAAGGGCACTGCCTCAGGAGCATGCAGCACTTAAGGAAATTGAGGAAGAGCTTGCAGCCCTTGTCGGCATGGAAGAAATGAAACGGATGATAAAAGAAATTTATGCATGGATATATGTTAACAAGAAAAGGGAAGAAACCGGCCTGAAGGCGGGGAAGCAGGCTCTGCACATGATGTTCAAGGGCAACCCGGGTACAGGGAAGACAACGGTCGCCAGGCTGATCGGCAAGCTTTTCCTCAGGATGAATGTCCTTGCCAAAGGCCATCTGATCGAGGCGGAAAGAGCCGATCTTGTCGGTGAATATATCGGCCACACCGCGCAAAAGACCCGTGACCTGATCAAGAAGGCAATCGGCGGCATTCTTTTCATAGATGAGGCCTATTCACTGGGCAGGGGAGGAGAAAAAGACTTCGGTAAAGAAGCGATTGATACGCTTGTCAAGCATATGGAGGACCGGCAGCACGAGTTCATCCTGATCCTTGCCGGCTACTCCAGGGAAATGGATTATTTCCTTACCCTCAATCCCGGCCTTCATTCAAGGTTTCCGCTCGTTATCGATTTTCCTGATTATACAATCGAGCAGCTGATGGAAATCGCGCAAAAGATGCTGGTTGAAAAGGAATATTCCCTGAGCCATGAAGCGGAGAAAAAGCTGAGGGAGCATCTGGTATGGGCAAAATCGGATATCAGCACAACAGCTTTTTCAAATGGGCGCTATATCCGCAATATCCTTGAAAAATCGATCCGTGCCCAGGCGATGAGGCTGCTGATGCAAAGCCATTTTGACCGCCATGAGCTGATGACGATCAGAAGCAATGATTTAATGTTTGAAGAAGATATGTAAGAAAAAAAGCAGGCTTCCGGCCTGCTTTTTGCTTTCTGTATTTTATTGCCTGGCTGCGCCAAGCCGCCTCGCCGGAAGCTTCCAGTGATAAGTGTATGACAGCACCCGGAGAAGGGTGATGGATACAAAAAGGCTGTATAATGCGACGGCCGAGTCTGCCAGCCCAAGCCCGATGGCAAAGCCGCAGAGGATCGCCCAGACTGCGTATATTTCAGATCTCAGCACCAGCGGCTTCCTCCCTGCCAGAAGGTCGCGGATGATGCCTCCTCCGCTTCCGGTCAGCACGGCAGCCACAATGACAGCGCTGAGAGGGTGGCCCATTTCTGAAGCGTAAATCGCGCCCTGAATCGCAAATGCAGACAGGCCGATTGCATCAAAAAAGTTTCCCCATTTCTGCCAGTGTCTTAACAGGTTATTGGGAAACAGGAATACCGCTGTAATGGACAGAAGGGCTATCTGGAAGAACATCCCCTGCTCCCAAAGGGCTGAAACCGGCACCCCAATCAGAAGGTTGCGGATGGCGCCTCCGCCAAACGCAGTTACAATCCCGAGTATATAAACCCCTAAAATATCATATTCCTCTTCCATGGCAATGATCGCGCCGCTTACTGCAAAAGCAATCGTGCCAATCATGCTCAATACTTCCCATGTCATGGTGCATTTCTCCTCTGGTGAAGCCTGGAATCCAGGCTGGTTTATTCTTTATATCAGTGGAAAGGCTAATCTCTCCACAGCATCTTTTTACCTCAAACAATATGATTTTAACACGCAAAAATGATTTTTCAATCATTATTTTCCAGCAGCTGTGAAGAATAGGAGGGAGAAGGGTTTTAAAGCGTTCAGACTGGTAAAAATAGTAGGATGGAGCGCATATTTTTGGTATGATATTTGAAGGTCGGATGTACGTATTCCAGTAAGGCGATTTTTTATAGAAAAGAGGGATTCCTTGGAAAATAAAACGGAGTTCGAAAGAGTTATTCTAGTCGGCTGCCAGACTGGGGAGGACGACAGGCATTTCCAGTATTCGATGGAAGAGCTTGCATCTTTGACAGAAACGGCCAACGGCAAAGTGCTGGCTGAGCTGTCCCAGAAAAGAGAAAGAATCCATCCTTCTACATATATAGGAAAAGGCAAGGTTGAAGAATTAAAGATGCTGGAGGAAGAGGTTGGAGCAGACCTGATCATTTTCAATGATGAGCTTTCACCAAGCCAGGTCAGGAATGTTTCCAATGAAGTGAACAGCAGGGTCCTTGACCGGACTCAGCTGATCCTTGATATTTTCGCACAGCGGGCCAGGTCGAAGGAAGGGAAGCTGCAGGTTGAGCTTGCCCAGCTGCAGTACCTGCTCCCAAGGCTTGGCGGGCAGGGCCTCCAGCTTTCAAGGCTCGGTGCCGGGATCGGAACGAGGGGGCCGGGTGAAACAAAGCTTGAATCCGACCGCCGCCATATCCGCAGGAAGATTGATGATATCAAATCGCAGCTGTCGGTGATCGTGCAGCACAGGGACAGATACCGCGAGCGCCGGAAAAAAAATAAAGCGTTCCAGATTGCCCTTGTCGGCTACACGAATGCCGGGAAATCGACCCTGTTCAACCGGCTTGCCGAAGCTGAATCCTTTGAAGAGAACCAGCTCTTTGCAACGCTTGACCCGATGACAAGAAAGCTCATCCTCCCAAGCGGTTACCTGGCGCTTGCAACGGATACGGTCGGGTTCATCCAGGATCTGCCGACAACCCTTGTTGCGGCATTCAGGTCGACGCTTGAGGAAGTGAGTGAAGCAGACCTGCTGCTTCATGTTATCGATTCATCGAATCCGGATTATTTCCAGCATGAACAGACCGTAAACAAGCTGCTTGAGGATCTTGATATCCAGCACATCCCGCAGCTGGCGGTTTATAATAAAAGTGACCAGGTGCATCCGGATTTCGTTCCATCGGCAAAGACTGAATCCGTCGTGATCAGCGCCTTTGCGGAAAATGACCGCAGCATGCTGAAGCGGAAAATCGAAGAGCTGGTCCTGGGCATGATGAAGCCTTATCAGGTGGAAATCCCGTCAACTGAAGGCAGGATTCTGTCGCAGCTGAAAAATGAGACAATTTTGAGGGAGCTCTCATTCCAGGAAGAGACAGAGGTCTATCTCTGCAAAGGGTATGCCCTTGAAGATCATCAGATCACAGGAGAACTAAACAAATACACAGTATAAAAAAGGCCGGAGGGGATGAACCCTCCGGCTCTTGGATTGGAGAACAGCATGTTTCAGCATTTAGAATACGGAAGCCGGATTCAAGAACTGGCTTCACAGGCAGAAGAAAAAATTGCATCCGTTCATAAAAAGATTGACCAAAGAATCGAAGCCAACCAGTTTAGGGTGCTTGAAAGCTTTCAGCATTACAAGGTGAGCGATTCTCACTTCATTCCTTCGACCGGCTATGGCTATGATGATATCGGCCGGGATACACTTGAAGAAATCTATGCAAGGGTGTTTGGAGGAGAAGCAGGTCTTGTAAGGCCGCAGATCATCTCAGGAACACATGCTATCTCTACCGCTCTTTTCGGTATCCTCCGCCCAGGGGATGAACTGATTTATATGACCGGGAAACCTTATGATACTCTTGAGGAAATCGTCGGCATCAGGGGCAAAGGGACAGGCTCTCTGAAGGAATTTGGCATAAGCTACAGCAGCGTTCCACTCGGTGAGGATGGTTATGTGGATTTTGAAGCCGTGAGGAGCGCAATTAAGCCGAATACGAAGATGATTGGAATCCAGCGGTCCAAAGGCTACGCTGTCAGGCCTTCTTTTACAATTGCCCAGATCAAGGAAATGATTGAGTTTGTAAAAGAGATCAAGCCGGATGTGGTTGTCTTTGTGGACAATTGCTATGGGGAATTTATAGAGGAAATGGAGCCTTGCCATGTTGGCGCTGACCTGATGGCCGGATCCCTCATCAAGAATCCAGGCGGAGGCCTTGCCAAAACCGGCGGCTATATTGTCGGCAAAAAGGAACTGGTTGAGGCATGCTCTTACAGGATGACCTCGCCTGGGATCGGAGCGGAAGCGGGGGCCTCACTGTACAGTCTCCAGGAGATGTACCAGGGATTCTTCCTTGCTCCGCACGTTGCCGGCCAGGCGCTGAAAGGGGCCGTATTCACTGCAGCGCTGCTTGAAATGCTCGGGATGAATTCTTCGCCAAAATGGGATGCGGAGAGGACAGATCTGATTCAATCCGTCCAGTTCGATGACCGGGATAAGATGGTGGCATTCTGTCAGGCCATTCAATACGCATCTCCCGTCAATTCACATGTAACCCCGTATCCTGCTTATATGCCGGGCTATGAGGATGATGTCATCATGGCGGCAGGAACATTCATCCAGGGGGCGAGCATCGAGCTTACCGCCGATGGACCGACCCGCCCGCCGTATGTTGCCTATGTCCAGGGTGGCCTCACTTACTCGCATGTAAAAATTGCCATTTGCACAGCCATCAGCTCTTTAGCAAAAAAGGGTTTAATACAACTTTAATAGGTGAATATATAAAAGGGCAGCATGGCTGTCCTTTTTAATTTTTGTCAGGGGAAATTTTTTTGTGTTTTTAATGTTATAAAACCTCACATGTGGTTGACAACAAATCTGACATTACATATAATAAACACAAGAAATGATTGCAAAGGAGGAGAAATCGGATGAAAGGCAGTGAAATACGCCGTTCCATGCCGCTATTTCCAATTGGGACTGTAATGCAGCTGACTGAGCTGACAGCCAGGCAGATCCGCTATTACGAAGAGCACCAGTTGATTTCTCCAGCACGAACTGACGGAAATAGACGGCTTTTTTCCCTGAATGATATTGATAAGCTCCTCGAGATCAAGGATTTGATTGATCAGGGAGTCAATATGGCGGGAATCAAGCAATTATTCGCCATGCAGGAACAAACATTATCAGCTGAAGTACAGCAGCAAGCAGAAAAAGTAAGGCGCGATTTGTCTGATGATGAATTGAGAAAGCTCCTGAGGCAGGAAATGATGCAGGCCGGCCGATTCAACCGGCATTCACTCCGCCAGGGAGATATGTCCCGCTTTTTCCATTAAATAAAATTGATGTGTCCTAAGGGAGGAAAAACTAATGGCTAACTACACAAAAGATGACATTAAACGTATTGCTGAAGAAGAAAACGTAAAATTTATCCGTCTTCAATTTACGGATATCCTCGGAACAATCAAAAACGTGGAAATCCCGATTTCCCAGCTTGAAAAAGCGCTGGACAACAAAATGATGTTTGACGGCTCTTCCATCGAAGGCTTCGTCCGCATTGAAGAATCCGATATGCTTCTTTATCCTGACCTCAGCACTTGGGTTGTATTCCCTTGGACAGCTGAAAAAGGCAAGGTTGCCCGCCTGATCTGCGATATCTATAATCCAGATATGACTCCATTTGATGGTGACCCGCGCAACAATCTGAGAAGGATCCTTGATGAGATGAAGGAATTAGGCTTCACAGACTTCAATCTCGGACCTGAGCCGGAGTTCTTCCTTTTCAAGCTTGACCAGCAGGGTGAACCTACTCTTGAACTGAATGATAACGGAGGCTATTTCGACCTTGCGCCGACAGACCTTGGTGAAAACTGCCGCCGCGACATCGTGCTTGAGCTTGAAGAAATGGGCTTTGAAATTGAAGCTTCCCACCACGAAGTGGCTCCAGGACAGCACGAGATCGACTTTAAATATGCTGATGCGCTGACTGCATGCGACCAGATCCAGACATTCAAGCTTGTTGTTAAAACAATCGCCCGCAAGCACGGCCTGCACGCAACATTCATGCCAAAGCCATTGTTCGGCGTAAACGGATCAGGGATGCACTGCAATATGTCCCTGTTCAATGAAGGCAAGAACTCATTCTATGATACTACTGGAAACCTTGAGCTAAGCGATACTGCCCGCCAGTTCATCGCCGGCATCATCAAGCACGCTCCGGCTTTCACAGCTGTAACGAACCCGACTGTCAACTCTTATAAGCGCCTTGTTCCCGGCTATGAAGCACCTTGCTATGTGGCATGGTCTGCAAGGAACCGTTCACCGCTTATCCGCATCCCGGCATCACGCGGCATGAGCACACGTGTTGAGGTCCGCAGCGTTGACCCGGCAGCAAACCCATACCTGGCTATGGCAGTGCTATTAAAAGCAGGACTTGACGGGATCAAGAACAAACTGACTCCTCCAGCGCCAGTTGACCGCAACATCTATGTAATGAACAAAGAAGAGCGCGTCGCAGAAGGCATTGAAGATCTTCCTGCAACACTTGCCCAGGCTCTTGACCAGCTGAAGAGCAATGAAATCATGGTTTCAGCCCTTGGCGAGCACATCTTCGAACACTTCATCGAAGCGAAGGAAATTGAGTGGGATATGTTCCGCACACAAGTTCACCCTTGGGAACGCGAGCAGTACCTGCAGATGTATTAATAGATTTGGCCCCTTGATACCATTGGTATTGAGGGGTTTTTTGTGTTTCGGGTATTTAAGGGAGTTTAGTTTGGTTTGAGAGGTGCCTGTTTTTTTTTGCGGAAAAACTTATTCGAAGACTTTCTTCATATATTTGACCAGGGTGCCTTAAAAGGAGTTATGAGTCACTCTGGTGGTGGGGGAAGCTGGGCAGAGTGTCTCAAGAGGAGAATATGAGTCACTCTGAAGTGGGGAAAGCCGGGCAGAGTGTCTCAAGAGGAGAATATGAGTCACTCTGAAGTGGAGAAAGCCGGGCAGAGGGTCTCAAGAGGAGAATATGAGTCACTCTGAAGTTGGGAAAGCCGGGCAGAGTGTCTCAAGAGGAGAATATGAGTCACTCTGAAGTGGAGAAAGCCGGGCAGAGTGTCTCAAGATGAGAATATCAGTCACTCTAGAGGTGAAAAAGCCAACCAGAGTGCTTCAAGAAGAGAAAATGAGTCACTCTGATGGTGGGGATGGCTGAGCAGAGTGACTCAAAATAAGGATATGACTCACTCTAAAGGTGAAAAAGCCAACCAGAGTACCTCAAGAGGAGAATATGAATCACTCTGATGGTGGGCAAGGCTGAGCAGAGTGCCTCAAGAAGAGAATATGAGTCAATCAGACACTAAAGAAAGCCGGTCAGTCCTGGAATTGGTTCATTCTTGCCTTTTCATATTTCTTGTTATTTCGAATGCGGTCCTGCCGGGCCATACTGAATGCTCATATATCCTCCTGCTTGCTTTTTGCTCAATATGTTAGTTTATTTTCCACTTTCCTACCACGATAAGATTGCTTATAATACACTAAAAAGGGAGGTGATAAATGGATAATTCTCCGGTTTGGCTAAAAGCAGCTGCCATCTTACTCTTTTTAGCATCAACCTCATTCTTAATCATGGGTAAGGACGAATTGTTCTTTGTGACTTCGGTATTACTTATTTTTATTGCTTCTTTAACAAGAACTATTCTTCATTCCAACCCAAAAGATAAATCATATAACTTTAACTTGGTGATGACTATTTTCTTTGGATTGTCACTATCTTTTGGCATATTCTATTTTTTCTTTTTAATGGAAAAAGCCCTTTCTCACTCTAGAGGGCTTCTTCTATATCAAAAATAGCCCTTTTCTTCTTAAAGGGCTGAATTTCTTCCTTACTTTGGCTGTGCCTCGGTGACCGTAGTTCCGAGTAATGAGTTGTCCACATACGTGTTTATTTTCCAGCGTCCTTCCCTGACTGGAGTAATATTTGCTATAAATTTTAGTACATTTTCCGAATAGGGCATACTTTGTTTTTCGTCGCTGGACAAATCAACCACCTCGGTGTCTGCAAGGTATATTTCCTCGTTTTTATCCTTTTCGCTAATCCCCTTAATTGTCACTTTCTTATTCAGCATTTCCTTCTTTTCTTCTGGTGTCATCCATAAATACCAAGTGTGTATTCCTTGGGTATCTACCCTGAAAACATCCGGGGAAAGTGCATATTTCCCTATTTCTCCATATAAATTTAATGACTTCCCTTCCAGTTCTATAGCTGTGCGAGCTGTAGGCGACCAGGTTTTCAGTTCTTCTGCAGAATTGTGGCTTACGGCAGGAAGGTCTTGTTTTTCATTTTCATGAGAACATCCTGAACTGATCACAAGTAAAAAAAGTACATAAGTTAATATTTTCTTCAATAATCTATCTCCTAACTGTATAATTTATACAATTATAACCTGGTATGTTAACAGCAGGAACATCAAGAGGGTTGGGAAAATTTTTATAGACTATGGTGTTATCTGATCGCGGCATTATTTTCTGAATTTCAGAGTGGACTTTAAATAGATTGAAGATAAACAAAACTAAAATTTTGAAAGGATGGTTATCATGCATTTTAACAGGGTCCTGAATTTGACTGAACTGGAAGCATGGGACATTTTTTTGGATGATAGAACATATCGTATGATTCTCATTGATGAAAAAAGAGCGAGCATTCCTGATGATTTTTCTCAGGAAGATAAGTTATTATCTAGCGAAATGAGATCAAGCATTATCAAAGCAGAAATATACTCGGAAGAAAAAATTCTGGATGATGATATATATTTCCTGGAACAGCTGGCAAAAAGCTTTACTGATCATCTTGCGCTTGCACATTGCCATGTAAGAGTGAATTTTTCTGCAGCAGATATAGAATATGCGCTGAATGACCATGTAAAAAGCAAAATTGGCTGCACTTACGATGATATTCCTATGGAAAGATTTTTTTATCTGAATCAAAATTAGGGATTTTATGTGGATTTAAAAGCCAGAAGTATTGCAGCTGTTTTTTTTATTGAAATAACACATTCAGTAAGTTCTATTCCTTCTCTTTTCGCCAATAGAGCATTATTATGATGAAAAGGGAGGAATAGTATGAAACGCGACTGGCTGATAACGCTTAGAAAAAATAAAAATCTGACTCAAGCGGACGTGGCAGACTCGATTTTTATCGACCGGGCCTATTATTCGCAAATCGAATCTGGTACAAGAAATCCCAGTGTTGATATAAGCAGAAACCTTGCTAAGGTATTAGATATAAATCCATCACTATTATTATCTGATTTAGCTGCATTTCAAGAGGTGTTCACCCGGACGCAATGCATGCTGGCTCACAGCGATCTTGATATGAGGTACACATGGATTTTTGATTCAGCCAATCAGGAGGAAGTCAATCATTTTATTGGTGCCAGAGATGATGAATTAAGCTTTTGCATCGATTCTCAAAAATTGATATCTCTTAAACAAAGGGTGCTTGATACAAAAGAAACATCTGGAACATTTGCAGAATATGAATATAACAATGAAGTACACACGCATTACATAGTAGGATATCCCCTGCTTGGAGAAGAAGGCGAATTAATTGGCATTGGGACATTCGGGATTAAAATAAATGCGGCAGGTCATTGAATTTCAAAAGGTTTTATACAATCAGCTTTTTTAGAGAATGCTTCTATGGGCAGCCCTGCATATTGGTCATAATCCAATGCGGGGCTGAAGAGTGAGTGAGATTGGCATCATAAAAATAGTTGAAAAGTTCTAAATAGTCTTTTTCTTGTATATTTATTAAAATTGGAAAGAAATTTAGAGTAAAGGAGGAAAACGATTGTTGAGAAAATTGTTGTTTTTTACTATGATTTGTTTCACATTATTCTCCTTTAACTACAGCTCGTCAGCAGCTGCTGAAAGTAACGTACAAGGAAATGAAGAAGGTCCATTTAGGCTGCTGACAGGAACATTCAGCAACACAGATATTCATGCTGGAGCACGGGAAAAGCTGAGGCAGAAAACAGGATGGATTGTTTACACAGTAGAACAAAACGGACTCAGGTTAAAAACGGGAACTTTCAAAACCCGAGCGGAAGCTGAAAAAGGCAAGCAATATATTGAAGAAAAATTTGGATGGACGATGTATGTTATTAAGTAACTAATTTCTTAGCCCTGAATGAAGGACACTAAAGTGTTCCTTCCATTCAGGGTTTTTTGATACAATTAGAAACCATCCTTGGCTAGCCGGCCAGTGGATACAATAATCTATCAAACATTGTATGCAGCATGTGAAAGGGGTCCATGGACTGGATGGCGGAACTTTTCATGTTTCGCGGGCAGAAGCATATACCTGGGCTTCTATGACTGTGGGAATGAGGGTTACCCAGGCTGTCAACGGCCGCAAAGGAGTCCATGCGATTCTGTCATATCATGTAATCGATCAATAACAAAAAAGCTGTTCTTGAAGGTTCAAGAACAGCAGATTTAATTATCTCACCGCATCAAAAGCATTGATCTGCCACTTGCCGCGGACCTTTACAAACGTAACCTTTTTCTTTTCGTGCTGTTTTTCGCCGTAAGGCACCATGAATTCAAACTGGCGGATATCTTTCCGGAAATAAATGAGCTTTGCCTTGGCTTTATTCCACTCCAGCAGGCTGCCGCCATCGGCATTTGGCTGTGCCATCTTTCCTTTATACTCAATGAATCTGTATTTCTTATAACCTTTATTGATTGCATTCAAGGTGAAAGATTCATTAAGGTACTTGGTCAGCTTTGCTTTCGTATTGATCTCACTGCAGAGGTAGCGGTATACCGTGCCTTTGTACTGAAATGTTTTGATAGAGCAGGCTGTATTCTTCTTAGATGGGATATGTCCATTCATAGCATTCCCGTGGTGCACACGTGCGCTCTGCGCCAGTTCGATTGCTTTCTTGCTGCTTAAATCCCCGGTCGCAGATTTTGCCGAAGCGCTAAGGCTGAATGTAAACAGGGCGACAGCAGCTAACAGGATGGATAATAATTTTTTCATTTTAAGGCCTCCAATAAGATTATTCACTTGCTATCCTTATATTACCTTCGTTTCTCCTCAAAAGAATTACAGAAAGGTTACCAAAATGCAGAAGATTGTTTACAGTTTTCAGGCATAAAAAGAGCCTCTGCCCAATTTCCCGGGAGAGGCTTCTTACGTCTTTACTTTTGCTGTTTTGAGCATAGCTTCTGCTTTTCCTCCTGTTTCATTTCTTTTCGGCCCTGATGAGGTCCAGGCTGCGTATCAGGGCTTCACCGCCAAGTCCAGCAAGCATGGACAGGAATGCTACCTTCAAGAGGGAGCTTGCATCTGACGAAAGCACAAGCAGCGCTGAGGCGAGTGATCCCAATACCATTTCCTCCAAAAAGCCGAGATAGATGAATTGCTTCGTTCTTTTCGGCATGATCAGCTTCCCGTGTTTCTTTAGATGCCCAACCGCGCCGACAAGGCCACCAATGAATATTGCGAAGACGACATGCTGCCACATTTGCCTCACACTCCTAAAGCCGGAATTTTTGGTGCGACCTTAGGTCAATCATGGTGCTGTTTCTATTATATAACAGACCTGGAGGGGAAAGATATGCATAAATCGACTGAATTTTCAGATTTAACTTAATGGTACATATGTACTCTACAGGAAGATATAAGCAGCAAAGATGCGACTATTCTAGTGCCTGCGAGGCTTTTCGGGCAGAAGACAGCCCAGGCGGCAAAGGGCCTGGGCTGAGAGAATCATATAATCAGTGGATATGGCGGTAGACGCCAATGACCTTGCCAAGAATGGAGACATTTCTGAGAATGATAGGCTCCATTGTAGAGTTTTCAGGCTGAAGCCTGATATAATCTCTTTCCTTGAAGAAACGCTTGACAGTTGCTTCATCCTCATCTGTCATCGCAACGACGATATCGCCATTGTTGGCTGACTGCTGCTGGCGGACGATGACATAGTCGCCGTCAAGGATGCCGGCTTCAATCATACTTTCACCCATGATTTCAAGCATGAAGACCTGTTCGGCTGCCGGCGCCATGCTTTCAGGAAGCGGGAAGAACTCTTCTACATTCTCTATCGCAGTGATCGGCTGTCCTGCTGTAACCTTCCCGAGGATAGGAACGTTGACGACATTGTTCCTTGGAATATGCGATGTTTCATCGAGCTCCAGGATTTCGATAGCACGGGGCTTGGTCGGGTCCCGTCTGATCATTCCCTTGCTTTCGAGGCGGGCCAGATGCCCGTGCACAGTCGAGCTGGAGGCCAGGCCGACTGCTTCCCCTATTTCCCTGACTGAAGGGGGATAGCCCTTCGCTTTCACTTCTTCCTTGATAAATTCAAGTATGTCCTGCTGCCTTTTTGATATTTTAGCCATGTATTCGCACCCCGTATGGTTATTATTGATTAAATTATAGCATGTACCCGGAACAGATACAAACATAAGTTCGAATTTTTGTTGACGGAAAACACATGTTCGGTATATAATAAATTTAACGAAATACGAACATATATTCTCGGTGCGGGGTGTCTTGTATGAAAAAATTGTGGAATCAATACTCATATGCTATTATACTTATCGTTTTGAGCTTTGGGGCGGCTTTGCTGCTTACCGGATATGATAAGATATTCGGGGAAGAAGATTATATGAAGGTAACGGTTGATGAAGGAGATACATTATGGGGGCTGTCCCGGGAATTTTCGGACAATCATAATCTGTCTGCAGAAGATTTTGTGATGTGGGTGGAAGATGAGAACGGAATCGCCGGCAGTGCAATCAAAGCGGGAGAGCAGATCATCATCCCGGTAAAAGCGGACAGCCATACAAGACAGCTGCAGGATGATCTGCAGAACTTTGCAGGTGAGTGATTTAAAGGAGCATATATGAAAGCCGTAATTTATTGCAGGGTATCAACAACTAAAGAAGCGCAGGAAACATCGCTGGAAAGGCAGGAAGAGGAACTGACTGCACTTGCCGGGGAAAAGGGCTTTGAAGTAGCCAAGGTCATCAGGGAGCAGGCCAGCGGCTATGACCTGGAGAGGGACGGTGTGCTTGAGCTTCTTGATCTTATAAAGGATGAAGGGATCAAAGCGGTCCTTATTCAGGATGAAACGAGGCTCGGAAGGGGAAATGCCAAAATCGCCCTGCTTCATTTCATTTATAAAGAAGGAGCTGTGCTCTACAGCATTTCCCATAATGGGGAGCTGCAGCTCTCCGAATCAGATTCCATGGTTCTTAATATCGTCTCAATGGTGGAGGAATATCAGCGCAAGCTGCATAATATCAAGATTAAAAGAGGCATGAAAAGGGCAGTGGACAGAGGATTCAGGCCAGAGAAGAACCTTAAGAATCTGGGAGAGCACTCTGGAAGGGAGCGGATCGAGGTTCCAATAGAAGAAATTGTCCGCCTGAGAGCCAGCAAGCTTACATTTTCGGAAATTGCAGCAACTCTCAGAGGCTTCGGCTATCCTATTTCCAAGGCGACGGTGCACAGGCGCTATCAGGAATACATAGATGCACAGGAAGAGTAAAAGTGTTTGCCTTGGCAAACGCTTTTTTTTATAGTAACATTTGATGTATTCTCCGGCCGTTTAGACTAGGGGACTAAGGGGAAGACGACTAGAGAAAGCTAAATGAAATGAATAAAAAAAGGAGCGTTATTATGCTGCCTAAAGATAAAATGGCCAGAATCAATGAGCTGGCAAACAAAGCAAAGACCACAGGGCTCACGAACGAAGAGGCGAAGGAACAGACAGCGCTTCGCAGCGAGTATCTGCAGACCTTCCGTTCCAATATGCTCACAACCTTAAAAGGTGTAACCATCATGGATCCAAAGGGGAACGATGTTACACCGAAAAAGATAAAAAAGCTGCGTGAGGACGAGAAGAAGCGACTTCATTAATGCATCATGCCAAAAAGGAATACACTAATCTGTGTTCCTTTTTGGATTTATTTTTTGGTTCTTTTCTACATACAGGTTTCCAAAATGCGCAAGATATACAGAAGCTTCTCAGTTGTGTAAAATAAAGAGCCGCTATAATATTAATGTGTAGGATTTTTTTTAAAGAGAGGATGTAGTATATGTTTGAATCTATTGATGATTTGTCCATAAGCTCGATCAGAACTCTATCTATCGATGCTATTGAAAAAGCGAATTCCGGCCACCCAGGCATGCCTATGGGGGCAGCTCCGATGGCGTACACACTCTGGAGCCGTTTTATGAACCATAACCCGGCAAATCCTGAGTGGTTTAACCGCGACCGTTTTGTTCTATCTGCAGGACATGGTTCCATGCTTCTATACAGCCTGCTCCATTTATCAGGCTATGAACTCACTATCGACGACCTGAAGGAATTCCGCCAGTGGGGAAGCAAGACTCCTGGACACCCGGAATACAAACATACTAAGGGCGTTGACGCGACTACAGGTCCGCTTGGACAAGGTATTTCAATGGCAGTCGGCATGGCTATGGCTGAGCGCCACCTGGCAGCCGTCTACAATAAAGATAAGTATAATGTAGTCGACCACTTTACATACAGCATTTGCGGCGATGGTGACCTCATGGAGGGTGTATCTGCTGAAGCGGCTTCGCTTGCTGGCCACCTGAAGCTTGGCAAGCTCGTTGTCCTTTATGATTCAAATGATATCTCCCTTGACGGCGATCTTGACCGTTCTTTCTCTGAAAGTGTAGAGCAAAGGTTCAAATCTTACGGCTGGCAGTATATCCGTGTTGAAGATGGCAATGACTTGCACGAAGTGGCTAAAGCACTTGAAGAAGCAAGAGGCGATCTTGACCACCCAACTATGATTGAAGTAAAAACTGTTATCGGATTCGGAGCTCCGAACAAGTCCGGGAAATCAGATGTACACGGTGCACCGCTTGGGGCAGATGAGCTGAAGCTGACCAAGGAAGCTTACAAATGGACTTTTGAAGAGGATTTCCACGTTCCTGAAGAAGTATACAGCCACTTCAAAAAGCACATCGCTGACCGCGGAGCAAAGACTGAGCAGGAATGGAACTCTATGCTGGAAAGCTACAAGCAGGAATTCCCAGAGCTCGGTGCCCAGCTTGATGGAGCCATGAAAGGCGAGCTTCCAGAAGGATGGGATAAGGATATCCCGGTATATGAAACAGGTTCCAGCCTGGCAAGCCGCGCATCTTCAGGTGAAGCACTGAACGGAATCGCACAGAATCTTCCATTCTTCATCGGCGGATCTGCTGACCTTGCCGGTTCAAACAAAACGATGATCAAAGGCTCAGGGGACTTTACCCCAGCATCATTCGAAGGCCGCAACATCTGGTTCGGCGTAAGGGAATTCGCCATGGGTGCCGCCCTTAACGGCATGGCCCTTCACGGAGGATTAAAGGTATTCGGAGGCACATTCTTCGTATTCTCTGACTATCTTCGCCCGGCAATCCGCTTAGCTGCCCTGATGGGTCTGCCTGTTACGTATGTATTCACGCATGACAGCATCGCTGTTGGTGAGGACGGCCCTACACACGAGCCGGTTGAACAGCTTGCATCCCTTCGTGCGATGCCTAATCTGTCTGTTATCCGCCCGGCTGATGGAAATGAAACCTCAGCTGCATGGAAAGTAGCGGTAGAATCACAGGATAAGCCGACAGCTCTAGTGCTGACGCGCCAAAACCTGCCTACCTTGCAGGATACTGACAAAAACGCTTATGACGGCGTATCTAAAGGGGCTTACGTTGTTTCACCTGCCGGCAAAGACCAGGCAGATGCCCTGCTTCTTGCGTCCGGTTCTGAAGTGCATCTTGCAGTAAAAGCACAAGCTGCCCTAAAGAAAGAAGGCATTGATGCGGCTGTTGTTTCCATGCCTGCATGGGACCGCTTTGAAGCACAGTCCAAGGAATACAAAGAAAGCGTCATTCCGAAGGCTGTCAAGAAGCGCCTTGCCATCGAGATGGGCTCTTCACTCGGCTGGCACCGTTATGCCGGTGATGAAGGGGATGTATTGGCGATTGATACATTCGGCGCATCTGCACCAGGCGAGAAGATTATTGAAGAGTATGGCTTCACAGTCGAAAACGTGGTTGCACGTTTAAAGGCCCTTCTGTAAAGGGTATAAAGAGAGCGTCAGTGTGCGCTCTCTTTTTTATTTCCTTATAATTAATTGAATATTTATAATATTTTTGAATAATTGATAGGCAAATAAGCCTGTTCGACAAAATTAGTGCCTATTTTTGACGCTGAAAGACAAAGTAACTGATTCTGTTCCCTTATACTTGAAGCAATATAGTAGATATTGGAGGAGATGTTGGTGAGAACCTATCAGCTTTATTTAATAGAAGACGAATTTGCTTCCCATTATTTTGGCAGAGAGCGGATGTTCTACCAGCTCTTTCAGGAATACAGCCGTTCTAAGGGAGAGCTGAAATCGATCCTGTCACGCCAGATTGAGTTTATCACAAGGCCGATCCCCGCCCTCAGGCTTCACCAGTATCTCACACAGCAGCTTTCAAGGAAAAAAGGAGCATCAGCCGATCAGGGGGCCTATGTGATTCAAAACGGAAAAAACAGCTCGGCGCGGCTTGAAATCTATGACCGATGTTTAGTGATTGAATCACATGGGAATTATGATGCTGAAACGGTGTTCTTTGAAATCCTCCGGAAAAATGAATCCTCTTATCTGGCGGTCGATATGACCAACAGGCGCTTTGGCTGGCTGAAGCCGATCAAAGAAAGAAAATTTATTTAAATAGGGGAAAAACACGTGCAAATATTGTATAATAACCTTTGGTTTAGTACACTGTATGATAGACAACATGAAGGAGGAAGTTTTGAATGTGGGACGTTATTCTAGTTGGTATACTGGCATTGATCGCCGGTGTAGCACTAGGATTTTTCATCGCTCGTAAATATATGATGAGCTACTTAAAGAAAAATCCGCCAATCAACGAACAAATGCTTAAAATGATGATGATGCAAATGGGCATGAAACCATCCCAGAAAAAAATCAATCAGATGATGGCTGCCATGAACAAGCAGTCCGGCAAGTAAGGCTTACATAGGGCTGCTGATTGTAATAGAGTCTATTACGGGGCCATTACTGTACATCAAGAAAGCCGCTTTTTCTGTTACTATGACAGGAAGAGCGGCTTTTTAGATAGATGAGCCATAAAAGCAGAGGGTAACATGAAAAAATACAGATTGAAAACCGGCTTCAACGGCAGATTTAAGCGGGGGACGATATTCTGGCTGATTGCCGAGTCTGAGTTTATCGGCGTTAAGGAATTTGTCCTGCGCACGAAAGATCTGGAGCATCGGATTCAGATTTCAGAAGAAGAGCTGAACAAGCATTTTGTGCGGCTGCATGACGAGCGCTGATGGAGGACAAGATTACCTGGCAGACAGGGATACTTGTCCTCTTTTATTTGTCTTCTTTAATTTTTGTGAAGACAGAGAATCCGGAGAAGCCGAAATCCATCTTGGTTACCAGCTGGAAGCCTTTAGCCTTCAGGCAATCGGCAGCAGGGCGGTAAGGGTCTCCTGTTTCAAGCTTGTTTTGACAGTCATCAGCATCATTCCCCAAAACAGTCGCTTGTGAAATTCGCTTCTCCGATGAAGGTTTTAAAGGATTACGGAACCAGCAAATTGTTACGACGGTCGGCAAAGAATGACGGATAGGATGCATACCAGACATTTGAACACCTCTTTTCAAATTTGATCTCTATAGTTAATGCTTGGACCTCCTTACTTGTCCCTGCGAATATCACGGTAATGCTGAATTGGTGAATAAGCCCTCATGTGGGACCTTTTTAAAAAATCTATCTTATTTTTAAAATATTTGATAAACTATTTGGAGCATAAATAAGGCAAATTCAGGAATTAGAGAGCCGGGGGAAGCAAGCATGAAAGTATTCGCAGATTTAATGTGGTTTTTTAAGCAAGAGAAGAAATCGTATGTGACAGGGATCGTCCTGCTGCTGTTTGTGGCATTCCTGCAGCTGATTCCGCCAAAAGTCATTGGAATCGTCGTCGATCATATCAAGAACGATACTTTGACCAGCGGCCTCCTTGTCAACTGGCTTCTGATATTAATCGGAGCTGCTTTAATGATGTACATATTGCGCTATTACTGGAGGATCATGATTTTCGGATCAGCCGTGAAGCTGTCCAGGCAGCTTAGAAACAGGCTGTACCGCCATTTTACAGAGATGCCTCAGTCCTTTTATCAAAGAAGGCGTGTCGGGGACCTGATGGCACACGCAACAAATGACCTGCAGGCGGTCCAGCAGACGGCCGGGTCTGGAGTTCTGACACTTGTCGACTCGCTTGCCACAGGGGGATTTGTCATTATCGCCATGGCTGCGACGATCAGCTGGAAGCTGACACTCATCTGCCTGATCCCGATGCCTTTCATGGCGATTCTGACAAGCTGGTATGGGACGCTTCTTCATAAGCGGTTCCATGGGGCACAGGAAGCTTTTTCTTCCCTGAATGATAAAACACAGGAAAGCATTACAGGCATCAAGGTCATCAAGACCTTTGGCCAGGAAAAAGAAGATATTGAGGACTTCCGCAAGCAATCACATGATGTGGTGGAAAAAAATATTTCAGTCGCCAAGGTGGATTCGCTCTTCGATCCAACGATCAGCATCATCGTCGGCATTTCGTTCTTCCTGTCTGTCGCTTTTGGAGCCAGATATGTTATTTCCGGTGAATTAACGATCGGGGAGCTTGTTTCATTTACAACGTATCTCGGACTATTGATTTGGCCGATGCTTGCCTTTGGCTGGCTCTTTAATATTGTCGAAAGAGGGCGCGCCTCAAATGACAGAATCATGAGCCTGCTCGCTGAAAAGGCAGAGGTGGCTGATAAAGAGGGTGCACTCAATGCTGTGCCGAGCGGGGATATTATTTATGATCTCAGCCGGTTCCTTTACCCAAATGAGGAAAAGCCTGTCCTTGAAGATATCCGCTTCCAGCTGAAAAGGGGAGAAACATTAGGGATCGTCGGTAAGACAGGCGCCGGAAAAACAACCCTCCTTAAGCTTTTGATCAGGGAATTCGACGGCTTTGAAGGTGATGTCCGGTTCGGCGGCTATTCTGTTAATGATTATACGCTTGAAAAGCTGCATGAGGCCATTGGCTATGTGCCGCAGGACCATTTTCTTTTTTCAGCCACGGTTGCAGAGAATATCGCCTTTGCGAACCCTGCATCAGAGCGGGAAGAAGTATTTAAGGCAGCAAAGCTTGCCAATATCCACGACGATATCCTTCAATTTACGGATAGTTACGAAACGGTTGTCGGGGAGCGCGGCGTTTCCTTGTCAGGCGGGCAAAAGCAGCGGATTTCCATTGCCAGGGCGCTCATGATGGATCCGGAAGTGCTGATCCTGGATGATTCACTGTCAGCAGTGGATGCGAAGACTGAGGAAGCCATCCTGAACGGCCTCAGGAAAAACAGGGCAGGCAAGACGACGATCATCACCGCCCACCGTCTGAGTGCTATCCAGCACGCGAATTTGATCCTTGTGCTGGATGAGGGCAGGATCGCTCAAAAAGGCACACACGATGAGCTGATGGAAGAGGAAGGCTGGTATAAGAGCATGTATCTCCGCCAGCAGCTTGAAGAACTTGTAGAGCACGGAGGCAGAAGTCATGGAGCATAACCAGCAGGATATCAATAAGAAAGAACAGCGGACCGTCCTATACCGGCTCCTTGCCTATACAAAGCCGCATAAAGCAACGATCATCCTCGCCTTCAGCCTGTTATTGCTGACAACGATTGGCGATATCATGGGGCCGATCCTAGTCAAAATATTCATTGATGATTATCTGACCCCAAGGAACCTGGCATTTGAACCATTGTTCCTGCTCGGGGCAGGCTATATCGGCATCCAGGTCATGAATGTCCTGATCTCTTATTTCCAGCTCCTGAAGTTTCAGGAGATCGCTCTAAAAATCATTCAGCAGCTGAGGATCGACGTCTTTTCAAAGGTGCAGTCGCTCGGCCTGAAATACTTCGACCAGACGCCGGCCGGAAGCATTGTCTCGCGTGTCACGAATGATACAGAGGCCATCAAGGATATGTTTGTCAGCGTCCTGGTCATCTTCATCCAGAGCGGCTTTCTGCTGATCGGGATATTTATCGCGATGTTTGCCCTGAATGTCCAGCTGGCCTTATTCTGTCTGGTGATTCTGCCCATCATCTTTATGATCATGCAGATGTACCGCAAATACAGCTCGCGTTTTTATCAGGATATGAGGGAAAGGCTCAGCCAGCTGAATGCGAAGCTCAGCGAGTCACTCCAGGGAATGGGGATCATCCAGGTGTTCAGGCAGGAAAAGCGCCTGCGCAAAGAGTTCGCAGACATCAACCAAAAGCATTATGATGCAGGGATGAGGAATATCAAGGTCGATGGGCTGCTCCTGAGGCCGGCAATCGATCTTGTCTACACACTTGCGCTCGTGATAGTCCTGGGCTTTTTCGGGATCACATCATTCAGCAATCCGATTGAAGTCGGGGTTTTATTCGCATTTGTCAGCTATCTGGACCGCTTTTTCGAGCCGGTCAATAATATGATGCAGCGGCTTTCCATGTACCAGCAGGCCATCATTGCCGGATCCAGGGTTTTCAGGCTCCTGGATGAAGAAGAGCTCGCGCCTGCCCAGAAGAAAGAGAAGCTTTCAATCGGCGACGGACAGATTGAATTCAAGGATATCAGCTTTTCTTATGACGGGAAGCGGGATGTGCTGAAGAACATCAGCTTTACTGCCAAGCCGGGCGAAACGGTGGCGCTGGTTGGCCATACAGGAAGCGGCAAGAGCTCGATCATCAATCTGATGATGAGGTTTTACGAATTCTCAAGAGGCGACATTCTGATTGACGGGCAGTCGATTAAGGCTTATCCAAAGGAGGAGCTGAGGGAAAAGCTTGGCCTTGTCCTCCAGGATCCGTTCTTGTTCTATGGAACGGTTAAGGACAATATCCGCCTCCATGATACAGAGATGACCGATAAAGAAATAGAGGAAGCTGCCCATTTCGTTCAGGCACACACCTTCATTGAGAAGCTTGATGACCGCTACGACCACAAGGTGGTAGAGAGAGGGTCGACATTCTCCAGCGGACAAAGGCAGCTGATTGCCTTTGCACGGACGATTGCTGCCAACCCGAAAATCCTTGTGCTTGATGAAGCGACCGCCAATATCGACACAGAGACAGAAGAGGCCATTCAGACGGCCCTGGAGAAGATGAGGAAGGGGCGAACAACCATTGCCATCGCCCACAGGCTTTCCACCATCCAGGATGCCGAACTGATCCTTGTCCTTCACCAGGGGGAAATCGTTGAACGGGGCACCCACCAGGAGCTGCTCACCCTGAAAGGCTTGTACCATAAAATGTACCTGCTGCAGAATGGCTCTGTCGAGAGAGTGGAAGACTCAGTCGGCAATGTTTAAGGACAAAATAAAAACAGCTTGGGCTTTCATAGCTTCCAAGCTGTTTTTCTATTGTGTCTGCACCTTTTTTATAAAAACACGGTTATATTCGTTCAAGAGATGGTCAAGCTCCTGACTGTACTTAATCGCAGCAGTTGAATGCAGGCCATTTTTCATGGCGACTTGGATTAGTTCAGCCCGCTTATTCTCAATCAAAGAGAGTAGTTCCTGTTTTCCTGCCACGGCTGATAGTCCTTTCCTGTGGATTTAAAAGTGCACCCATTTTATTATTGCCTGTATGTAGATTTCCAAATCAAAACCATGTTAAATCATGAAAGATTATAACAAATAATGTTAGTTACTCATACAGTATATCGAATAATGGTAATAAATTCAAAAGAAAGTTTCCCGGATATGACAAAAACATTATCAAAATTATAACATGTCCTTTATATGTTTTTAATATAATTATAGTAGGTCACAAAGTGTTCACAAGGTGTCCATTATCATTCTTGCCCGTATTTTGTTAAAATGGTAAAGAATCAAGGAAAAGTAGGTGTCTTGAATGACAGATGTCAATATATTCATTGCCCTTGGAGCGGGCTTCCTGAGCTTTATTTCTCCCTGCTGCCTGCCATTGTATCCCGCATTCTTATCATACATAACCGGCATGTCAGTGGGCGAGCTGAAAGAAGAAAACGCGATGCTGCAGAAGCGCAGCATGCTGCATACCCTTTTCTTCCTGCTCGGTTTCTGCATTATTTTCATTGCCCTCGGCTTTGGGGGATCTTTTATCGGAAGAATATTCAGCGATTATAATGATCTGATCAGGCAGATCGGCGCCATCTTCATCGTCATTTTCGGATTGATGGTTGTAGGCGTTTTTAAGCCGGAGGCTCTTATGAAGGAAAGGCGTTTGGAATTTAAAAACAGGCCTGGCGGCTACCTGGGTTCAGTCCTGATCGGCCTTGCATTTGCAGCAGGCTGGACGCCATGCACAGGACCGATCCTCATGTCCGTATGGGCACTGGCTGCCTCAAACCCGGGCTCAGGACTCGTGTATATGATTGCCTATTCACTCGGATTTGCGATTCCATTCTTTGTTCTATCTTTCTTCATCGGCAAAATGCAGTGGATCCGCCGCAATAACGTCAAAATCATGAAAATCGGCGGCTATGTGATGATTGTGATGGGTGTCGTGCTGTTCTTCGACTGGATGACTCAGATCATTTCTATCATGACAGCTATGTTTGGCGGATTTAAAGGTTTTTAAAGAGTGGCCCGGCGAAAATGCCGGGTTTTCTTTTTGTTTTCCCATAATTTACAACTTGATAAATAAACAAAAAGCGAAATTTGTCGGATTCTTTGGATTGAATTATCCCTCATATTCCGTTATATTGAAATATGTGCTCTTTTATCTGAAACTGTTTTTTGACGTATGAAAATATAGAAATATACATAAAAATAGATTGATTTCTGTTGCAGTGTCGAGGGGGAACCAGCATGGCAAGAATATTAATTGTAGATGACGCAAAATTCATGAGACTCACCTTAACTAGCATCTTAAAGAAAGCCGAACATGAAATCGTCGGGGAGGCCGAAAACGGCCGCGAAGCAATTGACCTTTACCGCGAGCTCAAGCCGGAGCTTGTAACCATGGATATCACCATGCCGGAGATGAGCGGCCTGGAAGCCATGAAGGAAATCAAACAGGAATTTCCTGACGCCAAGGTGGTCATGTGCTCAGCGATGGGCCAGCAGAAGATGGTCGTCGAAGCCATCGAAGCCGGCGCCAAAGACTTTATTGTAAAGCCATTTGATGAAGGCCGCGTGCTCGACGCAGTCAACCGGGTCCTAAGCTGATCCCAAGCCATTTAAGCCTGCTTAAATGGCTTTTTCTTTTGCACCGATGCCCAAAGTCCCGAAAAATATTTTCTAAACAGAGGAATTTAGGATATAATATAATGGTAAATATTAAACATACAAAGGATGAATGCTATGAACATGGTTGTAGCTTCTTCGATCGGAGCCATCTGCATGGCTGTTTTTGTCATGTTCATCCGGATGCGGGCAGCCAAGAAACCTGCTTCAGCCAAAAAGATCATATTGCCGCCGCTTTTCATGAGCACGGGCGCCCTGATGTTCGTCTTTCCGTACTTTCGCGTCACACCGCTTGAGATATTAGAAGCTGCCGGAGTCGGCATGCTGTTTTCAATCCTGTTGATCAAAACCTCGGCATTTGAAGTGCGTGACAATGATATTTTCTTAAAAAGATCAAAGGCATTTGCCTTTATCCTGGTCGGCCTTCTTGTCGTCCGGATTGTGGCCAAGCTGATCCTCAGCTCCACGATCGACGTCGGCCATCTGAGCGGAATGTTCTGGATCCTCGCATTCGGCATGATTGTCCCTTGGCGGATCGCCATGTACCTGAACTACAAAAAGCTTTACAATGAACTCAATGGTACGACATTGAATACAAAAACTACCGTATAACAGTGAAAAACATCGAATTAGCTTTCGGTGTTTTTTTGTTTGAAAAATGAGAAAAACCACTCCACGGCCAGCGGAATGGTTTCTAGAATAAATGCTCATAAGGAGCCATATCAATTTGTCTTTCAGTCAGTTTGCGGCGCAGGAATTTATGGTCACGCTTTGGCGTCGCCTGAATATAACCTCTGATGATAAGATCCTCAGTAATGCGCTTCGCCTTCTCATTCAGTGCCAGCTCGCCAATCTTCCCGGCAATCTTCTGCCGCGCCACATCGCGGAAAAGCTCAGGCACCGGACTCACCAAATCCTCCAGCAGCACCTTTTGATCCTGGGCCCACAGGCTCCTCGTCTGATCTACATAATGCTCTTCCCAATCAAGAATCGACTTGCCATCCTCTTTCGGCATCCGCTTCAAAAACTTCCGGAACATAAAAAAGCCGCCGATCGCAAACAGTGATACCAGCACAACCACCCAAAACAAAATAAACACCAAAAACCAGCCAGTAAGCTCTGTTGTCATTCTATTCACCTACATTACATTAACTTATTTAATTTTATTATAAGCATATGAAGGGAAGGAGACAAGCCGAATCCTGTATAAAAAGTGGAACAAAGGGGAAATGGCCAAGCTATTAATACTTGTTTGATGGTACAATAAGGAAAAGAGGAGGGGAACTGAATGGAAAGCAGAACTAGTCTTCAGCAGGAAAAAGAAAAGCTCCAAAAACAAAAGGATGGGCTATTATTGCAGATTTTCCTGCGCATCGCTCTTCTCGTTGCAGCAGGTATTGCCTACGGTCTCTTTATGAGCTTTTTCAGCCCCATTGAAGGAGCCGTCGAAACCATCATCTTCTTTATCCTTGCCGCACTGGCCGTCTTTCTATGGATCCGCTTCATGGTGCAGCTCTTTCGAGTATACAAGGTGCAATTTGAAATCAATAAGAACAATAAAAAGCTGCTGAAAAAGATCGTGGAAGAAGATCAGGAGCAGAATAAAGGCAATGGAACCGGCAGCTGGAGCTAAAGGCTTGAAAAGTCTGCTTAATTCCGGCATAATATCATTATTGCCAAATAGCAAAAGCAGCACATTACTGCTTTTATCTACGGGGCTGAATGGGGTACTGGTGTCCCTCACGGTCTTCAAAACCGCTCGTGACCTGCGTGCCAGGTCAGCTGGGTTCGATTCCCAGGCGGTCCCGCCAATTAAACATTTTTTACCTTTACTACATAAATTTGCCTGCACGGTTTCATCGGTGAAAATCAACAAGACCGATGGAGTCCCGATAAGTGAAACCGTACAGGACATTTACTCTTAGTCACCTATTAAAATCCATAGGGGACTTTTTTTATGCAACAGAAAACCATTCGTAAGTATAGGCGTGGAATGGGTTCTAGGAGTGCGAGAAGGGTGATCGATGAACTAACTCTATATGAAATGGTTGATAGGTCTATCTCGGTTAAAAAAACTGAGGCACTCTCTTCAAGAACTATTAATGACTACTACAGTCATTTCGAGTATTTAAAGAAATATCTTGGAGAGGTTCAGTCTGCCGAGGAAGTTTCATTGGAACTTTTCCGAGGCTTTGTAGGCTAATGTTACATGAATTAGAATTATCTCCTGTAACAGCAAATGTCCGAATCAGGACAATGCGTGCCTTTATATGTTTTTGTTTTAGTGAGGGCTTTATCGACACACCAATTCATGAAAATTTTAAGCCTGTTAAAACTCCCGCAGATACTTTAGAATCTTTGACCAATAGCGAAATTAAACAACTTTTGTCTATGATAGATGACGATTTGTATACGGGTTTTAGATATAAAATAATCATTCTGGTAATGTTGGACACTCTAGTGAGAATTTCGGAATTAGTGGCTATCAAACGGTGTAATGTGGATTTAAAAGCTGGTTTTATAAAACTGTAAGCTGAAGAAACGAAAATTAGGAAATCTAGAAGTGTTCCTTTATCAACGAAAACTATCAAACTACTATCTGAATACATAAAGGAAACTGAGGATTTTGATGCTGAACACCTGTTTCTAACATATGATGGTCGTCAAATTAATCCGAGTACAATAAGGATAATCTTAAGAGATTACGGACGGCAAGCGGGTATAGTAAATAAGAGAGTTAGCCCTCATACCTTTAGGCATTCCGGTGCGTTGCTTTATATCATGAATGGTGGGGACCCTATTTCATTACAGAATATTTTAGGCTATAGTCACATGAATATGGTCCGAAAATATATACAGATGACCTGATACAGACTTAAGGAGAAAGCACAATACTTTTTCACCTTTGAATAGCATATTTGGAAATCAAAAATAGATCATTTTCAATAGAAGAGAAGCGGGTAAAGATATTCCCGCTTTTTAATAATTTTTACGGGTTAAAGTTCGAATTCCTTTAACAATCCAGTAAATTCCTCAACTTTATTATAAAAAGGGCAGAGAAGTTTTTCTGAATGTATGATTTACTCGCTTTTGTTGATAAAATATTCTTGCAGCTAAAACAGGCTAAAGAATTAGAACTACTTTTAAATACACAGGAAATAGGTGATATGATGAAGGGGAAAAGGAAGAGGAAGGGGAATATTAAACAACATTATGTTCCTCAATATTATTTAAGGAATTTCACTGACAATAAACATTTATTTGTATATGATATCCAAAATAATAGAAGCTATAATGCTAATGTTGAAAACATTGGTAGTGAAAAATATTTTTATGACATAGATATTGATTTAGCCGGAGTATACTTGACTGTAGATATGGAATTGACGGAAACTTATGTTGATGACCAAATCAGACTTCAAAATGAGAATCTTTGTTCACCAGTGATTTATGATTTTCAAGAAGTATGTAATATACTAAAAGATATTAAACCAAATGATAGGATAGGAATACTTTTTTCAGATGATACATGGCCAACTATAATTGATTTTATACTGGTCCAATTTGTGCGAACAAAAAAGATACGAAAACTTTTTTCTGAATTGGCAGAAACTTCAATGGAAGAATTAAAAAAGCAGGATCTACCAAAACAATTACAAATAAAAGTAAACGATAAAAACTTTTGGATGTCCTACTTTCATAATATATTTCTATATGGGGTCCTAAGTTTATCGAATAAAACGAAAGGAATTCATTTAACAGATTCTTTTGAAAAAGTATTTAATATTTTCATAGAAGAAATTCAAGAGTTTAAGTCAGAACTTGAAAAATCTACAAAGATATTGATGTACAATACTACTGAAACTCCTTTTATGACCAGCGATCACCCTGTGTGTGTGTACAATAAAGCAGATGAATTGTCTGAATTTGAGGTAGTTTATTTACCTATAACTAAAGATATTAGTCTTCTTTTTGTAAACAGCAAATTAGAAGAATTCTCATATTTAAATGGTAATATTCAAGTTATAAGGGAGGATAATATATCGATAGTAGAGAATTATAATCTTTTTGTAACTCAAAGGGCTAGTCAAAGAGTGTATTCTTACACCAATGATTTTGACCAGGTTAAATCGTTTGTTAAAGGGAAAATAAAAATGAAACTAATGATTCCTCAGACAACTAAAGATTTTGTTGGACCTGATAGAATTGTAATAATGTAGATACTATTGACAAACCAACTCAAAGAGTACTCTTATTCGGTCTAAAAAGGTAGCAAGAGAATAGAAGAATAAAAATATATTTCCCTCTATACGGGGGACTAGAAAATAAGTGTCTGACTTCGAAATAAACGAGGGGGATATGACTGTTCCATATGCGTGCCAATAGGCGCGCTTTTTTTGTAGTTTGGGCTTACAAACTGGAATAGTGTAAAGAAATAACTACCTAGAATAATAGGTGCCTGACCACACATCTATTAAAGGTTTTAAGTTTGTGTGGTCAGGAACTAATCTTTGGGCTTTACTGGATTTCATAAACTAAATATAAACTTTTGCGGGATTTTTAAACTCTTGGGAATGCTATTATAACACTGGAAATTATAGCAGAACAAATATTAAAAGCTATTGAGGATATGGATAACAAAGAACGAATTAAACTTTTTCAGCCATTACAGAGAAAATTTTGAAAACAGCCCACCAAAAGAAGTGCTGGAAGATGAACGTCACTGGGCTTTTTATCCTGAGGACTATTAGGCATAAAAAGTTCTTTAGTTGCCACAAACACCTAAAATATCCCAAATAGAGAAAATTTAAGCTATAATTAATTTGGTAGTTAGAAAATAAGTGAAAAAGGAGTTGTATCATGTTATATCAGATTTTAATAGAGGTTACTAATATACCAGGGGCGAAGGGTAATTTTAACCTTTATGAATATGATAAAGAAGCGAAAGAAGTCGTAATTGAGGAAATTGTAATTCCATATTTAAAAAAGGAAGAATTCCAATTTAATGGCTACTTTCTAAAGCCAACTAATGTGATTCGTATAAGTGTAAAGACCACTAACGCACCTGTTAAAAGTATTGTGGATAGAGAAAACGCTAGTAATCCCCCAGGCTTTCTTATTTTTACAACAAGGGAACAGATTGTCCAGGATAGTAAACATACATTTGATGTAACAAAAGAGATTTTTGCAGAGGCAAAAGCAATCTTATCAACGGAAGATAAAATAACAAATTCTCAGGAGGCAGGAAAAGAAGAAATAGACCGTTCAAAAGTATTTATTGTTCATGGACATGATGAGGTTGTTAAACTATCAGTTGCTAGGTTTTTAGAAAAGATGGGTTTAACACCAATTATTCTTCATGAACAAGCGAGTCAAGGGAAAACAATTATTGAGAAAATAGAAGAACACTCAAATGTAGGTTTTGGAATAGTGTTGTATACGCCTTGTGATTTAGGCAAGTCTAAAGACTCGGAACTTTTACAACCACGTGCCAGACAGAATGTAGTTTTTGAACATGGTTATCTTATGGCTAAGATTGGAAGGAATAACGTTTGTGCACTGGTTAAAGATGATGTAGAAAAGCCAAATGATATTTCTGGCATTGTATATATCAACTATGATTCTAATTGGCATATGGATTTGCTGAAAGAATTAAAAACTTCTGGTTATGAAGTAAATGCTAATCTTCTTTTATAGGTGAAAATAGAGACAGGAGATTAAATTAGCCCTGTTATAATAAATTCCAGTATTTTCTGTTTTCTTATCAGGTCCCCTGGCTCATTTTTAAGACGGGGCCAAGGGACCTGCCCCTTTGTCGCAAGAAAAATTCTTCTCCCACCATGTCCATTTCCTCTTCAAATCCATATATAAGAGATGAACAAACATATAGGAGTGATTAGGAATGCATCTGCAGATCAAAGGATGGACTCAGTTTATAAGTCTGGTTCGGTGGAGTGGTATGTATCATCATGTGGTGGTCTTGTGGTTATACATGCTGCTGAGGAGTGATGGGATGTTGAAGGAGGGAGTGGCTTGCGGAGGGATTATGCTGAATTCTAAGCAGTTTGTCCGTTCTATTCAATTATTGCGGGAGGATCTGTGGTTATTTTATATGAAGAAGATGGATCTTTATATTCATGCACGGATTCAGCTTTCGATAAAGCTGCGGAAAAAGCTCGGTCTGTTTACGGCGGAGCTGTTTCCGCATGTTTTTTTGTTTACGGTGCCTGGTATATGGGAGTATTTGAATGGTCGAAATCAGGCTGAAATGGAAGAGGCAAGTACGGCCGGGTTACAGTTTAAAAACAGACAGAATTCCTTTTTTGCTGACTGCATGTGAATCGGTCATGAAGGACTCGTGAATCGAACCTGCATACACAATAGTGAAAAGAAATAAAAGAAAGAATAGAAAGAATTAAAAACAACAACAACAGCATCTCTGAAGAAGTCCTGAGAGCAAAAATCGCTAGTGCTGCTGACCACCTCATGGGTAAAGGCGTTTCTCTGACAACCATGGATGACAGCGATAAAACGTAATCTGTAAGCTGCTATATTCGACTGAGCAGCTGACGGCATTTATGGACCAGCAGAGACGGAACAGAGCGAGATACATCCCGGTGCATCATTTTCCTTTTACAAATAAGTTGTGCTCAATCTTGATGTAAATGATATGTCCTTTACTGGTACAATCAAAAAAATAAACCCGCCTACACTGAAGGCGAGTTCACTTTCTGGATGATAGGCTCAGAACTATTTTGCGATTGAATTTGCTGCAGCCTTAACCTCCACCATCCGATTGATACCGCAATAATGGAAAAAGCACACGTGATTGTGAGTACAGTAGCTCCTTCAAATTTTAATAAAAGAACACCTCCCAATAAAACACCAATTGGCTGCGCTACAGTTGCTCCTGAAGACAATACCCCATCGCGCTTCCCAAAATGTTAACGGGTATCGCTTCCTGCAGAGTTGTTTGAAAAATGATTGTTATGGGTGCAGCAAGCAATCCAAACAGGCCGAAAGCTATTAAACTGAATACGATTGAATCTAAGAAATAGCCGCCCATGATGGCCGCTACTGCTGATCCTATGTATAAAAATATAGAGGTATTAAAATTTATTTGTTTAAATTTGTAGGTTAAAGCTGCCCCTAGTAAGGTGCCGGCACCAATTGCAGTGAAGCACAAGCCTAGAGCAGCTGAGCCATTAATTTTCAAATCAGAAAATAGAGTTGGCAAAAGGACATCCATGATCATAACGAATGACATATTCGTAAATACAGCTGAAGAAATAGCAATGAAAATCCATTTTTGTTCTTTCAGATCTCTGACAGTTGTCTTAAAGGCAGTCATCACACTATTATTTTGATTAGTGGTGTGAGGAATCTTTACTTTAACTAACAGAACTATATAGCAAAGGACAGAAATAAATGACAGGATAACAGCCACAACCATTGATAAGTTAAAACCGCCTGTCAGAAGAAGTATTCCGGCCGCGCTGGTTCCCAATAAATTGCTCACTTGTGTGACAACAGTTATCACACTATTAACGGACTTTAATTCTCCAGGATTGCATAATATCGGTACCAGAGTTCTTTCTAAGGGAGTGAGAACAGCGGATGAGATCCCTATGAATATGACGACTCCTGCATATATCCAATAATTAGCCCCAGATGGATCAATTTTTAACCATCCCACCACCAGCAAAAGCAAGAGAGAAAAAAGGTGCCAGATGCTTGACCACAGTCCTAAAGCTATCTTGTTCATACGGTCAATGGCGATTCCGCTTAATGTAGTTAATAAAATGCCCGGTATGTAGCGGAAAGCCATCAGTGATCCAAATACCAAAGGAGAATGTGTTATATTAGTGAAATACCAAGCCAGTGTTAAGAAAACAATGCTCGATTGCAAGGACTGAGTCCCTAAAGCAATTACTATTATGCTTACTCTCTTATTCATACGCCTTTACACCTTGTTTCAAACCCTTCATAAAGCTCCAGCCAAACGCTGAGTTGGATAATTCATTAAACTTATATTGCTTCTCCCAAAAACAATCACCAGCCTTGTTGAAATACTCCAGTATTATGTGGATTTTTTTTCCTACTAACCAATCTTACTTTAAATTTACTATTTTTGGTATTGGGAAAATGATTAAGTAGTTCATTACTCCTTTATGAAGCGTTATAATCTAAATCAACAAGTGATTTACATAACCGAAGTTAAACTCACACAAAGTATAAAAAAACCTGTTAATTGGAGTGCAAGGCACGCAGAATGCGGGAAAGCAGCGGCAATGCTGAGACCCCGCAGTACGCAGCGGGAGGAGGCTCAGCGTTGCCCCGCAGAAAGCGAAGTGCCTGGAACGGAAATGAACAGCCCCATAATACCGCTAACCCTTATGGAATTTTCACAACTCTCAGTTGAAAAAAGAAGATTATCAGACTGTGCTCAAAGTTTCTTATTAAACAAACTAAAGGAATGAAATCCAATGTCTTATATTAGAAGCATACTAACTCAAACTGCAGGACTCCTTGTACTGCTGCTGGTTGCTGCGCTGCCATTATATTTATATAACTTGGATGGGAAGGTTATTTTTCTTCCTTCAAAGATTCCAGGCGAGGTACTTGCTTTTATAAAAGGTCTATTTACAAGTGAGTCCTTCTATTACATGCAGGGGGACAGAAGGAGATTTTTGCTTTTTGACCTATTGAGCTTTTTTAGTGTCTCCTATGTTTATGTCTCAGTCTCATTAGCTATTGTTATAATATTATCTTTTATTTTTGGTATATGGCTATGGAAGAAAAGTGAGAAGTGGGTAAACTCTATATTAGGATTTGTGGGTTTTATCCCGGATTTCATTTTAGTTTTAATGCTTCAGCTTTTAATTACCTATATTTATAAACAAACTGGTATGCGGGTTGCAAAGGTTGCTTCGTTATCGCTCGAGGAACCGGCCATTTTACTGCCCGTTTTGACGTTAACGATCCTGCCCCTTTTGTATTTAGTCCGTTCCTTAAACGACCGCACTTTTGAGGTGGCTTCTGAAGATTACATACTAACAGCTGTTTCCAAGGGACTTACGAAAAGACAGATTTATCTCTACCATGTGACCAGCAACGTACTTCCTTTTTTAAAGGCTGATATCTATAAGATTGTGGGGATAACGACAGCTAATCTTTTTATTATCGAGCATCTTTATAATACAAGGGGCTTAACTGAAATCCTATTCGAATATCCGGTGAACTTTGGCTACCAGTATAACCTCGTAGTCATTTCCCTGCTTTCTTTTTTTATCCTTTATATCGCTGTGCTATTTACGATGAAGCTCATTATTTTCGGAATAGAGAAGGTGTTATTGCGTGGGTAAATGGAATCTGAAATTAAAAGCAGGCATACTGCTGCTCATCTTCTTCTTAATTCTTTCATTGATAGGCCCTTATATCGCCCCTTATGGAGCAGACGGGCTTTCCGATGTTGAATACGTAAAAACAGAATCAGGTAGCAAAATAATAGCCCCTCCATATCCTCCATCCGAAAAACACCTGTTTGGCACAGATCAATGGGGCTATGACATTTTATCCCTCCTATTATATGGAGCAAAGTACACTTTTTTCACTGTATTAATCTGTGCTTTTTTGCGTTCCGTAATAGGCGGTGTGTTTGGGCTTTATTTTGCTGTCCGCAGCAGGTCGTTTGCTAGTAGAAAAGAAAGGAAAAAACTTCCCAATCTTTTAAGCGGATTTCCTGTCTTTATTTTTGTCTATTTTGTTCTCATCCGCTTGAATTTTATTCCGGTTTTGGGTGAAAACTCTTTAATCTTTCTCACTGGGACCCTTATTGTTATTCTGGGGATTAACGGAGTGTATAATGTCGTATTTGCCAAAACAGCGGAATTAAGGACCCATCTTTATGTTTTAGCTTCTCAAACAATAGGTGGAAGCCGCTGGCACATTGCTAAAACTCATATTCTCCCTGCACTGAAAGGCCAGTTCATGATTATCTTTGTGAATGAAATTATACTGGTCCTTCATTTAATTGGGCAACTGGGCATATTCAGTATTTTTCTCGGCGGAACATTTGTCCGGATGGATCCAGTTATCTATATCTCAATGACAAAAGAATGGGCCGGTCTTATAGGCCAATTTAGATCAGCTTTCTATTATTCTCCTTGGGTCATCCTTTTTCCGCTAGCTGCATACCTCTTGCTGCTGTTTTCATTTTACTTAATTCTCCTGGGATTTGTTCAGAAGGAAAGAGTGAAGCATAGGAAGGCTCCTATAATATAGCTTATGCATTCCAAATAATACATAGAAAATTCAACCTAGACTTTTTGAAAAAACACTTTCCTATCTTATGTTTCAGAACAGCTGCCAAACTAGGCAACTCTTCTTATTTCATAAAAAGGGCAGTTTAGTGGACGAAGGAGTTTGGAGTATTTAGGAAGAATATCAGCATTAAAATTTTGTTTCAAGGGTGATAATATTGGTTGAAAAGTACATTAAAGTGGAAAATGGCAAGCTATGGACAGAAAAAAGAGGGCAGGGAGTTCCAGTTATTTTAATCAGTGGTGGACCTGGCTCTTGTAATTATTTGTAACATTTGTCAAATCTTATTGAAGATATTTGTGAAGTTATTATGTTTGATCCTAAAGGTTGTGGCCGCTCAAATTATGACGGGAATGGATACAATTTAGAAGCTTGTCTTCAAGACATTGAACAAATTCGGGAAGAGTACGGCCTAAAAAATTGGGTAGTAGTTGGGCACTCCTGGGGAGCTGATTTAGGGTTGGCTTATTCGCTTTTATATCCGAAATCCGTAATAGGATATGTTTCAATTTCAGGAACTGGAATCCAAAATGATAGAGATTGGAAGGAAACTTATAATCGAAACAAAGTAGAAATTGATGAATTGAAACCGAATTTTGAGTATGAGGCTAATAAGATTGTTCATCGTTCTCTTATTAATTCTTGGAGAGAATTTATAAAGAAACCATTACTGCTAAGAGAAATCTCACAGATTGACTTACCTTCACTGTTTATTTATGCCGAGAATGATATTCGCCCTTCTTGGTCAATTAAACAAGTCTCAAACCTTATTCCTAATTCTAGATATATCGTAATTGAAGGAGCAGAACATTATATTTGGTTAAACAAAGAGAAAGAATTAAGTGAAGTCTTAAAACCTTTTATTAAGCTAACGGGACAGATTAGTACAAAAAGGAATTTGTAAAAACACCTATTATTCAATGAGTAACTACTTACTTAGGTGGAAGCTTTTCGATAGGTTGGATGAATTTAATTAACAATGTTGTTTAACAAAAAGGGATGATAATTCTTTATGAAAAGAAACATGTGAAAGGTGGCTGTACTAATATGGGATTTGCTATAGAATGCCCTAAATGTAGTAATGAAGTAATGGAAGGATATATTTATTCTGCTCGCCGAATATGTTGGTCGGAATCTAGTGATTCAGTTTTCTTTGATTTTGGAAATGAAGTATTAGTAGATAAAGCAGAAGTTAAAATCGGCAAAACCCCAGCATATAGGTGTGAAACGTGTAAGTTAGTTATATTTTCATACGAATAATCGTTACTATAAAAAAATGTGGTTTTTAAAGTTTATCTTTTTAGACTTACGGAGCTTCCAAACCAGCCAGCATTGCTAATGTTATAAAAGGGGCAGCATTCCTGTAATGAAGGAAAATGGGGTTTGAACAAAAAAATAACCTCTTGGTAGAATGAGAGAGTCCTGTAGCCGGCAAGCAAAAAGGACTATAACTCAAATACCAGGAGGCACTAAAATGAATTATAACCAGAATAAGAAGATTGCTCAAATTACTTCTCAAACTCTTATTATAGGAGTCGATATTGCGAAGTTCAAGCATGTGGCACGTGCTCAGGACTTTAGGGGAATGGAGTTTGGATCTCCTTGTCAATTTGAAAATACAAAAGAGGGATTTGAGCAATTCTTGAATTGGATTTCTGGAATTAAAAAAGAACAGCGTATGGACAAAGTGATGGTTGGCATGGAGCCAACTGGCCACTATTGGTTTAACCTCGCTCATATTTTAAAAGAAAACGGAATTAAGTTTGTCGCAGTAAACCCCTTGCACGTCAAGAAAAGCAAGGAGTTGGATGATAACTCACCTACCAAGAATGATGTGA